>CAYWCW010000006.1:0-161744 GCA_964456865.1 uncultured Cellvibrionaceae bacterium
GTCATCTCCGTTTGGGGTAGGATAAGGAAATGACACAGAGTTTTGAACACTACCACTATTACACATAAATCCACTCCCGCAAGCAGTTCACACGGTAATCCCCCCATTTCCCATCGGATTCAAAAGTAGAGTCAGGCCACCATGGCCAACTTCGGCTTGCAGCCCACGCTGCCAATGCACCACTGATATATTCAAGGCCATTATCGCAGCGGATCTAAGCGCGACACGCCACGCCACTCAATCACCTGATACAACGCGCGAATCATGCGCAAGGTGGAAAGGAGAGGTCCACTTTGATACAGAGTCCTTCCCGTCAATCACATTGATCAGCCAATAATGCCGACCGTCTTCCAGGCTGTCATGCATGAAGTCCATCGACCAGCATTCGATGCTGTGTTCACGGCATAGATCAGGGACCGGGGTGCCAGCCTCCGTCTGCTTCAACACGGCAATGATCTGACTATCGGTAAATCGGGGCTTTTTCATGTAGATCCTCCCCGGGTTGATTTATGAGAATTTTCCACTTTTGATCATCATGGATTTTAGGGGAGATTACCGCTGACAAGATTATGAAAACAATGAGGAAGTAATATCCCACATCTGAATCCGCACCCCTCCCTCGGCTATACTGCGGGCCTGTTTGCTGATTCTGTGGATATGTCTATGACTCAATCCTTTGTCCGGGCCAGGGCCCAGTTGTTTTCTACCCGTTTTTGGAAACGTCCTTACTTCTGGTTGTTGGTTGTGGTTATTGCCGCTGGTGTGGGCTACTGGCTGTTTTCTGGCGAGGATGACACGCCGGTTTACAACACCGCCGTGGTTGAGCGGGGTAGCCTGGAAAACCTGGTCACTGCCACGGGTACGCTCCAGCCGCGGGATTTCGTGGATGTGGGCGCCCAGGTGTCTGGCCAGCTGAAAATCCTCCATGTGGATGTGGGCAGCGATGTCAAAAAGGGCGACCTCCTTGCCGAGATCGATGCCACGGTGTATGCCGCCAATGTGGACGGCACCCGGGCCCAGTTGACCAGCCAGCAGGCGCAGCTGCGCGACCGCGAGGCCCAGCGTAAGCTGGCCGACATCAACTACCAGCGCCAGAAAAACCTGCATCAGGCCGATGCTTCCACCCGCGAATCCCTGGAAAGTGCCGAAGCCTCCCTGACCTCCATCATTGCCCAGATCGATGTGCTCAAGGCCCAGATCAAGCAGACGGAATCCAACCTCCGCGCCCAGGAGGCCAACCTGGATTTTGCCAATATCTATGCGCCCATGGACGGTACTGTGGTCAGCCTGAGCGCCCGCCAGGGGCAGACGCTCAACGCCAACCAGCAGGCGCCCACCATCATGCGCATTGCCGATCTGAGTACCATGACCGTGCAGACCCAGGTATCCGAGGCCGATATCAGCAAGCTGCGGGTGGGCATGCCGGTCTACTTCACCACCCTGGGCAGCCAGGGCCGCCGTTGGTACAGCACGCTGGATCGCATCCAGCCCACGCCCGAGGTGTTGAATAACGTGGTGCTCTTTAACGCACTGTTTGATGTGCCCAATGAACAGCGCACGCTGATGACCCAAATGAGCACCCAGGTGTTTTTTGTGGAGTCCGAAGCGCGCAATGTATTGCTGATACCCATGGCGGCGGTCCGTATGAACGAGTCCTCCTTCCAGCGTCCCCCGGGTGCGGACGCACCGGGCACGGAACCTGGCGGGGAGAATGGCAACACCGCTGCGGAAGCCGACACCGACGGCTCACCGGCGGGGCAACGATCGCCTGGTGAAAGGCCCGCTGGTGACAGGACTCCTGGTGAAAGAGCCTTTGGTGATAGAGCTGTTGGTGAGAGAACCCCTGGCGAGAGACCGGCGGGAGACAGGCCTTTTGGTGATCGCGCCAGGGGCGAGTGGCCTGCCGGCGAACGGGGGCCAGGTGCCCGCCAGCGTGCCACTGCCGCGGTGACCGAACGCCGGGCGCAAGTGCAGGTGATTGGCAGGAATGGCCAGATGCAGGCACGCGACATCATGCTGGGCGTCACCAACCGCATCCAGGCCGAGGTTCGTTCGGGGCTGGAAGAAGGCGAGGTCGTGGTCACCAGCGTGCGTCAGACAGGGTCAGAGGCGCCCGCCACCACGCAGAACCGCAACCCCGGAGGCCCGGGTATGGGCGGCCCGAGGATGTTCCGCTAATGACCTCTCAGTCACAGGAAAACGTACCGCTCATTTCCCTGCGCGGCGTCACCAAGGTCTTTCGCAACGGCGAGCTGGAAACCCCGGTGTTGCATGGCATAGACCTGGATATTTATCCGGGTGAGTTCGTCGCCATCATGGGACAGTCGGGTTCGGGCAAGTCGACGCTCATGAATATCCTGGGTTGCCTCGATAAACCCACCCAGGGCAGCTACCGTTTCAAAGGCCGCGATGTGTCCACGCTCGACCGCGATGGCCTGGCGCTGCTGCGCCGCGAAGCCTTTGGTTTTGTGTTCCAGAGTTACCACCTGCTCAGTGGCCTCACCGCCCGCGATAACGTCGCCATGCCCGCCATCTATGCCGGGCTGTCGCCGGACGCGCGTCAAACCCGTGCCGAGTCACTGCTGACAGCGCTGGGTTTGCAGGAGCGGTTGGATCATCGGCCCTCGCAATTATCCGGTGGCCAGCAGCAGCGTGTGTCCATCGCCCGCGCCCTGATGAACGGTGGCCAGATCATTCTGGCGGACGAGCCCACTGGTGCGCTGGACAGCCACAGCGGCAGGGAGGTGATGAACCTGCTCAAGCAGCTGTCGGCCGATGGGCACACCATTATCCTGATCACCCACGATGCCCAGGTGGCGAGCCACGCCAAGCGGCTGATTGAAATCCGTGATGGCCTGATCGTGTCGGACCCCGGCCATATGCCGGAAGCGGATGTTCCCGCGGCAAAACCCCTGGCCGTAAAGCGCGGTGCGGGCATCATCAACGAACTGTGGGAGGCGACCAAAACCGCTTTCCGTTCACTCTTCGGCAATTTGTTTCGCACGGTGCTGACGCTACTGGGTATCGTGATTGGCGTGGCTTCGGTGATCACCATGCTCGCCATTGGCGACGGTGCCAAGCAGGCGGTGGTGGATCGCATCAGTGCCATGGGCAGCAACCTGCTGCTGGTGCGTCCGGGTGGCCCCAACCAGCGGGGTGGGCGTTGGAATATTTCCACCCTGGTGCCGGCGGATGTGGATGCGCTCAATACCTTGCCGCATATCATTGCCGCCATTCCTGAATTGACCGGTGGTCAGACGCTGCGCTACGGCAATAACGATCACAGTGCCGAAATCAACGCGACATCCTCCCTGTTTCCCAAGGCGCGGCAATGGCCGGTGGAGCAGGGGACGTTTTTTACCACGGAAGATGAACAGAGTTACGCCACGGTTGCCGTGCTGGGCAGGACAGTTGCCGATAAATTCTTTCCTGAGGCCGATCCCCTGGGTGAGTACCTGATGGTGAACAACATTCTGTTCCAGGTGATCGGTGTGATGGGCAAGCGCGGCGCCTCGCCCATGGGGCAGGATCAGGATGATGTGGTGTTCGTGCCCTTCACCACTGGCAGCCTGCGTATTTTTGGCCAGACGTTTTTGCGCAATGCCACCATCGCCGTGGCGGATACCAGCAAAATGTCCGAGGTGCATGCCGATGCGCACGCGATGTTGCTGGAGCGTCATGGCACGGAGGATTTCCAGATTCACAACATGGCGTCGCTGATCGATACGGTGTCGGAAACGCAAAATACATTGACGTGGTTGTTGGGTTCCATCGCGGCGATTTCCTTGCTGGTGGGTGGTATCGGCGTCATGAATATCATGCTGGTGAGTGTGACCGAGCGTACGCGGGAGATTGGCATCCGCATGGCGACGGGTGCGCGCACGCGGCATATCCTGCAACAATTTTTGATCGAGGCGCTGGTGGTGTCTGCCATTGGCGGCTTGATCGGTGTTGGCTTGGGATTGGGTGCGGCAGCGGTGGTGGGGTATTTCGGTACGCCGATCCATTATTCGTTGCTGCCGGTGGTATTGGCGTTTGGGTGCGCGTTTTTGACAGGGTTGGTGTTCGGGTATTTGCCGGCGCGGAAGGCGGCGCGGCTGGACCCTGTGGCGGCATTGGCTACGGAGTGATTCTGCACGGCCGCGCGGGGTGGGCTAAGGGCGATTGAGACACGCCGTGAATCCCTCCCTGGAGGCTCGGGTGCGGCATCCTTGCCGCACACGGTCTCAATCGCCCTTAGCCCACCCCGCGCTCATGTGTCATGGGATGGATTGGTTTTTTAATGGTTTGAGTATGGCCACAGTGAAAAAATTGTTGATATTGCCCCTGGTTGCCACCTTGATGTTGAGTGGTTGTCATTCTATTGCGGTTGGTCCCCGGCCAGAGATTGCGGTGGCGGGGAACTGGAACAATGCGCAGGAGGACGCGGGTGAGGCGATTTCGGCGGATTGGTGGAAGGCGTTTGGGGCGGAGGGGTTGGATGTCCTGATCGCGCAGGCACTGGAACAGAATCCGGATGTGCGGGTGGCGACTGAACGGGTACAGCAGGCTGAGCTGCAAATGGCGATTACGGGGGCATCCTTGTTTCCCTCATTGAACCTCAGTGGCAGCAGTGGTGAAAACCGTGGGCGCGCAGACGGTGGTGATTGGCAGCGTTCCGAGTCCAGCCGTGTTTCACTGGGTGCAAGTTATGAAGTGGATGTGTGGGGGCGGTTGTCGGCCGGCCGCCAGTCAGCCGCCGCTGCCGCGGAGGCCAGTCAATACGATTTTGCGGCGGTGCAATTGAGCATCGCCGGCGCGGTGGCCAGCAGCTGGTTTCAAACGTTGGTGTTGGAGCAGCGTATCGAGACCGCTGAACGGAATCTGGATATCGCCCGGCGTGTGATGGGTATCGTTGAAACCCGTTATGAGAATGGGGTGGCCACGGGCGCGGATATGGCACGCCAACGTGCGAGTCTGCTCAGTCAGGAAGCCAGCCTGTTGCCCTTGCAATTGCAATTGCGGCAAACCCGCGCGGCATTGGCTTTGTTGCTGGGGCAGCCGCCGCAGGATTTCATGCCGCCCGAGCAGGATCTCATGGCCATGACCTTGCCGCTGGTTGATGCGGGTGTTCCCGCCCAGCTCATCGCCCAGCGCCCGGACCTGGCCAGCGCGGAAGCCCAGCTGCGCGCCGCCGATGCCGATCTGGCCGCTGCGCGTGCCGCCTTGCTGCCAAGCGTGCAGCTCAGCGCTTCCGCGGGACGTGCCGCCTCGCAACTCTTTTCGCTCAGTTACCCTTCGGATTCTACCGGCTGGAGTGTATCCCTGGCACAGACCCTGTTTGATGGCGGGCGCCTGCGCAACCAGGTACGCCTCAGTGAATCGCGGCAACGCATTCTGATCGAGCAGTACCGCAAGGCTATTTTCGCCGGTTTGCAGGAAGTCGAGGACGCCCTCGATCGCACCCAGGTCACCGCCGCGCAGGAAACATTGCAACAACAGCTCGTCGACGAAACCCGCCGCAGCCTCACCCTCAGCGAAGTCCGCTACCGCGAGGGCAGTGACGACCTGCTTTCCCTGCTGGATGCCCAGCGCAGCCTGTTCCAGGCGGAAGACACCTTGATACAACAACGCCTCGCCCGCCTGAACGCAGCGGTCGATTTGTACAAGGCGCTGGGAGGCGGCTGGGAGAGAGGTGACTGGTAAAGAGGCGGCTGGGAAAATTGAAGACCATGGCGTCACTCTTGTGAGCAAACCCATCTAAACGGACGTTGCGGATCAGATGGCAGCGTTTATTCTATTTGCTAAATCCACCATCATTGATTTTCTTGAAACGCAAGAATCCTGATTTTTATACCCATTTTTTATATCAGGCAGAAGTCTGCGATCTTGCCATTCGGCCCGGGTAAAAAGCCTGCTGGCCGGACTGGTACAGGTGCATATCCAGTCTACACTTTATGGACAGCCACCAGTGAAGGAGTACTGCTATGCCTATTGCTGCGTTTGGACAAAATTCCCGTTTTCAATGCACCTGCGGCCAACCCGTTTATTTCCGCAACAGCAGTTGCTTAAACTGTGCCAAAGCCCTGGGTTACGATCCTTACAGCCACCAGGTGGTGAGTTTGTCGCCCGGTGAGACAGCCGGTGTTTGGTGGGCTGATCAAACGGGGTTTTCGGTGAAACGCTGTGCCAATTTTACCGAGGCGGGATGCAACTGGCTGGAGCCTGCCGATAGCCCGCACAGTCTGTGTGCGTCCTGCCGGCTCACCCGCACCATTCCGGATCTTTCCATCGAGGGCAACCGCGAGCGCTGGCAGAAGATCGAACAGGAAAAGCATCGCCTGATAGCCCAGCTGTTGACCCTGGGTCTGCCTATTCCCAGCCGTGCGGATAATCCAACGAGTGGCCTGGCGTTTGATCTGCTGGGTGAAGACGCCCAGGGCAACACACCCATGACGGGTCACGACGATGGCCTGATCACCCTGAACGTCAAAGAAGCCGATGATGATTACCGCGCTCAGGTGCGAACCCGCATGGGCGAACCCTACCGTACATTACTGGGGCATTTCCGCCATGAAATCGGCCATTTTTATTGGGACCTGCTGATTAAAAACAGCCATTGGTTGCAGCCCTGCCGCGCACTGTTTGGTGATGAACAGTACAGTTATCAACAGGCGCTGGATGAGCACTATAAAAATGGCGCGCCCGCTGATTGGCCGCAGCGTTTCATCAGTGCCTATGCCAGCATGCATCCTTGGGAAGACTGGGCCGAGACCTGGGCGCATTACCTGCATATGATGGACACCCTGAATACCGCTGCCGCCTTTGGCATGCGCGCATCGGAAGGTCAATTCGATGTGCTGCCCTTTACACGGGACGCGCTCTACGCACCGGACGATGTCGAGGCCGACGAATTTTTGAATATCATCAATACCTGGGTTGAACTGACAGCCATGCTCAATGTGCTGGCGCGCAGCATGGGACACCAGGATTTCTATCCCTTTGCCCTGGCCACGCCCGTCGTTGCCAAGTTGCAATTCATCCACAATGTGGTGCGCGAACAGGGCGCGCCGCCACCCCTGGTGACCTTGGCGTAAACAAGTGCATTCCTGTTGTTGCGGCTGTTGTTCCCTGGCATCCAAACATTTCTGTACACTAGGGTCCTTGCGCGATGGTGTCAGCGGATTTTATCGTTGAGGCCAGCTATGAAAAATTTTATTGGATCTTCAAGGGGTGACGCATGTCCGTTTCTGATAATACGAGTCGCTATGGCCTTGTCAGCCGGGTTCTGCATTGGGGTATGGCCTTGCTGTTGCTCTGGCAATTCCTCACCGTGGGTGCGCGTGTAACGATGGAGGATAGTGCGATCGACGAGTTCATGTGGGCGACTCACCGGCCACTGGGCTTTTTACTTTTTGTGTTGATTATCATTCGTATCTTGTGGGCCTTGATCAATCGTGCGCGGCGGCCGGCGTCGGTCAGCCTTGCCGCCAGGTTGGGCCATATCGCGCTTTATGCGCTTTGCGCCCTGGTTCCGGCGCTGGCGTTGTTGCGTCAATATGGCGCCGGCCGTTCTTTCGAGCCATTTGGTATTCCGGTGTTCAGTGGATTCGAAGGCGAGAGAATTCAGTGGATGGTTTCCCTGGGCAATAATTTCCACGGGACCCTGGGATGGATACTGCTCACCCTGATCATTGGCCATATCGCAATGACGATCTGGCACCGCAAGCGGGCGGGCCAGGTGGATGTGTTGCCGCGCATGTGGCGCTGAGTCCGGTTATGTAAGCGTCCGCAAACCCGGGCGTGTTTTTACATGGCCGGTGAGATCGCATGCGTATGAATACGAATGCAAAGCCAAATTCCTAATTGCCTGATCTGTTTGTTTGCTCTTAAATTTCACCCCAATCGCCGCCCCTTGTGAGGGCGGAGCCATACAATAATATCCGGGGTAGTTTATGAGTGGTTGGGCCAGGTTTCTCGGCGTGTTTTCGTTATTGATGCTGGCACTGCCCGTGCCAGCTGAACCTCAGCAGGCGCCCCGTGCGCTGTCCCTCGCCAGTTCTTCTGAACGTCCGCTCGATCCCTGGGTGTTCCGCTCGGTGCTCGATGGCCAGCCGCGTATGGTGACCGTGGCGTTGCACGAGGATATCTATATCGCGTTCGATGCCGCGCATGCGGGGCTGTACAAAGCCTGGAAGGGCGGCGTGGCGTTTGATGGTGCTGTCTATAACGCGACCCATGGCCCGCAGCCCAGCGCGCAGGGGTATGCCTATTACACCCACAAACACCTGTCTCCCACCTGGGTGATATCGCGCGATGGCCAGCGGTTGATTCCCGAGGTGCGTTTCGGCGGTTACCGTTTTGATGGCAATCGCCTGGTATTCCAGTACAGCCTCATCGCGCAGGATCTGCGCATTGCCGTTGAAGAGTCTCCCGAAGCGCTGCACAAGGGCCGGCAAACCGGCTTGCAGCGGCAGTTTGCCGTGCGTGATCTGCCGGCCGGTGCACAGCTTGGTTTGCAGACGAGCCTGACGTCCTTGCGGTCGGACAAGGATTTTTCGACCAGCGGTCGCTTTGAAGAATCCGGCCGTGAGCAGGTGGATCACGGCAAGGACAGTACCCTGAGCATTGCCGGCGTGCTCTGGTTGAACGCCAATGCGCCCACGGAGCTGACGGTTTATTTTCATCCCGGTTTCGACGGACTGATAACAACGCCCGGTATCCAGCCGCAGGAGCCCCAGGGCGTGATTGAACGAGGCAAGCAGCTGATCGCGGGCAGCGATTGCCACGCTTGCCACAACGAAGAGCGTAAGACCATTGGCCCGGCATATGTGGACATCGCCAACCGCTACGACAAATCGGCGGCGACACGTACACGCCTGGCAGAAAAAATCATCAAGGGCGGCAGCGGCGCATGGGGCGATATTCCCATGAACCCGCATCCGGACCTGATGCCAGCCGATGCGGATTTGATGATCGGCTATATTCTCTCGTTCAAGGAAGAGTCCTCCACACCGGACGCGCCGGACGAACTTTTCCTGGATGTGCCCAGCCGCGCCCTCCAAACCGACGACAAGCCCAAGGCGGCAGGTGGCGCCGGGGATCCGTTGAAACCCGGCTTGGCGGTGGCCGCATACCATATCGAAGATTTCGTGACGCAAACCTTTTCGCAAACCGTTCATTCCGGCGTGGCACCCCAGGTGCATGTCCATGACGTGGAAGACCTGGGTCCTGTCACCACCGATGTGCGCCTGATCTTCGATGGCTTTTTATACGTGGATAGCGCGGGCAGTTATCAGTTGCGCTTGGTTACCGACGATGGTGGACGCCTGTGGATCAATGGCGAGCAGGTAGTGGATCGCTGGCAGCACCAGGGACCCACGCCAGTGGATGTGACGGTGACACTTGAGCAGGGCCTGAATGATATCCGTCTCGATTATTTCCAGGCGGGCGCGGGTGCTGCCGTCTCCCTGCAATGGATTCCACCGGGTAAAAAAGCCTTTAGTGTGATTCCGGAAGCCAATCTGCGCCATCATCAACACCAGGTGGCACAACCCGTGCCTTATATTCCCCGCCGCGAGCTGGTCAAAAGCATTCCCGGTGACAAAATCCCGCTGGAAGAGGTTCATCCGTCCTTTACGTTGTCGGCGGCGCGGCCATCCTGGTTCAAGCCCATGGTGGGCGGCATGGATTTTTTCAGCGATGGACGCCTGGCGTTGTGTACCTGGGATAAGGAGGGTGGTGTCTACATACTCGATGGTGTGCTGGATGCGGACCCCGATCACATTCGTGTGACCCAGGTGGCGTCGGGATTGGGCGAGTGCCTGGGATTGCACATCGTGGATGACCAGATAGTTGTGCTGCAAAAGCACGAACTCACGCAACTGGTGGACAACGACCGCGATGGCATTATCGATGAATACCGCACCCTGTCGGACCAGTGGCGGGTATCCACCAATTTCCATGAATTTGCCTTTGGCCTGGGCTATGAAGATGGCTATTTTTACGCGGCACTCGCCACCGCCATCGATCCGGGCGGCGCGAGCACCCAGCCCCAGATTCCCGATCGCGGCAAGGCGATCAGAATTTCCCGGCAGGATGGCAGCGTGGAATTTATCGCGCATGGCCTGCGCACGCCCAATGGCATAGGCAAGGGTGTGGACGGTGAGTTTTTCATTGCCGACAACCAGGGCGACTGGTTGCCAGCCAGCAAGATCGTGCATGTCAAACCCGGTGCCTTCTACGGCTCACGCTCCGTGGATTTTGCCGGGACGGAAGGTATCCGGGAAACGCCACCGGTCGTCTGGCTGCCCCAGGATGAAATCGGCAATTCACCCAGTGAACCGGCGGCTATCGGCGTGGGTGACTACGCCGGACAGATGATCCATGGCGAAGTGACCCACGGCGGTATCAAGCGGGTGTTTGTTGAAAACATCAATGGCCAGTACCAGGGCGCTGTTTTCCGATTTACCCAGGGGCTCGAAGCCGGCATCAATCGTTTGGCCTGGTCGCCCGATGGCCGGCATTTGCTGGCTGGCGGCATTGGCAATCCCGGCAACTGGGGACATATCGGTAAAAACTGGTATGGCCTGGAACGTTTGACCTTCAACGGCCGGCAAACCTTTGAAATGCTCAAGGTCAGCGCGCGCAGCAACGGCATGGAAATAGAATTCACCCAGCCGCTGGAACCGGGCCGCGGCATCACGGCGGAGGAATACGAGGTATGGCAATGGTATTACCAGCCGACAGCGGATTACGGTGGTGAAAAACTGGATTTGCGTTTGCTGAAGATTCTCTCGGTCAACCAATCCCGCGACCGTAAACGGATTTTCCTGGAACTGGACGGTATCAAGCCCGGGCACCTGGTGTATATCCGCATTGCCGAGCCCTTTGTCAGCGCGGCGGGACAATCCTTGTGGTCGACGGAAGCCTGGTACACCCTGAACGAAATACCGGCGAAAAAGCCCGGTTTCAAACGCGTGGTAAAACCCCAGGCACACAACAGCCTGACGGCAGACCAGCGCAAGGCCGGTTGGCGGTTGTTGTTTGACGGTAAATCCACCCGCGGCTGGCGTAATTACGGCTCGCAGGCGATTGGCAGTGCCTGGCGCGTGGTCGATGGCACCTTGCATCTCGATCCGGCTGAAAAAGACGGCTGGCAAACACGCAACGGCGGCGACATTATCACCGACGCCACTTACGAACATTACGAGCTTTATCTCGAATGGAAACTCGCGCCGGGCGGCAACAGCGGTTTGATCTACGGTGTAGTTGAACGTCCTGAATTCGAACACACCTGGCAGACCGGCACCGAGTACCAGCTGCTGGATAATCCCGCGCATCCCGATGGCGCCATCAAAACCCATCGCGCGGGTGATCTCTACGATCTGATACCCAGCCGTTTTGTGGCCGTCAATGCCGGTGGGGAATGGAACCGCACCCGCCTGGTGGTGAACAAGGGCAGGGTGGAGCATTGGCTCAATGGTTACAAGGTTGTGGAATACGATCGCAACCATGAATCCTGGCAGTCATTGATCGCCAACAGCAAATTCAAGGATATGCCCGGTTTTGCCAAAACCCTCAAGGGCCATATTGCCTTGCAGGATCATGGTGATCCCGTGTGGTTCCGCAATATCCGCATTCGTGAGTTGAAGTAGGCGTGAGTTGACGGAGGCGTGAGTTGACGTAGGCATGACCGGCCCTGGCGAGATCGTCGCCGGGGCCGACTGTCCCATTATCCGTGGCTGCTGGCCAAACGCGCGTCGCCCGCCAGGCTGCGATGGATGCAGGCTTGCAACTCGTCTTCGGCAAAGGGTTTGCACAGGTAGTGGTCGACACCGGCCTGGTGAGCCAGGCGGCGATGCTTGTCGCTGTTGCGCGAAGTGATCATCACAATGGGCAGGTGTTGCGTTTCGTCGCGCGCGCGCAGGTGGGCGCTGAGTTCCAGGCCATTCATGCGCGGCATTTCCATGTCCACCAGCAACAGGCTCGGTAAGCGTTGCTCGAGCAGTTCAACGGCTTCAAAACCATCTTTGGCGGTTGCCACATCCAGCCCCATGTCCGTCACAAACTGGCTCAGCGAACGGCGGGTGCTCAGGGAATCATCCACGACCAGCACCAGGGGCGGCCGGCTGGCGTCGGCATCCTGCGGCAACAATGGCAGCGAGGCCGATGTGTTGCCTGCGCCGAGGTAATCCAGGGCCAGTTGTTGCAGGTCCACCACAGGCGCAACCTGGCCATCGCCCAGGATGGTCGCGCCAATGATGCCGCTGACCGGTGGCGCGTAGGCGGGCAAGGGTTTGACCACCATTTCCTGGCTGGCGGCGACCTGTTCCACCGCTATGGCCAATTGCTGGCCGGGATGGGTATCGACCAGCAGCAGCGCCTGGGCGTTGCGCGGATCTTGCGGACGCAGGCCGGGCAGGGCGGTGAGGCTGGCCAGTGGCACCACCTGGATATCGGTTTCGCCAAAACGGTAAAGGCATTGCTGCTCATTGATCTCCAGGCTCTCGCCATCGAGATAGAGCAACTGCGACAGGCCACGGTTGGCAATGGCCAGTTGCCGGTTCCCCAGCTTGACCAGCAGTCCCTGTTCGGTGATCAGGGTCATGGGCAGGCGCAGGGTGAAACGGCATCCTTCCCCTTCGCCGCTATCGAGTGAGATGCGGCCATTCAACTGATGGATGCGATCCGCCACCATATCCAGGCCGATGCCCCGGCCCGATGTCTGGTTCACCTGCTCGCTGGTCGAAAAGCCGGGAGTGAAAATCAATTGTTGCAGGTCGCTGTCACCCAGTTGGTCGAGTGAAGCATCGGGTTTCAGCAATCCCAATGCCTGGGCGCGGGCAAGAATACGTTCGCGCTTGAGGCCACCGCCATCGTCGCTGAGCGTCACCACGACAGCTTGCCCCTGGTTGCGGAAGTCCAGTCGTATGCAGCCCTGGTCTTCCTTGCCCATGGCCTGACGCACCTCGGATGTTTCGAGCCCGTGGTCGACGGCATTGCGCAGCAGGTGCATGACGGGGTCCAGCAGGGCTTGCAGCAACTGGTTGTCGATCAGGGTATCGCTGCCGTCGATCTGCAAGCGCGCCTGCTTGCCGGTCAGGCGGCAGGCCTGGCGCACGCAACGCTGGAAGCGCGCTTCCAGGCTTTGCGCGGGAACCATGCTCATGTTCAGCAGCAGGTTCTGCACCTCGCGGTTGGTCTGGTGCTGGGCGTAGGTTTCTTCTTCGAGTCCGCGCAGCTGCTGGCGTGCCTGGGCCAGGGTGTCGCGGCTGTCGGTGGCGAATTCCTGGAGCTGGTGAAAAAAACTGTGCAGTTCGTTGTAGCGGTCCAGTTCCAGCGGGTCCAGTTCGTTGCCGGTGCTGTGGGTGCGGTCTTTGAAAAAATCGCGCACTTCCACCTGGTGCCCCAGGTCTTCGGTGAGTTGTCCCAGGCGCTGCTGGAGCTGCCCGAGTTGCGCCAGTTGCTGTTGCAGCTGATCCAGCTGCGTCTGCAACCGGTGCGTGCTGATGGCGCTGGTACCGGCCAGGCGTAACAGGTCCTGTGCCGTGGATTCGCGGATGCGCAACTGCGTGGCCAGGTTGTCTTGCAGGTGGCCCGGTTGTGTGGCGGGTGCCTCACGAGTATCGGGCGCGCTTGCTGTGCCGTCGTCAGCCGCGGGTATGTCAACCCGGGCCGTCGAATCCGGCAGGGCATCGTCAGCAGGCGCGGTGAACTCCGGTGGTGTTTCCTGGTTGCGCAGTTGGTGGTAGGTATCGAGCAGGCGCTGCATCACCGACAGGGCTTCGGGTGCCTGGTCGCGCCCTTCGAGCAGCGTGTCCAGTTGGCTGGCGAGGGTGTCGCTCACTTCGCTGAGCAGTGTCGCGATCCCGGCATCGCGTGCATCGGGATGGCGCGCCAGTTCTTCCAGCAGGTCTTCGCTGAAATGCATGAGATTTGCCAGGCCGCTGATGCCCACCACATTGGCGGAACCTTTGATGGTGTGCGCAATGCGCTGGGCGGCGGCAAGTGCCTGGCCGTCCGCCTGTTGCACATAGGCGTCCAGGTATTCCGCGAAACGGTTGACCTGGTTGGGCAGTTCCAGCATCAGCCCTTCGAACAGTTCCGGATTGATGTCCTCACTAAGAGCCAGGTTCAGCATATCGCTGGTGGCGGTGGTTGGCAGGTTCTTGCCGGTGTCCGCGCTCAAGGCAATCGATCCCAGGGCCTGCGTCAGGGATTCAGTATCCGTGAGTGGTACCGGCCAGGCGGGTTGCGCGAGGAAATCCGCGAGCCGCGCGGGTGCATCCGCCTCCAGTTCGCCCTGCGCGAGCTGTTGCAGGTAATCCAGAAAATGCATCAGCCAGGTGTCCAGCAATTGCTGGTGTTCTGTATGGCGGGATTCCATGCGCGCCAGCTGTCGCAGGTTGCTTTCCAGCAATCGCCAGGCGGTGGCCAGTCCTTCGAGTCCGAGCAGGCTGGCTGCTTCCGCGTAACTGGCGCATTGCCCGGCGGACTCCTCGCAGGCGTTGGCGCTGTAGTCCGGCTCCGCCAGGGTGAGGCTGGCTTCCAGCTGGTTTTGCAGGTCGCTGGTGAGCAGTCCCAGCAGTTCGCGCTGATCGCGGTTGAGCGGCAACCTAGCCATTGGCGACCCGCTCTGTGGCCAGCTGCACCAGGGGGAAGGGCATGGCGTTGTCCGTCGCGTGCTGATGGATGGCCTGGGGCACTTTTTGTTCCGCGCGCTCGCTTTCGCGGAATTCCGGCAGGGTGAAGATCATGACCCTGTCCATCAGGGAACGCGCACAGTCTTTGAGTTCATCCGTCTGCTGATGCTGGGCCTCCAGGGCCTGACAGGTTTTTTCCGTCGTGTCGTTGATGCGCTGGGCGCGCTTGTGCAGCTGGTTGGAAACCCGCGATTGATTGACGGAGTTGACCGCGATGGATTTCACGTGGTTCACCAGCTGGCGGGTCGCGGTTTCGGTGTCCTGCATCCGCTGGCCGGAATCTTCCGCCAGGCGGGTACCTTCGGCCACCTGGGTGATGAGCTTGTTGAGGACGTTCACCGCATCAGAGGTTTCCACGCGGATGTTGTTTACCATTGTGGCAATTTCCGAGGTGGCGCCGCGGGCGTTCTCGGCCAGCCGCTGCACCTCTTCCGCCACCACCGCGAATCCCTTGCCCGCTTCACCGGCGGATGCCGCGTGCATGCTGGCGTTGAGCGCGAGTATGTGCGTGCGTTCGGCGATGGTGTTGATGAGGTTGACGATGCCGGTGATTTCCTGCGAGCGGTCGCCCAGGCGTTTGATGCGTTTTTCAGTTTCCGACAGCGTGCCGCGAATGGTCTGGATACCGTCGAGTGTCTGCCCCACGGCGGACTGGGCCTTGAGGGTATTGTCGATGGTGGCCGCCGCAATGGAATTGGCGATGCGCGCCTCGCGCGCGATGTGGGTCATGGCGCGCGCGGCCTGTTCCAGCGCGGCGAGGGTTTCACCCACCTCGTTTCTTTCCGCCTGGCCGACGCTGACCAGATGGCTGGATTGCTGTTGCAGCTGGTCGGAAATGGTGTTGACTTTTTCTGAATAGCCGCGCACCTGATGCAGGGTGCGTGCGGTCTCGGATGTCAGCAGGTTCACCGCGTCCGAAATGGTGCCGGTGACGTCCGCGGAGACGGGGACCTTGATCGACAGGTCTTTTTTGGCGATGGTGCCCAGCGCGCGGATCAGGCCGATGATGGAGTTGTTGAGCTGTTCGTTTTCGGCGGATTGTTCGCGCAGGGTCTGGATACGTTCATCGAGCAGGCGGTTGAAGGCAAGCCCGAGCTCACCCAATTCGTCGTTGGCCATGATTTTTACCCGGGCTTTGTCGTTGCCCCGGTTTTGCTGCGCGATGATACCCTGCATATGCCACAGTGGCAGCACGATGCTGCGGTAGATGAGGAACAACCCCAGTGTCGTGCCCGCGGCCGTTAAAAAGAGCGCGGCGGCAAAGAGCAGCTGCGCCGCGAATTTTTCGCTGGCGGCGGCATCGAGGCGGCGGGTGAGGTTATCGTCCAGCCATTGTCCGTAGCGCTCGGCCTTGGCCGCCAGGGCCTGGGCACTGGTTTCCAGTTGAGCCTGCGCGGTTGCGAGGGGCGATACCTGCGGCTCGGTGGCCGCCACTTCGGGGGCGAGCGTATCGCCGGACTCGACGCTATCTGTCATCCCGCCGGATATCTGCGGCTGGCTCACCGGCTGCTCGCGGGCCTGGAGCCATTCCTGGTGGAAAGCGTCCTGGGCGGTGCGCAGCTGCTGGAGTTCCGCGGGTGATTGGAACTGGTATTGCACCTGGCCCAATGCCGCTGTGCGCGCATCCACTGCCTGCCGCAATTCCTCCGTGGCGGCAACAGGTTGCGCAGGGTCAAGGGATTCCATGGCGCTGCGCACATACACAGCCTGCGCCTCCGCCAGTTGGGTCAGTGCCGTGTACGCCTGGTTGTGATCCGCGCGGTTTTTTTCCACCTTGAGGTCGGTGGTTACCTGCGCGTAGTAGGCGACACCCACGATCATGAAACCAGCGATGAGACCGATCATCAGGCTGGAGATTTTGTGGGAAATTTTGATGCCCGATAGTGTGTTCATGGTGGCGCGTTCCTTGGATCAATAATCAATAAAAGTATCAATAAAAAAATATCAATAAAAAATCAGCGAATAGCAGATATTCCGTGTTGACCGGCGAGTTCACGCAATGCGGGGCCCAGCAGGGCGGCATCCAGGCAGCAAAGCGTGCGCTGGTCCAGCGCATGAAGCCGGTGGGGCAGCCTTGACAGCAATTGAACCAGCATGGGGTCGGTGACGGCGGGTGCCGGCGCATCCCGGTCCAGTTGCCGTGCCACGGGCAGTTGATCGATCACCAGTCCCAACGCCTGGTCGCCGCGGCCGATGATCAATACCAGCGGCTGCGGCGGTAGCGGCGCCGCCAGGGCGCCGTGGAGCTGGTAGACCGGAACCAGATTGCCACGCAGGTTGCACAGGCCCAGCAGCCAGGCCGATGTGCCGGGCAGGGGCGCTATGGCAGGCTGGCTGATGACTTCGCAGAAGTGGTGCGAATCTATGCCGAACAGCTGTCCGCCGATCTGGCAGGAAAAGCAGCTGATCGGCGAGTCGTCCGCAGGTTCCGCCGCGGCATCCTGTACGGGTTCCGCAACGGCTGCCGTGTCAGGCATGGCGAGTGGGTTCAGGGTATCCATGGTCCGGTTCGCCAGGGTCAGAGGGCGGCCAGGGTGTCGAGGATCTGTTCCTGGGTGTAGGGCTTGGCGATCAACCCCTTGCCGCCTTGCAATTCACCCCAGACCTTGTCGGCGCGCTGGTTTTTGCTGGTGACAAAAATAACCCGTGTATCAGCCAGGTCCCTGTCGCCGGTGATGGTGCGGCAGGCTTCGAAACCATCCACGCCTTCCATGACCACGTCCATCAGGATCACATCCGGGCGGTAAGTTTTTGCTTTCTGGTAGGCGTCCTGGCCGTTGGTGGCGGTGATGACCTGGTAGCCGGCATCGGTCACGATGGTTTTCAGGTGCTGCAATTCCACCGGTGAATCTTCAACGATCATGACTTTACTGGCGCTCATGATTTTTCTCCGTCTGTTGGGCGAGGTGTTTCTGTGTGATGGCTTTGAATTCGTTGTGATTGACCGGCTTGGTGAGGTAGGTATCACAGCCGGCCAGGATGCCCTTGAGCTTGTCGAAGCGCGATGAGCGGCTGGTCAGCATGATGACCGGCGTATGCTTGTTCAGTGGCGAACGGCGGATTTGCTTGCAGGCGGTGTAGCCGTCCATGCCGGGCATGACGACATCCATGAGTATCAGGTCATAGGCGTGGATTTCCGCCGCATCCACCGCGCCTTCACCGTCCTCCACCGTATCCAGCTGTGCATTCATCGCTTCGAATTCCAGTGTCAGTTGACGGCGCACGGCGAGGCTGTCATCGGCGACCAGCACACGCAGCTGGCGCGCGTCGCTGGTGGCGGGCGGCGGTTCGGCACGCTTCACCGGTATCATCGGCACCAGGTTTTCACTGCTGGCGTTTTCACCGATCTGGAATTCCGGGTAGTAATCCAGGTGGCGGATGGTGTAGTTGTCCAGGGTTTGCAGCAGGCGTGACGGATTGATGGGGCAGGGGATGACCAGATCGGACACGGATTGGTGGCCGGTCACTTTATGGCTGAGTTGCAGCACGGGTTTGCGCTTGCCCGCGTCACCGCCATTGGTGAACCTGTGCCAGCAAAGCACTGCCTTGGCATTGCTGGTGTTGATCATATAGATGTCGGCCTGGCGCGCCCGCGCCCACTGGCTGCGGGATTCGGGCTCATCGATGGACAGCAGCCGGTAGCTGCGCTGGCGGTAGTGGGTGATGCCGAATATACGATGCAGGATATCCAGATCATTTTTGTTGGCGCCTATGACGGCGACGGCAAATTCCCTGCCGGGTTGTCTTTGCGAAACGGTTTCCTGAGCAATCATTCTGTGAGCATCCTCGCAACAGGTCTATGCAGGTAAACCCAAGTCTAGATGAGTCCTTTAGTGCGGCAACTCGCATTTCCGCGTCATTTTTATATTTTCATCGGTGAATAAATTTTCTTTTTTATTCCACAAATTGTTTTAAGCGACATAATGTCGTTAATGGCGTCAAACCGTGGAAATGCCGGTCTTCAACATTGTTGTAAATTCAGTTATTTAAGGATTTTTTCAAAACTGTTTCACAAAAAAATGGCGGACGTTTACTTACATCTTTCTGAAAAAGATTTTCAAAAAACTATGAATAAAAAATCTATGCTGGCACCCGGCCCATAACTAGACTCCCTATCATCCAGCAGGATAAAACAGGTATTGATACACAAATAGAGAGGCTGTCATGGAAATGGAAGCAAGCTATAACTGGTTTTTGGTGGGGCTGTCATTTTTGATCGCCGTCTTCGGTTCCTTCACCGGGTTGCAGATCACCAACGGCATCAAATCATCGCGCAAGGTGTCGCCGGTCTGGATTGCGGCGGCCGCGGTTGCGATCGGTGGCGGCGCCATCTGGACCATGCACTTCATCGGCATGCTTGCCTACCAGGTGCCCATGGATATGGGTTATTCGCCCGGCCTGACCTTTTTGTCGCTGGTGATCGCGGTGGTTGCCGTGGGTATCGGTATCTATATCGCGGTGCAGGGGCGCTTGTCCGTGGTGCGCCTGCTGGGCGCCGGACTGTTTACCGGACTCGCGGTGGCGTCCATGCATTACATCGGCATGGAGGCCATGGTGATGGCGGGAAGCATGGTGTATGACCGCACCCTGGTGACCGTCTCGGTTGTCATCGCCGTGGTGGCGGCGACCGTGGCCCTGTGGCTGGCGGTGAACCTGCGGGGAACCCTGCCCATGCTGGCCAGCGCGGTCGTCATGGGGATTGCGGTGTGCGGCATGCATTATACCGGCATGGCGGCCATGACCATGGTGCACGATCACAACCTGCATCATGTGGTGATTGAAAATTCCATGAGTCCCATGACCATGGGATTGTTTGTCTTCTGCGCCAGCATGCTGTTGCTGGTGATCTGCCTGATCATGTCGCTCAACCAACTCAGCCATCGCATGTACGACGAGCTTGTCGATGCCTGATGACTGTCTTGAGTGGAAAAACGCTATCTGAAAAAAACGTCAGGCGTTCTGGACCCGTTTCGGATTGACATGGTGACGATAAGGAGAATTTCTTGAACATCTTGTTGCTGGCTTCCGCCTATAACGGCATGTGCCAACGCATGCACCGCGAACTGGCGGTGGACGATCATCGCGTGTCTGTGGAGCTGAGCGCGGATGAGGCGCAGATACAGCTCAGCGTTGATGCCTTTCAGCCGGATCTGATTATCTGTCCCTTTCTCAAGCACCGCGTACCGGCCAGCATCTGGCGCGACTACCTGTGCCTGATCCTGCATCCGGGCATCGAAGGCGACCGTGGGCCGTCCTCGCTGGATTGGGCCATCGCGAATACCCGGGCCGCCTGGGGTGCGACTTTGTTGCAGGCCGAAGAGGAAATGGACGCGGGTCCCATCTGGGCGACGCGAAACTTTGCCATGCGTCACGCGGCCAAGGCCAGCATCTACCGGCGCGAAGTCATCGGTATCGCGGTGGAGATGGTCCGGGAACTCCTGGCAGCGATTGCGGAGGGACTCGATGTGCGTCCGCGCCCCCTGGATTACACGGACCCACAGGTCAAAGGGTGCCTGATGCCCCTGATGCGCCAGCACGACCGCGGCATCGACTGGCAACGGGATTCCGCTGCCGATATCGCGCGGAAGATCCATGCCGCCGATGGCTTTCCCGGCGTGTTGGACGAGATCGATGGCACGCCGGTCTATCTCTATGGCGCGCGTGTCGAAAACCTGAAACACAAGGCCAGGCCGGGTGACCTGCTGGGTTACCGCGACGGCGCCATCTGCCGTGCCACCCGCGATGGCGCTGTGTGGATTCGCCAGCTCAAACTGGCACCCCGCGATGGCCAGACTTTTTTCAAGCTGCCCGCGTTGCAAGTGCTGACGCAGCAGCTGCCGTTCCGGGAAAAGTATGCCGACCTGACATGGCTGGAGTCCCGGGTCCAGCGTGATATCCATATCGAGATCGACAAGGGCGTCGCCTACGTCACCTTTGATTTTTATAACGGTGCCATGAATACCGAGCAATGCCTGGCCTTGCAGGCGAGCCTTCGCGCGCTTGCGCTGGATGAAGAGGTACGGGTGATCGCGCTCCTGGGCGGCGAGGATTTCTGGAGCAACGGAATTCACCTGAACTGCATAGAGGCCGCGGCTGATCCGGCCCTGGAATCCTGGCGCAACATCAATGCCATTGATGATGTGGTTCATACCTTGTTGCACCTGGACAACAAACTGACGGTCGCGGCGCTGCGCAACAACGCGGGCGCGGGCGGGGCCATAGTGCCGCTGGCCTGCGATCTGGTAATCGCGCGCGAAGGTGTCGTGCTCAATCCCCACTACCAGACCATGGGGCTTTACGGCTCCGAATACTGGACCTACCTGCTGCCCCGCCGTGTTGGCCAAGCCAGGGCGCAGCAGCTGACCCGTGCCTGCCTGCCGGTACTGGCGGGCGAGGCCCTGGAGATGGGTATGGTGGACCGGGTTTTCGCGGAGGACTGGGAGGCCTATCACCAGTCCCTGCACGCTGCCTGTGAAGCCCTCACGGAAAAAACCACCTTTGCCGAACACCTGGCCTACAAGCGCGCGCAGCGCGAGGCGGACGAGGCGTTGCAACCCCTGGAGGCTTATCGCCAGGCGGAATTGCGCCTGATGAAAGCCTGCTTCGATGACCCATCCAGCGATTACCATCGCCTGCGGCATCAGTTTGTCCACAAGATATCCTGCGGCAGGACGCCCGAGCGCCTGATCTACCAGCACGCGGTGCAGGAATCTTCCGCGCAGCTGGCGTGAGGGCGGGATAGGGACAGGCATCTGTTAAGATGCTTGCCCCAACGATTATTGGCTGTCGCTATTCACCATGTTCCTTCCTGATTTACCCGATCTTCCCCTCAGCCGCTATCGCGCCGATGTTGCCGCGGCCCTTGCCGGGGGATTGTTGTTGCTCGAGGCGGAGCCGGGCGCGGGAAAGTCGACACTGGCACCACTCTGGACCCTGGCGGATGCGCCGGATGGCCAATGCGTGTGGCTGGTGCAGCCCCGTGTTCTGGCTGCCCAGTCCCTGGCGCGCCGCCTCGCGGGATTGCTGGGCGGGCCCTGCGGCGGCACCGTGGGTTATCAGGTGCCGTTCGATACGCAGGCAAGCGAAACCACCCGCCTGCTGGTGATGACACCCGGTATCCTGCTCCAGCACCTGTTGCACAACCCAACGCTGGATGGCGTGTTTGCCGTGATGCTGGATGAAATCCACGAGCGCTCGGTCAACCAGGACCTGGCCTGGGCCTGGTTGCAGGAGGCGCAGATTTTGCGCGAAGACCTGCGGTTGGTGCTGATGTCGGCCACGCCCGATCCTGCCTTGCAGCGGCAGATTCCCCGCCGCTTGTTTGCCGAAGGCCGCTGCTTTCCGGTTGCGACCCATTACCAGCCACCGCGCCAGCCAGCGGGAAAAAGGCCTGAAAGCCTCCCCGAGCAGGTGTTGCGCGCACTGGCCAGCCAGCCCGGCTGGCAACAGCAGACTGTCCTGGTTTTTCTGCCCGGCTGGCGCGCCATCGACGAGTGTGTCCAGGCGCTGCAATCCGCCTGGCCCGGTCATTCCTTGCTGCGCCTCCACAGCCGGGTGCCCGCGGCCGAACAGGCCTGTGCGTTGGATCCGGCGGAAGGGCCGCGGGTGATCCTGGCAACCAATATCGCGGAAACCTCACTCACCATCGCCGATGTCACCCTGGTGATCGACAGTGGCCTGGTCCGGCGCGCCGACTTTGAACAGCGCACCGGCCTGACCCGGCTGCGGGATGCGCGTATCAGCCTGGCCAGCGCCGATCAGCGGCGCGGCCGGGCGGGGCGGGTGCAGGCCGGTACCTGTGTACGCCTCTGGTCCCAGGACCAGCCGCTGGCACCGGCGGATTTGCCGGAGATCCGCACCACCGATTATCTGCCGCTGGCATTGCGCCTGGCCCATTGGGGCACGCCAGCCAGTGAGCTCAACTGGCTGGAAGCGCCCAATGCCCTGGCGTTGCAGCAGGCCAGGTATCAGTTGCAACTGTGGGGACTGCTGGATGCCGATGGGGCCATCACCGCCAGCGGACGGCAGGTGAGCGAGCTGGGCTGCCATCCGCGCCTGGCCGCCTTGCTGCAAGCGGCATTGCGCGAAACACCAGGACGCCTGAACAGCCGGTTGCTGCTGCTGGCCCTGGCGATACACTTCGATCTGGCCGCGGCAGGGGATTGGGATAGCTGGCTGGACGCGGCCGCTACCGAACTCAACCGCCATCCCCACTGGCGCCAGCAGCGGCAGCGCTGGTTGTCGGTGCTGGGACTGGCGGCGGCTGATCTCGCCGACGCACCGGCACCCGGTAAGGCGCTGGCACTGGCGTTCAATGACCGTATCGGCTTTCGCCAGGACTCCGGCCGCTACCGCCTCAACTCGGGCATCAGTGTCGAGCCGGTGGGTAACCTGGAAGGGGATTGGGCGGTTTTTCCGCTGGTGCAGCCACGCGGCAGGGGTCATACCGGTGTGGGCCTGGTGCTGGACCTGGATGCTGATACCCGCAGGGCCTTGAGCCAGGAGGACTGCCAGCTGGTTTTTCGCCAGGACCGCTGGCAGCAGCATCGCCGCTGGCTGATGGGTGGTGTGGTGGTGGCCGAGGATTGGCAACCGCTGTCCGCCGACGCCCTGGCACCGGCGCTGACCGAACACCTGCGCATCCGCTTGGCCGAGAGAGGTTGGGAATCGCTGGATTGGCCATCCGCCGCTGCCAGCCTGCTGGCACGGGCGCGGCTGCTGGCGGCGCGGGATTTGATTCAGGTCCCGCCCCTGGATACGGACGCCTTGACGCGGGATCTCCATCGCTGGCTACAGCCTTTTCTCACGCCACACGCTCGGCTGGATGCCCTGCCGCTGGAGGATGCCCTGAGCCACTACCTGGGTTTCGATACCTGCCGCCTGGTCGACCGGCTGCTGCCCGCCCGCCTGGAATTGCCCAGCGGGCGCAGCGTGGCGCTCACCTTCAACAGCGACGGCGTCCCGGAAATCGCCGGCAAGTTGCAGGAGTTTTTTGGCTGCCCGCAGTTGCAGTTGGCGGAAGGGCGTATTCCCCTGCGCATCCATCTGCTCTCTCCCAATGGCAGTCCCCTGGCCATCACCATGGACCTGCAAAGCTTCTGGCAGCAGGCTTACCCGGCGGTGCGCAAGGAAATGCGCGGCCGCTATCCGCGCCACCCCTGGCCGGAAGACCCCTGGAGCCACGTGCCCACGGCGCTCACCAATCGCCGCCTGCGGCAGACGCCGGCGGAATGACCGGTTTCCCGGCCCTTTTTGCCGTTTTGCCCGCTTGGGAATAACAGGCCACTGGGGTAAAATCGCCGCCCCGCGCCCCCTTGGCGCCCTGGCTGGTTAGCAATGAGGTTATTCCTATGGATGTTCTGGACACCATCAAGCAACAGATCGCTGAAAATCCCGTGATCCTTTATATGAAAGGTTCACCCAACGCGCCCCAGTGCGGTTTCTCCATGCGCGCGTCCCAGGCGCTGATGGCCTGCGGTCAGCGGTTTGCCTATGTGGATATTCTCAGCAACCCGGAAATCCGCGCGGAGCTGCCCAAGTACGCCAACTGGCCGACCTTTCCGCAATTGTGGGTCAAGGGTGAATTGATCGGCGGCTGCGATATCGTGACCGAGATGCATGAAAAAGGTGAGTTGAAGACGCTGATCGATGCGGCGGTTGCTGGTTGATGGTGGTTTGGGGCGAGGGGCGCGGGTCTGTCTGAAAACGCATGGACACGTCCTTGTGGCTCCCGCGCGTTTATCGGCAACTGGCTCCTGCGTTGCTCTACCTTCCGCCATCCATGGCGGTCGTCCATGACGCGAGGGTTTCAGACACAACCGGGACTCTCGCCTCGAAACATTGTGCCGACGTAAAGATGTACACCTAACTGCCAAATTCCAGAAATATCCAATAGCCCAACAGCGCAAACCCGGCGATACAACTGATCGCCATCAAGCCGATGGCCAGGCGGTTCAGGCGGCGGACCTTCAGCAGGTCCTTGTCCTGTTGCTGGAGGTTGTGCGCCCGCCAGGCCAGGTCGCGGGATTTCTCCAGGCGCTGCCTGGTGGCTTCCAGGGCCGCGATATCCCGGACAATCCGGGCCTGTTCCCGCTCATCCCCATTGGTGTCGCGCTGGCTGTCGAGGTCGTTCAGCCGTTCGTCCAGCTCGCGCAGTTTCTGGTCGAGTTGCGCGGACAGCTGTTGAATCTGCATGGATGGTTTCCCGGTGTCTTGATGGATGAAGCCCTAACCTTAGCAGATGAGGGGAGGGCGGGGCGTCGATTTCAGCAATTACCTGGTTTCAGGGTAATTTTGGCTTCAATCATCGGCGGCCCGGTTGCTATAATCCCCGACCTTTTTTTGCCCCCAGACCCTCAGCCCCTCAGCCAGAGATACGAGATACGCCGTGGAAAAGCTCGACCCCTACGAATTCCATGCCTCATTTTATGGTCCCCGCTACTGGGGCACCTGGCTGAGCCTCGGTTTCATGTTCCTGGTGGCGCGCCTGCCGCTGTCCTGGGCCACGGGATTGGGCGAGTTGCTGGGCGAGGTCTTCTACCGCCTGGCCAAGGGGCGCCGCCGCGTGGCTGAAATCAATGTGTCCCTGTGCTTTCCCGAGCTGTCTCCTGCGGAGCAGGATCAATTGGTGCACCGGATTCTGCGCGCCACGGGCGTGAGCATCGTCGAAACCTGCGTGGCACTCTGGGGCCCCAAAAAAACCTTTGCCGGACGCCACACCATTATCGGGCTTGAACATCTGGAGGCAGCGCTGAAGGACGGTGGCGTATTGTTGATGGGCGGCCATTTCACCACCATCGACAGCAGTGCGCATGGCCTGGCGGCGCGCATGCCCTTTGATGTTGTTTACCGCCGCGATCCCAATCCGCTCTTTGCCTACCATGTGCTCAAGGCGCGCGAATCCGTGGCCGACAAGGGCATAGTGCGCGACGACACCCGCACCCTGATCCGCCGGCTGCGGGAGGGCAAGGTGGTCTGGTATGCGCCGGATCAGGATTACGGTCCCAAACACAGTGTGTTTGCCCCCTTTTTTGGCATCCCGGCGGCCACCATCACCGCGACCTCGCGCATTGCGCGCATGGGCAGGGCCAAGGTGTTGCCCCTGGCCCACTACCGTGATGGCAAGGGCGGATACCATCTGGTCATCAGTCCGGCGTTGGAAGACTTTCCCACGGACGATGACCTCGCCGATGCCACGCGGGTCAATCAAATCCTGGAAGCCGCCATACGCCGGCACCCGGAACAGTACTTGTGGGTGCACCGCCGCTTCAAGACCCGCCCGTCGGGCGAACCCCCGCTCTATCCTCCGCGCCGACGACGAGGCTGAGGAGCGGTAGCGACTCCGGTTACCGGGATGTTGTGGCGTGCCATCCGTGGCCGCTGTCCTTGCAGGGCCGCCGGTGACACGGCGTCAAAATGTCTCCCGGAAATTTTTTTGCCGCTCCTTCGCCAAACACCCGTCAAGTGTCAGCGGATTGTGCTATAAGCCATTCGCATTCAGGTATTCCGCCGGCGGCATCGCCGGCCCGGGCTGAGGAGATTCCCACCCATGTTGAGAATGTTCAATATTCAGGGCACTGCGCTGCGCGAGCAGGCCGTTCCCTCGGAAGAAGACAAAAAACACCTCATGGCTCAGGCGATATGGATCGACGCCCATGAGCCCAGCGATGAAGAAAGGGACGAGCTCAACCAGATACTGCGTGCCGAACTGCCCGAGTCCGACGATGTAGAGGAGATCGAGTTCTCCGCCCGCTACTTTCAGGACAGCTCGGGCATCCACGTGCACTCGTTGTTCATTTCGCCGGGTGAAAGCGGACGCCACAACACGGTGACCGTGGCGTTCATCCTTCAGGACAAGCGCCTGCTCACCGTGCGCGAAGGCGATCTGGCGGATTTCCGCCTGCTGCGCATGCGCGCGCGCCGCGGCCAGGTGCATGTCAATTCGGCCCAGGATCTGCTGATCACCATGTTCGAGCAGAAGGTCGAAAACCTTGCCGACGCCCTGGAGGATATCCATCGCAAACTGGAAGACGTGAGCCATATGGTGCTCGAGGATCCGGATGCGGAGCTGGAAGAAGCCATCGACCGCCTGGCCAAGCTGGAGGACAGCAACGGAAAGATCCGCTTGTGCCTGATGGATACCCAGCGCTCCATTTCCTTCATGCAGCGGCACCTGCGCGAACATTTTGAATTGCAGGAGACCGCGCGCGAGATCAAGCGCGACGTGGACACACTGATGTCGCACACGGCGTTTTTGTTCGACAAGATCAACTTCCTGATGGACTCGACCCAGGGTTTCATCAATATCGAGCAGAGCCAGATCATCAAGACCTTCTCCATCGCGGCAGTGGTCTTTCTGCCGCCGACGGTGGTGGCCAGCATCTATGGTATGAACTTCGAGTTCATGCCCGAGCTGGAATGGCGCTTTGGCTATCTCTGGGCGTTGGGTATCATGGTGCTCTCGGGTATCGCGCCCTATTGGTATTTCAAAAGCAAAGATTGGTTATAACCGCTCTGGCAATAATCGAAGTGCGCTATTATTGATCGTCCGGCCGCCTTGTGGCGGCCTTCATTTTTTATGAGATGTGCTTCCTTATGACTGCTGTATCCGAACTCGACGCCATACTCTTTGACTGTGATGGCGTACTGGTCGACTCCGAAACCCTCGCCAACCGCGCGCTCCTGCAATCGGTGCGCGATGTCAACCTGCCCATGACCGAAGAAGAGATTGCGGACACCTTTACCGGCCAGAGCTTTCCCGAATGTATCGCGCGCATCGAAGCGCGTCTGGGGCATCCGGTGCCGGCAGATTTTGTAGATAACAATCGCCGCTATTTTCGCGATCTGTTGTTAACGCAACTCACGACCATGCCCGGTGTGCCGCAGATGCTGGCCGGTCTGTCTGCCCCCTATGCTGTGGTCACCAATTCGCAAAAGCATGAATTGGAAATCAAAATGCAGGTTACCGGGTTGGAACGATATTTTCCGTTGCATCGGCGCTTTGATACCGAAACCATGGGTGTTGCCAAACCTGACCCCGCGATTTATGTGCGGGCCGCCGGGCAGATGGGTGTGGATATTAGACGTTGTTTGATCATCGAAGACAGTTTACCAGGCTTGAAAGCCGCGACGGGAAGTGGCGCCCGCGTCTGGG
The DNA here is from genome assembly GCA_964456865.1 of uncultured Cellvibrionaceae bacterium. Classification (GTDB taxonomy): domain Bacteria; phylum Pseudomonadota; class Gammaproteobacteria; order Pseudomonadales; family Cellvibrionaceae; genus Cellvibrio. The sequence goes on from CAYWCW010000006.1 coordinate 27,838, forward strand.
CCTATCGTCCCCATCCCACACCGGAAGAGCTCGCGGCGTTTAAGATAGATCGCGTATTCGATGACTGGAATGATTTTTTGGGATTGCTGAACGGTTAGAGCAGGAATCCTCGCGCTGACATTTTTGCAGGAAATGTCATGGTTGATGCAGGATTATCAACCCAATCCATAACCTCTCGCCACCAAAATGGCCAGAAGCGGAATGAAAGCCAGAATAAACAATTCGGCCCTTATCAGCCCGATGACTTTTCCTGGAACCGTGATTGCCGGGTTGGACGATTTGCGGTGCTTGATAAAGAAAATCGTCGGATAGATCGATAGCAGGCCAACCAGCAGGAATGCGGTTACTTTGATGTGGAACACCGGGTTGTCAGTGTAGAAGGCTGATGGTTTTCCCACCCAGAGCCAAAGCGATAAGCCGGCAGCAAGCACAGTGACCGCGGAGATGCCGTAAACAGCATCAATTGCCGCGAGTCGCTTTACCTCGGGTCCCGTCAGTTGTGTTTTGGTGAGCAGGTGTTCAGCGACAAGTGCTGATACCACACCAAAAATCCCGAGGAAATGCAGATACTTCACTAAAACTTCGAGCATATTTCTGTACTCGCTATGCTTTGGCCTGGTGCGAAACCTTATTTGGGTATAGCGGCTGTCAGCTGCCCCGCGTCAACCTTTCCGGATCAAGCAACTGCGCGAGCTGTTCCCGTGGCAAATCCGTTTCCTCCACCGCCACGTCGATGATATCCCGCTTTTCGGCATAGGCTTTCTTGGCAATGGCCGCCGCCTTGTCGTAGCCGATGATCGGATTGAGTGCCGTGACCAGGATCGGGTTGCGGGCCAGGGCTTTTTGCAGGTTGTCGTGATTCACGGTGAATCCGGCAATGGCCTTGTCCGCCAGGGCATGGCAACTGCTGCTCAGCAGCTGGATGCTTTGCAGCAGGTTGTAGGCGATCACGGGTAGCATCACATTCAGCTGGAAGTTTCCCGACTGGGCGGCGATGGTGATCGTCGTGTCGTTGCCCATTACCTGGGCCGCCGCCATGGTGACCGCTTCGGGAATCACCGGGTTGGCCTTGCCGGGCATGATGGACGAGCCGGGTTGCAGTGTCGGCAGGCTGATCTCGCCCAGTCCCGCCAGGGGGCCGGAATTCATCCAGCGCAGGTCGTTGGCGATCTTCATCAGGCTGGCGGCCAGGGTTTTCAACTGGCCGGACAGGGCCAGGGCCGTGTCCTGGGCGCTGATCAGCGCAAAGAAATTTTCCGCCGGCCCGAAGCCCAGGCCGGTGTCCTCGCTCAGGTGTTCGGCAAAGCGGGTGGCAAATTCCGGGTGGGCGTTGACGCCCGTTCCCACGGCTGTGCCGCCCTGGGCCAGGCAGAGCAGCTGGGGCAGCAGTTGTTGCAGGCGTTGGTAATTGTCGGCGATCTGTGCGGCCCAGCCGCTCAATTCCTGTTCCAGGGTGACGGGCATGGCATCCATCAAATGGGTGCGCCCGGTCTTGGTGACGCCCTGGAGTTGCAGGGCCTTGCCCAGCAGGCTGGTATGGAGTTGCTCCAGGGCGGGCAGCAGGTGGCGTTCCAGTTGCAGGGCCGCGCTGACGTGAATGGCGGTGGGAATCACGTCATTGCTGCTTTGGCCCAGATTGACCTGATCATTGGGGTGCACCGGCTGTCCCAGCCGTTCGCTGGCCAGGTGGGCGATGACTTCGTTGATGTTCATGTTGCTGCTGGTGCCGGAACCCGTCTGGAAGACATCCACCGGAAACTGGTCGGCGAACTCTCCGGCGATGATGCGGCCGCATACCTGAACGATGGCGTCGGCCAGCGGCTGTTCCAGCAGGTCCAGCTCCGCATTGGCCTGCGCCGCGGCGGCCTTGATGCGGGCCAGGGCCTCGATGAAGGCTGCCGGGAGCCGCAGGTCGCTCATGGTAAAGTTGTCGATGGCCCGTTGCGTCTGGGCGCCGTAACAGGCATCCGCCGGTACCTGGACGTCGCCAAGGCTGTCGGTTTCGGTGCGAAAGGGGGTAAGCTTGTCTGCCATGACGGGTATCTCTTGCTGGGACGTTGAACAGGAGGATAGCAGATGCGCCGCTTTCATATTGCCCTGGGGGTCAAATCACTCAGCGATTCGATTGCCGATTATACCCAGCGCCTGGGTGTGCAGCCGGAGGTGATCGTGCCGGGCCATTATGCGCTGTGGCGCACGGCGGAGGTGAATTTTTCGATTCGCCAGTTGGCGAAGGGTGAGGCGCCGGGGTTGCGGCATCTGGGATGGGAAGATGGCGAGGCACCGGTGTTTACCGAGACGCGGGATTGCAACGGGTTTTTGTGGGAGATGTTTACGGAAGCGCAGCAGCGGGGTGAAATCCGGGCGTATTGGCCTGATGCGGGTTTTCGTGACGGTGGCTCCTGACAGTGATTGTCATTAAGTTATGTTTATTGGTGCTTTGTAGCACGAGCGGAGCGGGGATATGGCCATGGGAGACACGCCGTGGATACCCCCTCAACAGCCTTGATGTAGCCAAGTGCGACAAAAGTCTTTGAGTGGTTTCTTCGATGTCAAAAGTTTTTGAAGTGAAAAGTGAATTTGCGCCCGCCGGGGACCAGCCCGGTGCTATTACCGGGCTTGTGCAAGGTATAGAAGCTGGTCTGGCGCACCAGACGTTGTTGGGGGTTACCGGGTCCGGTAAGACCTTCACCATTGCCAATGTCATCGCCCAGGTACAGCGGCCCACCTTGATCATGGCGCACAACAAGACGCTGGCGGCCCAGCTTTACGGAGAGTTCAAGGAGTTCTTCCCTAACAACTCCGTGGAGTATTTCGTTTCCTATTACGATTACTACCAACCCGAGGCCTATGTGCCTTCGTCAGATACCTTTATTGAAAAGGATGCGTCGATCAACGAACACATCGAGCAGATGCGCCTGTCGGCGACCAAGGCGTTGATGGAGCGCAAGGATGCGATAGTGGTGGCGACGGTGTCGGCCATTTACGGCTTGGGTGATCCCGAGTCCTACATGAAGATGCTGCTGCACATCGTGCGCGGCGACAAGATCGACCAGCGCGCGATCCTGCGCCGGCTGGCGGAATTGCAGTACACGCGCAACGATATGGAGTTCTATCGCGCGACCTATCGTGTGCGCGGTGATGTGATTGATATCTATCCGGCGGATTCCGATTGTGACGCGGTGCGTGTGGAATTGTTTGATGAGGAAGTGGAGCAGATCTCCATCTTCGATCCGCTCACCGGCGAAATCCTGCACAAGGTGCCGCGTATCACCATCTATCCCAAAACCCATTACGTCACGCCGCGCAGCACCATCCTGGAAGCGATTGATCATATCAAGGAGGAATTACGCGAGCGGTTGGATCACCTGCGCAAAAACGACAAGCTGGTGGAGGCGCAGCGGCTGGAGCAGCGCACCCGATACGATTTGGAGATGATGCAGGAGCTGGGCTATTGCAACGGCATCGAAAACTATTCGCGCTACCTGTCCGGGCGCAATCCCGGTGAGCCGCCGCCGACATTGTTCGATTACCTGCCGGCTGATTCCCTGCTGGTGATCGACGAAAGCCACGTAACAGTGCCGCAGATCGGCGCTATGTACAAAGGCGATCGTTCGCGCAAGGAAACGTTGGTGGAATACGGTTTTCGCCTGCCGTCGGCATTGGACAACCGGCCACTGCGCTTTGATGAATGGGAACGGCTGGCGCCGCAGATGATTTTTGTTTCCGCCACGCCCGCCACCTATGAAGCCGAGCATGCGGGTCAGGTAGTGGAGCAGGTGGTGCGGCCCACGGGTCTGGTGGACCCGGATATCGAGGTGCGCCCCGCCAGCACGCAAGTGGATGATGTGCTGTCTGAAATTCACCTGCGTACCGAAAAAGACGAGCGGGTGCTGATTACTACGCTGACCAAGCGCATGGCGGAAGACCTGACCGACTATCTTGCGGAACACGGTGTTCGCGTGCGTTACCTTCACTCGGATATAGACACCGTCGAGCGGGTGGAAATCATCCGCGACCTGCGCATGGGGCAGTTCGATGTGCTGGTGGGCATCAACCTGCTGCGCGAAGGGCTGGATATGCCGGAGGTGTCGCTGGTGGCGATCCTGGATGCGGACAAGGAAGGCTTCTTGCGCTCCGACCGTTCATTGATCCAGACCATCGGCCGCGCCGCGCGCAACGTCAACGGCAAGGCCATTCTCTATGCCGATAACATCACCGGTTCCATGCAGCGCGCCATCGACGAGACCGAACGCCGCCGCAACAAGCAGATAGCATTCAACGAGCTGAATGGCATTACGCCCAGGGGTATCCGCAAAAGTGTGGCGGATATCATGGAAGGGTCCCAGGTGCCCGGAGCGGGTGGCCGCGCCGCGCGCAACCGCGCCGCCGTCGCGGAAAAGCAGGGCAGGTATGCCGTGGATGTCCAGGGCGGCGATGTCTGGAAAACCATCGATGCCCTTGAAAAACAAATGTTCCAGGCCGCGAAGGACCTGGAATTCGAGGTGGCCGCCAAGCTGCGCGACCAGATAGACGTTTTGCGGAAAAAGGCGCTGTCCAGCTGACCGTCGATTCGGGATGGCGCATGATTATGCGCGCCAAACCGTCTCCCTGATTGCCCAAAAGCCTCCCGTTACCCAAAAACCTCCCGCGGCCAGCCCGGGAGGCTTTTTTATTGCCACCCCGGGGACTGTTATTGACATAAGAATGGGCTTATGGATAATTGCGAATAATTATCATATTCATTTGTGTTGATTGATCGTCAACTCCCCGGGATATGGGCAATTCCATGGCAAATCCTCTCCAGACCCACGCCGTCCATACGCTGTACAGCGACCATCAGGGCTGGCTCCACACCTGGTTGTGGCGCAAGATCGGCAACCGCTGGGACGCGGCGGACCTGGTGCACGATAGCGTATCCGTCAGTTCGGTGCGGCAATACATTGCCAAAGCCATCCAGCATTGCGTGATGCGGTATAGCCATGCATAGGAACCTGCTGAAAAGTGAAGCGCTGGATGCCGCCTCCCACTGGTTTGTCCGGCAGACCTCCGGCCATTTTTCCGAGGCGGACCGGTCTGCCTGGCTGTCCTGGCGCGAGCAGGACCCGGCCAACGAATATGCCTGGCAGCAGGTGGAAAAGGTGATCAGCAGGATTGCCATAACAGGCCTGTCCCCGGCGGTGGGCCTGGCCACCCTGGACCGCCCGGCGCCTGCCGGGCGCCGCCGCGCATTGCAGCAGTTGGCGATGCTGTTCGCGCTCGGCGGTGCGAGCTGGGCAGGTTATCGCTACACGCCCTGGCGCGATTGGCGCGCGGATTATGTGACGGGAGTAGGGGAGCAGCGGCAGGTCATCCTGCAGGATGGTTCACAGCTCACCTTGAATACCAACTCGTCGCTGAATGTGATCTTCACGCAGGATGAACGCCGGCTTTTCCTGCGCAAGGGCGAAATCTTTGTTGAAACCGCGTCCCGCACCGGGGACCACCGGCCGTTTATCACCGCCAGCGAACATGGCGAGGTGGCCACCCTGGCAACCCGCCTCGGTTTGCGCAAGCTCCGCGACTCATCGCGTGTGGATGTGTTCGAAGGTACCGTGGCCGTTCGCAGCCTGCGCGGTTCTTTAATACAGCGATTGATTGCCGGTGAGACGACACGTTTTACCGAGCACCGGATCGACATACCCACCCGGCTCACCCTGACATCCCCCGGTTGGTTGAACGGTGTCCTGGTTGCCGACAACCAGCCATTGAGTGACTTTATTGCGGAGCTGGCACGTTACCGCTCCGGCTACCTGATTGCGGACGACTCTTTGTCGGGCCTGCGTATTTCCGGTGCTTTCCCGATTGCCGATACGGATGCGATCCTGGACTCCATCGCCGACACACTGCCGGTCAACATCCAGCGGCTGACGGGTTACTGGGTGAAGGTGACGGCGGCCAATGGCTGACATTCCCGGATGCCCGGGGTCCACAGGTACCCGCTGAAAAAATAGTAAAAAAATTTCCCCTTTTGCTTGTCACTTTTTCTGTTTCGTTTGGCAGAGAGGATGAAACCCTGTTTTTCTCCCTCAACCTTCAGGAACAGACATGAGACATCCCTTTGCACCATCAATACCCCGCGCCCGGCGCCATCCCCTGACCATTGCCTTGAGGGCCGCTGTCGTCACAGGTGAACATCACGCTCACAGTTAAAAACCTGTTCGACAAATACTACATCGACCATGCGACCAACGGCAGTTTCGAGCACATCCCGGAGTGGGAAGGTGTTGTGGGATTGGCGGAGCCGGGACGCGATATTCGCTTGATTGTGACCTGGCGTCTGTAAACAGGCCCTGTCGTTATCCATTGATGCAGCGCAAAACCCCCGGGACCGTTACGGCAGGTCCCAGGGGTTTTGCCTGTTTACAGCTTGATAGTTTTGCCTTCTTTCGCCGCGCGGAAAATCGCGTCCACGATGCGGATATCCGCCAGTCCTTCTTCACCGGGCACCAGGGGTGAGGTGTCATTGAGGATTGCCAGTGCATCATTATCCATTTGCGTGGCCTGCTGGTTGGCGATGGGCTGGTTCAGCAGGGTACCGTCACTGGTCTGGCCGCGCACGCCGTTGTAGGTCTGGAAGGGCCGCAGCTCGTACCAGCCGCGTTCGCACCTGGCGTGCAGAAAATTCGCGCCCCTGGCGTAACTGGTGGCGCATTCAGCCAGGGCGCCGCTGGGAAATTCCAGGGTGAACTCCATGGTTTCATCCACGTCCTGGTAAATATCCCGCGTGCTTTCCTGAACGGCTTTGACTGACACCGGTTCTTCGCCAGCGGTATAGCGTGCGGCGTTGAGCGGGTACACGCCCATGTCATACATGGCACCGCCGCCGAGCCTGGGATCGGCGCGCCAGCCGTGATCCGTACCGCTGAACCGGTAGCTGGCTTCGGTGGTGATCAGCTCGATGCGGCCATAGGGTTTTTCACGGGCCAGTTGGATGATGCGTTGGGTGTTGGGTTCGTGCTGCATGCGGTAGCCGATGGTGAGCTGCACTTTGTTCTTGCGGCAGGCGGCGATCATCTCCTCGCATTCGGCGGCATTCATGGCCATGGGTTTTTCGCACCAGACATGCTTGCCGGCATTGGCGCCGATGAGCGTGAATTTTTTGTGCAGGCCGGTGGGTGTGACCACGTAGACCACATCGATGGCCGGGTTGTCGGCCATGCGGTGCATGTTCTCGTAACTGTACACATTGGCATCGGGAATGCCGTACTTTTCCTGCCACAGAGGAATCTTTGCCGGTGTGCCGGTAACGATGCCGGCCAGGTAACAATGTTGTGTCAGTTGCAGGGCGGGGGCCAGAAGGTCGCGGCTGTAGTAACCGAGCCCCACCAGGGCCACGCCGATTTTCCTGCCTGGCGTGGCGGCCCAGAGTCCGGGTGCGCCGGTTGCCAGCCCCAGGGTGCCCAGGCCCTTGATAAGTTCGCGCCGAGTGAGTGACATGCTGCTCCTCCTGAATCCGTGGGTTGCCATCGAGTGATGGCAGGTTTACCCCGCTTGCCGCTGCAAGGCAAAACGCTAAACAAAACATTACCTTGGGATGTGACCACCGAAACCGGTGTACCGTTCTATAGGGAAACGGGCGCAGCTACCCTTCTGGCGGATGCTGTCCGCCGCCGCGATAAATCCGATAAAAATTCAATAAAAACAATTGGTTGAATGGCTTGTGCGCAATGGTTATATGAGGCGGCGATAGTTATGCACAGGCGTTAACAAAAACTGCGTTGCCGATTAACCATGATTGACCTAGAGTGAACCACGGTTAATTCCCACAATAATTAAAGGCCCTTTAGCCATGAAAGAGTCAGCGATCAAAGAGTCCCTTAGCAGGCGCGACATACTCAGGTATACCGCCTTGATCACCGGCAGCGCTGTATCGGCCAGCCTCGCGGGTGTCATCCTTTCCGGTTGCTCACCGGAGCAAAGCTCGACCCAGGCCAGCAGCCCGGCGGCGGCCGCCCTGGTGCCGGACGAGTCCGGTCTTCATTATTTTTCTGCCGCGCAATTCGCGCTGGTTACCGTGCTTGCCGATACCTGGCTGCCGCGCACCGACAGTCCCTCGGCGACGGATGTGGATGCCCACAAGATGCTGGATGCCATGATCGGCCAGGTGTTCGACAACGATTACAAAACCCGTTTTGCCAATGGCTGGCGCCTGATAGAGGACTGGTCCGGCGCAGCGGGTTTTTCCGCGGCCGATGAAAGCGCCCGGGCCGATGCCCTGCGTGCGGTCGAGCGCGGGGAAGATGCCGGGCAGGCCGCCCTGCGTGCTGCCTTGCTGGATATCAAGCAGCAGTTGGTGGCCTACTACCTCGGCACTGCGGAGGTCGCCAAGAAATTCCTCAATTACCTGCCAATCCCGGTGGAATACAAACCCTGTATCTCCATCGATGAAGTCAATAACAAAGCTTGGGCACTGTAATGACAACAAAAACAGATTTTGATGCAATCGTGATAGGCTCCGGAATCAGCGGCGGTTACGCTGCCATGGAGTTGTGCAAACTCGGCTATAAAACCCTGGTGCTGGAACGTGGCCGCGAGGTCAATCATGGCGAGTATCCCACCGCCCATGCCGATCCCTGGGATCTGCCCCTGCAAGACCGCGTACCCCAGGAAGAAATCGAAAAACATTATTTCAAGCAGAACCGCCTGCCCTGGTGGGTGCGCCAGTCCAACAAACACTGGATCAACAAGGACGACGAGTATCCCTACGACGAAGACGAGCGCTTCGACTGGATCCGCGGCCACCATGTGGGCGGCAAGTCCATCATGTGGGGCCGTCACTGCTACCGCTGGAGCGATATCGACTTCGAGGCCAACAAAAAAGAAGGCATCGCTGTCGATTGGCCAATCCGTTACGCCGACATAGAACCCTGGTACGACTATGTGGAGCGTTTTGTCGGCGTATCCGGCCAGAAAGAAGGGCTCAAACAAGTGCCCGATGGCCAGTTCCTCAAGCCATTTCCCCTGAACTGCGCCGAGCAGCATTTGCGTGAAGCCGTGGCTGAAAAATTTCCCGGCCGCGTGGTCACGCCAGGCCGTGTGGCCAACCTGTCGGAATACGATCCGGACGTGCACAAGGGCACGCGCGGTCAATGCCTGTCGCGCGACCGCTGCTGGCGCGGGTGTCCCTTTGGTGGTTATTTCAGCAGTATAACGGCCACGCTGCCGGTCGCCAGGGAGACCGGTAACCTCACCTTGCGTGCCAACAGCATCGTGAAGGAAATCGTTTACGATCCTGAAACCCGCCGTGCCTCGGGTGTGCGCATCATCGATGCGGAAACGAAAGACGAGCTGGTGTTTTCCGCGCGGCTCGTCTTCTGCAATGCCAGCACCATAGGCACCACCGCCATCCTGCTCAACAGCCGCTCAGACACCTTCCCCAATGGCCTGGGCAATACCAGCGGTGAGCTGGGGCACAACCTCATGGATCACCACTACGGCATGGGTGCGGTGGGCGTGTTGCCGATACTGGGCGACACCTATTACTCCGGGCGCCGTCCCGGTGGTTTCTACATTCCGCGGTTCCGCAATATCGATGATGAAACCCGCCGTGAAGATTACCTGCGCGGTTTTGGTTACCAGGGCTCGGCGCAGCGTGTATCCAATTCAGCGGCGGGCGCCGTGGGTAAGGAGCTCAAAGAGGTGGTCTTCCAGCCAGGCGCTTACAACATCTTTATCACCTGTTTTGGTGAAATGCTGCCGTACCACGAAAACCGCATGTATCTCAATTTCAGCAAGACCGACCAGTGGGGCATGCCCACCATCGTGTTCGATGCCAAGCTGCGCGATAACGAACACAAGCTGCGCGCGGACGGTGTCAAATGCGCGGAAGAAATGCTCGAGGCGGCGGGTTGCGTGAATATCAGGTCGTACAACAACGCCACGGCGCCGGGTGCCTGCATCCACGAAATGGGCACCGCGCGCATGGGAGATGATCCCAAGACCAGCGTGCTCAACAAGTGGAACCAGGTGCATGGCGTGCCCAACGTGTTTGTCACTGACGGCGCCTGCATGACCAGCTCCGGCACGCAGAACCCGAGCATCACCTACATGGCGCTTGCGTCCCGCGCCGTGGATTTTGCCCACAAGGAAATCCAGGCCGGAAGGCTCTGATAAACGTCCCGTTTAAAAAAAGCCCCGGAGAGTTTCCCCGGGGCTTTTTTTATGCGGCGATGTTCCTATCAGTGTTGCAGTCCTTTGCGCCCGTACACCATGCGATACAGGGCAGGGAGCACCAGCAAGGTCAGCAGTGAAGAAGACAGTATCCCACCGATGACGACCGTTGCCAGCGGACGCTGGACTTCAGCACCTATCCCCACATTGAAAGCCATGGGTACGAAACCGAGGCTGGCCACCAGCGCGGTCATCAAGACGGGGCGCAAGCGTGTCATGGCGCCTTCGATAATGGCATGTTCGATCGCCTCATCATGCAGTGCCTGCGGGTGCTGGTGCGTTTTTTCAAGCCAGAGCTTGCGGATAAAAGACAGCATCACCAGTCCGTTGAGCACGGCGATACCGGACAAGGCAATAAAACCAACGCCAGCGGAAATCGACAAAGGCATGTCGCGCAGCCAGAGCGAGATCACACCGCCCGTCAATGCCAGGGGCACGCCGGTATAGATGATCAAGGCATCCTTGATGGAACCGAACGCCATCAGCAGCAAGCCCATCACCATCAGCAAGGTGAGCGGCACCACGAGGCTGAGCCGCTGGGTCGCGGATGCCAGCTGTTCAAAGGTGCCGCCGTAATCCAGCCAATAGCCCGCCGGTAGTTTCACATTGGTAGAAATTTGTGTTTGCACTTCACTAACGAAGGACCCCAGGTCCCGGCCGCGAACGTTGGCCGTGACTATCACCAGGCGCTTGCCGTTTTCCCGGCTGACCTGGTTGGGTGCCGGGGCCAGTTCCAGGCGCGCGACTTCCGCCAGGGGAACATAACCGGGCGCTTGCGCAATGGGGATCGGCAGGCGCTCGAGCACGGCGGGGTCCTGCCGCAGGTTTTCCGGCAGGCGCACCACCAGCGAAAAACGCCTGTCGCCCTCAAACATCAGGCCCGCCGGTTCACCAGCGATGGCGGTGGTGACCAGTGTTTGCAGGTCATCCAGGTCCAGGCCATAAGCCGCCAATGCTTCGCGGTCGGGAATCACCGACAGCATCGGCAAACCTGTCACCTGTTCGACACGCGCATCGGCGACACCATTGATACCTTGCAGCACCTGGAGAATCTCGTTGGCGGACGCGAGCAACTGATTGAGGTCATCACCAAAGACCTTGATACCGAGATCGGCGCGGACGCCGGCGATGAGTTCGTTGAAGCGCATCTGGATAGGCTGGGTGAACTCGTAGTTGTTGCCCGGTAATGTCCGCGCGGCCGCCTCCAACTTTTCCACCAGGCCGGCCTTGGTCATTGCTGGATCGGGCCAGTTGGCACGGGGCTCGAGGATGACATAGGTATCCGCCACGTTGGGTGGCATGGGATCGGTGGCGATTTCCGCCGTGCCGATCTTGCTGAACACCTTGCGCACTTCCGCAAACGCCAGCAACTTCGCTTCCAGGTGTTCCTGCATGGCGAGCGCCTGTTCCAGCCCTGTTCCGGGGATGCGCAGTGCATGGAGGGCGATGTCGCCTTCGTCGAGCTGCGGCATGAATTCCGAGCCCAGGGTCGTGGCCAGCCAGCCGCAGGCGAGCACCAGACCCAAGGCCGCGCCGGCCAGCCAGCCGCGAAAACGCAACGCCTGGATCAGCAGGGGACGATAGAGGCGTTTGGCGGCGCGCATCAAGCGGTTTTCCTCTTCCGCCACCTTGCCCGTCATAAACACAGCGATAGCCGCGGGCAGCGCGGTAACCGACAGGATCATGGCCGCGGTGAGCGCCATCACCACGGTAATCGCCATGGGGTGGAACATTTTTCCTTCCACGCCGGTGAGCGTAAAAATGGGCAGGTAGACGAGCGTGATGATGAGTACACCAAACAGGCTGGGGCGAATGACTTCGCGCGTTGCCTCATAGGCCAGATCGAGGCGTTCGCGCAGGCTCAGCAGGCCACCCCGGGCGTGCTGTGCCTCGCCCAGGCGGCGCAGGGTGTTTTCCATGATGATCACCGCACCATCGACAATCAGGCCAAAGTCCAGCGCGCCCAGGCTCATCAGGTTGGCGGATACGCCGAGTTCCACCATGCCGGTGATGGTCATCAGCATGCTCAGTGGAATGACCGCGGCGGTGATCAGCGCCGCACGCAGGTTGCCCAACAGAAAAAACAACACGGCGATGACCAGCAGCGCCCCTTCCAGCAGGTTTTTCTGCACCGTGGCGATGGTCTTGTCGACGAGGGTGGTGCGGTTGTAGACAGGCTGGGCAACGATACCCTCAGGCAGGCTGGTGTTGATACTTTGCAACGCTGTTGCCAGTGATTGCGATACCGTGCGGGAGTTTTCGCCCATCAGCATCATGGCTGTGCCCAGGACGGTTTCGGCACCGTTCAGTGTCGCGGCACCGGTGCGCAGTTCCTTGCCCAGGGCAACCTCCGCCAGGTCTTTGATACGCACAGGCACGCCGTGGCGCTGCGCAACCACCAGTTGCTCGATATCGTCGATGTCCGACAGTTGTCCGGGTGTGCGCACCAGCCATTGCTGCCCATTGCGTTCGATGTAGCCGGCACCGCGATTGCCGTTGTTGCGTTCCAATGCCACGCGGATATCCGTCAGCGTAATACCGTGGGTCAGGAGGCGCGCCGGATCGGGCGTGATGTGGTATTCCTTGACATAGCCACCGATGGTATTGATCTCGGTGACGCCCTTGACCTGGACCAGTTGCGGACGAATGATCCAGTCATTGATTTCACGCAGGGCCATGGCATCGTAGGGCTGGCCATTGGCCTGCACGGCGCCGGGTGATGCGGTGACCGTGTACATGAAAATTTCACCCAGCCCGGTCGCCAGGGGGCCCATGGCGGGTTCCAATCCGGCGGGGAGCTGGCTCTTGATCTGGCCGAGGCGTTCGTTGATCAGGCTGCGGGCAAAATAAATATCCGTGCCTTCCGTAAACACAACGGTTACCTGTGACAGTCCATAGCGCGACAGTGAACGGGTGTAGGCCAGTCCAGGCAGGCCCGCCAGGGCTGTCTCGACCGGCCAGGTGATGCGCTGCTCCGTTTCCAGCGGAGAGTAACCCGGTGCGGCGGTGTTGATCTGCACCTGCACGTTGGTGATATCGGGTACCGCATCGATGGGCAGGCGCTGATAGTTCCACAGCCCCAGGGCAATGAGTCCCGGTATGAGCAACAGCAACAGATAGCGTTGCTGGATGGAAAATCGCAAAAGGTTTGAAATCATGGTGCTGCCCCTAGTGTTCGTGAGCAGCGCCGGATTTCTCCAGGTCGGCTTTCAGCAGATAGGCGTTGCCCGACACATAGTATTCGCCGGCATCGAGGCCGGACAGCACTTCAGTGCATTCGTCATCGGCATCGCCGAGGGTGACGAATCGGGGTTCGTAAAGGTTGCCGTTTTTGACAAAGACGGCCACGCCATCTTCCAATGTCTGCAATGCGCGGTTATCGACACAGACCGCGACCTCCCGCGCATCCAGCAGGATGACCGCGCGAATCGTTTCGCCCATGACCCAGTCATCCTGTGTATTGTCGACGGGGACTTGCGCAAAGGTCATGGGAGTCGCGCCCATGTCGGCAACGATGGTTTGTATGCTGCTGGTCACCACCGTTTGCCGGTTGTGCAGCTTTACGGTCAGGCCCTCGCGGATGTAGCGTTTGTCGAAAGGAAAGACGGAAAGTTGAACCACCAGCGTTTGTGTATCGCTCAGGAAGAACAGCCGGTTGTCACTGGCGGTTTCGCCGGGGTTGGTCCAGCGGACCAGGATAACGCCGTCGGCGGGTGCGGCGATGGCATAGGTGCGCAGGCTATCGTTGGCTTCCACGGTCGCGAGGACATCACCCGCCTTGACGATCGAGCCGGGACGCACATTGACACTGCGTACCACACCGGGAAAGCGGGCGGTGATCTGCCAGGTTTTCTCCGGATCTGACATGACCTTGCCGAACACGGCCAGCTGCCGTTGCAGTTGACGCGGTGCCGCCGCAACTGTGGTGATACCGGCGGCACCGGCGTCGGCATCCGACAGATAGACAGGTTCCGCCGCATGCCCATCTTCATCATGGTCGTGCCCATGGTTGTGATCGCGATCCCCGCCGTGACGGTGGTTGCCAGCGCCGTGGTCATGGCCATCGTCATGCGAGTGCGCATGATCGTGATCATCATGGGTTTTATAGACATAAACCCCGGCAAGGACAGCACCGAGAAGCAACAGGAACGAGATGGCAAGCAGTGATTTTTTCATGGCAACACCTTTTCAGCCGCGCCATTGATATCCGCTGCGGGAGAAACACCCAGCAGGCGGTCAATGTCGGTATCCAGTAATTGAGTGTCGGCGGCGGCCGTAATCAGCCGGCGCCGTGCATCCAGTAAATCGCGTTGGGCGAGATTGAGTTCGAGGTGGCTGTAGCGCCCTTGCTGAAAAGCTTTGTTGGCGGCATCCGTGACTTGCGTCAGCAATGGAATGATGTGATCGCGCAAACGGTTCACTTCATGCAGTGACTGTTCACGGGCGCTGACATTGGCTTGCAGTTGCGCGGCCAGTTGCAGACGGACAGTGTCCTCACGCCACCGGGCTTCGGCTTCCTGCGCTGTGGCTGTCGCAACCGCGCCACGGTTACGCCCTTCGCTGCCCAGTGGCAGGCTGAGGCCGAACACCAATGCCGAATCGCCAGTGTCCTGCAGACGGCGAACACCCGCAGACCAGGCCAGCTCAGGGCGGCCTTCGCGGCGCGCCTGGTACAATGCGGCTTGCTGGACGGCGGTTTCATCGGCGAGCACCGCGAGGTCCGGATTCGCGGCCAAGCGTTCCAGCAACGCTGGCAGGGGCGCCAGGGTGGAAAAGGCGAACAGGTCCGCGCGTGCCTCGCCAACATCCGCTGTGGTTTTTCCCCAGAATGCGACCAGTTTGAGGCGTTCACCGTGCAATGCCTGTCGCGCTGCCTGCATGTCCAGTTCCGCCTGGGCCAGCAGGGCGCGGGCGCGGAGCTGTTCCATATCCGACAAGCGGCCCGCATCCACCTGACGGTTGATGGTGTTGAGTGTCGCCTGTGCCAGCGATAACGCTTCCTGTTGCAGGCTCAGGTGGTGCTGGCTTTCAACGACGCGAATGAATTGCCGGGTCAATTGCACCAGCACATCCAGCGTCAATTGCCGCTGTGCCGATGCGAGCTGTTTTTCGCGCGCCGACATCACGGCCAGGCGTGCGTCGCGCTGTCCGCTCCATTCGATCACCGATGCCAGTGACAAGGTGGCTTCCAGGGCGGAAGTCCCCTTGAACTCGCCGGAGCCTGCGATATTTTCCAGGCTGGTTTCCAGGCGGTACTCGGGACGCAGTGCGGCGGTCTGGCGCTCGCCCGCCAATGCGTCGAGGCGGTAGCCAAAACCCGACAGCGCCGGATGATGGACCAGGGTTGCCGATGCTGCATCGGCCAGTGTGAGTGTTCGTGCAGGTACCTGCGCCCACGCCAGGGGACTCAGGCATAACAACGCCATGGCTGCACAGGCCATGGTGCGATAGAGAAACGTCATGGTGTATCTCCGCAATAAAAACCCGGCATCCCGCGGGGGAATACCGCAACCTGCTCTTACGAGCCTATTGGTTCATGGGTATCAGGCGGATAAGGGTGGGGCGCGCAAGGGCGGGCGCAGGCCCGGAGGGATTTTCCAGAGAGGGGCGTGATAGCGCGGGACCTGATGGCCAGTGACCGGCGCCAGTACGAACAACAGCAGGACTATCAGCAGGAGCGGCAAATCGATCTTGGTGAATTTTGTCATCAGCACCTGGGGAATATCGATATCCAGATCCTGGTGGTGGTCATCCATGTGATGATCGAGGTGGTGGAAAGAAGAACCCAGGTGAATGGTGATGGGGGGTTCCTGGCCATCCAGGCAGATATGGTTGTGCGCACCGACGACCGAGCTGAACAGCCAGAACAGCAGTGCGGCAACAACCGCTATCTTGTGATGGTGGCGTATTTTCATGGAAGGTGGAGCGTCATCCAGAATCATCGTGTGGGCAACGATACTACAGATACCGGCCAGCCGCTACCGATCGCGGGTTTGGTATAGAATGCGTCAGTTTTTTCTGACAGCACGCCATGATGAGTTACCTTCTTTCCGCAAATCCCGATGTCCTGTTTACCCTGTGGCGCAACTGGCAATCCCAGTCCACCTGGGCCGCCCTGGATCGCTGGCTCAAACGGGAATTGGCTGGACGGTCCGATGCGCTGGTGCTGGGTACGGCCATGCATCAGGCCATGCGTTTTTTGCAATTGGCGTCGGCCCTGGAACACGCTTACCGCATGGATTCCGTGGACGTGGATTGGTGTTCCTGGGATGCGCAGTGGCAGCCGCGGACCGCTGCGATACCGCCACTGGCTTTCTGGTATTGGGTGAGCCTGCGCCTTGCCGCTTCGTCTGAACCTGTTACCACCCCGAAGCCACCGCCCGGCTTGCGCGATGCCGCGGCGCGCCAGGCATTTTTTGCGCGTTGCCATGCGAGTCTGCCGCTGGACGATGCTGCGATTTTGCAGCCGCTGTCCATGCTGTGGTTTGGCATGCGGCCCTCGTGGGCGGATGTGTTGCACTCGCGTCAGCGGGCCAGCGGTTGGTCCGATGCGCAACTGGCGGCATTCGTGCGGCTACAACTTGTCAGCCCGCCACTGTGGCTGCGGGTCGCGCCGGGGTGCCCGCCCGGCGAGATCGCGGCAGAACTCAAGGCCGAGGGGGTGCAGGTGGCCCTGTCTGACGCGGGACTCTGTGCCAGGGGTGGTACCGATGTCACACGCACCCTGGCATACCGCGAAGGCCGCATTGATATCCAGGACCTGGCCAGCCAGCAACTGGCCGCGGCCGTGGCGGCCGGGCCGGGACAGAAAGTGTGGGATGCCTGCGCCGGTGCCGGTGGCAAGAGCCTGGCCGTGGCGGCGCTGATGCATAACAAAGGCATGTTGCTGGCGACGGACCTGCACGCCTACAAGCTGGAGGAATTGAAGCGCCGCGCCAAGCGTGCGGGGCTGTTCAATATCCGCAGTTTTGCCTGGGCGGGAGATGCGCCCTTGCGCTTGCCGCAGGAGGCGGCGCGCCAGCGGGGTTTTGATTGGGTCCTCGTCGATGCGCCTTGCAGTTCGTCGGGAACCTGGCGGCGCAATCCGGATGCCCGCTGGCGTTTCTCGCCAGCCGATACCGCGGAGCTGGTGACCCTGCAAGCGCGGCTGTTGACCCATGCCGCGCCCGCCGTCAAGCCCGGCGGATACCTGGTTTATGGGACATGCAGCTGGCAGGTGGAGGAGAATGAAGCGCAGGTGGCGGATTTTCTGGCGCGCCACCCGGATTTTGCCCTGCGTGAACAACACTGCCTGGGTGCTCCGGCACAGGACTCGGATTGCCTGTTTGCCGCGGTACTGGCGCGGCGGGGCTAGTCGATCTCCATGACCACGCGAAAACCCAGGTACTCCTTGTAGACGTCTGGCGACTGGTGCTCGCGCGCGAAACTGGTCAGGTGTTCCAGGTTGTTGCGGGCTGAGCCACCGCGCACTGCCCGGGTGGCGCAGTCGGCTGTTTCATAAGCCCTGCCATTCCGGGGTTTGGCGGCGTAGTTGTCGGCAAAGCAGTCCTGTACCCATTCGGCCACATTCCCCGCCATGTCGTAGATACCGAAGCTGTTGGGTGGAAAACTGCCCACGGGTGCTGTCCTGGCGCCGAACAGGCCCGAGTATCGGCTGCCGCAGCCGCGTCGGCAGTTTGCCTTGCCTTCGGCCGGTTCATCCCCCCAGGCGTAGGGGCTGCCGCTTCCCGCACGGGCGGCGTATTCCCATTCTGACTCGGTCGGCAGGCGGTAGCGTTCGCCCGTCATGCGGCTCAACCAGGCGGCATAGGCGCGCGCGTCTTCCCAACTCACGTGGATCACCGGCCTGCGGTCGCGGCCCCAGCGGTTGTCGCCCGGCAGGGCGCGGTTGGTCGCCTGGGCGAACAGGTCGTACTCGGCAAAGGTGATTTCATACTGACTGATGGCAAAGCGGTAGCCGATGGTGACCTGGTGCGCGGGGGCCGCCTGGCTGTCGCTGTCGTCACCCATGGTGAAGCTGCCGCCGGGAACAGGAACCATGCTGGGTCCCTGGCGCCCGTTGGTCAGCTCGCTGGTGAAGGGACCGGCAAACTGGCGGCGGGCCTCGAGGACGACATGCTGGCGCAGGTCGGCATCTTCCAGGGTGATCCATTCCGTATGAGTAATATGATCCGGGTGGCTGACCTCGATGTGATAAGGCCCCGGTGTCAGGGCGATACCCGGCGCGTAGCGCGGCACTATGTTGAGGATTCGCACCCTTGCGCCTTCCGGCTCGGTGGTGACGGTCAGCCCGTAGCGCACCGGTTCGGCGCTGCTGCTCTGGCTGCTGGCCGCAGCGGCTTCTTCATCGGGAACACCTTCGTAGGTTTCCAGGGGCGTGCGCTGTGACGGATCGGGTGACTGGGTGATCCCTATCAGCTCGCCCTCGGTGTCGGCAGCGACGGTCGGCTGGTCTGTCTCGTGCCCGTTGGCGGGTGCGCTTGTCACGACCTGTTGCGCGTCACCCCGCGTGTCCTGTTCATCAGTTGGTGCTGTTGCGGGTTCTGGTGCCTGCGCCAGTATCTGTTCGCTGGACGGTGATTCCACCGGCCCACTGACAATGAGGTGGAATCCGCCCCACAGCAATACCAGCCCGGCCGCGCCCAGCAGGCCCCAGGTGATCCAGCGCCGCCGGTCACCCGGATGGTGGATGGCATCCTGGAGGCGGGTTGCAATCAGGGTGTTGTACTCTTCATCCGACATCACCAGCTGGGTGATGCGCGTGGTGGAGCGGCGGTAAAAACCCTGTTTGGGCGCCCAGCGCCACTGGGCCAGGCGCCGCAACCGCCAGCGCAGGCCGCGCCAGGTGGACTCACCCAGCGCCTTGAGCAGGTCCGGGGCGGACAGATCCGCCGGGTTGGCGCTTGCGCCCGTGGTTTTCTGGCCGTTTTCCAGTTCCTCGATGGCCTGCGCCAGGTCCCGGCCGCGCTGGAACCGCTGCTCTGGGTCCTTGGCCAGCAGCTTGTTCAACAGCTTCTGGTAAGCCTGGCAGTGCCTGGGCAGCCGGGGAATAGGGGCGCTGATATGCTTGATGGCGATGGCCACCGCCTCGTCGCCCTGGAAGGGCACGCTGCCGGTGAGCATTTCATAAAACACCACGCCCAGGCTGTAGAGGTCTGAGCGCGCGTCCAGATGCTTGCCACGGGTCTGTTCCGGACTCATGTAGTGGGGCGTGCCCACCACCTGGCCCACATTGGTCATGCGCGAAACGCCGCCGACCCCCTTGGCCACACCAAAATCCGTCAGAACCGCGGAGTGATCGGCGCGGAAAAGAATGTTTTCCGGCTTGATATCGCGGTGTACATACCCCTTCTCATGGGCATGATCCAGCGCCACGGCGATCTCGCGGGTGATGCGCAGCGCTTCCTCGGGACTGATGCCCTTCATCATGCGGTCGTGCACCGAGCCGCCGGGCAGATAGTCCATGGCGATGTAGTTGAGGTTGTCGTGGCGGCCAATGTCGTAGATGGCGACGATGTTCGGGTGCGACAACTGGCCGACGATGTTCGCCTCGCGCTGGAAACGCTCGCTGAACGCCGGATCGCCATTGAGCAGCGGTGACATGACCTTGAGCGCAACCACCCGCCCCACGCTGATCTGGATAGCGAGGTAGACGGTGGACATTCCCCCCTGATTGATTTTGCGGATAACGCGGTAACCGGGTATTTGCATAGTGTGTCAGGGTATTTATGTCACGATCGAATAAAGCAGTGTCAGCAGCGACACCAGGGTTACGCCGTAGATCCAGGCATCCCAGCGGCGGTTGCCGGTGAGGTAGGGAACCCAGCGCCAGAGGGCCGACAGGGGCTTCCGCTGGCGCAGGGGAGATTCGATGATTTGCAGGCTGATGTTGTCATGCCCGCCCTGGGTCAGGGCGGCGTGCAGCAGCTGGTCGGCGGCGGTCACGCAATTGGCGCTCTCATAGAGCAGGCGGGCGATGGTTTTGTCATCGACCTCGTCGGTCAGGCCGTCGCTGCATAGCAGTATCCACTGGTCCTTCTGCCACTGGCCTTTCACCAGGTCCACCTGCACCTGGCTCAGTTCATGGGAGCCCAGGCACTGGGTGATGATATTGCGTTCCGGATGGTGGTCCATCTCCTCGCTGGTGATGGCGCCCGACTCCAGCAGCATCTGGACGTAGGAATGGTCCCGGGTCAGCTGTTCCAGCCGTCCGCCCTCGGCGCCGGGAGTCCACAGATAGGCGCGGCTGTCACCGACCCAGGCGATTTCATAATCCAGCCCATGGCTGTACAGGGCGACCACCGTGGACCCCATGCCTGGGGCGCCTATCCCCTGGGAGACGGCCCGGAGCACGGCCTGGTGAGCGGCCTGGATGATGTCGCTGAGGCTGCGGGGCGCACTGCGTTCACTGAGTTTTTTCACGGTATCGCGCACGATGGCACTGGCGACTTCACCAGCCTCATGGCCGCCCATGCCATCGGCAACCAGCCAGAGACCGGCGTCCGGCAGGCTGAGCAGGCTGTCCTCGTTGTTGTCACGTTCCAATCCGGGGTGGGTGACGGCGCTGTAATCGAGGGGGTGGGGTTGTGTCATAGATAGCATCAATGCTGCGCGTTATTGTCGTCCAATACTAGTTCAGAACTGCGGTGAAAACTATGCAAGAGGTCCAATAAATCCCGCCGGGGCCCATGGATTCATGGCTGCGTCACAAGGCGCGGGTATAGCGTGAAAAAAGGAGAGGCATGATCGCACATCCTTGTGCGGCATGCTGAACAATATTCCTGGCGGAAAATTGATCAGGGGATGGCGTGTGGCTGGTCGGAGCCGGTGTAGCCGTCCAGATTGATGCGGGTGGGGCAATGTTTGCTAGAGCGTTTTAATGGTCAGGGAGAGCTGCTCCACCAGCGCGCGATTACCCGCATGGGTCACAAGCGCGATACTGGCCTTGTCCGGTTGCAGGTAGGTGGCGGCTACACGTTGCAAATCATCCAGTGTCACCTGCAATACACGGTTGCGGAACCGCTCGCGTTTTTCCCGTGTGCGGCCAAACAATTCTGCCTGATAGGTCTGCTTGGCTTCACCGGCGGGCGAGCCGGGTTTGTCCATGCTGCCGATCACACCCAGGATGGCTTCTTCCACGGCCTGCCAGTCGTGCGCCGATTCCTGCAACCAGCGCAGGGATGCGTCGAAGTCGTCCAGGGTTTCCGTCAGGCGCGGATCGCGGTAGGAGTAAAAGCGGAACGCGGCGATGTTGCTGTCCTGGCTGGCACCGCCACCGTAGGCACCGCCCTGTTCGCGGATGGTGCGATGCAGGAAACCGTTGCGCAGGAAACCGCCCAGCACGGTCAGCGCCGCGGCATCCGGGTGATCACTGGGAACGGTGGGGTAGGCCTTGGCGCAGAAGTTGACCTGGGTATTGGCAATCCAGGCCTCGCGGACCTGTTCGCTGACGGGTGCCAGGGCAAAGGCGGTGAAATCCGGCGC
This sequence comes from uncultured Cellvibrionaceae bacterium, assembly GCA_964456865.1. Taxonomy (GTDB): domain Bacteria; phylum Pseudomonadota; class Gammaproteobacteria; order Pseudomonadales; family Cellvibrionaceae; genus Cellvibrio. Next base: position 49,534 of record CAYWCW010000006.1, read on the forward strand.
CGGCGCTTCCGCCGGCCAGCGCTGCGCCAGGTTGTCGCGATAGGTATCCAGGTGTTCGGCTTCACCCACCAGCAGGAACTGGCGCGGCGCGGCGGCCACCAGGGTATGAATGCGGGCCAGGCCCCGGGCGAAATTGGCCAGTTCGCTGGCGGTATCCAGGCGTTTGTCCAGGGCTTTGAGCGCCGCTATCCCCTCGAGGCCGCTGAGCTGGTGGGAGAGCTTGGCGGCGGGGCTCATGCCGGCACTGGCGGCACTCATGGCAAGGCCGTGGCCATTGCCGGTGACGCTCTGCTCGCGGCGCGCACGGGCCTGGGCGATGAGCTCGCGCAGCCGGTCCAGCTCATCGAAGCGGGCGTTGCGCAGGGTTTGCTGCAAAAGTTCGTCCATGGCGGTGTGATTGCGGCTCAGGGCCTTGGCCGACAGGGTCAGGTAGGCATCTATCGCCTGCACGTCATCGCTCTGCCCACGGACGTTCGAGTAAGCGGTAATCGAGCCCACGGTCTCCGCCTGCCAGCGCTGGATATCCAGGTAGCTGCGCTCGCCGAGGCCCAGCTCGGTCAGGCTGATGGCGTAGTAGGGCAGCAGCGGCAGCAGGTCTTTGTCCAGTTGCGGCAATTTGACCGTGACCTGCTGATACACCAGGCCGTTGGTTCCGGCACGGTAGCGGCGCAATGGGAACCGGTTGAGTTCCTCGCGGCTGCCGTTGCAGTAATTCAATTCGTTGGGCACGTCCGCCAGCGTCACCTTGGGCAGGATGCTTTCGTCATCTTTTTGCTGCTGGCGGGCTTCCAGTGCCTGGGTGCGTTCGACGACGCGGCGTTTATCGTCATCGCTCAACCCCGCCTTGATGTGGGCCAGGCGTTGTTTTTCAGCGGCCAGCTTGCGGGCGTTCATCCGGGTGTCCGGATGCATGGCCAGGCGCACGCGGTGGGGATTGTCGAGCAGCAACTCGCGCACCAGGCGCTGGATGAAATCGGGCTGCCGCACCTGCTGGCGCAGGCTGGCCAGCGCGGCATCCACATCCAGCAAGGCGATGGGGTCGCCGCGATGGGTGGCGGCGGTCAGCGCCGTCATGATCAGTTGCAGGCCGTAGGGATAACCGTCACCGCCCACTTCCCGCTGCTGCAACTCGAGCTGGTGCAGCGCGGCATCCAGGTCGGACTGGGGCACGCCCTCCTGGGCCACCTGTTCCAGCGTGTCGAGGATGAGTTCTTCTACCGCCGCCACATCCTCCGGCTTGCAGCCTTCCAGGCCACAGACAAACGCCAGCTCCCGCTGTGAATCCTCCAGGCCGCACAGCGGGGAAGGCGCACTGCCGAGTTCAGTGGTTTCCAGTACCTGTTGCAGGGGCGAGGCACTGTTGTCCAAGAGGATGTGCGACAACATCTGGGCGGCCAGGGCCTGCTCCAGGTCAGTGGACTTGCCCAGCAGCCAACCCAGGACCACATGGGATTTGTCCGTCTGGTCTTCGTCGTCTTCGGCGGTGTTTTCATCCAGTGGGTAGGCTTCTTCCACACGCACCGGGGCGTAATAGCGTTTTTCATCGGTGACGGCGATCACCCCGTCCAGTTTGTCGAAACACCGCAGGGCGCGAGCCTCGAATACCGCCTGATGTTCGGCGGCGGGTATATCACCATAGGTCATGAAAATGGCGTTGCTCGGATGGTAATGCGTCCGGTAAAACTGCTTGAGCTGCTCATAGGTCAGGTCGGGAATGCAATCCGGCTCGCCACCGCTGTTGTAGTGATAGGTGCTGGTGGGGTAGAGGTATTTGCAGAGGGTGTGCCACAGTTGTGACGGCACGGAACTCATGGCGCCTTTCATTTCGTTGAATACCACACCCTTGAACACCAGTTCGGAGTCAGGATTGCCGGGCTCGGCAAATTCCAGGCGATGGCCCTCCTGTGCAAAGTCGAGTTCGTCCAGCCGCGAGAAAAACACCGCGTCCAGGTACACATCCAGCAGGTTGTTGAAGTCCTTGCGGTTCTGGCTGGCGAAGGGGTAGGCGGTCCAGTCGGAACTGGTAAAGGCATTCATGAAGGTGTTGAGTGAACGGCGCACCATCATGAAGAAGGGGTCACGCACCGGGTACTTTTCGCTGCCGCAGAGCGCGGTGTGTTCCAGGATATGGGCGACACCCGTGGAATCGTGGGGCACGGTGCGCAGGGCGACCAGGAAGACATTTTCATCGTTGTCGGCGGCCAGGTGGATATGCTGGGCACCGGTCGCCTTGTGGCGGTATTCCTCGACTTCAAGCTTGAGGGCACTGATGGATTGGTGGCGGATAAATTCGAAGCTTGGGTGGGGATTGGTCATGAAACACTCGGTTGGCTACTGACAGAAGGTTGTTGGCAAGGTTGCCTAGGGTAAAGCAATCGCACCCGCCTTATCCAGTTGACTGATTTGGATGCCCCGATAGTGGTTTTCAATGGTGACGCCCCTTGTCAGGGATTGTTGCTAGTCTGTCGCTTCAAACATTGAGAGATTATGGAGGCAAGATGCTCGAAAAATCACCCGGCCATGTATTTGCCGCCGAACCTGGCCAGACCCTGGCACCGCGCCAGCGCCTGCACCTGATCCTGCTCGGTGTCGCTGATGTCGCCAGATCCACGGCGTTTTATGAAGCCCTGGGCTGGCAGACATCGCCCACGGGTCACGCGGGGTTCGCCAAGTTCGATCTGGGCGGCTATGCCCTTTGCCTCCTGCCCTGGGAGGATTTTGCCCGGGATGCCCTGGCCACACAGGCCGGTCGTCCGGGTTTTGCCGGCGTGGGGCTTGTGTATCTCGCCCGGGCGGCGGAAGAGGTTCCCTTGATCCTGGCCAGGGCGGTGGCGGGCGGTGGTGAGCTGGTCAAACCGGCCACCCGCACGCCCTGGGGTATCGCGGGATATTTCAAGGACCCGGATGGCCATCTTTTCGAGGTGGATTTCGAAGAACCCTGGGTATTCGATGATGAACACCGGTTGGTGGTGGACCAGCTTCGTCAGCCCGGATGACGCCACGCCAGCTGTTGGGCCACAAAGCCTGCGAAAGTGGCTTCCAGCGCCGCGTAGTCCTGATCCTTGTGCTCCAACTGCGACAGGGCGCGGGCGGCGGCCTCCAGGCTGGAAAGCTGGTGTGGGGCCTCCGCCTTGCGAATCCGGTAGCCGGACGCCGGGCAATCCCGTAATGCCAGGCGCGGCAGGGTCTGCAATACCGGATTCAGGTAGAGCTGCCTGCGGCTTTTGCGCCAGGTGGCATCCAGCAGGACGAGCCGCAGTTGCTCGGGTTGGTATGGCGTCAGGTCGGGCAGAGGGGCTGGTGATAGCAGGCCCAGCGACCCGGCGTCGGGCGTGGGCGGGTAGAGCAGCAGGTTGATCTTGTCGCCTTCGGCCAGCTTTGCGGCCAGCCAGTCCGCATCAAACCCTTCGCCGACGTGCAAGGCGCTCTGCCGCAGGCACAGGTGCAGGAGCCCGGCGGTATTTTTGGCGTTGTCTACTTCCAGGGGGTGCTGCAAAATGAGTACCTCCACCCGGTTGCTGACAGGCGTGATCCACCGGCAGATACAAGCGGTTTCTGGGCGGTTACAGCGGGAGCAGTGTGCCCGGCCCTGTGTCATGACCGAAGCCTCGGTGAGTCCTGCCAGTTGTCGATCAGGCCGCGTTGTTCGCGGGTGAGCTGTGTCAGCAGAGCCTCTTTTGCTGATCGGCTCAGCTGCTTGATGGCCGCCTCCCGTTTGCTAGCGCTGCTGCGATCCGGATGGGATTCCAGCAGGCAGAGCTGCCGGGGATGGCGTCCGCGGAAATAGCGCGCACCCGCCTTGCCCTGGGCGTGTTCGCGCCAGCGCCGTTGCATATCGGTGGTGATGCCGGTGTAGAGCTGATCGTCATCGGTGCGGATCATATAGACCCACCACATTTTTTCACTCAAAGATTTTCACTCAAGGGGTTAACCGGGCCAGGCAAGATGTCACAGCAATCACTCGATCTCGCGGCCATCAGCCGCGCCTTCCGCAACCTGGCGCAGGCCAGGGGATGGCAAGCATACCATACGCCCAAAAACCTGGCGGCTGCCGCTGCGGTGGAAGCGGCCGAGCTGCTGGAAATCTTTCAGTGGCTGACCGATGAGCAGGCGGCGGCGTTGGTGGATGACGCCGGGCAAAAAGTCCGCGTCGCCGATGAGGTGGCGGATGTGGTCATGTACCTGCTGGAATTGTGTGAGCGGCTGGATATCGACATGGCCGACGCCATCGCGCAAAAGATCGCCCGCAATGCCCGGCGCGAGGACCGCTGCTGATGGCCACGCATGTCCGCGATGCCGATCGCAACTTCGATGATCTGGCCGAGCGTTTCAGCAGGAATGTCTACGGCGGCCTCAAGGGGCGGATTCGCCTCGCCGTTCTGCAACGGGATTTCTCGGCGCATTTGCCCATAGCGCCGTTTGGTGATTCACACGCGTCGACGCCCTTGCGGATTCTGGATGCCGGAGGCGGCCAAGCGCAATTCTCCCTGCCGCTGGCCCAGGCGGGACACCAGCTGGTGATCTGCGACATCTCCCGGGAAATGCTGGCGCTGGCGCGATCCGGTGCGCGAGAACTGGGGGTGGAAGATCGCGTCGATTTTATTCACGGCGCCTTGCAGGATGTGACGCAAACCCGGGAACCTTTCGATCTCATCCTCTGCCACGCCGTCATGGAATGGATGGCTGAGCCCGAAATTCTCCTGCCAATGCTCTGTCATTGCCTCAAGCCGGGCGGCCATCTGTCGCTCACCTATTACAACCTGCACTCGCTCATCTATAAGAACCTGCTGCGGACCAATTTCAAAAAAATCCTCAACCGGGATTTTGCCGGTTCCCGTGGCAGCCTGACACCCTTGAGTCCCATCGATCCGGCAGACGTGGATCGCTGGCTGCACGAGCTGCCGATGAGCTGTTTGTGCCGCAGCGGTATCCGGGTATTCCACGATTATATTTTTGATGAGTCCAAGCGTGAGCGTTCACCGGATGAACTCCTGGCAATGGAGCTGCAGTTTTCCACGCAGGAACCTTATCGCTCGCTGGGCAGATACATTCACATGCTGTTGCGGAAAAACGGCTGATCACTTCTCCAGGATTTTCAAAAGTACGTCCCGCGCCTGGTTGATTTTTGCCGCGAGATAATCATTTCCCCCGCGGTCCGGGTGGACTTTCTGGATCAGGCGCTTGTGCGCCTGGTTGACCATGTCGCGCGTGATTTCCCCGCTGTTGATATCGCCGCTCAGGCCCAGAATCTCCATGGCCTCTGGCGGTGTCATATTGCCAGTGATCGGTGGTGTCCCGCTTTGGGATTGATGTGTTTTGTTACCCCTGCCCATGCGTCGCTGCAACCACAAGGGTAACAATTGCAAACCTATGCCCAGCAAGCCGCGCACAAAAGGCAGCAAGGCGCCGATCAATGCAAACAGCCAATGCAGGCGGCCGGTGATTGCCATGGTGATCAGCACCAGAATCAGTGCGCCCGCCGCCGAGCGCCACAACAGGCGGCGCCTGGCGGCGGGGTCCAGGCGCTTGAAACGCAGGTAGCCCCAGCAACCGAAAATAACCACCAAAATCAGCAGCAGACTCTGTAACATGGTCTAATCTCAAAAAATTCAGCCTGGAAACCGGCAGTATAACCATCGGTTTGACTACACCCAAGACAAAAAGGGATTGTGTGCCAACCGTTTTTTCGAGAGGAACCTGACATGCGTCGCGCGGAAGAAAGGCAAAGCCGCTGTGTGCCCTGGCTACTTTTTAGCCTGTGTTTGACCTTGGCGGCCTGCGGCGGGTCAGGTGGGGGTGGTGATAAGGGTTCCTCGTCGTTTACTGCCAGTTCTTCGTCGAGGAGTAGCACTCCTGCCAGCAGTAGCAGCGCTGTCGATAGTTCGTCTTCGAGCAGCGCGTCTGCCAGTTCGGTATCGACAACCAGCGTCTCTTCTTCTGAAGCACCAGCTTCGTCTTCTGCAGTACCGGTCTCATCGTCAAGCGCCGAATCGACGAGCAGCCAGCAATCATCCGCGGAATCGTCATCATCCAGTGCCGGCCAATCGTCCTCACAGGGCATTGTGCCGGTAGCGATCAGCGGTACGCTGACTTACGATTTTGTGCCGCACAAAAGCAACAATATCGGCCTCGATTACGCCGCCACCGAGGAGCGGCCCATTCGCGGTGCGCGTGTTGAACTGGTAAACCAGTCAGGGCAGGTCCTGGCGCGGACTGACGCGGGTAGTGATGGCCGTTATCGTTTTGACGACGTGCCTGCCAATACCCAGGTCCGTGTGCGGGTCCGGGCGGAATTGATACGCACCCAGACGCCTTCGTGGAATATTTCCGTTACTGACAACACCAGCGGCAATGCCCTGTATGTGGTACAGGGCAGTCTTGCCAGCTCCGGTACACAGGATTCCACGCGTGATCTGCATGCGCCTTCGGGTTGGGGCGGCAGCAGTTACACCAGCACGCGTGTTGCCGCGTATTTTGCAATCCTGGACGCGGTCTACACCGGCCTGCAACGGTTGCAGGCGGCGGGGTTGAATCAGAATCTGCCCGCCATGGAGTTCCGTTGGAGTTTCAGGAACCTGCCGGCCAACGGTGATCTGTCGTTGGGGGAAATCGGCACCAGTTTTTATGCTGACCGTGCCGTTTATCTGCTCGGTGCCGCAAACAACGATACGGATGAATACGATGTGCACATCGTCCTGCACGAATGGACCCATTATCTCGATGATGTGATTTTCCGCTCCGACAGTATTGGGGGTGGTCACACGGGTCACGATCGCCTCGACAAGCGTGTCGCCTTTTCCGAGGGCATGGCCAACGCCATGTCCGGTATCATCCTCGATGATCCCGTCTATCGGGATACCAGTGGATTTGCGCAGGGCGATGGCTTTTTTTACAACATGGCCACCAGTGTGCCGGGGAATCGCGGCTGGTTCAGCGAATCTTCTGTGGAAGCATTGGTATACAGTTACTACACCGGTGCGAGCCGATCGCTGGATGATATTCTGCAAGCCTTGACCGCTACCAGTTACCGCCAGACACCGGCACTCATTTCCATCTATCCGTTTGTCCAGCAGCTGAAACTATCCAATCCGGGACGGGCAGGGCAGATCGATGCGCTCTTGTCGCTGGAACAGATTTCCACAACGGCGGATGTCTACGGCAACGGCGAAACCAACAGTGGCGGTGCCGCTGCCAACCTGCCGATCTACCACGGCCTGACACCGGGTGGCGGCTCGATCAATGTGTGCAGTTCGCCGGAGAATGGAAAGCACAACAAGCTGGGTGTTTCGCGCTTTATCCGCTTCACACTGGCGATCGGTGGCTTCCACACCATCAGAATTCAACGGAGTGGCGGGGCCAGTGTTTTGACGGACCCGGATTTCGAATTATTTCGCCGTGGTTCCTTTGTCCATCATGGTTTCAACGACACGCCGAACCTGGAGCAGGCCACGCTCAATCTCCAGGCGGGCGAGTACGCCATGGTGGTGTATGACTGGAACAATTTCGATCCGGACAATACCGCTAACAACATCACTTGCTTCGATGTCAGCATCAATTAGGGGACGCGCATCATGGACCGTAAAACCAGCCTGAAATATCCCTTGCTCTGCGGTGTGGTGCTCGGCCTGTTGGCAGGGTGCAGCCAGGAAGCGCCGGTCGATAACCGCCAGGGAGCGCTCGGTGCCAACCAGCCACATTCGGGGCAGGCATTGCCGGCGGATAAAAAACAAGGGCATGCCCACTACGCGAAACCCGGCGCCCAGGTGGCCTTGGTTGATGACCAGTTGCAGCCTTTCAATCCGGGGGAATCGGTCGAGCGTCAGGTCGTGCTCAGTTCCTCCGCCAGCCAGGGACAATTGCGTGTGGCGGTTACGGCAAGCGAAGGATTGCATTTGCAGGGCAGCCCCCAGGTATTTCTCTTTGCGCTCGATGGGGCGGGACATTACCGTTTGCCACTGACCCTGAGTGCAGCGGAGCCGGGGCGCTATTACCTGCATATCCAGGCTCAGATCGAGGGCCAGGCCGAGGAAAGGGCGCAAAGGTCGACACGGTCCTTGTCGGTGATCGTTCCCGTGGGGGAGTTTTCCACAAAAGCCGCGTCGCAACGGGTACAGGAAAAAGCCGAGGCTGATGCCGAGGGCAGGTCAATCATCCTGCAAGACGCGGAAGAGACGATTTCCCCGTGATCAAACCTTCATGATGTGATTGGTACAATCCGGCCACGCGGCCGGGTCTGACCGTGTGTGCAATTGCGCTATAATGCCGCCCCTTTCATGTCATGAGGAGTTCCTATGTCCAGTCAAGGGTTGGTGCCCAGTCAGCGTTTGCCGGCCGAGTGGGAGCCCCAGGATGCGGTTCTGCTGACCTGGCCCCATAAGCACACAGATTGGAACTGGATACTGGATGACGTCACCGAGCTTTATGAAGCATTGGCAACCGTCATTGCCGATTATGCGGATGTGGTCATCGCCGTGGCCCCGGATATGCTGGACGAAGTCGCCAGCCGTCTGGAATCCATGGGTGCGCCCTTGGAATACATCTATCTCTATCCGGTGGAAACCAATGATACCTGGGCCAGGGATCACGGACCCATCACTGTCGAAACCCCGCAGGGCATGAAACTGCTGAATTTTACCTTCAATGGTTGGGGCGGCAAGCATACCCATGAACTGGATAACCTGATCAGCCGCCGCCTCTACGAACAAAACGCATTTCCCGCGGCCGGTTTTGAAACCCAGGATTGGGTATTGGAGGGCGGCTCCATCGAAGTGGATGGCTGTGGAACCCTGCTGACCACGGCGCAATGCCTGCTCAATCCGAATCGCAACCCCGGCATGAGCCAGGCGGATATCGAGGCGCGGCTGGCATCGGCCTTTGGTGTCCGCAAGATCAACTGGCTGCACCACGGTTACCTGGCCGGAGATGATACCGACAGCCATATCGATACCCTGGCACGGCTGTGTCCTGAGCGCACCATCGTCTATACCGCCTGCGATGATCCCGAGGATGAGCACTACGAGGAGCTCAGCAGCATGGCGGCGGAGCTCAGATCCCTGACCGACGTGGACGACGAACCCTACCGGCTGATTCCCTTGCCCTGGCCCGGTCCGGTGGTCAGCGAGGATGGCCAGCGGTTGCCAGCGACCTATGCCAATTTCCTGATCATCAATGAGGCGGTGCTGGTGCCCATCTATGAACGGCCCACCGATGAAGAGGCCCTGGAGCAGATATCCCGGGCGTTCCCCGGGTATGACATCATCGGTATTCCCTGTTCCGTGCTGGTGGAGCAGGGGGGCAGTCTTCATTGCATTACCATGCAACTGCCGGAAGGCGTATTGGAGCCATTATGAGTACCTTGAACCTGGGCCTCGCCCAGCATGCCTGCGGTGACGATACCCGGGCGAACCTCGCCAAAAGTGTCGGGATGATTCGTGAGCTGGCCGCCGCGGGTGCCCGGCTCGTCGTGCTGCAGGAGCTGCACCGCAGCCGTTATTTCTGCCAGCAGGAGCAGGTGGATACCTTTGATCTGGCGGAGCCCATTCCGGGCCCCACTACCCAGGTGCTGGGTGACCTGGCGAAGGAGCTGGGGATAGTGATCGTCGCATCGCTGTTCGAGAAGCGGGCGGCCGGCTTGCACCACAATACCGCCGTGGTCCTGGAAAAGGACGGCACCATTGCGGGCAAATACCGCAAGATGCACATTCCCGACGATCCCGGGTATTACGAAAAGTTTTACTTCACGCCCGGCGACCTCGGCTTCCAGCCGATTTCCACATCCGTGGGCAAACTGGGCGTATTGGTGTGCTGGGACCAGTGGTTTCCCGAGGCGGCGCGCCTCATGGCCATGGCCGGTGCCCAATTGCTGATCTATCCCACCGCCATAGGCTCCCATCCACTGGATGACGCCGCTGAAAAGGAACGCCAACGGCAGGCCTGGATCACCATCCAGCGCGCCCATGCCATCGCCAACGGGGTGCCGGTGGTTTCCGTCAACCGGGTCGGCCATGAGCCGGACCCGCAAGGCGGGCCGGGAATCGACTTCTGGGGCAGCAGTTTTGTCGCCGGCCCACAGGGGGAATTCCTTTACACGGGCGATATGGCCAGCGAGGTATGCCAGGTGGTGGCGGTGGACATGGATCGTAGTGAAGAAGTGCGCCGGATATGGCCCTACCTGCGCGACAGGCGCATAGATCATTATGGCGATCTGCTGAAGATCTACCGGGACTGAGGCAGGGTGATACAGGCCCTCCCGGCTCTGCTAGACTCTCCACATAGACATAACCACGAGTCGCCATGCCTGATTCCCCCTCGCCACCTGATACCCCCCTCAGCTGTCCCCTGGGTGAAAGTCACTGCCACTACCTGACTGAGCTGGAGGACTTGCGCCGGCAGGTACTCCAGCTGAGTGAACAGGTCCGCACGGATGCCTTGACCGGACTCTATAACTATCGCCACCTCCAGGAAATGCTTCCCCTGGAAATGGAGCGCACGCGCCGCTCGGGCCATCCGTTGTCAGTCATATTGCTGGATATAGACCACTTCAAGCAGTTCAACGATACCTGGGGCCACGAGTTGGGTAATCGGGCGCTGGTACAGGTGGCGCGCCAGATCGTCATGACCCTGCGCCGGCTGGACCTGGCTTGCCGGTTCGGTGGTGAAGAGTTCGTCATTCTCCTGCCCAATACCGAACTCCGGCAGGCGCTTGCCGTGGCCGAGCGCCTGAGGGAGCTGATCGCCGCGTCTCCGTTGATCGTCGACCAGCAGTCCATCCCCCTGAGCGCCAGTTTCGGGGTGGATGAATTCCGTATGCAGCAGGCGGATACGCCCGAGGCATTGCTGGCGCGGGTCGATGCCTGGCTATACCAGGCCAAGGCGGCCGGGCGCGATCGCGTGGCATCTCCCCCGGCCCAGGTCGATGAAACAGCGGTTTCCGGGGATGAGAAGGCAGCGCTTTTCGGCCTTTGGTCGGATCTGGATAAGGATTGAGCGACTCGACGCTTGAAGCGCTTTGGTCTATCGTAGTCGCCTGGCTTCTCGCTATTGTTCCGGGAGTGTTACAGCAAGGCAGCAAATGGCCCACCGCCATTCTCCGCCACTGTTTGATATAGGTTCTGTGTGAAACCTGCAAGCTCCCTTGTCACCCTCAGCAGTCTGCTGACCCGTATCATGGCGACCTCCGCGCTGGTGTTTGCCTTTGTCTGGGGGCTGGTGCTGGCGTTGTGTCTGGGATTGCTGTTTCCCGCGCATTTCTCCCTCTGGCTGCTGGCCTTGTTGTGGCTGCTCTCCCTGGTCCTGTTGCTGCCCTTGTTTCTGGTTACCCGTCACTACCTGATCCGGTTGGTTGCCCAGCCGGTCACCCACCTGATCGCCAATACCCAGCTGACCTGTGTGCCCCATGCCGCTCTGCGCAGCCCGGATACGCAGATCGCGGAAATCAATCTTCTGTCGCGCAGCATCCATCACATGATGAGCAAAATCCTACAGCGGGAAAATGCCCTGCTGGACAGTGAAAAGCGCTTGTCCCTTGCACTGCGCGGCAGCGGCGAAGGGGTATGGGACTGGAATATCGAGAAGAACCTCTCCTACATCGATGACAACTGCTGCGAGATCATCGGCGTCGCCCCAGAGGCCATCCGCCACGACAATCGCCTTTGGACGCAGTGCCTTCATCCCGATGATGTGACGTCGGCCAAGAACTATTTTCGCCGTGCGGCGGCGGGCTCCATTACAGCCTTCGAACAGGAGTACCGCATCAGGAAGGCGGGCCGGGGTGAATGGTGCTGGATTGAGATACGGGGCAGTGTGGTTGAGCGCGGCCTGGATGACAAACCCCTGCGCATGGCGGGAACCATCAGTGACATCACCCGGCGGAAGCTCGTCGAATTGCAGCTCAAGCTTTATTCAACGGCTTTCATGTGCACCAAAAACGCTGTGGTCATGCTCGATAAGGATTTTATCGTGCTGGCGGTGAATCGTGCGTTTGGTGAGATCACCCAGCACCAGGAACCCATGGTGGTTGGGCGGGAATACAGTTTCCAGCATGCCACGATCCCGACGGAAAACCTGCACCAGGCCATCAAGCTGCAAGTGCACAATCGTTGCCAATGGCTGGGGGAGGCCCTCGGGCAGCGCGCGGACGGTACGCAATATCCCCAGGAACTGGCCATCTACGGTGTATTCGATGAGCAAATAAACCTTACTCATTATGTGGCTATTTTCTCGGATATCACCGAACGCAAGCAAACCGAGGAAAATCTGAGGTTGCTGGCCAACTATGACCCGCTTACCGGGTTGGCCAACCGGTACCTGTTCAATGCCACCCTGACCCGCTCTTTGCAAGGCGCCAGGCGCAAGGAAGAGAAACTCGCGCTGTTATTCATCGATCTGGACCATTTCAAAGCGGTCAATGACCTGCATGGCCATGCGGCGGGTGATCGCCTGCTGGTGGAGGTGGCGCGCTGCATACAAAGCCATATCCGCGAATCGGACATGGCGGCCCGGCTGGCGGGGGACGAATTCGTTGTGATTCTCGAAAATATCCAGACATCACAGGATGCAGAGCGGGTCGCCAACAAGATCGTACATGCGATAGCAACTATTGGCGATATGGGCGACCCTTGTTATAGCGGTATCAGCGCAAGCCTGGGTATCAGCCTCTTCCCCGAGCAGGGCCAGGATGTTGAAACATTGATGCGGTATGCGGACCGCGCCATGTACCAGGCCAAAACCCTGGGCCGTAACCGTTTCCTGTTTTATCATCCGGATACAGAGTCTATCCTTGTCAGCCTTGATTCTGCCGAAGATCCACAGCTTGGTGGCCTGTCTTCCTGAACAAGGCCCGTTTTGGAGTTGTTTATGCCGTTTCCCAAAGTGGGCAATCTCGCCCCCGCGTTCAGCCTGTTGAATCAATCCGGTCAGCCTGTGTCCCTCAAGGATTTCAGGGATAAAAAAAATGTTCTGCTTTATTTCTACCCCAAGGCATCCACGCCGGGTTGTACCACCCAGGCCTGCGGTATCCGTGATTTCCGGGCGGAATTTGCCGCGCTGGATACGGTAGTCCTGGGTGTAAGCCCCGATCCGCAGAACAAATTGCAGAAATTTATTGATAAGTACGGATTGAATTTCGATTTGCTGTCCGATGAGGATCATGCGGTTGCGGAAAAGTACGGTGTCTGGGGGCTGAAAAAGTTCATGGGCCGCGAATTCATGGGGATTTTACGCACGACCTTCTTTATCGATAAAAACGGGCGCCTCCGTCATATCATGGATAAAGTCAACACAGGTTCCCATCACGAGGATGCGATTGCTTACATCAAAGCGCACTTTTAAATCGATTATTTAGAATACTGTGATCTTATACCGCTTTTATGTACATTTTTTTTTACAGTTAACTTTGTATCTGGCGATATTGGCCTATAATGTTTGCGAACCAGTTCGGTTCGGTGATGGAGTGAGTGTAGTTTTCAAGTCTGTTAGTCATATGAACATGATTACTCTAAGCCACATGCCTTTTTTGGCATAAGGAGAGGCCTTTATGATTCAGTTACAACGTGTGTACGAAACCAGTGGATTTATACCGGAAAATTCTTTCGATGGTTCCGGTGTTCTTTCTTATAACGAATACGTCTCCATGGCTCGTATTCCCCAGTTCGATGGGGTATCGGCCAAGGTGATGAATGTTCTGGAACAACGTGTGGGATCCTCCGAGTTATCCATTGATCGGATTGCGGAAGACCTCAACCTTTCCAAACGTACCCTCCAACGTCGTTTGCAGCAGCAAAAAGCCAATTTTGCCCAGCTGCGCGATACCATGCGCTTTCATTATGCGATCAAGTTTTTGATCGAGGAACACATGAGCGTAGACACGGTTTCCAAGGCATTGGATTTTTCTGACCGCACCAGTTTTACCAATGCTTTCAAACGCTGGACCGGTCTTTCTCCCAGCGTTTTCCGCAAACTGTTCCGCGATTACGCCTGAGTGTTTCCCGGCGCGGCCTGTGGCTGCGCCGGGTCTCGGTGCCCGATTGCCTGGCTAGCCTAAACAGGGTAGAGTTAGCGTTTTTTAGACCTTGAGGTTAGTTTCATGAGTTTCCTTATTCCCTCCGCCGTGGCCCAGACCCAGGCAGCGGCTCCCCAGGGCGGTGACCCCTTTTCGTTTTTCCTGCTGATTGGCGGGATGTTCCTGTTCATGTACCTCTTTATCATCCGTCCCCAGCGCAAGCGCCAGAAAGAGCATTTGAACCTGGTTTCAGCACTTGCCAAAGGTGACGAAGTGGTCATGACCAGCGGTATGCTGGGGCGGGTCGTCAAGGTTGATGAAAACTATGTCGTCGTGGAAACCGGCAGCAATATCGAACTCAAGTTCCAGAAGGTTGCTGTACATGCCGTGCTTCCCAAGGGCACCATCAAGTCGATAGACGCCGCTAAAGATTGATTTTTTGAGCCGAAGCTGCATCCGTAGCTTCGGCTTTCCCCCTCCTGTTTCCCTACTTTACCTGGCTGGACTCAAAGGCAGTTGGCTGGCCTGGGCAAGCCCGCGATTTTCGCTCCGATCCGTGCCGGGCTGGGCGGAAAGAGACCCATCAGATAGATACTGCGGCCCTTGTCCGGCCCCAAATGTCTGGCCACATGCCTGACCAGGGGTCGCATGGCGGGGGAGAGCTGGTATTCCCGGTAGAATCCTTGCAGCAACTCGATGATTTCCCAATGTGCCGGGGTCAGGGTTATGGACTCTTCGGCAGCCAGGGCCTCGGCCACTTCGGGGTTCCAGTCAGACAAGGTTTGCAGGTAACCGTCAGGGTCTGTTGCAATCAGCTGGTCACCGAGCCTGAGCATCTCAATACCAGCTTTGCACGCAGCGGTGGTTGATGCTGAGTTGGACAAACTGGTGATAGTTGGTCACCTGGATATCGTGCAGCAGCTTCTCTTGCAATCCCCGCGCGTTGATATCCGCTTCCAGGGCATAGACCTTAATGCCCCGGGCGATGCATTGCCGTAGTTTCTCGGCACAGGGTGCGCTGTTTATCGCCCCGAAAACACCGTCCTCCAACAGGAGTATGCTGTCTTCCGACCCGCAAATGGCGAGGCATGAGGTCAGGGTGGTGTAGGTGAATGGCGATTTGTTGACGGTGTGGAGAGTGCTCATAAATTCAGAAGCTCAGCAGTTGGTCTTGCTGTGCCAGTAACGCGCTGACAGTCGTGCTGTCGATGATCTGGACACTGTCGAGAACGAGTTCTGTCGTTGTTATACCGCGGTCGCGCAGCGACTCCCAGTGTACATAAATATTTTCCACCTCGTACAGGGGGAGGGCGGGCAGGCTGGCCGCCAGGCTTTTTTGGGTGATCTGTCCGGCTTCCTGCCCCTTGAGCAGTTGAAAGACGCCATCGTCCATGAACAATACTCCCAATGCCTGTCCATATGCGGAGGCGGCCAGCAGGGCCTCCAGCGCTTCGCGGGCGCTGCTGCTGCCATAGGGTGCCTGCCGGGTGACGAAAAGGATTTTTTTGCCCATGCTCAGCCTCCGAAGGTAACCAGACGATCGGAAACCACTGCGGCTTCCAGCAGTTGTCCCAAGCCGCCCAGCTGGAATGTCGCGGCAAGATTGGCGGCAGGTTTGCTGTAGCGGCGGGCCTCATCTTCGTTGATGATGCCGCGTCGCAGTGCCGCGGCAATACAGATTACCAGCTCGGTATCATGTTGCCGGGCGAGATCCTCCCACGCCTGTTGCAGGTTGGGCTCGTCCTGCGGTGGTGCCAGGAGCGCGCTGCCGTTGTGCACGCCATCCCGGTAAAAGAATACGCGGTGGAGACTATGCCCCTGTGCCAGCAGTGCCTGGGCAAATGCCAGCGCGCTGGCGCTTGCCTGTTGTGAATAGGGCGGGCTGTGAACGACAAGTGAAAATTTCATGGCATCAATAAAAAAGCCCCGTTGAACGGGGCTTTACCGGGGGATTGTCATTACCTAATCGTTGGAAGCACCCAGCAGGTGGAGCAGGCTGGTGAATATGTTGATGATCGACAGGTAGAGTGATGTGGTGGCCATGATGTAGTTGGTTTCGCCACCGTGGATGATTGCACTGGTCTGGAACAGGATCAGCGCTGACATCAGCAGGATGACGCCCGCGGAGAACACCAGGCTTACCAGAGAAACATCCACGCCAAAGGCGGAAGCCAGCAACAGCGCCACCAGGGCGACGATCATGACGATCAGTCCCATGACCACAAAACCGCGCAGGAAGCTGAAATCCTTGCGGGATACCAGCGTGTAGCCGGACAGGCCCAGGAAGGTGATTGCCGTGCCACCCAGTGCCTGGAGCACGATAGTGCCGCCATTGGCCGTGGCCAGATAGTAGTTGAGGATCGGTCCAAGGCTGGCGCCGATGAGGCCGGTGAAAGCGAAGACCACCAGCAGGCCGGTTGATGAATTGGCGGTACGCGGCAGCACAAACCAGATGAGGGCCAGAGCTACCAGGCTCATGATGATGCCTGTCCCGCGGCCAATGCCCACGGCCATGGCAATACCGGCCGCCAGGGCACTGAACAACAGTGTCATGCTCAGCAGCAGGTAGGTGTTGCGCAACACCTTATTGACTTCGATGCTGCTTGCGGTCGTCGATTGCGTGTAAATCTCTTGCATGGTCTACCCCCTGATGCATTCAAGTAAATTGGGTCAATCATACAAACCTGGACTGCATGTGCCAAGGATTTTCGCCCAATCGTTGCCTGTAAGACCGCGGAACGCCAGCAGAATTCACTTTTGAAGCTACGCCTGGAATGGGTTGTGTGGTGGCTAAAGCCTGGATCGAAGCGGGTTTTGGGGAGCCTGGAGGCGGGGAGGGAAATGGCGGAAGGGCAGGGATTTGAACCCTGGGTAGGCTCGCACCTACGCCGGTTTTCAAGACCGGTGCATTAAACCACTCTGCCACCCTTCCGAAGAGCGGCAGATTATACAGAGGTTTTTTATGCGGACAAGATCCCGGTGCCAATATTTCTCCGAGCAAAAGAAAAAAGCCGGACTCAGAGCCCGGCTTTTATGTCGAGGCCGGATGACTTGTGTCATCCGGCTGGCGACCGTAGATCAGTTTTCGTTTTGTTTTACCTCGGGCGAATCGAGGTTGTTGCCACGTCTGGAACGGCGGGGATCATTGCTCGGCCGAAGCAGGGTACGCGGCTGGTGCTCGATGTTCGCGGGCTGGCTGGTGTCCAGCGCACGCGCTGCAGGGCGCGCCAGGGTTTCAGTCACGATACTTGCTGTGACACCTTGCCGGGGGCTGATGCGCGGATCGTTGACTGCGCGATGAGCGCCTGCGGCTTGCGGGACCGCAGTATCCACCGGTGCATGAGCGAGATCGGATGCCGGGAGATCAGCAACCTTCACTTCAACAGCGGCAGGCTCATCGGTAAATGCGTCAACCAAAAGTTCCGGTGCTTGCAGCGGAGCGACCGAAGTTTCGATGTCCTGAATGGTTGATTCCGGTATCGGTTCTGCAATGGGTAGGGCAGCCTGTTCAGCAAAAGTTTCATTGATAACCGGTTGAATATCTTCCACCAGGGGTTCGATGTGCGCCGCTTGATCGTCTGCTGTTACGGGTGAGAGTGCTTCTACGTGCGTATCCGCTTGAACTATATCTTGATCTTGCAGATTGATATTCGCTGCCTGAGACACTTCTTGCTGGTGTACAGCAATTGCATCAGCCAACTGCGCATTCAACTCTTCTATTTCCGCGCGTGAAGCAGGGGTTGCCGCTTCATCGGCATCATCAGCGATCAAGGCAGAGCTGACAGCGAGCGTTTCACCAGCAGGGAGTTGGATATTTTGTTCTCCGGCGAGTTCTTCACGGCGACCGCGGCGGCGCTGGGAACGGGTACGGCGGCCGGCGGGACGCCGTGCCGGACGGCCATCTTCCTGCAACTCTGCATCGTTATCTTCCGGCACTTCTGCATTGGTCGTGACGGCTTCGGCTTCGACCGGTTGGCGGCGGTTGTCGCGATCATCCCGCGGATTGTTACGCTGGCGGGGATTGCGATTTTCGCGCGTATCTTCCGCATCGGCATTTTGCTCGCGGCGTTGATCACGATCGCGGTCACGATGGCGGTTCTGCTCACGATTATTGTCCTGGCGTGAGTTTTCGCGTGAATTTTCACGAGGATTTTCCTGGTGATCACGCTGGCGTTTTTCCGGCGCCTGTTCACGCGCGTGCTGCTCGCGCTTATCCTTATCCTGGGTGTCGCGTTTATCAAGGTGATCGCGATTGGTGGTGATTTCCTGGCTGCGGTCGTCCTTGCGATCACGGCGGTTGCGGTCGCGGTCACGGCGGTTGCGGCCCTGAGGCTGCTGGCGGCGGCCATTGCGTCCGTAATCGCGTTTCTGATGTTGTTTTTGTTCGCTCTTGCTGCCACCAAAAAGACCGGTGAGCAAAGCGATCAGGCGGGCGAACAGACCTGGCTCGGCCTTCTTGACAGGCTCGGGTGCCGGCTGGCTCGGCGCTGTGTGCTGGACGAGCGGTTTGGCAGCAACAACGGGTTTGACGGTCACGTCCTCATCGTGGTCATGATGCTCTTCCACGCTGGCGACGATCTTGTAACTGGTTTCCAGTGTGCCTTCATCATCATCGCGCAGGCGCTGCACTTCAAACTGGGGTGTCATCATGTCCCCGTTGGGCACGATCACCACGCGGGTATTGTTGCGTGCTTCGATGCTGGAAATGGTCTTGCGTTTTTCGTTGAGCAGATAGGTGGCCACAGAAACGGGCGCAATCGCGCGAATCTCAGCACTGCGCTCTTTCTGGGCTTCCTCTTCCACCAGGCGCAATATGGACAGCGCCAGTGAGCGGGTGCCGCGGATGGTGCCCTGGCCGTTACAGCGCGGGCAGATCTTGGAATGGGTTTCTTCCAGCGAGGGGCGCAGGCGCTGGCGGGACATTTCCAGCAGACCGAAACGGGAGATGCGGCCGATCTGCACCCGGGCGCGATCCATTTCCAGGGCTTCGCGCACACGGTTTTCCACCTCGCGCTGGTTGCGCGCCGACTGCATGTCGATAAAGTCGATCACCACCAGGCCGCCCATGTCGCGCAGGCGCAGCTGGCGGGCGATTTCATCGGCGGCTTCCAGGTTGGTTTGCAGCGCCGTCTCTTCAATGTCACCACCTTTGGTGGCACGGGACGAGTTGATGTCTATCGCCACCATGGCTTCAGTGACATCGATGACGATGGACCCACCAGATGGCAGCTTGACCTCGCGCTGGAAGGCGGTTTCGATCTGGCTCTCAATCTGGTAGCGATTGAACAGGGGAATGTCATCCTGATAGAGCTTCACCTTGCTGCGGTAGTTGGGCATTACCTGCTGGATGAAGGCGGAGGCCAGGTCGTAGGCTTCCTTGTTGTCCACGATGACCTCGCCCACGTCCTGGCGCAGATAATCGCGGATGGCGCGGATGATGACGTTGCTTTCCTGGAACAGGAAGGCCGGTGAGGCATGGGATTTGGCGGCCGTGTCGATGGAACTCCAGAGTTTGAGCAGGTAGTCCAGGTCCCATTGCAGCTCTTCGGCGCTGCGGCCCACACCCGCGGTGCGGATGATCACACCCATGCCGGAGGGAACCTCGACGGCGCCCAGGGCATCTTTCAGATCAGCCCTTTCTTCACCTTCGATGCGGCGTGATATGCCGCCGGCGCGAGGGTTGTTGGGCATGAGAACCAGATAGCGCCCTGGCAGGCTGATGAAGGTGGTCAGGGCGGCGCCCTTGTTGCCGCGCTCTTCCTTGTCGATCTGGACGATGACTTCGGTGCCTTCTTTCAGCACGTCCCTGATCTTGACCCGGCCATCGCCATCGCTGGCGCCCTTGGAGAAGTATTCGCGGGAGATTTCTTTCAGGGGGAGGAAGCCATGGCGCTCGGCGCCATAGTCAACAAAAGCAGCTTCAAGACTGGGCTCGATGCGAGTGATGCGGCCTTTGTAGATGTTGGATTTTTTTTGTTCACGGCTGCGGTTTTCGATATCCAGATCGTACAGCCACTGGCCGTCGACCAGCGCTACCCGCAACTCTTCCGGTTGAGTTGCGTTAATCAGCATTCTTTTCATGTGTTACCTGATAGTCGGTTCGAGCGCTTCCGCGAACGAAATAACCTAGGCCAACACTGGCATTTTGTATAACCGCGTGAGCTGCCGCGCTCTATGTGAGGTTCGCGGAGGCAATGTGGGAGAAGTTCAGTCGATGAATGCCCGGCAACCATGGTTCAGGTGGCGGGGGTGATTCCTGTGCTGATCGATAATTCTCTTCCCATGTCACTCGGTTGATTGGGCTGATATTCAGCTTTCTTTGGGGTATTGGCTGATTGCATGGCTAGGTCGGGTGGAGTTGGAATCCGCTCACAGGCGATTCGCTGACTCGTCTTTATCCCTTGTTTTCCTTCATCATGCGTCTGATGGCTGTCACAGCCGCCATCTCGGTGTTTCAGGCAATACGACGAACAAATGTTCTACAAAATAGACAGTATTAGCGTTTAGCTATTGCGCTGCTTGGCGCGATTGTCACAGCGTGTTAACGCCCGGTTCAGGCGGCGGTAACACCGTTTGTTTTGTTCTCGGGTATCCGGTCGGGTCGCTTGGCTGCCACGGGTTGTCAGATACCTTTAACTGTCAGCGGTATTTCCCTGCGATACGCCTGTCGAAATGCGCTATCCGGAAACCAGCCTGTTACAGTACTGCCGAATATAGCAGTTATCCCCCCTGGCGGCAATCTGAGGCTGCCGTGCCCGACTTGCGGTATGATGCCGGCCCATGAGCAGAACCCCGCCCTCAAACACGCCCGCCGAATCCTCCCTCGCCAAGGTGCAATGGCTCAGCGTCGATGCCGACCAGGCCGGCCAGCGGCTGGATAACTTCCTGGCCGCCCGCCTCAAGGGGCTCCCGAAATCCCGTATTTACAGCCTTATCCGCAAGGGTGAGGTCAGGGTCAACAAGGGGCGCAGCCGGCCTGAGTACAAGCTCAATCCTGGGGATGTGGTGCGCATTCCTCCGCTGCGGCTGGCATCACCCGTCACTCCCCGCGCTGTGGCTGGCCAGGGGTTGCTGCGCGTGCTGGAGGCATCGGTGTTGTTTGAAAATGAGGGATTGCTGGTCATCAACAAACCACCGGGACTGGCGGTTCATGGCGGCAGCGGTATCAGCTTGGGGTTGATCGAGGCCCTGCGCCAACTGCGGCCCGAAGCACGCTACCTGGAGTTGGTGCATCGCCTGGACAGGGATACCTCGGGCTGCATCATGATCGCCAAGAAGCGCAGCATGCTGCGCCATTTACAGGCCGCCTTGCGCGACAAGCAGGCGGGCGGGATTCACAAGGTCTATCAGGCCCTGGTGATGGGCCAATGGCCGGAGACCTGCCACCGGGTGGAGGCGCCGTTGCTCAAGACCCAGGTGGGCGACGGGGAAAAATTCGTCCGGGTGGCGGCCGAGGGCAAGCCGAGTCTGACGGAGTTCCGTGTCTTGCGGCGTTTTCACCAATGCAGCCTGGTGGAGGCCCGGCCCATCACCGGCCGCACCCACCAGATACGTGTCCACGCGCGCTACCAGGGGCACAGCCTGATTGGTGACGAGAAGTACGGTGATGACGAGGTCAACAAGCAGATGCGCGGGCAGGGCATCAGGCGTCTTTTCCTCCATGCGTCCCGGCTGGGTTTTTACCTGCCAGAGGTCGATGAGTTGACCTGGGTGGAAGCCCCCCTGGCCGAGGATCTTTCACAGGCATTGGCGCAACTGGCCTCTGTTGACGCGATCGGGAGAGAGTAATGTTGTTGATTTTTGATTGGGATGGGACCTTGAGCGACTCCAAGGGCCGTATCACCCTGGCGATGCAGCGGGCGATAGCCGATCTGGGGTGGGGGCCGCTGGCTGATCATCAGGTTCACAACATCATTGGTCTCGGCCTGCCCGAAGCGGTAAAAGTCTTGTTTCCCGAGGCCGATAGCCAAGGGCATGAGCAACTGCGAATGGCTTACCGTGTGCGCTATACCGAGCTGGATGAGCGCCCGGCGGACTTGTTTCCAGGTGTGTTGGACGCCTTGGTACATCTGCGCGACCAGGGACACCGGCTGGCCATAGCGACTGGCAAGAGCCGCCAGGGACTGGATCGTATCCTCCATGGCCTCGGCCTGGTGGGCCTGTTTGAGGCCAGTCGTTGCGCGGATGAAACCGCATCCAAGCCACATCCGCTGATGCTGGAGGAGCTGCTGGCCGATTTCGGTCAATCCGCTGCTGAAGCGGTGATGGTGGGGGACACGGAATACGATATGGACATGGCCCGGCGCATAGCCATGCCGCGGATCGCGGTCAGCTATGGTGCCCATCATGTGGATCGCCTCAAGCCTTACGCGCCGGAGCTCTGCCTCGATGCTTTCGATCAGATCCTCGCCTGGGAACGGCTGGCCGACCGCTAGTCAGCACCCTGGGGTGGTCCGGAACCCAGTACGTCTATCCCTTCTTTATTAAGCATGTCCACCAGCGCGATCAACGGAAGCCCGACAAGGCTGTTGGGATCGCGTCCCTCCAGGCGATGAAACAGGCTGATGCCCAAACCTTCCGATTTAAAGCTGCCAGCACAGTCCAGAGGCATTTCCCGCGTCAGGTAGTTATCGATCTGTGTGTCGGTGAGGAGGCGGAAATGCACATGGAACAGTTCACAATGCATCTGGCATACGCCCGACCCCGTATTGAGCACACAGAGGCTGGTGTAAAAGGTCAGGTGCCGCCCCCGTGCCGCCAGCAGTTGTTCTTTCGCGCGATCCAGCGTCAGGGGTTTGCCCAGGATCTGGTCATCGAGGCAGGTGACCTGGTCGGAACCGATGATCAGGCTGTCCGGGTGTGAGCCGGCCAGTGCCCGGGCCTTGGCTTCTGCGAGGCGAAGCACCAGGGATTCGGGTGCCTCGCCGGGCAAGGGTGACTCATCCACCGCCGGTGCCTGCCAGCCGTAGGGCAGACCGAGTTTGTCGAGCAGCTGGCGGCGGTAGACAGAGCTGGAGGCAAGCAGCAGGCGAGGCATATAAAGGAATCCCGACGCGAAAAACCAAATAGGGGGTGCATTCTACTGTTTTGCCACTAAATAGGCGTCTTTGGCCGCTTTTTTCTTTTGACAGAACCCCTGTCGATCCCTATCATGGCGCGCTTATGTTTCAGGCACCCCCCCATAAGCCTCTGCCGCGTCAGGGCGATCCGCGCAAGTTTGCCCAGCAGGGCATCAGCATTTCCGGATTTGTCGCTGTTTCTGCGCTGCCGCGGTTGCGTGACGCTCTGGCGTCCGACGAGGGCGACGTGGAGGTGGTGCTGGACTTTCGGGTAGGTGAAGACGGTAAGAAGCTGGTCAGCGGTAGGGCCAGCGCAAATCTGGGAATGGTGTGCCAGCGTTGCCTCGGACCCATGATCCAGCCGGTTGCCTGTGATATCGCCCTGGCCATTCTCTGGAGCGAGGAAGATATCATGACACTGCCCAAGGATCTCGATCCCTGGATAGTGGCTGAAGGGTTGACCGACTTCTACGACATGGTCGAAGAGGAAATCTTGCTGAGTCTGCCGCCTGTGGCATATCACGCCGAGCTTTGCATCGATGAGAAGCTGCTCAGCAGTGGTGAGCCGGTCGCGGTCAAACCCGAAAAGAAAAACCCGTTTCAAGTGCTGGAGCAACTCAAGAGCTCGCCGAAATAATCCACCGCGGTGGATCGAGGCGCCTCGGCTTCAGTGTATAAGGTAAATAGGAGAACATCATGGCTGTACAGCAAAACAAAAAATCCCGTTCAAAGCGTGACATGCGTCGTTCACACGATGCCCTGACTGGCCCAACCCTGTCAGTCGATGCCACCAGTGGTGAAAAGCACCTGCGTCACCACGTAACGGCGGATGGTTTTTATCGTGGCCGCAAAGTGATCGACAAAGGCGGCAACGAGTAATTCGCCGATACAAGACGGTTAACCTTGTCTGCCAACATTTGTATAGCGGTTGACGCTATGAGCGGGGACTTAGGTCCCCGCGTTGTTATTGCGGCTGCCCTCGAACTCCTCGACTCCTCTCCCGCGCTTGAGTTGATACTGGTCGGCGACCAGCAACAACTGGAGCCGCTTCTGGTATCCGCCCGTGTGCCTTTTCCCCGCCTGAGCC
Organism: uncultured Cellvibrionaceae bacterium; assembly: GCA_964456865.1. GTDB lineage: Bacteria > Pseudomonadota > Gammaproteobacteria > Pseudomonadales > Cellvibrionaceae > Cellvibrio. The sequence continues at coordinate 73,679 of CAYWCW010000006.1, forward strand.
TGCATCACGCGCCCGAGCGCGTAACCATGGATGATGATCCCCTGGTTGCCCTGCGCCATAAAAAACAGTCTTCCATGTGGCAGTCCTTGCAGCTTGTGCGCGACGGACGGGCCCAGGCCTGTGTCAGTGCCGGCAATACCGGTGCGCTCATGGCCATGAGCCGGCACCTGCTCAAAACCCTCCCCGGCATCGACAGGCCCGCCATCTGCAAATCCATGCCGGTGGCCCAGGGGCGCACGTTTATGCTGGACCTGGGCGCCAACCCTGAATGCACGCCGGAGCAGTTGCAGCAATTCGCCCTCATGGGCAGTGTGCTTGCCGCTGCCAATGGAATCGAAAATCCCTGCGTGGCCTTGTTGAATATCGGTGTCGAGGAAACCAAGGGAACGGAAATCATCCAGGCCGCCCATGCGTTGCTGCGCACCGATACCCGGATCAACTATTCGGGTTTTGTCGAAGCCGATGACATCTACAAAGGCAGGGTGAATGTGATCGTGTGCGATGGTTTCAACGGCAATATCGCACTCAAGACCAGTGAAGGTGTCGTCAGGCATGCCGCGCGCATGATCGAACACAGTTTTGATGGCAGTGTATGGCGCCGTTTCGCGGCCTTCGTCAGTCAACCGGTTTTGCGCGAACTGCGCGACCAATTGAATCCTGCGCGTTACAACGGTGCCAGCTTCCTCGGGTTGCAGAAAACGGTGATCAAAAGCCACGGCAGCGCCGACCAGGACGCGTTTGCCCACGCCTTGCGCGTTGCACTGGAGCAGGTGGAACAGGCTGTACCGGAACGCATTCTCGCCCAGGGATAGTCAGCATCCTGGGAACCTATTTTTTGACCCTTCAATGAGCGATATCTCTATGCAAAAAAACCTCGCTATTGTCTTTCCCGGCCAGGGATCACAGAAAATCGGCATGCTTGCCGAACTGGCCGCGACCCATTCGCTGGTGCTGGATACCTTTTCACAGGCATCTGCCGTGTTGGGTTACGATCTGTGGTCGCTGGTGCAGCATGGCAGCCAGGAAGACATCAACCTGACAGAGCGCACCCAGCCATTGCTGTTGACTGCCAGTGTTGCCGTATGGCGAGTCTGGCGGCAGCTTGGTGGCGCCGAGCCGGGATTCATGGCGGGGCACAGCCTGGGGGAATGGTCCGCCCTGGTGTGTGCCGATGTGGTGGCCTTCGAGGATGCGGTGAAACTGGTGCAGCAGCGTGGCAAATTCATGCAGGAAGCCGTGCCGGCGGGGCAGGGTGCCATGGCGGCAATCATCGGTCTCGATGACACGGCCATTCTGGCGGCCTGTGACGCGGCCGCGCAGGGCGATGTGGTGACGGCGGTGAATTTCAATTCACCCGGCCAGGTGGTGATTGCCGGTGCCGCCGCCGCGGTGGAGCGTGCCAGTGTGCTGTGCAAAGAGGCTGGCGCCAAGCGCACCTTGCCACTGCCGGTCAGTGCGCCGTTCCATACCGAACTGATGCGGCCTGCGGCGGAGCGCCTGGCCGAGCAGATCGCCGCCACACCCTTTGCCGCGCCCCGGGTTCCTGTCATACACAATGTCAATGCGGCAGCTCAGGCCGATCCCGAACAGATCAAGGCCTTGATGGTGGAACAGATATACAGTCCGGTTCGCTGGGTGGATTGCGTCAATACGCTGAGCGCGTCGGGCGTGGCGATTACGCTCGAGTGCGGACCTGGCAAGGTGCTTTCCGGCCTGAACAAACGCATCAACAAGGATCTCGATACGCTGTCCATGGAAACACCCGATGATGTGCAGGCGGCACTCAATCACGTCAAAAACCAGTGAGAAACTATGATGACAACGACAACTAGAATTGCCCTCGTGACGGGCGCAAGCCGCGGTATAGGCGCCGCCATCGCCGAGCAATTAGGCGCTGCCGGTGCCGTGGTGATCGGCACTGCCACGACAGAGGCCGGCGCGGAAAAAATTTCTGCGCGCCTGGAAGAACTGGGCATTCGCGGTGCCGGCCGCGCATTGAATGTGACCGATCCCCAGTCGGTTGAGGCGCTGTTGAAACGTGTTCAGGAAGAGTTCGGCACGCCGGACATTCTGGTCAACAACGCCGGCATTACCCGCGACAATCTGCTCATGCGCATGAGTGATGACGAATGGTTCGATGTGGTCAACACCAACCTCAGTGCCGTTTACCGGCTGAGCAAGGCCGTGTTGCGCGGCATGATGAAAAATCGCTGGGGCCGCATCATCAATATCAGTTCGGTCGTGGGCTCCATGGGAAATCCGGGGCAGGCCAATTATGCGGCCACCAAGGCCGGCGTTGCCGGTTTCGCGCGTTCGCTGGCCGCCGAGGTGGGTTCCCGTGGCATTACGGTCAATACCGTTGCGCCCGGGTTCATCGACACCGACATGACCAAGGTGTTGTCTGACGAGCAAAAGCAGCAACTTCTTGCAAAAATTCCTCTGGGCCGCCTGGGCAAACCCGAGGAAATTGCCGCGGTTGTTGCTTTTTTGGCCAGCGATGCCGGAGGCTATGTCAGCGGTGAAACCATTCAGGTAAATGGCGGAATGTATATGTCTTAATATGGATTAACTTCCCTGCTTAAATCGTTGTTTTTTATGGTTTTTGTCCAAAAAAATGAAGATTTTTAGGCGGATGCGTTACAACGTGGCGAAAATAGATGTAAAATGCGCGTCGATTTTGGCCGAAACATCATGAAGGAACCACCTTCGTGGTTTCATAAAAGAATGACGGTTTCGTCGATACTACCACTAGGAGTTTATGAACATCATGAGCAGCATTGAAGAACGCGTAAAAAAAATCGTTGCTGAGCAACTGGGTGTGAAAGAAGAAGAAGTTAAAAACGAAGCTTCTTTTGTCGAAGATCTGGGCGCGGATTCACTCGATACCGTAGAACTGGTAATGGCTCTGGAAGAAGAGTTCGAAACTGAAATCCCCGATGAAGAAGCCGAGAAAATCACCACAGTTCAATTGGCCATCGATTACATCAATGCCAATCTGGCGTAATCTTCTAGTCAGCTGATTACCTGTTTGCCTAAAGCCGTATTATTGCGAAATAGTACGGCTTTTTCTTTTGTTGAATTCCGGTGCCGGACTGGCCGCCCCTGTGAATTTTTCCGGGTTTCCCGTCTATAATCGCACAAGCATTTTCATATCGATTTGGAGATCCCCAAGGTGTCGCGCAGAAGAGTGGTAGTTACCGGTTTGGGCATGGTCAGTTCGCTGGGTAATAACGTGGCGGATACCTGGCAGGGCATAGTCAATGGCAAGAGCGGTGTTGCCCCTATCACCGCCTTTGATGTCTCTGCCTTTTCTACCCAGTTCAGCGCTTCGGTAAAAGATCTTTCCGTGGAAGATTATTTCTCGGTGAAAGAAGCGCGCAAAATGGACCCCTTCATCCAGTACGGCATGGTGGCCGCGATTCAGTCCATCCGCGACGCGGGGCTGGACATCACGGAGGCCAATGCGCCGCGTATCGGCGTGTCCATCGGTTCCGGTATCGGTGGCATAGGCACCATCGAGGAAGGCACCCTCGTGGTGGAGCACAAGGGCCCCCGCCGCATGTCCCCGTTTTTTGTGCCCAGCGCCATCATCAACATGATTTCCGGCAATCTTTCGATCATGTACGGCATGCAGGGTCCCAACATTGCCATGACCACCGCCTGTACCACCGGCACCCACAGCATCGGTTTTGCCGCGCGCCTGATCCAGTATGGTGATGCGGATGTGATGGTCGCCGGTGGTGCCGAAATGGCGACCACACCGGTGGGCCTGGGTGGATTTGCGGCAGCCCGCGCCCTGTCGTCGCGCAATGACGATCCCCAGGCCGCCAGCCGCCCCTGGGACAAGGACCGCGATGGCTTCGTCCTCGGTGATGGCGCTGGCGTACTGGTGCTTGAGGAGTACGAGCATGCCAAAGCCCGTGGAGCCCGCATCTATGCCGAGCTGGTCGGATTTGGCATGAGTGGCGATGCCTATCACATGACGTCACCGCCGGAAGATGGCGCCGGGGCGGCAGCGTCCATGCGCAACGCCATCAAGGACGCGGGTATTCCCCTGGACCTGATTCACTATATCAATGCCCACGGCACCTCCACGCCTGCCGGTGACAAAGCCGAATGCCAGGCTGTCAAGGCTGTGATGGGTTCTGCGGTGGACAATCTCGCGGTCAGCTCCACCAAATCCATGATTGGCCACCTCCTGGGCGCCGCCGGTGCTGTCGAGGCCATATTCAGTGTCCTGGCGATCCGCGACCAGGTGGCGCCGCCGACCATCAACCTGGACAATCCCGACGAGGGATGCGATATCAACCTGGTGCCCCACACGGCCCAGGAGCGTCCCATCGAGGCGGTGCTGTCCAACTCCTTCGGGTTTGGTGGCACCAACGGCTCGCTGATTTTCCGCAAGCTTTGATGGTTGCTCGGGAAACCGCTACCGCTTAATAGAACGCCGGACTGGAGACAGGCCGGCGTTTTTGTATAGACTCCCCCTCTATGTCTCAAGCCTCCGTTTTAGTGTCTGTCAATGGCGTTTCCGGTGCGGCCCTGTCGCCGCTGGACCGGGGATTGGCGTATGGGGACGGGTTGTTTGAAACCTGCCTGGTCCGTGCCGGGTGTGTGTCCCTCTGGCCCTGGCACAAGGCGCGCCTGCTGGGCAGCGCCGTGCGCCTGCAACTGCCGCTATCCCTGGAACGTCTTTACGCCTGCATGCAGGCGTTGTTTGATGGCCAGTCACCGGACGGTGTGCTCAAGATACTGGTGACCCGCGGCGAAGGTGGCCGTGGCTATCGCCTGCCGGCTGAGCCCGATCCCACTTACTGCCTGCTGTTCTATCCCGACATACCGTCAACACAGGCGGGTGTGGTTGCGCATTTCTGCCGTCAGCGGTTGGCGGACAATCCCGGACTTGCCGGTCTCAAACATCTTAACCGCCTGGAGCAGGTACTGGCCAGGGCGGAATGGCCTGCCAGTGACGACAGCCGTGAAGGGTTGCTGCTGGATGGTGCGGGGCAGGTGATCGAAGCCACCGCCAGCAATCTGTTTGCTGTTTTCGACGGGCAGCTGGTAACCCCCGACCTGTCGCACTGCGGTGTGGCCGGGATACTCCGCCAGTTGATCTGCGAACAGCTCGCGCCCTCTCTGGGGTTGACGGTCAAATCGGGAAAGCTGTTGCCGGACGATCTGTTGCGGGCCGAGGAATTGTTCCTGTGCAACAGCCTGCGCGGCATCTGGCCCATATTGGGGCTCGAATGCCCACCCCGCGCCTGGGTTCCCGGGCCGGTGACCCGTGACTTGCAGGCAGCGCTGACTGAGTTCCTGCAACGTCCGGTGCTGCCACGGGAGGTATGCCCGTGGAATGGCTGAAGTCCTGGATCAGGCGTTTGTTGCTGCTGCTCGTATTGGTCATGCTGTTGGCCTGCGCGGGCCTGGTGGCCTCCTGGTACACGCTGGATCGTTGGCTGAACGCACCCATGAACGTGCCGGAGGAAGGCTACCGCTACCAGCTCAACAGCGGGGCGAGCCTCAACCGCATGGTACGGGACCTGTCGCGAGCGGGTATCCTGGACCGTCCCGACTGGCTGCGGGTGTATGCCCGCCTGACACAATTGGGACCTGTCCAGGCCGGTGAGTACCAGCTGCAACCTGGCCTGACACCCCTGGGCCTGCTCGACAAGCTGCAAAAGGGAGAGGTGGTCGTTTATCAGATCACCCTGGTGGAGGGCTGGACCTTTGCGCAGGCCCTGGCGGCACTCCATGCCCGGGATGAACTTGTACCGCGCCTGCGCGATCTGCCGCCAACTGAACAACTGGCTTTGCTGGGTCTGTCCGAAGACCACCCGGAGGGCTGGTTCTTCCCCGATACCTATACTTTCACCCGGGGCAACAGCGATGTGGATATCCTGCGTCGCGCCCATGACCGTATGCGCCAAACACTGGATATCCTGTGGCGGGACCGCGCGCAAAACCTGCCCTACGCGACACCCTACGAGGCGTTGATCATGGCCTCCATCATCGAGCGGGAAACCGGAGCGCCCTGGGAACGGACCGAGGTCGCCGGCGTGTTTGTGCGCCGCCTGCAAAAGGGCATGCGCCTGCAAACCGATCCCACCGTCATCTACGGCATGGGCGATGCCTACCAGGGCCGCATCACCCGCCGTGACCTGGAGACGCCCACAGCCTACAACACCTATGTGATCACGGGCCTGCCTCCCACGCCCATCTCGCTGCCGGGGCGCGCATCGCTGGAAGCCGCGCTCAACCCGGCTGACGGGAACGCGCTCTATTTCGTCGCCAAGGGCGATGGTACCAGCCACTTCTCCGCAACACTGGAGGAACACAACCGGGCGGTGAGGCGTTATCAGCTGCGGCGCTCCGCCGATTACCGCTCCACAGTGGCGCCACCACAGCAGGTACCCGCCGAGACGGAAACAGACACGGAGGCGCGGTAGGAAAAGCCCCGATGACTGGGTACAATGGCCGTTTTGACTGAAGTCAGGATTCACGACCCATGGGAACCCATGCAGTATGAGCGAACATCTTTCCGACGCGGCCCACGACAACAAACCCCAAAGCAAGCCACCGCACTTTCTGCAGCAGATTATTCGCAAGGATCTGGAACAGGGCGTGCATCAGCGGATTGTCACGCGCTTTCCCCCGGAACCCAATGGTTACCTGCACATTGGTCACGCCAAATCCATCTGCCTCAATTTCGGCATGGCCGAAGAATTCGGTGGTGTCTGCAACCTGCGCTTTGACGATACCAATCCGGAAAAAGAAAACGAGGAATACGTGCAGTCCATCCAGCGGGACGTGGAATGGCTGGGCTTCAAATGGGATGGCGCGGTCCGTTACACCTCCGATTATTTTGATCAGCTGCACCAGTGGGCCATTCATCTCATCGAGCAGGGACTGGCCTATGTCTGTGACCTCACGCCGGAACAGGCGCGGGAGTATCGTGGAACCCTGACGGAGCCGGGCAGGAACAGTCCCTACCGCGACCGCAGTGTGGCTGAGAACCTTGCGCTGTTTGAAAAAATGCGCGCCGGTGAATTTGCCGAAGGTGCCTGTTCGCTGCGCGCGAAGATCGACATGTCGGCGCCCAATATGAATCTGCGCGATCCGATCATCTACCGTATCAAGAAGGCTCATCACCACCACACGGGAGATAAATGGTGCATTTATCCTTCCTATGACTTTGCCCACGGCCAGAGCGACGCGATAGAAGGCATCACCCACTCCATCTGCACATTGGAATTCGAGGATCACCGCCCGCTCTACGATTGGTTCATCGAGCACCTGCCGGTGCCCTCGGCGCCGCGCCAGTATGAATTTGCGCGGCTCAACATCAACTACACCATCACCAGCAAGCGCAAACTCAAGCAGCTGGTAGATGAACAGCATGTGGATGGCTGGGATGATCCGCGCATGCCGACGATCTCCGGCATGCGCCGCCGGGGCATCACACCGGCGGCGTTGCGGGATTTCTGCGAGCGCATCGGTGTCACACGCTCCGATGGCATGGTCGATATGGGCATGCTGGAATTTTCCGTGCGCAACGACCTGGACAAAAACGCACCGCGCGCCATGTGCGTGCTGCGCCCATTGAAAGTGACGCTGACCAATATATCGGAAGACCATCTGGAGTGGATGGACGCGCCCCGTCATCCCAACCGCGAGGATCTGGGTGTGCGCCAATTGCCTTTCACGCAGACGATCTACATCGAGCAGGACGATTTCCGGGAAGAGGCCAACAAGAAATACAAGCGGTTGGTGCTCGGCAAGCGTGTGCGCCTGCGCAACGCCTATGTGATCGAAGCAGACCTCGCCATTCGCGACGAAGCGGGCAACATCACCGAGCTGCTGGCCAGGGTCATCGAAAATACCCTGGGGCAGGACCCGGCCGATGGCAACAAGCCCAAGGGTGTGATTCACTGGGTATCCGCCACCCGGAATCTGGATTGTGAAGTGCGGCTCTATGATCGTCTTTTCAATGACGAGGCACCGGATGCGGGCGGCAAGAATTACCTTGATTCCATCAATCCGGCCAGCCTGGAAATCCTGCATCACTGCAAGGCGGAAATCAGTCTCGCCAAGGCCCGCCCGGAAGATCGTTTCCAGTTCGAACGGGCGGGTTACTTCTGCCTGGACAGCAAGTACCACACGCCGGAAAAACCCGTATTCAACCGCACCATCGGCCTGCGTGACAGCTGGGCCAAACTGGATGAACAGGATTAAGAGACACATTTCATGACATTGACGGTTTACAGCACACTTACACGCCAAAAAGACATCTTCAAACCGCTGGTGCCTGGCAGGATTGCCATGTATGTCTGCGGCATCACGGTCTATGACTACTGCCACATTGGTCATGCCAGGGTGATGGTGGTGTTTGATGTGATCAGCCGTTTTTTGCGCAGCCAGGGCTGGGACCTGACCTATGTGCGCAATATCACTGACATCGATGACAAAATCATTCGCCGCGCCCAGGAAAACGGTGAAGCCTTCGATGCGTTGACTGAACGCTTTATCCGCTACATGCACGAGGATGAGGATCGTCTGGGTGTGCTGCGTCCGGATATCGAACCCCGCGCCACGGCCTATATCCAACCTATCATCGACATGGTGAAAACCCTGATCGACAAAGGCCACGCCTACGCGGGTGACAACGGCGATGTCTATTACCGGGTGACGAGCTTTGCCGATTACGGCAAGCTGACCAACAAAAACCTGGACGAACTTCTCGTAGGTGCGCGCATCGATGTTGACGAGGCCAAGGAAGACCCGCGCGATTTCGTTCTGTGGAAAAGCGCCAAGTCCGATGAGCCGGCCTGGGATTCCCCCTGGGGACCGGGCCGTCCCGGCTGGCATATCGAATGCTCGGCCATGAGCAAGCACTGCTGCGGTGAGACCTTCGATATCCATGGCGGTGGTCCGGACCTGCCTTTCCCGCACCATGAAAATGAAATCGCCCAGAGCGAGGCCGCCAATGGTTGCCACTATGTCAACTATTGGCTGCATGCCGGTGCCGTGCGTGTGGATGGCGAGAAGATGTCCAAGTCCCTGGGCAATTTCTTCACCATCCGTGATGTGCTGGAAAAATACCATCCGGAAGTGGTGCGCTTCCTGCTGGTGAGCAGCCATTACCGCAGTCCGATCAACTATGCGGAAGACAGCTTGATCGAAGCGCGGACAGGCTTGGAGCGTTTTTACGCCGCGCTGCGCGACTTCACCGGAATTCCCGCCGCCGCCCTCGAAGAGTTGGGCGATAGTCATTACTACACGGCCTTTGTTGCCGCCATGAACGACGATTTCAACACGCGCCTCGCGCTGGCGGCCATGTATGACCTGGTGCGCGAGCTGAACAGCCTGGCATCGACCGACAGGGCGGCGGCGGAAAAGCTGGCGGCGGAACTCAAGGCGCTGGGGGCGCTCCTGGGCATCCTGCAATCCGATCCCCAGGCGTTTTTGCAATCGGGAGCCAGTGATGCAATCTCCGCTGATGCGGTGGGGCAGCTGATCAGTGAACGAATCGCCGCCAAACAGGCCAAAAACTATGCCCGCGCCGATGAGATACGCAAGCAACTGCTGGAGCAGGGCATAGTGCTGGAAGATTCACGGGACGGAGGCACACTCTGGCGCCGTGAATCCTGATCACTTCCGTGGGTGATCCCGGGTAAAAGACTGTAGTTGTCGGGTGGTTTGTGTAGGGGGTGTTATGTCAGCCTTGGCTGAAACTGTGTGGATTGATTTGTGTGGCATGGTGTCACTCAATCCTGAGGCGTATCCATGCTCTGGCGAATGATGCTGAAAAAACGCGGGCTGGGCATCAACCTGCTGGCGTGCTGCGGATTTTTGATGCTGGCGGTCTTTGCCTGGGGCTTGCCGCTGTCCACGCTCCTGAGCTACCTGCTGGTCATCGTGGGCCTGCTGGTGGCTGCCATCGGCGTTGCCGCCCTGGCGGGTTACCTGCTGCGCCGCTTGCTCAGCCGCAAGGATTAATCCTCAAGACCTTTATTGTGCCGTTGAAGCGGCATTTATGGCCGATACGCGCAACCAGGCAATCATCTTATCGGTGACCTGGGTGGTTTCGAGGCGGTAATCACCCAGCTCGAAACCCACCGCGGCATCGGGAATATTTTCCAGGTGTTCCATGGCGAGTCCGTTCAGGGTTTTGGGGCCATCCAGTGGCAGGTTCCAGCCAAGCGCGCGATTGATGTCACGCACGAAGGTGCCGCCATCGATCAGGTACCAGCCATCCTGTTGAGGCCGGATATCCCTCGCACTTTCTTCCGCGCTGTTGGTGGTGAAGTCGCCCACGATTTCTTCCAGCAGGTCTTCCAGCGTCACTATGCCTTGCACTTCACCATATTCGTCCACCACCAGTGCCATGCGGCATTTCTGCTGCTGGAAATTCAGTAGCTGTGTGGGAAGCTTGGTCGATTCGGGAACGAAATAGGGTTCGTTGAGGAATTGGCGGATGGCATTGTGGGTGATGGTGTCGTCATCGCCGTGGATAAAGCGCGCGGCATTGCGCAGATGCAGGATGCCCACCGCCTGGTTGATGTCGCCCACATAGACCGGCAGCCGGGTGTACTCGCTGGTGCGTATGCGCTGCAACAATTCCGGCACGGGCAATTCCAGATCCAGGCCTTCCACCTCGTTGCGTGGAATCATGATGTCTTCCACGGTGGATTTTTCCAGATCCAGCACATTCAATAACATGCCCTGGTGATGATCCGACAGGAAATCGCCGGCTCTTTTGATGGCGGCGCGCAATTTGTTTGCACGCATGGCCGTCCGGTCGCTTTTTTTGATCAGGTATTTCAGGCGATAGCGGTTCAGCAACATCGTGCCGGTCCTGGATCTCGAGAAGATCACGGAAAACACCAGCAGGCCGATCAGGAAAACTGATAACACCAGGGGTATGAGGTACAAGGCGGGTAAAGCCCATGTTGCCGAATGGCCGCTTATCTTGGAACAGAACGGCTGGTTAATCAACCCGGCCCAGGATCAACTCCAGCACCAGCTTGCTGCCGAAGTAGGCCAGCATCAACAGGGCAAAGCCCACCAGGGTCCAGCGTATGGCCACGTAGCCACGCCAGCCGAGCTGGTGACGGCCCCAGAGCAGCAGGGCATAGATAACCCAGGCCGCGATCGAAAACACCGTTTTATGGGCGAGGTGCTGGGCAAAGATATCCTCCAGAAAATAGAACCCGGAGAGGATCGACAGGCTCAGCAGCGCAAACCCGGCCCAGAGCAATTCAAACAACAGCGATTCCATGGTTTGCAGGGGCGGCAGCAGGCGCACTGCACCGCTGGTGTGTTTGTGCTTGAGCTGGTGGTGCTGGTAGGCCAGCAGCAGCGCCTGGAGCGTGGCTATGGTGAGCAGGCTGTAGGCCAGTATGGAAAGGACCACATGGCTGGCCAGCGGAAAGCTGAGGGCGGTCTCGGGCTTGGGGCTGTGCCCCAGCAACGACGACAAGACGGCCAGGGCGGAAAGGGGGAACAGGAGGATGAACAGGTTATGCAGCGATTTCCTGAGGCTGCTGATCAGCACCAGCAGGTTTATGACCCAGAAAATCAGCGATGATGCGGCAAAAAAGCCCAACTGGAAGCCCTGGGCACTGATACTCAGGCCGTAGACCCCCACGCCATGTACGATCAGGATGACAGCCGTGGCGCCCAACAACGCCTGGCGGTGCAGAGCCTGTTGACGCATGAGGCGCAGCACCAGGTAGCCACTGGCCAGGGCGTAGAGCAGGACGGCGAGTATGTTGGCACTCTGGGACATGGGGCTTGGCTGGTTGCGGCGACAAGGTCGCAAGTGTGTCACAGGCGGGGCCTAAAGAGAAGCATGTGCGGATAATAATCATTATCAATTAAAGGCGTCGTTCTGCTGTGATGATGCAGGTATAATCCAGGTTTTTCCGCTCGCATGACCGTGATTTGCAATGCGGCTTTCATTCAACGCGGCCTCCATCGGACCGCCGGATATTTGTTGAATCAACCAGTTAGGAAATCTATGTTTGAGAATCTGACCGATCGCCTCACCCATACGCTGCGCAGTGTCACCGGTAAGGCGCGTTTGAGCGAGGACAATATCAAGGACGCCCTGCGGGATGTGCGCAAGGCGCTGCTGGAAGCCGACGTGGCGCTGCCTGTGGTCAAGGCCTTCATCGACCAGGTGCGCAGCCGCGCCCTGGGTCAGCAGATCGCCAAGGCCCTGAATCCCGGCCAGCAGTTCATCAAGATCGTGCAAAACGAACTGATTAGTGTCATGGGGCAGGCCAATGAAGGCCTGAACCTGGCGGCCCAGCCGCCGGCCGTGATCCTGATGGCGGGCCTCCAGGGGGCGGGTAAAACCACGTCCGTCGCCAAGCTGGCGCGCTTTCTCAAGGAGCGTGAAAAGAAAAAAGTATTGGTCGTCAGCGCCGATATCTATCGCCCGGCGGCCATCAAGCAGCTCGAAACCCTGGCGGGCGAAGTCGGTGTGGAGTTTTTCCCCTCATCCGCCGATCAGCAGCCCGTGGCCATTGCCAGGGCGGCCATCGATCACGCCAGGCGGCAGTTCTGCGATCTGGTGATCGTGGATACCGCCGGCCGCCTGCACATTGACCAGGCGTTGATGGAAGAAATCCAGGCACTGCATGCCGCCGTCAAACCGGTGGAAACGCTGTTCGTGATCGACGCGATGATTGGCCAGGACGCGGTCAATACCGCCAAGGCGTTCAACGACGCTCTGCCGCTGACGGGTGTCATCCTCACCAAGGCCGACGGTGATGCCCGCGGCGGTGCCGCCTTGTCCGTGCGCCATATCACGGGCAAGCCCATCAAATTTTTGGGCGTGGGTGAAAAGACCGATGCCCTGGAGCCTTTCCATCCGGATCGTATCGCATCGCGTATCCTCGGCATGGGCGATGTGCTCTCGTTGATCGAGCAGGCCGAACGCAGCATCGACAAGGCCAAGGCCGACAAGCTGGTGAAAAAAGTGGTCAAGGGCCAGAAATTCGATCTGGAAGACCTGCGCGACCAGCTCCAGCAGATGCAGGCCATGGGTGGCCTGACATCCATGCTGGATAAGCTGCCCGGCATGGGCAACGTGACCCAGTTGGCGCAACAGGCCAATATGACCAAGCAGTTCAAAACCATGGAATCCATCATCAATTCCATGACGCCCTGGGAGCGGCGCCATCCGGATGAGCTCAATGGCTCCCGCAAGCGCCGCATCACCCAGGGTTCCGGCACCGAGATCCAGGACCTCAATCGCCTGCTCAAACAGTACAAGCAGATGGCGAAGATGATGGGCAAGATGAAAGGCGGCGGCATGGCCAAGATGATGCGGGGCATGGGCGGCATGCTGCCACCCGGTAGCGGTTTACCCCCGGGTTTTCCCCGCTGATACGCGAAGCGGTGAGCATCGACGAGCCGTGCGCGGGCGCAAAGATTTTTTGCGCGACAGGGAATTTATAGGGCGTGCGGCTCTCTTAGGAGAGGCTACCAAGAATAAGCGAGTGACATCCCATGCAAAAATATCTGGCTCCTTTTTTCCTGACGTTCGCACTGATTCTCCTGGCCTGCCAACCCCTGGCCAGCCGCCAGTCGGAGTCCGTCGATGCGTTACCGGATTTTCTGGGCATCTGGGTTCTCGAAACGCTGGGAGGTGAGCCGGTGCTCGATACCGTCACCGCGCGTATCCAGTTTGCGGATGACGGAGCCATCAACGGCAACGCCAGCTGTAATCGCTTTTTCGGCAAATACAGTTACACCGGCGGGCAGCTGGAAATCCATCCGCTGGGGACGACACGCATGATGTGCCTGCCAAGCCTGATGGAGCAGGAAACCCGCTTGCTGGAATTGTTACCGCAGACCGCGCGCGCGGCCCGCGAGGGCGATAACCTCAGCCTCTACAGCGCCGCGGATGAAGTGATTTTGACGGCTGTGCTTCAGACGGATGAATAGTGGTGCGGAAGACTGGTCGTACAGGAAAGGCTAGTCGTACAGGAAAGGCCAGTTGTGTAGGAAAGAATAGTCTTGCAGGAAAAATAGTTGTACAGATGGATAAATAGCCACTGGCGCGTTGCAGATTCATTCGGGCGCGCCCCGGTATCAGATAACCCAATTCTCAAGTGTCAGCCCTGCCTTATCAGCAACGAGGCACCAGCCGTGGCTGTGCCAATCTCCCAGCACTATGCGCTCGCCAGCCTGTCCCGCCAGGTTTACCGGGTGGCGGGCGGGTCTGTGGGTGTGTCCATGGATCAAACGGGTAACCCCTGCCGCCTGCATCACACGTATGACCTGGTCGGGTGACACATCCATGATGTCTTCCGCTTTGAGGCTGTTCATATGCCGGCTCTCGGCGCGCATGCTTTCTGCGAGTGCCCGGCGCACTGATAAGGGCTGGCTGAGGATCTGTTCCTGCCATTGGGGATTGCGCACCTGTTGGCGAAATGCCTGGTAAGCCTGGTCATCGGTGCACAGGCTGTCGCCGTGCAGCAGGAGGGTGGGGCAGCCGTAGAGGTCAATCACGGTGCCTTCAGGTATCAGCTCGGCACCGGCGCGGCGGGCGAAATCCTCGCCCAACAGAAAATCGCGGTTTCCATGCATCAAATAAATGCGGGTGCCTTCTTCGTGCAAACGGCGCAATTGTTGTGCCGTTTGTATGCCCAGTGGTTCATCGTCGTCATCGCCAATCCAGACGTCAAAAAAATCACCTAGGATATACAGGCTCGCAGCTCCGCGCGCGCGCGCTTGCAAAAAACCCTCAAAGGCGCGCGTGATATCCGGGCGTGACGCGCTCAGATGCAGATCAGAAATGAACAACTGGGTCATGGGATGAATCAGGCAAGGGAGGCGCGCTCGATAATGACCGCTTCCTGAGGCACGTCGGCGTGATAGCCTTTGTTGCCGGTTTTTACGCCTTTGATCTTGTTGACCACATCCATGCCATCCACGACCTTGCCGAATACGCAGTAGCCCCAGCCCTGGCTGGTCTTGCCGCTGTGATTGAGGAAGGTGTTGTCTTTCACATTGATGAAAAATTGCGCCGTGGCGCTGTGCGGATCGTTGGTGCGTGCCATGGCGACACTGCCGGCTACATTTTTCAAACCGTTGTCGGCTTCGTTTTCAATGGGCGCGCGCGTCACCTTCTGCTCCATGTCTTCCGTCAGTCCGCCACCCTGAATCATGAAGCCATCGATCACGCGATGAAAGACGGTGCCGTCATAAAAACCCTCTTCAACATACTGCTTGAAGTTGGCGGCAGTCTTGGGCGCCTTGTCGAAGTCCAGTTCGATAACGATGTCGCCGTAATTGGTATGCAGGGTGATCATGGTAAATCCTCTTGTGCTGCTCAATGGATACTGCTGTTTTATGCTCTGCGCAAAAGCTGCGCATGATACGCGGGTGCCCCGTGCTTGACTACCGGATCTTGCCCAGGGTGGCTTTGAATCCCTCCAGCTGGATGGCGAAGAGAACCTCCAGTATTTGAGCCCGGCGCTGGGGATTGGCCGACGAAAAATCCGGCGGCCATTTTTTGCAGTGGACGACGCCGTCCACGCCCCCGGACCGCAGCAGCATGCTCACCCCCAGGACCAGCGACCAGGCACTCAGGGACGCGAGGCAGGATTGGATGTCGTCGGGCTCCAGGTCATGCTTGCGCAGGAAAGCGCTCAGGTTGTCGCGCATCAGGCCTTCACAGCCGGTACTGGCGTCCAGGTATTCCGGAGTCAGCCGCTCCAACGGTGGAAGCCAGCCGCTTATGATGTCGAATAAAAATTGATTGTCCAGGGCGAATTGGATGTAAGAGCGACCTATACAATAAACCCGTTCCTCAGGGGTCGAGTCCACCAGCCCGGTAAGCGCATCCTGCAAGTGCGTGGTAAGGCGCTTGATTCCTTCTGTCTTGATCTCCAGCATCAGGGCAGTTTTATCGCTGAAATGGCTGTAAACCGCTGTGGGTGAAACACCGGCCTGCTTGGCCAGTCCCCGCAGGCTGAGGCTATCCAATCCCTCCTGTTCCAGCGTATGCGAGGCAGCAGACAAAAGCGCCTGGCGCAGATTGCCATGGTGGTATTTGCGTTTTTGCAGCGGGCTCATGGTTGATGCGTCTTTTGTTGGTATTTTCTTGTGCGTTTAGTGTACCAGACCTTTGCAGTTTCCAACGCAGGGCCGGCAAGCCCTGCGTTGGAAACTGCAAATGGGTCTGTTCCATCGTCAGGCAAGCCGCTGTTTGCCTCCGGGTTTGGCCGGCGATGGCGCGCCCCGGCCTTGAATCCGGGGATTGGCCCATGGATACTCGCTGACAGCCTGTAGCACCTACGCACAAACGAAGACCCTGGCGTGCCGCGTGCCGGTTCAACGGCTGACGATACGGTCAGGAGAATTGATGAACTGCCCGGCAAGATGGCGGTCGTTTTCATCACCCTGCCGACAGATTTCGATGTTTCATTGATGACACCAGGGCGCGTCCACCAGCTGAAAAGGAGAAATGCATGAGCCGTCTCACCGCCAGGGATTTTGATCCCGAATTGCTTGAACTCTACGATTTCTACGTGCATGGACGGATCAGCCGGCGCGACTTCCTCGATCGCGCGGCGCGGTTTGCGGTCGGCAGCCTGACCGCTGGTGCAATCCTGGCATCGCTGAGTCCGGACTATGCGCTCGCCCAACAGATCGCGTTCACCGATCCCGATATCCACGCCGAATACATCCGCTACCCATCAGCCAATGGCCACGGAGACGTGCGCGGCTACCTGGTTCGTCCGGCCAAGGCTGCGGGCGCGGTGCCCGGCGTGGTCGTGGTGCACGAGAACCGAGGTTTGAATCCCTATATCGAGGACGTGGCGCGGCGTGTGGCCAAGGCTGGTTTCGTCGCCCTGGCGCCGGATGGCCTGAGTTCTGTCGGCGGCTACCCCGGCAATGACGATCAGGGCCGCGAGTTGCAACGGCAGGTCGACCCGCAGAAGCTGATGAATGATTTCTTTGCCGCCATCGAATACCTGCTGGCCAGCGAGCTGACCACCGACAAGGTCGGTATCACCGGCTTTTGTTATGGGGGCGGGGTGTCCAACGCCGCTGCCGTCGCCTATCCAGAACTGGCGGCCGCTGTTCCCTTTTACGGCCGCCAGGCGAAGCCCGAGGACGTGCCGAAGATCAAGGCGCCGCTGTTGCTGCATTTCGCCGAAACCGACCCGAACGTCAACGCCACCTGGCCGGACTACGAAGCGGCGCTGAAGGCTGCTGGCAAGACCTATGAGGCCTACATCTATCCGGGGACCAACCATGGTTTCCACAATGATTCGACACCGCGCTATGACGAGGCAGCGGCCAAGCTCGCCTGGGATCGCACGATCGCCTGGTTCAGGCGTTATCTGGCGTAGTGTGGGCGCGTGTCAGGTGTGTGCGATACACAGGTAAAAAAACAGGAGGCTGACAATCTCGCCGGGTATTTTTGCCCCGGCCTTCCGGACGAGTCTGCTAGACTGCCGGACCAGCAGTGACTGACGCGAGGCATCCATGAATCCCGGCAAATTTATCACCATAGAAGGCACCGAGGGTGTGGGCAAAAGCACCAACCTGGCTTTTGTGCACCAGTGGTTGCTGAGCCGGGGAATAGAAGTGGTGGTGACCCGGGAGCCGGGTGGAACGCCCCTGGCGGAGGAAATCCGCAGCCTGCTGTTGACTAAACGGGACGAGCCGGTGGATGACACCGCCGAGCTGCTGCTGGTATTCGCCGCCCGCGCCCAGCACCTGCAACAGGTCATCAAGCCTGCCCTGGCCCGCGGTGCCTGGGTTCTCTGTGACCGGTTCACGGATGCCACCTATGCCTATCAGGGTGGTGGCCGGGGATTGAACCTGGAAACCATTGGCCAACTGGAGCAGTTGGTCCAGGGCACGCTGCGCCCGGATCTCACGCTGATTCTGGATATCGACGTGGCCAAGGGCCTGTCACGCGCCCGTGAACGCGGCGAGCTGGACAGGTTCGAGAGTGAAACCCTGGCTTTCTTCGAGCGGGTCCGTACCGCCTACCGCCGGCGCGCCAGCCAGGCGCCGGCGCGCTATGCCCTGGTGGACGCGGGGCAGGAGCTGGTTGAAGTACAGCGCGATATCGAACGGGTATTGGCGACGATGCTGTAATCCCTGACAAATCCACTGACTGGAGGTGCTTCATGACATTCCTGCGACTGTTCAAATCACTTTCCCTGTTGTTTGTATTGTCAGCGGGCCTGCTGGTGGTGGCCTGTAACCAGGAAATGCCGGCATCCAGCGGCGAAAAAGCCGATACGGAAGCCGTGCCGGGCCTCTATGCGTTCGTCAACGTCAATGTCCTGCCCATGGACCGCGAGCGGGTGGTCGAGGGGCAGACAGTCGTGGTGCGCGATGGGCGCATTGCGTCGATTGAACCGGCTGGTGGTGATCTGCCAGCTGGCGCCACCCTGATCGACGGCACAGGCCACTACCTCATGCCCGGCCTTGCGGAAATGCACGGCCATATCCCCGGAGCGGAAGACCCCCAATACGTCGAAGATGTCTTGTTTCTCTACGTCTCCAATGGCGTGACCCTGGTGCGGGGCATGGCCGGTGACCCCTCGCATTTGCCGCTGCGTGAAAAGACGGCATCCGGGGGGCTGATAGGACCGACCATCTTTGCTGCCGGACCCTGGCTGGGCACCCAAAATGCCGCTACCGCCGAACAGACCCGTGCAACCGTCATCGACCATGCGAAACAAGGGTTCGACCTGTTGAAAGTGGGCAACCTGCCAGCGGAACACTATCCTCTCATGGCGGCTGTCGCCCGCGAGCAGGGTATTCCCTTCGCCGGTCACATTCCCCCCGGCGTGACGCTGGAGCAGGTTTTCCAGGCGGGACAGGCGTCTATCGATCACCTGGATCGCTATGTGGAATTTCTGATTCCGGAAGGCACCGATCCGGGGGGCCGCGAAAGCGGTTTTTTTGGCAGCGGCCTGATAGACCTGGTGGATACTGGCCGTATTCCCGCCGCGGTGACGGAAACGGTAGCGGCGGGTGTCTGGAATGTGCCCACCCTGAGCCTGGTGGAACACCTGGCATCGCCGGAGCCCGCCACCAGCATGGCCCAATGGCCGGAAATGCGCTACCTGCCATCCTCCGTGGTGGAGGGGTGGGTCAGGTCCAAGCGTTATTTCATGGGGCGGATCGATTTCCGGCCCGAGGCGACCAGGCAGTTGATTGCACTGCGCCGGACCTTGCTCAAGGCCCTGCATGACGGCGGTGCCCGCATCGTGCTGGGGTCGGATGCGCCACAGTTTTTCAATGTGCCGGGTTTTTCCATTCATCACGAGATGAGGATGATGGTCGAGGCCGGATTGACACCCTATGAGGTGCTGGTAACCGGTACCCGTAACGCGGCCGCGTATTTCGGCACGCCGGATGATTTCGGCCAGGTGGCTGTGGGGCACAGGGCCGACCTGATCCTGCTGGAGTCCAATCCTTTTCTGGATATCGCCCATGTTCAGGACCGTGCCGGGGTCATGGTGAGGGGACGCTGGATACCGGAGGCAGAGATCCAGCAACGCCTGGCGGCTATCGCCAAACCTTAATTTCTAATAATCATCACTGAGTGAAGGACAAGTCCATGAGCCAGGTAATCCGCAAGTTGGTCGGTGCCGTGTTGTTGTTTGCCTGGGGACAGGCAGCGGCGCTGGAATCAGGTGTTGTCACCTGGAAAAATCTCGTCCCGGAAAAACACGGCAACGTCGAAATCCGTTCCATCATGGAAGGGCAAGGCCAGGATTTTGCGTACCTGCGTGTTACGGCTGAAACCTTGCCTGGCCGGGAAGTGTTCGAAAAATACTATGAAGATATGGAAGAGTTGTTGATCATCAAGGAAGGCGAATTAGACATCACTGTCGGCGATGCCAGCAAGGTCATGGGGCCGGGCAGTATTGCCGTGATCCATCCCGGCGACAAACGCCGTGTCAAAAATACGCAGGACACTCCCGCGACCTTTTACGCATTCCGCTACCGTGCCAGGCTGCCGGTGAATGTGGCGCGCGGGCGTGAAGCGGGTGGTTCATTCATGGTGGATTGGGACGATGTGGAATATGTCCCTTCCGATATCGGCGGCCGCCGGAACATCCTGCCGCGCCGGGCTACAGCCATGTTCAGCAATTTTCAGATGCATGTGTCCACGCTCAATGAAGGATTGCTCAACCATGCCATTCACACGCATAGCACCGAGGAATTTGTGCTGATGCTCAAGGGCGATGTGACCATGCCCATCGGTGGCGAGGACGTGGCGGTCTCCGAGGGCGACGTGGTTTTTTTGGAGTCCATGATTCCCCACGCGTTACGTAATACCGGCAAGGGTGCTGCGACATATTTCGCCTTCCAGTTTTGGGAATGACAACCTTGCAGTCGTACGTGTCAGGCCTGTTCATCATGAAAGCGTGTTGCTGTCTGGTGTTGTGTTTGCTTGTTGCGGTTTTTTCATCCGCTGCCTTTGCCAGGACTCTGGCCGAGATAGAGATTGACCTGCCTCGCGCCAACAGCCTGTATGTGCCGGTCAGTATCAGCCTGAATGACCTGGGAGATACGGGTGAAGCGCCGCTGCTGTTGTTCGATATCACGGACAAACGGAAAACGCCCGTTCCCTTTCAGGTTTATGGTGATGAAAAGCGCCGCCTCTACTGGCTGGTGACAGCGGATGACAGGCGTTTGCGCCGCTATCAACTTGTCAGCGATAAAAAGGCACATCGCCAGGAGCCTGTGGTAACGAGCCGTTCGCAGGACGGTGTGCTTACCATCGAAGCCAACCGGCAACATCTGCTGGCTTATCAGTTTGGATTCCAGGCCGCGCCCGAGGGTATGGACCCGGCCTATGGCCGCAGTGCCTATATCCATCCCCTGTGGTCGCCCAGGGGGCAGGTGCTGACGCGCATACAACCACCGGATCATTATCATCATTACGGCATCTGGAATCCCTGGACGCAGGTGTTGTTTGAAGGCCGGAAAATCGATTTCTGGAACCTGGCCCAGCAACAGGGCAGTGTGCGTTTTGGCAAATTCATCGCACAAACGCACGGATCGGTATTCGCAGAATTCAAGGCACTGCACGAACACATCGTGTTTACCGGTGATGGACAGGAAAAAATCGCCTTTGAGGAAATCCAGACGATTCGCGTCTATCGTCCCGAACAACAGGAATACTATTTGGTGGACATGACCGTGGAACTTTTTCCCACGGCTGGCCCGATCACCTTGCTGGAATACCGCTACGGCGGTTTTGGATGGCGGGCCACGGCGCAGTGGAACCGGCATAACAGCGAGATGCTATCGTCGGAAGGCAAGACACGCGCTGACATCGACAACAGCCGCGGGCGCTGGTTTCTGGCGCAGGGCAGGGTGGATGGCGATCATGCCGGTGTGGCCATGCTGTCCCATCCGGGCAATTTCAATCATCCGGAACCCATGAGGATGTGGGGCCTGCCGGAGGATCCGCAGGATCCTGGCGATGTGTTCGCCAGCTTTTCCCCGACCCGTGATCGCGACTGGACCCTGATCCCCGGCCAAACCTATACCCGGCATTACCGTTTCATTGTGTACAGCGGCAAGCTCGATGCGGGCAGAGCGGAAAATGCCTGGCAGTTTTTTTCCACACCGCCCGCCACGTCCCTGACGGGCAGGAACAATCCTTGAACAATCATTCCTGATGTTTCCGTTCCGTGTGCGAACCTATATTTTTTCCGGCATGGGCAAGGGTGCCGTGCGTGATGGCATGGGCGTGTATTCGGGATAGCCGATTTCCTTCACCAGATCGGCGATCAGGATTTCCCGCCCGGTCTCGATGCTGCGGTTGGCGGCCACGCCGGTGAGGATCGAGTAGGCACCGGCACGCTGGTCTGCCGCGCGCCCGTATTTATCCTCGGGTTTTTGCGGCAGAAAAATATCATCCAGCATCAGCCTGTCGCCGCCGCCGTGGGAGCCTTCGCCGCGCCAGGGTTCTATGTCCTGCACCGCGCCACGCAGAGGAATGACACGGGTAACAACTCCACCGGCAGCAATCCCGCCCTGCTCGCCACCGTCGCCGTTGAAATACACCTGTTCCTCGATCTTGTGCTCGATACGGCCTCTGGTGCCGTTGAAACTGATGGTGTATCCCTCCCAGGCGTTGAAGGCATTGAGGGAATAGGACAGCTCCACGCCATTGTTGTAGGTGGCCATGACGTGCATGGTGTCCTCGATGTCGATTTCCGGACGGAATACGCACTGGTCGCGGAAATACCCATCGAAATGTTCCTGATCGAGGTAAAGCCGCTTCAAGTCCGGGTTGGCGGCGAGACTGAGTTCAAAGCCGCATTTGTTTTTTTCCGGGCAGGTGCTGCAACGCTGGTGGTGGCTTTTCAGTCCCAGGCGCTGGGCCATGTTGGGTGTGTAGAACTCGCGCTTGCCGCGCGCCGTGACGGACACTGGAATGGCGGACAACCACCAGTTGATCAGATCGAAATGATGCGTGGCCTTGTGCACCATCAGGCCGCCGGACATCTCCTTGCTGCTGTGCCAGCGCCGGAAATAATCGGCGCCGTGGTGGGTATTCAGCAGCCAGTTGAAATCCACTGACAAGACTTCGCCGATGACACCCTGCATCAACAATTCCTTGATCTGGGTGCGCGGCGGTGAATAGCGGTAATTGAACGTGACCTTGCAGCTTTTGCCGGTGCGCCTTTGGGTATCCAGGATTTTCTGGCAGGTTCTGGCATCCACCGTCATGGGTTTTTCGGTGATGACATCGCAACCGAGTTCCATGGCCCGCACGATGTAATCGCAGTGCGTGCTGTCAACCGTGGTCACGATCACCACGTCGGGTTGCGTCTGCTTGATCATCGCTTCGTAGTCGTCGGAATGGAAAACGGGAATCCGTTTTCCAGTGGCCGCTACACCTTCTTCCTGGGCCAGCCTCAACCGTCCCTCGTTGTTATCGCTGAGCGCCACCATGTCGCTGTGTTCGCTGTAGTGGCCGTAAATGGCCTGCTGGAACATCCTGGCACGCGACCCGGTGCCGATATTGGCGTAGCGTGTTTTCCGGTCGGTTTTGATGATGGAGGGGACGGCGTGTTGTGCCAGCAGCAGGCCTGAACCGGCGATGGCCGTTTTTTTGACAAACTCGCGGCGGGTAATGTCGTTGTTGCTCATTGGATGGTTCTCCACGGTTATTGTCACTGTGCGTGACGTTTTTATAGTTATGCAGGGCGTCTCTGCGGACACCGCTTTGGCCAGTACATACAGCCAGGCCGGGGCTTGCAACCCCGGCCCCACCGAAAAGGTGTAATGAATTGTTAATGGTGCCGGGCTATCGGCGATGGGGCCTAGAAATCCGCGGTGCAGGTCACACGCAGGTGTTCGCCGGTGATGGGGTGGTGCAGGTCCAGGCGGCAGGCGTGCAGCAGCAGGCGCGGTGCCAGCGCCCTGACCTCATCCGGTGCGTAGAGCTGGTCGCCCAGGATAGGGTGCCCGAGGTTGAGCATATGGACGCGCAATTGGTGGGTCCGCCCGCTGACGGGCTCCAGTTCCAGCCGGCTGGTGTTATTGACCGGGTCGCGTGCGAGTACCCGGTAGTGGGTAAGGGCGGATTTACCCTCTTCAAAGCAGACTTTCTGCAAGGGGCGATTGGGCCAGTCGCAGATCAGCGGCAAGGCAATCTCCCCTGCATCCAGCGCAACCAGCCCTGCCACGACCGCCAGGTAGCGCTTGTGCACGGCGC
Source organism: uncultured Cellvibrionaceae bacterium (assembly GCA_964456865.1). Classification (GTDB taxonomy): domain Bacteria; phylum Pseudomonadota; class Gammaproteobacteria; order Pseudomonadales; family Cellvibrionaceae; genus Cellvibrio. The sequence continues at coordinate 97,413 of CAYWCW010000006.1, forward strand.
GCTGTTGGAACTGGTGGGTCAGGGCGCGCTGGGTTGGATAGTTGAGCGGCAGCATCACGATACCCGAGGTGCCCTGGTCCAGGCGATGAATCACCCGGGCATTGGGGTTGTAGCGCAGCGCGCGGTTGATCAGGCAATCCTGCTTGTCGGGACCGCGTCCCGGCACGGTCAACAGTCCGGCGGGCTTGTTGAGGACCAGCAGATCCTTGTCCTCATGGAGGATATCGAGTGTTGAGTCGGTCATGGGGGCGGCGGGTGGCCGGGTCTGTCCAGGCTTGAAAGGGTGGCGATTATCGCAAATACCCGCCCGGGTTGCTAAGCTTGCGATCCCCGGTTTCAGGATACGAGTGATTCATGAGTGACTTTCCCGCCTTGCCCTATCCCTGGCAGCAGGAAGAGTGGCAGCAGCTCTGCACCCGGCTGGCCGCTGGCCGCTTGCCCCATGCGCTGATGCTGACGGGACCGGCGGGCATCGGCAAACGCCACCTGGCCCTGGCGCTGGCCCAGCGGCTGCTGTGCGAGGCGCCGGTGGTGGACACACCCTGCGGCAAATGCCGCGCCTGCCTGTTCAACCGCGCCCAGACCCATCCCGATCTGATCTCGCTGGCCCCTGAGGAAGAAGGCAAGGCCATCAAGGTCGACCAGGTGCGCGACCTCACCGACACACTCGGTAAAACGGCCCAGCAGGGCGGCTACAAGGTTGTGATACTGGCACCGGCCGAAGCCATGAACGCCAACGCGGCCAACGCGCTGCTCAAGTCCCTGGAAGAACCCGCGCCCCGCACCCTGCTTATCCTGATCAGCCACAACCCCGGCGGTGTGCTGCCGACCATCCGCAGCCGCTGCCAGCTGCGGCCATTGCCGCTGCCGCGCCGCGAGCAGGTACTCCACTGGCTCAATCCACTGCTCGCCGGTCAGGCGGTCAAGGCCGAAGCCCTGCTGGACGCGGCGGGTGGCGCGCCGCTCAGGGCGCTGGCCTATCTTCAGGACGACGCCCTGGAGGTGCGGGAGCAGTGGTTGCAGCAGCTCGGCCGCCTGAGCCTGGGACAGGCGTCGGCCATGGAGGTGGCGGCGCAATGGCAGAACGGCGATCTGGGGGCGTTGCTCGAGTGGCTGCTGGGTCTGGTGCAGGGCCTGGCCCGCTGGCAAGTGGGACTGGCGGACAGCCGTATCGAGTCCTGGCCCGAGGCGCTGCAGCGGCAATTACAGCAGTTGCCTCCCGCGGTGCTGCACCGCTACCTGGAAAAACTGATGCATACCCGCCGCCTGTGGCTGAGCGGCGCCAACCCCAACAAACAGTTGTTGCTGGAGGAACTCCTGCTGGATTGGGGCGTTTTGGTGCGTGCCGCCACATCGCGGAAACTGGCGGCTGGACAGCCATAAGCTAATCTATTAGTGTTCGACCCCAACCGGTTACATTCACCTGCAGCAGGGTTTGTTATGCAAGCGATAGGCGGCGGTGCACGCAACGGCATCCTCTCCCTTACCATCAAAGACAAGGCGGTGCTCTACGCCGCTTACATGCCATTCGTCGTCAACGGCGGCATGTTCATTCCCACCAGCAAGACCTACAAGCTGGGCGACGAAGTGTTCATGCTGTTGAGCCTGATGGACGAGACGGAAAAGATTCCTGTGGCGGGCAAAGTGGTCTGGGTGACGCCCAAGGGTGCCCAGGGCAATCGCGCGGCAGGCATAGGTGTGCAGTTCAGCGATCAGGACAATACCGCGCTCACCAAGATAGAAACCTACCTGGCCGGCTCGCTGTCCTCCGACAGGCCCACACATACCATGTAACCGGGTTATAATCCCGCGACGCGAAAAAGCCAGGCGAGTCCTGGCTTTTTATTTCCTGAGCAGAGACGTTTTTATGTTGATCGACTCCCATTGCCACCTGGACCGGCTCAAGCTGGATGCCTATGGCGGTGATCTGAGTGCAGCCATCCAGGCGGCCCACGATCGCGGTATACAGCAGTTGCTGTGTATCGGTATCAGCCTGGGCAATATCCAGACGGTCATCGACATAGCGCAGCGCTACCCGGGTGTGGTGGCCTCGGTGGGTGTGCATCCCTGTGATGTGCGGGAAGGGACCGCCACCGCCGGGCAGCTCGCTGCCTGGGCCAGCCAGCCCAAGGTGGTGGCCCTGGGTGAAACAGGCCTGGATTATCACTACGAAACCGAGAGCAAGGCACTGCAACAGGAAAGCTTTGCGCTGCATCTGCACGTCGGTGGCGAACAGGGATTGCCGGTGGTGGTGCACACCCGTGAAGCCAGGGCGGATACCCTGGCGCTGATCAAAAGCCACGGCAGCCGCGAGCATGCAGGTGTGCTCCATTGCTTTACCGAGGATTGGGACATGGCGCGCGCCGCTCTGGATTTGCATTACTACATTTCCATCTCCGGCATAGTCACGTTCAAAAATGCCGAGCAGATCCGCGAGGTGGTGCGCAAGATGCCCCTCGATCGCCTGTTGGTGGAAACGGATTCACCTTACCTCGCGCCGGTTCCCTATCGCGGCAAACCCAATGAGCCCCGACTGGTGCGCGAAGTGGCCGAATGTGTTGCCGAACTGCGCGGCATGACCTTTGAAGCGCTTGCCTGGCAAACCACGGAAAATTTTTATCGGTTGTTCCCCAGGGCCAAAACCTGGCTGCCCTCCTGAAACAACCCGCTTCCCCTAACACGAGACGATGTCATGAGCATAGAATCCCGACAACTCCGTACCATGCTCCAGTTGCAGGAGAGCATGAACACCAAGGTCAACGCCGACTGGCGCGCGCAGGGCTACGAATGGTATCGCGCCATCTGGGTTGAATGCGCCGAGCTCATGGACCATTACGGCTGGAAGTGGTGGAAGAAACAATCGCCGGATACGGAACAGGTCGCCCTGGAACTGATCGATATCTGGCATTTTGGATTGAGCATACTGCTGCAATCCGGCGCGCCGGAAGACGAATGCATCGCACAGCTGGAAAAACAATTGGTGATTGCAACGGATGAAACGGATTTCCGCCTGGACCTGGAAACCTTCGCCGCCGCCACGCTGGCCGATCACCAGTTCCACATCGGCCTGTTTGCGCGCCTGATGGCGGGAGTGGATATGTCGCTCGACCAGTTGTACCGCGGGTATGTGGGTAAAAACGTGCTCAACTTTTTCCGTCAGGACCACGGTTACAAGGACGGCAGTTACCGCAAATCGTGGCACGATGGCCGCGAGGACAACGAGCATCTGGTGGAGGTCGTGCAGCGTCTCGATGCGGGCGCGGAAGACTTCAAAGAGGCGGTGTACCGCGCCTTGGCGGAATCCTACGCCCGGCGGTAATGTGTCGCCGCGGGCATCGAAAAGCGGCGACTGGCAGCGGCTCCTGTCCTAGGCGTGTTTATTGGCCTGTTGCAGCAAAAAGCTTTCGAATTCCTCCGGCGTGATGGGCCGGCTGAAATAATAACCCTGCGACTGATCGCAGGCGTGGTCCCGTAAAAAACTTTCCTGCTCTTCGGTTTCCACACCCTCGGCGATGACGGTCAGGCTGAGGGTCTTGCCCATGGCGATGATGGCCTCGGTGATGGCGCGGTCCTCCGGGTTGGCGGGAATATCGCGAATAAAGGAACTGTCGACCTTGAGGGTATCGATGGGGAAGCGCTTGATCTGCGCCAGGGATGAATAACCCACGCCGAAATCATCTATCGCCAGGCGCACGCCCAGGGCCTTGATGGCGCTGAGGATACGGATGGCGCGCTCGGCATCCTGCATGACCATGCCTTCGGTGATTTCCATCTCGAGCAGCTCCGGCGGCATGCCGGTTTCCTGCAAGGTCGCGGCCACATCATCGATCAGGTGTTCATCAAAGAACTGGCGGGCCGACAGGTTGACCGCCATGCACACGGGCGGCAATCCCTGTGCGAGCCAGGCGACATTTTGCGCGCAGGCTGTTTTCAATACCCAACGGCCGATCATCACGATCAATCCGGTTTCCTCGGCAAGCGGGATGAACTGCGCCGGAGAGATGACTCCCAATTCCGGGTGCTGCCAGCGCACCAGTGCCTCGACACCCGCCACTTCGCCGGTCTTGAGGTTGCGCTTTGCCTGGTAATGCAGGAAAAACTCGTTGCGTTCCAACGCCTGGCGCAGGTTGTTTTCCAGCATCAGCCGCTCCAGCGAGCGGGCCTTGATATCCGGCGAATAGAACTGGTAAGTGTTTTTGCCTTCTTCCTTGGCGCGGTACATGGCGATGTCCGCGTTTTTCATCAGGGACTGTTCATCCTGGGCATCGTCAGGGTAAAAGCAGATCCCCACACTGGCGGTGACACGGCATTCCTGGCCCTGGATCGCGACCGGTTCCAGGCTGGCGGCCAGTATTTTCTGCGCAACCTTGACGGCTTGTCCGGTATCTTCGATTTCGGGCAGCAGGATGACAAACTCGTCACCGCCCAGGCGGCCGACCAGATCACTGGCGCGCAGGCAGGCCGTCAGGCGGCGCGCTATTTCCATGAGAAGTTGATCGCCCGCGCCGTGCCCCAAGGTATCGTTGATGTTTTTGAAACGGTCCAGGTCGATAAACAGCACAGCCAGTTTGCGATGGTGGCGGCGCGCGGATTCTATGGCCTGGTTCAGCAGCTTGCTGAACATGAAACGGTTGGGCAGGTTGGTCAGGCTGTCATGGGTTGCGAGATACTGGATGTGTTCTTCGGAGAGTTTGCGCTCGGTGATATCGCGGCCGATGCCACGATAACCACGAAACTCTCCCGCTTCGGTGTAAGCGGGCAGGCCGGTGAGGCTGAGGTAGGTGAGCCTGCCGTCCTCGGCCTGGTGGCGCAGTTCCAGGTCGCGGAATGGCTGGCGCCTCCGCATCAGATCTTCGTGGTCCTGCCAGCTGCTGGATAAAATATCGGTGTGCGGCAACTGCGTCAGGCTTTTGCCGAGGATTTCGCTTCGCGTATAACCGGACTTGTTGTTGGGGTCTTCCAGCTGGATGAATCGGAGCGAGGCATCCTGCTCCCAATACCAGTCGGAGGAAAGCTCTGTCAGGCTGCGAAAACGTTCCTCGCTTTCGTGCAGCGCCAATTGCGCTTCGCGCCGTTTGGTGATGTCCCTGCCTATGCCGACCAGGCCGAAGATCTCGCCCCGGTCGTTACGCACGGGGATCTTGCTGGTCAACAGCCAGCGCACCGCATCCGATTGTTTGTCGATGACCGGTTCCTCACGGTTGAGCAGCGGTTGGCCGCTGCGCAGTACCGCCTGTTCGTCATCGAAAAACCGTTGCGCCATGTCCGGGGGGAAAAAAGTGAAGTCATCCTTGCCGATGAGATTTTCCGGCACGGTGCCCATGCTCTTCGCCACGGCGTTGTTGGCCAGCAGGAATTTGCTGTGCAGGTCCTTGGCAAAAATATTGTCGGGCACGGCATCCACCAGCGTGCGCATCAGGTTGCGTTCGCGGGCCAGTGTCAGGCTCAGCGCCTGCAATTCTTCTGTGCGTTCCGCCACCCGTGTTTCCAACTGGCTGTTGAGCAGGCGGATTTCCTGTTCGGCGCGTTTGCTGGTGGTGATGTCACGTGTGATGCCGAGTATGCCGATGATCTCACCCTGGTCATCGCGCAGGGGAATTTTCGTTGTCGAATGCCAGCGGGCCTGCCCGTCCTGGACATTGGTGAGGAGTTCTTCACGGTCCACGAGCGGCTGTCCGGAACCTATGACCCATTGGTCATCCTCGGCGTAGCCGCGGGCCTGCTCCTGCGGGAAAATCTCGAAATCGGTTTTGCCCAGCGCCGCTTCCGGATGGGTGCAGCCCATGATCGTGGCCAGTGTCTGGTTGACGAAGGTGAAGCGCCCTTGCAAATCCTTGACGTAGATGAGATCGAGCGTGTTATCGGCCAGGGTGCGGAGCAGGATGTGTTCCATGAGAGGGTTTCTTGGGCGTGTTATCAGGTGACCCCCGCCAGGCGAGGCATTACTGGCAAGTATAGGTCACGGCTCCGGAGTAGCCCGTGAAGAAGTGTGAACGGTTTCCGGTATACAAGGATCAGACGGCTTCGGGCAGCTCGGGCATATCCGGCCGGGTAGGTGGCTGGTCCGGCTCGATCGGTTGGGGATCATCCAGTGGGGGCAGGCCGTAACGGGCGCGTGCGCGGTTGCAGGCTTCATTGGCCAGGCTGTTCTCGCCATGTACCGCGAATTCCCGGCAGGGGCTGGGCCGCTCGTCGTAGATGGTGCAGCGTACCTGTCCGCCGACCTCGCCCAGCAGGGCGGTACAGCGCGTGGGGCTGGATTCGGTACCCAGCATGCAGGCATGGTGCGGGCTCACCTGGGCGGTCAGCCGGTCAGGGACGTTTCCGCCGGCACTTTGGCACTCACCCCAATAGAAAGACACGCGGAAGAAGGCGCAGCAGGCACCGCAACTCAGGCAGGGGGATGTCATGATGGGGGTCGGGCAACCTCGCCACAAGGTCAGTATTTACGGGTATCGCGCTGCGCTTATTCTGCGCAAGCCATGGCGAAAAGCAAGGGGGTGATGGGGCGCCAAAGGGTGTAATTTCCGGGCAAATGACTATAATGGCTGCCCGCTCAAGGCACAAAATGCCGGCCTGTTGAATCAACCCCGATCTTACCCTTAACGGAGTCTCATCGTGAAAGCACCTGTAAGAGTTACTGTCACCGGCGCCGCCGGCCAGATCAGCTATTCCCTCCTGTTCCGCATCGCCGCTGGCGACATGCTGGGCAAGGATCAACCCGTCATCCTGCAATTGCTGGAAATCACCCCGGCACTCAAGGCGCTGCAGGGCGTGGCTATGGAGCTGGACGACTGTGCTTTCCCGTTACTGGCCGGCATCGTGACCACTGATGACCCGACAGTCGCTTTCAAAGATGCTGATTATGCCCTGCTGGTTGGCGCGCGCCCCCGCGGTCCGGGCATGGAGCGTAAAGACCTGCTGGCAGCCAATGCGGCCATTTTTTCAGTGCAGGGCAAGGCCATCAACGACCATGCCTCGCGCAACATCAAGGTGCTGGTCGTCGGCAATCCCGCCAACACCAATGCACTGATTACCCAGCGCAACGCACCGGACATCGATCCGCGCCAGTTCACCGCCATGACCCGCCTGGACCACAACCGCGCCCTGTCGCAACTCGCCACCAAAACCGGTACCAGCATCAACGACATCACCAAGGCACTGATCTGGGGCAACCATTCTTCCACCCAGTATCCCGATCTGCACAATACCCTGGTGAATGGCAAGGCGGCACTGAGCCTTGTCGACCAGGCCTGGTATGAAAGCGACTACATTCCCACCGTGCAGCAGCGTGGTGCTGCCATCATCGCTGCGCGTGGGGCATCATCGGCCGCATCGGCTGCCAATGCCGCCATCAATCACATCCGTGACTGGGCGCTGGGCACACCGGCCAATGACTGGGTGAGCATGGGTGTTTACAGCGATGGCAGCTATGGCATTGAAAAAGGTCTGATCTATTCCTTCCCCTGTGTCTGCAAAAACGGCGACTGGGAAATCGTCCAGGGTCTGGATATCAACGACTTCTCCCGCGCCAGGATGCAAGCCACGGAGAAGGAATTGCAGGAAGAGCGCGATGCGGTGAAAGATCTGTTGCCTGCATAACCTGGCACTGATTGCCTGCATAAAAAAAGCCACCTCCAGGTGGCTTTTTTTATGTGTTGCCCGTCGCTGCGCCGGTGTCAGGCACTGGCGATTTCCAGCCAGCCGCCGCGGGTTTCTCCGGGCGCCAGTGTCCATTCCTCATCCAGTACCGCGCCCCGTTCGACACAGATGAATGCCTGTTCGCCACCGGGCCCCACATCGGCCATGGCGGCGGCATTGACCGCGCCGGGATTCCAGGTGATGACACTGGGGCAGTTGTGGTGACGCAATGCGATGCGCGGCTGTCCCTGAATGACGAGTGGGTCGTCCACGCCGGGAAATACCCGGTCCACCTCACTGATAAAAACCAGCTCCTCTGTCTGGCGCGCGACCGTCAACCCCTGGAGGTTGTCTACGTATTCCCGGCCCGTCAACCCTGGCACCCGCGCATCGGCGAGACTGCTTACGGGATGGTAGGAGTGGAGCGCCCAACTGCACACCATGGGATGTTCATCACGGTTGCTGATGTTCAATATCAAGCGGGCACTATTGCCTAGCTCGAGGCGCAACTCGGCATGAAAGTGGCGGTCGAAGTCGGCACCGGCAGGTGATTCCAGTTCCAGGATCAAGATGCAAACACCGGTGGCCAGCATATCCACCCGGGTGAGCTGCCAATCACGGTTGCGTGCGAATCCATGTTTGGGTGCGGACGGATTGCGGCGATTGATACCGAACCATGGCAGGCAGATGGGAACACCGCCGCGCAATGCACTGCCCGGTTCGAAGCGACAGCGAGGGCTGAGCCACAGGAGCGGTTCACCGTTTCGAGGTGTGAACTCCAGCAGCTGGGCGCCTTGCAGAGCTATCACGGCATTGCACAAGGGTGTATCGACCTTCAGCAGTGGCAGACCGGTGCCCGGCGCCCGGGGGTAATGTTCGCGGCTGCTGATCAGTTGTACAAAGGGCCAGGGTGCAATCAGTTGTTGCAGCGTCTCTGTCGCGGTTGTCGGAGATGTGGACATAAACAATTTCCGCCGTCTGTGGTTCAGGGCGCGCATTCTAACAGTTTGCGCGAAAATCTTGGTGATCCCGTCATCCGGTTTTCCAGGATGAGAAACCCCGGGCTTTGGTTTACGCGGTATAACCAGTATCATGCGCGCCCTGAGTTTTCTGTCGAAGGTAGCAGTGTGAGTAATCCCCCCTTTGTGATTGGCCAGCGCTGGATCAGTGAAGCCGAAGCGGAACTGGGTCTGGGCATAGTGCTGGACCTGTCCAACCGCCGTTTGACCCTGAGTTTCCCGGCGGCGGGTGAGAGACGCACCTACGCCCAGGACAATGCCCCGGTCAGCCGCGTGGTCTACCAGGTGGGCGAGCGGGTCAGGCACCAGGACGGCACGGGTATCAAAATCACCCGGGTGGTGGAGCAGCAGGGTTGCCTGCTGTATCACGGCGTGACCGAGGACAAGCGCGAGCTGGCCTTGCCCGAGTTCGAGCTCGACAGCTTCGTGCAATTCAGTACTCCGCGTGACCGGCTGTTTGCCGGACAGATCGACAAGCACACACATTTCACATTGCGCTATCAGACGCTCCAGCACCTGCATGAACATCGTTGCTCAGCCATCTATGGCCTGGCTGGCCCGCGCGTGCAGTTGTTGCCGCACCAATTGTATATCGCCAGCGAAGTGGCCGGGCGGCACGCGCCCCGCGTGTTGCTGGCCGATGAAGTCGGCCTGGGCAAGACCATCGAGGCGGGCATGATTCTGCATCAGCAGCTGGTCAGCGGCCGTGCGAAGCGCGCGCTCATCGTGGTGCCGGCCAGCCTGCAACACCAGTGGCTGGTGGAAATGCTGCGCCGTTTCAACCTTGGATTCACTCTGCTCGATGAGGTGCGCTGCCAGGCACTGACCGGTCTGGATTCGTTGGAGGAATCCATTGATTATGTGGATGATGTTGCCGCTGATGACACCGAACAGACTGCCAGCAACGATAACCCCTTTGAATCGGCGCAACTGGTCATCTGCGCGCTGGATTTTCTCACCCGTCATCCGCAGCGTTACCAGCAGGCATTGTCCGCGAGCTGGGATCTGTTGCTGGTGGATGAAGCTCATCACCTGCATTGGAGCGAGGTGGGCGCCAGTGTCGAATATGCGTGTATCGAAGGTTTGGCCCAGGTTGCGCAGGGGCTGTTACTGCTCACGGCCACACCCGAACAGTTGGGGTTGGAAAGCCATTTCGCCCGCTTACGCCTGCTGGACCCGGATCGTTACCATGATCTGGCCGCATTCATTGAAGAACAACAACGATATCCGCTGCTCAATCAACACGTGCAGGAACTCATAGCCTTGCGCGATACCGGCGAGTTCTTAGGCAAGCACGCCATCTGGGATCATTTGTCCGCCTATCTGCCGCGTAAGGAATTAGAAGCGCGCCGTGCCCAGGCCGGGGTCGAACCACAGGTTGCGGTGGATGCCGTGATCGACGATCTGCTGGATCGCCATGGTACGGGGCGGGTGCTGCTGCGTAATACACGCAATTCGGTGAGCGGCTTTCCAGCGCGGCATTTACATACCTATGAATTACCCTTATCGCAGGACAATCTGACGGTCTTTGCCTCGCAACCCGTCATCGCACAATTGTGCAGCGAGGATGTCTGGCAGGCACAGGCAACCGGTGACTGGTGGTTATCCGACCCGCGGGTGGAATGGCTGGCCGACTGGCTCAAGCAGCATCGCCGCCGCAAGGTGCTGGTGATCTGCGCGCGCGCCGATACGGCGCAAAGCCTGGAAGATTACCTGCGCTTGCGCAAGGGGCTGCTGACGGCTGTGTTTCACGAAGGGCTCACCCTTGTTGAACGTGATCGCGCCGCCGCTTATTTTGCCGATCTCGAAGAAGGCGCGCAGGTCCTGGTGTGTTCGGAAATCGGCAGTGAAGGGCGCAATTTCCAGTTTGCCCAGGACCTGGTGATGTTTGACCTGCCCTTGAATCCCGATTTGCTGGAGCAGCGCATCGGCCGCCTGGACCGCATCGGGCAGACACAGGATGTCATGATCCACGTGCCTTTTCACCCGGACACCGCCCAGGAAAAACTGCTTCACTGGTACCACCGGGGATTGAACGCGTTTGAAAAAACCTGCGCGATTGGCCAAGCGCTTTTCAGCCGCTTTGAAAAACCCTTGATGGCCGCCCCGGGTCAGGACAAGGCTGTGGACTTTACGCAGCTCTTGCGGGATACCCGCCGGGAGAGCGACGCACTGGTGCAGACCCTGCAACAGGGGCGCGATCGCCTGTTGGAACTCAATGCCTGTAAGCCGGCCCGCGCCGCGGAACTGGTCGATGCCTTGACCCAGGTGGATGAAGATCCGCGTTTGCAGCAGTGGCTGGATGCGGTCTTTGATGCTTTTGGTGTGGATGCCGATCGTCACAGTGAGCACAGCCTGGTTTTGCATCCGGGTGATCACATGCGTGTACCCCATTTCCCCGGTTTGCCGGAGTCCGGGGTGACGGTCAGCTTCCAGCGTCAGCAGGCCCTTGCGCGGGAAGATATGCAGTTCATGACCTGGGAGCATCCACTGGTGCGAGGCGCCCAGGAGCTGGTGACGCTCAGTGAATTCGGCAACACCGCGTTCTGCACCCTGAAGCTGCCGCCACTCAAACCGGGCACACTGATGCTGGAAGCTCTCTTTGTGCTCCATTGCCCGGGACCGGCAGAGCTGCAACTCTTCCGGTATCTGCCGCAGTCGCTGCTGCGCATATTGATAGACAGTAACGGCAAGGAACTGGGCAAGGCCCTGGCGATAGAACAGCTGAGCAGGCTGTTGCAGAAAACCCCCCGCAACAATGCCCAGGAAGTGGTGCGCCATGCGCGCCCGCAGCTCACCAAATTGTTGCAGGATGCCGAGGCCCTGGCCGCACCGCAACAGGCGGCCTGGATTGCCGACGCGCAATCGCAGGCAGGGCATCAGTTGCAGCAGGAAATTACACGCCTGCAAGCCCTGCGCGAGGTCAACCCCAATGTCCGTCAGTCGGAAATCGACTATCTGCAGCAGCGTTTGGTGGCGACCCGGCAACGCCTTGCCCAGGCGGCGCTGCGTCTGGACGCCTTGCGTGTAATCATGGTGATTTAACCACGGAGACGATGGATCATGTATATTTTTTCAGTCAATGCAACGGCCAGCAAGGCGCGCGATGATATCCAGATAGGCCAGTCGATGGCGTTTATCGTCTACATCAATTTCGTGGATCTGTTTGGTGCCGAGCAGTTGTGCAAACTCTATCTGATGCGTGCCGGGTTTACCGGCATCGAGATTGAAAAGCGCAAGCTGGTGCCCAGCAATCTGACCCAGGACCCGCGTGTCATCATGGCCGACAAAGCCATGGCGGAGGCATTGAAAGCAGGCTACATGATCCAGATGTTTGATGAATAGGCCATGGGTTGATACTGACACCTTTCATCGTGAATACCCCATCGAACTAACCGGCCGTCACGGAGTCTATTCCGGCATTCTTGATTCAACGTCGGATTGTGCATGTCAGGGAATTATGCGGATGCGCGATGGCCCGCGCATGTTTGGCCCTTGTTGTTCTCGCTGCTGTTTCACGGCGCTATCGTCATAGGCTATCGTCAGTTTCACGTCCCCGACGAAAGGCTGGTACCCAGGCCGGTATCTTCTCAAACCTTGTATGTGCAGCTGCTGGCACCGGAGAGGGCATCTGTCCGGGTAATACCCGATATGCCTGCCGATAATGACCAGGCGCCAGGCTCTCATACGGAAGCAATCGCGATAAGCCCTGTTGAAGACACGCTTGTGTCGTCAGTCGAGATTGAAAACGTTGATATCCCCGAACCGCCCCTGACAGAACCTGATGACGTGCGGGTGGATTACCACCATTGGCGGCCGCCGCCCGAAGGCGGTGGCATCCATCAGGGAGGCGCCCCCGACAGCCGCCCCTTCGGGCAGGTATTCAATCCCAACCTCCGGCAGCGGTTGCAGAACAACGTCATGCACAGATCATCATCCATGCGTGATCCCTTGAGTGAAGCGCCTGATATTCATGGATACCGGTATATCAACACGCCCGGCGGTACCTGCATGAGATCGCGGGAAAGCCTGCGGCCGGGCGATGTGAGCAATTGGGAGTTCGTCCATTGCCATGGTCCGGATGAAGGGGACCGGATGCTGCGGCGTGTGGAACAGCAGTGGCGGCGGCGCGACTGAACGGATAACAAAAGGCCCGCAATAGCGGGCCTTGTTGTAACGAAGTATCAATCGAATTTTTTGCGGTAGCCTTTGTTTTTCTGGTCACGGTTTTTGGGCTTGTCCCTGTCATCAAAACTCAACTTGCCCCTCGGTCCGTCACCGTCGCGGCGCGGCTTGTCGTTGTAGCTGCGCTTCTCCTTGTAAGGATTGCCACCATTGCCACCTTGATCCAGGCTGATATCCAGCGGGCGGTTGCGCACCCGTACTTTTTTCAGCTGCTGGAAAACATCGTCCGGCATGCCCTTGGGCAGGTCGACGGTAGAGAAGTCGTCAAAGAGTTTGATGTGGCCGATATGAGTACTGGAAATGCCGGCTTCATTGGCAATCGCGCCCACGATATCACCGGGGCGCACTTCGTGGCTGCGGCCCACTTCGATGCGGTAACGCACCATGTTTTCATCGTTGCGCTCGCGGCGCGGGCGATCTTCACGCGGAGGGCGATCACCGCGCTCATTCCGGTCGCGTGGGCCGCGGTCCGCACGCTCACTGCGCTCGGGCTTCACATCGGTGAATTTCACCTGCAAGGGACGCTCTTTCTGTAACAGGTAGGCCAGCGCCGATGCGATATCCTCGGGCGATACATCATTCTTGTGGCTGTATTCCGCCAGCAGGTCGTTGAAGAAACTGAGGTCCTGTTCCTTGAGCGCATCGCTGATCTGCTGGGTGAACTGATCGATGCGATGCTTGGTCACCGTGGCGCCGCTGGGCAATTCCATCAGGGTGATGGGTTTGCGGGTGGCTTTTTCGATGATGAACAGCAGGCGCTTTTCCCGCGGCGCAACAAACAGAATCGCCTTGCCGCTGCGGCCGGCGCGGCCGGTACGGCCGATGCGGTGCACATAGGCTTCGCTGTCGTAGGGAATATCGTAGTTCACGACGTGGCTGACACGCTCGACGTCGATGCCGCGCGCGGCGACATCGGTGGCGATCACGATATCCAGCTTGCCGTTTTTGAGTCGCTCGATGGTGCGCTCGCGCAGTTGCTGGTTCATATCACCGTTGAGTGCGGATGCCGCATAACCCCGTGCCTCGAGCTTTTCGGCGAGCTCCACGGTTGCGGTCTTGGTACGCACAAAAATGATCATGCCGTCGAAGGGCTCGACTTCCAGGATACGGGTGAGCGCATCGAGCTTGTTGGTGCCGCTGACCATCCAGTACACCTGCTCGATGTTTTCGCCGGTCTGCTGGCTGCTGGCGATTTTGATTTCCTTGGCGTCAGTCAGATAGTTGTCGGCGACCTTGCGGATTTCGCGCGGCATGGTCGCGGAGAACAATGCTGTCTGGCGGCTTTCCGGGGTGTGTTCCAGAATCCATTCCACATCATCGATGAAGCCCATGCGCAGCATTTCGTCGGCCTCATCCAGCACCAGGCTGTTGAGGTGGGTGAGATCGAGGCTGCCGCGGCGCAGGTGATCCATGACGCGGCCTGGTGTACCTACCACCACATGCACGCCGCGCTTGAGTTGACGCAACTGGCTGCTCATATCCTGGCCGCCGTAAATGGGCAGCACATGGAAGCCGGGCATTTCACTGGCATAGCGCTGGAAAGCTTCCGCCACCTGGATGGCCAGTTCGCGCGTGGGCGTGAGCACGAGAATCTGCGGTTCGTTTTGGCTGATGTTCAGCTTGGATAGCAAGGGCAGGGCAAAGGCGGCTGTTTTTCCCGTGCCTGTTTGCGCCATGCCGATGATGTCGCCGCCTTCCAGCAACACGGGAATGGCTGCGGCCTGGATGGGTGATGGTTGTTCGTAACCAACGGACTGAATGGCTTTGAGTACCGGCTCGGACAGGTTGAGGTCGGTAAATAAAATGGGATCTGACATGAAAATACCTTGATGGTGCAAAAAATCATTGAATAAAGGCGGATCTGCCATGACAGCCATGGCGGAAGCGGTGGTGAATCTCAGTGCAATAACGCATACGCCATCCGGCATGCAGCCGGGGCGGTTCCGTAACCAGGATGAAGCGTGAACGGCTATGGCCGGCTCAAAACACTCTGATCCCGAGCAATCCGGCTCGTGGCATTACACAGTTGGCAGGCTGGTGGCGCCATGTACACGATGGAAACACAGCGGGAATTCAGGGTTATCTTCAGATAACGGGCAGCCCTCAGACGTCCTGTCTGCTCAGCATTGCCCCGCGAATTGATATGGATGGAGAGAGGCTTTACTGAAAGTGGCGCGCAGTATAGGGATTTGTATGTGAATTAGCCAGCAGAATCGGGGCGCTTGACGAGAAATCTGTCCAGGGCGTTGGCAAAGGCTTGTTTATCCTGGGCGCTGTAGGGTGGTGGCCCGCCGCCATTGATACCACTGGCGCGCAGAGTCTCCATGAAATCGCGCATGTTGAGGCGCTGGCGGACCGTGTCCGTGGTGTAGCGCTCGCCACGGCTGTTGATGACGGCAACGCCCTTGGCAATGGCCTCGGCGGCCAGGGGTATGTCGCCGGTAATGACCAGGTCGCCCGCTTGCGATGCTTGCAGGATATGGTTATCCGCCACGTCATAGCCGCTGCTGACCTGCACGCTGCGAATCCAGGGGGACGCGGGAACCGACAATGGCTGGTTGGCCACCAACGTCATGGGCGTCTGCGTGCGGTGCGCGGCGCGAAAAAGAACGTCTTTGACTGCCCGGGGACAGGCGTCGGCATCTACCCAGATATGCATCCGAAACTCCCGGCGAGAGGGATGGGCATTATACATGCTCCGCTTTCCTGGGTTAGACTCGCGCGATCAATACTTCCAACCGTCTTATGCCTATGAACAAGACTCAGGAAAAACACCTGTCCACCTCGGCCCTGGCCCGGCTGCTGGGCAAAGAGAGCAAGGAGCTTTTTGTCCTGCTGACGGGCGGTGGCTGGATCGTGAAAGTGGACAACCATTGGCAGTTGACCGAGAAGGGGAAATTCGAGGGTGGCATCTACGTCAACCATCCCAAGTACGGTGAGTATATCGCCTGGCCCGAGTCGGTTCGCGAGCATCCACTTTTCGCCCTCCTGCCAGAGGCACCGCTGGGCGCGACCCAACTCGGTCACAAGTTTGATCTGCCGGCCCGTCTGGTGAATCTGTTGCTGGCGGAGCGTGGCTGGATCAAAAAACATGTGCGCGGCTGGTTGTTGACGCCAGCGGGACGTGCCCTGGGCGGTCAGCAACAGGAGAGTGAACAATCGGGTATCCCCTATGTGACCTGGCCTGAAACCCTGCTGGAAGATGCGGGCCTTTTGGCAGCGGTTGCGCAATTGAAAGGTGAGGGCACAGGCCCCAGCCTGGACGGCCGCGTTGTGACGAGCCCGGCGGAACGGATGATCAGCGGGTGGTTATATCTGGCGGGTGTGGCATTCGCGCAGGCTTATCCCTGGGGTACGGCGAGTGATGCGCCGAAAAGTGATTTCTACGTGCCTGCCGCGCAATTGTGTATCGACCATTGGCCGGCGCGGACAGACGCGGCGGATCTGGCGAGGCAATTGGAACGGCAGCGTTTTTATCAGCACGAACGCTTGTCTTACCTCGAGTTGAAAGACGAGGACCTGCCGCAGTTGGATGATATTCTCGCCCGTGCCTTGTTCAAGCGCGGCGTTGTGATTTACTGATACAAGAAAAGAGGACATCGAGATGGCTAGCGTATTCACCCTCATCATGCAGGGAAAACTTCCGGGGCATTTTGTCTGGGAAGATGACAAAGTCGTGGCAATCCTGACCATTCAACCGATTCGTGAGGGGCATGTGCTGGTCATTCCCCGTGAAGAAATCGATCAGTGGAGTGATCTGCCGGTCGAACTGGCGACTCATCTGATGAGCGTCAGCCACAAGATCGCCAAGGCAATGAAAAACACGTTTCCCGCGCGCCGCATCGGCTTGATGATCGCCGGGCTCGAGGTGCCTCATACCCATGTCCATCTGGTTCCCATGGATTCCATGGACGATCTCAGCTTTTCATTTGCCAGCAGTGCGGATCAAACCGGGTTGGCCGCCGTGGCGGAGAAGATCCGCACAGCCATCAAAAAACTGGATGGCTGATTGTTCTAATACCTGTTGTATCCCGCATCGGGTCCGGTCAGGAAGCCTTGACAGGTTTCATGACCGGACCCGATGTTTTCAGGGGCTTCATAGTTGCAGCAGAGTGATGACGGCCAGGGCCATGAAGAGGATGAAAGCCCCGCGCCGGGCATAGTGCAGGGGCATGCGTTCCAGCAGCCAGCGGCCGGCAAAGATGACCGGGATATTGGCCAGGAGCATACCCAGGGTTGTGCCGGTAATGACCGCCAGGGTCATCCACAGGGTTTCACTGTATTTCGCGGCCAGGATGACGGTGGCTATCTGGGTCTTGTCAGCAATTTCCGCCAGGAAAAAGAGTACGCAGGTGGCGATGAAGGGACCGTATTTTTCAAAGGGTCCGGTTTCGGTGTGGTTTTTGTCGGGAATCAGGGTCCAGATGGCTACGGCAACGAAGCTGCCGCTGATGATCCAGGGTATCCATTGGGTGGGAATCACATCGGCCAGCCAGGCACCCAGCCAGGCGGACAGGGCATGGTTGATCAGCGTGGCCAGGAGTATTCCCAGGATGATCACCCAGGGGCGCCCATAGCGGGCAACCAGAAACAAGGCCAGGAGTTGGGTTTTATCGCCGATTTCGGCAATAGTGACGGCAAGCGTGGAGCTTAATAGCGCTTCCATAAAAACAACGGCTCGGCGGGATGGCGACACGGAGACACGCCTGCCGTCCCGCCATGGGCAGCAAGCCTGTCTCAGGTCTCATCAGTCCCGCCTGGCTGGGGTAGCCAGCGAGGATGCTTTTGCCATGTCGATGCGCGACAAGTGTGTTGACAAAAGCACTTGGAGAGGATGCCTGCCTGGTTGCAGCGAGGGTCATCGACACCAAGTAGATTACTCCCCTGAGGGGGCCGGCGCATTATAGGTATCTGGTTGCGCAAGCACAACAGGCCGTATTTTTTTAGCGTGAATTCATGCTCTGTGTGAGCGGTTTTCCTGTCTTTTCAGGGGCGGCTCAGGCGCCGCTCGGGTCCGCCGCCATAGGGAATCTGGGCCACATAGGGATCTATCAGGGCGAGGGCTTCAGAATAGACCTTGCTGACATCCGGCGTCAGGCCGACTTCGACGCGGCGCGAGAGCATGGTGATGGGGAACAGGCACTGCTGCGTATTCCTGGCGCAGAGCGCGCGGCTGCGGCCAGCCTTGTCGCGGTAGATTTTCCATTCGAGGCTGGGTACATCAGCGGCCATGACCTGGCCCAGCACGGCGCCCATGGACTGGAGTCCTTCCTTGTCATCGGTGGCGATCAGCTTCTGGTCGATGATGCGCTGTAACAGCGTCAGGTCTTCCAGGTTGCCGCGCACCTGCGCCCCCAGACGGGTGCGCGCGATCTTGTCGACATATTCCACCTGGCGAGCCATGTAGCCCTGATCATTCGGTGTCAGGTCCTCGATGAGTACCAGTACCTCGGGCTTCGGCAATTGGGCGGACAGGCTGGCGCTCAACAACAGGGCAGCGAGTGCGACAAGCGTTTTAACCATGGTTTACCTCGGTATGGGGGTTGTGACTGCGGTTTCTGTCATCGTCGAGTATGACAACCGGCTGTGGATAGAATTCGCTCAGGGGAATCGAGTTGCCCTGTGTGGTGACGATGTGGACGTGATCCCGTGTGAGCTGGCGCGGCTCGCTCACGCCACAGGCGTGGGCGATTATCCCCACGCCATAGGTCATATTCTGCTGGTAAAAAGCCACGCGGTTGGCCTTGTCGGTCGGGTCCAGGCCTTTTTGCAGTTTCGGGTTGTGCGTGGTCACCCCGGTGGGGCAGGTGTTTTTATGGCATTGCATGGCCTGGATGCAGCCCAGTGCGAACATGAACCCGCGCGCGCTGTTGACGAAATCCGCCCCGCTGGCCAGCGCCCAGGCAACCTGCGAGGGAGTGATCAGCTTGCCGGCCGCAATGAGTTTGACACGTTCTTTCAGGCCGGTTTCGATCAGCAGGTTGGCGACCCAGGGCAGGCTTTCCTTGAGCGGCAGGCCGACATAATCCATCAGTGGCTGGGGAGCCGCACCCGTGCCGCCGTCGGCACTGTCGAGGGTGATGAAATCCGGCGCCTGTTCGATACCGCGCTGGCGAATGGCCCTGATCAGGTCGATCAGCCACTGTTTTTCGCCCAGGACGGCCTTGAAGCCCACGGGCTTGCCGGTCAGGTCGCGGATGTGGCCGATCATGTCCAGCAGGTCATCCACCGAGCGTATGTCCGGGTGCCCGTTGGGGCTGATGGACGCGTGGCCTTCGATGATGCCGCGAATGGCCGCGATCTCGGCCGAGACTTTTTCCGCGGGCAGGATGCCACCCTTGCCGGGCTTGGCCCCCTGGCTCAGCTTGATCTCGAACATGCGCACCTGTTCCATGGCCGCCAGTTCCTGCAGGCGGCTGTCACTCAGGTTGCCTTCGACATCGCGCACGCCGTATTTGGCCGTGCCGATCTGGAACACCAGATCGCATCCCCCGTCAAGGTGATAAGGGGACAATCCGCCTTCACCGGTATTCAACCAGCAGCCCGCGCGGGCCGCGCCCCGGGACAGCGCCAGTACCGCCGGGCGCGAAATCGCGCCATAGCTCATGGCCGATATATTGAAGATCGAGCTGGTGGTGTAGGGCTTGCGGCAAAAAGGCCCTATGGTGATGGGTGAAGGGAGTGAGGCGTCTTTTTCCAGCACCGGAAACGCGGAATTCATGAACATGATGGTGCCGGTGGGATTGAGGTCGCGGGTGGAGCCAAAGCCGATGGAGGTATCCACATTTTTGGCGGCGCGGTAGACCCAGGCCCGTTCGGCGCGGTTGAAGGGCAGTTCTTCCCGGTCCATGGCGAAGAAATATTGACGGAAGAATTCGCCCAGGTGTTCAAACCAGTAGCGGAATCGCCCGATGACCGGGTAGTTGCGCCGGAGCGTGTGGGTGCTCTGGGTGATGTCGATGACATAGATCACCGCCACCGTCAGCAACAGCAAGACAATCAGGCTGACAAAAGCCAATGCCAGCCAGGCGAGGATCGTGAGCGCAACATGATCTGAAAACATAAGGGCTGATTCCCCGCTGGCAAAAGTATTCATGATACACCCCCGCGTGACCGGACGCGGTTTCGTGGCTATCTGTCCTGGCGTTGACCGATTGTCCGGGCCGGATTACCCGCCACGATTGTGCCGGGCTCCACATCCCGCGTTACCACACTGCCCATGCCCACCACAACGCCGTCGCCCAGGCTGACACCGTCCACGATGCCCGCCCTGGCACCCAGCCAGACATCCTTGCCGAGTATGATGCCCCTGGACGTAACCGGCTGGCCGGCGATGGGGCTGTCCGGGTCCATGCTGTGGTTGAAGGCATACAGTGTAGAGTAGGCTGCCAGGCGGCTGTCATCACCGATGACAATGCCTATGCGCCCGCCATCCAGGGTCGCGTGGTGGTTGATGGATACCCGTTTGCCCAGGGTGATGGGGCCGTGGAGCACCGCATCGGCGGCTATATAGCAGCCATCACCAATGATGATCGGGCGGCCGGGCTCGGCGAACAGCCGCGCTTCGGGTGCTATAAAGCAGTCACGGCCCACCAGGACGGTTTCCATGGCTTGCAGCCGTGTCTGTATGTCCACCTGCCAGGCATCGGCCCACAGGCGATGTTCAGGCTTGAGCCGGGCGTAAAGCCAGGGCATGTAGCTCAGTCGCAATTTATGTTGTTCGCGGTAAGTCCGGGTATCTCTTGTCATAAGGCGCGTATGCAGATGGTTATGGAACCTAGTATAGGCTGAACCGGCGACTGTTCTAGGTCGTGGCAGCTTCCGGTGATATCACCGGTATTGGTTTTGGTGCAGAATGCCTGCCTGATGCGTATCGGCATGAGTTGGGATGGCAGCTATCTCCGGGGTTTACTGATGTATGACATTGTTGATCAGACGGATGGGTTTATCCTGATCTATAAAAAACCGGGTGTGGGCTTCCATCGTGAGGTCGACCAGCCGGGCGTCTTTGAAGCCCTCAAGGCACGCGAAGGCTTGCCGGAACTTTATCCGGTCCACCGATTGGATAAAGTCACTTCGGGACTGTTGCTGATGGCCAAAACAGCATCGGTCAACCACCAATTGTCAACGCAGTTCGCCGAGCGCCAGGTACAGAAATTTTACCTCGCATTGAGCGCGAGAAAACCCCGTAAAAAACAGGGACTGGTCAAAGGCGACATGGTGGCGGCACGCCGTGGCGCCTGGAAATTGTTGCCATCCTGCATCAATCCCGCGGTCACACAATTTTTCAGTTGCGGTATGGGGCAGGGGTTGCGGCTGTTCATCCTCAAACCCCACACGGGCAAAACACATCAACTCCGGGTGGCGCTGAAAAGCCTGGGCGCACCGATTCTCGGTGATGCCTTGTACGATCACCGCGATCACGCCATCAGTTGGGATCGCACCTACCTGCATGCCTATGGGCTCAGTTTTCATGTCGATGGCCGGCAATACCGCTATCGTGTTTTACCGCAGGAGGGTGACGCTTTCATGTCACTGGATTTTTCCACGGCTGTGGCTGCGTATCTGTCGCCCGAAAGTTTACCCTGGCCGGAGTGTTGATGTGCTGAGAGTCGCGGGTGTTCTGCTGGTGGTGATTTTTCTGGCTGGTGTCGTCTGGTACAGGCTTCAGATGCCGATACCTGACGCGCCGCCAACAGGAGATGCCTATCGCCTGGAGAGCCGCGATTGTG
Source organism: uncultured Cellvibrionaceae bacterium (assembly GCA_964456865.1). GTDB lineage: Bacteria > Pseudomonadota > Gammaproteobacteria > Pseudomonadales > Cellvibrionaceae > Cellvibrio. The sequence goes on from CAYWCW010000006.1 coordinate 118,990, forward strand.
GCTTTGCGCCACCTGAAGATGCCGACATCACCTGCCTGGAATTGCACACGCCCCCGTCGTCGGGCTATTACCGTTTGCCGGTGGTGATACTGCGCGATACGACGGCGCAACGCCGTCCTGACCCGGTGATCTATCTCCAGGGCGGTCCCGGCAGCGCGGCGGGGCTGGATGAAGAAGGTATTGCCTATTGGCGCAGCTGGTTGCGCGGCACCGGCATGGCGCGGGATCTGGTGTTGATGGACCCGCGTGGCACGGGTTTGAGCAAGCCTCAACTGGCCTGTGCGGGTTACGATCGTTACAGCCTGCGCGCGCTGCGGGAAAACCTCACCCTGGAGCAGGAGTTGGCCCAGGGGTATGACGTGTTGGCGCAATGTTTTTCAACGCTGCGCAACAGCGGTTTTTCGCCGGAACATTTTGGTACGCAGATCAGTGCCGACGATGTGCATGGCCTGATGCAAACGCTCAGCCAGTTGAATCCTGAATACCAGCAGTGGAATCTGTTGGGTGTGTCCTATGGCAGCCGCCTGGCCATGGCAGCTGCAAGTAATAACACCCAAGTGAGGGCGTTGATCCTGGATTCCGTTTATCCGCCCGGATACGGCGGCGTCCACAGTTGGCCTGCTGTCCTGGATCAGGCGCTGCACCGTTTTTTTCTGTGGTGCGAGACACATCATGATTGCAATCCCGATGGGCGGCAGCACCTGCTGGCCTATCTTGAACAGGTGCTGGAGCGTTTGCGTGACCGCCCGCTGGATTTTACTGTCGCGCGCTGGGATGGCGAGGCGCCTGTCAATCTCAAATTGAATGACCACCGTTTCTTATCGGCGGTATTCTCCGCCAGCTACGGCCGGTATGACTGGGTGCATATCGTTCCGGCCATGGACGGGGTGATGGGTGGCAATCGCGCGCAACTGAATACCCTGGTTGAATCCTTCATCAACAATGCCCTGAGCCAGCAGTTCAATGGACTGGTATTCATGGCGGTCGATTGCCGTGATCACGAGCTGCTGCCGGAGGCCGATTACCAGCGGGAGTTGGCGCTGTATCCGGTATTTGCTGAATACACCCGCGACTTTTGGCGTTATCAGGCCTGTCATTTTTTGCCGGTGGCCGACAGGGGACTGACGATTGATCCCATGCCACAACAGCCTGCGCTGCTGTTGTCCGGCGCACTGGACCCGATTACGCCGCCGGAATGGGCAGAAGCCTTGCATCAGCACTGGCCGGGCAGCCAATGGCTAGTGTTTGATGATCTCGGCCATGCCGTTATCAATCATCAATCCTGCATGTATCAATCATTGGGACGCTTTCTGGATGATCCTCAGACGGATATCTCGGAATGCCGGGAACAATGATGTCCGGAAGCCGCCCAGGAATGTACACGGAATTTATGCCGCGTTGAAAAGGCAGTACACATGAGCTGCCTTTTCAACCAGCCGGAGATGAATTGTTATTCGTAGAGACAAAGGTAAGCGGTTTCAACATCCGCTTTCACTTTGAAGCGTTGATTGGCTTCTACTGTAAAGGTTTCACCCTGGGTAAAGGTCTGCCAGCTTTCATTGCCGGGCAACTGCACGGTCAGGCTGCCGCTGGTGACGGTCATGTATTCCTTCTGGCTGGTGCCGAATTCATAATCGCCTTTGGCCATGACACCGACAGTCGCCGGCAGGGTTTGGGTTTGGAAGGCGATGGATTTGACGGCGCCATTGAAATATTCATTCACTTTGAACATGGACGAACTCCTGTGGAGAATTGACCCTTGGGGAAAGTCGGTTGCGTGCATCCTTATTATGTGGATACCTGTTCATCAGGCGCCTGTTCTTGAAACAGCAATTGATGATTGAAAAGCTGGTGAACAGGCATAAAAATGGCCTTGAGCCATTTTCAACGTCGCGTTAGCGACGGCCCGGAGGGTGGCGGCCATGGATGGCGCACCATAAAAAATGGGCTGCACTTTTTGGTGCAACCCATCGTTTTATCTGGCTCCGCCTGCTGGACTCGAACCAGCGACCCAATGATTAACAGGCATGAGCACAATTTAACAAAAACAATATGTTATAGCTTTTTTGTCTAATGTGCAAGTTTCGTAAGTTATTGATTTTATTAGGGTGAAAAAATGCTATTAGACAATTTTGTGTGGGTATTTCATTCCCTGTTTGCACAATTTAATGCTTGACGTTTAACGCAGGACGTTATATTCTAGCCCCATGATTAAGACATTTCGCTGCAAGTACACACAAGCCCTTTTTGAGGGGAAAAATCCACGGCCATTCCGGGCGATTCGTGCTGTGGCTGAGCGCAAGCTGCAGCAGCTTGATTCGGCGGTGACGCTGGACTTTCTGCGAAGCCCGCCGGGCAATCGCCTGGAACCGCTGAGCGGGGATCGTGCGGGGCAGCATAGTATCCGCATCAATAAGCAGTGGCGGGTTTGTTTTGTGTGGAGTGATAGCGGTGTGTATGACGTGGAAATTGTGGATTACCACTAAGGGGGTGACAAGATGCTCAAAAATGGTATGCGCCCGATTCATCCGGGTGAGATTTTGCGTGAAGACTACCTGGTGCCATTGGGCATGAGTGCGAATGCTCTGGCTCAAGCTTTACGGGTGCCAGCGCCGCGTATCAATGACATTGTGAGGGAGCGCCGGGCGGTTACGCCGGATACGGCCCTGCGCCTGGCCCGGTACTTTGGCGGGGATGCGCAGTCGTGGCTTAACTTGCAAACGGCCTATGATTTGAAACTAGCCGAGCGGGCGAGCGGTCAACAGATTGCGCGCGAGGTGATACCCGCTGCTGCGGCCTGATAAGGGTGTCAAGCGCCTAAGCAAGGGCTTGGCGCTTTAGGTGTGGATGGACGCCCTGGGCTGCTGTGTGTTTACCTTGAGTTAGGGTTGTATTCCCGTCACCCCACGCTAATGGGGTGGACGGAACCGTGCGGGTTAGCGTACCGGCCTCAAGGCGCACCGGCGCCCCCTGGCCGGGCTATTGCGTCGGTTTTACCCGCTCTGGCAGCCGCTTGTAGTGGCGGTTCAGTGTCCGCTTGTCCTGGTGCCCCAGGTGGTCGCCATCACTGTCACTGCCCGCCTTTCCTCGAATATCGCGCGCCTGGAATTTTTCGGCGATAACCCCCAGGGCTATGCACTTATTCATCAGCCGCGTCCAGGCCGTGGTGAATGCTGCATCGCGGCGGCGCTGGCCGCGACTGTCACAAATGACGTAAACGGAATGCACGCCGGGCGCGGGCAGTTGTGTCAGGGCGTTGTTGATGGCCTCGCGTAGCGCTGGCGTCCATTCCAACAGGAGCTTTTTCCCGGTTTTGCTTTGCGTGATATAAATGCCCTCGGCGGTTAGCTGGTCTCGCTTTAAATTGAGCAGGTCAACGCGGCGCTGGCCGGTGATATAGAGCAATGCCATGACGATTTTTATCCAGAGCGGGGCGATAGTGGCTACGGCTTTAAATTCCTCGTGGGTTATGTAACGGTCGCGCGGGTGTTCCGGGTGCCGCTGTATTTCGCGCACGGGGTTTATGTCGATATAGCCCCAGCGAACGGCGTATTTCATAACATGCGCAGCCAATGCTAGCTCGCGATTGGCTTGATATGGCGCCGTGGCGCCAACCAGGTCGTGGTATTGCGCAAAGTGGTGGGGGCGCATGTGCCGCGCCTGCATATGGCCGAAGGCGCGCGTCAATCGGTCGAGCTGCTTGCCCTGGGTGTCCTGTGTTTTCTGCGCTTTTTTCGTCAATACGTCATGGCGATAGCGTTCCATGATCGAGGCCATTTGTCCGGTGCCTTCGCTTTTCATGTCGGCCAGGGCGCGGTGCATTTCGGCTTCGGTTTTTCCCAGCCTGATCCACTGCGTTGTTGATTTTCCGTCCTTGATAACAGGCTTGAGATAATAAAAAGCACCGTGCTTTTGCGTTACGCGTGCGGGCAGGTTGCGGTTGTTGCGCTTGGGGCTCATGCGGATTTTTTCAACCAGTCAAAATTCGGCACTATCTGGGCTTCCTGGTTTTGCTCTATGGTCGAGCGCAAAACGACCGGATCGCCCAGGCGGTTAGTGGTGTGGGCAATGCCATGCTGCTCCAGCCAGCGGCAGGTTCGCTTGCGCTGGTGCGGGGCGTAGCCGGTGAGTTGCTGTAGCTCTTGCGGTGTCAGGAACATGGTTGTGTGCCCCCCAGTAAAGTCTGCTTTGTTGCGCCCACGCCTTCGCGTAACGTCACCCGTTCGCCGTATTGGCGCCCCCGCTGTGCGGCCCAGGCATTGAGGCCGCCCTTCTCCAGCTTGCTTTTTCTCTCCCGCCCTTTTCCGATATCCCGTTCTGTTTTTGTTGCCAGATATTCCTCGTGTGCCTGGTGTCGCTCCGGGCTTAATTTTTCCGCGAATCCATCAACAACCTTCCGGACGCCTATAACAAAACCCTCGGCAAAGGCGGCGCCCATTTCCCGCTTTTTGGCGGGCGAGGCAAGCCTGATGTTTTGGGATTTGAGGAATTCTTTTTTTCTGTCGGCGAGCGTTCGCAATACCACGTCCATTGCATAGCTCGCGATTTCCGCCCCGGCTGCCGGCCCGACGAATATGGCTTTTTTGTAGCCTTCGTAGGCCGAGCAGCCGAAGGCGCGGGCGATGCACGAAAGCAGCGCCGAGTACCAGAGCGGCATCCGCTTGAAGCCGCTTTTTATTTCTTCGTCGGATAGCTGGAAAAACTCTGAGCCGGCGTCGGTAAGCCCGTATTTTTCCATGAGCTTGCGCGCCTGCCTCATAGCGGCGGCGGCTTCGTGCTCATTGGCTGATTCGGCCAGGGACAGGCATTTTCTGATTTTTTCTATGGCTTGGTTTTTGTTCATGGTGATTGCCCTATGCTGCGGCCAGGACGCCGCGAATGATTTTGCTGGCGGGTATCGGGCAAACGGCATTGCCCAACAGGTGTATGGCCAGGCGGTGGTTATCAGGCAGCTGGTAGTTGTCAGGGAATGTCATGGCGGCGCGGCATTCGTGGCGCGTCAGCATGCGCATGCGGTTTCCGTCAACAACAGCCCAACGGTCGCGGGTTGTGATTGTGCCTATGGGCCTGTGGAGGCTTCGGCCAGTGAGCCCTGACCCGCTCTTGTAATAGGGCATAAGGAAACGCTCGCCGAATCGCTGGCGTCCGTTGCGGATGCGCTGCAATGTGGCTGCGGATCGGTTGGGCTTCTCGACGGGCGACCAGCGGCCAATGCTGAAATCAATAAACGATTTTGCGGGGATGGGCGGCTCATGCGGCAGCGTCAGGGCTATGGGCGATCTGCTCCTGGTGGCGACCAGGAAAAGGCGTTTGCGGTTTTGTGGTGCGCCGTGGTCTGCGGCGTCGATGACCTCGGGGGTGAGTTGATAGCCCAGGGCGTTGAGCGCCGATTGCCATGCCGGGAATAACTGCCAGTGGACGAACTCTGGCACGTTCTCAACAATGATGACAGGTGGGCGGTGGTGTTCAGCGGCAGAAACAACGGCCCAGGCCGTAGCCCGGCTGGCATCATGTTGCGGGTTTCCGTTAGTCTTGCCCCTGGCTTTCGAGTGACCCTGACAGCATGGGCTTGCCAGAAGAATGTCATGAGCTGGTACGGCTTCCCAATTCGCATTGTGTAAATCCTGGCACACATGCTGCGCATGCGGGTGATTTGCGCGATGCCACGTAACAGCGTCAGGCCAGTGGTTTGCGGCCCAAATAACATTGCACCCCGCCATGCTCGCTGCGGTGCTGAATCCTCCAGCTCCTGCAAATAAGTCAATTGCTATTGTCATTGCTTTCCTCGTCTTCTGGTACGTAATGTGCTTCACAAACAGCCCTGGCTTCGGCTGCTGTGTCTTTCACGTCTAACAGTGTTCTCAGGTGCCATGCAACAAATCGCCATTGGCCGATCGAGCGAACAGCGGCAACGGTGTAATTACCGGCTTGCTCGTAGTGCTTGTCTTTGCGCTCCCATTGCATGGCTAGCGGGCCTGCCGCTTCTGGCGAAGCTCAATTTCCTGGGCGCACTCAATGCAGATTTCATAGCCAGCCTGGGTGCGCTCAGGGCAGATGTCTTCACCGCATTCGCAGGTGCTGACTCGGCTGGGGCCGATGGGAACCTGGCGGCGAATGGTCGATATTGTGCTGTCCGTCATCCTGTTGAGGTGTTCTGTCGATTTCTCAAGAAGTCTTTCGGTAGTCATGCCGCGATTCCCTCCACATTGCTGTCGAGTAACTCGGTCATGGCGTAGTGCTTGTACAGCCGCTTGATATAATCCGGGTCTATGTCGAGCAGCTGAATGTGTGGCAGCGGGCCGCGTAGATACTCGATGGCGGTCATGCGGTCGCATGACCAGCAATTTTTGCTGGTATAGTCGATGACCGCCTGGCTAAAAATGCTAAAGGCCAGTTGTGCGTGTGGGAGTAGCTGAATGCTCTCCCCGATTTGTCCGGCGACTTTGTCAATCAGTAGTCGCCCGCGAGTAGGCATGTCTATATCGTAGCGCGTGAGGTGCAGTTTTCTGGCCATTATTGCTCTCCTGCTGATCGGTAGGTTTTGGTTAAGTGCTGGTTGATGGTTTTGCCGCGCCGTAACAGCGATCTGGCCAATAGGGCGCGGTGATGGTGTGAGTGTGTGGCTTGCCGAAACAGGCCGAAGTAGCTGTTTGCGGTTTTGGTGAGTGCCTGCGGGGCCAGGGTCTTTATCCTGGCCATGGCGTGGTCTGCGGTTTTTTTACGGATGACTCTGTGCCAGGGCCTGATCACCTGGCCGACAAAATCAATGCCCCTGGCCCCTGGCTGGATAATGGTTTTTTTGGGATTTAACTGTATGCCAAGATGGTCCGCCAGAAAGCTGTCAATTTCGCGTCGCAGGCGGTTTAATTCCGCCGGGCATGGGTGCAGGATCACCATGTCATCCACATAGCGGATGTAATGGCGGACTTTCAGGCCGTGCTTGATAAACTGGTCAAGCTGGTTCAGGTAGACGTTGGCAAAAAATTGGCTGCTGAGGTTGCCTATGGGCAGCCCAAGCCTTGCAGGCTGGTTGCCCAGGCGCTTGTATTCAGGCACTTTGTGTTGCAGTGCGGGCGACCCGTGATAACGGAAGTCCTGGCGCGGATCGTGGAATAGTACCTGACGGGTGAGCGCCAGCCACCAGGGGTCAGATATACGCTTTTCCAGCAGCGAAAACAGGATTTCCTTGTCGATTTTTACAAAGAAGTTTTGAATATCAATTTTCAGATAATGGCAGGCGGTTGACCAGTTTTGTGTTGCTGATCGTATTTTGGCTTCTAGGCGGTTAGCGCCGTACAGCGTACCCCGGCCAGGGATGCAGGCGCAGGTGTCTGCGAAAAACGTGGGTTCAAAGCGGGGCGCGAGATAGTTATACAGCAGGTGGTGGACAATCCTGTCCCGGAACCGCCCGGCCCACACTTCCCTTGGCCTGGGGTGCGTGATAATAAAACAGGTGGATGTACCTATCCGGTAGCTGCCATCGGCCAGTTCATCGCGTAGCTTGACCAGGTTGCGTTCCAGTTCTATTTCAAATTCCAGGGCACTCTGGCTGCTGCGCTTTGATTTGCGGCAGTCCAGGTAAGCCTGTGTCACTTGTTCAAGTAAAAAAACCGGCATGGCTATTACCTATTACCTTGCATTGTTCATATCTGCGGACTGCTCGCACCGCGAGCACTTCGTTCTTGTTGTTGATGTTCTGGTTACCGTTCGCAAAGTTCTGATACCAGGCGTTGTTGGACGAATACTGCGTTTTGTCACGCTATCTACATCGTCTTGCCGACTGCTCAGCAAGAAAACTGCACAGGGCCTGCCGGTGGCCGGTGGTTCCCTTTCTGTGCTTGGCGGTGGCTTTTGGCCAGCGGCGCGACCAGATATTAATCGCACAGGTTGAGCTGCCGTGACGGCCCAACAGCGGGCGACAGTGCTTGCTGTTTTTTCCATCCTGTGGATTGCTTGCCAATACTGTCGGTGATGTCGATTACCCTGGCGTACTGACCTGTTGATATGAACCGCTTGTCCCGAGAAAGCCGCAACAACAGTTCAATGACTTGCAGGTGTTCCAGTAATTTTTCCAGGTGGCTGATCTTATTGGTGGCCACGTTGGCCCTAAAAATCAGCACTACTATCTCGACACATTCCTCCCTTACCTTTTCGCCGATTAACCGCTTGAAGTCCCTGGGTATGTTTCGGGTGATTTCTGTGGTTAGTTCCAGCAACTGGTAAGCCGACTGATAAATCGGAAGTTCCTTGTGTAACGCCATGCCGTAAACCTAAGCGGGGCGCTTCGCGCCCGGTTTTTTAAATGGTTGAATCACTTAATGGGTAATATCTGCGGACTGCTCGCACCGCGAGCACTTCGTTCTTGCAGTCGATGCGCTGGCGACCGTCCGCAAAGTCCTGATACCAGGCGTTGCTGGACGAATACTGTTTGCTAGTCCAATACCATGGTTTTTTGAACAGCTCAGGACAGGTGGCGCGCATAACTGCCATTTCATTGGGTGCGGGCAAATAGCAATCGGTGTGATCTCCGGCGAACACGCCAACTGCAAATTTTGCAGCGGGATGATCCATATTCGCGGCGATGATCGCTTGGGTATTTTTAAGGCCGTCATTGTCGCTGTCGGCGCCATCAATGGTGTGGCCATAACCACCCCATTCCAACTCGCCTTCAGCATCTGGCGATATCAGGTAATAGTCTGGCGCGCCATTTTCGCCGCGCATAAAGCCACACAAGGCCCCGCCTTGCTCGGGCCATGCTGCGCCTAATTTTGGTATAACGGTGTGCATGTCGTTATCTCCTGTTGTTGAAGGGATGGCCCGCAGTTGCCTGCGGGCCGGTTGCGGTGTGAGCGCCGCCGCTGCCGCCTGGCTGAACATCAGCCGGTGGATGTTGCTCTTTTATGGTCGGTGTTATCAGACCGGCAATGAAGTTCATGCCTGCCGGGGTGACCAATGTCTTGATGTATCTGTGTCGTACCGGGCCGGTGGTGTAGTCCACCTGTATCGTTTCAAACAGGCCTTGCTGTACGTATGCTGGGTGCGGTGTATTTTTCAGTGACCCCTTATCGTGTAGGACCCGCTGGGTGCGCAGTAGCTTGAACAGGGTCAGGTGGCCCAGGCCAAATTTCTTGGCGGCAGCTTTCAGGCTGATGCTTTTAATCGTCATGTTCTGTTGTCCTCTTGTGGTGCTGAGAAAACGATTGCGGGCGGTGTTTTTCCGTCAATCAGCTCGGCGATCACTGCGAGCGTGTCCTGCATCTGCTGTATCTGCTGCTCTTGAGTCGCCAGCTTTTCTGCGGCTTTCGTCAATGCGTCTTTTTGTTCAGCCACAATATCAATCAGAGTTTCTATGGTTTTTTTGTCGGCGCTCTCTGCTTGCTGCTTCACCGGCCAGGGCGCTGTATGCGCATCCGTCTTCGTAGTCATCTGCAAGGTACTCCCCTCGGCTGCCCCTTACGATTTTCAGCAGTTCCATAAATCGCCATCCTTGCTCTTCTGTCAGTGATGTGTCATATATTGCATTGAACGATTTAACCGTCTTGCTCATGGAGCGCTCGCCCTGTGGGCTGTCGCGAAGGGCTGCGCGGTGCTGCATATGCTGTCCCGCTGCTGCAAGGAACTGGGGCGCCTTAGTGGGCGAATTGGCCTGATCACCGGTGTTCTTTTCGGCAAACAGGATGTGCATGGTTACAGCCATTTGCTCCAGCCCTGTGGCTGCATTCATCAGCTCCTTGCGGGCGTTAGAAATCTCCAGTTTTTCGGCTGTTTCCCGGCATGCCAGTGCCTGGCTGTTTGCTGCGGAGATTATTTTTTCAACTTTTTTTGCTGGATTTTTCATGGTTGATCACGCGAAATGAAGTGATTGGCGTTGGTGGTTTTGTTGCCGGGCAATACGCTGGGTGCGAATCACGTTGAGCGTGTCGGGATGCGCGACACTCATGTGGGCGGTGGCGACCATGACTAGAAGGGTCATCAGGCGCAGGTGTCCAAGTACAAAGGCTCTGGCTATCAGCTCAGCTGATTTGCCGCTCTTAATCCCCAGCTTGAAAACGATATTGCTGATGCGGGCCTTAGTGCTGGATGCTGAGCAGTGCATAATCGTCGCGGCGTCAGTAAATGACTTGCCGTGGGCGCGTAGCAGGAGGGCTTGACTCTCCCGAGGTGTGAGGCCGACGCATTCCAGTTGCCCTAGCGCGTAGCCGTTGCTGGTTCTTTTGATGGTATTCATGCCTGGCGTCTATTTTTTAAGTGCCGCGCTACGCGCGGCTATCGTGGATAAATGGTTGAATTACCGAATGAGTAATCTGCGGACTGCTCGCACCGCGAGCACTTCGTACTTGCCGTAGACGGTCTGGCTACCGTCCGCAAAGGTCTGAAACCAGGCGTAGCTGGACGAATACTGGGTGCTACTCCAGTGCCAGATAGGCTCGACCAGGTCGGGAAGGTTTGCGCAAATGAGGTTGTTCTCGTACTCGGCGGGCCAGTAGCAGTCAGTGTGCCCTTCCGCTTCGAGTTCGCGGATGGCCTTGGCGATCTTGTTTTCAGGATCCTGCTGGAGGATGAGGGCTGTATTTGTGGTGCCGTCGATACGGCTGAATTCACCCTCGATGAGAGTTCCGTATTTGCCCCATGGGCTTTTAAAACCGGGGTGATCTACCAGGATCAGGTGCCACTGCTCGCCGGTTTTTGCATCACGCATGATCCCGGCGTAATGGCCGCCCTGGCCCTCCCAGTAGTCACCCACTCGTGGGACGGGGCGCGGCAGGCCGTGAAGGTCGGCCAGGGATTGTTGTTCTGTTATAACGGCTTGATTTCCCATGATGGTTCTCCTGGTAAATTTTCTTGCCACCGGCGCTACGCGCCGGAATGGGGTTGAATGATTGAATTACTGAATGGGCAATCTGCGGACTGCTCGCACCGCGAGCACTTCGTCCTTGCAGTTGATGCGCTGGTGACCGTACGCAAAGTGCTGATACCAGGCGGAGTCGGACGAAAACTGTTTGCTGCTCCAGTGGGCCACCGGCTCGCAGTGATCGCGCAGGTTTGCGCGTACCAGGTTGAGTTCTGCCGGGGCGAGCCAATAAAAATCCTGGTGGCCATCGATCAGCAAGTTGGCGCAGTAGTTGGCGGCGGTGTTGTTGGGATCAGCAGCCAGGATCAGGCGGGTGTTGTGCAGTCCATCGTTATCGGAAAATTCGCCATCGATTTCGTTGTAATCCTCTGACCACTCGGTCTCAATGCCGGTGTCTTGAGCCAAGATAAGGTGCCACTGGTTGCCGGTAGCGGGATCGCGGATGATCCCGGCGTAGATGCCGCCTTGGCCTTCCCAGTGGCTGCCAACGGATGGGATTGCCAGATACTCTGATGCCGGGTTGTACGGCTCCCAGCGCTCGGCGCCGTTATGGCTGTTGCCGCCAGTTGCCTCATAGCAGGCCCCGTCTTCCGTGATTGCAATACAGCCTGGCTGCCAGTCTTGCGGATCGCGCAGTTCGTTGACCCAGCCCTGTACTTCGTTGATATATATGACAATTACGCCGCCTTTGCCGGTGTAGCTGTGGGCTTCGCGCCAGTCTTTGGCGAGGCGGTTGAGGGTGTTTCCGGGGTTCTTGTGCGTCATGGTGTTCTCCTGAGGGGTGGGGTCGGTTAGGGCTTGATGAGCATGGCCCGGCGCCCGGCGGGGACTGCCCGCAGGCCGGTTTGCAGTTGCAGCTGGGCCAGTCGGGCCGGGCTGCTGGAGACGGTGGGGTGGATGTAGATCATGGGATTGCCCTGGTTGTTTTGGGCAATAAAAACATATTGTTTTGTTTTGTGTCAACACAAAATGTTTATTTTGTGTTGTTTGAGGTGTGGGCGTATCTTTTATGTCCACCGTTCCAGTGGGGGGTGTCGCGGCAGTTTCCCGTTGGAATAGTGCAGGTGGGGGGACGGCGTGCTATATAAAGCATTCGAGGCCACACTGCGGTGCTATAGCGTGGGCTGGGGTTTCATCACAGAGGTTTTAATTGTGGATATTGTTGGAATTTTGGTAATAGTCGGTATTGGCTATCTTGTGTGGAAAACACTAAGACTTTTGGGCAGAATTTTTCGATTTTTCTCTACATATAAAGTGCCACTTACTGGGCGCATTCCGCCAAGCGGCAGATGTGATTACCACATTGTGGGCGAGTCACACTATCAGAAGGCCTTAAAAAAAGTATTGCGACGCTACGGGCGTGGAGAGGAAAAACCACTTACAGCCTATATCATAACCGAGCCTGACAATCCCTACGATGAAAATGCCTGTGCAGTTTATATTGACGGGATGAAAGTCGGCCATTTGCCGAGGGATGATGCCGCGTATTATGTACGCCAGATGAAAAAGAAGGGGGTTCCGCGAGTATCTAGATTTCAAACCTGCGCGCGACTTATCGGAGGCGAAAGCGGAAAACCAAACATCGGCGTGATGCTTGACCTGCCTACAGAAGACGATGAGTAAAGGCGTCGTTGTGCTCCTGCCCTGATTCGCCGCAGTTTTTGCAGTGCTTAATGGTTTCCTCGATTGCTTGTGCCGTGGAGGATTAACTTGATCTTATGCTCATTCTGGCTGGTAGGAGCCAATGATAACACCACAAATAACAGTTCCTTCTGGGACTGGAATCGAAGGGTATTTGGGGTTAATTGGAATTAATAACGGCTGTCCGGCATCTTCTGTATATATCTTGAATGTAGTCTCGGATGATCCTGGGAGGCGGGCAATAACGCGACTTCCCACTGTGTGAGCGCGCTCAGGGTCTACAAATATGATGGTTCCATGAGGGTAGCTACGCTCGCCTGGCGACAGGCTTGTCATTGAGTCGTTTTTCACTCTGAGAGCATAGGTTTTTTTTGAGTGTCTAGAGGGGCAGGGTAACCAATCCTCTGCATCGCCTGGGGCATAGTTGTCAGGAGTGTCGCACCATGTTCCTGCGCTCACCCATGATATAAGAGGGATTAGCTCTGGCGGTCGTCGTAGTTCTGCTGCATTGGCATTTGCTTCCAGCAGCCTCAGGGCTTGGCTGTAATACGCTTTGGGTAGGCTATTTCGATAGACCCAATTATTGTAATTCTGTTCGGCAACCTCAAAAAGCCGGGCCATATCAGCTTTGTTTAGGCCCTCTTTTTCTCGGTATTTTTCAAGTTCTATTATCAGGTTCATCCTCGAATTATCCCACATAAAACATAGTGTTTTATAAACGCTATGTGTTGATATTTAATAAACATATTGTTTTAATGTGGCATTCTATGCATTCGATGAGTATGTGGGTGCCCATGGTCAAGTTTCCGATTGTTGAGGATGTCATCAATGCCTATGGTGGCGTTCGGGGGGTGCAGTCCCGTTTTGGCTACAAAGAGCCAATGGCTGTTTATAACTGGCGATCCCGAGGTCTGCCCCGATCCCTGGTTGCTGAGATATATGTGGATACCGGTATCGACATGAGCCTTCTGCTGGGTTGTGCCTCTGGATTAAGCCGAAAGCCTGAGGCCATTTAATCATTATCGCCTGGGCGGTTCAGGCGTCGCCGGTATATGTGTTTTTGTACAGATTTGTAAGGGGTGACTTGTGGATCTATGTTCCCTGGATGACGTGATAAGCGCCCTGGCGTTTATCAGCCCGAATATGGCCCGCGATGAGTGGGCGCGGGTCGGTATGGCGATAAAGTCAGAGTTCCCCGACGCCTTCGACGTGTTCGACGATTGGAGCCAGGGCGGTGAGAGTTACAACCGGACCTCCTGTGAGGCGACCTGGAAAAGCATCAAGTCCGGCGGGGGCATTGGCATAGGCACCTTGTTTGCCCTGGCCAAGGCGGGCGGCTGGCAGCCGGAACGGCGCGAGTTGTCCGGGGCTGAGCGCGCCCGGCTTGAGGCCGAGCGGGCCGAGGCTCGGCGGATCCAAAAAGAGGCAGCGGCGCAAGAAGAGGTCGAGCGGCAAGCCTGGCATCGGGCCATTGCCGAGGCGTCACGACAGGCATGGGCCTTGCTGAGCGAGAGCGGCAGTAGCGAGTACCTGCGGGCCAAGGGCGTTAAAGCCTGGGGGGCGGTGCGGTTTGCCGAGCGCGGGCTGGTGATTGCTGTGGGTGATACACCGCAGGAGGTGCGGGTCATTACCGGGCGCGATGCGATAACCGCGTTTTTTGCCGAGGATTACAAGGGCAGCTTCCGCTACCTCAAGAGGGGTGCCCTGGTGGTTGGGGTGTTTGATGAGCGCGGCCAGCTGGTCAACCTGCAGGTGATTATGCCCGGTGGCAAAAAGCTGTTTTTAAAGCATGGCCGCAAGAGCGGTTGTTGCAGTGTGCTGGGTGACCCTCTTGCTGACAGTCCTGATCCGCTGGTATTTGCCGAGGGCTACGCCACGGCGGCCAGTGTGCATGAGGCCACGGGCTGGCCGGTGGTGATTACTTTTGATTGCAGCGGCCTGCGCCCGGTTGTGCAGCGCTTCCGTGACCTGTTGCCTGGGCGGCAGTTTTTGATTGCGGCGGATGATGATGCGCAAACCGATGGTAACCCCGGTATCGCGGCGGCGCAGGCGGCGGCCCTGGCCTGCGGGGCGGTGGTTGCTATCCCTCAATTTGCTGGAGTTGTGAATGGCCGATAACAATAGCAAGTCCTGCACCGATTTTAACGATCTGCACCGCGAGGCTGGGCTGTCAGCGGTCAAGGCCCAGTTGCTGGCGGCCCTGGCGGCGGGTAATTATGTAGAGCCTGCGGCCAATGATGTCCCCGACGTTGCGCAGCCAGCATCCGAATCCGAGGCCCCACCGGATTATGGCGATATCCCGTTGTCCAGTTATGAGGCGGATATGCCCCCGGCTTCTCCCGTACCCTCATCATCGGATGAGCGGACCCTGGCCTACGCATTGCGCCGGTTTGCGCTGGCAATGCCCGATGCCAAGGTGTGGGACGTTGACGCCAAGGCCGTGCTGAAAATAAGCGCCCTTAAGTTGATGCTGGGTGCCAAGTTGTACAAGGCGTGGAATGAGAGTGACGACAAGCGTATCGTTGACCTGGCCGCCGTGCGGCGCGAGGCGGCGGCAGCTGAGGCCAAGGGGGGCGGGGGGCTGGCGGCGGCGCTGGAGCGGTGGATTTATCTGTACCCAAGTTCCACGGCCTGGGACACGGTATCACGGCGACAGGTGCCGCTGGCAGACCTACGCAGTGCGATTGCGGATTGTTACGACGCATGGATCAAGCACCCGCAGCGGCGGGACGTGCCCAAAGAGAATCTGGTGTTTGACCCCACGCAAAGTGTGTCTCCAGATACACATATCAACCTGTTTCGTGGGTTGCCATTAACGCCCGTTGACGATTTAGAAAAGTGCAAAGCGATCCGCACAGCGTTTTACCGGTTATGCAATGGTGACCAGGATGTGTATTTTTGGGTTATGAAGTGGCTGGCGTACCCGCTGCAACATGTCGGGGCCAAGATGGCCACGGCCCTGGTTGTGCATAGTAATGTGCATGGGTCGGGCAAGTCGTTTTTGTTTGACGGGCTGATGCGGGTGATTTACGGTGAGTATCACCGGGTGCTGGGGCAGGCTGAGCTGGAAAGCCCCTATAACGATTGGATCAGCCAGGTGTTGTTCAGCGTGTTTGAAGAGGTGCTGTCGAAGGCGCAGCGTTATTCCCATACGGGTACGATTAAGCAGATGATCACCGGGACAAAAATCCGCATATCACAGAAGTACATGCAAAGCTGGGAAGAGTCCAATCGGATGAATAGCGTGTTTTTGTCCAATGAGATTGAGCCTGTGCCGGTGGAGCCGCATGATCGTCGGATGATGGTTGTCTGGCCTGAGCATAAGATGCTGGACAAGATGCAGGGCGAGGTGGCCGCCGAATTGCAAAACGGTGGCGCTGAGGCATTTTTGGGGTATCTGCTGACCTTGCCGCTGGGGGATTTTAACGAGCATACAAAGCCGTTGATGACAGAGGCAAAGCGGCGCCTGATTGAGATTGGTTTGCCGGGTTGGCAGGTGTTTTATGACGATTGGAGTAGTGGCCGGGTTAAGGGGTTGCCGCATTGCTGTTGTCGGGTGCTGGATTTGTATCGTGTCTATAAGTTGTGGGCCAAGCCGCGCAACGAGCATGTGATGGGGATGAACCGATTCAGTGGCTATATGGCAACGTTTATGAGGCGGCGGCAGGATGTCAACTTCCGAATGAATGGCCATGAGGACAAGGCTACCTTTTTTATGGTGGGCACTTGCCCGGCTGATAAGAACCAGGAGGAATGGTTGGGCGGTTGCGTGGCTGAATTTGAGCGCTATTTGCGTGGCAGTGAGGGGGATGAAGGACAATGATAACAAAATCCCGACCAATCCCGACCCAAATCCCGACCATCGGCACCACCCTAACTAACTGAAAAATAAGAAAATCCCGACCACCCCGACCATCCCGACCACTTTTTCTACACGCGCGCGCAAATATGTGTGCGCGTGTTTTTTTATGGGCAGCGAAAGCTGTTTTTTTAATTTTTTTCCGTGCGCGTAAAAACATGGTCGGGATGGTCGGGGTGGTCGGGAAAATGTTATTTATCAATAATTTATCTATTGCTCTATGGTCGGGATTTGGGTCGGGAATGATCGGGAATTAATAAAAAACGCTTTCCAGTTAGTAAAAATCTATTCATCCGCCGGTTATCCACACGCCTGATTGTTTTTTAATCTCACTGCATTTTCTCTGGTTTGAGTTCACTGTTCCCATTTGCGTTAATAGCCGTCCGTGTTGGTCCACATGTCCGAGGTGTCGATGATTAAGCAAGTTGATGCAATGCTGGTGTTCTGGGCTGAGCAGGCAGCGGGCGGCGGTGAGCGCCTGGGGGCTGGCGGTATTGATATATCCACCATGGCTGTTGCCAAGGCTGGCGTTGCTGCTGTGGCGGAGCCTACGGCAAGGGGCGTCCAGTCGCGTGTGGCGAAGAAATCGCGCGTGTCCCTGAGCGAGCTAGCCCTGGACGTTGATCGCGCCGTAGCGGCCCTGCCAGATGCGCTGAAGGCCTGCGTGAAGGGGTATTACCTGGAAGGCGGCGGTGTTTATTGTGAAAGGCTTAGGCGCCAGGGTGTGTGCAGGAGTACGGTCTATCGTCGCTTGCATAAAGCCCATGAGGCGCTTGCGGCGCGGCTGGGTGTTGTGGTTTCTATGGCGTCCTGACTTCTGGAGGTGTGTGATGATTAAGACGGTTGATGTGTTGTTGGGATTATGGGCAGAGCAATCAATGGGCGCTCGCAATCGGCTGGGGTCAGCCGGTATCGGGATTAGCGCTGTAGATGTTGAGCGTGTCGTGATGTCGCTACCTGATGAGTTACGGGGCTGTATCAAGCAGCACTATTTTGATGCGGTCGGCAATCTGAGTAAGCAGGCGGAGCTGAATGGTGTCAGTGAGAAGACAATTCAGAGGCGGTTGCACAGGGCGCACGAAAAAATCGCGACTGCTTTAAAAATCCCCTTAAATTGAGTTATCCACAGGGTTGATTATTTTTTGACCATTGATGATTTTCAGTGATTTGAAATGACGCGACAAATGTGGGTTAATGTTTTCACTCTCAGAAATTCCGTTCGCCCGGCGATGTTTTTTTCTGAGGTCATGGTCTAACTCCTGACGATACTGCCCGCATAGTTGCGGGCTTTTTTATTTCTGAGCCTCGGCAGTGCCGGGGTTTTTTTATGCCCGGATTTTGTTATGGACTGCTTTTACGGATTGGTAACGCCTGACCAGGCGATTGAATACGTGGTCGCCGTATGTGATGTGCTGGGCCATGGCGAAAACGGTAAGGCGGTGCAGCTGATGCTGGAGACGGCAGCGCAAGAGACTCATCTGGGCCGGTACCGCGACCCTACGCCAGCCGGTGCCGGGCGTGGCTTGTTCCAGTGCGATGAAGTGGGGTTTATCGACGTTGTGCAGCGTATGCGCCCGGCTGATGCGGCAGCGATTCGCCAGCGCTGGGGTGTGCATATCGAACTGATTGAGTGGCGCCATCTGGATTTCAGCCCGCTGCTGGCAGCGATCTTTTGCCGCATGAAGTACCGGCTAAGGCCCGAAATCATCCCGGCCAGCCTGGAGGGCAGGGCGGCCTACTGGAAGTGGTTTTACAACACGGCGAGGGGTAAGGGTACTGAACGCGAATACATCACAAACGCGCTGCGATGGTGCGAGCGAGTAGAGGTAGATCATGCCGTGGAGTGATCCGAAGAATGCCAGCAACGTGATTGCGCTGGTGCTGATTGTGTTGCTGGCGATGTGGGGCGGAACGGTGAATTACATCGGCAGGATCCGCAAAGGGGCTGCGCAGTTCAGCCTGTTGGGCCTGCTGTGTGAGTGGATGATCAGTGGCTTTGTCGGGCTGCTGATCATCCTGATTGGCCTGCACTACCAGATTGATTTGCTGATGATTGGCGTTATGGCCGGTGTTGGCGGTCATGCGGGTGGCAGGACGATATTTTTTATTGAGCGGCTGATTGCGGCCAAGAAAATTGCTCTGGTCTCTGACCAGGATGACAGGAGAAAGCTATGAAGCGTACAGCGTTGAGTGTGTTGAATCTGGTGGTGGCCTTTGGTCTTTTGGGCTTGTTGAGCCTGACTACGCCGGGGTGTGGGTTGGTGGATTCGTTGGATGGCAATCCGGCATTGGTGCGCATAGCGGCTACCCAGGCAGTGGTTCGTTACGTCGAACGCGGTGGCGAGCATGAGGCGGCAAAGCGCCAGCAGGAGGTTTTGGCTGTGCTGACGGCCACCCTGTATTTCATCGACGGTGATACGCGGGCCAATGCGCGTACGGTTGTGCAGGTGTTTTCCGATCAGGTCGATTGGGACTCGCTGAGTAAAGCGGACCAGCTGCTGGCGGTGGAGGTGCTGCTGCTGGTGCAGGATGCCCTTGAGCGCCGTATTGCGGCGGGTGAGCTGTCAGGACAAACGGTGTTGTATCTGCGCGGCATTGTCGTCTGGGCGATCGATGCGGCCCGGTATCTGTGAGCCGGTTTGTCAGGACCAGCCCGCTGGAAATTGGTGAACGGGCGGGTGAGTGGGTGTTGGTCAATCCGGTTGAGTACTGGTCGGACCTCGCGGGGCGCTTGATCGTGATCCCTGCGGGGTTCGTCACTGACCTGGCGTCTGTGCCCTGGCTGTTTCAGTGGGCAATCCCCGTCAATGGCCGGCACCGGAACGCGGCAGTGCTGCATGATTATCTGTACCGGATGTGCGCTTGCTGGTGTAGCCGCAAGCTGGCCGACCAGATATTCAGGGAGGCAATGCAGGTGCTGGGTGAACAGGCGTGGCGCCGTGAGGCGATGTATCGGGGTGTGAGAGTAGGCGGTTGGTTGCATTACCGCCGCTGTCGGAGAGGTCAACATGGGGTGCGGATGTGATGAGCGGCGGAAAAAGATCAAGCGTCTCGCCAGCGAGGCAAAGCAACGATTCCTGCGGCGCTTCGGGCGCGGCGGAGCTGCTGGAGGTGGTCAAGCTGCAAACGGCGGCGATCGACAGGATGTGCGAAGCCGTCGCTGATTTGGTCGATATCATGCATGAGTATGTTGAGCTGACCAGGGCTGACGATAAACCGGATGACGAATCCGACAAGGGAACTATGGACTGATGGGCCTGCAGACGCGCTGGTGTAATGCCTGTAAGACAACGCACGCGGGGCCATGTCCAGAGCGCGAAGCCTGGACAAAGCCTGTCATCGTGGGCTCTGGGCGGGGTGGTCGGCGTTGGCGTCGTATCCGTGAGCAGGTCTTCGAGCGTGACGGTTACTTATGCCAAGCCTGCAGGGGATTGGGCATTGTCACTGTCGTTACGCTGTCCGGTTCGCTGGCAGGAATTTGCGATCACATCATCCCGGTTTCTGAGGGTGGTTCTGATGCTGATCACAACCTGCAGACGCTGTGCAAAAAATGCAGTGACGTCAAAACCGTGGCCGAGGCCAAACGGGGTAGGGGTAGGTTGAAACCTTAGGGGTCCGCCAGCGGACACCGCCCCCCCAGTGAAGATTTTATGCGTGGGGAATTGAAAGGAAATTCACCACGGGGAGGGTAGTTTGATGGCAGGTCGGTATCCTGAAAGCCAGATTGTCCGGCATCCTAATTTTGACCAGGCTGCCGAAAAAGTCGAAAACAACGAAGCCTATCATCTGGATAAGGCAAAGCAATTTATGCCGAAGGGCATGACCCCGGCAGAAAAACGGGTGTGGCTACGCATCGCGCCAGAACTGAATAAGCTTGGGCGTTTGAAAAAGCACTTTGTTGATTTTGTGCATGAATACTGCGTTGTGAAGACACGGATGGATCAGACCAGGGCAGAGCTGGACAAGATCGAATGGACATATGTTACGACAGGCAGGCATGGTCGTCAGTTTAAAAGCCGCCCGGAAGTGGCGCAGTTGAATGACGACTGGCGCAAGTGGAACTCTCTTGTTGCTCAACTGGGACTGTCACCGGCCACTGAACTGAGATTTAACGACCGCCAGGGCGGGCTTTTTGACGACGACGATTACGGTGGGTTATGACAGTAGACGGGCAGCATTTGCAGGATGTTGCCCGTTACTGTGACGATGTTGTTTCTGGCCGCCGTCCTTCGTGCCGATGGGAAAAGGCAGCTGTGTGTCGGCATTTGACAGGTTTGGCGAGACAGGATGATCCGGCATATCCCTGGGTGTTTGATGAACATCTGGCGGTCAGGCCTGTCAAGTTTGGCGAGACCTTCCACCACGTAAAAGGCAAATGGGCAGCAAGGTCTGGCAGGGACGCACTGATCAGACTGGAGCCCTGGCAAAAGTTCGTATTGGCGTCGCTGTTTGGCTGGGTCAGCAAGCGTACCTATTACCGAAAGCACCGAATCGCCTATATCTGCGTGCCACGGAAAAATGGTAAGAGCGTCCTTGCGGCTATCATTGGCTTGTATATGCTCGTTGAGGACGGCGAATACGGGGCCGAGATTTACTGTGGTGCGACAAGCGAGAAGCAGGCATGGGAGGTGTTCAGGCCTGCGGTCACTATGGCGAAGCGTAAGCCAGCTTTTCTCCGTGCCTATGGAGTCACGCCACACGCTAAAAAGTTGAAGGTTGACACTAGGGGAACAAAGCCGCTCCGCAGTGGTGGAATCCGCCCGGTAGATGGATCGCGTTTTGAGCCGGTTATCGGAAAGCCCGGTGACGGTGCGTCTCCCTCTTGTGCAATCCTCGATGAAGTCCACGAGCATGTGGATGACGGGCTATATGACACCATGCTGACGGGCATGGGCGCCCGTGAGCAGCCGCTGCTGCTGTTGATCACAACGGCGGGCAACAACATTGCCGGCCCGTGCTATGCGGTGCAAAAGGAGGTAGAGGCAGTATTGTCCGAGGCGGTTGATGACGATCCGGAATTGTTCGGCATCATCTTTACGGTGGATGATCCAGAGCATGAGTGGCAAACAGAGGCAGGGATATACAAGGCTAATCCTAACGCTGGCATCTCTGTCAGTGTTGACTATCTGTTGGCGCGGATCAAAAACGCGATCAGATCACCCCGCAAGAAGTCATCGATACTCACAAAACACTTCAATATCTGGGTAACCGCCAAAGATGCCTGGCTCAATATGTTTGAGTGGGCACGGCAAGCGGATGCCAGTTTGTGTGTCGATGATTTTGAGCAGGAAGAGGCGCCGCTGGGTCTTGACTTGTCCAGCACGGACGACCTGACAGCGTCCGTTAAGTGCTTCGTTCGTGACGTTGACGGCGTTGCCCATTATTACTTCTTTGGCAGGTACTACGTTACCGAAGCCAAGGCCGATGATGAAAGTAACGCTCACTATCGCGAATGGATCGAGGGTGGGCATCTCATCGAGTGCGAGGGGGGCTACATCGACCCGGAGCAAGTCGAAGAGGATGTGAAGTCAGACCTTGAGCGGTTTGTTGTCAAGCGCGTTTTCTTTGACCCGTTCGGGGCTGTTGACATCGCGACCCGTTTAGCCAAGCACACAGACGTGGAGGCGGTTAAGGTTCAGCAAAGCTATACCAACTTCTCGGCACCCATGCGCGAATTCGAGCGCCTTCTGCGAGCGGGCCGCATCCACCACGACGGCAACCCTTGTTTGGCCTGGATGATGGGTAACGTTGTTGCCCAGACAACGGCTGACGGAAAAATGATGCGTCCGGTGAAGGAGGGTAGGGACGCGAAAATCGATGGCGCTGTCGCGCTGTTGATGGCGTTCATGGCCGCGTACCGCCAGGAAGATGACGACGAGGGCGATTGGGATGAATACATCAAGAGTCTGAAAAACTATGGCTAAACAAAAACCCGGCCTGCTAGCGCGTGTCAGGGCTTCCTGGCGCGTGCTGTTTGGAGGCTACGGCAATCCACAAAGTGTGTCTGATCTTGTTCCGGATGGCTCGAATACCGCAGGGCAAGTGGTCACAGACAATACTGTGCTGTCCCTGTCCGCCGCCTGGGCGTGTACACGCCTGATATCCGAGACGATAGCAACGCTGCCATTGCACATATACGAAAGAACATCGACGGGGAGGCGCCTGGCAACAAACCACAGCATGTATAACATGCTGAGGAATAAGCCCAATGTGCACAGTTCCGCCTCGACTCTGTGGGAGTCGGTGACGGCATCCATGGTGCTGCGGGGTAACGGCTTTGTTGAAAAGCGGAAACTGGGCAAGCGTACGGTGGCGCTCTATTACCTTGAGCGTAGTCGCCTGCGGGCCTTGGGGAAGGATGGCAAGCAGTTTGAATATTGGGACTATGACGGATCGCGGCGCGTTATTCATATAGACGATATTTTTCATGCGCCTGGCTTCTCGCTGGATGGTCGCTGGGGAGTCTCGGCGATCAGATACGGGGCGGCCATTTTCGGCGCGGCACTGGCGGCGGCGACAGCGGCCAATTCCATTTTCAAAGATGGCTTGATGCCGAAAGTCTTTTTCAGTCTCGACAAGGTGCTGAAAAAAGAACAGCGGCAAGATTTTCGTGACAGCCTTGAGGATGTGCGCGGTGCGATCAATGCCGGTGAATCGCCACTGCTGGAGGGCGGGATGAAAGCCGAGGTATTGGCCATCAATCCCAAGGATGCGCAGCTCCTGGAAGTCAGGCAGTTCAGTGTCGAAGAGGTGTGCCGTTGGTTTCGCGTTGACCCGTCCATGGTTGGCCACGGCGGGAAGGACTCCAACTGGGGGACAGGGCTGGAGCAGAAGTTGATTGCGTTCTTGACGTTCACCCTGCGCCCCTGGATAAAGAAACTGGAAGACGCGATCAATAACCGGTTGCTGCCTGCTGAGGACCAGGGCAGGTACTTTGTGGAGTTTTCCATTGAGGGCTTGCTGAGGGCTGACAGCAAGGCGCGGGCCGAGTTTTACAAGATCATGATTGACCACGGCATCTTCACGCGTGACGAAGTGCGCGAGCTTGAAAACATGCCGCCCCAGGGTGGCAATGCTGCAAAACTGACCGTTAACTCGGCCACGACCGTACTGGATGCGCTCGCAAGCGCACAACAAACAGGGTAATTCCATGAATCTACAAGCGCTATTGGCGAGCCGTCCCAACGGCTTGCGCTCTCAAGTATTGCCTAAGGCTTTATCAGCCTGGTCGCCGGGGGTCAAGGCGGAAAGTGCCGCCGATGAAAACACGATCAGCATCATGGATGTGATCGGCGAGGATTGGTATGGCGGTGTATCGGCGGCGCGAATTGATGCGGCCCTGCGTTATATCGGGCGTGACAACCCGGTAACGGTGTACATCAACTCGCCGGGTGGTGATGTGTTTGAGGGTCTGGCGATTTACAACCTGCTCAAAGACCACAAAGGAAAGGTGACAGTGAAAATTATGGGGCTGGCGGCGAGCGCGGCCTCTGTCATCGCCATGGCTGGCGATGAAATCCAAATACCCAAATCGGCTTTTTACATGATCCATAACTGTTGGGTCTGTGCCTGTGGTGATCAGCACTACATGCGAAGTACCGCGGATTACCTGGATCAGTTTGATGATGTGGTCGCGGAGATTTATGCCGACCGCACAGGCCATCCGGCGGATGAGATGGCGCGTTGGATGGACGAAGAGACATGGCTCAACGGTAAGCGGGCAGTGGAGGAAAAGTTTGCTGATTCGTTGATGGGTGAGCCTGCCAAGGGAGAGGATTCAGCGGCTGCATTTACTCATCGCACTTTGCAGGCGTTGCTGGCGCAGACGGGGTTAACGGGTGATCAGACCCGAGCCTTGCTTGATCCGGTTTTTAAACAACAGTCGGGCACTGCTCAAGCGTCCGGCTTCAATCTGGGCGAGGCGGCTAGCCTGTCTCAACAACTTAAGGGTGTTTTCTCATGAGTGAACTTGAAAAAGAGTACAAAGAGGTAGCCAAAAACCTCAAAGATGTCAGCGATCAGCTTAAGGCGCATGCTGAAAAGTCAGAAAAGGAAATCCAGGCTCATCGCAAAATGAGCGAAGAGACCAAAGCGGAGGTCGACAAACTGCTGGCGCAACAAACAGCACTGACCAAAAACCTGCAGGATGTTGAGCAGAAACTGGTTGACCTGAATACGAATCCCGCAAACCGCCGTCAAAGCGAGACAGTGGGTGATCGTGTGGCCGCGTCTGAGGCATATCAGGCGTTCGGTGGGTCCTCAGCGAAGGGCAAGTTCAGTGTCCCGCTGGGAGCCATTACCAGCGATCTGGAGTCTGCGGGCACCCTGATTGTGCCGGATCGTTATGCGCAGATCATTGCTCCACAGGAAATCCGCTTGACTGTTCGTGATTTGCTGGCCTGGGGTCGTACAGAGTCAAACTCCATTGAATTTGTGCGTGAAACCGGCTTTACGAACAATGCTGACGTTGTGGGCGAAAATCCTGAGACCGGCAAGCCGGAATCGGATATTGAATTTGAGCTTGACAGCGAGAAGATCGCCACCATTGCGCACTGGGTCCACGCATCAAAACAGGTACTTGATGACGCCAAGATGTTGGCCGCCTATATCAATAATCGCTCGCTTTATGGCCTCAAGCTGAAAGAAGAAGGACAGCTGCTCAAGGGCAGTGGTGTTGGCCTGAATATTTCCGGTTTGGTAACTCAGGCCAGCGCTTATGCTAACCCTGGCGTTGTGGTGCAAAGCGAGACCTACGTGGACCGCCTGCGTATTGCTATGTTGCAGGTGCAGCTTGCTGAGTACTTTGCTGACGGTCTTGTGCTCAACCCGATTGACTGGGTAACGATTGAGCTGTCCAAGGACAAGAATAATCGCTATTTGCATGCAAATCCTTTCGGTATTACCGCACCCACTCTGTGGGGCCGCCCGGTTGTGGAAAGTGCCTCGATGGACCTGGGTGAATACCTGACCGGTAGTTTTAAGCTCGGCGCGCTGGGCTGGGATCGTCAGGATGCGACCATTACGGTATCGACAGAGGATCGCGACAACTTCATCAAGAACATGGTCACGATCCTGTGTGAAAACCGGGTTGGTTTGACAGTGTTCCGCCCTGAGGCATTTGTCAAAGGCGATTTTGAAGGTGTTGAGCCTCCAGAATCTGGTGGTGGTGAAGGTAGTGGCGAGGGGTAATTGACTCGCCCCTGCCTATTGGTGATTGACTTTTCAACAACACAACGGGGCTGAGGCCCCGTTTTTATTTACAGGTGATTTTATGAAAGTGACTGCGATTCGTTCATTCGTGCACCACGGCAAGCGTAAAAAGGGCGAAACCTTTGAGGTTTCCGACAAGAACGGCGAACTGCTGATTGAGAAAGGCTTGGCCAAAAAGGCTGATCCTGCGGCAGAAGCCACCGGCAAAAAGGAGCCGGGTGCAGGCGCAAAGGGTAAACAAACCAAGGCCGCTCAGGCCAAGTAAGCCAACGGGGGCGCTATGTCGGTAGTCACTATTCAGGTAGCCAAGGAGTACCTCAGCGTCATCGGTAATACTCGCGACGGGTTGATCCAGCGGCTACTGAATGGTGCCGAGGATGAAGCGCTCCAGTACTTAGACCTCGACAGTCTCGATGACATCCTGGTTGATGGTAGCTTGCCGGGGAGTGTTGAACTGGGTGTTCTGCTCCTAGTGCAGGCGTCGTGGGGTGCAACCCCGGCAGATGCTGAACAGTTACGCAAAATTGCCGAAATCAAGCTGTTTCCATACCGCCGCAAGCTGGGGGTTTAAATGCTGGGTAATAAATACCGGCAGGCCGTTGGTCTGCAGCAGCCGATCCGGGGGCGTGATAGCAACGGCGGTAATACGATCACCTGGGCCTATGTGGTGATTGATGACGTGCCAGCTGAGGCCGTGCCGGCCCAGGTGCTCACCGGCCCATCCCGTGAACAGTTGGCGGCGGGCATGAAGCACAACGAGGTTGCCGCCCGCATTAATATGCCGTGGTTTCCCGATTTGAGACCGGGTTGGCGGGTGCTGTGGGATGGACAGGTCTTTGCAATCACAGGTTACTCGACCGACGAAACCGGCAGGCGTGAATGGCGGCTGGTGTGTTCGGCGGGCTTGACGGATGGGCAATGATGGAAAACCAGTTTTCTCCCCTGGCCCTGCGCGAGCTGGGCCATCGCTTTGACGCCTTGACCCATGATGTGCGAGAAAAGGGCGTCCGCTTTGCGGGTCGTAAAGGCGCGAAATTGATTGCCGATGCGGCCCGGCAAAATGCCCGGCATCTGGATGACCCGCAAACCGCCGAGAGCATCGCCGACAACATCGTTGTGCGATTCTCGCCTGGCACCTTTAAACGAACAGGTGACGTGATGTTCCGGGTGGGCGTCTTGGGTGGTGCGAGGAACTACGCCAAAACTCGCGAAAATGTCCGCAAGGGCAGGGTGGGTAAGGCGTATAAAACGGATGGTGACAAGTCGAATAAGGGTGGCGATACCTGGTATTGGCGACTGGTTGAGTTCGGGCGCGGGCCGGTGTCTGCCAAGCGAAGCAAGTTTGGCAAAAAGAAACCGCTGGCAGACGCGGTGAGGGGGGTGTTTTTTGGTGATCATGTCAAGGAGGCGCCGCCTCATCCGTTTATGCGTCCGGCCCTGCAAGAAAACATTGAGCCCACTATCGGGGAGTTTGCATCGCAGCTTAACCGCTGGCTGGACCGTTGGTTTAGCCGCATGC
Organism: uncultured Cellvibrionaceae bacterium; assembly: GCA_964456865.1. Lineage (GTDB taxonomy): Bacteria > Pseudomonadota > Gammaproteobacteria > Pseudomonadales > Cellvibrionaceae > Cellvibrio. Next base: position 146,071 of record CAYWCW010000006.1, read on the forward strand.
CTAAGGGGTGATTATTATGGAGCCGCCGATTTATAACCTGTGCGTGTCCAGTCCTGAGGTGATAGCCGTCTTTGGTGCTGAGCCGCGAGTGTATCCGCATGGGGATGCGGGTGAATGCGAGGGCGATGAGGTTCCTCAGCTGCCCTACGCAACCTGGTTTCGCATCGGGGGCATGCCATCCAACACGTTGGGGGACAGGCCGGGTAGTGACCGTTTCTTCGCCCAGTTCGATGTGTGGCACGACAGCCGCCAGGGGGTTTTGGACGCGGCCAGGGTATTGCGTGACATGATTGAGGGCGTTGCAGATATAGAGTCGTGGCGAGGGGCTGCCCGTGACCCGGTGACGCGTTGGTATGGCGTGTCTTTTGACGTGAACTTCCATGTGAAGCGATAACAGCATTCCGCCGCGAGGCGACATGAGTGCAGTCATTGGCCGCCTTTGCGGCCTTTTTTATTTCAGACGCCGAGAGGCGAGGAGTGAAGTTATGGGTAAATCAACGCGGGGCACGCATTTTTTTGTCGCGTTTCCGGGTGCCGATGGCATCGTCAAGGTGGCGCGACTCAAGTGTATGTCAAATCTGGACTATACCGGCGGTACACGTGGTGTTAAGCAGGGTGAGTGCCTGGACGATATCAAGCCAAACAAAAAGCCAGACGACATGCAGGAAGGTAGCTTGTCGGGAACCTTGCAATTCGATTATGACGATCCGATCCACATGGAGTTTATTAACTTCGCCGAAGACCCGGATAACGATAACTATCCGTTGGCCGTTGGCTTTCCCGATGGCGAAGATGAGCCGACACTCGATGTTGATGGTGAGTTTATTCTCCCAGGGTCTCGAACTTGGCGCGCTGGCCGGGGCTTTGTGAGTGGCAATAACCTGTCGGCGCAAGTGGGCGCGGACTTTACAGCACCGGTGTCGTTTGTGACTAACCCAGGGTTCTTTCTCTATGCTCGCGACGATGACGACGAAGAACCAGAAGGGTAATTGATGGCACTCTGACTGGGCGCTTCGGCGCCTTTTTTTAACTTAAAAACAAGGTGATTTATGACTGCGTACAATCCTGATTCAACCGGTGACATCAGTTTTAGCTTTTCTGAATCTGAAAAAGGTGAGCTGAAAGCAAAGACGTTCAAAGCCAGCCTCATTTCCGAGTCCAGCATGACTCTTGCAGCCCAGATGCGAGTTAATTCGGCTGTGCAATCTCGTGATCTGGTTGCGGCAACCGCATCGCGGATAGCGGGTCGCCTGCGTAATGTGCATGTTGATGGTATTCCGCAGAAGCTGACAGCCGAACGTGTCGCAGCAATGATGGATTCAGAAGACACTGAGATGCAGGGTTTTGTTACCAAGTTGATTGGTGAATTCTCGGTGGCGGTTGGTGTTGCCTCAAAAGAGGAAGTGAGCGACCCAAACTGAGTGACACCGATGCCTTTTTGATGGATCTTGTCAGCCTTGGCATCGGTGGGAAGACGCTGGATGAGGCCAGGGAGTCATTGGCGCACAGTGAACTGTTACTCTGGCTGCAGAAGCAACAGCGCGACGGCCCTCTCAATATGGGCCTGCGAATCGATAGAGGCTTTGCGCTTATAGCCTTCATGATTTACAGCGCGTTGCCAACGAAAGGCCCCCGCAAAACCATGGCGGACTTTATGCCCCCGTGGTATCAGCAAAACCCTACTGCTGAATCGGGTCTGTCATTTGATGATGTGATGAAGGCGCTGGGTGGTAAATAACAGCCCGGCTTTGCCGGGCTTTTTTATTGATTCCCGCCGTGAGGCGAAAGTGGAGTTAACTCATGTCTCGCAGCCTTGGCAGATTAACACTCGACCTGATTGCCCGGATTGCTGGTTTTACCGGCCCGATGGACAAGGCCTCCCGCAATGCCAAAAAAAATACAGACGAGATAAACAAGTCATTCGCGGGTATTGGCAAGGCTGCAAAAGCGGCGCTGGCAATTGCGGGTGTGGCGATCAGTGCATCAGCACTGTCGACCTACTCCAGTGAATGGACCGACCTGAACAGCCGTGTGCGGCTCGCGACAGGCAGCCAGGAGGCGGCGCTGGAGGCGATGGAGCGCATAGGCAGCGCCGCGCGCAACACCTATTCAGGCCTTAAGCAAACCGCTGAGATTTACCTGGGCAATGCCACGGCATTGACTGAGCTGGGCTTCTCAACCAAGGCGCAGCTGGACTACACCGAAGCGCTGAATAACGCCCTGGTTGTGGGGGCAACCACGGGTCAGCAAGCCGAGAGTGTCATCAGCGCCCTGTCAAAGGCGATGGCCATTGGCAGCTTGCAGGGTAACAACCTGAATACGGTTATTCAAAGCGGTGGAAGGGTTGCCCAGGCGTTGGCCGATGGCATGGGCGTGACCACCCTTGAGCTGCGCAAACTGGGTAAAGAAGGAAAAATCACAGGGGATGTGATTTTCAACTCGCTCACATCGCAAGGTATCCGGCTGCGCGGTGAGGCGGCGGCAATGCCCGCCACCATGTGGGATGCCGGGACTGTATTTGGCAACGCCATGATGCAGATGGTTGGCTCAATGGATGGGGCTATTAAGGGTAGTGAATTTTTATCAGGGAAGATCATCGGTGTTGCCGATAGTATCTCTGCGCTGGCCTCGGAGATTACAGCTCTTACACACAGCGGCCAGCTGGATGCATGGGCTGAAGCGGCGAGTATTCAGCTTGTCGGGTTCAGAGAAGACTTTGCCAGCACACTGAATATTATTGCCGGATTATTTAAAGATACCTCCTATGAGCTTGAGAGGGATTCGCAAGGTATCGGCGATTTTTTGATAGGGGCTTTTGTAAACCTCCCGGCCAATGTGCGTGCTTACGTCCAAATTGTTGTCACGGAATGGGCTGCACTGGCTGATAAAGCTGGTGTTTATGGCTCGGCCATTGCGCATTATCTTGATCCACGAAACTGGTTTTCTGATGATGCCGGGCCGGATGTTGCAGGCAGGATTGCTGTTATTAATGAGGCGCGGTCCGACTCTATTGATTGGATACTGCAGGAACGGGATGAGGCTATTGCCGCTACGGATGCGCAGATTAAGAAAGGGCAGGACCTACGAGCTGAGTACGACAAGCGCGGCAGTGTGCTGGACGGTATGGCCGCCAAAACCAAGGGGGTATCGGATGGTGTAGTTGCGGCGCTGACAAAGGAACAGAAGGCGGTTCAGGATTTATTGAAGAGCCTGGAGGATCAGGCCCTCAAGCTGTCTATGTCCGAGAGTGCGTGGGTAGCCTATCAACTGGCAATTAAAAACGCTACCACAGAGCAGATCAATGCGGGTATTGCCGCCCAGCAGAAGATCGACCGCATCACCAATAGTAAAGCCATCGATGAGGAAACCAGAGCCTTAGAACAGCAAATCCTGAAGCTGTCTATGAGCACCCAGGCATGGACTGTGCTGACGATGACGATGCAGGGTGCGCTACCCCATCAAATCGCGTATCGGCTGAATCTGCTGGATATGGTTGATGATCTGGAGAGGTCCGCCGAGCGGACCAAGCGTTTTGAGCAAATCCAGACAGGCATGTGGGAACGGCTGGGTGAGGCTGGGGCCGGTGTGTTCACCAGCATCATGAACGATGCTGATAACGCATTCTCCGGGATCCTGGAGTTGTTCAAAACCACGTTGGCAGAGATGGCCAACGAGGCATTGGTTAAGCCGATAGTTTTCAGCTTTCAGGAATCTTTCACTGGTGGCGGTGGTGTTAGTGGTGGGGGCCAGGGGGGCAATAATACCTCGGGCCTGTTGGGCGTGGCTGCTGGTGGCTGGATGGCGCTGGCGGGTGTTGCGGTTGTCGCTGCCGTCAGTTCGTGGAATGCGAAACAGGATGAGAAATTCGCGAAGATGGAGGCGGCCTATCGCCAGGGAACACAATCCACCGGCACCTTGCTTGGCCAGGCCAATGCCAAATCAGAATCCATCGCTGGCGCAATTGGCAAGCTGGGCGAGACTTCCAACGATATCCTGTCTGCCAACCAGGGCATGTACCTGGCCCTGGTTGATATCCGGGCTGGGATCGCCGGTGTGGCCAGCGGGTTTGCTCGCACGGGTTTGGGTGCGAATGGCATCGATGTCCGTACCGGTACATCCGCTTTTGTAGATCACGCGAGCTTTTCGCCCGTGCGCGCAACGGGCGACGCTCTGCTGAAATTCGCCAATTCGATTGGTGAAAAGGGAGCAGCGCTAGGCCTGCAAATTATGGCGGGCCTGGGGGACAAGATAACCAAGGAGTTGTTCAAGCAAAAAGTCAGCGTCAGCGATTCTGGCATCGAGTTTTTTGGTCAGTCATTGAGAATACTGCTGAGCGGCGGCATGATCGATGCGATGTCCTATGTTGACATCACAAAGGAGAAGAAAGTCTTAGGTATTTCCCTGGGCAAAAAGCTCAACACCCAGTTTGAAGAACTGGATGCGCTGTTTGCCAGCCAGCTGACGGGCGTTTTCGTTAATTCGGCTGACGTGCTCAGGCTCGCATCAGAAACGTTCGAGATAGACTTCGATGCGTACCTGGATCGGCTTCTGATCGATCCGCAGAAGCTGTCCCTGAAGGACTTGGAGGGGGACGCGCTGACGGCAGAAATTGAGGCGTTTTTCAGTTCCACGCTGGACGGGTGGGCCTCGGTGTTGCTTGCGGGTACGGATGTGCTCGCGAAATACCAGCAGGTTGGTGAAGGCGCGTTTGAAACCATGGTGCGCCTAGGGTCGCAGACTGAACACTTTGTTCAGCAGTTGATGTTTGTCGGCCTTGAGCTTGGTGCTACCGGCCTTGCGGCGGTTACGGCGGTGCAGGATATTGCTGGCCTGGCGGGTGGGTTTGAGGCGTTGTCGGGTTCGATGTCGTTTTACTACGACAAGTTTTTCACCGACACTGAAAAATTCGCGAACCTGTCAAGTCAGTTGACAGATGCCACGGCAGGCATCCTGGACGCGTTGCCCGCCACGACCACCGAATTCAGAGCAATCATTGATGCCCTGGACTTGACGACTGAGGCGGGCCAGCAATCGTTTGCCGCGCTGATGAACCTGACCCCGGCGATTTACCAGTACATTGCCGGGCTGGATGAGCAGGCCAAAGCGGCTGAGTCGGCAGCGGCGGCCCAGGCGGCCGCCCTGGCCGAGGCGGAGCAGGCGGGTAAAGCGCTGGCTGATTTTATGCAGCCCTTTATCGACAAGGTGGCTGACTTCGGTTTGGGTGAGTTTGAGCGGTCGCTGTTGTCGCTGAACCGCTCGCTGGATGAATCCATCAGGCAAGCGCTGGAGCTGGGGGCCAGCGAGCAACAGTTGTCTGCGATCCGTGCAGCGGCGGATATCGACATGCTCGGCTTGTTGACGGGCCAGACCGATGCTGCATTGACGCAGTTTGCAAACGGTGTTGCGCGGCAGATTGAGGCGCTGAACACGGATGCCCAGGTGCGTATCAGCACACTGCGCAGTGACCATGATGCCAGGATCGCATCACTCAACGGGTGGCTCGATACCCAGCTCTCGCACTACGAGCGCCGGGCTTCGGCGTTATCGTCGAGCATTGCGACACTGACCGGCCTCAGCGACTCGCTGGCCAGGGCAGCGGATGCATTGGCGCCGATCAGCACCGTAAGCCAGCAAATGGGGTACAACCAGGCGCTGCTGGCGCTGGGCGGCATTACCAGCGGTGTGCAGGCGGGCGGTGCATTACCCACGGCGGAACTCATTGAATCGCTGACAGCGGCGCTGTCGGGCGGGGGTCGCTATTACTCGTCATTTGAGGATTACGCGGTCGCCACCGCCGGGGTACTGGCCAATATTGATGCGCTGTCGGGTGTGACCGAAAAGCAACTGACCACGGATGAGAAGCTGCTGGCGGCGGTAGAACTGGGTGAGAAAACCTCGCGGGAAAACCACCAGCGCATGCTGTCACGGATGCAGACGGACCTGGATGCCCAGATCAACGTGATCAATGAGCAGAACCGGTTGGCGGTTGAATCCCTGGAAGCCCAGCGGGCCGATATGGAAGCGCAGATCTCGGCCTTGCGTGGCATCGACATGAGCGTGCTATCTGTCGAGGAAGCCTTGCAGGGGTTGCGTGACGCGATGCAGCGGGAAGCGCGACAGCGGGAGCAGGTGGAGGCTCAGCTCAACGGGAATTTGATGGATCAGCTTGGGCTGGTGTCGCGCAATACAGGCGACCTGGTAGATGAGTTTAATCGGTTGAGGCTCTATCTGGAGGGTGCCGCATGAAAGTGATTGAGCCTGTACCCATCACCGGTGCGCGGCTGCAAAGCAGCAACGTGCCGGATGATGATTACGACGCATGGTCATCGGCGACAACCTACACAAACGCTCCTGGCGAGCCTGCCCAGCAGGTGCGGGAAGGGATTGATGTCTACGTGCTTCGCAAGGAAGCGTCAACCAATCAGCAGCCATCGCAACATCCGGATGTATGGGGGTTGGTGGGGGTTATCAACCGCTGGCGGATGTTCGATCCGCTTCGCAGTGCCCAGACCGTGCACGATGACGCCATCGTTGTAAATATACGTCCGGGTGAGCGAGTCAATGCCGTTGCCCTGTTTGGCCTGGAAGCCACGCTGGTGACAGTTGAAATGTTCAGCGCTGATGATGAGTTGTTGTATAGCAGGTCACAGCGCACCTTCTCTCAAAAAGGCATCAGCAACTGGGCCGAGTATTTCAGGGCGAAGTTTCATCGAGTGACCCGATTGACGTTTCCCGGCATGCCGTCGAGTGCGGATGGTGTAGTGCGTATCACGATTGAAAACGGCAGTGGTGTTGCGGCCTGTGCCAAAGTGGTGGTTGGCACCAGCCGCACCTTTGGCTGTACATTTTTTGGCATCAACGGTCGCCGCCGGAATCATTCGATTCAGGAGCGTGACGATTTTGGTGGTTTGTTCCTGGTACCCAGGCGCACGGTCAAGACGCTGGCGTACACGGTCGAGGTCAAGTCTGATGATCTGGATTATGTTGATGTCGCGCTATCACGCTACTACGGCTACCCGACTGTATTTGTAGGCTCCGACCGCTGGAGTTTTACCATTATCTACGGGGTGCTGATGGACTCCAATCCGTCGCTGGATGGCAGAGACACATCACGCCTCACACTGACTGTGGAGGAAATATGACTATCACTGCACCGCCTGTGGTGCCAGGCTTTACTGAGCCGGTGCCGGACTTTAATACCCAGGGCGATATTGAGTTTTCGGACAATGCCCAGCGTATGGTCAATGAACTGCCGCCCTTTCATGAGGGTATGCAGGCCATGGCCGGGTGGATGCATGACACCGGTCAGGAGGTCGAGCAATTGGCAGCCGGTGCGGGGGACGATGCGGCATCCGCATCGGGCGCGGCCCAGGCCGCCGGTCTGGCCGCTGAGGATGCGATCGATGCCAAGAATGCCACAGAAGCCCTGTTCAGCGGTGTAACCCCCGTGGGCAGCGGTCTGCTGGCGCTGCCAACGCCGGAGGGTGCCCGATATATTCGCATCAATGCGGATGGATCCACAGATCAGCTGACGGCCCAGCAGTTCCTGTTGGCCATCGGTGCCAGCGACGGAATGGCAAACCCGATGACCACCGCGGGCGATATGATTATTGGTGGTCCCGGTGGGCTTCCCCAGCGCCTGGCGCCTGGGCCAGCAGGTTTTATCCTGGGATCTGATGGGGCTGCTTTAGTACAGCGTGACCCGATGAGTGATGACTTCGACTTCGGACGCTATGGCAGGCAGCGCCCGCCTTCCAGGGATGTGATTTCGAATGCCGGTTTTAACATTGATACTGATATTTTGCCGGGAGAATCCGTGTGGTGTGCTCGCGATACCCAGCTGGGTACGCAACCGCCATTCCCGCCGGGGGGTGCGAATAATTACAGGATTGATGACTACGTTATCTCGCCGGAGACAGTGAACGGGAACCATTCCCGGTACCAGATTGCGACACCCAATACGGGCACTGCGAACATCAGAGATTTGGCGGCTCAGATGATCCGCTACAAGACATATGACCAGGCTCCCAGTCAAACCAGCTGGGGAGCTTGGAGTCAGATCAGTGGTAGCAGAGACTTCCAGATTGTGTCGCTGCCATCGCCAACCCAGGCTACACAAATCACTATTTCCGGCGTCACGTACAGGCATGACATTGCGGTCGACCTGCGGCTTGGACGCTGGTTCCAGGGGTATGCGACAAACAATGCGGCATACTTGCCCAGCGGTGAGAGTGTTCCATCGTCATTTACAACCAGTACCTTTTTTTCCACCCAGAGATTTGAGTTCATCGGCCTCGATGATCTGCCCACCGACCAGCAATACATCGGTTACCTGAATTGGTGCGGATGGACCCTGCAGGGCAACAACGTGGGTAGAGGCACAGTTGAATTTACAGTGCCTGCCGGTTGGGTGCTGCGCTGGGCGGGTAACGTGGCTGCCCAGTTCCTGGGGCTGACCTATTTCTATGCTGGTCCGGGAAACAACGCCTCGCGATTTGAGCGCATACAGATCACTGTCAACCCGCTGAACAAGACTGTGATGCTCGCGTATGCCGAAATGTCCCGGAGGAACTGAGCATGGTGTTGATGGCGATGACAGTTGGAATGATGGTTGATCAGGCGATTGGTGCGGAGGCGGTTGCAACTATTTTTAACGCTCGTGGCAGCCCGTTTGCAGCAGGCGCGTATAGCGTCACCATCATCGGCAATGGCGGTGGACCAAATGAGTTTCCAGGCGGCGGGCTAAACGCAGAGGCGGGAGGATTGGGCGAGCGAATCACTGCCACTGTGTTTTTACCGCCCGATACCGTGGCATCAATATCCGAGAATCCCGATTATCACGTCAACGGTAATAACGTGTCGTTGAGGAATGCTGCCGGGGTGGGCGTGACGGCGACAGGCGGACTGAAAGGCGGCAATCCCGGCTCAACGCCGGTTCCCGGTTATTCGTACAGCCCTGCGGGCTCGTTGTTCTGGGGCCAGCCCAGCCAGGCGCTGATCACCCGTATTGGTGAGGGGGGATCGGGCCTTGTGGGCCAACCGTCTCAAAGCGAGTACATGGGTAAACTCGGGCTGATCAGATTTAGAAAAGTGGGGTGATTGATTATGACGTTATACATCGAATTGGCTACGCACACTGTTGTTGACGCGCTGTATGTGATGCAGAGTCGGTACCCTGCATCGGTTGGTATGGGGGACTGGCCGGATGAGTGGCTTGCTGAGTGGGGGTTTGCCCGCGTTATCCCGGCAGAGCCTCCAGGTTTCGAGGAGCCCTACAGTGTGCGCGGAACTGCCCCAGTACTGATCAATTGTGACTGGGTTGAACAGTGGGAGGTTGTGGCGCCGTCGTTGGAAGAGGCCAGGCAGTTTGCGAGTGATCGCATTCTGCGCGCGTTTGACAATGCGAAGCGGCAGCCGGTTGAGCACATGGGTATTAATTGGCGGGGTGGTTTTGAAAGCGCCCAGGCTATCGGTAGCTATGCACAGATGATTGAGCGGACCGGTGGCACGACTGTACAGCTTAATGACGATTCGGGGCTCCCTCATGCCGTGCCGCTTGAGACGGCATACGATATCGCGCTGGCGGTTGGAGCGGTGTACCAGGTGGTGTTCTCGGCCAAGGAGGCCAAGTTGGTGGCGATCAGGGAGGCTGCCACCGTTGAGGATGTCTTGGCTGTCGATTGGTGACCGGCAATCATTCCTGGGCGCCAGCGGGGCGGCGAGGCTGCAAAATGTTTAGGGAATTATCCCGATTCATTAGACAGCTATTAGACAAGCAATAAAAAAGGGCTGCGCATTTCAACGCAACCCCTTGAATTATCTGGCTCCGCCTGCTGGACTCGAACCAGCGACCCAATGATTAACAGTCATTTGCTCTACCGACTGAGCTAAGGCGGATTTACGGCTCCCTTGCGGAAGTGGTGCGTATCCTATAGTCCGAACTTCGGCCGGTCAACCCCTTTTTCCAAAAAAGTCACCCTCCCGGGATATAAGTGATCAAATAAGCTCCAGCCTGTATTATCTCTGCGCAATCAAGCACTTAGCGACAGGTGTCGCCACCTGCCGGCGCGTCAGTTTCGGCTGAGTGCCAGCACCTTGAAGCCCCTGGCCTGGATCACGGTTTGGACCTGGTGGAACCCGTGGCTGGCTTTGCGTTCCAGGGGAATAAACTGGTTGACCACAAAAACGGCGAGGCCTGTCGGCGCGAGCAGCCGGCGGGTGGCGGCGAGAAATTTATCGGTCAACTCTCCATCCATATCGAAGCCCTGATGGAACGGCGGGTTGCACAGAATCAGGTCGACATTGCCATTGACACCGCTGGCGGCATCCCCCGCGATCACTTCGACGTCGAGATTCATGTGGCGGGCATTTTCTGTCATGGCGAGCAGGGCCGCGGCATTGTTGTCTGTTGCCACCCGCCGCGAAAAATGCCTGTCCGCGGTCGCCAGCGTGAGGTAGCCATAACCGCAGCCGAGATCCAGCAATGTTCCGGGCGTGCGTTTTTCCAGCAGCCCTGGCAGTTGCTCAACCAGCAGCGCGCTTCCCTGGTCCACTTTGTTCCAGCCAAAAAGCCCTGGCTTGCTGAAAAACGTAAAACCGTCCGCAGTGGTGATTTCACGCAACACGGGATAATCCTGATCATCGAGCCAGGCGGGTGATTGGGTGTGTGAGCTGCGGGTCAGGCGAGCGTGGTAGACCAAGCCATCCTTCTGGATATGTGGCTGGCAAGCAAACAGCCGGGCCGCTTTTTCGATATAGGTTTTGATACCCTGGTTTTTTTCACCGCAAAGCAGCAGCTCGCCACCCGGTTGCAGTAAACGCCAGGCCTGGTTGATCACATGATGCACCACGGCCTTTTCCTTGGACACGCGATAGAAAATGCGCGCCTGGCTGTTGTCTGCCAGGGAGTGCGTATCGAAATCATTGAACTGGCTTGCAAAGCCTTGCGTGCCGGCCGTGTGGGCAATATCCCAGCGATTGGAAATCAGCAGCGGCTTATGGGGCAGGGACGTCAGGTCGCGCAGTATCTGCAGCGGGTTCTCGTCGCAAAACCAGAGGCTGTGCGCTGTGGATTCCTGGCGGATTCTGTCAGCCAGCCAGTGGCTGGCGATGTCAGTCATGGGAAATTTCCCCGGGTGTCAGCGCACGGTATTCCCCTGGCGCCAATCGCGTGTCGAGGTGGATTTTCCCGATGGCTTCGCGGTGCAGCGAGGTTACGCGATTCCCCAGCGTGGCAAACATGCGCTTGACCTGGTGGTATTTACCTTCCTTCAAGTGCAGGCGGGCTTCACATTGGCCGAGGATTTCCAGGTGCGCGGGCAGCGTCGGCTTTTTTTCTCCCTGCAAGGATACCCCCTCGGCAAAACGATCCACCGCCGAAGGATCTATGGGGTCTGCCGTGGTCAGGTGATAGATCTTGCTGCAATCACGGCGTGGCGAGGTCATGCGGTGATTCCATTGGCCATCGTCTGTCAGCAACACCAGCCCTGTGGTATCGACGTCCAGCCTGCCTACGATCTGCAACGTATGAGCGCGTGGAATATCCAGCAGATCGATAACGGTCGGGTGGTCGCCATCGGAATTGGCACACACGTAGCCGGCAGGTTTATGCAGCATCAGGTAGCGGGGTTTAGGTGCGCTGAGCAGCTGGCCGTCAACATTGATCTGATCGTCGATATCGACCTGCCGCGCCGCCGAATAGACAGGTTCGCCATTGACCTGTACGGCACCGGCCTTGACGACCGCCTGTATCTGCCGCCGTGATAGATCGGTCACGGCGCCAATGAATTTATCCAGCCGCATAAGCCTTGTCATCTGTGGGTGTCAGCCAGGTGGAGGGAACGACATTATACCAGCCGAACTCGATCAATAGCCGGCGGAAAGGTTCATCCAGTGCGGCTTGCAGGTGCAGGGGTTCCCCGGTGACCGGATGGGGCATGCGGAACTCTGTCGCGGCCAGCAGCAGGCGATGAACGCCATAGGCCTGCTGGAAAAACCGGTTGTGCTGTCCCTTACCGTGTTTGGCGTCACCGATGATGGGATGGCTGATGTGTTTGAGGTGGCGGCGTATCTGGTGGCGGCGACCTGTCAATGGCTGGCAGCGCACCAGCGAATACCGGCTGTGCGGGTATCTGTCCACGGCAACGGGCAGTTCCACGCAGGCGAGCCGTTCGATATCGGTGATGGCGGGTTGTGCCGGTTTATCGCGCTGTGCCTGCGGATTTCTATCGTCTTCTTCGCGTAGCGGGTGGTCGATGCGGCAGTATTCGGGCGCGTGACCGCGCACCAGGGCCAGATAGGTTTTCGTGACCTGCTGCTGCATAAAAAGCTCACAGGTTTTTCTGGCAACGTCTGACGACAGGGCAAACAGCAGGACACCTGAGGTGGGTTTATCCAGGCGGTGGACGGGAAACACGGGCTGCTGCAACTGGTTGCGCAACAATTGCAAGGCGAAGCGTGTTTCATGCCGGTCCAGAAAACTGCGATGCACCAGGAGTCCGCTTGGCTTGTTGATCGCCACCAGATGCGCATCGCGATAAAGGATTGGTAAAGCGTCGGACATGAGCGGCTAACCAGGGAACCCGGGGAGGTGTGCCACTCCCCCGGCCAAACAACAATCAGCCAGGCGATTAGATAGCCAGCTGTTTTTCAGCATCAGCGGATTTTTTTCTCGCCGGAATCCACAGTCTGGTAAATCAGTGTGTTGATGGTCATGGGACCAACACCACCGGGAACCGGCGTGTAGGCGGACACACGGTCTATCAATGGTTTCAGTTCGATATCGCCGACACCGCCGGGATGGTAACCGGCGTCCACTACCACAGCACCGTCCTTGATCCACTCAGCCTTGATGAATTCCGGTCTGCCCACGGCGCCCACCAGGATATCGGCCTGGCGGATCAGGTCGGGCAGGTTGCGCGTGCGTGAATGGCAAATGGTGACAGTGGCATTGGCATTGAGCAGCATCAGCGCCATGGGTTTGCCGAGGATCGGACTGCGGCCCACCACAACGGCGTGTTTGCCTTCCAATGGAATCTCGTAGGCTTCGAGAAGGCGCATGATGCCTTTGGGCGTGGCGCATCCGTAGGCTTCTTCCCCCATGCTCATGCGGCCGAAACCGAGACAGGTTACGCCATCCACATCCTTCTCGGCGCGAATGGCATCAAAGCAGCGGCGCTCATCGATTTGTTCTGGAACCGGGTGCTGCAGGAGTATGCCGTGGACATTGGGGTTATCGTTGAGCTCCTCGATTTTGGCGAGCAGTTCTTCCGTGGTGGTGGTGACGGGCAGCTCCACTTTCAGGGAATCCATGCCAATACGGTGGCAGGCGTTGCCTTTCATTTTGACGTAGGTTGCCGAAGCGGGATCATCACCCACCAGGATGGTGGCGAGAATGGGCGTTTGTCCGCCGCTACGGGCTTTGAGCGCGGCAACACGTTGGGAAAGTTCCTGTTCGGTTTTTTCGGCAAGGGCTTTGCCGTCGAGCACAAGTGCAGACATGGAAAGTAAAATCCTGAGGGGTAATTGACCGAGGCGGCATTGTCCCACAGCAGAGGGAAGGGCGCCAAGCGTGGATCAGGATTATAAGGAGGCGAAGGGAAGAGTGGGGTGGCTGATGGGGCTCGAACCCACGACCACTGGAATCACAATCCAGGGCTCTACCAACTGAGCTACAGCCACCGTAGCAAGACAGACAAAAAACCAACTGGCGCGCCCGGCAGGACTCGAACCTGCGACCATCCGCTTAGAAGGCGGATGCTCTATCCAGCTGAGCTACGGGCGCATGCTGGAACCTGATTTCTTGCAGCCTCGGGAAAGGCTGGTCGGAGTGGAGGGATTCGAACCCCCGACATTCTGCTCCCAAAGCAGACGCGCTACCGGACTGCGCTACACTCCGAACTTTACTCGATGACGGCAAAAGCGCCGTGGCTTTCGAGTGGTGCGCATCTTACTGATGGGATATTGGCGAGTCAACGGAAAAAGTGACTGCACTATAAATTATTTCACCTAAGCCCCTGATTCGCGCCAAAAAATGTGCAGCTTGTACGCATCGTAAACAAATTTCCCCTGGCGCGCTGGCGCTGGCTGTTTTCACCCTAGCTGCCACTTGTGCCCACCGGGGCTGCTGGTCAGAATACGCACTCGTTTTTTCACGAGGTGTGTTATGCAGCAAAACCATTCGGGGCAACAAGAGCATCACCCTGCGCCAGAAAGCCTGCCCGGTGCAACCATGAAGCTGGGAATGCGCCGCCTGGCATCGGGTGTCTGTGTGCTATCCACTCGCTTTAGCGATGGCGAAGACTTTGCTATGACAGTGTCATCGGTAACGTCTGTTTCGGATACCCCAGCGTCCTTGCTGGTGTGCATTAACCAGCAGGTTTCTAAGCAGGCGCACCTGGCCAGCGTGGGCTGCCATTTTGCGATCAATGTACTCGGCGCTCAGCATCAGGCGGTATCAAACCTGTGTGCTGGGCGCGACCCAGGTGCCAATCGTTTTGCTGTGGGCCACTGGACAGAGCGCGACGGCATTCCGGTACTGGCTGACGCCCAAGCAGTCTTTTTTTGCAAGGCCGACAAAATTACCACCTATGGCACGCACCATATTGTGATTGCACGTATTAGCCATGTGGCGGTCAATGGCGATAGGGTAGACCCTCTGCTTTATGCCGACGGCAGCTATGGGGCATTTCAGCGCGCCTAGTGCAGCGCACACCGCGTATATGGCGGCGGTGTAGTGGCTGTTTTTATCGTTGTCCAGTTTGACGAGCGCAGCCTGCGTGTGTGTGACAAATTGATGCACCGCGTATATTCGGCCTGTTTAGGGGAAGTGGTTTTATTATGAAGTTTGTATGGCATACGGGCTTTAAGGTTAATGACCACTAACTCTTTATGCACACAGGCGAGCCGTTTTTGTGCAAGCTGAGCGAATGCCGAACAAATTGCTGAAAAACTGCGTTTTTGCTCGACAAAAAAACAATAACTTATTGATTAATAAGGATAATTTATCTTTGATCAAAAAATGATCAAAGTGTTGGGGGGGTAGATTTTATCGGGCCTGGAAGGCCTTTCCCGGAAACTATCCACTAAGTTATCCACAGAAAATGTGGACAATTTTCGTGTGAATTTTTTTGTGCAAAAAGGTTACAAATTGAGTTTTTTGTGTGTTTTATAAACGTAACAAAATGCTTTGGCGCCAGAATATAAGCTGAGCTACCCAAGCAATCGGAGCAGACAAGTATTATGACGACACCACTGACAGTCGCTGTCTTAGGCGGCGGTAGTTTTGGTACGGCAATTGCCAACATTATTGCCTGTAACCAGCAACAGGTATTTTTGTGGATGCGCTCTACCGAGCAGGTAGCCGATATCCAGAGCCGCCGTGAGAACAGCCGCTACCTGCCAGGTTATGCCCTGAGTGACCATCTGCAGGCGACCGCTAACCTGGCCGAGGCGGTGAGCCAGGCGCAGCTGATTTTTGTCAGCATTCCCAGCCATTCCTTTCGGGCAATTATTCGCGAGGCTAAGGTGTTTTTGCGCCCCGATGCAATGGTGATCAGCACCGCCAAGGGAATAGAGCCTGAAGGCTTCACCTTGATGAGCCAAATTTTGGAGGAGGAATTGCCTGGCCATGCTATCGGCGTGCTCAGCGGCCCTAATTTTGCCAAGGAAATTGT
>CAYWCW010000006.1:161754-163042 GCA_964456865.1 uncultured Cellvibrionaceae bacterium
TGCAGCAGCAGCAAACCGGTTCGGTCATCGCCAGCGAAAGCGACGCCTTGATTAGCTGTGTGCAGAAAACCTTGTGTTCGCGCAGCTTCCGCGTCTACGCTAACCATGACCGCTACGGGGTTGAATTGGGTGGCGCGCTAAAAAATATCTATGCCATTATTTGCGGTATGGCTGCGGCGCTGGGGGCTGGGCAAAACACCCAGGCCATGTTGCTCACTCGCAGCCTGGCGGAAATGGGGCGCTTTGCGCAGCTGATGGGCGCCAACCCCATGACCTTTCTCGGCCTTGCGGGTGTGGGCGATTTAATTCTCACCTGCACCTCCGATTTAAGCCGCAATTATCGCGTGGGCTATGCCTTGGGCAAGGGCGGCAAATTGGATGATATTGTGAATAATTTAGGGCAGGTTGCCGAGGGTGTGAACACCCTGCGCCAGGTTAAGCGCAAGGCCGATGAGTTGGGTGTGTATATGCCCTTGGCGTCTGGTTTGTACGCGGTGTTGTTTGAAGGTAAAGCCATTGCTGATGTGGCGGATCGCCTGATGATGGGCGAGCAAAACCACGATGTGGAGTTTATGAAAAGCCGCGTTTAGCGATGGGTTTTTATAGATAAATGGCGTTTTATAAATGATAACTTGTGGAGAAAAGCACCATGAATAATGAACAGTTGAAGTCTAATCTCACCTCCAGCAAACATTGGTTGCGCCTGGTATTTATGTTGTTGTTCGCCGCTATTTTGCAATTGGCAAGCCTGATTATGTGGGTATTAGTGGTGCTGCAGTTTTTGTTTTCACTGATCACCGGGCAAGACAATGAACACCTGCGTCGCTTTGGTTATTCGCTGTCTACTTATATTTATGAGGTGTTGAAGTTTCTGGGCTACAGCAGCGAAGAAAAACCCTTTCCCTTTGCCGATTGGCCCAGTGCGCCACAGGCCAATACTCAAACTCAAACTCAAGCGCCAGCAGACGTGGTAATTGAGCCGGTATCACAGCTTGCCGCTAAAGCAGACGATGGCGCCGATAAGTAATGCGCTTGTATTTATTGCGTCACGGCCAGGCAGAACCGCCACGCACCAGCGATGAGGCGCGCCGCTTAACCGACCTTGGGCGCGCACAAACACAGAGTGTGCTTGCTGCGCGCGCAGTGTCTATGCAAGGGCTGCAACAATTGTGGGTGAGCCCCTTGGTGCGCGCCCAGCAAACAGCGGCTATCGCCACTGATTTTTTTGCAGCTCTGCCACAGCACTCTCCTCTGCCACAGCACTCTCCTCTGCCACAGCACTCTCCTC
>CAYWCW010000007.1:0-128893 GCA_964456865.1 uncultured Cellvibrionaceae bacterium
CGCACACCAGCATTTAACCGCGCAGTCAATTACGCCTTAGAATGAACGCTTACGGACGAATAACATTGAACGAGCGATATGTTTGAGTAACAAGGCGACCTTGGGGTTGTAAACTGTTGAGCCAGGATTATTGGCTGCAGTCCTGCAGCAAAGATAATTGTGCTCGTCGACTACGAGGCCTGTACCAACCTTTCGTTTTTATCGTGTAAACTTACTTCTCAATTATATTCGTAAGAATTTTAGATGGATTTCTGTCAATTTTTCATGAAATTCGTTGCTGTTCTGATGATCATACTTTCATCCCCCGCAACCGCAACGAATTCCCAATCACACTCACCGACGACAACGCCATAGCCGCTGCCGCAATGATCGGTGACAGCAGCAACCCAAACACCGGATAAAGCACACCCGCCGCAACCGGTACGCCCGCCGCGTTATAGATAAACGCAAACACCAGATTCTGGCGAATGTTGCGCATGGTTGCTTGCGACAGATGACGCGCTTTGACAATGCCATTCAAGTCACCTTTGAGCAGGGTGATGCCCGCGCTTTCGATGGCAACATCGGTGCCTGAACCCATGGCAATGCCGACATCGGCGGCGGCGAGGGCGGGGGCGTCGTTGACGCCATCGCCGGCCATGGCGACGATGCGGCCTGCGGCTTTGAGTCGTGCGATGACCGCGCTTTTGCCATCGGGCAGTACATCGGCTTCAACCTCATCGATGCCGAGCTGACGCGCTACGGCTTCGGCGGTGGTGCGGTTGTCGCCGGTGAGCATGACGATGCGGATGCCGTCGGCATGCAGGGCCTTGAGGGCTTCCGGTGTGCTGGTTTTAATGGGGTCGGCGATGGCGAAGATGCCAGCGGCTTTGCTGTTGATGCCGATGTAGATAGCCGTGGCGCCATCATGGCGCAGAGCGTCTGCTTGAGTGGATAAAGTGCTGGCATCCACGCCGTTTTCCTGCAAAAAGGCGGCATTGCCCAGCACGATGGTGTTGCCTTCCACCTTGCCGAGCGCACCCTTGCCGGTGGGTGAATCAAAGTCGCTGACCGCCGGAATGGCAATGCCTTTGTTGTCAGCGGCTGTGACGATGGCCAGGGCCAAGGGGTGCTCCGAGGCTTTTTCCACGGCGGCGGCCAGCCGCAGCAATGTATCTTCCGCAAAACCTTCGGTGGCAATGATCCGGGTAACGGCGGGTTTGCCTTCGGTGAGTGTGCCGGTTTTGTCGACCACCAGTGTGTCGACTTTTTCCATGTGCTCCAGTGCTTCGGCATTTTTGATCAGTACGCCGAGGCCCGCGCCCTTGCCGACACCGACCATGATGGACATGGGTGTGGCCAGTCCCAGGGCGCAGGGGCAGGCGATGATCAGCACGGATACGGCGGCAACCAGGCCGTAGGCGAAGCGGGGTTCTGGCCCCCAGATAGCCCAACCTGTAAATGCCAGCAGGGCGACGAGGATAACAGCGGGCACAAACCAGCCGGATACCTGATCGGCCATGCGCTGGATCGGCGCGCGCGAGCGCTGGGCGTCGGCGACCATCTGCACGATACGGGCGAGCATGGTGTCACGGCCGATTTTTTCCGCACGGATGATCAATGCGCCGGTCTGGTTGAGCGTACCGCCGATCACGGCATCGCCGGTGGTGCGTGTCACCGGCATGGATTCACCCGTGACCATGGATTCATCGAGGGAGGAACGCCCGTCTTCGACCTGGCCGTCCACGGGTACGGTTTCGCCGGGGCGTACCCGCAGGCGATCGCCGATCTGGACTTCCTCCACGGGAATATCCTCTTCAACATCCTGTGGGCTTATACGGCGTGCCGTTTTGGGCGCGAGGTTGAGCAGCGCTTTGATAGCGCCCGAGGTGCGTTCACGCGCCCGCAATTCCAGTACCTGGCCCAGCAGCACCAGCACGGTGATCACCGCCGCGGCTTCAAAATAGACGGCCACAGTACCATCGGCAGCGCGGAAGGCCGCGGGGAAGATGCCCGGCGCAAAGGCGGCCACCACGCTATAACCCCAGGCGACACCCGTGCCCATGGCAATCAGCGTGAACATATTGAGGCTGCGGTTGACCAGTGAATCCCTGGCGCGCACGAAGAAGGGCCAGCCAGCCCAGAGAACGACCGGCGTGGCGAGCAGGAACTGCACCCAGATGGAGATGGCATTGGGCACCAGATGGTGCAGGGCGGGGATCAGGTGTGATCCCATTTCCAGTACAAAGACCGGCAGCGCCAGTACCAGGCCGATCCAGAAACGGCGCGACATATCGGTGAGCTCGGGGCTGGGTCCGGTGTCGGCGGTGGCGATCAGCGGCTCCAGTGCCATGCCGCACAGCGGGCAACTACCGGGCGCGTCGCGGCGCACCTCGGGGTGCATGGGGCAGGTCCAGAGTGTACCCGCAGGCACACTGTCAGCCGGTTGCGGGGCCGCTTTGCTGTGGTGTCCGCCATGGTGATGCGCGTGGCCGGACGATGCTGCGGGCGTCAGGTAGGCTGCGGGATCGGCCTCGAATTTCGCCTTGCAGCCCGCCGAACAAAAATACCAGGTGGTGCCCTGGTGGCTGGTGTGGTGTTTGGCGGCGGCGGGGTCGACCTGCATACCGCAGACAGGGTCTTTTCCCTCCCGGGGTGCGTGGTGGGCATCCCCCTCGGCCTTGGGTGAACAGCAGTCCCCGTGTCCCTTGTGATCGTCATCGCCATGGTGGGATGGATGGTGATCGTGATGCGTCGCCATGGAAAACCTCTCGCTGGATGGATGGGGGCAGGGCCGTTGTGAATGGAAAACTCGCCGCGCTTGTTGATATTAACGGTTACAACGCCTATGTATATACCGGTATCCATCGTTTTATGAGGTTTGCATGTCACATAGCCACGAGCACGGTCATGGGCATCATGATCACTCCCATGCACCCGCTGTGACCGGCGATAACGAGCGCAAGGTGCTGGTGGCGTTTGTTATTACCTTTTCGTTCATGATTGTGGAGGCCGTTGGCGGGTTTGTATCGGGTTCACTGGCGTTGATCGCCGATGCCGGCCATATGCTGACAGACGCGGTAGCCCTGGCGCTGGCCTACGCCGCTTTCCGTTTTGGCCGCCGCGCCGCGGACCTGCGGCGCACATTTGGTTATCTGCGTCTCGAGGTGATCGCCGGTTTTATCAATGCCATAACCCTGTTTTTGATCGTGGCCTGGATCGTGTTCGAGGCCTGGTCGCGGTTCCGCCAGCCGCAGGAGATCCTGGCGGGGCCCATGCTGGCTGTCGCGGTGATCGGATTGCTGGTCAATGTGTTCGTGTTCTGGTACCTGACACGCGGTGACAGTGAGCATGTCAACATCAAGGGCGCCGCGTTGCATGTGATGGGCGATTTGTTGGGGTCTGTCGGCGCCATCACCGCGGCTGTGGTGATTTACTTCACCGGGTGGACGCCGATCGATCCGATCCTGTCGGTGTTTGTGTCACTGCTGATTTTGCGCAGCGCCTGGAAACTGTTGAGCAAATCCCTGCATATCCTGCTGGAGGGCGCGCCGGACAATGCCGGGCCGGATATCATAACCGAGCGCCTGCTGACACAGGTCGAGGGTGTTGCCGCCGTCAGCCATGTCCATGTCTGGCTGATCACTTCCGGGCGCGCGCTGGCGACGCTGCATGTCAGGCCCAGGGACAACGCCGACGCGCGCCTTGTGGTGCAGCGGGTTGAACGCGAGTTGAATGCCCATTTCGGTATCGGTCATGCAACGGTCGCCATCGACTGGAATGATGAAGGTGAGGATGGTTGCAGCCTGACGCCCGCGCCTTTGTCGCGGGCAGATGACCATGCGGAGGATGAGCCGCATCATAAACACCAGGGTTAATCATAGCGCCACAAGCAGGCTGGCGTTTGGATGATGACAATCAGGATGAACCACCATGGCGGTATTCAATCTTATCAAGCGCCGTTTTCTGAGCTTCCGCCGCGAGGCGGTCATATTGTGGTATGCCTTCCGCGATCCGCGTACACCCGGCCGCCTGAAATTCGCCAGCCTGGCCGCGGGCCTGTATCTGTTGAGTCCGATTGATCTGATTCCTTTCACCATTCCGTTTTTCGGCATTGTCGATGATCTCATCATCGTACCCTTTGCGGTATCGCAGATCGCCAAACGCTTACCCGCCGGTGTTCACGAAGAATCGGGCCGCCGTGCGGATGCCTGGATTGCGCGCTGGTTCAAGCGGCCCTTGCTCGCGGCCCTGGTGATTCTTGGTGTGCTGATCCTTATCTGGCTGTTGTTGCTTTATTTCATTTACCGCTTGCTTGTCGGTTGACCAGGAGGTCGTCATGTCACTGTTGGAAACCACCCTTGTCGCGGCGCGCGACCGTAAACGCCTCGGTGACATCCTGTCAGTGTTGGCACATTACGGCATCGACGATCTTTTCTCGCGCTTTGGTCTGGTGGGCCTGATACCAAAACGCCGTACCAATACAGCGGAAGCTATTCTGGAATCAACGCCTGAGCGCCTGCGTCTTGCCATAGAGCAACTGGGACCGACGTTCATCAAACTGGGACAGATACTCTCCACCCGCGCCGACCTGCTCGAACCCGAGTGGATTACGGAATTTGAGAAGCTGCAAAGCCATGTGCCGCCGCTGCCCTGGGAAACCATTCGCGACCAGGTTGAAGACGACCTCGGCGGCCCGGTGGACAGGGTATTCGCCGCTTTTGATACCGAGCCGCTGGCGGCGGGTTCCATTGCCCAGGTGCATGCCGCGCGATTGCAGGATGGGCAGGCGGTGGTGGTCAAAGTCCGCCGCGCGGGATTGCGTCCCATGATCGAAGCGGATCTGCGCCTGCTGTCGCACATTGCCGGACTGGTGGAAGCGCAGTGGCCACAGCTGTCGCGCTACCGGCCTCGTGAGATATTGCATCATCTTGGCCTCGCCATGAGCGAAGAGCTCGATCTGGCCATGGAAGGGCGCAACGCCCGGATGCTGGCTGACAACCTTGCCGATCTGCCGGATATCGTCATCCCCCGGATTCACGATGAATGGACGCGCGAAAGCCTGCTGGTGCAGGATTTTATCGATGGCATCGAGCCTGGTGATACCCGGGCCATCAACGCCGCGGGACTGGACGGTGCCCTGCTGGCCGCCCGTGGCGCGGAAGCGTTTTTACGCATGGCGCTGATCGACGGTTTTTTCCATGCCGATCCCCATCCCGGCAACCTGCGCGCCTTGCCGGATAATCGGGTAGCGTTTATCGATTTTGGCATGGTGGGCCGGTTGGGTTCCCGCCGCCGCGAGCAATTGCTGATACTCATGGACGCCATCATCAACGCAAAAGGCGAACGGGTGAGTGCGATACTGCTGGAGTGGTCGGGCATGCCTGGCCATGTCGATCTCGCGCATCTCGATACGGGATGTGATGTGTTTGTTTCCCGGCACGGTGTGGCGCCCTTGCGGCTGGGTGAGGCCATTACCGATCTGCTGGCCCTGGCGAGGGAACACGACCTGACATTGCCATCCGATCTGGCGTTGCTTTTCAAAGCGCTGATCACGGCCGACGGAGTGATGCGCAGCCTCGATGCCGAATTTGATGTGGTGGCGGTGGCCGCGCCGCTCATGAATGCGGAATTGCGCCGCCGTTACGCGCCGGGTGCGGTGTTTGGCAAGGGCCGGACACTGGCCCTGGATGTTGCCGGCCTGGCGATGGATCTGCCCTCGCTGGTACGGCTGTTGATGCAACGTTTGAAGCAGGGCCGCATCACCGCCGAGATCGAACTCAAGGGCCTGGAGAAAACCAGCGCGGATATCCGTTGGGCGGCGACGCGTGTCGCGGTTGCCATAGTGACGGCGGCGTTTGCCCTGGGGCTTGCGCCGCATTTGCTGACCGTGGGGCCCACACTGTTTGGTATTCCCATTACCGCCCTGTTTGGTATGGGGATAGTCACCCTTGGTGTGGTCTGGTTGCTGTTGCCTCGCCGCCGCTGACCGCCGGTTTCAGATCAGCGGTTTCCTTTCAGCGCATTCTTATTCAAACAGCGGTGCCGTCATTGGCCCTGATACAGGGGACTCAATCCGCGCGCGTCTTTTTGTGCGTCCCGCTTTTCTTTTTTACAGGCGTAGATGGCCTGTAACAGCTCACCGGAATCCCAGGTTCCCGGCGGTTGGCTGCCGTAAAGTGCCGCATCCAGCTTGAGCAGGTGTTCACGCAGCTGTGGATTGCGGGTTGCCGCCGCTACCGCTTGCAAACTGTGCAGTTGTTGATCGCGCCAGTGAATCCTGGCCCAGGTGAGCACGGCCTTGCGCAGGCCGGGCAGGTCGCCGTCGGCGCTGGCGCGTTTGAGCAGGCGCCAGGCTTTGTCTTCGGCGAGTTGTTCCTCTTCACGCTCGGCGGTGAACAGCTGGCGGATCGCGCGGATTTCACTGCGGCTGCGCCAGTAGAGGAATGCCAGCAACACACTCAGCAGGCTGGTGGCAATACTGACAGCGATCAGCCAGCGTGGCGTGTTGTCGATGCGGATGATCTGCGTACTGCCGGCATCACCGGCCGGCTGGTTGAGGACACCTGTGGTGGGCAGTTGCGGTGTGCTGATGGCCATGGGATTGTCGGCGACACGCAGTTCGCGCGCGGGCAGCTCGGCGGTGCGCACTTGTTGATTGACCGTATCCCACCATTTGAGTTGTATGGCCGGCAGGGTGTAGCGGCCGCCCTGGGTGGGCACTATGGCCTGGGTTTCGATACGTGTGCCGATCACGCCCTGCGCAGATTTCTGTTCATCGGTTTGCGCCTGATCCGGGTAGAAGGTGAGTCCATCCAGCGCCGTGGTGGTGAGTGGCGGAATCTGGCCGGGTGTCAGCCCCTGGGCGATGATCTTGATGCTGCGGGTGACGGGTTCTCCCGCGGTCAGGTTATCGTGGCTGTGGCTCCAGTGTTCTTCCAGTGTCAGATCGCTGACGGGCAGCCATGGCAGGCCGCTGAACTCGGCGGGAATACCTTTGACGGTGATGTGTTTTTCTTCGGTGCGCAGGCGTCTCATATTGCCGCTCGGCGTGCCGTAAAACTGGCTCAGCAGACTGCGGCGCCCGCTGGCCACCCAGACCTGGTAGGTGAGGCTGGGAATGGTGAGGGTACCGCTGCGTTGCGGAAAGATGGCGATGCGGGTTTCGATCACACCGTGCGGTGTTCCCTGGATTTGTGTCTGGTATTGCTTTTCATCCAATGGCACCACCAGGGCGTTGTCGATATCCAGTGAATCCAGCTGCAACTGATCGAGTGAAAAAGGCGTGATCAGCCGCAGGGTGAGGATGATCTGTTCCTGCACATGGGCGGTGTTCCTGTCGGTTTCGAGTTCAACGAAAATATCGCTGCCCGAACCGGAGCGGCCGGCATTCCTTTGCGGGTCCACCGTGATCAGCAGGGGTTGCGTGGTGTGCTGTCCGAGGCTCAGCGCGGGCAGGGTGAAGACGCCGCTTTTTTTCGGGGCCATGACCAGCCGCCACTCCTGGTAGGAACTGATCTGGCCATTGATATTCTGCATGTGGCTGCCTTGCTGGGTATGGATGATGTCGAATTCCTGCCGCAAGGGATTCAGGTCGGGGCTTTCATTGGTTTGCCCCTGGTAACGCAGGGTGAGGGTGAAGGTATCTTCCAGGCCGATATGGTCCCGGTCCAGGACCGCGCTGAAAGGGCCGCCCTGTGCCATGACAAGGCTGCTGGACAAGGCCAGCAGCAAAACCAGCCATCCTGAAAATACCGTTTTGTTCATACGCCATCTCTCGTATTGATCATGGTGCTCTTTTACCAGCGCTGTTCCTGGTTGTGATCCTGGAAGCGGTTGCGCTGGCGCTGCTGCTGATAGTCGCGGCGGAATTTTTCGCGCAGCAGGCCGCCCGGATCATCGGGCACGCGCCGCAGCCATTGTTCCAGCGCCTGGCGCTGTTCTTCATCGCCAGCCTCTTCGTCGCTTTGCTGGCGTTGTGCCGCGGCCTCGCGTTCTTCTTCGCTGTTTGCGTCATCCTCGGGTTGCGCAGCGTGTTCCTGCTCGGCCTGTTCTTCATCAGCCTGTTGTTCGTCGGGGGATGACTGGGCCTCTGCATCGCGCTGTTCGTCTTGCTGCTCTTCCGGCGTCGGGTTTTCACCGGATTGCTGGTTGTCCTGCTGTTCGTCCGTGTCTTGTTGCTGGTCGGATTGCTGTTGGTCGGATTGTTGTTGATCCGATTCCTGCTGATCGGATTGGTCGGACGAATCCTGGTTGGATTCCTGTTGATTGGACTGTTGTTGATCGGAATCCTGTTGATCCGAATCACTTTGGTCCTGATTGTCTTGATTGTCCTGGGAGTCGCCATCCTGCTGCTGTTGCTGCTGATCCAGCAATCGTTTCACCAGCTCGCGGTTGTCATGCGCCTCGGGAAAGTCGGGTTGATGTTCCAGCGCCTTGTCGTAGGCGTTGAGTGCCGCTTGCAGGTCACCGGCCCTGGCCAGGGCATTGCCGCGATTGTAGTGTGCCTGTGCCGTATCGACCTGGGCAAAGGCCTCGGCAGCCCGCTGGTAGTCGCCGGCGCGGTAGCGGGCGCTGGCTTGCCAGAGTGGGTCCTCGAAAAGCTCAGCAGCCTCGGTGGCCTGGCCCGCGTCGAGCGCGCGCTGGCCCTGCTGGTCGGGCGTGGCCCACAGATCGCGCCAGGACATTGCCTGGCTTTGCGGCGTGTACGACAAGGCGGGCACCAGGAATACCACCAGCACCACACCACGGCGGAAACTGTAGAGCACAATGGGCAGGAGCAGCAGGACCAGCCAGTATCCCCGGTCGTGCCAGTTATCGAATTCCCGTTCGAGTTGTTGCAACTCATCACCCAGGGGCGTCTGTGAAATCAGCCAGCGCACATCGCTGTTGTCGCTGGCGAGGCGCGCATAGCGGCCGTTGTTGTCCGCGGCAAGCTGGCGCAGCGGGGCCTCGTCCAGTCGCGTCGTCACGATGTTGTTGTCGCCATCGCGCAGGAAGTTGCCCTGGGCACCGGGAATCGGCGCGGGTGTGTCGCCGCCAACGCCCATGACCGAAAGCCGGTAGCGCGTGTTCTGCAACAACCGCCGGATGGCGGGTACTGCGGCATCGGCCACGCCATCGGTGATCAGCAGCAGGTCACCCTCGCTGGCGCCCGCATCGCGCAGCAGCGACAGTGCCCGCTCGACGGCGGCCTCGGTATTGCTGCCCTGGCGGGGCATCAGGTTCGGGTGAAGGCTGGGAACCAGGCTGATCAGTGTGCCGACATCATCGGTCAGGGGAACCACCGCATGGGCCTCGCCGGAATACACCAGCAGGGCGGCCAGGCCATCCCCGCGCTCGCGCAGTATGTCGATCAGTTTGAGCCGTGCGCGCACCAGGCGGGAGGGTTTGATGTCCTCGCTCGTCATGGAGGGTGACAGGTCGAAAAGCACCACCAGCGCACTGAGGTTCTTCTGTACCGGCAGCGGCCGTTTCTCCCAGGCTGGGCCGGCCAGGGCGAGGCAGGTGAGCACCCAGGCGGCCATCAGCACACCAATGCGCCAGGTGGCGGGTTTGAGGCTTTTGCCATCCAGCAGGTGGGGCAACAGTTGAGGATCGATCAGTTTTTCCCAACCCCGCGCCTGGCGCCTGTGCCTCCATAGCCAGAGTCCCAGCAACAGGGCGGGCAGCAGCACCAGCAGCCAGAGCGGGCGCAGGAAATGAAAATGTTCGAGCATCAGCGCCGTGTTCATGGTGATGCCTCCGCGCTGCTCCAGCGTCCGGCGACGGACCCCAGTGCCAGCAGCAAACTGAGCGCAAAGGCCACACCCAGCGGCCAGTAGAACAGCGAGAGCACCGGACGGAAGGTTTCCGCTTCCTGTTCAACGGGTTCCAGGCGGTTGAGTTCCTGGTGGATTTCCGCGAGTTGTTGCAGGTTGCGCGCGCGGAAGGCCACACCGCCGGTGCGGGTGGCGATCTCTTCCAGGGTGCGCAGGTCGATTTCGCCATCCTGGGAACCAAAGCCGATGGTGTAGATGCGCACACCGAACTGGGCGGCGAGATCGGCAGCGGCGACGGGGGAGAGTTCACCGGCGGTGTTGCTGCCATCCGTCAGCACCACCATGACGCGGTTGTTGTCATCCTGCTCGCGCAGGCGTTTGACGCCGAGGCCAATGGCGTCGCCAATGGCGGTGGTGGGGCCGGCCATGCCGATGGAGGCTTCCTGCAAGAGGATGCCCAGTGTCTTGCGGTCGTGGGTCAGGGGTGCCTGCACATAGGCGCGCTCGCCAAACAGAATCAGGCCGAGGCGGTCGTTGAGCCGGTGTTCCACAAAATCGCTGACCACCAGCTTGACCCCGGTGAGGCGGTCGATGCGCTGGTTCTGAAAAATCATGTCCCGCTGGCGCATGCTCTCCGACAGGTCCACGGCCAGCATCAGGTCGCGGCCGCTGGTGGGCAGGCTGACCGGATCACCCAGCCGTTGCGGACCGGCGGCGGCCAGCAGGCAGGCGAACCAGATCAGCCACAGCACCAGCTGGCGCAAGGGACGGCTTGCCATGCGCCCGCCGCCCGCTTGTACCTGGAGTTGTGCCGCCGTATGGAAAAAGGGCACCCGCAGGGCGGCCTGCTCGCGCTTCTGCGCTGGCAGCAGGCGCATCAACAGCGGCAGGGGCGCCAGCCACAGCAGCCAGGGCCATTCAAACTCAGGCATGGCTGGCCTCCGGCTGTGCGGCCTGCGCCTGCCAGTGGTTGCGGTGCGTGCGCAGCCACTGGCGGCAGAGGTGGTCGAGGGCGTCGATATCGGTTTGGGGATTGGCCTGATAAGGGCCTGTCAGCAGAATGCGTCCAGGACCCTGGCTGAATCCGGGAGCCGCTGCCGGACACTGCGCATCCAGCCAGGCGAGCCAGGCTTCACCCTGGATGTCGCGTGGGAAGTGACGGGGCTGGGCGGCGATGGCGGCGCGGCGCAGGAGCACCGCCAGGGATTGGAGATAACGGGCGGCGTCCGGTGATTGGCGGTGTGTCTCGCGCAATTGCGCCAGCTCCGCGAGGGCCGCCTGCCGGTAGGCGTGGCGCTGCCGGTGGCGGCGCCACAGCCAGATGCCCGTAGCCAGCACGGTGGCGGCCAGTGCCAGCAGTACCCACCAGCCCCAGGCCAGGGGCCAGAGTCCGGGTGCCGGAGGCAGGATGATGTCATGCAGTTGAGCCAGCGGGTCCATGGATCAGGCTCCGACCGGGCGGCGGGTGTGGGTGCCGTAGCGTTCGCGCAGCAGGCTCTGCACATCGTCATTGGTGGCGAACGACAACAGGGGCAGTCCCAGGCGCCGGCAACGATTGACCAACCGGTCCAGCCGCTGCTGGTAGTCGGCCTTCCAGGCGGCCTGGAAGCGGGCCTGGTCGGCGGGTAGTTCGCGGCGTTGCTGGCCATCGCTGATGGTCAGGGCACCGCTGCCCCGCAACTGGCTTTCCAATGGATCGTAGAGGTGTATCAGGGTGACGTCCGTGTGGCGGGCCAGTTCGAACAGCTGTTGCTCACAGGCTTCGTCGAGATCGTGGAAGTCGCTGCTGATGAAGAGCGCGCAGCCGGGCTTGGCGATGCGCCGGGTATCGGCCAGCAGGCCGCTCAGTTTCAATCCATCGGCGGGAGGCACGGGCGAGGCCAGCTGCCGGTTGAAATGCAGCAGCTGGTGCAAGAGTTCCAGGACCGCGTGCTTGCTGCGCCGGGCGCGGATATCGCGCTGGCCGTGGTCGCCGAACACCAGGCCGCCGACGCGGTCGCTGTTGCCCAGCGCGGCCCAGGCCAGCAGGGCGCTGACATGGACTGCCATCACCGATTTGAAGCAACGCTGGCTGCCAAAAAACATGGGTGAGCGCTGGTCCGCCACCATGAATACGGGCCGCTCCCTTTCTTCGCGGAACAGCTTGGTATGGGGCACCTGGGTGCGGGCGGTCACCCGCCAGTCGATGGTGCGGATATCGTCGCCGGGCTGGTAGAGGCGGACTTCCTCGAAGTCGATGCCCCGACCGCGAAAGCGGGTGCGCTCGCTGCCGGTCAGCAGGCTGCGCGCCGGACGCCGCGCAAACAGCTTGAGGTCGCGGGCGGCGAAACGCAGCCGCAACAGGCTGTCCAGATCGCAGTAGGCGCCTTGGGGGTTGAGGGAATCGAGCAGGGTCATGGTGTCCTCAGGCCACAGGCACCGCTGCCAGCAGTTTGTCGATGGCCTGATTGCTGGTGATGCCCGTCGCCTCGGCCTCGAAGGTCAGGATCAGGCGATGGCGCAGGCAATCGTGCACCACGGCCTGGACATCGTCGGGGCTGACGAAATCCTTGCCGGCCAGCCAGGCGTGGGCGCGGGCGCAGCGATCCAGGGCGATGGTGGCCCGGGGACTCGCACCGTACTCGATGAGGTCGGCCAATTGATCGCTGTAGTCCCGGGGACGGCGGGTGGCATTGATCAGCTGCACCAGGTATTCCTCCACCACGGGCGCCATGTGCAGCGCGAGGATTTCCTTGCGGGCGGCCATCAGCGTTTCCTGGGTGACGGTTTCCGGCAGCGCGGGCACCACGGCCGCCGCTTCGTCGCGGGCCAGCTTGAGGATGCGCCGCTCGGCGTCGAGGCCGGGATAATCCACCACCACATGCAACAGAAAGCGGTCCAGCTGCGCCTCGGGCAGCGGATAGGTGCCTTCCTGCTCGATGGGGTTCTGGGTGGCCATCACCATGAACAGGGGAGGCAGGGGATAGGTTCGGCTGCCCACGCTCACCTGGCGTTCCGCCATGGCTTCGAGCAATGCCGACTGCACCTTCGCGGGGGCGCGGTTGATTTCGTCCGCCAGCACGAGATTGTGGAAGATGGGGCCGGCCTGGAATTCGAAGGTGCCGTGCTCCGGGCGATAGATATCGGTGCCGGTCACATCCGAGGGTAAAAGGTCGGGGGTAAACTGGATCCGGTGGAAATCACCTTCGATGGCCTGGGACAGTGTCTTGATCGCCTTGGTCTTTGCCAGACCCGGCGCGCCCTCCACCAGCAGGTGGCCATCAGCCAGCAAGGCAATCAGCAGGCGTTGCACCAGGTGTTCCTGGCCGATGATCTGATCGTTGAGCCATTGGTTGAGACTGTGGAGTGCTTGGTAGGTCTGCATGGTCGGTGAGTGTCCCCTGGTGTTACCGGTTGTGATTGTCATGGGCTCGTCCGCGAGCGCTGGGTAGACCCGGATTGATGGAGGCAGTTCCCTGATTTTTCAATGGCTTGGTGAATAACCGCGATCAGGGAAGCTATTCAAATGGCGGGTTGTGTGAATTTCCGGCGGATTGACTGGCCAGCGGCCGGTGCGGCGTCCTAGACTGTAATGGAATCCTGGATCAGGGAGGCATCATGTCCAAACCAGTCATTCACAACAATCCGCTGTATCAACTGCTGCGCGATGAAAACATCGCGGAATTCAATCAGCGCAAGGCGCGCGGTGAACTCACCCCCGATATGCTGCGTGGCGGCGACTTTCGTGGCCTTGACCTGCGCGGTCTGGACACGGAGGGGCTGGATCTGCGCGATGCCTATTTTCGCGGGACCGACCTGCGCGGCCTGGATTTCCGCAATACCCAGCTCGAGGGCGCCAGCTTTTGCCAGGCCCATGTGTCCGGCTGTTATTTCCCGCCGGATATTTCCGCGGCGGAATTGCGGCTGTCGCTGGATATCGGCACGCGGGTGCGCTGCGGCGGATAGTGCGGATAGCGATAGTGATGTCCAGCAGTGTCTTCAGGGATAACACCAAGGAGCCCCAATCCCATGTCTGTCTATGATGTGATCATCATCGGCGCCGGTTCCGCCGGCCTTTCAGCCCTGCGTGAAGTGAGGAAGCGAACCGACAACTTCCTGCTGATCAACGATGGGCCCTACGGCACCACCTGCGCACGGGTGGGCTGCATGCCCTCCAAAACCCTGATCGAGGTGGCCAGGGCGTTTCACAACAGGCACAAGCTGGATGCGTTCGGCATCCGCCATGGCGATGCCTTGCAGGTCGATATACCCGCGGTATTGCAACGTGTCAGGCACCTGCGCGATGGCTTTGTTGCGGGCGTGCTCAAATCCACCGATGACCTGGGCGATAAAAATCTGGCGGGCCGGGCGCGTATCCTGGCTGCCGATTGCGTCGAGGTCGATGGCCAGCGCTATCACGCACGGCGCATCATCATCGCCACCGGCTCCCATCCTGTGGTTCCCGACCCGTGGCGTTCATTGGGTGATCGCCTGTTGACCACGGACAACCTGTTTGAGCAGGACGATCTGCCCGCGCGCATGGCGGTGATTGGTCTTGGTGCCATCGGCGTGGAGTGCGCACAGGCACTGTCGCGTCTGGGAATTTCCATCACCGCGTTCAGCCGTGGCGACAACCTGGCGGGCTTGAGCGATCCCGAGGTGAACAGGGTACTGCGCCACTGCCTGCAACAGGAGTTTGCCGTGCACACCGGTGGCGATGTGAGGGTTGCGGCCGGGGCGCAAGAAGTGGTGGTTACCCAGGGCGAAACGGCAGCGCGTGTGGATAAGATTCTGGTTGCCATGGGCCGCCGTCCCAACCTGGCGGGTCTGGGGTTGGAAAACCTGGGCATTGTGCTGGATGAGCACGGACTTCCACCCTTCGATAAACAGACGCTGCGGATACCCGGCGTGCCGATTTACATTGCCGGGGATGTCAACGGCCATGCGCCGCTGCTGCACGAAGCTGCCGATGAAGGCCACATTGCCGGTATGAATGCGCTGGCCGGCGAGGATCAATGCTATCGCCGGCGCGTGCCCCTGGGTATCGTGTTTTGCGAGCCGGGCGTTGCCTATGTGGGTCCAGGGTGGCGCGACCTGGAATCGCAGCAACCGGTCGTGGGTGAAGTAAGTTTCGCCAACCAGGGCAGGGCGCGTACCGCCCAGGTCAATCAGGGTTTGCTGCGGCTCTACGCCAGACGCGGGGATGGCCGCCTCTTGGGTGCGGAGCTCTGCGCGCCTGCGGCTGAACACATGGCGCATCTGCTGGCCCTGGCACTGGATCAGCAACTCAGTGTCCACGAGTTGCTGCGTATGCCTTTTTATCATCCCGTACTCGAGGAAGGTTTGCGTACCGCACTGCGCGATGTCGCGCGTCAATTGCCGCCGCAGGCATCGGATCTGACACTGTGTCATGCCTACCGCAGCGAAGCCCTGGAATAGTGTGAGTTGACGATATGAGAAAACCATCGAGATTTATGCCTGCGTACCAGGCAAAACCTCAACGAGTGAGGGATTGGGTGTTGTATGCCATCCTGTCGGGCATTCTGCTCTGGTTGATTTGGGAATATCCCTTTTTATTGCTGTTGATACCTGTGATCTACCTTGTGGATCGCATCAGGCACAAGAAAAATAAAAAGCACCTGTCCCGTCTTTTGGAAAACCGGCGGAATTATTCCATCTGTGAATTTGCCCGGCATTTCGAATACAGGAAGATAGATACCTTTGTCATCCGCGCGGTTTACGAACAACTGCAAAACCACATGCAAACTGAAACCTTCCCCATACTGCCGACGGATGACATCTTTGCCGACCTGAAAATTGATGAAGAAGATTTTGAATATGATATCGTAGCCGAAATTGCCCAGCGTGCCGGACGTTCCCTGGATAACGTGAAACATAATCCCTATTATGGCAAGGCAAGTATCGTTGAGAATCTGGTATATTTTTTCAACGAACAACCCAGGGCTACTTGATGTCCGAATACACCGCCGACATTTCCTGGCCGCGTGGCGGCCAGCCGTTCCTCGACAAGCGCTACAGCCGCTTCGGTGAAAACCGACGTGACCTGCGACCCTGTTTGGCTGGATGAGTAACCGTGCGGTCCCTGGTCATCAATCTGCATATTCCGCCAGACGAATACCAACGCCTTTATCAAGGGGTGAATGAGGTGCTGGCCTACAGTGTCGATGGCCAGCGGGTGCGCTTCCCGGCGATAATCCTGCGCCGTTTTGTCTCCCATGCCGGCATCCGCGGCCGTTTCCGCATCGACTTTGACGAACAGCACCGCTTCCAGCACATCGAAAAAATCGACTAGCCCAGCCCAATCCAGTATCCTTGCCGCCATTTTTCACCTACCGAATCCCGGCCATTCCTTGCTGTCGGTGTGTACAGGTGGGGTACTCAAGACCGTCGCCAGCAGGGATGCTGGCGCCGAGCCCCCAGGGACGGGTTCACGGCGCGTCTTGAGTACCCCACCTGTACGCGCCGACCTGGCACCACCCCACACCGGAAACTTTATGTACCCGTTCATCCGCAACATCCTGTTCCGCTTCGACCCGGAAACCTCCCATGAGCTGAGCCTGGACATGCTCGGCGCTGGCGAACGCCTCAAGCTGCTCGGGCTGTTTGCCCCCGCCGTGCAACAGAATCCGGTGGAAGTCATGGGACTGCGTTTCGCCAATCCCGTGGGTTTGGCGGCGGGGTTGGACAAGAATGGCGATTATTTCAACGCGCTGGGCCGCCTGGGCTTCGGCTTTGTCGAGATAGGTACCGTCACCCCGAAACCACAACCCGGCAACCCGCGCCCGCGCCTGTTCCGCTTGCCGGAGCAGCAAGCCATCATCAATCGCATGGGGTTCAACAACAAAGGCGTCGATCATCTGGTCGAGCAGGTGAAGGCGCGCCGTTACCAGGGCATCCTGGGCATCAACATCGGTAAGAATGCCACCACGCCAGTGGAGAACGCGGTGGATGACTACTTAATCGGCCTGCGCAAGGTCTACGCCCAGGCGGACTATGTCACCGTGAATATCTCATCGCCCAATACGCCCGGCCTGCGCGACCTCCAATATGGCGACAGCCTGAACCGCCTGCTGGAGTCCATCAAGGCCGAGCAATTGCACTTGCAGCGGGAGACCCAGCGGTATGTCCCGGTGGCCGTGAAAATCGCCCCCGATATGGATGACGCCGCTATCCGGCAGGTGGCGGACATACTCCTGGCGCAGGGCCTGGACGGCGTGATCGCCACCAATACCACCCTGGGGCGTGAGGGGGTGGAAAACGCACCCCACGGCCAGGAGGCTGGTGGTTTGAGCGGCCTGCCGGTGCGGGATAAAAGCACCCGCGTCATCGAGGCGCTCCACAGCCACCTGGGCAGCCGCCTGCCGATCATCGGCGTGGGGGGTATCCTGGATGGCGAGAGCGCGGTGGCCAAGATCCGCGCCGGGGCCAGCCTGGTGCAGGTATATACCGGGTTTATCTACCGCGGCCCGGCACTGGTCCGGGAGGCGGTGGACGCCATCGCGGCGCTGGATGGCGAAGATTGACCGGCGCGGGAAAATAAAAGCCCGCGGGTGGCGGGCTGAGGGGCTTAGCTGTTGTATGCATAGCCATGGTTGCTGCTGTTGAAGGCCGCGGCGTGCCTGAAGGTCGGGACTCGCCCTCAGTGGTGGGCGGAGAGGTGTTGGATCTGGTTGAGTTTTTGAACCTGGGCCAGGCGGTTCAGACCATTCCACTGGTCGATGCGCGATTCGCGCCATCCGTTGAGCCATTGCTGGCGTGCCGGGCCGTTTTCGTGAGGACAGAGGCTCCTTGAACGACCATCGATACCGGCTTGGTATCCTTTGTTGAAAGCGCGTTCTGTTTGGTCACGTTTTTGACGTTTCATCAGTAAATGCACCTCATTCTACAGTTATTGGATGGCAGAGACGGCTGGCTACTGGCCAGCGCTGAGTGGGGGATATAACCTCCTTCGATACCGGGTTTGGGTGGGCGGGTGACAACCGGCCGGCCGGTTGCCTGGTTGCCCGATTGACACGGGCGGTAATGAAACTGACATCGGTCCCTGCGCCAAAGTTCAGGTCAGGGCCGTCCAGTACAACAAAAAGCTCCAGGCTTTTGAACGAATTCATTTTTATACCCGGCGCCGTTTATATGGCCCGAAATTCTTTGACAAGTCCCGGACACAGACGGGGCGCGGGTTTGAGGCAGAAGCGGACGTAGTCATGTCGTTTGAAACCAGCCAACACACATTTTTTGCCACCTGTCCCAAGGGGATCGAAAGCCTCCTGGCCGCCGAGTTGACGGAACTGGGCACCAGCGGCCTGCGGGAGACGGTTGCAGGTGTTTATTTTGACGCCAATCTGGAGACGGCTTACCGGGCCTGTCTCTGGTCGCGGCTCGCCAACAAGGTGCTGCTGCCGCTGGCCAGCATCCCGGTTTCCAGCCAGGAAGCGCTCTATGAAGGCGTGCTGGCCTTGCCCTGGCAGGATCACCTGAGCCCCTCGGGCAGCCTGCTGGTGGATTTTGTCGGCACCAACGACGCCATCCGCAATACCCAGTTCGGTGCCGTGCGGGTCAAGGATGCCGTTGTGGACAGCTTGCGGGCCTTCAGCGGGACGCGGCCCTCGGTAGCCAAGCGCGATCCAGACCTGCGCATCAACGCGCGCCTGAGCCGCGACAACCTGGCGCTGAGCATCGACCTGTCGGGCGAGAGCCTTCACCGGCGCGGTTACCGCCTCAAACAGGGCAGTGCGCCCCTCAAGGAAAACCTGGCGGCGGCCATTCTCCTGCGCGCCGGCTGGCCGGCCCTGGCCGCGGAAGGCGCGGCCCTTATCGACCCCATGTGCGGTTCCGGGACCTTCCTGATCGAAGGGGCGCTCATGGCGGCGGATATCGCGCCCGGCCTGGGGCGCGCCAGCTTCGGTTTCGAGCGCTGGCTCAACCACCGCAACGACATCTGGCTGACGCTGCGCGAGGAAGCCTTGCAGCGGCGCCGCCTGGGACTGGCCAGGGTGGACCTGCCCGAGATTCGCGGCTATGACGCCGATGTGCGTGTCATCCGCGCCGCCGAAGACAATATCGTCAGCGCCGAACTGGATCACTGGCTGAAAGTGAGTCGTAAGGAACTGGCCGAATTCAAGCAACCCACGCACAAGCGCCTGCTGCCGGGGCTGGTGATCTGCAATCCGCCCTACGGTGAGCGCCTGGGGGAGATCGAATCCCTCAAGCTGCTCTACGCGCACCTGGGCGAACGCCTGCGCAATGAATTCCAGGGCTGGCACGCGGGTATCTTTACCGGCAATCCCGAACTGGGTAAGCAGATGGGCCTGCGGGCGGAAAAGAAATACAAATTGTTCAATGGTCCCCTGCCGAGCGAGCTGTTGTTGTTCCACATCGACAGCCAGGCCTTTGTGCAGAGCCGTGTGGCCGAGGATGGCCGTTTCAGCGACAACCAGGCCGAGCGCGAAGCGGCAAAGGCCATCATGGCGGAAAACCAGGCCAATGCACTGACACCCGGCGCGCAGATGCTTGCCAATCGCCTGCAAAAAAATCTCAAGCAACTGGACAAGTGGGCGCGCAAGAACCAGATCAACGCTTACCGGCTCTACGATGCCGATATGCCGGAATACGCTGCCGCCATCGACATTTATCGCGGCCTGCCCGCCAGTGGGCGCGATGAGATCACGCTGGTGCATGTGCAGGAATACGCCGCGCCCAAATCGGTTGATGAAGCAAAAGCCGCGCAGCGTTTTGCCGAGATAGAACAAGCGGTACCGGTGGTATTGGGTGTTCCGCCGGAACAGGTCAGTTACAAACAGCGGCGGCGCAACAAAGGCAGCAGCCAGTATGAAAAGCTCAGCGAGCGCCCCCGTGGAGAACTCCTGACGCTGGTGGAGGGCGGCGCCCGGTTACAGGTCAATCTCTGGCAGTATCTGGACTCGGGTGTGTTTCTGGATCATCGCCCGGTGCGGGACATGATCGCCGCCATGGCGAAGGACAAGCGTTTCCTCAATCTTTTTTGCTATACCGCCACCGCCAGCGTGCGCGCCGCCATGGCGGGCGCGCGCTTTACCCTGAGCGTGGACATGTCCAACACCTACCTCAACTGGGCTCGGCGCAATTTCGCGCTCAATGGCCTGAGTGAAGCGCGCAACCGCCTGGAGCAGGCCGATTGCCTCAAATGGCTCGCGGACAACACCCAGCAGTTTGATCTGATCCTGCTGGACCCGCCCAGCTTTTCCAACTCCAAGCGCATGGATGATGTGCTGGATGTGCAGCGCGATCATGTGGCCATGATCCACGATGCCATGCGTTCGCTGGATGAAAAGGGCACCCTGATATTTTCCAACAACCTGCGCAGCTTTAAACTCGACGAGGCAGCGCTGTCGGCCTATACCCTGGAAAACATCACGGCACGTACCCTCGATGAGGATTTCAAACGCAATCCACGGATTCACCAGTGTTGGCTGATCAGGCACTGAGGTCGTGCGGCGGCTGGATCACATGAGGATCGGCTGAATGAACAAGGTACTCGTGGGTTGTCTGCTCTCCTGCCTGGCGATGGGCGCGCAGGCGCAATCGTTTTGTTTTCTATCGGCATCCAGTTATTACGAGCAGGTTTATTGTGAACTCCAGGCCAGGGGCGAGGCGCGCGGCTTGCCGCCTTTTCATCAATTCAAGCGCAACGATGAACAGATCCAGGCCACGATCCTGCGGCGCCCCGCCGCGCGTATCGGCATCGATCTACCCATGCCAGAGCGGACGCGAACACCAGCATCCGTGGACGATGATTCGAAGCCGGCAGGTAGTCAGTCGTCACCTGACACAGAGCCATCGATGGCATCCGAACCGCAGGCCACCCCGAGGATACCCGCGGGCGGTTTCATCGCTGTGCAGGGGTGTTCGCTCCAGGAAACCCGAATCCATTGTGGTGACCGTTCCTACCAACTGGTGGGCAACCGGCTCAATCACCGCCTGGCGGAAGATGCTCTGACCGAGGCGAATACCCTGTCATTGCCCGTATTTTCCGGCGACATCAACGACCGGGCTGCACTGGATCGCCATCTGGCCAAAGCCTATACCCGCTATATCGAAAAAATGCACGATATCGGCCTGGCGGGCGCGACCCTGACCTATGGCAAGTTTGTATATCTGTTCCATGATATCCGCTCGAGGCAGCTGGATTTTTCAGGGCGGTTTGAAACCATGTACCGCTTCCTTAAACGGGATAAATCCAGGATGAGTGTCAGCGAGCGCACGCATCCGGACGCGGATCTGGCCATCGAAGACTGCACCGGCCTGTCCGGGATGCTCCTGCTGTGCGAGCGAGGCGGCAAGAATTATCTTTACCAGGCGTTGGCCCAGTGAACTAGGTGATCGGTTTCCCTGTCTATGGCGGCAGGGTGGATGGCCGTGGTGAAAACAACCTGTCGGGTCTGCTGTCGTATTTAAGTAACCTCAACCTTCGTTTTTTGTCCGTATCAATTGTCCGTATCAAAAGGGAACGATTATGAAACACTATGTCATTGCTGTAGCCCTGATGCTGGGTTCCTCACTGGCCTTTGCCAATCCACTGCCCAACAAACCCCACATCTATGTCGAAGGCTCGGCGGAAGTCGAGGTGATTCCCGACCAGATGACCATCACCCTGGGACTGAGCGCCGAGCATGCGGAGCTGGCCACGGCCAAGAAGGAAGTTGATGATCGTTCCATCCAGCTGCTCGACACGCTCAAGAGTATGGACATCGCGGCCCGGGATATCGCCACCACGGCATTGCAGGTATCGCCGGTTTACGATTATGTCGATGGCAAGCAGGTGCCGCGCGGAACGCGGGTCTATCGCCAGGTGGATGTCACCCTGCGCAACCTTGAGAAATACGGTGAACTGATGCGTGCCCTGGTGGATGCGAAAATTTCCAACACCGTGGGCACCAGCCTGTCGGTATCGGACGAGCGCGCGGTGAGTGACCGGGCACTGATTGCGGCACTGGCCGATGCCCGCGCCCGTGCTGAGTCATTGCTGGAGTCCCAGGGAAAAAGACTGGGAGAGGTGTATTCCGTGTCTGAATTCGACCTGCGCCGTGAGGAATCCTACTACCTGGTCCCCAACCGTGCCGTCTATGGCGAATCGGCACCTGTCGCCCTGTCGGCGGCCCGCGCCGATATGAAACATTCTGAACCCTTCGAGCCGGGTGTGATCAAGGCCAAAGCCAAAATCTATGTGGTCTATCTGATCCGATAAAGGCGCTGTCATCGTCCCTGGGGGAGAGCCATGCTGATCAAGTCACCGGATAAGATTCCCGCATCGGAAATCACCCCCGAGCCTGTCTACCGCGCGCGGCGCCTGTTCATGTCCGGGCTTGCCTCGGCCGCCGCGCTGGGTGCGGGTGGCCTGTTCAATCAGGCCGCCTCTGCGGCCCCGACACACCCGGCGCCGGGTGAAGATCCCGGTCCCGAGTGGTTGCGCCAGCAATTGCTTGAGGCGGCCCCCAATGCGCAATCCCTGCCGACTGCCGATAAGCTGACGCCTTACGACCTGGTCACGCAATACAATAATTTTTATGAATTCGGTTTGAACAAGGATGATCCTCACAAACGCAGCGGCAAGTTCATGCCCCATCCCTGGACGGTTGAGATTGCCGGTCACGCCAAAAAGACCGGACGCTTTGCATTGGAAGATATCCTTGCCGGGGTCGCGCTGGAAGAGCGCGTCTACCGCCTGCGCTGTGTCGAAGCCTGGTCCATGGTGATTCCCTGGATAGGTTTTCCGCTGGCCAGCCTCATCAAACGTGTCGAACCCGGCAGCCAGGCAAAATATGTCGTGTTCACGACCCTGCATGATCCGGAACGGATGCCGGGGCAGAAATCGCGCCTGTCCAGTATCGACTGGCCCTATGTCGAGGGCTTGCGCATGGATGAAGCCATGCATCCGCTGACATTGATAGCGGTGGGCCTCTATGGCCGCACCTTGCCCAACCAGAACGGCGCGCCCCTGCGTCTCGTCGTGCCCTGGAAGTATGGTTTCAAAAGTATCAAATCCATTGTCAAAATCGCTTTCACGGATAAACAACCGGTAACCACCTGGAGCCGTAGCGCGCCACGGGAATACGGCTTTTATGCCAATGTGAATCCCGCGGTGGATCATCCGCGCTGGAGCCAGGCCAGTGAGCGGCGCCTGCCGAGCGGGCTTTTCTCGCCCAATATCATTCCCACGCAGTTGTTCAATGGCTATGCGGATGAGGTGGCATCCCTGTATCAGGGAATGGACCTGACCCGCTATTACTGACGGTCCCCAGGTGCTAGTATACAAGCCCGCTTGCCGGGCCTGTTTGCGCGAGCCCGGTTCACAATAACCCGCACACAATAACCCACAAGGGACCTCACTATGAAATCACTCACCTTGCTGTTATTGGCCAGCCTGCTGCTGACAGGCTGTAATGAATCCGCAAACAGTCCCGCACCCGTGGAGAAACAGGCAGCAGCACCGGTTGCTGAAGTTCCCGCTCCCAAGGCTGCCACACTGCAAGAAGCTTACGCCGAGTCCTTCCGCCTGGGAACCGCCGTCAATGCGGAAATCGTCTCTGGCGAGGATGCGCGTGCACAGGCGCTGGTACCTGTGCATTTCAACAGCATCACCGCGGAAAACGTGATGAAGAACGAGGTCATCAATCCCGATCCCGGCGTCTTCAATTTTGGCCCAGCGGATGATTTCGTGGCCTTTGGTGAAAAGCACGATATGTTCATCATTGGCCATACGCTGGTCTGGCACAACCAGACACCGGCATGGTTTTTCCTCGATGACGACGGCAAGCCCAATACACCCGAGGCGCAAACCGAGCGGATGCGCGCTTACATCGAAAAAGTCGCCGGCCGCTATGTTGGCCGCGTTCACGCCTGGGATGTGGTGAATGAGGTGATTGCCGAGGATGGTTCCTATCGCCCGACAGTCTGGGTGAACAGCATCGGCGATGGCGATGAACTGGTGCGCCTTGCGTTCAAATTCGCCAGCGAATACGCGCCGGATGCCGAACTTTACTACAACGACTTCAATACCTGGCGGCCGGAAAAACGTGATGGCATCGTGCGCATGGTAAAAATGCTGCAAGAGGCCGGCATTCGTATCGACGGCATCGGCATGCAGGGGCACTGGGGCTTGAATTATCCTGACTTGCATTACATCGAGGAAGCGATCGATGCCTATGCGGCACTGGGTGTGAAAGTGATGATCACCGAGCTGGATGTGGATGTGCTGCCGCTGACCCGGGAAGGGCAGATCATCGGCACGGGCATGCTGCATCCGCAATTCCAGTTGCAGGAATTCAAAAAATACCTCGATCCCTATCCCGATGGCATGACGCCCGAGGTGGAGCAGCGTTTGAATGACCGCTACGCGGATCTCTTCCGCATCTTCTACAAGAAGCGCGACAAGATCGATCGTGTGACCCTCTGGGGCGTGCATGATGGCATGTCATGGAAAAACGATTATCCCATCCCCAATCGTACCAACTATACGCTGTTGTTCGATCGCGAGCGCCAGCCAAAATCCGCGCTCGAGGCTGTGTTGCGTGTGCCCGAGGAATCCCGCTAGTCCATGGGTGGGAAATCCTCATTCACCGTGCCGGTGCCCTGGCGCCGGCTGCTGATTTTCTGCCTCTCCTGCCTGCCTTTTATCCTGTTGCTTTGGCGCGCCCTGACGCAGCGGCTGGGCGCTGATCCCGCGCAGGCCATTGTGTTGTTTACCGGTAACTGGGCATTTTATTTTTTACTGATCACCCTGTCTGTCACACCCCTGCGCCGCTGGTTCCGCTGGAACTGGCTGGCGCCTCACCGGCGCATGCTGGGTTTGTTTACGCTCTTTTATGCGCTCCTGCATCTGCTGGCGTATGTGACCTTCATCCTGGGGCTGGACATGGGCCGCTTCGTGGCGGAGCTGGTCAAGCGGCCCTATATCATGGCGGGCTTTCCCGCACTGGTGATCCTGGTGTTGCTGGGGATCACCTCCACGCAAGCCATGATGCGCCGCCTGGGAAAATCCTGGGGCAGGTTGCATTCACTGATCTATCTGGCGGCTTTCCTGGCGTGGGTGCATGTGCTCTGGCAGGTGCGTGCCAGTTACCAGGATGCGGTGGTGTTTGGTGTGCTGACAGCGGTGCTCCTGGGTGTCAGGCTTTACTGGTGGCTGAGGCGAAAACGGAAAAGCTCGCGTTAGCGGATTTCAGATTGCTGATCAACCCCGATATCTTACGGGGTTTGTTGTTTTTGGGTAATGCCAAAAGAAAGTATCCTCACTGTGCCTGCGCGGGATTTTACCCGTGGGGGTAGGAGTTTATGTTGATTTTATTGACATATTTTGCCCTCCCGCCCAAGATCGGCTATCTGCTCGATAAAACGCTCAAAATAAAAAATTGTTGAAAATTTGAGCAGCCATATTGCAATAAGACACAGCGAGACAACCCCAAAACCCCATGGCCATCAAAAAATCCGAACTCTACGCCTCCCTCTGGGCCTCCTGCGACGCCTTGCGCGGGGGTATGGACGCCTCCCAGTACAAGGACTATGTGCTGTTTATGCTGTTCATCAAATACATCTCGGACAAGTACGCCGACTATGATGGCTTTGAGCCACCCGTGGTTATCCCCAAGGGAGCCAGCTTCAAGGATATGGTGCAACTCAAGGGCAAGCCTGACATTGGCGACAAGATCAACACCCAGATCATCCAGCCGTTGATCGAGGCCAACCAGCGCCTCGCGCGCAGCGACTTCCCCGACTTCAACGACCCCAACAAGCTCGGCGAAGGCAAAGCCATGGTGGATCGCCTGACCAACTTGGTCGGCATCTTCCAGAAGCAGGAACTGGATTTCGCCAAAAACCGCGCCGAACATGACGACATCCTCGGCGATGCCTACGAATACCTGATGCGTCACTTCGCCACCGAAAGCGGCAAAAGCAAGGGCCAGTTCTACACCCCCTCGGAAGTCAGCCGGATCATGGCCCAGGTCATCGGCATCTCACCCAAAACCGCCGTGGCCGCCACCATCGCCTACGACCCCACCTGCGGTTCCGGTTCGCTGCTGCTGAAAGTGGCTGCCGAAGCGGGCAAGCACATCACCCTGGAAGGTCAGGAAAAGGACGTGACCACCGCCGGTCTCGCCCGCATGAACATGATCCTGCACGACTTCCCCACCGCCAACATCATGCAGGGCGACACCCTGGCCAACCCCAAATTCAAGGACGGCGGCAAGGGCGGCGAGGGATTGCGCACCTACGACTATGTGGTGGCCAACCCGCCGTTTTCCGACAAGGCCTGGAGCACCGGCCTGACACCGGAAAATGACCCCTACCAGCGCTTTGGCTGGGGCGTGCCACCCACTAAACAGGGCGACTATGCCTACCTGCTGCACATCCTCCGTTCCCTGAAAAGCAGCGGCAAGGGCGCCGTGATCCTCCCCCACGGCGTGCTCTTTCGTGGCAATGCCGAAGCGATCATCCGCAAGCAACTGGTGCGCTCCGGCTACCTCAAAGCCATTATCGGCCTGCCGGCAAACCTGTTTTACGGTACGGGTATTCCCGCCTGCATCCTGGTACTGGATAAAGAGAACGCCCAGGCCCGCAAAGGGATTTTTATGATCGATGCCGCCAAGGGCTTTATCAAAGACGGCAACAAAAACCGCCTGCGCGAGCAGGACATTCACCGCATCGTCGATACCTTCAAAAAGCAGCAGGATGTGCCGCGCTATGCGCGCATGGTGCCCTTCGACGAAATCGCCGGCCCGAAAAACGACTACAACCTCAACCTGCCGCGCTATATCGACACCAGCGAACCGGAAGACCTGCACGACATCCACGCCCACCTGAACGGCGGCATCCCCGAGCGGGATATCGACGGCGACTCCCGTGCCATCCCGCCGATACCGGGCCTGGCCGACTACTGGCAAGTATTCCCCAGCCTGCGTCGCACCCTGTTCCGCGCCAACCGCCAGCCGGGCTATGCCGACCTGGCCGTGGAGCTGTCCGCCATCAAGGCCAGCATTCTGGAACACACCGAATTCGCCGCCTTCCGCAAAAAAGTCAACACCCTGTTCCAACAGTGGCGCAAACGCAACCTGCCGGTGCTCAAAGGCTTCGATATCAACCACCTGCCCAAGGAACTGATCTCCCAGATAGGCGAGGATTTGCTGAATACCTTCCGCAAGGCGCCTCTGCTCGACCCCTACGACATCTACCAACACCTGATGGACTACTGGGCCGAAACCCTGCAAGACGACGCCTACGAAATCTCCGCCGACGGCTGGGTGGCCAAGCCCCACCGCGTGCAGGAAGAAATCAAAGCCGGCAAAAAACAAGGCCAGATGAAAGACAAGGGCTGGGCCTGCGACCTGATCCCCAAGCCTTATATTGTTGCCCGCTACTTCGCCAAACAGCAGGCCAAACTGGATGTCCTGCAAGCCGAACTGGAAACGGTCAGCAGCCAGCTTATTGAACTGGAAGAAGAACACAGCGGTGAAGACGGCGCCTTCGCCGAACTGG
Source organism: uncultured Cellvibrionaceae bacterium (assembly GCA_964456865.1). Taxonomy (GTDB): domain Bacteria; phylum Pseudomonadota; class Gammaproteobacteria; order Pseudomonadales; family Cellvibrionaceae; genus Cellvibrio. The sequence continues at coordinate 27,246 of CAYWCW010000007.1, forward strand.
ACAAAATCAACAAGGGCGAAGTCAATAAACGCCTCAAAGCCATCAAAGGCGATCCGGAGTCTGCTGACGAAGCCAAGGTGATGAAGCAGTGGCGCAAACTGGAACAAAAACAGAGCGAACTGAAACAACAAATCAAGGAAGCGGACGCCGCTCTCGACCAGCTCGCTTACGATAAATACCCGCAACTCACAGTGGATGACATCAAAACTCTGGTAGTGGACGACAAATGGCTCACCGCCCTGGAAACTGCGGTGCATAACGAACTGGAGCGAGTCTCCCAAACCCTCACCGGCCGCGTGCGCCAACTGGCCGAACGCTACGCCACACCGCTGCCGCAATTGACGAAGCGAGTGGAAGAACTCTCGGCCAGGGTGGAAGAGCATCTGAAGAAGATGGGAGCGGTGTGGGCATGAACCAGGAAGCGACGGAAGTTCGGGAAGCTTCGGCGGGTTATGCCATTCAAGTGGTAAAGCCGAGTGTGCCTGTTGGGTATAAGCAGACTGAGGTGGGGGTGACAAATTCGTCAGGATCGAATCTGGACGCCGAGATCGGCGACCCACAGGGTGGAGGCATGGATAGCCGACGCATTCCGGAGGATTGGAACGCTAAAAGCATCGGTGAGCTCTCAGAGTTCATCACAAGTGGCTCCCGAGGATGGGCTGCTTATTATTCTGAACACGGTGCATTGTTCATCCGTAGTCAGAATGTGCGTGCTGGTCGGCTTGACTTCAAGGACAGCCAGTTTGTGACTCCCCCGCAAGGGGCAGAAGGGAACCGAACACGAGTGAATCGCAATGATTTACTGATTACGATTACGGGCAACAGTGTGGGAAATGTTGCACTTATTGAACATGATTTTGATGAGGCATACATCAGTCAGCACGTCGGTCTTGTGCGGCTGAAAGAGCCAAAGCTAGCACAATACGTATGCCGATTCCTTTCTCCAGGTTCGCCGGGAAATAATCAGATTTGGGCTAGTCAATCAGGACAGAGCAAACCAGGACTGACTCTCCGAAATCTCTACGACTTTTGGATAACACTCCCTCCAACCGAAGCTGAACAACGCGCCATCGCTACTGCTCTAAGCGACGTGGATGCCCTGCTGGAGGAGCTGGACCGCCTGATCACCAAAAAATACGACCTCAAACAAGCCACCATGCAACAACTCCTCACCGGCCAAACCCGCCTGCCGGGGTTTAAAAGAGAGTGGAAGATTATTCGACTTGGTGATCATGTAAGATTCCTGAATAACGGAACAAATTCCCGGGCCGAACTATTAGCCGATGGAAGTATAAGGTACCTTCACTATGGGGATATTCATACTATAAACACATCTGTGCTTGATCCTGTATCACTTCCATGCTTGCCAAGCATAAAAGCAAAAGTGCTGGATCGACTTCAGGATGGAGATTTGATTTTCGCAGATGCCTCAGAGGATATAGAAGGCGTCGGGAAATCAGTAGAGTTAGTCAATGTGGGAAGCACCCAATTGGTATCCGGCTTACACACTATAGCGGCCAGATTTGATCAGGCTGTTCTGGCCGATGGATTCAAGGCTTATCTTCAGTTTTGTCCCGAGTTTATTTCAGCATTGCGTCGACTGGCAGCAGGTACAAAAGTGTACGCAACAACTCGCTCCCATATTGCCAATATTGAAATGCGACTTCCTAAAGTAGATGAGCAGAAAGCGATTGCAGCTGTATTCCAAGATATGGATGCCGAAATCGAAGTCCTGGAACAACGTCGCACCAAAACCGCCGCCATCAAACAGGCGATGATGCAGGAGTTGCTGACAGGTCATATAAGGTTGGTCGAATCCGTTACGCAGGTGTCGCCTGATAATAAAGGTGAAGTAACTGGCCGCAAGGCAAATGTACATTTTATAAGAAGCGTATTGGCTGCCGAGATCGTTGACCAATTGCATGAAGAACCAACGTTCGGTCACGTTAAATTCGAAAAGATGCTGTTTCTCGTCGAGCATTTGTGCAATGTGGATACCGGATCCAATTATCAGCGAAAGGCCGCAGGCCCTTATGATAATCGGGCATTGCGTTCAATAGATAGCCAACTACAAAAGCAGCAGTGGTTTGAAGCGCGAAAGGAAAATGGTCGATACAGATATGTACCCTTAAGTAAAAAGGGAGGGCACAAGGATTATTTTGATCGGTATTTTTCGGAGATTAGTACTAGCTTCCAGGAAATTATTAAAACCTTCAGGAGTTTTGATACTGAACAATGCGAGATTGTTGCCACGCTCTTTTCTGCATGGAAAGACCTGTTGAGCAAGAATGAAACCGTGACTGATGAAGTTATTGTTCATGAGGTGCTGCATAACTGGCATGAGTCGAAAAAACGTATATCGGAAGAGCGCTGGCTGAAGGCGCTTGGCTGGATGCGAAAGGAAGGTATTGTCCCGAAATGATAAGTCTATGGTGTTCCTGTTTTGACAAAAAAATCATCATACTGAATGAAAATAGTAGTTTTAATGAGATTGTTTCGATCACAGCGCCAATTGATGAAATGCGGAGAGTACTATGAACGATCAATACACCTATGCACGTTTCTGGCGTTGTGCGCTACAGGTGAACCCCGTTGGCTATAACAGCACTTACCGTGGCAGAGAGCACGGCATGAGTGAGGCCGATTACAATCAGGCATTATTGGAGCAATGTCTGGCGCTGGATATTAAAGTGATAGGTTTGGCTGATCACGGCAGTGTGGACAGTATAGACACCTTGCGCAATGTGCTGGCACCGCATGAAATTGTTGTTTTTCCTGGGTTTGAGATTGCCTCAAACGATAAGACACACTTTGTATGCCTGTTTTCAGAAGATACCACTCGTCAAATGTTGGAGCGTTATCTGGGACGGCTGGAATTAACTGATCCAACCGATGGGGTGTGCCCCTCACGGCTTAGTTCCGAACAGTTAATTGATACCGTGGATGAACTCGGTGGGTTTATCTATGCTGCACACTGCACGCAAGATAACGGATTGTTGAAGAACCGTCAGAATCATGTATGGAAAAAACCTAATCTGCGTGTTGCTCAAATTCCCGGCTCAATAGATGATCTCAAAGGTGTCGAAGACGACTTTTATAGGAAAGCCATTTTAAATAAAGTAGAAGATTATCGTCGAGAACGACCAATAGCAGTTATCAACGCCAAAGATGTTGCCAAGCCCGAAGATTTAGCGAATCCTGGTGCATCCTGTTTTATCAAGATGACCCGGCCAACGTTTTCTGCCTTTAAGGTCGCCTTTCTCGATCCTGAATCACGCATTCGTTTGAATTCTCAGGCAACGGAAACGCCCGCAGGTGAAATTGTTTCTATGTCCGTTTCTGGCGGCTATCTTGATGGAGTGGCAATTAATTTTTCTCGCCATTTGAATACGGTGATTGGCGGACGGGGAACAGGCAAATCAACCCTGCTGGAATGCCTGCGTTATGCGCTGGATATACCGCCAAAAGGCAAGCAGGCGTACAAATTGCACTTGGAAATTATCAAGGAAAATCTGGGCAAGGCATCGGGTCGAGTGGAACTCGTGGTCGTTTCATCCGCTCAGCATGGCAAGCGCTATCGTATTTCCCGACGTTATGGCGAAATGCCTATTGTTAGGGAGTTAAGCGGTGAGAGCGAAAATGTTTCCACGTTGCAACCCAAAGACCTGCTGCCAGGGATTGATATTTATGGTCAAAACGAAATTTATGAATTGGCCCAGGACGAGCAGAGTCGAGTGCAACTGCTGGAGCGATTCTTACCGAGCGATAGTGACTACAGCCAGAAAAGTGCCACACTGAAAAAACGCTTGCAGGAAAACCAGCAGAAGCTGACCAAAACCTTGAGCGAAGCGGACGACCTTAAGGGACAACTTGCTCGGTTGCCAAAACTGATTGAACAGCTACAGGGTTATGAAGCGCTGGGCATTCAAGAGAAATTGGCCAAAACTCCGTTATTTGCCCGCGAAAAACAAATCGTGGCGCGCGCCAATGAAGAAATACAACAGCTGCGAAATAGCTTGGTTGGTCTTAAAGAAAGCCTGCCAGACCTGACATTTATCAGCGATAAAGCACTGGAAAACCTGCCTAACGCTGCACAGATCAGCCCGGTGAGAAGCATTCTGGAGAGCCTCCAGCAGAGCTTTAGCCGCGCTTTGGCAGGGCTGGAGTCTGATTTAATAGCAGGCGAAAAACAGTTGGAGGCGCAGATTGGCCTATGGAGAAGTGCAATGTCTCAGGGTGAAGCCGAGCTGGAAAAAGCCCTTCGCAGCCTACCGGACACCGCCGGAAGGAGTGGTCAGGAAGTGGGCACGGCATATCAGCGCTTACTGAATGATATCGAGCGCATCAGGCCTCTGGAGACTCGTGTTACCAGTTACGAAAAACTGCTTGAAGTGCAACAGCAGGAACGCCGCAACCTGTTGGCGGAGCTTTCGGATATTCGCGCAGAGCGTATCCAGAGCCTGCAAAATGCCGCCAAACAGTTGAACCGCCGTTTGGAGGGCAAGTTGAAAGTCGAAGTGAAGCCCGAAGCGGATAGAACGCCCTTAAAAACATTTCTCATGGATAGCCGACTGGAAGGTGTTGGCGAGAGGCGCCTTTCCTGGATTGATGAATACGAATCTGTCAATCCATCAAGAATCGCACAGTCTATTCGCAATGGCCAGGCAGAGCTGCAAGTTGATTGGGGGTTAACGCCGTTGGTCGCAGAGGCGCTGACAAAACTGCCGGAGTCTCGGCTGATGGAGTTGGAGGCATTGGAGTTGGGGCACAAAATAGAAATTCTGCTTAATGTGTCTCACGATCAGGGCCAGGAGCAATTTCGCCCTTTGGATAAACTTTCAACAGGCCAGCAGTGTACGGCGATTCTGCATATGCTGTTGCTGGAGAATATCGATCCGCTTGTTATGGATCAGCCCGAAGACAACCTGGACAATGCCTTTATCGCCGAGCGTATTGTAAAAGAATTGCGCGCTGCAAAAACCCAGCGTCAATTTCTGTTTGCCACACATAACGCCAATATTCCCGTATTTGGTGATGCTGAATGGATTGGTGTATTTACAGCTGAAGATAATCAGGGAATTTTGGGCTTTGATGCACAGGGTTCAATTGATGTCCCTGTTATTCGCGACCAGGTTGCCAATATCCTTGAAGGTGGGCGTGATGCTTTTAATCAAAGGAAGGAAAAATACGAATTTTGAGGTAATAAGAGATGCTTAAATCTGAACTTCTTGAAATCATCGCTAATGGCGAAAATTCCGGCATTGAGTTCAAGCGGGATGATGTGCGCCCCGAGCAAATAGCCAAAGAGATTGTTGCTCTCGTCAACTTGCAGGGCGGGAAATTGCTTCTTGGTGTTGAAGATGATGGCTCCATTTCTGGCATACAGCGCGCCGATCTTGAAGCCTGGGTAATGGATACGGTTTTTGGGCGTTATGTGCATCCCATGATTCTACCTTTTTATGAAGAAGTTGTTGTTGATGATGGCAAGCGCGTTGCCATTATTACAGTGACTCAAGGTGCGACTAAACCCTATGTGCTGCGTAACAACAACCGTGAAGAAATTTATGTACGTGTCGGCAGTACATCGCGCTTGGCGACCAGAGAGCAACAGGCCCGCCTGTTTGAAAGCGGCGGCATGTTGCATGCGGAAGTTTTGCCCGTATCCGGCAGCAATCTTGATGATTTGGATCAGGCCCGTCTCAGTGATTATCTGCTGAATTTTGCAGGCGACCAGGAATTACCTGGTTCTACCGAAGATTGGCAGCGGCGCTTGACCGGATTGGGATTTATGACTGATCAGCCAGATGGCCCAGCTGTATGTACTATTGCTGGCCTGGTGCTTTTTGGGCGCCGCCCTCGCCGTTGCTTGCGCTATGCAGGGGTCAGATGGATGTCTTTTGCGGGAGAAACCATGGAGTATCAAGCACAGGATGACACACTACTTGATGGCCCCTTGGTTGCACTTTGGCAAGGCAAGCCTGGCGAGGGGCGAACTCTGGTTGAAGAAGGGCTTGTTGAGCGGTTGATTGATCGCATGCGTCCCTTTATATCTCAAGAAGGTGGTGAAATTAACGAAGGTCTGCGCAGGGAATCCAATTACCGTTATCCCTACGACGCTATTCGAGAGGCGTTGCTCAATGCACTGGTTCACCGGGACTGGACGCGCTCGGTAGAGGTTGATGTGGTGAATTACTCAAACCGACTGGAGGTGGTAAGCCCTGGTGCTTTACAGAACTCCATGACCATCGAAAAGATGTTGGCAGGACAAAGGTCTCCGCGAAACGCCATCATTATGGAAATTATGCGGGATTATGGTTATGTGGATGCACGAGGCATGGGTGTTCGCCGAAAAATAGTACCGCTAACGCGAGATTTCGCAGGAAGAGAAGCCGAGTTCGAATTGACCGAAGATTATTTGCGCGTGGTGATCCCCGCTCGTGAACAAAAACCGGACTTGAATGAATGACTTTGATGTGATGCAGCCTTGGATGACTGAATGTGAACACATCTGACTTGCAAGCCATTTTCACCCGCGGCGAAGACAGCCGCCACCAGTTCAAGCGCGATGTCACCAACGGCGACAGCCTGGCCGCCGAATTGGCCGCGTTTGCCAACAGTGGCGGTGGTCGCTTGTTCCTGGGTGTGGCGGATGACGGCAGTGTTGCCGGGCTGGATGCGGCAGTGGAGTGGGTTGCCGACCCAGTCACCGATCAAGTCACCGATCAAGTCAGTCCGGAAGCAAGCCGCCTGCTTGCTGCCCTGATAGGCGAGATGACGCGGGCCGAGCTGCAAGATAGCCTGAGCCTCAAGCACTTGCCTCATTTCCGCGGTGCTTACTTGCGACCAGCACTGGATGCAGGCTTGATTGAACTGACAATTCCGGATAAACCCAATAGTCGCTTGCAAAAATACCGCCTGACAGCCGTTGGCCAGGCCTGGCTGCAACAACAGAACCACAAGGGATAAGCTAATGAGCCAGCAAACCCGCCCTGAGCGCCAAACCCAAAACCGCGTGGTTGCGCTGCTGACCCGCCTGGTAAAAGACGGTGGACTGGGTTACCGGCATCTGGGTGACTGGAGCAAACGCCCTAACAACCGCGCCATAGAGCCAGAACTGCTGCGCGTCAACCTGCGCGAACGCGGCTATTCCGAGGCGCATATCTCTGCTGCCTTGCAGAAGCTGGAAGCCGCTGCCGATGTCACGGGTGTCACCCTCTATCAGGCCAATATGCGCACCTACAACCTGCTGCGCTACCCGGTGCAGGTATTGCTGGCGCCCGGCCAGCCGCACGAGGATGTGCACCTGATCGACTGGGAGCACCCGGAGCGCAACGACTTTGCGCTGGCGGAGGAGGTGACGCTGCGCGGTGGCCACGAGCGCCGCCCGGATCTGGTGATTTACCTGAACGGCATTGCCGTGGCCATGATCGAGCTGAAGCGCAGCTCGGTGGAGGTGGCCGACGGTGTGCGTCAGTTGATCACCAATCAGGAACCGATTTTCAATCAGCCGTTTTTCAGCACCCTGCAACTGCTGCTGGCGGGCAGTGATTCCCAGGGCCTGCGTTACGGCACCACTGGAACGCCGGAACAGTTTTATGTGCAGTGGAAGGATGAAGACAACAGGAGTGAGCTGACCCCGGGCGCGCTGCTGGGCAGGCCCTTGGCACAGCTGTGCCACAAGGCGCGGCTGCTGGATATGATCCGCAACTTCATTATTTTTGATGCAGGCCAGAAGAAGGTGCCGCGCCCGCACCAGTACGCGGGCATCAAGGCCGCCCAGGCGCGTATTGCCAAGCGCGAGGGTGGTGTGATCTGGCACACCCAGGGCAGCGGTAAAAGCATTTTGATGGTGCTGCTGGCCAAGTGGCTGCTGGAACACGACCCGGAAGCGCGTATTCTGGTGGTAACTGACCGCGACGAACTGGATAAGCAGATTGTCGGCGTAATGCGCAATGCCGGTGTGGTGAGTGAGGACGAACCTTCGCCACGCATTACCTCCCGCGCCCAGTTGGCGCAAAAGCTCGGCGATACCACGCCGCGCCTGCTGTGCGCGCTGGTGCACAAGTTTGATCCGGGTGACCTGAAAGGCGAGCCGCCCCGGTTGCACGGGCGTTTCTATGTGTTTGTGGATGAGTGTCACCGCACCCAGGGCGGTGCCATGAACAAACAGATGAAGCGCTGGCTGGCAGATGCCATTTTTATCGGCTTTACCGGCACGCCGCTGCTGCGCAAGGATAAGCAAACCACCCGCGAGGTATTCGGTACCTACATCCATACCTACAAGTTTCCGCAAGCCGTGGCCGATGGCGTGGTGCTGGACCTGAAGTACGAAGCCCGCGATGTACCCCAGCGGTTGACCTCGCAACAGGCGGTGGACACCTGGTTCGAGCAGAAAACCAAAAACCTGAACAACTATCAAAAAGCCGCGCTGCGTAAGCGTTGGGCCACGCTGGAAGAATTGATGAGCGCCGCCGAGCGCAAGCAGCGCATCATTGCCGACATTATTGAGGATTTCGGGCTCAAGCCACGCCTGAATAATGATCGCGGCACGGCAATTCTGGTGGCGGCATCCATCTACGATGCCTGCCATTATTTCCGCCTGTTGCAGAATACGCCTTTTGGTCAGTACTGCGGCATCATCACCTCCTTCGAGCCGAACCATAACGCCATTTCCCGTGAACCGCCCAACAGCGACGAGCGCTACAAGTACGACACCTATACGCACTATGTGCTGAAGAATGGCCAGGCCACCAAGCCCTACGAAGATGAGATGAAGCGCCGCTTTATCGAGGAGCCGGTCAACTGCAAGTTGCTGATTGTGGTGAGTAAGCTGCTCACCGGCTTCGATGCGCCTTCATGTACCTATATTTATCTGGATAACGAACTGCACGATCACAACCTGTTCCAGGCTATCTGCCGTACCAACCGGCTGGATGGTGACGACAAGGATTACGGCCATATTGTCGATTTCAAGCAGTTGTTCGGTGATGTACAACATGCCATTGCCGTGTACAGTTCCGATGAATTGGATCTGGACGATGGTGGCGCTGCTGCCAACAATATCGAACTGAAGAACTGGCTCAAGGAAGGCCGCCGTAAACTGGATGAAGCCCGCGAAGCCCTGAAATACCTGTGCGAACCGGTGCCGCCACCGCGAGAGATAGAAAACTACCTGCACACTTTCTGTGGCGATATCAGCAACCCCGAGGCACTGAATGATACCGAGGCGATGCGGATCACCTTTTATAAGGCGACGGCACATTTTGTGCGGGCGTTTGCCGCTGTTTCCCAGCATCTGGCCGAGGCCGGTTATCTGCCTTCGGACGTTGATGCACTAAATGCCGAGGTAGCTTTTTTCAGCGAAGTGCGCGATGCCATCAAGCATTACTCTGGCGAAGAACTGGACATCAAACCCTTCGAAGCGGACATGCGCCACCTGATCAATACTTACATTCAGGCCGATCCGGCGGATGACCTGGGCGCGGTGGACAGCTATTCGCTGGTGGAATTGATCGTTAAAACCGGTGTGCACGATGCCATTGCCCGGAAGCTGAACGCCAAAGGCAAGCTATCGAATAATGCCGTTGCCGAAGGCATTATCAACAATGTGCGTAAAACCATTATTCGTGACCAGCTTACTGATCCGCGCTTCTACGAAAAATTATCCAAACTGCTGGATGATTTGATTGCTGACTGGCGCAATGAGACAGCATCCTACAAGGAGTTTTTGCAGCGGGCGGAAGCCTTGGTTAAAACCATGAGCCAGGGCTACAGCGAAGGTGAAGTCCCCAAAGCACTTGTAGGTAAGCGTGAAGCCCTGGTCCTCTACAAAAACCTGCCTGCCATGCTTTCTGAGCCGGAACTTGAGGACAAGGTTGCCTATGACAAACCTGACTATATTGACCCTCTTGTCAGCTTGGCACTGAGAATTGACACTGCTATGCGCGAAGAGGTACCGGCAAATTGGAAAGGCGATGAAGTTAAAGAGCGTCAGGTGAAAAATATTCTGTATAAAATACTGAATCGAGACAAAGACGCAACGGTTGCCGTATTTGATTTACTCAAGAATATGGACGGTTATTCATGACCGAAACCATAGAACTCGGTGATATCGTCATTGCCGTAACCCGCAAGGCAGTACGCAATGTACACCTGTCCGTGCACCCACCGGAAGGGCGGGTGACCATGGTGGCGCCAACCGCAACACGTCTGGAAGTGGCCAGAGCCTACGCCATCTCGAAACTGGGCTGGATTCGCGACCAGCAGGCAACACTGAAGCAGCAGGCGCGGGAAACACCCCGGCAATACGTTGAGCGAGAAAGTCACTACCTGTGGGGACGGCGGTATTTATTAAGCGTGGCAGAAAGCGATACCCGACCACACGTCAGCCTGGATCACAAACGCATTACACTGAGTGTACGACCCGGCAGTGACCGGGAAAAGCGCGCTCAGATCATGCATGAATGGCACAAGCGCCTGCTGCACGAAGCGGTTCCACCACTGATCAGAAAATGGGAAGCCAAGTTGGGTGTAACTGTCTCCCGCTACTACGTGCAGCGCATGAAAACCCAATGGGGAAGCTGCAACCACATCGCTGGAAATATTCGCTTAAATACCGAGTTGGTGAAAAAGCCCAAAGACTTACTGGAATACATCATCGCCCATGAAATGGCACACCTGATTGTGCCTGCGCACAGTGAACGGTTTATTGCCATCCTCGATAAGCATTACCCGGCTTGGCGCGAAGCGCGCGATGAGCTCAACGAGCTGCCGTTGTCAGCAGAATCCTGGCTATAGGCTGTTCTCGAGAATTAATTCCATTTCTGGCCACAACTCCAATGCCACATCAAAAAAATAACTATTCAGTTTTGAAGGTCAAGTGCCCATTAAATCCATCAATAAAAACCCTCGACTATCACTGATCGAGGGCTTTTGATAATCCAGCGGGTACCGGAATCACTCAAGCTTTGGCGCGAGACTTGTATTCACCGGTACGGGTATCGATGGAGATCAGGTCACCGATTTCCACGAACGCCGATACTTGCAGTTCAGTGCCGTTTTTCAGTTTGGCGGCTTTGGTCACCTTGCCGGAAGTGTCGCCACGCACGGCGGGTTCGGTGTAGGCCACTTCGCGCACGATGGTGTTGGGCGGGGTAATGGAGATGACGCGGCCTTCATAGAACACGGCATCACATACATCTTCCATACCGTCTTCGATCCAGGGCAGCAGGTCGCCCATATCATCTTTGTTGATTTCGTATTGTTCGTAGTTCTCGTCCATGAAGACATACATGGGATCGGCAAAGTAAGAGAAGTTGACGGTCTTGCGATCCAGGACGATATCCTCAAACTTGTCGTCAGCCTTGTATACCGATTCGGTCAATACGCCGTTGAGCAGGTTTTTGAGTTTCATTTTGACAACCGCCGAGTTGCGGCCGGACTTGTTGTATTCGGCTTTCTGAATAACCCAGGGCGAACCGTCGATGCTGATCACGTTGCCGGAGCGCAGTTCTTGTGCAATTTTCATGGTGAATCCTGATCAATGGAGGTTAAAAAAGGCGCGATACTATAGCGTTTTTTTACAAAATTGCACCAGTTTTGCAGCCAGATCCCCCAAAGAATCCAATCCGGCCGACCAGCGGCGGCTATGCGCCAGCCATTCGGGGTAGTGGCTGATGCAGGCCTGCCAGGACAGGGTGCAGTCATTGCCCTGGTTCCAGTCGCGCCAGAGCTGACGTACCGCCGAGGCCAGCTCAGGCGCCATGGCCTGGGTGTAACGGTCGAGGAAGGCATCGAGTTTATGCAGGTGTGCCTCGTCATCCTGAAAATAAATGTGCCAAATCAAGGGTTTGGCGGCCCATTGCGCCCGCACGAAGGAGTCCTCGCCGCGCACCAGGTTCAGGTCGCAGGCCCAGAGCAGGTGATCGTATTCCGTTTGGCGCAGAAACGGCAGGGCCAGCAACTCCAGGTTTCCCTGCTTCCAGACTTGGCCCGGTGTGAGCGACAGGCCCAGCTGCCGGTTGAGGCTTGTCAGCAGCCTGCCTTCGGGGATGAGGCCGGTCACGGGGTGGGGACCTTCCTGCCAGGCGCGGATCAGGCTGGCAAGGCTTGGGTTTTCATAACCGAATAATGAGATGAACAGGCGATCCGCCCTTGCATCGACTCCCCACCTGGACAGAAAGGCCGCCCGCTGCTCACCCTGGAAGGCATCGCGCGCCGCCAGCAGGCCGTGCTCACGCAACAGCCCTCCCGTGGCCGGGGTAAAGCCGGGGAAGAAAAACTGCTTGTCCAGGCCCAGGCGCGGGTGGCGTGAACGCAAGCCGTGGCAGCCTTCCACCCATTCCTCGGCGCTCAGGTACTCCAGGTTCAACCAGCGGGGCTGGGGCGATTGGCGGGCCATGGCGTCCAGGTAGGCGGGGGGCAGCTCACAGGCAAATGCTTCGATCACGGCCTGCGCCGGGATGATGCTGGTAAAGGAGGTGTCCGGCCCCCAGATGCTGACGTCGACCCCGGCAAGCGTCTGGTGCTCCACCAGCCGGGTGTCAGGCCAGATAGTCTTGAGCGCGTCCACCTGGTCTATCCAGAGGCGCACCCGGTAGCCGTATTCATCAGCCAGTTGGCGGGCGAGGCGCCAGCAAACGCCAATATCGCCAAAGTTGTCGATAACCTGGCAGAAGATATCCCAATCGTAACGGCTGTCGTTTGTCATGATGGCGCCAGTGTTGTGGGGCAGGGCGCTAGTCTAGCAGGGCACTGCACCGGGCAGGGTACTGGTGGCATAATGCGAGTCCGGCACCTGCGCCACACAATCGTTTCCACACCTGTAAGCGGAATGACCTCCATGGCCTCACTCAAAGACCAATTCCTCAAGGCTGGCCTGATCGATAACAAGACGGCCAAACAACTCGACAAGGACAAACGCAAAGAGGCGCGGGTGTCACGCCGAACCGGCGAGTCCAGGGACGATGACGTCAAAGAGCAGTTGGCGCAAAGCCGCGCTGAAAAACTGGAGCGCGACCGTGAACTCAATCGCCAGCGGGATGAGGCGCAACAACAAAAGGCCATTGCCGCTCAGATCAGGCAGCTGATTGAAAACCACCGCCAGCCCAAGGTGGATAGCAAGGGCGGAGGTAAAAAAGGTGGGGAAGACGTGGAGCACAACTTCACCCATGGCAAGCTGATCAAGAAAATCCGGGTATCGCCCGCCGTGCAGCAGCAGATCGTTCGCGGACAACTGGCCATAGTCGCGTTGGGTGAAGGCTACGAACTGGTGCCGCGCATCGTTGCTGACAAGATCGCGCAGCGCGATGCCAAGGCCGTGGTGGTGCTCAATACACCGGCGCAGGCCCAGCTTGAAGAGGATGATCCCTACAAGGATTACGTCATCCCGGATGATCTGATGTGGTAAGCCGCATGAAAAATCTGATCGCCGGCTGGTTCCGCAAAGACTCGCCGCTCGGCGTAAAGATCATCCTGATCAGCCTGTTCCTGATACTGGCAACGGCGGCACCGATCATGCTGTACATCCTTGTCGGACCGGCGGATGGCAATCCGGTGGGACTGGGGCTGCTCTTTGCCGCCGGTGCCCTGGTCGGGCACCTGGGATTCATCGTCGGGCTTCTGTTGTTGATCGCCCACTATTATTTTCGCCGCAAATAACGGCTTCAGGCTTCGCCGAGAAAACCGCCTGATTGACGCGCCCAGAGATGAGCGTACAGCCCTTTACGCGCAATCAGTTCATTATGGGTACCCTGCTCGATGATACGTCCTTCATCGAGTACGACCAGGCGGTCCAGGGCGGCGATGGTGGACAGGCGGTGGGCAATGGCGATCACGGTTTTACCGGCCATAAGCTTGGCCAGGTTGGCCTGGATCACGGCCTCGACTTCCGAGTCCAGCGCCGAGGTGGCTTCATCCAGGATCAGGATAGGGGCATTTTTTAACAGCACCCGCGCAATCGCGATGCGCTGGCGTTGACCGCCAGAGAGCTTCACACCGCGTTCACCCACCTGGGCGTCGAAACCCAGGCGTCCCCGGCCATCGTTGAGCGCCATAATAAAGTCATGGGCTTCCGCCTGTATGGCGGCCTGGATCATGTCTTCCTCGGTGGCATCGGGCTTGCCGTATAACAGGTTGTCGCGCACCGAGCGGTGGAGCAGGGATGTGTCCTGGGTCACCATGCCGATATGGGCGCGCAGGCTTTCCTGGGTCAGGTCCTGGATATTCCTGCCGTCGATCAGGATGCGTCCGGATTCCACATCGTAGAAGCGCATGAGCAGATTCACCAGGGTGGACTTGCCCGAGCCGGAACGTCCCACCAAGCCGATTTTTTCGCCGGCCTTGATATCCAGTGAAAAGTGATCGATCACGCCACTGCCTTTGCCGTAGTGAAAGCAGACATCCTGGAAACTGATGTCGCCGTGCTGGATGCGCAGCGGTTGTGCCTGGGGCTGGTCCTGCACGTCGCGGGGACGTGACAAAGTATTCAGTCCATCGCGTGCGGTGCCGATGTTTTCAAACAGCGAAGACACCTCCCACATGATCCATTGCGCCATGCCGTTGAGGCGCAACACCAGCGCGATGGCTGCCGCTATGGCACCGGTGGAAATCGCGCTCTGGTTCCACAGCCAGATCGACAGGCCGGCAATGGAAAAGATCAACAACGCATTGATGGCCCAGATGCTGCTGTTCAGCAGGGTGGCCAGGCGCATTTGCGGGTACACCGTGGTTAAAAAGTTTTCCATGCCCTCGCGCGCATAGGTCGCCTCGCGCTTGGAGTGGGAAAAGAGTTTGACGGTGGCGATATTGGTATAGGTGTCGACCAGACGGCCGGTCATGTCCGAGCGCGCATCGGCCTGGGCCGTGGAGACCTTTTCCAGACGCGGCAAAAAGTAATAGAGCAGACTGGCGTAGGCGGCAAACCAGACCAGCAAGGGCACGGCCAGGCGCAGGTCCAGGCTGGCGACCAGGGCAAGGGTCGTGGTGAAGTACACCAGCACATAGAGCAGTACATCCAGCAGCTTCATCACGGTTTCGCGCACGGCCAGCGCGGTCTGCATCACCTTGGTGGCGATGCGTCCGGCGAATTCATTCTGGTAAAAGCCGAGGCTCTGGCCCAAGAGGTAACGGTGTGCCTGCCAGCGGATCATCATGGGGTAATTCCCCAGCAGCGTCTGGTGGATCAGCAGCGAATGCACCAGCACCGACAGGGGCAGGGCGACCAGCAGGATGATCGCCATGATCAACACTTGCCGGCCCGCCTCGGCCCAAAAAGTCTCAGGGGTGTTGTCCGTCAGCAAATCCACCAGCTGGCCCAGGAAACCAAACAGCGAAACCTCCATCACGGCAATCGCCGCCGTGAGAACAGCCATGAGCACCAGATAAGGTTCGGTACCGCGGGTGTAGTGGCGGCAAAAGGCAAAAAGGGTAGCGGGTGGTTGCTCGGGGTCCTGGGGCGGAAAGGGCTTAATCAGGCTTTCAAAAAAACGGAACATGGCGGATGGACAGTCTCTTGCTGGCGACGCAGGGCTGGCAGTTTACCAGTTGGCTCAGCTCAATGCCCGCCCACCGAAAAATCTGCTGACAGATACAGACAATTCTGCAGGAACCTCTGAAAAATGTTGGCGAGGCAGTCAGCACAAGGCAAAAACAGGCGAAAAAGCGGAGTTTATACGGAATAAATGAGCATTTTGAGCCTGTTTTTAACGCGGTGATGACAACGCAGGTAATTTTTCAGAGGTTCCTTTACCTGTGCCGGGAATTTCACTAAGGTTCACACCCGATCGCCTGAATAACCAATAAGAGACATACCATGAAAAATGCCCTCCTTGTCTTTGCTGCCGGATGCCTGGGCGGCCTGGTGTATTGCCTGGTGATGTGGCTGTTTACCCGTTACGGCATCAGCCAATCCCTGGGAGTCAGCCTCTACGGTTCTCTGGCCCCCAACTGGGTCTACCCGCGTATCGTCTGGGGTGGATTGTGGGGGCTCCTGTTTTTACTGCCCCTGATGAGTTCCAGCCTGTTTATGCGCAGCCTGGTGATGAGCCTGATACCGGCCTTGGTGCAGTTGTTCATCATTTATCCGTTCTACACCAGCCAGGGAATTGCCGGCCTCAAGCTGGGGCTGCTGACCCCGGTATTGGTGTGGTTTTTCTTCTGGTGCTGGGCGTTTACCACCCTGGTCACCTTGCGGCTGGCAAGATAGCGCCAGCAACATCCCATAACGATAAAGGCCGACGATTGTCGGCCTTTATCATTTTCCGGGCAGCGAGCCGCCGGTGTGGATTGTGAATCGGGAATATCAGCCCTTCTTCAAGGCCAGCAGCAATCCAACCACCAGGCTGATGATACCGCCAATGATCAATATCAGGGAACGATCTGTTGTTGTGCCTGTTACCGCTTCAGAAACCTGTGACGCCACAGACTGGGATTCCTGGTAGCCCATGAATGCAAGGCCAATTCCTAATATAATCAACACGATACCAACGATTTTTATGGGTTTCATATCAACGCTCCATTTGGTCAGGAATGAAGGAGGTACTGTCGCTTTCACCTCCGATTTTGAGTGTAGCAGAACAATGGTACCTGCATTTTGCGCGGTTTGCGGTGTGGCGTAAGGCAGATGAAAGTCATTTATGGATGATCAAAAATTGATCTATCCCGGTGGTTACTCCCTACTGCCCGGAAGGGCCCCATATTTAGCAATCCTGCGAGAAATTGCCTGATTTTCAGCCTGAGGGGCTGTTATCCGCCACAACCTGACAGTATACTGCGCGCCCTTATTGTTTCCTGGCCGTCGGTTCGGCCATGTCGGAGCTGGATAGGGTTCCATTATCAGATGGAGTGGTGAGTAGATCGGGACAAGCGGCCCAAGCCAGCTCAAGCATCAATCCGGGGGTCTGACGTGACCTTGAAGAGGTGTTGCCGGTACTCACAAGGGTATTCCGGCTTCCCCTGTATTGCTTTCATCGCCTGTGCACCCTAGTGGATGACAGCTCTTCTGCGAATTCCCCCCTGCCTGATGCCCTTTGCGGCCAATAATAAAAACATACGAAGAAACAAATGATTGAGGAATCGTGCAATGGTATTAAGCTTGACATCAACACTGTCATTGTTTGTGTTGATCGCGTTGTCCACCGCCATCTTTTTTGCGGCAAAGCGTTTTAAACTGCCTTATACCGTCCTGCTGGTGCTGGTCGGTGTGTTGCTGGTGCCTATCGTCAACCTGCCGTACCTGAAAAACGTCTTCGGCTTTCTGGACGATCTGGTGCTCACGCCGGAACTGTTGTTCTACATATTCCTGCCGGTGCTGATTTTTGAATCCGGCTTCAATATGAACATCCGCAAGATGCTCGATAACGCCTGGGCGATTTCGCTGCTCGCGGTGGTGTCGGTCATCATTTCCTCCACGGTCATTGCCGTGTTGCTCTATCTCCTGCTGCCACTCATCGGCATCCAGATTCCCTTCATTGTGGCATTGATGTTCGGCGCGGTGATTTCCTCGACCGACCCGGCGGCGGTCCTCTCCCTGTTCCGCGAATTCGGGGTGCCGCGGCGCCTGGCGATGATCTTTGAAGGGGAGAGCCTGATCAACGACGGTACCGCCATTGCCCTGTTCTTCATCTTTCTGGCGGTGGCCACCAAGGGTTTCAACGGCGCGGAAACCGTGCTCATGGGCGTGGCTGATTTCACCATCATGATCGTGTCCGGCGTGCTGATCGGATTGCTCATGGCGGCCATCTTTTCCCGTGCGCTGCGCCTGACCAAAAGCAATGAATTTGTGACGGTCACGCTGTTGATCATCTCGGCGCATCTGGTGTTCATCATCACGGAGGTGATCAATAACCTGGGTTACTTCCACGTGTCATCCATTATTGCCACCGCCGTGGCGTCGCTGTTCCTCGGCAACTATTCGCGCAACACCCTGGCGCCCAAGGTGGATGACTATCTGGGCAAGCTGATCGAGCACATGGCGTTTATCGTCAACTCGCTGGTGTTCCTGCTGGCTGGCCTGCTGTTTGCCAACTCCGGTGTGGATTTTGGCCAGTTGTGGCTGCCGATTGCCTTGACCGTGCTGGTGGTGGCCGTTGCGCGCATCATTTCTGTTTATGCGGTGGTGATTCCGCTGAACAAGTCAAAGCTGGAGGAACCCATCCCGTCCTCCTGGAGCAAGCTGCTGGCCTGGGGCAGTTTGCGCGGCGCCCTCTCGATCATCATCGTGCTGATCATTCCCGAGAACTTTACCATCGAGGGCTGGAGCTATCCCTATTCGCCACGCGACTTCCTGCTGGCATTGACCATCGGTTGTATCCTGGCAACGCTGTTCATCAAGGCGCCCATGATCGGCCCCATGATGCGCCGCTATAAAATTGATGAATTCAACCCCTTCAAGGCCGCCCATGAATGTGACCTGGGCATTTATTATCTGCTCACCGAGCGCGCCCGTTTGTTCCGCCACAGGGAAAAAGGCTTTATCAGCAACGAGCAGTATGAAACCCTGCTGGCACAGGTGGAAGGCAAGCTCGAAGAGGTGGAGCAGGAACGGCAGAAACTGATCGAGGAATATGGCCACACGGTTTTTGCGCAATCCTTGCACCTGGCCGTGGTACACATCGAGATGGCGGCGCTCAAGCGCATGTATATCAACGATGAGGTCAATGAAAGAACCTATCGTAAGATCCACGGCAAGCTCTGCCTGCAACAGGAAAAAATCGAGTACGCCCAGCACAACAACATCGACCCGGATGTGTACATCGATCGTAAGGATGTTTTTGATCGCCTGGTCAATTTCATGCAGAACATCTTTACGCGCTCATCCAACGAGATGACGCTGGAAGAACGGCTGCAATACTACCGTTCCCAGATGATCATGGCGCGCAAGGCGGTGATGACCGTGGATCGCATGCAGCATTCCTTCGACCGCCCGGTGTTCCTGGCGTCCACCTACGATGAAGTCAGTGCCCGTTACCGCCGCTACATGGAGCAGTCAGCCAAGAAAATGAATGCATTGGTGGCGGAGCACACCCAGGAGTTGTCTTCCTACCTGGAAAAACTGGCGGAATGCACCCTGACCATTTCCGGTACCCGGGCGCTGGACTACCTGCACGAAAATGGCCTGGTCAATGAATCCGACCAGGACGAGATTCGCCAGCGGTTTACGATCTAGCGTTTTATCGATTCGATCTTTCGTCGCAACACAATGATCAAGCCATCAGCCCGGTTACCACGATGACCGGTCTGATGGCTTGATCGTTTATGGCCTATGCCGATTGATTGAATGGGTGGATTACTGCGTATCGGGGGAATAGCTCCAGCGCGGCGTCAGCAACACCACGATAAATGACACCACCGCGAATATCACGGCGAGATACATAAAGACCGGTGACTCGGCAAGCCGATGGGAATAAATGGCGTTGGCCGCCCCCAGCCCGGCGGCATTGCCACCCGCCACCAGCACCGCTGCCGCATAATCATGAAAGCGGCGCGCCTTGTTGGCGCGATTGGCCCATTTGGGATCGGTGTTGTAGCTGGGCATGTGCTTGTGCGCATCGCCCAGGCATTCGAGGCTCGACAGGAAGTTGCGCAGGTTGGTAATCGAACGCTCAGCTTTGTAGTTCAGAAAAGCAAAGCAGATCGAGGCAACCGGGAAGCCGAGTATCAACCATTCCACCGGTACCGGTGGCGCCTCGGTTGACGGACGCAGGGCAACCAGCGCCGCCAACAGGCTCAGCACCAGAGTCACGTACAGCGCCAGGGCCTGCTGGCGCTGCGCCACGCGCGCGTTGATCTCCTGATAACTGGCAATGAACCGGTAGTTGGCATCGACGATCGAAGAGGGCATAGCTGTCACTCGTGTATTAACGTTGGGATAACCGCGCGCAAGGTCGAATGCTCAGCGCGGTATACCGCGGTTGTTGACAAAGAAAGTCTCGGGCTTCAGTCCCCATTCGGTGAAAACGGTGGTTCGCGATACGCCCAGGTCATCAAAGATGCGGTTTGGCAGGCGAACATCGGGTGACCTGTGGTCGAAGATGGTGCTGCCCCGGCCTAGCCAGTGCATGGTGACCAGGTAACCTTGCGTCTCCTTTCCGAACAGGTCTTTCTGCGTGTAGGGCGATGCCACCACCCAGTAATGGCGATTTTTCTCCAGGTAACCCGGAATCCAGTCCTTGGTGGTGTGGAATGTCGGGTCATTGGACGCGCGCATCCTGTTCCAGCGCACCTTCAGCAGATCCTTGAACAGCGAAATTTCCAGATGCTTGCGGGCTTCCTTGCGCATTACCTCGTCATTGTCGGGCCAGGCTACCTGACCGCTCTTCAGGTTGGAACCCATGGTCTTGAGTTTGCCCCAGTCATTGAAAACATCAGCGCGCCAGTTCTGTATGGCAGTGATCATGCCATCGAACAGTTCAGACATGCGGCTACGCGCCTGATTCAAGGCCACGCTGAAATCCCCTGCGCTCGGACCCTTGTCCCTGGCAAGTTGCTCGAGCACGACCTTGAGCGCGCCTGACACCACTCCCGCTCCGGTGAAACTGAGCGAACCAACCGCACCAGCAATTGCCTGCAAGGCCGCATTGAGCAGCAATTGCACGATATTGTCTGCGTCCAGCCCAACCAGTGTACCGACGTTGTCCACCAGGCCAGCATTGGAGATGAACACATTCTGCACGAAACTCTCGACGCGCGAAAAGTAATTACGTACCAGTTCGCGGTAGTCGATCTCGATGCGCAGCTGTTTGATAACGGCATCCCAGGCGGGCTGCGGGATATCGCCTGGACGGCTCAGGTTACTGAGCGCGGCCAGCGTCAGCAGGCTGCTGTGCGGGTCGAAGCCCAGCATGGCGGTGATCGCATTGAAGGCGCGCTGCTCATCTCCGGTGAAGACAGGAAAGTTGACACCGCTTAAGGTGTTGAGAAAACTGAAGGCATCCATCTCGACCGGCAGCCCATCGGCTGCCGTGATCGCGAACTGGTCGATGGCTTTCAGGCTCTGGCTGGCGGCTTCGTTCGTGAACTGGCGTAGCGAGTGCTGCTCGGGCAGCGCTTCGAGCACGAAGCGGTTGCAACCGTCATAAGCCAGCACGAACGGGAAGAGGTAGCCGCCCGGTGACTGCGCGTCTGCCTCTGGCGGGGTGGGGTCATCGAGTGCCACCGGTTCGGCCCATACGCTCCAGCGGTGCGGGTCGAGCTTCTCGAACGAGCGGAAGCGGAATGCGTGGCGCAGCAGGCTGATCGGCCGGGTGGTGAGTTGCAGTCGCCCATCCTCGCCCAGGGGCGTCACATCCAGAAACTCGCCTTCACGAGTCCGGATACGCCAGACGCCGTTGAATGCCATGTCGATAAAGGTCTTGTCCGGGACTGTACGGGTGCGCGCCATGAGAATCTCCTTTCAATGATTGAGGGAGAGCATAGGACATCCCAGCGGCGAATTCCACCCATCAGGATTTTTTATCTCAGAACCTTGACCACTCCTGATAAGTGCCGATAGCGAAGAAAATACCAATCAGTAAACAAATAGCTGAACTAACGAGCCAGAACGTCAGGCTGTTTTCCGGAAACATCGGCATCAAACCCACGAAGGAAACTCCCCGGAGTATGAAAATGCCCGCGATAAGAGACAATGCCAATCGCACCAGTGGTAAGCGTCGGATAAGCCCTGTGCCAGAAAGGCCATAAAGTGCCCAAAGAAGCAGTACGAAAACGATGCCTGACGTAATCAGGGTTGGATACACGAGCCCCGCTTCAGCCATCCGCGCCATTTGCTCCCCCGCACCGAAAAAACGGTACCAGTCGCCACCAAACACAATGCATCCTAGATGTGCTAATGCTGCCAAGGCGCAACATAATGCGGCGGTAAGCAGAAATTTATTTGGGTGTATCATTATCTCCCGAGTGCCTTTTTCACAAAAAAACCAAAAAGCCGTGACTTAAAAACTGTCCAGCGCACGTAGTGTGCGAGTTGCAGAACTTTGCTATGCCTTACTTTTTATTACACCGAAACACACTATATTTATAGCTTTATATTGTAAAACCCAATTGAGGTCTAGGTCATATAGATCAAAGTCCTGCTTTCCAAAATAAAGCTCTGGTTCTAATACGACATTGCCCCAGCAAGTGAGTTTAGTTTGGCCTGAGTCTTGATTTACAAATAGAATTTCACATTCAGGCAAGACATTTTTGCTATTTAACCACGCAAGGAGTTTTTGCTTATGACTTTCGTCATCCAATGAGGCCAAGTTCCATTTGTTATTATCATCTATGCCCTTGTCCCATTTTATTGATTGATGTATGTAGCCAAGCAGCCTATTTATGTCTCTAGCTCTGATATTTGGGTTACGAAGATCTGTCATTTCTTTCCCTGCATAATGTTAAGCACAACGGCAGTTTGTAAGTTGTATGTTGTGGAATATTTTGTGAAGAAAAACCAAATAAGTGCTATTTACAAAATGTCCAGCGTACGCAATTCGTGAGTTTCTATGCTTTGTTATGTGCCGCAGTTTATTTTCCAGGGCACACCAAAACGATCAATAGCAATAGCGTAGCACGGAGACCAGAATGTCTTTTGTGGTGGAAAAATAATTTCACCACCATTAGAAAGTTGACTGAAAGAAGATTTAACTGAGTCTTCTGTGCTTAACCCAAGCAATAAATAAAACCCTTTTGGCTTCTGGTATTGTTCTGGCTTTACGTCAGCGCCAGCCAGCTCAATTCCTTGAATGGATATATTGGCATGAACAATTTTATGCTGCCAGTCGGTAGAGGAGCTTTGTGATATGGGTGAGTCTTTAACTTGCAGCATTGTACCAATTTTCCCCTGCAAACTCGCAGCATAGAACTCAAACGCCTCTTGGCATCGGCCATTAAAATCTATATGAAATGATAGACTCATTTATTTTCTTCCTATGATGGGTGGGCTCACATAACGCTTGCTACACGGGTGAGCAACTTGTTACGAGTCCAGCGCCGAAGGCGCAATGTGATGGCGCTTGTTAGCCTTAAACTAGTTTGTTCATGTCTATTTTATAGCCAGATTGTTTCATCTCTTTTGCCAGTTGTAGTTGCCAAGCCGAGCCTTCATCAAGACTAATGTACACGACACCGCTAATGTCGTTTGGAAGCTCTAGTTTACCGTCAACTAGAGCAGAGACATTTTGGCGACCGAGCCTACCAATAAGATAGCCATGTTCAAAGACCACATTTTGCCGTGCACGAACATTCAAATTATCAGCTTCTGATTTAACATTACCAACATCGTCGGGGGTGTATAAGACAATCGCGAACCCAACATCTGAATAATGCTCAATTTTTTCAATGATCGCTCTTCCTGAACTAGCTTTCTCATGAAGGATAATTGCTTCAAATCCTAACTTCTCCACAAATCTGGCAGCTTTATTTTGAGCGCTTTCATCATGCCCATGAACAATAAATATTCTATTGGTTTCACCTTCTTTGCTTTTTTGGCTATTGCTTTTAGTTTCGGCAAGAACTTTCTTGTATCCGATAGCACCTTCAATAAAATCATCCGTTACATCTGTAGCCCTTCCAATAGCTTGGTAGGTGTAAGATGGACCTCCAATAATAGCAACTGATGATGCTTGATCCTCAGCTTTAAGCTGAGGGATAAATGACTCAATTGTTTTTTCACTCTTTGAGATTGTTATTCGCTCAAGATCATTGGGCTGAACCGTTTTTCCATTAATAACGATCGGCATCCCTTGCTCATAGGGCTCAACAAATCTTGAAATCAGCTGTTCTTTAGTGAGATCCGTTTTGTACTCACCGTAGTATTTATCCGACTTTGGTTTAATTATTACGTGATAGAACACGATGACTCCTTAAAGATGCTAACATTTAGATATCGCGCGCACGCGATATCTACCCTTTATTTTTGAAAATAGATATCCAACCCATTGATTGGTAAAATTTTTAAGCATTTTCCCATTACGTGTCGTGGCGAAAAAACGCGCTTGCACGTTAACTCTCTGATTTTGCACTTTATCATTTTGGTCAGGGAGTAAATGGCTGAACTATAAAGTACTTTTGTCAAAATACAAGAGGGATAAAACGCAAGCCCCCAGCAATGAAAGATGTGGGAGCTGTGGGGAGTAGGGTATCTATCGGCAGGCAAAAAACAGCGCCTTCAAAAGGCGCCATTCCGGTAATCCATAATCGCCTGTTCGATTTCTTCAGGTGTATTCATCACAAAGGGGCCGTATTGCGCAATCGGCTCCTTGATGGGTTTGCCTGCCAGCACCAGCAGACGGGTTTCTTCACCCTGGGCCTGTAGATGCAGGCTATCGCCCTTGAAGGTCAGTCCCGCCTGGCCGCAGGCGATGGGGCGGGCTTTGTCTCCGAGAGTCAGCTCGCCCTGGTACACGTAGATAAACAGGTTGTGGTCTTCCGGTACCGCCTGGTCGAACGTACCATTCGCGGGCAGGTGCACGTCCCAGTAAACGGGTTGCGTACTGAGTCCCTGGATGGGGCCACGGGTGCTGGCGCCATCAATGTCGACTGTACCGGCAATGACTTTCACGCTGCCACCCTGGGGCAGGTTGACCACCGGAATCTCTGCCGAGGGAATATCCCGATAGGCGGCGGGCTTCATTTTTTCGGATGCCGGCAGGTTGAGCCAGAGCTGGAAACCGCGCATCAGGCCGCCTTCCTGCTGTGGCATTTCCGAGTGGATGATGCCGCGCCCGGCGGTCATCCATTGCACGTCACCGCTGCGCAGGTGCCCGCGGTTGCCCATGTGGTCTTCGTGCAGCATATGGCCGTCGAGCATGTAGGTGACGGTTTCAAAGCCCCGGTGGGGATGGGAGGGAAAGCCGGCGATATAGTCGTCGGCATTGTCCGAATTGAATTCATCCAGCATCAGGAAGGGGTCGAAGCGGGCCTGGGGTGTTTGCCCCAGGCTGCGGTTTATGCGCACGCCCGCGCCGTCGCTGGTGGCGCGTCCGGGGATGAGTTGTTGCAGTTCGCGTTGCATAAAACCTCCGCAGGGATGGCCGGGTCAGGCGGCGACCAGGCTGGCAATTTTGGTTTCGGCTGCCTGCACGCCCTGGGCGACCTTTTCATCACCGAGGGACATGCCTTCGATGTAGATGGTTTCTATCGTATTGAAGCCGACAAAATTCAGGAAGGTGTAGAGCTGCCAGTCAGCCGGGCCACCGGCATAGTAGCCGCCACGGGCGGCAAATACATAGACGGGCACATCCGGCAGCAGGCCTTCCGGTCCGTTGGATGTATAGCGGAAGGTGACGCCTGCGCGGGCGATATGGTCAAAGTAGGCCTTGAGGGTCGAGGGGATGCCAAAGTTGTACATGGGCACGCCCAGCACAATCACATCCGCTTCGCGCAGTTCCTGGATCAAGGTGTCGGAAAAGTCCACCACCGCCTGTTGTTCGGGTGTGCGGTGTTCGGCAGGCGTGAACAATGCCTGGAGCCGGGCGCCGTCCAGATGGGGAATGTTGTCGGCGGCCAGGTCGCGGCGAACGATCTTCGCGCCGGGGTTTTGCGCCTGCCAACGGGTGATGAAGTCCTTGGCCAGGCCGTTGGCATGGCTGTTGTCGCCGGTGATGCTGCTGGTGATATGCAAAAGGGTTGTCATGGTTAGCTCCTGGATTTGTCTGGCCTTATTGCCATGGGAGCCATTAAAGGATTTGACCAGTGAATGATAAATAGCGATATTTGGATCAGTTTGATCGAAATTTTGGATGAATGCCATGTCCCGTCCCACTCTTCCCTGTGTGACCGAAGAACATAAAGTCAGCCTCGACCAGTGGCGGGCCTTTCTGGCCGTGATCGATGCGGGCGGCTATGCCAAGGCGGCGGAGCAGCTCAACAAGAGCCAGTCCGCTGTTTCCTACGCCATTTCACAGCTGGAATCGGCGCTGGGCGTGGCGGTGTTCGAGCTCCAGGGGCGCAAGGCGGTACCCAGCCCGGCTGGTGAACTGCTGGAACGCAGGGCCCGTCTGTTGCTGGAACAGGCCCACCGGCTGGAACAGTCGGCCGCCTGCCTGTCGGTGCGGGTGGAGCCCCAGGTGCGCATCGCCGTGGACCTGCTGATTCCGCCGGTGCGGGTGCTGGCCTGCCTGGGCCTGTTTGCCGGGGATTTTCCCGATACCCGGGTGGAGATCCATGAATCCGTCCTCAGCGGCACCGAGGATGCCCTGATCCAGCGCCAGGTGGACCTGGCCATCGGACCCAGGGTGCCCACCGGCTTCATCGGTGAAAAACTGGTGACCGTGACCATGCGCGGCGTATCCAGCCCCGATCATCCTTTGCAGCAGTTGGGACGGCCCATCAACCTGGAGGATATGCGCCAGCACCGCCAGATCATCGTGCGGGATTCCGGGCTGTACCGCCGCCGCAGCGAGGGGTGGCAGGAGGCGGACCAGCGCTGGACCGTCAGCCATGTCAAAACCTCCCTGGACGCCATACGCATGGGGCTGGGCTATGCCTGGCTGCCGGAGCCCTATATCGAGGAAGACCTGCGGGCAGGGCGCCTGGCCCTGCTGCCGGTGGAGGTCGGCGGCGTGCGCGAGGTGCCCAACTACCTGACCTTTGCCGACCGGGAATTTGCCGGACCCGCCACCCGCCGCCTGGCGGAGATCCTCATGACCGAGTTGCCCCGTTCCTGCACCGGCTGAAAGCCGGGTGGATCACACCAAGAATCTCGTGATCGTCTCCTGCGCTTGGATTACAATGCGCGCTCGTTGTGATGTCGAGGTTCCCCTATGTCTGCTGAGCAGTTCGAGTCCTGGTCCCTGATTCTGGGGATTGGTGCGTTGGTGGCGTTCATGGTGTTCATTATCTGGGATCTGGCGCGCAAGTCGGGAGCAGGCAAGCTGGGTACCTTTGTGCTCTTCCTGGCGTTGGGCCTGGGCTTGCTGGGCTTCCTGATCAAGACCCTCCTGGTGGAAATCATCGAAAAATAGTCCGGGTGTCCGGACCTGCGCGGCGGAAGTCACCATGTTTTATTTTTTCGTCCCCGAGTCCAAAGTCCAGAAAGACCGCCAGATCATGCGCGATACCGACGCGCGGGTGGCCAAGTACAGCCGGCGCGGGCTGGTCCTTAATTTCATTGTCTTTGTCCTCTGTCTCGCCTTCGGCGATTTTTACGCGCGCGAATATGCCTTGTCGGTGGTCCTGGTAACGGGATTGCTGCTGGTGACATTGTTGCGCGGGTATTACCTGTTCCGGTTCGACACTCTCTACGCCCGTGCGCCTACCCGGTGGCGCAGCCAGTATTTTATTGCCTCCTGCCTCGGCGCCGCCTGGTGGAGCGTGATCCTGGTCAGCCTCACCTGGGTGCAGGGGATGCAGGATGAAACCCTGGTCATGTGGCTTTATTCGGTGGTGTTCTATTCCAGCGTGGCCAATGTGTTTGCGCCTTATCTGCGCTTCCTGGTGATTTACCTGTTTATCGGCCAGGTGCCCGCGGCGATCACCGCGATACTCCTCGGTACGGCCGAGGGAGCCCTCTACGGTTTCATCATGCTCCTGTTTTATTCGATGATCACGCACCAGGCCAAGGTGACGTCGATCACTTACTGGCAGCGCCTCGAAGCCAACTATGCCCTGCACGAGCGGGCGCGGGGCCTCGAGCACGAGCAGCGCAGTTCCCAGCAGGTCATCGAGTTGAAGAACGAGTTCCTGGTCAACCTCGGCCAGGAATTCCGTTCCTCGCTCAGCGATATCCTCGGCACCCTCGCGCTGGTGGATGAAGCCCAGTTGTCCGAGCACCAGCGCGAGCTGCTGGGCATGGCGACCAAGGCCGCCGAACGCCAACTGGACCTGGTCAACAATGTGGTGGATTTTTCCAGGATCACCACCAAGACGCTCAACCTGGAAGACGGCGTATTCGAGTTGCGCCGGATGCTGGAAAAGCAGGTGCAGGATTTTGCGCTGGATGCGCATCAGCAGGGGGTGGAATTGTATTACCTGTTCGATCCGGACATGCCCTTGCGCGTGCGCGGCGATGCCACGCGCCTCGGACAAATCCTGACCACTTTGCTGCACCATGCGCTCAAGAACACGGTGATCGATCATATCTATGTCGAGGCCGGATTCAGCACGGATATGGATCAGGACGATATCGGCGAGTTGCAGCTGGTGATCAGCAACAGCGAAAAAGCCAGCCGCGGTGGTGACGAGGATGGTCTGCGCGAAAGTGACGAGCGCCTCACCGGCATAGGCCTGTCCATATGCAAGGGGCTCGCGGCCTGCATGGGCGGCAGCGTGCACCTGATGGAAAACAACGAACGCGGCAACCGCATTTTCATCAGTGTGAAATTGCAGGTGATATCGCATGAAGAAAAGCGTTTCGGCTCCGAACAGAAACTGCGCGGCAAACGCGCCCTGCTGGTGGATTTGCCGGAGAGCAGTGTGCTGGCCCTGAGCGACGAACTCTCCGTATGGGGAATGGATATCGCCTTTGCCAATGGCCGCGAGCAGACGCTGCAAAAGCTGCGTGAGCTGTCGCAGAGTACGCCGGTGGATGTGGTGCTGATCTATGCCAAGCTCAACAGCATGAACGGCCTGGCACTGTCCCGCGATATTGCCGGGCATGAGGCGTTTTCCGCGGTCAGGCAGGTGATCGCCATGAGTGTGCTGCAAAGCGATACCGCGGAAATGAGGGCGCACCTGCAACAATATCCGCAGGTGTCCTGTATCGAAAAGCCCATCGTGCGCAAGCGCCTCTATGATGTGCTGGTCAGCCGCCTGGTCAACCAGGATGACGAGGAGGAAGACCACAGCCCAGTGATGAATGAGTTACAGGTGACGCTGATGCAGCCGCGCATCCTGCTGGTGGAGGACCAAAGGGTCGATCAGATGGTCATTTCCGCCATGCTGAAAAAAATGGGTTACTACGTGCAGTTGGCGAATGATGGCACCGAGGCGCTGGATATCCTGGAGAAGGACCGGTTCCATCTCGTGCTGATGGATTACGACGCCCGGGAGCAGGACAGCCTGGCCGCGACCCAGAAAATCCGCGATATGGAAAAAAACAATCACGCCCGGCGGTCGCTGCCGATCATCGCCATTACCAACGGTTATTGCGAGGAAGACCAGGCCGCCTGCACAGCGGCGGGTATGGACGACCAGATCACGAAACCCATCCGTTACGATGAACTCGATGTCAGGCTCAAGCGCTGGCTGGGGCGTCGGGCATAGGTCGCCGGGCCTGTGTTTATGAGTGTAAATCGCCATGCTTTCTGATTTTGACGCTGCTACACTCACGCGCATTTGTCATATCTATGACATGATTCCACCACAGTTCCGGAGTTTTGATTGTGAAGAAAACGCTTGTTTACCTGGCGCTCGCCAGCCTTGGTTTTGCCGCGCAACACACGTCCGCCCAAGAAAAATCCCCTGAGATCGAAAGCACACTGGTCACTGGTTCACGCATTGCCGATACCGGCATGATTCAGGGCGTGGTGCTGGATGAATCGGCGATCGCGCTGCGCAACAGCGCCAACGCGGTGGATATGCTGCGCGGTTTACCGGGCCTGGACCTGACGCAGCCCGGTGGGCCTGGTGGCGTGACGGAATTGTTCATTCGCGGCGCCGAATCGAATTTTGCGATCGTCACCATCGACGGTGTGCGGGTTAATGACATTACCAATTCCCGTGGTGGCAGTTTCGATTTTTCATCGCTGAACCCCGATGACATTGAGCGGGTGGAAATCCTCAAAGGGCCGCTGTCGGCCATCTATGGTTCCGATGCCCTGGCGGGCGCCATCAATATCGTCACCAAAAAGCCCGGCCGCGAGCCGCAGGCCGCCCTGCGGGCCAGTGGTGGTTCCGATGGATACAAACGCGGTTACTTGTCCCTGTCGGGCGGCCTGGATAACGGCCTTGGCGCGGGCATATCCGTTGCGCGCCTGGATGCCGGCGAGCCGGTGAAAGGTTCCACATCCGTATCCGATTCGGTGCGTACCCATATCCATTGGCAGCCCAATGAGCAACGCACGCTGGATTTCAGTGCCGGTTATACCGAGCGCGAGCGCACGGGTTATCCCACGGGCAGCGGTGGCTTGCTGTTCGCCGCGCTGGATGACCTGGAGACCGGCCTTGCGAAGGACACCAACGCCCAGGCAGGCTGGCGCGAGGCGGTGACCCAGGCCCTGACGCTGGATATCCGGGCATCGTATTTCAAGCGTGATGAAGAGGTGGATACCCCGCCGATCCTCGAAGGTGTCTACTCAGGTTCACCGGCCATGGTCAGTGAGTCGCGCATGGAGCGCAAGCGCGTCGTTGCCCATGGTGTTTACACTTTCAGCAGGAATTTTTCGCTGGCAGCGGGCGTGGATCATGAAGACGAAACCGGCAGCGCCAACAGCGTCATCGATTTCGGATTCCCGATGCCGAGCAGTTTTGATCTGGACCGCAACAACACGGCGGTCTTTGTCGAAGGTCATTACGAAAGCGACAACGGGATCAGCGCCTTTGTCAGTTCGCGCCTCGACAAGCCGGATGACCGCTCGAGCGAGACCTCAACCAAAGCCGCGCTGTCTTATTTGCTGGCGGACAATGCGCGGATCGGTGTGAGCTGGGGTGATGGCTTCAAGCTGCCGAGTTTCTATGCCGTGGGTGATTCCCTGGTGGGCAATCCCGACCTGTTGCCGGAAGTGAGCGAGACTGTCGAGGTCTTTGCCCATTACAGCCTGCGCGCGATTCCTCTGCGCATCCAGGCCAGCCTGTTCCAATCGGATTACGACAAGTTGATCGATTTTGATTTTGCCACCTTCAAGCTCGTCAACCGCGATGCGGTGGAAGTCAAGGGCGGCGAGTTGGAAGTGATTTACCAGCCGGTCGATTCCCTGCGCCTGGGCGCCAATGCCACGCACACGGATTACAGCATCCGCATCAATGGCCGCCCTGAATGGTGCGGTGGTGTTTTTGCGGAGTGGAGCCCCAACGCCGACTGGCAGGGCAGGGTGCAGTTGAACCACACGGGTAAACGCCCGAGTGCATCCAGTGCCACCGGCGATGTCACCCTGGATGCCTACCAGCGTCTGGATGCTGTACTGGTTCGCCGCCTTGGGCAGGATGTGGATCTGACGCTGGGCCTCGACAACCTGCTGGACGAGGATTACCAGGAAGAAGCCGGTTTCCCGGCTGCGGGCGTGGCGTTCCGCGTGGGGCTTGCCGTCAAGCTCTGAGGTTGCTGGCAGGGCTCTCCTTCCCTGAGGGAGAGTCCTGTGTCGATTTTTCCAGGTTATTCATATCAGGCTATCCATACCACCTTACCGGGCGGTTGATTGCAATCATCATTCGTCCTGTCCCCATCTCACCCTGTCTCCATATAAAGTCCCGGTAATCACTGGGCACGCTTTATCCGCCGTACCAACCCCGCCAGTTGTTCGATACCTTCCGGCCAGTGGCCAATCGCTGAATCACTGTTGATGTGCCCCAGGCCTTTCAGGCGCAGGAAGTCGGTTCCCCATACCAGGGACAGGAAGGCCGCCTTGCTGTCCTTCAGCCAGGGATCGTTGTCGCTGGTGATCAGGGTGCCGGGGACGGGCAGCTGGTCCTGTGGCAGCCGTGCCGCCAGGCGGAATTTATCGGGGTCCGCCGGCGCCACCAGCAAGACCCCGGCAACCAGCTCGGGGAAGTCGTTGGCCAGGCTGACGGCTGCCAGGGCACCAAAGCTGTGTCCGATCAGCAGCGCCGGGCCGGGCAGGCCGCGCAGGGATTTCAGGATGCCCTGACGCCACTTGTCCAGGTCCGGCTGTGCCCAGTCGTGTACAAAAACACGGCGGCTGTCCGGCAGTTGGGCCTGCCACAGGCTTTGCCAGTGGTGCTGGTTGCTGTTGTTCAGGCCGGGGACGATCACGACCGGAAGGTCGCCCACCAATGCCACCAGATCAGGCGATCCTTGGGGTATGGCCGTGTCGTTGAAGGCGTCCGGCAGCTTCAGGGCAAGTGAGGTCATGGGGAATCTCCCTACATAAAGGTGTGTAGCGCAGCTTACCTATCGCCCGGACCTTTACCAAAGACTGTTTTCGACTTTGCTTATGCAGGGAGGTGTCCATTTATATATTCATTTTGGTTATAAGAAGGGTTTGCAAAACTGGAATAAGCTAAGAAAAAATCAGTATTTCTCGTTATAAATTCTGCTGATTAGTATGGCGCCGCTGTCGGGCAAATGGGTGTCCGGCTTGATGTGTCGAGATGCAGCTATGGCTTATCAACACCCTGAAAGAGGCGCAACCGATGAGGCAATCCTGGCCGAGATCCAGTATCAGCTTGCCCAGTTGCAGTATGGCTCGCTGGAAATCCAGGTTCATAACGGCCAGGTAGTGCAGCTGGAGCGCCGGGAAAAAAAGCGGATCGGTAAAGCGGAAAATTCCAAATAACCGTTCAGTTTCTTGAATAAAACACACACATCACAGACCGGATCGCCGGACGTGAAAAGTCAATCTTGGAGATTACTATGTCATTTCATTTGTTGTCGCGTTCATCTGGATCACCAGAAAACACACCTTCACTGACTCAGAAACTGCTGCCGGCGGCAATCGCGTTTGTATTGGGCGCTACCGCGGTACAAAGTGTGTCCGCTGATACTGCCGGCTTGAAATTCTATGGCCGTGCCCACGTTTCATTCGACCATCTGGATAATGGGGCGGACAGTGATTTCAACGTGTCCAGCAACTCCAGCCGTATTGGTGTCACGGGTAGCACGGATATCGCCGATGGCCTCAAAGGTATCCTGCAAGTAGAAACCCAAATCAACTACGACAACGGCAATGGCAGCCTCGCGGGCCGCGACAGCTTCGTGGGCCTCGAAGGCGGTTTCGGTCGCATTCGCCTGGGCCAGATCGATACACCGCTGAAGCAGATTCGCAGTGCTGTGGACGTCTTCGGTGACCAGATTGGCGACCTGCGCAACCTGACTCGCCTGAACGGCAGCACCGGTGCGCCTTATTCCGGCCAGGATTTTGATGCCCGTTTCAGAAATGGTGTGTACTACAACACGCCATCCTTCAGTGGCTTGGTATTCAACCTGCATTACACCCCCGAGGTAAAAGAAGCGGCTGACCTGTCCGACAAGTCTGCGGCTTACAGTACCTCTTTCACTTATAACGCCAAGGGTCTTTATCTGTCGTTGGCTTACGAAACCTGGGAAGCCACCAACGATTCCAACGCTGTTCGTTTCGGTGCGCGCTACAACCTGAATGACTGGACCTTCGCCGGCTTGTTCCAGCAGGCCACCATCAAAAACCTGCCGGAAGACGCTGGTGATGAAAAAGTCAAAACCTACGGTGTGGGTGCCAGCTACAAGGTCTCTCCCAAGGTCGTCATCAAAGGCCAGGTATATGCCATCGATGCGGATACCGATGATACCGGTGCTACCCTGGTTGCCGTTGGTGCCGACTACATCCTGAGCAAACAGTACCGCCTGTTGTTCGCCTACGCGCAGACCGACAACGACGAGCTGGCCAGATACCGCGTTACCGGCGGTGGCGGATATGGTGATGGTATTGCCACGGCCATCGGTGAAACCGCCAGCGGCTTCTCAGTGGGCTTCCGTTACGACTTTTAATTGATCTCGCAAGACGCCGGGTGGTGGTCTGGATACAGCACCACCCGGCAGGACGCTTTTATCTGTTTCAATCCCAACTACGCAAAGGTATGAAAAAATGATCAAGACTTTGTCAAAACTAGCGCTGGGGGCCACTTTTCTGGCTGCCGGATTTGTCCAGGCGCAAACCGTAAACCTGTTGAACGTTTCCTATGACCCGACACGCGAGTTCTATCGCGAGTACAACCAGCTGTTCTCTGAACACTGGCAAAAAACTGAAAAGCAGACTGTCAACGTGCGTCAATCCCACGGTGGTTCCGGTTCCCAGGCTCGCGCGGTAATCGATGGTCTGGACGCCGATGTGGTGACTCTGGCACTGGCCTATGATGTGGATGCCCTGCGCCAGCGGGGGAAACTGATTCCTGACAACTGGCAGGAACGCCTGCCGCGTAACAGTTCACCCTATACGTCCACCATCGTGTTACTGGTGCGCAAGGGTAATCCAAAAAATATCAAGGACTGGGATGACCTGATTCGTTCGGATGTTCAGGTGATTACGCCCAACCCGAAAACGTCCGGCGGTGCCCGCTGGAATTATCTGGCGGCCTGGGGTTATGCCCGTGAGAAAAACGGTGGCAGCGATGAAAAAGCATTTGAGTTCGTACAGAAGCTCTTTGCCAACGTGCCAATCCTTGACCCGGCAGCGCGTGGTGCGATCAATACCTTTATTCAGCGTCAGATCGGTGATGTGTTTATCTCTTGGGAAAACGAAGCGTTTCTCGCGGTAGAGCAGTTGGGTCGTGGTGAATATGAAATCGTCGTACCGTCCGTGAGCATTCTGGCGGAGCCGCCGGTTACCGTGGTTGATGTGAACGTAGATCGCAAAGGTACCCGCAAAGTGGCAGAGGGCTATCTGAATTATCTCTATTCACCAGAAGCCCAGCGCCTGGCGGCCAAGCATTTTTACCGTCCTTCTGATCCCGAGATCGCCAAGGAATTCTCCAATCAATTTGTAGGCGTCAAGCTGGTAGGCATCAATGAGTGGTTTGGCAGCTGGCAGGTCGCTCAGGATACCCACTTCAATGATGGTGGCAAGTTCGACGCGATTCTTGAAAATATCGCCAAAAATCGTTAAGGCTTAAATACGGAACAGGGATGTTTCGGCTGCTGGAGAATTTCGGATGCCGCTTACTCACAGATCGCGCAGTGTTATCCCCGGTTTTGGTCTTACGCTGGGTTTTTCGCTGTTGTACCTCACGTTTATTTTTCTGATTCCCGTCGGTGGCCTGCTGCTGTACACCTCGTTGATGAGCTGGGAGGATTTCTGGCGGGCTATCAGCCACCCGCAGGTAGTCGCTTCCTACAAACTGTCTTTTGGCGCATCCCTGATCGGCGCATCCGTCAATCTGGTATTCGGCGCGCTGGTGGCCTGGGTGTTGGTCCGTTATTCCTTTCCGGGTAAGCGTATCGTCGATGGTCTTATTGACCTGCCGTTTGCGCTGCCCACCGCGGTGGCGGGTATTGCGCTGGTCACCCTCTACGCTACCACTGGTTGGGTGGGTCAGTATTTCCAGGTGTTCGGCATCCGCATCGCCTATACCCAGATTGGTGTGGTGATTGCACTGACCTATATCGGTTTGCCCTTTGTGGTGCGTACCGTGCAACCAGTGTTGGAAGACCTGGAAGCCGAACTGGAAGAGGCCTCGGCCACTCTCGGTGCGTCGCGCCTGACTACCATCCGGCGGGTAATCCTGCCCAGCATTCTGCCGGCACTGCTGACCGGCTTTGCATTGGCCTTCGCCCGCGCGTTGGGTGAGTATGGCTCGGTGGTATTTATTTCAGGTAACTTACCTTATAAAACCGAAATCACGCCGCTGCTGATTGTCGCCAAGGTCGAGCAGTTCGACTATAACGGCGCGGCGGCTATAGGTACGGTCATGCTGTTGGCAGCGTTTGTCATGCTGCTGATCATCAACTTCTTGCAATGGTGGTCCAGCCGCCGCTTTTCCCACTAGAGGTTACCCATGACGACGCAAACTGTAACCAGTAGTGTGGCGGTGCAGCCTCATATACGCTGGAAAAACGCCACCCAGGAAGGTCCCTGGGTCAGACGCGCTCTGATCCTCACCGCATTGATATTCCTTGCAGCTTTTTTGGTATTACCACTGGCTGTAGTACTCTACAGCGCTTTTGAACAGGGCCTGAATGTCTGGTGGGATTCCATCCGCGAGCCGGATGCCGCCGCCGCTATTCGCCTGACATTGTTTGTAGTATTGATTGTGGTCCCCATCAATACGGTCTTTGGTGTTGCCGTTGCCTGGGCGGTTGCCAAATTTGAATTTCGCGGAAAACCCATATTGATTTCCATTATTGATATGCCCTTCGCCATATCGCCGGTAGTCGTGGGTTTGATCTTTGTGATCCTGTTTGGCTCTCAAGGCTGGCTTGGCAATTGGCTCAGCGCGCATGATCTGCGTATCGTCTTTGCGGTACCCGGCATTGTGATTGTAATCCTCTTTGGTACCTTGCCGTTTGTGGCGCGCGAGCTGATTCCACTGATGCAGGAGCAGGGTAAATCGGAAGAGGAAGCCTCGTTGACGCTCGGTGCCAGTGGCTGGAAAACCTTCTGGCATGTAACACTGCCAAATATCAAATGGGGGCTGATCTACGGTATTATCCTGTGTAATGCCCGCGCCATGGGTGAGTTTGGTGCGGTGGCCATCGTCTCTGGCCGGATTCGCGGCGAAACCAACACCATGCCCCTGCATATTGAAGTTCTATACAATGAGTACATGTTTACCGCTGCCTTCGCTGTGTCATCACTGCTGACGGGCCTCGCGCTGGTGACTATCTTTGTCAAGGGTATTGTAGAATGGCGGGATGCCAAACAGCGCAACGACGACGCCGCTACTGAATAGTGGTTATTGAGCAACCTAAAGCAAACAACGGAAAGACTTATGAGTATTCGTATTGATCAGGTCAATAAACGCTTCGGTGACTTTGTTGCGGTAGACAATGTGAGCCTGGATTTTCCCGAAGGTAAGTTGACCGCTTTATTGGGGCCTTCCGGCTCCGGTAAAACCACGTTGCTGCGCATCATTGCCGGTCTGGAACAGCCGGATTCCGGCAAGATCGAATTCCACGGTGAAGATGCGACTTATCAGCATGTGCGCGAACGCGGCGTCGGTTTCGTATTTCAACACTATGCACTGTTCAAACACATGACGGTGTTTGAAAACGTGGCTTATGGCTTGACGGTCAAGCCCCGCCGTCAGCGTCCTGACAAGGCGACCATCCGTAAGCGCGTGATGAATCTGCTTGAGTTGGTGCAACTGGACTGGACGGCGGACCGCTACCCGTCACAGCTGTCTGGTGGTCAGCGGCAGCGGATCGCCCTGGCGCGGGCACTGGCGGTGGAACCGAAAGTGCTGCTGCTGGATGAGCCGTTTGGCGCCCTGGATGCCAAGGTGCGTGCCGAGCTGCGCCGCTGGCTGCGCCGGCTGCATGATGAGATTCACGTGACCAGTCTCTTCGTGACCCACGACCAGGAAGAGGCCATGGAAGTATCGGACACGATTGTGGTACTCAACAAGGGCAGGATCGAACAGATAGGCACGCCGGAAGAGGTTTACAACAACCCCGCGAGCCCCTTTGTGTACGACTTCATCGGCCAGGTGAATCTCTTCCACAGCCGGGTGCACGAGGGTTGGGCGCACATCGGTGATTATCGTCTGGCTGCGCCCGAGCATCAGAACGTGAGCGACAGGCCCGCGCTGGCCTATGTCCGCCCCCACGACATCGAAGTGTTTACCGATTCGCATGGCGAGGGGCTGCTGGAAGCCCGTGTAGTTTCCCTGAGTACTGCCGGTGCCGTCATCCGTGTGGATCTGCAGCACAACCTGAATGATGAGCTGATTCAGGTAGAGTTGCCGCGTATTCAGAAGCGGCAACTGGATCTGCAACCTGGCAGTCGCGTTTATATCCGTCCGGTTCAATCCAAGATATTCTTGCAGGATTGATAGCGAGGATGGCCCGTCCGGGGTTGAGTACCCTTCAACCCCGGACGGGCCACCAGTGATAACCCGCCCGCCGGTCCCGATTACCATGCACCTCCTCCTCGAATACAAAGCGCAAATTGAAATCATCCTGCATCTGCTGGGCGCGCTGGTTGCCGGTGGTGTGATCGGGCTCGAGCGCAGCTATCACGGCCGGCCCGCCGGTTTTCGTACCCACACCCTGGTGTGCCTGGCATCCAGCCTCTTGATGATGGTGACCTTTTACCAGTCGAGCTGGCTGCCGAACGATGTGCCCATAGACACCGTCAGGGCCGATCCGGCGCGGATGGCGCAGGGCATCATGACAGGCATCGGCTTCCTGGGCGCGGGCGTGATCTTCAAGGAGGGATTGAGCGTGCGGGGTCTGACCACCGCGGCCTCTATCTGGATCACCGCTGCGATCGGCATCCTGATCGGTGTGGGCTTTTATTTTCCCGCCGTCATTGCCGTCCTGCTGACGCTGGGCACCTTGTCCTTTTTCCGTATCATCGAGGCCAGGATGCCCGGCCAGTCCTATGTCCACCACCAGGTCAGCTTTTCCCGCGACCACATCATGGCCGAGCCCGAGCTGTTGCATCTGCTCAAGGATCAGGGATTTGCCGTGTCCAACCTCAGCTACCGCACCGATGAAGACCAGTGGTTCGAGTACCGCATGATCCTGCGCACCCGGGACCTCGGCAATGTGTCGCGGCTGGCGGATTTCTGGCGTGGCCACAAGGACGCCAAGGCCTTCCGCATATCGCCGACCGGTGATTGAGTGATTCGCGGTTTCGTTATAAGCAAGGTCTAAATCGTTATTTTGCTGGCGGGAAGTCGCCGTTTATGATGCGATCATCCTGTTTTTTTCTGAGATCCCGCCGCAGACCCATGTGCCAGTTACTGGGAATGAGTTGCCAAGAGCCCGCAACCATCAACTTTTCACTCGAAGGTTTCCGGGCCCGTGGCGGCCTGACCGACGAGCATAAGGATGGTTGGGGCATTGCTTTCTTCGAAGAGCGGGGTTGCCGGATTTATCTCGATCACCAGCCGGCCGCCAATTCGCCGTTGCTCGATGACATCAAGGCCCAGCAGATCAAATCCCACGTGATTCTCGCGCACATCCGCAAGGCAACCTTCGGGGATGTCAGCCTGCGCAACTGCCACCCGTTCCAGCGCGAGCTCTGGGGGCAGACCTGGGTTTTTTCGCACAATGGCGACCTGCATGGATTCCATCCGCCGCTGACCGGGCGTTACACCCCGGCAGGGGAAACGGACAGCGAGCACGCCTTCTGCTATCTGCTGGAGCGCCTGGCCAGTTATTTTCCGGCGGCGGGGGCGGGGAACCTGCCCAGTCCCGCTGTGCTGCACGATGCCTTGCGGGATGTGAGCCGGGAGATCACCGCCTTTGGCACCTTCAACATGATGCTGTCCAATGGCGACCTGCTGTTTACCCACTGCTCGACGCAATTGGCCTATGTCGAACGCCGTTATCCCTTCACGCGGGTGACGCTGGTGGACCGCGAAACCAGCCTGGACCTGAGCACGCACAATTCCGCTTCGGATCGCATGGTGGTGATCGCCACCAAGCCATTGACGCGGGATGAAGCCTGGGTCGACTACCAGGCGGGCGAATCCCTGATGTTTCGTGCGGGAGTCGTGGTCGCCGGCAGTCATCACCGTCAGGAGGCGCGCGCCGTCCAGTCCCGGACGAATGATGACGATGCCGCTTCGCTGGATTGGGTGATGGCATGACGGGTGCTTATGATCGCCTGATCCACTGGCTGGTCAGCAGCCTGGAACTGGAAACCACACTGTTCCATATCGGGCAGTATTGCGGTTCCTGGCGGGCTTCCACCGCTGGCAAGGCCAAGGCCAGTTTTCATCTGGTGCTGGAGGGGACGTGTTATCTGCATATCCCCGATCAGCCACCCGTTCTCCTGGGGCCGCGCGACGCGGTGTTTTTGTTGCGCGATCTGCCACACTTTTTGAGTCCCCATGACGACAGGGTTCATCCGTGCGAGATCAAGCATATGCAGCCGTTGTTTCCATCCATGGCGGATGGGACGGGCCTCGCTTGTGGCTTTTTTCAATTCCGCGGCCTGGCAGCGGAATTGCTGGTGGAATCTTTTCCGGATTATCTGCTGCTGCGCGCCGATTCGCCGGACTCCCAGGCCAGCCGCAGTATTTTTGATCTGATTCGCCAGGAAGCGGCAAAGGATTCACAGACACCATCACCGCTGATCAGCCGTCTCACCGAGTTGCTGTTGTTTTACCTGGTGCGCGATCTGGCGCAGCAGACGGATGTGATGGCTGGTACCTGGGCGGTGGCCTCGCGCCCGCAATTTGCTCCCTTGCTCGAGCGCCTGCTGCATGAGCCGGGCCAGGATTGGTCTACGGAAGATATGGCAAAGGTGGTGCACATGTCGCGCACGCGCTTTTTCAAACAGTTCGTGGATACCTGCGGCCAACCGCCAGCACAGTTTTTGTTGAATCTCCGCATGAATATCGCGGCACAGCGGCTGCGCAGTGGCGAAAGCGTCACGCGGGTGGCGGAGTACGTGGGCTACCAATCGCCCGCGGCATTTACCCGCGCCTTCAAGAAAATCATTGGTGAGCAACCGGGCGCCTATCAGCGGGCCTACCAACGCGCCTATCGCGCGCAGGCCCTGAATTAACACAAACCCATCCGGGAAAAACAAAAAACGGGACGAACGAGCAAGAAAACGGAACGTCCCGTCATAGTGCAACCGACCTCGGCCAGAAAATAATAACCGCCAGTGACAGTAACCATCACCGAGGCTCAATCCCATGTCCCGTTTACCCCTGTTGACACCTGACAATGCGCCGGCTGCCAGCTTGCCACTGATCGATCGCAGCATCAGCAACAACGGGTTCCTGCCCAATCTGGTGGCAGTGCTGGCCAATGCGCCCGTTGCCCTGGAAACCTACCTGACCGTCAGTGAGATCAACAGCCGCGGCAGCCTGTCGCTGGCTGAGCGCGAGGTCGTGCAGATCACGGCCGCCAGCATCCACGGTTGCGAATTCTGCATTGCCGGGCACAGTGCCCTGGCGCTCAAGAAGGCCGGTTTCGATCGCGACAGCGTGATTGCGTTGCAGAGACGTGGCCAGACAGGCAATGCGCGCTTCGATGCGCTGGTTGCCTTTACCCGGGCCGTCATCGTCAGCCGCGGCGCGGTGGGCGATGGTGAGCTGGATACCT
This sequence comes from uncultured Cellvibrionaceae bacterium, assembly GCA_964456865.1. Classification (GTDB taxonomy): domain Bacteria; phylum Pseudomonadota; class Gammaproteobacteria; order Pseudomonadales; family Cellvibrionaceae; genus Cellvibrio. Next base: position 68,032 of record CAYWCW010000007.1, read on the forward strand.
TTGTGGCCGCGGGATTCGACCAGGCCCAGGCGCTGGAAGTCATTCTCGGCGTGAGCCTTGCCAGCCTGTGCAATTTTGCCAACAACCTCGCGCGCAATGATATCAACCCGCAATTGCAAGCCTACCGGCCATCGGTGCTGCAAGGGTTAGGGTAGGGGCCTGGGATGCAGATTCTGGCAGATACCGACACAGCCGATGTGCAATGGCTTGCCCAACTCGCGGATTCGCTCGACACGGATAGCCGCGATGCCGCCGATGTGATTCCGCGTTTGGGTGAGCAGGGCTTTTTCCGCATTGGAGTGCCTGTGGCATTGGGTGGATCAGGTGGTACCACGGCTGATGCGGTGGAGGCCATTGCCAGGGTGGCCTCGTATTCCGTAGCGGCCGCGTTTGTATTCTGGGGACAGCGTTCGTTTATCGAGTATGTGCTGCAATCCCCCAACGAGACGTTGCGCGCGCGCTGGCTGCCCGATCTTTTGCAGGGGACGGTCGCGGGTGCAACGGGCCTGTCCAATGCGATCAAATTCTTATCCGGTATTGAAAGCCTGCAAATCCAGGCGCGCAGTCTTGCCGTGGATCACTGGCAGCTGGATGGACTCATGCCCTGGGTGACCAACCTGCGGCCCCAGGGTTTCATCGTGGCGGCCGTGGTGGACAGGGCAGGGGGCGAATCTCCCCTGGTGGTGGCCTTGCGTCACGACCAGGAGGGATTGCAACGCAGTGAGGATCTGGACCTGGTTGCCCTGCGAGGCAGCAACACGGCGGCCATTCACTTGCAGCAGGTAAGTATTCAACGGGACGATCTGCTGCACGACAACGCCCATGAATTCATTGCCCAGATCCGGCCGTCGTTCCTTGCCCTGCAATGCGGTTTGTCGCTGGGCCTGGCGGATGCGGCCTTGCATGCTGCCCAGCAACAGGCCCAACGCACCGCGGGACGCCTGTTGCTGCCGCGTATCCGCACATTGAAAGAAGAACTCAACCGGCGCCGCACGGAACTCCTGCAAGGCCTGGATGAACAAGTGTTTATCAAGGACCCACCACGGTTGTTTCGCCTGCGCATCGCCCTGGCGGAAATTGTGCGCGATGCCGTGCAGCTGGAACTGGAAGCGAGTGGCGGGCGCGCCTATCTCCATGACCATAATCGCGATTTCATTCGCCGCTGGCGTGAATCTGCCTTTATTCCCCTGGTGACACCCAGCCTGGTGCAGCTGCAGGGTGAATTGCAAAAGCACAGGGCCGTATCATGAGCGATCCTGTAACCGCCAATGCGACTATTGAAACCCGGGGTGTCCTGCATGTCGAAGCGCTTGGCTTTGCCCATGGCAAGGGCCCGCTGGTATTCTCCGATATTTCCTTCGCGGTAAAGCCGCGCGAAATCCTCGCCCTGCTGGGCGCCAGTGGTTGCGGTAAGTCCAGTCTCCTGCGGTTGCTGGCGGGGCTTGAAAAGCCTTGTGCCGGTCATGTGCAATTCCTCGGACAACCCCTGACGCAACCCCATCCGCGCAGTGCGCTGGTCTTCCAGCAGGCGAGTCTCTTGCCCTGGTTGAATGTGTTCGACAATGTCAGTTTTGGATTGGATTTTCATCACCAGCCTCACATCACCCGGCAACAGCTTGAAGAACGCGTGCGAGCGGCACTGCAAGCCGTGGGCATGGGTGAACATGAAAAAGCGCGCCCCGCACAATTGTCCGGTGGCATGGCACAGCGTGTTGCCCTGGCGAGGGCATTGGCCAGGGAGCCGCAACTATTATTTGCTGACGAACCCTTTTCCGCACTGGACCCGATCACCCGCGCTGAAATGCAAGGCCTGCTGGTCGATCTGGTGCATCGCTGGAACACGGCGGCACTGCTGGTGACCCATGATATCGATGAGGCCATCCTCGTGGCTGACCGCATCCTGCTGATGGGTGGCTCACCGGCACAGATTATCGCCGAATGGCCAGTGAACCTGCCGCACCCGCGGGAAGGCCGCAGAGAAGAGGCGCAGCTGCTGCGTCAACGCATCCTCGATACCTTCCGCGCAACTCACGAATACACCACCCTTGAGGCGACCACGCCGGTGGAAAACCCGCAAGTGGCAACCGCTTGCGTATCCCACTCTTCAGCCTGAGGCTCATCATGAAAACAACCAGGGATAATGCTGTTCATATCTGTAGTTCATCCGCCTGCGATTGCGGTATGTCGCGGCGGGATTTCCTGCGTCTTTCTTCCTTGAGTGGCGCGGCGGCCTTGCCCCTGTTGAAGGCGGGCGATGTCTGGGCCAGCAAGCATCCCGGCGACGACCAGCCGGTGCGCATCGGCTACCTGCCCATCACCGACGCCACGCCCCTGTTGATTGCCCATGCGCGCAAATTGTTTGAAGCGGAAGGGCTGACGGTGGAGCAGCCGCGCCTGTTCCGCAGCTGGGCGCAAATCGTCGAAGCGTTTGTGGCGGGACAGATCAATGTGATTCACCTGTTATCGCCCGCCACACTCTGGGTGCGATACGGTACCCGCTTTCCGGCGAAAATCGTGGCCTGGAACCACATGAACGGTTCGGGGCTGACAGTCGCGCACGATATCAACAGCATCAAGGATCTGGGCGGAAAAACCGTCGCCGTGCCTTTCTGGTATTCCATCCACAACATCCTGCTGCAGAAGCTGCTGGTGGATAATGGGTTGACGCCGGTGACCAGGACCAACAATGCCAGGCTCGCGCCGAATGAAGTCAACCTGCTGGTGCAGCCGCCAGCGGAAATGATCTCGGCGCTGGCCAGCAAAGCCATCGCCGGTTTTATTGTGGCTGATCCTTTCAATGCGGCGGCAGAAGTCAATGGCGTTGGCAAGATGCTGCGTTTTTCCGGCGATGTCTGGCGCGACCATGCCTGCTGCGTGACCTTCCTGGCACAGCGCGATACCGAAGAGCGCCCCGTCTGGACCCAGGCGGTGACCAATGCCATCGTCAAGGCCCAGGCCTGGTCATTGGGGCATCTGGATGACATACCGGCATTGCTCGCCTCCGATGGCGAAAACCGCTATACACCCCACAGCAAGGCGGTGTTGGAAAAAGTCTTTTCGACGGCGGATTACCGCCGCTATGAAGAGGAAGGCATTATCCACCACAAAGGCTGGCACCAGCGGCGCATCGATTTCCAGCCCTATCCATTTCCCTCCTACACCGAAACGCTGGTGAAGGCGTTGCGCACAACGCGACTGGAAGGTGATAACAAATTCCTTGAGGAACTCGATCCGGTGGTGGTGGCAAAAGACCTGGTGGATGACCGCTTTGTGCGCAAGGCCATTGAGCAGGTTGGCGGACCTTCGGTATTCAACATTCCCGAGAATTATCTCCGCAGCGAAACCCTGGCGTCCTGATGCAATCGCGATTATCCCACTGGCTGTTACCCTTTGCCGGCCTGGCGGCCGCCATCTTCTTGTGGTGGCTTGGCTGCCTGTGGCTCGCGCAGTCCACACCCATCGCCCACAATTTGTCGCCACTCAAGGCCTTTCCCGCGCTTTTCAAACTGCTGGGGGATGCCTTGCTGTGGGAGCATGTATACACCAGCCTGCAACGGGTGCTGGTCGGCTTGGGGTTTGCTTTGTTGATCGGTGTACCCGCGGGCATCCTCACCGGATTGTCGTTGGGGTTTGCGCGAGCCACGGGTCCGTTGTTTCAATTCCTGCGCATGATTTCACCACTGTCGTGGATGCCCATTGCGGTGATGGTGCTGGGTGTGGGGGATGCGCCGGTGTATTTTCTGCTGGCCTTTGCGGCGGTCTGGCCGATTCTGCTCAACAGCGCCGCCGGCGTGGCGCAGCTGGATGCCAACTGGCTGCTGCTGGCGCGCAGCCTGTCGGCGACGCCCTGGGAGCGTATTCGCCGCGTCATACTGCCCGCTATCGCGCCGCATATCCTGACGGGCGTGCGGCTCGCCATTGGCGTGATCTGGATTATCCTGGTGCCGGCGGAAATGCTCGGCGTATCAGCGGGCCTGGGATATTTTATTCTGGACACCCGTGATCGCCTGGCCTATCACGAGCTCATGGCGACGATACTGCTGATCGGGTTCCTCGGCTTTCTGCTGGATTACGCGGCCAACCGCCTGCATCGCTACTGGGCAAACCGGTAGGCCGTTCACGCGGTCAGGCGCTTTCCAGGTGGCGCCTGATAACCCAGGTCACCCATAATCCCAGCAGGCAAAACACCGCAAACATCCAGCCGGACACGGCGCCAGCCATGATACCGGAGAGCAGGGTGCCCACGGTGCAGCCCAGGGCCGTCATGCCGCTCCAGCCCATCAGCAAGCCCCCTGCAAAATTACGCACCACGGCACGCCAGCGGGGCAGTTCCGGCTTGAACTGTCCGGCAAAGAGCGCCGAGGCCAGGGCGGCCAGGACCAACCCGGCCACAAAGAGGCCATTGTTGGATAGCAGGGTGTCCTTCACCACCGTGGCACACCCGGAAAAGCCATCCAGGCCTTCGAGTCTTTCCGGCAGGGTATCGAGTGTTGAGCCCAGGGTGCGGGCGATGCTGCCCAACTCTGCGGTGACCCCCAGCGGGGCGATGCGGAAATAGGCAATGGTGGCCAGGAAGCCGATCAGTATGCCACCGATATAGGTGGGCCAGCGCTGTTCAAAAATGCGTGAAAAAAAGCGACTGTCCGCCGGTGCCTCGTCGGGTTGCCGATGGGCGCGAATCAGGATGAAGGCGAGGGCGCCCAACACGGCCAGTTGCAGGATCAGGGTCCCGCCATAACCTGCGAAATCAGGCAGCCAGAGCACGGGTGACTCCTGGATGACGCGCAGATAGACCAGGTTCCAGGTCTTGAAGCCCAGCACGAAGCCCAGCAATACGCCGATCAGCGCAAAAACGGAAGCGAAGGCGCCTTCACCCAGCCGGTACAGGTGGGCGCTGACACAGGAGCCGGAAATCGACATGCCCACGCCAAACACCAGCGCCGCCAGGGCCAACACCCAGGAGACCGGGCCGATATGCGCGTCCGGCGGCAGGCGGCCACCACCAGGCACGGGCAGGATAGCGCCATAAATGGCCAGATAACCCAACGTCCCCACGGCCAGCGCAACCACCAGACCCAGCAGGCCACGGCTGTCGCGCCGGTCGATAAAGTCCCGCGTGATGCAGAAAAAACAAAAGCGCGACCGTTGCAGGATCACGCCAAAAAAAATACCCAGCAGCAGGGAAAGGGACAGCGCCCGGCCCGTGCCCTGGATATTGCCGAGCAACCAGACGGCAGTGAACAATCCCAGCAGAACAACCACAGCCAGGCCTCGTTGCAACCGGTTGCGAATCAGGTAATCCGTCATATCAAACATGCCCGCATAAACAAAACCGCTGAAACCTGATGGCAAGCGTATCAGGTGTCAGCGGTTTTCGGATAAAAAAACACGCCCGGATCAAGGGGCGTGTAAAGAACTCACGGAGATAACGCAGGTGGAAACTATTTGCCGCCCCACACGGTTCCGGCGAGATTGGTGACAGGCACGCCTACGGAGTTGCCATACTCGGTCCAGGAACCGTCATAGTTGCGGACGTCATAGCCGAGGATCTTCTTCAGCGCAAACCAGGTGTGGCTGGAGCGCTCGCCGATACGGCAGTAAGTGATGATGGGTTTGGTGCCATCGATACCCACAGCGCCGTAGACCTTACGCAGCTCGTCGGCGGATTTGAAGGTACCATCAGCCGCGACCGCCTGACCCCAGGGCACGTTGACGGCGCTGGGAATATGACCGGCGCGCACGGCCAGTTCGGCAAAACCGGCGGGGGCGATCACCTTGCCGCTGAATTCATCAGCAGAGCGGATATCCACCAGCTTGGTGCCAGGGTTGGCCTGCTTGGCAACGGCAACCACATCCGGCAGGAAGGCGCGCAATGCCAGGTTGGCCTCACCGACCTTGATATTGCCGGGTTTGTGGCTGGCAACCTTGACGGATAAGGGGCGATTTTCGGCTTCCCACTTCTTGCGGCCACCGTCCAGCAGCTTGACGTTTTTTACACCGTAAACATCAAATACCCAGGCACCCCAGGCGGCAAACCAGTTGTTGTTGTCGCCGTAGAGCACCACGGTGGAATCCTGGTTGACACCGGCATTGCGCAGCAGCTTCTCGAAGTTTTCGCGGGTAGCGATATCGCGGGCCACCGGGTCTACCAGATCGGTATGCCAATTGACGTTGAAGGCATTGGGGATATGTCCGCGCTCAAACTGGCCAGGGTCGACGCTGACTTCGATGATGCGCAGGCTTTTGTTGTTGAGGTTTTTTTCCAGCCAGTCGGTGGAAACCAGGAACTCACTGGCCAGGGCAGGGAGGCACAACAGCCCCAGTACCAGGCCAAGGATTCCGGACGAAAGAGATGGAACACGCATTAGGTTATCCTCCTGTTGATGAGGAGGCCAGATTAGAGGTTTTACCTTATAAAAAGAAAGAATGGTTTTTTATAACCATATAACGCTTTTATTGTGATGTTTTAGGGTTTTTTATGAGATCGAAAAGCGTAGGCAAGTGTTTAACGCCGTTTCCCGGCGACTGTTGAACAGAGCAATTCATAGGATTGAATATGTTTTGCAGGCCAGGCTGATACGAGCACTTCATCCGATTTAACAGGCGGGGCCTGCCCAGCGGGCAGGCCCCGCCTGGAAAATGTTTTTTGTTGTGACGCCGACTTATGGGATGCCGCCTCCATCAAACTCACAGAACAAGCCGTAAAAGGGAGGGGGACACATGCACATACTGTTAATACACGCTGCGCCATTCAGGCAAGGATTGGGCGTGCAAAAGGGGTCTGGTGGCGGGATGTAGATTTCACAGTTCTGTCCGTAGTAGTCGGGTGGACAGTTGCACGTGTAGGAGTCGAAGCCTTCGTTGCAGACCCCGCCGTTGACACAAGGACTGGATGCACAAAATGCTGTATAGGTATACCCGTTCGTCAAGGTGGTACTGCCTGCCGGTGTACTGATGACCACATCCACAGAGCCTACAGCATGCGCCGGCGTGACACCTGTGACGGTGGTGTCATTCACCACCGTCACGCTGGTGGCAGATACACCGCCAAAGGTGACACCCGTCGTGCCAGTCAGGTTGGTACCGGTCAGGGTAAAGCTCGTGCCGCCAACAATGCCACCACTGGAGGGGTTGATTGACGCCAGTGTCGGCGCAGGCACTGGTTCCGGAAGCACAGTCACGTCAACATTGACCGTATTGGTATTGTCGCCAGCCACGGTGACCGTGGTGGGCCCTTCTGCAGCAGTGGGTGGTGTAAAGGTAATGGTGCAACTGGCACTGGCTGCCAGCGTGGCACCGCAGGTAGTTCCTGAGATAACAAGTGAGCTGCCACCGGGAATGCTGGCCGTTACATTCTGTGCGGCGGCACTGGACGTATTGGTGACTGTCACGCTCTCGGCAGAGCCGTTGGCGGTCAACTCCAGGGTTGCTGGATTGACGCTGATAACCGCCAGGTTTTCATCGGCCAGGGTGCGGCAGCGGGTGTCAACATCCACCCGGCAGGTGGCGCCAACGGGCAAGACCATCCCTGCGGCACAGGTGGCGGGAGGATTGGGATCCGGCTGGCCCGGCGGCAGCAAGGGGGTCGTCAAACCACCGGGAAAGCATTGGGTAAAGGTGGGAAGCACAATGGAGCGAATGGTCAGGGTTACACCGCTGCCATTGGAAAAGTCCGCCTGCTCAAAACCCGCAATATCATCGTCGACAGCAATCTGTTGCACCGGGATAAGCAGTGTCTCTCCCGCAGGATTGCTGAAGGATGCCGCCAACTGCGCGCGCAACTCGGGAATCTGCCACAGGCTCAAGGATATGAGGGCAGCGGCCAGCACAAAGGCGATGGGGCGGAAATGGCGGTTGTTACGCAGCAGCCAGAAGGCACAGGCAACAAACGCCAGCACCAATCCCAGAAGCATCCAGGGGTTGTTCACTGGCAGCCCTCTCAAGGGTCCGGTGGATATGGTCTGGGCGTACAGGTGGCAGGGGAAAAGACTGGCTAAAACAACATACAGTAGGGTAAGACGCATTTTTATCATGGGACACTTCTCTGTTATCAGGGAACTTTACGATCCATACAATCCATTCCAACAATCCATACAATCCATTTCAGCAGTTTTACCCCAGCTGCCAAAAACGATAGGGTGAAGCCCATACCTGCCCCGGCAGGTGTTTAGCAGGGTAGCCCGAGCTGGGCTTGAGCAGTCAAATGGGCTTGGTGCCAGAATGTATCAAGGGTAGATGATGAATACAACTAACGCCAATGTTGGGAGGGCGAAGCGCGCCTTCTGTGTGCTCGTAAGTAGTGTTTCCACAAAACCTCCGGGGATGTGTAATGCCTGAATATCGGATTGCGCCCTCGATGTGGGCTGATTCGACGTCGACTGAGCGTGGAATGATGGTCAGCTCCTGTGCGCAAAGCGCTCCTGCAGCTTGAGTACATTCTCCCGTATGAAGCTTGTTTGCTCATAGGGTCAACCAGTCGAGTTGAGTGAGTACGCGGGATTACGGGGGAAATCCTGCCTGTTCGACTCCCGTCTCCGGGGTAAATATGCAAAGGTGAGGCAGTGGCTTGTTAAACCTTCACATCAAATGCCTCATGGAACCTGACAATGCCCTGCGGCACAGATTGCGAGAAGGAAATGACCTGAAAGTACTCAGATGGAAGATCCGGGTAAGCGAGGCTGTTTTGCTGCGTAAAACCAAACCTGGCGTAGTAGGCTGGTTCTCCGACGAGCACACAGCCGGCAGCTCCCTTCTCTTTCAGTTGTCGCAGAACATCAAACACAAGCTTTGATCCAATGCCTTGCCGTTGATACTCCGGAGAGACGGATAGTGGTCCAAGTGCATACCAGTCAGGTACACCGCTTGAAATGGAGACCGGAGATATGGCCACATGCCCAAGGATGGCGCCGTCATTTTCAGCCACCAATGATATGAACAAGGCGTTTGCATCGCGCAACGCATCCACGATGAAATGCTCCGTGTGGGCGGCATGGGGCGCATGTAAGAACGCGGCTTTGGTCAAGGCATGAATCGCCGATATATCCGAGGGTAATTCCTGGCGAATAATCAAAGGCATCTTGACCTCGATAAAAGCAAACGTTTGGACTGAACTGTGCCGACAACATCGTGCCGGATATGTGATCAGGTATTACCTGGATTCAAGTCGGGTATTTGCCTGGCACACAGTCTTCCAGATACGCATCGATTGGCGCAAGCAGCTTATCAAATGCCGGATTATCGCGTCGACAGAGCCTGCTGTGACCGGGTTATGACGGCGGTGGCAACACCTTGCTGCGATTCTGCTGGTAATGCTGGATCGCCTCGAACACCGCCTTGAGTACCAAGGTCAACAGGGCAATGGATGCCAGCAACAGCGACGCCGTAAATGCGCCCACTGTGTTGTAATCCTGCTGCAACAATTGCACATGCAGCGGCAAGGTGTTGGTCTGGCCGCGAATCGAACCGGAGATAACCGCGACCGAGCCAAACTCACCCACCGCCCGGGCGGTGGTCAGTACCACGCCGTAGAGCAATGCCCATTTGATGCCGGGCAGGGTGATGTTCCAGAACAGCGGCCAGCCCCTGGCGCCCAGCAGGACGGCGGCTTCTTCCTCTTCCTTGCCCTGGGATTCCATCAGTGGGATGAGTTCCCGGGCCACATAGGGGCTGGTGATGAAGATGGTCACCAGCACGATGCCGGGCCAGGCAAAGACCACCTGGACACCCTGTTCTCCCAACCAGCCGCCGAGCCATCCCTGGCTGCCGTAGAGCAGCAGGTAGCACAGGCCGGCGACGACCGGCGATATGGCGTAGGGGGTATCGATCAGGGCAACCAGCAGGCGCCTGCCGAAGAAATCGAAACGGGTAACGCACCAGGCAATCAGGATCCCGAACATCATGTTGACGGGAATGGTGAAGAGCACCACCACCAGTGTGAGGCGGATGGCGGCGAGCATGTCTTTTTCCAGCAGGTTGCTGGTAAACAGCGCCCAGCCACCGGAGAAGGCGGCGGCAAAAATATAGACCAGCGGCAACACCAGTAGCAGCAGTATAAAGGCCACGCCCGCGGCGATCAGGACTTTGCCGGTGCGGCCGGGTGCCTGGGGAACATATTTCATAAATCAGGCCCTGATGGATGACAGGTAACGGCGTTGCAGCAATTGCACGAACAGCAGCAGCAACAGCGACGCGAGCAGGATCACCATGGCCACCGCCGCCGCGGCCGAATAGTTGTACTCGCCGATGTAGGTGAAGATCATCAACGAGGTGACTTCGGTTTTAAAGGGCATATTACCCGCGATAAAGATCACCGCGCCGAATTCACCGAGGCTGCGCACAAAGGACAGGGCGGTACCGATCATCAGGGCCGGTTTCAATTGCGGCAGGATGATGCCCAGGAATATCTGGCGGTTGGTGGCGCCCAGGGTCCTGGCCGCCTCCTCATAATCCGATGAAATATCCTCCAGCACCGGTTGCAGGGTTCTCACCACGAAGGGAATGCTGGTAAAGGTCATGGCCAGGATGATGCCGACCAGTGTATAGGAGATCTTGATATCAAAGATGGCCAGCCATTCACCGACCCAGCCATTGGTGGCAAAGAGGGCGGACAGGGTCAGGCCCGCAACGGCGGTGGGCAGGGCAAAGGGCAGGTCGATCAGGGTATCCATCAGGCGCCTGCCGGGGAATTCGTAGCGCACCAGGATCCAGGCAAGTAACAGGCCCGTAACACAATTGATCAGGGACGCCACAGAGGCGGCGATCAGGGTGACCTTGAAGCTGGCGAGCAGGCGTGGATCAGTCAGGTAAAAGATCAGCTGGTCCAGCGACAGGTCAAAAAAACGGGAGACCAGGCCGGCCGCGGGTAACAGAACGATGATGGACAGGTACAAAACACTCAGCCCAAGGCTGAGTCCGAAACCCGGCAGAACGCGTTTGTGTCGTTGGGTGGGTCTGGGTTGGGAGGGCTGTTGCGTTGACAAATCTGCTCGTCTCTTGCTTCGCAGCGATCTTTGCCGCGATTTTCATGTTCACTTCGGGATAGTTGCCATGACGAGCCGGGTGTTGCAACACCCACCCCGCGCGGGGTGGGTATCAGGTGAGTCTGTCGCTCAGCGGCTGGCGCTTCTCAACAGTTGATCAAGCACACCACCGGTTACGAAGTGGGTTTCGTTGATCTTTTCCCAGCTGCCGAAGACATCTTCCACCCTGACCAGGGTCAGCTCGGGGAATTGCTTGGCGTAGCGTGCTTTGACCCCCTCGTCGTGGATGCGGTAGAAGTAGCTGGCCAGCACATCCTGGGCTTCAGGGGTGTAGAGGTAGTCCAGATAGCCTTTGGCGACTTTCTCGGTACCCTTTTCTTTGGCTACTTTTTCGACAACGGCTACCGGAAATTCGGCCAGCACACTGATTTTGGGCACAACGATATCATATTTGTCTTCGCCGTATTGCTTTCTGATCAGGTTGACTTCGGATTCGAAGGTCAGGAGCACGTCGCCCAGCTCACGCTCCACGAAGGAGGTGGTGGCGCCGCGGCCACCGGTGTCGAATACCACCACATTGCCCAGCAGCTTGCCGACAAACGGACGGATTTTGACATCGTCGCCCTTGAAGGCATTGTTGGCGTAGATCCAGGCGGCGAGGTAAGTGTAGCGGGCGTTACCGGAGGTTTTGGGGTTGGGGAACACCAGTTTTACATCATCGCGCACCAGATCGTCCCAGTTGCGGATGTTTTTGGGGTTGCCTTTACGCACCAGGAAGGCTGTCGTGGAATAAAAGGGAGAACTGTCGTTGGCAAATTGCTTGCGCCAGTCGGCGCTGACAAGGTTGCCTTTCTGATGCAGGACATCGATGTCGGTGGATTGGTTGAAGGTCACCACGTCAGCTTTCAGGCCTTGCAGGATGGAAGCCGCCTGGGTGGAGGAGCCGGCATGGGACTGCTGGACAGTGACGGTGGTGCCGGTTTTTTCCTGCCAGTATTTCTGGAACTTGGGATTGATTTCCGCGAAGAGTTCGCGGGATACGTCATAAGACGCGTTCAGGATTTCCTGGTTGGCGAATGCCGATGAAGAGAATGCCAAAACAATGGCAGCCGCCGCTGCCTTGAGCCTTGTATAGCTGATCATAGATAACTCCCGTTATGTGGATTTGCCCAATCTCATGATGCAGATTGGTGCGTGGTGCTGATTTAAGCACATCCACATAGCGGAAGTTAGAATATTAATGCCTATCCTTATAGCGGATATCAAAAGCCCTGGTCAGCGGATTCGCTTCTGGTAAGCCAGCTGCGTCAACACCTCGATCATGAGATCAATTTCTTCGCAGGTGTTGTAGAAAGCAAAGCTGGGCCTGACGCTGGTTTCCAGGCCGAAGCGGCGCAGGATCGGCTGGGCGCAGTGGTGCCCCGAGCGGACCGCGATACCTTCGCGGTTGAGCGCGGTGCCCACTTCTTCCGTCGAATAACCGTCCAGCACAAAAGACAGCACACTGGCTTTGTCCGCCGCGGTGCCTATGAGCCGGATGCCCGGTATGGTGCGAATGCGCTGGGTGGCGTAGCTGAGCAGGTCGTGTTCGTAGCGCGAGATACGCTCGATGCCGATACGCTCGACATATTCCAGCGCGGCACCCAGTCCCACGGCATCGGCGATGTTGCCGGTGCCGGCCTCAAAGCGGTTGGGTGGGTCCTGGTACAGGATTCTGTCGAAGGTGACATCGGCGATCATGTTGCCGCCGCTCTGGTAGGGCTCCATGTGCTTGAGGTGTTCAGCCTTGCCGTAAACAGCACCTATACCGGTGGGACCAAATACCTTGTGTCCGGAAAACACAAAAAAATCCGCATCCAGTTCCTGCACATTGACGCGCATGTGTGAAATGGACTGGGCACCGTCGACAATCACCGGTATACCGAATTCGTGGGCAATGGTGATGACATCCTTGACGGGTGTCACTGTGCCCAGCGCGTTGGAAACCTGGGTAATGGAGACCAAACGGGTGCGCGGCGTGATCAGCTTGCGGAATTCATCCAGCAGTATCTGCCCCGAATCATCCACCGGAATGACACGCAACTTGGCACCCACCTCGCTCGCCAGCCGGTGCCAGGGCACGATGTTGGCGTGGTGTTCGAGTTGCGACAGGATGATTTCATCCCCGGCGCCCAGGCGCTGTTTGCCAAAGGTACTGGCCAGCAGGTTGATGCCTTCGGTTGCGCCGCGCACAAAAATGATCTGGTCGGCGCTTTCCGCGCCGATAAAACGGGCCACGGTATTGCGTGCCGTCTCATAGGCGTCGGTTGCCCGGGCTGCCAGCTCGTGGGCCGCGCGGTGAATGTTGGAATTTTCGTGCTCGTAAAAATAATTGACCCGGTCGATAACCGCTTTGGGCTTGTGCGTGGTTGCCGCGTTGTCGAACCAGACCAATGGCTTGCCATTGACCCGCTCTGACAATATGGGAAAGTCGCGGCGTATGGCGTTGATATCGAATCCCTGGTGTTCAGCGGCAAACACACCCTGGGGTGCCTGCTCACCAAATGCCTGCTTACTAAATGCTTGTTCGGCGGCTGGCGAATGACCCGCGTTCAAAAAATAGTAATCCGGGCGGCTCGACGACTGGGGGCTGAAACCGGCGGGGTGGGCGTGTGACAGTTTGTTGGTATCGGCCGGTAGACGCGGTTGCAGTGCGGCATCTTCCGTTACCAGCCGGATCTGCGCGGCGAGCTGGCCGGCATCGGCATCGAACGGCTGGTGTTTTCTGTCTGGCGGCGACAGTGGATTGAGTTGATCCGTGCCCGGAATGGCGGGTGCCTGGCCCAGGGTATTCACATGCGATTGGGAAGATGTGCCGGGTTCATTCGTCAACAGCTGCAACAATTCTTTTTCACCGGGCAATCCCAGGGATTCGGGGGTGATGGCCTGCGGCAGGGATTCTATCGCCAGATGCTGAAAAGGATTGTGGCGGACATGGTCGGCAAAATAATAACCCGAGGCCGAATCGGCCAGGGTTGAAACCTCTGCCGGGAACTTCGGTGACTGAACAGGCGTTGCCATGCCCGAAGGCAACCCGGCCGGTACCGTGTCGGCGGGGCGGGGCAGCGAAGCTTCCGCCGTGGTGCCAGGTCCGGCCTGAAAAAGCTGGTTGGCCAGCTGGGTCAGTGTTTGCAGATCCGGAAGACCGGGATATTCGTTCATGGGATCTCTCGTGCTCCTGCGCGGTTGTTACCGGTCATGGGTGCCGCTGTGGTTGCACGCTTAGACAGCAACACAGTCGGCACACATGGGCTTGCGTTTGACGGGCCTTATTTGTAAGTGTCCGGATAGTCGTGATACTTGCCGACTTCCACATCTTCCAACACGGCTAACGCATCTTCAGTCAGTACCGCCAGTGAACAATAGAGAGAAACCAGGTAAGAGGCGATGGCGTTGCGCCCGATTCCCATGAAGCGCACCGAGAGTCCCGGGCTTTGCTGGCCAGCCAGGCCGGGCTGATAAAGACCTATCACACCCTGGCGTTTTTCACCGATGCGCAGCAGCAGTATCTTGGTTTTGCCTTCTTCATCGATGGGCACCTTGTCGGATGGAATCAGCGGAACGCCACGCCAGGTGATGAACTGTGAGCCAAACAGGCTGATGGTGGGTGGAGGAACACCGCGGCGGGTGCATTCGCGGCCGAAGGCGGCGATGGCGAGCGGGTGGGCGAGGAAGAAGCCCGGCTCTTTCCAGACCCTGACCAGGAGTTCATCCAGGTCATCCGGCGTGGGTGCGCCCGACAGGGTGGTGATGCGCTGGGTTTCATCCACATTGGCCAGCAGGCCGTATTCGGGGTTGTTGATCAGCTCGCTTTCCTGCCGCTCTTTGATGGTTTCGATGGTGAGCCGCAGTTGTTCCTTGATTTGATCGTGGGGGCTGTTGTAGAGATCGGAGATGCGGGTATGCACATCCACCACACTGGTGACCGCGTTCAGGAAATATTCGCGGGGATTTTCCTCGTAATCGACAAAGGTCGGTTTGATTTCCGACTCGTCGCGCTGTGAACAGGTGACACTGACGTGCGTCGGGTTCTTGACCTTGTTCAGGCGGAAGATACCGGCTTCCACCGGAACCCACTGCAACAGATGAACCAGCCAGCGCGGTGAAATGGTGGAGAGTTGCGGCGCCGTCTTGGTGGCATTGGCAAGCTGTCTTGCCGCGTGGTCGCCAAGCGCGTGCTGAAGCTCATTCTCGGTGGACATACCCGAACTCCTTTAGATGATAAGGCGGATGATTGACGTGTGAACCGGCACGGGACTGCGCCGGACGCATGATTAAGGGGCTTTTGTGCCCCGTTATTCGCTATGGCAAAAAGCTATAAGCTAAGATCACATTGTTCTAAGGGGCGCTCAACCGGCTATAGCCATCACTACACAACTTTTTCATCTTCGGGTTCACGTTCACACAAACTCAACAGCTTGGAGACGGGTAAATCCAGCGCCCCGGCAATTTTTTCGATGGTGGCCAGAGACGGCATGGCTTTGGCGCGCTCGACTTCACCGACGTAGGTTCTGTTGAGGTCGGCGCGGGCGGCAAGTTGTTCCTGGGATACGCCCCGGGTTTCACGAAGTTGTTTGACCACCTGGCCAAATTGTTGTGGCAGTTTACTCATGGTTGTCTCCCTGATTGCCGAGGCTGCGCAGGCTCGCCTGGGTGATATTGCTGCCGGGCGGCACAGTGCGTGTCAGCCAGACGTTGCCGCCGATGGTTGATCCCTTACCGATGGTGATGCGTCCGAGCACGGTTGCGCCCGCATAGATCACTACATCGTCCTCGACGATCGGGTGGCGGGGCAGGCCTTTCTGCAAGCCGCCTTCGTTGTCGCTGGGAAAGGTTTTTGCACCCAGGGTAACCATCTGGTAAAGACGCACACGCTCGCCGATGATGGCGGTTTCGCCGATCACCACACCGGTGCCGTGGTCGATGAAAAATCCCTGGCCGATGCGCGCGCCGGGATGAATGTCGATACCGGTTTGCGAGTGCGCCAGTTCGGCGATGATTCGCGCAAGCAGGGGGACACCCAGTTCATAAAACCGGTGGGCGATCCGGTGGTGAATGGTGGCCAGGATGCCGGGATAGCAGAGCAGGACTTCATCGAGGCTGCGCGCGGCGGGATCGCCCTTGAAGGCAGCCTGCACATCGGTGTCCAGGATGCGGCGCAGGCCGGGCAGGGCCGCGGCGAACTGGCGCACGATCGAGGTGGCATTCTGGCGGAGTTCATCGGCTTCGGGCTCATGGCCCTTCTGGCGCTCGGTGTAACGCAGTTCGAGTTGTACCTGGTACAGCAACAGGTTCAGGGCTGAATCCAGCGTATGACCGACGTAATAGTCCTCGCTGTCTTCGCGCAGGTCCTGTGGCCCCAGGCGCATGGGAAACAAGGCGCCACAGAGCTGCGAAATAATAATCTGCAAGGCTTCTTTCGATGGCAGTTCACGCTGGCCCGGCTCGCGTGACCTGCCGCGGCGGTTGCGCCATTCATTGCGCGCCTGGCGCAATTCCGTGACGATTTTGTGAAGCTCCCAATTCGCGCTCCCGATGGACGGGATATCATCTTTATCGGCGGTAGTACTCATATTATTGACTGCTTATTATTCCAGTGGTGATTCGAATCAATCCTGTACCCAGGGCAAGCCCTGTTGGCGCCAGCCGCCGATGGAACCGCGTTGATGCTTGTCATCCAGATCGCCTTCAAACCCTTCCAGTACATTGAAGACATACTTGAACCCGGCGCGGGTGGCGTCAGCCGCTGCCGCGGCGGAGCGCTTGCCACTTCTGCACAGCAGCAGGATCACCGCGTCCTTCGCCAGTTTGGATTCGAGGTCGCGCAGAAAGCGCGGGTTCTTGATCAGGGCAGGACCCGTCTGCCAGGCAACGTGCAATGTATTGGGGACATGACCGACAAACTTGCGCTCTTCCGCCGCGCGCACATCGACCAGATGCGCCTGGCCATTGATAAATAATTTGAAGGCATCCTGGGGTGTGATCTGGCCTGCAAAACCGAGCCCCAGCGTCTTCGCTTCCTGCTGCGCCTGCTTGAGAACATCCGGCAGTTCACCTTGATGGCTGGATGCCTTGGCAGCGCTGTTACTGCTTAACGATACAACACTCATAGTAGCTCCCGAGGGTGCGGGTGTTGACTTTGCAACACCTTGAAAAAAGGGAAATCACTCAACAGCGTCGACTATAAAAGATGGCTATAGACAATTGGAAAGAATACTTGCCTATATCCTTATAACTGCGGAGGGGAAGGGCGCAACCGGGGAATAAGCTAATAAAGATAAAGTATTTTGCAGCGGCATCACGCCTCTCTAGGCTGTGCGCTCCGAGTCATTGTCACGATCCTGTTACGTATATCCATCATGCCGTTAACACAACTGGTTCATTACCTCAATCAACAACTGGATCAGCAATCCCGCTTCCGGGGTGTGCCGCCAGCGCAGATCTATCGCCAGAACGATATCTACCGGGCCGCCTTTGGCGACCTGGTGCTGGACAGCCGCCTGTCCGTTTTGCTGGATCTGCGCAACCCGCAGCGGATTGGCCATGACAGCGGATCGATCATGCAATCGGCTGACGGCCAGGTGCTGGACGTCGATGCGGTGTATGCCGGGCTCGGTTCCCCCGAGGCGGTGATTCACCTGGATCGCCTTGTGCGGACACTGCATTCGTTGAACTACCTGCACCAATTCGATGGCCTCGACAGTCTCTTATCCCTGTCGGTGCACCCGCGGCATATCGCGAGTGTCCTGGCCGATCACGGCAAGGTGTTCGAGCGGGTCCTGGCGGACTGCGGCCTGGGGCCCGAGCGGGTGCTCCTGCGCACGCGCCTGACCAACGCCGTCCCTCTGGTCCGGTTTCAGGAGGCCCTGAAAAACTACCAGTCGCGGGGATACCGTCTTGCCATCGATGTGCAGGACGACGCTGATCTCTTGCGTGTCGAGCAGCTGCATGTCCCCCTGGATGCCATCTTTTTGGTGAAAGCCGGGGATGTATCAGGCACGGCTGGATCGCACCGCCTGGCCGATGCCCGGTTTTCCGGGCTGGCGGATCAGCCTGTCCAATGGATACTGGTGGCCGCCGACACCACGGCGGTGGATGAGGGCCTGGCCGAGACCTATACCTATGCCAGCGCTCGGCGCTGACCATGCGGACTCCGATATTCCGGTTATATGCTTAGATGCCTTTCGTATTTCCATTGCCCGTGCCGGCCCTCTTATACTTCGACATAACTTGTCATAACAAGTTATGTGTATAGACGTTGGAATTCTAACCATGGCCAAAACCAAGTCGCAAAAACTGATACCCCTGTCGCCCGTGCCTCTCTATAACCAGCTGAAAGAGCTGTTGCGCAAACGTATCCTCGATGGCACCTATGCGCCGCATTCCCGCATGCCGTCTGAGAGTGAGCTGGGCACCATCTTCCAGGTCAGCCGCATCACCGTGCGCCAGGCCCTGAACGACCTGCAAAAGGAGGGATTGATTTTCAAGATTCATGGCAAGGGCACCTTTGTGGCCAAGCCAAAAGCCTTCCAGAACGTCAGCAAACTCCAGGGTCTGGCGGAATCCCTGTCCAGCCTCGGCTACGAGGTGATCAACCAGCTGCAAAGCATCAGGCATCTTCCCGCATCGGCGCTGGTTGCCCAGCGTCTGGCCTTGCCGGCGGGCAGCCGGGTGACGGAAATCCGCCGTGTCCGCCTGGTCAACCGCGAACCCGTCTCATTGGAAGTCACCTATGTGCCGGTGGAACTGGGTACGGAGCTGGAAAAAGCCGATCTGGTGACGCGGGACATTTTCCTCATCCTCGAAAATGACTGCTCGGTCAATCTGGGCCATGCCGATCTGGCCATCGATGCCATCCTGGCGGAGTCCGATCTGGTGCGCGCACTGAAAGTGGAAGAGGGCGCGCCCATCATGCGCATCGAGCGTTTGACTTACGCCGACGATGGCAAACCGGTGGATTTTGAATATCTCTATTACCGCGGTGACGCCTTTCAGTATCGTTTGCGTATTGATCGCCAGCGCGCCGAAGGAACGTTCGGCGCAGGGAGTGGCGTCCTATGAGTTGGGATAAAACGCCCGTTACCCACGAACTTGAATACGATCTGGTCGTGGTCGGCGGTGGCACTGCCGGCCCCATGGCCGCCATCAAGGCCAAGGAGCGCAATCCCGCGTTGCGCATTCTGTTGATCGACAAAGCCAACGTCAAACGTTCCGGCGCCATCAGCATGGGTATGGATGGCCTCAACAACGCGGTGATTCCCGGTCATGCCACACCCGAGCAGTACACCAAGGAAATCACCATCGCCAATGATGGCGTCGTCAACCAGGCGACGGTCTACGCCTACGCAAAACACAGCTTTGCCACCATCGAGCAACTCGACCGCTGGGGCGTTAAGTTTGAAAAGGACGAGACCGGCGATTACGCGGTCAAGAAAGTCCATCACATGGGCTCCTATGTACTGCCCATGCCTGAAGGGCACGACATCAAAAAAGTCCTCTACCGCCAGCTCAAGCGGGCGCGCATCAGTATCAGTAACCGGTTGGTGACGACACGTTTGCTGACCGATGCCGAAGGCGCGGTAAACGGCGTCATGGGTTTTGATTGCCGCACGGCCGATTTCCACGTGATCAAAGCCAAGGCGGTGATCCTGTGCTGCGGTGCCGCCGGGCGGCTCGGGCTGCCCGCATCCGGGTATCTCATGGGCACCTATGAAAATCCCACCAACGCCGGTGATGGCTACGCCATGGCCTACCACGCGGGTGCCGAGCTGGCGAACCTGGAGTGTTTCCAGATCAATCCGCTGATCAAGGATTACAACGGTCCCGCTTGTGCCTATGTCACAGGTCCCCTGGGCGGTTATACCGCGAACAATCGCGGCGAACGGTTTATCGAGTGCGATTACTGGAGCGGCCAGATGATGTGGGAGTTCTATCAGGAACTCCAGGGCGGCAATGGCCCGGTGTTTCTCAAGCTCGATCACCTGGCCGAGGAAACCATCCAGACCATTGAAACCATCCTGCACAGCAACGAGCGCCCCAGCCGTGGCCGCTTCCACGAGCATCGTGGTACGGACTACCGCGAGAAGATGGTGGAAATGCATATCTCTGAAATCGGTTTCTGTTCCGGCCACAGCGCATCGGGCGTCTGGATCAATGAAAAGGCCGAAACGTCTGTGAGGGGACTCTACGCCGCGGGCGACATGGCCGCGGTGCCGCACAATTACATGCTGGGTGCTTTCACCTATGGCTGGTTCGCCGGTGAACATGCGGCGGATTACATCGCGCAAAGGGATTTTTCCGCGCTGGATGAAACCCAGGTCGAGAAGGAAAAGCAGCGGATCTACGCGCCTTTGTTCCGCACCCAGGGGCTGGCACCGGCACAGGTCGAATACAAATTGCGCCGCTTCGTCAACGATTACCTGCAACCGCCAAAAGTCACGCGGAAAATGGAAATCGGCCTGGAGCGCTTTGCCATGATCGAAGCTGACATCGATCAGTTGTGTGCAAACAATCCCCATGAACTGATGCGCGCCATGGAAGTCAGCGTGATCCGGGATTGCGCGGAAATGGCGGCAAAGGCGTCGCTGTTTCGCCAGGAAAGCCGTTGGGGGCTGTACCACTATCGGGTGGACTACCCGGATAGAAATGACCGGGACTGGTTTTGCCATTGCCACCTGAAAAAAGACGGTCAGGGCCGTATGGTCAGTGTCAAAAAACCGGTGGAGGATTACCTGATTCCCTTGAACGAAACGGAACAGGATGCCTATCGCAGACTGCGGCTTACCGCGGATGTGGCCTGAACGGTTATTGCAGGAGATGTGGTGTGACCCATAAGTTCCAGGAAGTATTTTTTCGCAGTGCCGCGCCGGTGACGGTGGATGAAGACAAATGTATTGCCCACAAGGGCTGCACGGTGTGTGTCGATGTTTGTCCGCTGGATTTACTGGCCATCAACCCGGAGACACAAAAGGCCTATATGCAGTATGACGAGTGCTGGTATTGCATGCCTTGTGAAGCCGATTGCCCGACAGGTGCGGTGAAGGTGGACATCCCCTATCTGTTGCGCTGATGTTATCGCTACCCCCATAACACCGGGATGCGACTTTTTTATCTGACCTCTCGTAGCCTACCTCCACCCGAGGCGGAGACGATTCCGACAATGACTTTAGAGAGGATATCTCATGCGTGTTTTTCCCCGTCTTTTGACGTCTCTGTTATTTGTGGTGGCCGGGTTTTCCGCCCAGGCCGAAACCATCCGGGTTGCCATCGGCACCCAGGACACCACCATCAACTGCGCCGCTGGTGGTTTGTTGATTCGTGAACTGGGCCTGCTGGAAAAATACTTGCCGAAAGACGGCAAGTACAAAAATGTAAAATACGATATCCAATGGAAAAACTTCACCAGTGGTGCGCCATTGACTAATGAAATGGTGGCGGGTCGCCTGGACTTTGGTGCCATGGCAGAGTTCCCGGCTTCGTTTAATGGTGTGGCTCACCAGAACGCGGGCAAGCGCAGCCTGTTTATCAGTGTGTTATCCGGCAGTGTGCAGGGCAGTGGTAACGGTGTGGTTGTGCCCGCTGCCTCGTCGGTACAAACCCTGGCTGACTTGAAAGGCAAAACCATTTCGGTTCCGTTTGCATCGACAGCCCATGGTGTTTTGTTGCGTGCAATCCGCGATTTGGGTTGGGACCCGGAAAAGGATGTCCGTATTATTTCCCAGGCCCCTGAAGTGGCGGGCGCTGCCTTGCGGGCGAACCGCATTGATGCCCACGCTAACTTTGTGCCCTTTGCGGATCTTTTCCCCAATCGTGGTTTTGCGCGCAAGATTTTTGATGGCTCGCAAACCCAGGCACCCACTTTCCACGGTGCATTGGTTGATGCCGCCTACGCTGAAAAATATCCGGAAATCGTGGTCGCTGTTCTGCGTGCAGGTATCGAAGCTGATCGGCTGTTACGCGAAGATCCGGAAAAATACAGCCTGCTGATTGAAAAAGTCACTGGCATAGAGGCGGAAGTCAATTATTTATTCCACGGCCCACTCGGTTTGCAAACCCGCGATTTGACCTGGAAGCCGGAATTCCGCCAAGGCACCCAAACAGCCATCAATACCCTGGAGGTGTTGCGCAATACCAAACTGGATTTGAAGGTCAGCGATTTTATCAACGACAGTTTTATTCGCGAAGCCTTCCGTCAATCCGGCCTGGATTACGAAACAGCACTGAAAAATTATGACCAGGTGCCCTTGAATGCTACCGATGCCGTTACCAGAAAACCCATTACCGATGTTAAGCGCGTAGCGCAAATCTGGGTTCGCGATGAAGACAAGGTACGTCACTACGCCTCACCAGAGGCTGCATTTAAAGCCCTGGCTGCCCTGGAAAGCGAAGGCAAGGATATTCGTGCGGTATATGCCCAGGCCTATGACAGCGGCATCAAACTGCTCGCTGGCCAGGCATGGTACGTTGCCGAGGGTGAGGGCCTGAAAGCATTCCTGCTGAAAGAGCACGCTGAACACTACGCTACTAAGCATGGCGGTTCGGTGCGTGATTTCGTCGCAGCCAGCCGCTAAGGGGACAGGGTAATGGCATTGCTGGCTGTTCCACAACATAGCCTGTCGCGCTGGTTTGTGCGTTTGGGCTCGGTATTGGTGTGTCTGCTGTTGTGGCACCTGGCATCCCGTTACCGGATTAATCTTGGTTTGGTCAGCTTCGTCTATGTGCCGCCACCCATGGATGTGGTGGCGGCGTTATGGAACCTGATAGCGGCTGACCGCTTGTTGCCGCATCTCACGAGCAGTTTACAACGGGTTTTTGCGGGTTATTTTTCAGCCGCCGTGTTGGGGATTTTTTTAGGCTTGATGATTGGTCGTTCACGTTGGGCGGAATTGGTGTTACTGCCTCCCCTGGAGTTGTTGCGGCCCATTCCAGCCGTGGCCTGGATTCCCCTGGCCATTTTGATGTTTCCTTCCTCGGAACTGTCGATGGTGTTTATTACGTTCACCGGTGCGTTGTTTCCGATTCTGCTGAATACGATCCATGGCGTCGAAGCGGTTGATCGCCGTCTGATTGCGTCAGCACGCAGCCTGGGTGCTTCACACATAGCGATATTGCGTGAAGTCATCGTGCCGGGTGCGGCGCCCAGCATTGTGACGGGTTTGACTATTGGTATGGGGACATCCTGGTTTTGTCTGGTCACTGCTGAAATGATTTCGGGGCAATGGGGTATCGGTTATCACACCTGGGAATCCTTTGTCGTACAGAACTATGCCGACATCGTCGTGGGCATGGTATTGATCGGGGTGCTCGGTATGGGCAGCAGCTTCGGCGTGAAATGGTTAGGCAATAAATTGATTCCCTGGTATCACCTGCGGAGGAGCTTCTGATGACCAGCTTATCAGCGATAACGGCGAATGATATCCGCGAATATCCTTTGGAACCTTTGTCCCCTCTCTTACAGGGGCAGGTACGGGTCGAGCAGGTCAGTATCCATCTGGGTGAGGGTACACAGCGTTTTGAAGCGGTAGAAAAATCCACGTTTACGATTGAAGCGGGCGAGTTTGTGTGCATCCTTGGCCCGTCTGGCTGTGGCAAGTCTACTTTGTTGGGTGCATTGGCTGGACACCTGGCTGTCAGCCACGGTCAGTTGCTGGTGGATGATCAACCGGTGGGCGCGCCCTCACCGGATCGCGGTATGGTGTTCCAGCACCACACTTTATTTCCCTGGAAAAAAGTGATCGACAATGTTGGCTTCGGTTTGAAAATGCGTGGTTCCTCAAAAGCCGAGCAACACAAGGCAGCAAACGACATCCTGGCACAGGTTGGATTAGCCGGTTTGGAACGCCACTGGCCCAGTCAATTATCCGGTGGCCAGCAGCAACGGGTAGAGATCGCCCGTGTGCTGGTCAATCGTCCCCGTTTGTTATTAATGGATGAACCCTTTGGTGCCCTGGATGCCCAGTGCCGCATGGATATGCAACAACTGTTGTTGGATATATGGACGCGCATTCGCACGACGGTTGTCTTCGTTACCCACGATATTGATGAAGCGTTGTTTTTGGCTGACAGGATTCTGGTGATGAGCCGCCGGCCAGGACGCATCATTGAAGACCTGCGCATTGACTTCCCACGTCCACGCCATACGGATCTGGTAACCAGTGAAGATTTTGTGCAACTTAAACGTCATTGCCTGGAACTGCTGCGCCACAAACCGGAAGATTTATTGCCGCGCTTATCGCCCCTGGGCATTCCCTGATTGGTTGATTTTTTTTGAAGAAGACGCTATGCCGATATTTGATACCGATAACGATAGTCTCCGTGAGTTTCAGCCGCGCTTGCAGGATGCGGACCCGGTCGTTCGCCGCATCGCCCTGATCGAACTTGCCGATCTGGAAGAGCCCGAGGCCTTGCCCTGGTTCATCCAGGCATTGCGTGAAGATGTGGATGTGAATGTCCGCAGTGAAGCCGCACGCCTGCTGGAAGCCTGGGAGGAACCCGCCGTGGTCGAGGCATTGTGCGAGGCCCTGACGGATGCCGAGGACACGGTGCGTGAAGCGGCGGCGCAGAGCCTCAGCCAATTGAAGACCAGCGACGCGGGCCGGGTCATTCTGCCCTGGGTGGATCATCCCGATGCCCGTGTGCGCCAAGGCGCCTGGCGTGCCCTGCGGGAACTGCGCCTGAATGACAGCGCCGCACCGGCACTGGCCGCGCTGGATGATGCCGACCCCGGCGTGCGGCGCGAAGCGGTTGGCGTACTGGGCTGGCTCAAAAAGGCCCCGGCATTGCCGCGGCTGGCGTCACTGGCCACGGGTGACACCTCGGCCGACGTGCGCCGTGCGGCAACCGGTGCCCTGGGTTTTGCCGATACGGAAACGGTACTGCCGGCCCTGCACCGGAACCTGGCGGACCCGGATTGGCAGGTGCGTGAAGAAGCGGCGTCGACCCTGGGAAAACTCAAATTCACCGGCAGTGGCCCGGCATTGATACCGGCTCTGGACGATGCCTATTGGCAGGTGCGGCTGCGCGCCGCCCGCGCGCTCGGGCGTTTGCGGTATTTGCCGGCCTTGCCTGGTTTGTTGGTGTTGCTGGAGCACAGCATCAGCAACCTGCGCAAGGAAGCGGCGCTTGCCCTGGGTGAACTGGGCAGCCGTGATGCGTTGCCGGCCCTGACGATCGCCGAACAGGACTCCGATCCTGAAGTGCGTAAAGCGGTGCGTATCGCGCTGGCGCAAATCGCCCAGGCCGTTTCCGATTGAGTGGAGCCGTTATGCAGCATGCGCCTTTGTCGATTGAAAATGCCGTGCGCGATCAATGCATGATCCTGCAATGGGATGCGCGGGACGCGCAGCGGATTGGCTATCAACAACTGCGCGCGGCCTGCCCCTGCGCGAAGTGCCGGGCAGGGCGTATGCAGGGGCGTATTGCCCTGGTGGATGCCGGGGTGCAATTGGTGGGTATGCAGGACATGGTCTATGGCCTGCAACTGGTATTCAGCGATGGCCACGACCGCGGCATCTATCCCTGGGCCTATCTGCGTGAATTGAAGATATAGAAAAGCCGGTGATTGTTCACCGGTTCAGGTGTTGTTGCCAGTCTTACTGACTGCAATCGAAGCTGGCCCAGATGGGGCAGTGATCTGATGGGCGTTCCATGCTGCGGATATCGTAGTCGATGCCGACATCCACGCAGCGTGCCTGCAGTGCCGGTGTGGCGAGGATCAGGTCGATGCGCAATCCCCGGCGCGGGTTGTCTTCAAAACCCCTGCTGCGGTAATCGAACCAGCTGTAGATGCCGGCATCTTCGGCGGTGCGTTCGCGGAAAGTATCCTTCAATCCCCAGGCCAGCAGGTCGTTGAGCCAGACGCGCTCTTCCGGCAGGAAGCTGCATTTGCCCGTGCGCAGCCAGCGCTTGCGGTTTTCCTCGCCGATACCGATATCGCAATCCTGGTGGGAAATGTTCATGTCACCCATCACGAGTATCTGTTGCGACGGCTGATAGGTGGTCTGAAGAAAGTGGCGCAGGCTCGCGTAGTATTTTTCCTTTGCGGGGAATTTCACCGGATGGTCGCGGCTCTCGCCCTGGGGAAAATACCCGTTGAGCAGGATCAATTCACCGAACGGCGTATCGAAATGCCCGGCAATGAAGCGCCGCTGCGCGGCTTCATCGTCGCCGGGAAATCCCTTGACGACTTTTTTGAACGGCAGCCTGGACATGATGGCCACACCATAGTGTGTTTTCTGGCCGAAGTATTCCACGTGGTAACCCATGGCCTGGATATCGGCCAGGGGAAAGTCCGGGTCATTGACCTTGGTTTCCTGGAGGCCGATGAAGTCTGGCTGGTGCCTGTCGATAACGGCCTGGAGCTGGTGCAGGCGCGAGCGGATGCTGTTGATGTTGAAGGAAATGGCTTTCATGAGTGGCGATGCTGTCACTTGTTGTTATGGCCCTTGCAGGCTTGCGTCATTGGGCGCGGAATCGGGGTAACACGCAGATTCCGCGCGGCGAATCGGGGCGGGCCTCAGAAGTTGGCGACCCGGCTCGAACCCTCTTCATCCACCTGGTGCTGCAACTGGGTGATGAAGTCGGCCAGCACCTGGCCAGCTTCCTGGAGGAACGGGTCATTGGCCGGGTCGATCCTGGTGGTTTCCGCGCGAGCTTCCTCGGCTTCCTCTTTGGCCTCATCCTGCGCGCGGATATCGGCATAACTTTCGTAAGCGGGGAGGCCCTTGATTTTACGGCGGCGATTTTCCATCTCCAGGACCCGCGCCTCCTGGGCTGCCTGCTCCGCTTCACGGGTGGCTTTGCGCAGCGACTGGAATTTCTGCGCCTTGATTTCCTCCATCATCTGCATCTGTTCGTTGAGGAAGACAAAGTCCGGGTCGGTTTTCAGGCGCGAGTTGTGCCGCTCGTTGATAGTGGGCAAAAAGCTGGCGATATCGAAATAGGTATCGTGCGGCACCGCGTGTATGCGATCCCAGGGCAGGGCATTGCGATTGAGGCTGCTGCCTTCGCCGACCTTGTCCTTATCGATCAGGGTGGGCAGTTCGATATCCGGCACCACGCCCCGGTGCTGGGTGCTGTCGCCCGAGATACGGTAAAACTTGGATTCCGTGATTTTGAGTTCGCCATGGCTCAGCGGCACGATGGATTGCACCGAGCCTTTGCCAAAGGATTGGGTGCCGATGATGATGCCGCGCCCGTAGTCCTGGATGGCGCCGGCAAAAATTTCCGATGCCGAGGCGCTGAGCCGGTCGATGAGCACGACCAGCGGGCCGCGATACATCGCCGGGGCGAAGGAGCGGTAGTTGCGCGATACTGAGCCATTGGCGTGGCGGATCTGCACCACGGGGCCCGGGTCCACGAACAGGTCGGTCAGGGCCGCCGCTTCCTGCAACGAGCCGCCACCATTGGCGCGCAGGTCGATGATGATGCCGTCGACGTCTTCCCCTTGCAGCTCACTCAGCAGGCGATGCACATCGCGGGTGGTGCTTTTGTAATTGGGATCGCGTTTGCGGTAAGCCTCGAAGTCCATGTAGAAGGCGGGAATGTTGATGATGCCCAGCTTGTACAGCTGGTCGCCATTGCTGACATTGAACACATGCTTCTTGGCGGCCTGTTCTTCCAGTTTGACGGTATCGCGCCGGATGCTGATGACCTTGCTGACACTGCTGTTGGCCGGCAGTACTTCCAGGCGCACGAGTGTGCCTTTTTTGCCGCGAATCTTGTCCACCACTTCATCCAGGCGCCAGCCGACCACATCGACCATCTCGCCTTTATCCCCCTGGCCGATGGCGATGATGCGGTCGGTGGGTTTCAACTCGCCCTGCTTGTCCGCGGGACCGGCGGGCACCAGGCGCATGACCTTGGTGTATTCGTCTTCGCTTTGCAGCACGGCACCGATGCCCTCGAGCGAGAGGGACATGTTGATGTTGAAATTCTCCGCCGTGCGCGGCGAGAGGTAGTTGGTATGCGGATCATAGAGCGTGGTCAGCGCATTCATGATGACGCTGAAGGCATCTTCCGCTTCGGGTTTCTGCAAGCGGCGCAGTTGGTTGTTGTAGCGTTTGTACAGTGTGGTACGGCTTTCTTCCAGGGTTTTGCCGGTCAGCTTGATGGCGAGCAGGTTGGCCTTGATGCGTTTTTGCCAGAGCGCGTCCGCGCTCGCCTGGTCGGCGGGCCAGTCGGTTTCTTCCCAGTCGATGGGAATGGACTCCTCGACAGCGAAATCGTAGGCGTATTCCGCATCGTTCAGTTGCGCGACCACCGTGGTGAGGCGCGTAACGATGCGTTCGTGGTAGCGGTTGTAGATATCGAAGGCGCGATTGAGCCTGCCTTTCTTGAAATCATCATCAAAGGTCGCGCGGTGTTTTTCGAATGCCTGGATATCGCTTTTCAGGAAATAGTTTTTGGCCGGGTCCAGCAGGCGCAGGTAATTTTCAAGGAATCGGGCGGACAGGTCATCGTTGATTTCCTGGCGCCGGTAGTGGCGGTCCAGTTGCGCCAGCACATCTATCGCAGCCTTTTCGTGGACGGGCAGGGGTTTGAGGGGCTGGGGCTTTTCATCGGCCTGAACACTCAACGCGAACACCAGGAACACCGCGAGTGCGTACTTCATGAAATTGGAGCGATACAACATAAAAGGGTCTCTTGGATTGGCGGTCCTGCGCACTACTGGACAGTGAGGCAAGCGGCCGGTTCCGGGTGGATGGAACATGGCGGCTACTATAACTTACTTGCGCTTGGGCAGGCCACCAGTGGCCCAGTATAGACTCCGTGGCGGCGGATTGATTCAGCCAGGGCAGTATTTGCCGGGTACTGATAATTTTTGTGCCAGGTGGGGGTTAATAAGTGCAAAGAAGTGCTGATAAGGGCACTGACAGATTGAAAATGAACGATCGTTCATTTTTAATGGTGCCTATGACCGTCGCGTCATGCCCCTTCCATCACGCTCCTTCCCAAGGAGAGGTCGAGCCCGGGTATTCGGGTTCTCCATTTGAGGACATTACGAGGTACTTTATGTTGCTTTCCCGCCGATTTCCCCAGGTATTTGCTGTGGGTGTGATAGGTATGTTCCTGCTGTCGGGTTGTGGGCCCAAAGACCAGGGCGCTGCGCCAGGTGCTGGTCCGGTGGAGGTCGGTGTCGTGACCTTGACTGCACAGGATGTTCCTCTGACGGTATCGCTTCCAGGTCGCACCAATGCCTATCGTCGGGCCGAGGTGCGTCCCCAGGTGGGTGGCATCATCCAGGCCCGCCTGTTCGAGGAAGGTGCCGAGGTCAGTGCCGGCAGCCAGCTATATCAGATTGATGATGCGACCTACCAGGCCGCTTACCGCGCGGCGGATGCCGAGTTGGCGCGCGTCAAGGCCAATCTGACGGCGGTGAGCGGCCGGGAAAAACGGCTGAAAGACCTGCTCAAAACCCGTGCGATCAGCCAGCAGGATTATGACGATGTCCATGCCAACCTGGGGCAGGCAGAGGCCGCGGTCAAGGCTGCCGAAGCAGCAAGGGAAAGCGCCCGCGTCAATTTGACCTATACCCGCGTTCTGGCGCCCATCAGCGGCATCATCGGCCAATCCTCCGTGACCGAAGGTGCACTGGTGACTGCCGGTCAGGCCCAGGCCCTGGCGTTGTTGCAGCAACTCGATCCGATCTATGTGGATATTTCCCAGTCTGCCGATGAACTCTTGCGTCTGCGCCGCCAGGTGATGAGCGGTAGCATATCGGGCACGGATTCCGCGCCTGTGCGCCTGCTGCTGGACGATGGCAGCGTCTATGAGCATGAGGGCGTGTTGCAGTTTGCCGAGATGGATGTGAGCGAATCCACCGGTACTGTCAGGTTGCGCGCCCTGTTTCCCAATCCCGATCGCCTGTTGCTGCCCGGCATGTTCGTGCGTGCCGAGGTGCAGGAAGGTGTGCGCGGCAACGCGGTGCTGGTGTCCCAGCGTGGCGTGACCCGTGACCGCAGCGGCGCGGCGTCTGCCCTGGTCGTGAATACGGAGGGTGTGGTCGAGCTGCGCACCCTGCGCATTGCCCGCGCCCTCGGTGACCAATGGTTGGTTGAGGAAGGACTGGAGCCTGGCGATCAGGTAATTGTGGAAGGATTGCAGCGTGTGCGCCCTGGCGCGCCGGTTAGAGCCGTACCCGCCCAGATCGAACAGCGCACCGCAGGGGAGTAGTCCACATGGCCCGGTTTTTTATTGATCGCCCGGTATTTGCCTGGGTGATATCCATCATCATCATGCTCGCGGGCGTGCTCTCCATCAGACAACTGCCGGTGGCGCAGTATCCGGATGTGGCGCCGCCCTCGGTAAGCATCAATGCCAACTATCCCGGCGCCTCGGCCCAGACCGTGCAGGATACGGTGATCCAGATCATCGAGCAGGGCCTGACCGGCATCGACAATGTGCAGTACATGTCCTCGACCTCCGAGTCCAGCGGCCAGGGCAGTGTGACGCTGACATTCACGGCGGGCACCGACCCGGATACGGCGCAGGTGCAGGTGCAGAACAAGTTGCAAACCGTCATGCCGCTGTTGCCGCAGGAAGTCCAGCAGCAGGGCATCAGGGTCACCAAATCCACCGCCGGCTTCCTGATGGTGATCGGTTTTGTGTCATCTGACGGCAGCATGGATAAGTACGATATCTCAGATTATGCTGCCGCCAACGTCCAGGACCAGTTGAGCCGGGTGAATGGCGTCGGCCAGATCACGCTCTTCGGTTCCCAATACGCCATGCGAATCTGGCTGGATGCTGACAAGCTTGCTGCTTATCGCCTGACGACGCTGGATGTGGTCAGTGCGATACGCGCGCAAAATGCGCAGATTGCGGCGGGTGAGCTGGGCGGTGCGCCGTCGGTGGAAAGCCAGGAAATCAACGCCAGCATTGTGGTGCAGACGCGGATGTCGTCCCCGGAAGAATTCCGCAATATCCTGTTGCGCGTCAATCCGGATGCGTCCCGTATTCGCCTGGGTGATGTGGCCAGGGTCGAGCTGGGCGGTGAGAACTACCAGTTTGAAACCGAGTACAACAATCGTCCCGCATCGGGTATGGCGGTTACCCTGGCTGCGGGCGCCAATGCGCTGGATACCGCCAACGCGGTGCGCAAACGCATCAGTGAACTGGAGGCGTATTTTCCGCAGGGATTGGAAGTGGTTTATCCCTACGACACCACGCCCTTCGTCAAGCTATCGATCAAGGCGGTGGTCATGACGCTCATCGAGGCCATCATCCTGGTCTTTGCGGTCATGTACCTCTTTTTGCAGAATTTCCGCGCGACATTGATTCCAACCATTGCGGTGCCGGTGGTGTTGCTGGGTACCTTTGGCGTGCTGGCCGCGTTTGGTTATTCGATCAATACCCTCACCATGTTCGCCATGGTGCTGGCCATCGGCCTGCTGGTGGACGACGCGATCGTGGTGGTGGAAAACGTCGAGCGGGTGATGGCCGAGGATAAGCTGCCGCCGCGTGAGGCAACCCGTAAATCCATGGGGCAGATCACCAGTGCGCTGATCGGTATCGCCCTGGTGCTTTCCGCGGTGTTTGTGCCCATGGCATTTTTCGGCGGTTCCACCGGCGTTATCTACCGCCAGTTTTCGATCACCATCGTGTCGGCCATGCTGTTGTCGGTCGTGGTGGCCCTGACGCTGACGCCAGCGCTCTGTGCCGCGATGCTCAAGCCGGTGGACCACGACCATTATCACAAGGGTGGTTTCTTCGGCTGGTTCAACCGCAACTTCAACCGGGCCTCCAACGGCTATCAATCCGGTGTGCAGTCCATGCTGGGCAGAACGGGCCGCTACATGGTGATTTATCTGGCCATCGTGTTGCTGATGAGCGTGTTGTTCCTGCGTTTGCCCAGCTCTTTCCTGCCGGATGAAGACCAGGGCATCCTCTTCACCCAGATGGCGCTGCCGGTGGGCGCCACCAAGGAGCGCTCCATCGGTGTGATGGACCAGATTGAAAAATATTACCTGGAGAACGAGGCGGAAAACGTGAAATCGGTATTTTCGGTGATCGGTTTCAGTTTCAGCGGCCGCGGACAGAACAACGGCATGGCGTTTGTCGGCATGCGCGACTGGAGTGAGCGCACCGGCAAGGACCAGCATGTCCAGCAGGTGGCCATGCGGGCCATGGGGGCGTTCTCGCACATCAAAGACGGCATGGTCTTCGCGTTCGCGCCGCCCGCCATTACACAGTTGGGTACATCCACCGGTTTCAACCTGCAATTGCAGGATCTCGGTGGCCTGGAGCACGACGCCTTGATGGAAGCACGCAATCAGCTGCTGGGTATGGCCGCGCAGGATTCGCGTTTGGTCGGTGTACGCCCCAACGGCCAGGAGGATACGCCGCAGTACAAGCTGGATATCGATTACGAAAAACTGACATCCCTGGGTGTCAACATCAGCGATGTGAACAGTATTTTCTCGACCGCCTGGGCATCCTCCTACGTGAATGATTTCATCGACAAGGGGCGGGTGAAAAAAGTCTTTGTGCAAGGGGATGCGCCCTTCCGTATGTTGCCCGAGGATGTGGGCCGCTGGTACGTGCGCAACAATCAGGGTGAGATGGTGCCTTTCTCCGCTTTCACGACGGGCCGCTGGATCTACGGCTCGCCGCGGCTGGAGCGTTACAACGGTGTGCCCTCGCTGAATATCCTGGGGCAGGGCGCGCCCGGTGTCAGTTCCGGTGATGCCATGCTGGCGATAGAGGAAATCGTTGCCAGGTTGCCGGCGGGTATCGGTTATCAGTGGACCGGCATGTCCTTGCAGGAACGCGAGTCGGGCAACCAGGCGCCGCTGCTGTACGCCTTGTCCATCCTGGTGGTCTTCCTTTGCCTGGCGGCGCTTTACGAGAGCTGGTCCGTGCCCTTCGCGGTGATGCTGGTCGTGCCCTTGGGTGTGATAGGGGCGGTGCTCTTTGCCATGGGGCGCGGCCTGACCAACGACGTTTATTTCCAGGTCGGTCTCCTCACCACCATAGGGTTGGCATCGAAGAATGCGATTCTGATCGTGGAGTTTGCCAAGACACTCTATGAAGAAGGCATGGAGTTGCTCGACGCCACCATGGAAGCGGTGCGCATGCGCTTGCGGCCCATCATCATGACATCCATGGCCTTCATGCTGGGCGTGACGCCGCTGGTGATTGCAACCGGTGCCGGTTCCGGCAGCCAGAATGCGATTGGCACCGGCGTGTTTGGTGGCATGTTTTCGGGTACCGTGCTGGCGATTTTCTTTGTGCCGGTGTTCTTTGTCGTGGTCTTCCGTCTCGGCATGCGCCTGACGGGTAGCGATATGCGCACACGCCGGGCCTCGAGTGAAACCGGGGACTGAGTGTCATGTCGAGCGATAAACGTGAGGCCATCCTGGCCGCCACCCGGCAGCTGTTGGCCTGCCGGGGCTTCCACGGTTTTTCGGTGAAGCAGGTGGCCGATCGGGCCGAGGTGGCGACAGGAACCATTTACCTGTATTTCAAGGACCGCGAAGACCTGATCACCCAGTTGCAGCAGCGACTGGTCGAGCAGGTGGCCCGGGCGCTGTTCGAGGGACATGATCCCTTGCAGTCGCTGCATGCCCAATACGTCCGTTTCAGCATCAACCTCTGGCGTTTCAGTTGCCGCGAGATAGAAACGGTGTTGTGCAAAAACCAGTTCGACCATCTGCCGTTTGACGTGGTGCAGCGGCAGCAGGCCAGCCTGCGTGCGGTGATGAAGCCATTGATCGATTTCATCGAGCAGGGCAGGGAGCAGGGAATCTTGAAGCCGTTGCCGGATGAGGTCCTGTTTGCGCTCGGGTTTGACCACTACGCCCTTCTGGCGCGGCGCCAGCACCAGGGGCTCATCCAGGTTGAGCCGGACCTGGAGCAGCAGATGATCAGCGCCGGTTGGGATGCCATTGCCGCCCAGGCGGCCAGGGGCGCCTAAGTGGCGATATATTGATCACCCCTGGTCTTTTGACGGTGTGGATATGCTATGCTGCGCGGTCTTTTTGCATAGCCTTTTTATGAGAGTGGTATGGCCGTAAAACCTGTTTACAAAGTGATTTTCCTGAACCAGGGACAAGTCTACGAGATCTTCGCCTGCGCCATATACCAGAGCGAAATGTACGGCTTCATCGAGGTCGAGGAGTTTGTGTTCGGAGAGCGCAGCCAGTTGCTGGTGGACCCCGCCGAGGAACGGCTCAAGAATGAGTTTGCCGGTGTCAAGCGCTCCTACATCCCCATGCACGCCATCGTGCGGATAGACGAAGTGGAAAAGGAAGGTTCCGCGAAGATCAGCGAGTTCAAGGGTGACAAAATTGCACATTTTCCCTTCGGCGGTCCCGTTCCCCGTCCCGGCAATCCAGAATAATCCTGCTGCCCGGCCTTGCGCCGGGTTGACCCCCGCTGGCTTTTACCGCCTGCTATGCTTGGTAAATCCCTCCTGCCAAGCACCTGACCCATGACATCCCCAACACCCTTATTTCTCGCCATGGACCAGGGCGGCCAGAGCAGCCGGCTGGCGATCTATGATGTCCACGGAAACCAACGTGCCTCATTTTCCGCGGCCTTGGCCACCCGGCATTTTACCGGTGCCGGAGGCGCTGCCTGCGTAGAGCAGGACCCGGACCAGCTGCTGCGCGGGTTGCGCGACTGTTTCTCGCAACTGGAAGCGAAATTGGGGCAGTCATTGGCCCATGTCCAGGCCGCGGGATTTGCCGGCCAGGGGTCTTCACTCCTGTGCTGGGACCGGCAAACCGGCGAGCCCCTGTCCCCGATCCTCAGCTGGCAGGACAGGCGAGCATCGGTGTACCTGGATCGGCTGGCATTGAGCCGGGATGAACTGCATCGCCTGACCGGACTGCATGCGTCGCCACACTATGGCGCGAGCAAGCTGCGCTGGTGCCTGGACCATCTGCCCCGGGTGGCCGATGCCAGGCGGGCAGGGCGCCTGTGCATGGGGCCCATCGCGGCGTTCGTGTTCCAGCAACTGGCCGGTTCGACACCGGCCATAGACCCGGGACACGCGCAGCGCACCCTCCTGTGGAACCTGCACAGCAATACCTGGGATGCAGCGCTGCTCGAGGCGTTTGCGCTGGACGCTGCCGATCTGCCCGCGTGCCACTGGCATAACAGCGGTTTCGGACAACTGGACGTGGCGGGCCATCCGATTCCCTTGCGTATCAGCCAACGGGATCAGGGTGCCTCGCTGTTTGCCGGTGGCCGGCCCGAGGCGGATGCCGTTTATGTCAATCTGGGCACCGGTGCCTTTGTGCAGCGCTTGAGCCAGAGCCTGGTCGCACCCCGGGGCCTGCTTGCCAGTCCTCTGTGGCTGCCGGTGCCGGATCAACCCGATCCCCTCGGAACCGTCTATGCCTGGGAAGCACCGGTCAATGGTGCTGCCGCAGCCTTGCCCTGGCTGGCGGAGGAAACGGGTGGGGCGGTGACGCCGGAACGGATTCAGGCGGCACTTATGCTGTCGCCTCCGGCCGGAGTGCATCTGCTCAACGGCCAGGGTGGCCTGGCGGCGCCCTGGTGGCAGCCCGCGTTTCCGACCCGGTTCAGCGGCAATCCGGATGCGTCCCGGAAAATCCTGGCCTGGCTGGAAAGCCTGGTTTTCCAGGTTGCCGTGAACCTGGCGCTGATGCAGTCGGACAGTCCGGTGAAACGTATTTACATGAGTGGCGGTCTCAGTCGCGCCGATGGCCTTTGCCAGCGGCTGGCCGACCTCACCGGCTTGCCGGTGATCCGCCGCCACAATCCCGATGCCACCCTGCAAGGGCTGGCATGGACCCTGGCAGGTATGCCGGAGAACTGGCAGGGGCAAGCCGGCGAGGTATTCCAGCCGGAAAGCCACCTGCCGTTGCTGCAACGCTTCAGTGCCTGGCAGGCGGCCATGGCTGAGGCAGGCGCAGTCTTGACGGCGCATACAGGCGAGGTGAATTGATGCATTACGACCTGGTGGTAATCGGTGCGGGCATTCAGGGGGCTGGCGTGGCCCAGGCGGCCGCGGCGGCTGGCTATTCGGTGCTGGTGCTGGAGCAGACGGCGATTGCCGCCGGGACCTCGAGCAAATCGTCCAAGCTGATTCACGGTGGCCTGCGGTATCTCGAGAGCGGGCAATTCGGCCTGGTGCGGGAAAGCCTGCGGGAAAGGGCCTTGCTGTTGAAACTGGCTCCCAGCCTGGTGCAGCTCAAGCCGCTGCATATCCCGTTGTATCGCGATTCCAGTCGTTCACCCCTGACGATCCGGGCGGGATTGAGCCTTTATTCCGCCCTGGCGGGCTTTCACCAGAGTGCCCGCTTCACCAGTCTGCCGCGCCGCCAGTGGGACAAGCTGCAAGGTCTGGAAACCCGCGGCCTGCGTGCGGTTTTCCGCTATGCCGAAGCACAAACCGATGATGCGGCGCTGACGGCGGCGGTATTGCGTTCCGCTGAATCGCTGGGTGCGGAATTGAAAATGCCGGCCCGCTTCCTGCGCGCTGAACGCGGAGCGGAGGGCTGCACGGTCGGTTATGACATGCTCGGTCACAGCGTGGAGGTGAGTTGCACCGTGCTGGTGAATTGCGCCGGACCCTGGGCACAGCAGGTCAACGAGGCCATTACCCCGCGTGTGACTCTTCCCGAGGTGGAACTGGTCCAGGGTAGCCACCTGTTGCTGCCACCCTTGCTGGATCAGTATTTTTATCTGGAGGCGCCGCAGGACAAGCGCGCCGTCTTCGTGTTGCCCTGGTCGCGGCAGCTCCTGGTGGGCACCACGGAAACACCGCACCAGGGCGCTCCCGAATCAGCGCATTGCCTGGACAGCGAGCAGGCTTACCTGCTGGGCTGCCTGAAACATTATTTTCCTTCCCTGCCGCTCGATGATGTGAAGATCGCCAGCTTTGCCGGCCTGAGGGTGTTGCCGCAAAGCCCGGGCGCCGCCTTTTCCCGGTCCAGGGAAGTGCTCCTGGCTGTGGATCAGGAGGATCGTCCGCGTGTGTTGACCCTGATGGGTGGCAAACTCACCACCTACCGGGCCACCGCGGAACGGGTGGTGGCGCGCCTCGCTGCCTCGCTGCCCGCGCGCGCGCCGCGAGGCGATACCCGCCGGCTGATGCTGACGGGCTGAGCCCGGTCAGCAGTGCGCCGGACTATCAGTGAGAGAGCACCAGGGTATACACACTCCTGGCGTCGATGGTGAGCGTGGCTTTCTGTTCGCTGAAGGCGAGGCTCGAGGCCACCCGGTTTGCGGTGCGCGATGTGCGGAACACATCGATGGCCTGTACGCCCTCAGGGACGTCGAGCACAGCATCGTTGACGGGAGAGTTGCTCCGGTTGAGGATGACCAGCACAATGTTGTCCTCGCCCTGGTACGCGGTAATCTCCAGGTTGTTGGCCCGTGGACTTTTTTCGGCTTTTACCCGGACATGCCCCGGCCGCACAAATTTTGAATAATGTGAAAAAGCCCAGCCGCGCTTGAGTACCTCACCTTTGACGGTGCCGTAAGCAGCTTCGCCGTCACCAATGAACGAATAGAAACGGCGCAGCCACCACCAGATGTAAGCATTCCAGTTGGCTTCCATGGACAGGTGGACACTGCGCATCATGGTATCCAGCGTTTCATCCCAGGCGGCGAGATTCTCCGCGTCTCCCCAAATATTGGAGCCAGAACCATCAGCCTCGTGGGACAACCATTCAGTCATCCAGATGGGTTTGCCTTTTTGTTCAGCCAATGGGTAGGGTGAAAGCAATCCGTATTCCTCGGCGCTGTAAAGATGTCCACCGACGTAATGCATGTTGTTGACCGCGACGGGATCATTGAGTGTCGGGTCGGTGTAGGAACGATTGAACCGCAAGGATTCACCCACCAGTATTCTGGTGCCCTGGATTTTGGGCGCATGGTCGCGCACAAAGTTGCGCAGC
Source organism: uncultured Cellvibrionaceae bacterium (assembly GCA_964456865.1). Lineage (GTDB taxonomy): Bacteria > Pseudomonadota > Gammaproteobacteria > Pseudomonadales > Cellvibrionaceae > Cellvibrio. The sequence continues at coordinate 105,923 of CAYWCW010000007.1, forward strand.
TCTTCGCCGGTCCAGTCGGCGGAGTCGTAATCCGGATGCCAGTCCGGTTCATTCTGTATGGACACGATATCAATCTCGATGCCGCGGGCGAGCATGAACTGCACATAGTCATTGAGATGGTTGGCGTAGTCGTCGTACTTGTCGAGCAGCAGCTTTCCGCCATTGATCAGGCTGTTGTTATCCTTCATGTGCGCTGGCGGCGACCAGGGCGAGGCAAGGATCTGTACACCGTCTCCGTAGCTTTTTGCTTCCTGCAGATTACTCACGGCGTAGATCCATTCGTTGGCATCGGGTGTGATCTTGGTGCGCAGGATGGACAGGCCGAGCTGATCATCGCCCATACCCACGGCTGTCCGAAGTTCACTCGCGGTCAGCATGCCATTCGCGCTCCTGACCCACATGGGCAGTGCGCCGCCAAAGCCATCTATCGTTTGATAACGCGTGTCGAGGTCGAGGGAGATATCGATGCCATTGCTTGGTGCCGATGAACTGCTGCTCGATGAAACGCTTGACGAACTGGAAGATGCGGGCGCGCTGGATGAAGAAAATTGTTTTGAACCGCCAGATCCACCGCCGCAACCGGCCATAGCCAGTAGCGCGATCGCGGCCAGCAGGCGCTGGGCAACGCGCGTGTCTGAGAAAATCATCATGGGCAATACCTTTTATATTGATTGGATGAAGGGGCAACTGACAGCGGGCCTTGTTATCAGTATTCTTGTATACCAGTATAACAAGCTATGTTGCAATGGTCTCGATATCTTCTCTCTTCAGGGAAATTTCCCGCGTGATGCAACCACAGGCGGACGGGAGAACACGGATTCCGGTGGAGGATTTGGATACAGGGGATAGATATGATCGATTGACTGATGGAAACGGGCAGCTTCGAATACGACATTCGCGAAGCTGCCCTTTATGTCAGCGCGACGGATGTCCGCCGGAAAGATGCCGCCATGACGGCTGTATTTACAGGGCCTGGGTCAGGCGTTGAAATTCTATCTCGTACTTGCCCGCGACTATGCCGGCCTGGAAGAGCTTGCAGTGCGGGTAATGCTGTTTCACCAGATCGTAGACGTGCTTGCGATCCGCGGCCGGCATGTAGGCGCCGAGATAGACAGAGACCAGCGCCTCGGGCTCGAAGGGGCGGTCGTCGAACCAGAGGTCATCCTCCGCGGCCCGGCTGCTCTCGCCGGTTTCCTCGTGGAAGACCCGCCATTCCTGCTCATTGCCCGTTGTGGGCGACTTGTGCAGGAATTTCTCCATGAAGGTTTCGCGCGGATTGGGATGCTCGCTGTAGAGTACGGCGTTGAGCTGTTCCCGCAAGGTGGTGATTTCCGGCCTCGTCTGGCGGTATTCCACCGCCCTGGGTACGGCGTCGCCGCAGAGCTTCTGGGTGTTGAAACGCAGAACCAGGCCACGGTGCTGGTCGGCATACTGCCGCCAGCAGATCAGGTTATCGGTTTTGGCGCTGAAGCAGCAGATGCGCAACTGGCGGGTGAAGCGCCGCCAATCGGCCATGACTTCATCGAGATCCTCCAGCCGCTGGTCCACCATCCGGCCCATGAGTTCGCGCAGCACTTCCTGGGCTTCTTCGGGCGTGGCAAAGCGCTCTTCCTCGCGCCAGCGGCGAATGACCGTCATCAGCGGCGCCGAGCCGCGGGGGTCGTCGGGCGAAAAAATCATACCGGTGACGCTGCGCAGCACGCCCTCGAGGATGACCTGGGGATTGAAGGTCAGGGTGGTGCGGTGGTCCGGCTCGAACGGGTCCCTGAACAGGTGAGGTGAACTCCAGCGCAGGCTGCGGCTGTCCAGTATCTTGTCAGCGGTCTCGAGGGTACAGAATTTGGCCAATGTGTCAGGGTAGTCGGGCACGAAGGGGTCCTTGCAGGCGATCTCTAAAACCGCTGGTGCCAGCGGCGCCTTTATCATTTCTTTGCAGCCAAGACTAGCAGAAACCTGGCAAAACGCTGATAGGGTGCGAGAAATAATTTGCCGCCCGGGCAGGCAGCGCTAGAATAACGCAGCTTTCCATTCCGTCCAGCGCTTGCCAGCCGAGGTATTCCTGTGAATTTTACCGGTGCTCATATTCTCACCATCGAACAGTTTGAACGCGCTGATATCCAGCGCGTTTTTGATGTGGCCGATGCCATGGAGCCCTATGCGCTCAGGCGGCGCGTCACCCGGGTGCTGGAAGGCGCGATCCTGGGCAATATGTTTTTCGAGCCCAGCACCCGCACCCGCATCAGTTTCGGCTGTGCGTTCAACCTCCTGGGCGGCGAGGTGCGGGAGACCACGGGCTTCGACAGCTCGTCGCTGACCAAGGGAGAGTCGCTCTACGATACGGCGCGGGTGTTGTCGGGCTACAGCGATGTCATCTGCATGCGTCACCCCCAGGCGGGTTCGGTGGCCGAGTTTGCCGAGGCCAGCCGGGTACCCGTCATCAATGGCGGCGACGGCGCCAACGAGCATCCCACCCAGGCGCTGCTGGACCTCTATACCATCCGCAAGGAACTGCGCTCCAAAGGGCGGGGCCTGGACAGTTTGCGCATCGCCATGATCGGCGACCTCAAGCACGGCCGCACCGTGCATTCCCTGAGCAAACTGCTGTGCCTGTTCAAGGACGTGCAGGTGATCCTGGTATCGCCCAGGGAGCTGGCCATGCCCGAATACCTGGTGGAGGAATTGCGCCGGGCAGGGCATGGCGTGGTGATCACCGATGAACTGACCCAGGCGATTTCGCGGGTGGATATCGCCTATTCCACCCGCATCCAGGAGGAACGCTTTGCCAGCAAGGATGAGGCGGACCTGTACCGTGGTCGCTTCCGCCTCAACCAGAGTATCTATACCCAGTTCTGCGAACCCAACACGGTCATCATGCACCCTCTGCCGCGCGACTCCCGCGCTGATGCCAACGAACTCGACAGCGACCTCAACGCCAATCCCAACCTGGCGATTTTCCGCCAGGCGGACAACGGCGTCCTGGTCCGCATGGCCTTGTTTGCGCTGGTGCTGGATGTGGTGGACCAGGTGGACAAGTACGCCCGCGAGGTGCGCTGGTATAACACCCTGCGCAATGAGACCTGATGCCAGGACTCAATGGCTGTCGAGGAGTTCGTGCACCTTTTGCAGCAGTGCGTCCCCATCGACGGGCTTGCTGAGACAGCCGCGAAGGTTATAGCCCGGATTGAATCCGGGAAGCGGTTCGCCGGCGTCGGCGGTGAGCAGGAGCACGGGAATACCGGATGTCCGCGGCGAACGTGCCAACTGCCGGAGGAAATCGTGATCATCCCTGTTCGCCAGTCGATCGTCGGCGATGATCAGGTCCGGGGGCAGGTCGCGGATGATGTCCAGCGCCTCGGCGGGGGTGTCGCTGGTGAGGATGTTGCAGCGCGATTGCAGCAGGGTGCCCAGGTGCTGCTGGGTTTCCGGTTCCGGGTCGAGGATCAGCAGCGTCCGCTGGGGCGTGACCTCATCCACCAGCGCCCGGTTGCGGCCACTGCGCTTGGCCTTGTACAGCGCCCGGTCCGCGCTCTTGATCAGTTCTTCCAGGGTATGCCCCGTGGTTTGCAGGCAGGTGGCGCCACCCACGCTGACCGTGATCCGGTGGCTGGTGGGCGACACATCATGGCGCAGGTCCAGGGCCTCCACCGCCCTGGTGATGGAGTCCGCCACGCGGAAAGCCCCCTTGATATCGGTCTCCGGCAGGAGCGCGACGAATTCCTCTCCCCCGAAGCGCCCCAGCAGGTCCAGGGGCCGGTGCAGGCAGGTCTTGATGGCCTGGGTCACTTTTTTCAGGCAGGCATCGCCCGCGGGATGGCCGTAATGGTCGTTGTAGAGCTTGAAATGGTCCACATCGATCATCAGCGCACTGATGGGCTGCTGCTGGCGCGCCGCCACCAGCCACTGCTGCTGGGCCATGTCGTTGAAGGTGCGGCGGTTGTAGATCTGCGTCAGGCTGTCGAGCTGGCTCAGGGCTTCCAGTTCCAGGTTGAGCTGGTGCAGCTGGTCGCGCATCTCGGCAATCCTTTCCATGGCGCGGATCTTGGCTTTGATGATCATGTAGCTGACCGGTTTGATCAGGTAGTCGTCCCCGCCGGCTTCTATCCCCTCGCGGTAGTTTTCGTCCTCGTTCAGGCCGGTGACGAAAATGATCGGGATCCAGTGCCCGCCCAGCCATTCCCGGATCAGGCGCGTGGTTTCAAAACCGTTGAGGCCAGGCATCTCCACGTCCATGATGATCATATCCACGGGCGTGTCTTCCAGCAGTTGCAGGGCTTCCTCGCCACTGCGGGCAATCAGCGGGGTGTGGCCAGCATCGGTGATGTACTGGCTCATGGCGTGGCGCAGGGTCGCGCTGTCTTCAACCAGAAGGATTTTCATGCAGGATCGGATGGCTCGCTATGGGCGGTTGTTATGCTTTTTGAGCTTCAGTCAGTTGCAGTGTAGCCCCTGGCAGGGGTTTCGCCCCTGCGAATCAGGGGTGCTGGCTGAAGGCGGCGCCATTTTAGGCATACCCGGTGTCAACGTCGATGTTTTTGTAGCCAGACCGCTTGTTTTTTATCCTGAGAGCGGGCCGGTTCACGTCTCTGGCGGTGGGATGGTGAGGGGCGCCGGGAAGTCGGCAGGGGACACCCGGCCTGTGGCATTTTGCACCCTGTTTCGGTATGTTGTGCGCCTCTTTGAGACCTGTACGGGAGGAATTTCCCCGGACAGGGCGCTCCCTGATAGCCCAGATCGACACCGGAAAACCATGACCAGCCAAAGCAGCACCCTTTTTGACGATATCCGCCCCTACCATGATCATGAAGTCCGTCCGGTCCTGGATCGGATCCTGTCCGACCCGGAGCTGGCCCGGGCCATCGTCAAATTCAAGTTTCCCCGATTGGCCGGCTGGCTGGGATGGGCGCTGTGCCCCCTGGTGCGCTGGGTGATGAAGCGGCAGCTGGCGGGGGTGGAAACCGTACTGGATTTCCAGCTGGTGGTCGAAAAGTACATGCGCCGCATGATCAACACCACGACCACCGCGCTGACCTGTTCCGGCCTGGATAAACTCGATCCGCAGCAGGCGTATCTCTTTGTCAGTAATCATCGCGACATCACCATGGACCCGGCGTTCGTCAACTGGAACATCTATCACAATGGTTTCGGCACGCTGCGCATCGCCATTGGCGACAACCTGCTGAGCAAGCCCTATGTGTCGGACCTGATGCGCCTCAACAAGAGCTTCATCGTCAACCGGTCCGCCAAGGCGCCGCGGGAAAAGCTCAAGGCAGCCAAGCATTTGTCCGCCTATATCCACCATTCGCTGGTCAACGAACATCACAATGTGTGGATCGCCCAGCGCGAAGGCCGCGCGAAGGATGGCCGTGATAAAACCAATTCGGCGGTGATCGGCATGTTCACACTCAATCGTCCGAAAACGGTGGAGTTTGCCGATTACATCCGCTCCCTGAAGATAGTCCCGGTGTCCATTTCCTACGAGTTCGATCCCTGCGACGCGGCCAAGGCCCGTGAGCTTTACCATCTGCGCACGGCGGGTAAATACCAGAAGGAAGAGCACGAGGATGTGCGCAGTATCGCCCAGGGGATTACCGGGCAAAAAGGGCATGTCCATGTCACCTTTGGTGATGTGCTCGATGGCGATCACGCGGATACCGACCAGGTGGTGGAAGCCATAGACCAGCAGGTACTTGCCCGGTATGTGCTGCATCCCAGCAACTGTTTTGCCTACCAGATGCTTTATCACCAGGTGCCCGAGGTAACCTATTCGGACAAGCATCTGCCATTCAGGCCCGAGGCGCTGGTTGCCGAACGCCAGGCATTCGAGGAGCGCATGAATGCGATTCCCGCGGAGTACCGCGATATTGCCCTGGCCATCTACGCCAATCCGGTGTTGAACAAACTCGGATGACTCCATGCTGACTGACGCCATCAAGCAACAGATCCAGGGCAGCTACAGCAGCTTCCTGGACAGCCGGGGCATGAAGGCGCGTTACGGTCAGAAGATGATGATCGCCGAAATTGCCCGCACCCTCGGCGCCATCGAGCTGGATGATGAAAATCATCGGCAGTCATCGGGCCACATCTGTGTCGTTGAAGCGGGAACCGGCACGGGCAAAACCATCGCCTACCTGCTGCCGTGCCTGGCCATTGCCAAAGCCCTGGGCAAGAAGCTGGTGGTCTCCACGGCAACCGTTGCCCTGCAGGAGCAGATCGTCAACAAGGACCTGCCGGAACTCCTGCAACATTCGGGCATGCATTTCAGTTTTGCCTTGGCCAAGGGACGCGGCCGCTACCTTTGCCTGTCCAAGCTCGACAACCTGCTTGCCGAGTACCAAAGCGGCTTGAACCCCACCCGCGCACTCTATGAGGACGAATACCCCAGCGTCAGCGCGCAAGCCGTCAAGCTCTATGAATCCATGGTGGATGCCCTGGCAGCAAACAAATGGAATGGCGAACGCGATACCTGGCCACGTTCACTGGAACAGGATGAGTGGCAGCCGATCACCACGGACCATCGCCAATGCACCGGGCGCCGCTGCAGCAATGTGTCGAGTTGCAGCTTTTTTCGCGCGCGCGATTCCATCCATAACGTGGACTGCATTGTCACCAACCACGATATGGTGCTGGCGGACCTGGCGCTGGGTGGCGGCGCCATACTGCCGGAACCGGAAGACACCCTGTATGTGTTTGACGAAGGCCACCACCTGCCGCAAAAGGCCCTGAGTCACTTTGCCTACCACAGCCGCACGCTGGCAACGGGCAAATGGCTGGAGCAGTGCAATAAAGGATTGGGCGCGGTACTCGGCGCGATCAGGGGGGCAGGGCATGTGGACCGCTACGCTGAACAGTTGCCCGCGGCGTTGATGGATTGCAAAGGCCGGCTCGACGATATCTATCCGCAGCTCGAATCCCTGGTACAAACCATTGCGCTGGAAGACCGCCAATCCCATTACCGTTTTCCCGGCGGGAAGATACCCGACAATCTCCTGATGCAGTGCATTGAAATCTCGCGCAGTTTTTCGCGCCTGACTGAATTGCTTGGCAGGATGGTGGTCGAGGTCAACGAAGCCATGGAAGATCCGCATTGCCCGGTGCCGAAAATCGACCTGGAAAACCATTACCCCCTGCTGGGCACCTGGCAGGCCCGTGCCGAGGCCAATACGCAGCTCTGGACCAGTTATGCAACGCCGGATGCCGGGGGGAGTGTGCCGCGCGCACGCTGGCTTACGCCGGTGGACAACAGCGGCTCCATGGATATCGAAGTCTGCTCCAGTCCTATCCTGGCCGCCCATACGCTGGCCCACAGCCTGTGGGAACGGTGTTGCGGTGCCGTGGTCACCTCGGCGACGCTGACCGCGCTGGGCCGGTTCGATCGCTTCCAGATGCGCGCCGGTACCCCGGCGGACAGCAATTACACCGTGGTGCCCAGTCCGTTCGATTTTGCCCGCGCATCGCTGGAAATTCCGGGCTGGGTCATTGAAGCCACACAGGCGGATACCCACACCGCGTCCCTGGTAAAACATCTGCCGCAACTCCTGGCACAGGATGAAGCCAGCCTGGTGCTGTTTTCGTCGCGCCGCCAGATGCTGGATGTCTACGAGCAGCTTCCTGCTGACTGGCGCTCATTGATTCTCGTGCAGGGTGACGCCTCGCGGCAGGAAATCCTGCTGCAACACCGCGAGCGTATCGATGAAGGCGGGGGCAGTGTTATTTTCGGCCTGGCGAGTTTTGCCGAAGGTGTGGATTTGCCAGGCGATTACTGCCGTCATGTCGTGATCGCCAAATTGCCTTTTGCCGTGCCCGATGATCCCATTGAAGCCGCGTTGTCGGAATGGGTGGAAGCCCGCGGCGGCAATCCGTTCATGGAAATCACCGTGCCCGATGCGGCGCTGAAGCTGATCCAGGCGTGCGGGCGCCTGCTGCGCACCGAAACCGACACGGGTAAAATTTCACTGCTCGATCGTCGCATCATCACCAAGCGCTATGGCAAAGCCATACTGAATTCCCTGCCTCCGTTCAAACAGGTCATTTCATGAATACACAACATATCCAACTGGCGGACATCCTGATCGATCTGGAGAAGGAACTGCGCGAGCTGCGTCTGTGGGAAGCGGAACTGCCGCCACCGGAAGCCCTGGCGAGCGTCCAGCCCTTTGCCGTGGATCACCTCAGTTTTCCGCAATGGTTGCAGTTCATATTCATTCCGCGCCTCTACCTGCTCATCGACGCCGGTGCTCCCTTGCCGGGCAACTCCAGCGTGGCGCCCATGGCCGAGGAATATTTTCGTCCGCTCAACCTCCATTCGGCGGCCCTGATCGGGCACCTTGCGCGGATCGACCTCCTGTTGAGCGGGCAGTGATGCCACATCGATGTGCACATAGCCTGGTTGATGGCAGCATGAATGGTTCAGTACAAGGCTACTATTGATAAAAACATCCCCAATTTTCTCTTTTTCAGAGGATGAGAACATCAAATTGCACCACATTTGTGCGGTATGATAATTTTGTGACCATAAATAGTGCATGCCTGCCGCTTGGCAAGGGGCAGAAATGGTATAATCGCCCGGATTTTGGCGATGACCCATGGCAAGCGCGTCGTCTTTTCCTGTCGCGGCCAATGATGTCCTTCGTCCTGTTTTCACAATGTCAGGATTTAATATATTGATTCATAAGAATAAATTCTGCTGGTTGCCACTCTGTTCCCGGTATCTAACCTTGTGAAGCGTTTTAAAAGTTTGTCCTAAGTCAGGCAGGTGCATCACGCCCCTGCCTTTTTTAACTAATGAGAAAGTTGGAGTCGATAAATGGTCGATGCTGTTGAGCGTATCAATGAAATCTACGGGGTTGTTCAACGCCGCAACCCGGGTGAAAAAGAGTTTCACCAAGCGGTAAAGGAAGTCATCGAAACCCTCTCCCCCGTACTCACCAAACACCCTTACTACGCTGAACACAAGATCATCGAGCGCATTTGCGAACCGGAGCGCCAGGTCATTTTCCGTGTGCCCTGGGTGGATGATGAAGGCAAGGTACAGATCAACCGCGGCTTCCGCGTCGGCTTCAACAGCGCATTGGGCCCGTATAAAGGGGGATTGCGTTTCCACCCGTCGGTGCTGCTCGATACCATCAAATTCCTGGCGTTTGAACAAACGTTTAAAAACGCGCTGACCGGCTTGCCTATCGGCAGCGGCAAGGGCGGCTCCGATTTTGATCCCAAAGGCCGTTCCGATGGCGAAGTCATGCGTTTCTGCCAGAGCTTCATGACCGAACTCTATCGCCATATCGGTGAAATGACCGACGTACCGGCCGGCGACATCGGTGTCGGCGCGCGGGAAATCGGCTTCCTGTTCGGTCAATACAAACGCATCACCAACCGCTACGAATCCGGCGTGTTCACCGGCAAGAGCCCGCACTGGGGCGGCGCCCTGGTCCGCAAGGAGGCCACGGGTTACGGCGCGGTGTTCTTTGCCGAAGAAATGCTGAAAGTGCGCGGCAAGGAAATCGAAGGCAAAACCTGTGTCGTGTCCGGGTCCGGCAACGTCGCCATCTACGCCATTGAAAAACTCGAGCAGCTGGGTGCCAGGGTCGTCGCCTGTTCCGATTCGGCCGGTGTGATCTACCACAAGTCAGGCATCAACCTCGAAACCGTGAAGCAACTCAAGGAAGTCGAGCGCAAGCGTATCTCCGAGTATGTCAACTACCATGGTGACGCCGAATATCTGGAGAGAGGCAACATCTGGGATATTCCCTGCGATATCGCCTTGCCCTGCGCCACACAGAACGAACTCAATGAAGAAGATGCAAAGACCCTGATCAAAAACGGCTGTATCGCGTTGAGCGAAGGGGCGAACATGCCTTCCACACCGGGCGCGATACGCATTCTGCACCAAAGCAATATCGCCTACGGTCCAGGCAAGGCCGCCAATGCCGGCGGTGTCGCCACCTCAGCGCTGGAAATGCAACAGAACGCCAGCCGCGATGCCTGGACGTTTGAATACACGGAAAAGCGCCTGCACGAAATCATGCGCAACATCCACAACGATTGTTACGAGACCGCCAAGGAGTTCGGTATGGATGGCAATTATGCCGCCGGTGCGAATATCGAGAGCTTCCGCAAGGTTGCCGATGCCATGCTGGCATTTGGCGTTATTTAGTAGTCAGTAGTCCTGCAAACAAAAGGCAGGCCCGAGAGGGTCTGCCTTTTGTTTTTACCGCGTTATTATTTTTTATTTTCCCGCCGTTTAATTACATCCGTTCCATCACCTCGATACCCAGGAGGTCAAGGCCCTGTGCGAGCGTCCGCGCAACCAGGTGGCAGAGCCGCAGGCGGCTGTTGCGTATATCGGCGTCCACATCGGACCTGAGAATCGGGCAGGCTTCATAAAACGTCATGTAGAGGCTGGCGATGTCGTACAGGTAACTGCACAGCAGGTGGGGCAGGGCATCACGGGCTACCTGGTCTAGGACTTCGCTGAATTGCAGCAGTTTTATCGCCAGGGCTTTTTCCTGTTCCGTGCTGATGATGATCGGGTCTTGCAGGGATTCCGGCGTTACACCCGCTTTGCGGAAAATACTTTGCACGCGCGTATAGGCGTATTGCAGGTAGGGCGCGGTGTTGCCGTCAAAGCTGAGCATGGCATCCCAGTTGAAGATATAGTCGTTGGTGCGGGTTTTGCTCAGGTCGGCATATTTCACCGCGCCTATGCCAACCTTGCGTGAAATCTCCGCAATATCGTCACCGCCCAGTTCCGGGTTTTTTTCGCCGACCACGACCGCCGCGCGCTCGATGGCTTCGCTGAGAAGCTCGGCCAGTTTGACGGTGCCGCCCGTGCGTGTCTTGAATGGCTTGCCATCGCTACCCATCATGGTGCCGAAGGCGAGGTGTTCCAGGCTGACGTTGTCGCCGGCAAATCCGGCCTTGCGGGAAATCGTGAATACCTGCTGCATGTGCAGCGACTGGCGGGCATCGATGAAGTACATGATGCGATCCGCCTTGAGCCTGCTGACGCGATAGCGCAATGCCGCCAGATCCGTGGTGGCATAGAGAAAACCGCCGCCCTGCTTTTGCACGATGACCGGCGACGGATTGCCATCCTTATCAGCCAGTTCTTCCAGAAAAACGACCTGGGCACCGTCACTCTCAACGGCCAGCCCCTTGTCCTGCAATTCCTTGAGCAGCGGCGCGAGATCATCGTTGTAAAAACTCTCGCCGCGCACATCGTCATCGCCCAGCGTCACGTTCAGCGTGTGGTAGATCTCGCTGCTGTGGTGCAGGGAGACGTCCTTGAACTGCTGCCAGAGTTTGAGTATGTCTGGATCACCGCCTTGCAGGCGCACAACGTAGTCGCGCGCCTTGTTGGCAAAGGCGTCGTCGTCATCAAAGTGTTTTTTGGCCTGCTGGTAAAACACCTCGAGGTCTTTCAGTTGCAGCGCGGCATTACCCTGATTGCCAAGCTGTTCCTCCAACTCGGCAATCAACATGCCGAATTGCGTGCCCCAGTCGCCCACATGGTTCTGGCGAATGACCTTATGGCCCAGGAATTCGAGCAGGCGGGCCAGGGCATCGCCGATGATGGTGGAGCGCAGGTGACCGACGTGCATCTCCTTGGCCAGGTTGGGACCCGAGTAGTCGATGACCACCGTTTGCGGCTGGTCTGTCCGGGCAATCGCAAGGTGGGCATCGGTTTGCGCCCGGGCGACCTGCTCACCGAGCCACTGCGGATTGAGATGGATGTTGATGAAACCGGGACCGGCGATATCGACCTTGTCGGCGATGCCATCCAGGTCCAGCGCGGCGGCTATTTTTCCGGCTAGTTCGCGCGGATTGGTTCCCATCGCCTTGGCGGCGCCCATGGCACAGTTGGCCTGGTAATCACCAAAGCCGGCCTTTTTACCGGGGGCTATCAGGGCGGGGAGGCCGGCGGGCACACCACAGGCGGCCATGGCGGCGAGGACACGCTGGTCAAGCAGATTGCGGATATTCATAACGTCGGTTCGGCCAAGATTCCATAAGGGCAAAGGGCGGGAATTGTAACCGCCGGGGCGGGCGGGCGCCACTTGACTATACTCAGGCAGGTTCATTGTCCCAAGGAGTTGCCGATGGAACCCTTTATCAGTTCCTGTCCCCAGGTACAGGCCCGTTTGGACGCGCGGGTACTGCATCTGACACTCAACCGGCCCGAGCGCAAAAATGCCCTGTCGCTCGCCATGTACGCCACCCTGGCAGACGCCCTGGATCACGCCAGCCGCAATCCCGTCATCAGGGTCGTGTCGCTGAGCGGCACCAGAGGATGCTTCACCAGTGGCAACGATCTGCTGGATTTCATGAATGAACCCGAGATTCATGAGCAGCATCCGGTGGTGCGCTTCATGCGCGCGCTCCAGCATTGCGGCAAGCCGGTGGTGGCCAGCGTCGCCGGACCGGCGGTGGGTATCGGCACGACGCTGTTGCTGCACTGCGATCTGGTTTACGCGGCGGAGGATGCTCACTTCCAATTGCCATTCGTGAACCTGGGTCTCTGCCCCGAGTACGCGGCCAGCTACCTGTTGCCCCGCCTGGTTGGTCAGGCCCGCGCCAGCGAGCTGTTGCTGCTGGGTGAATCCTTCGATGGCCGCCAGGCCGCGGCACTGGGATTGGTCAATGCCGCCGTGCCTGCCGCGGAACTCGATGCCTATGCCGCGGACCGCGTGGCCAGCCTCGCCGCCAAGCCGCCTGCCGCGGTCGCCCGGACCCGCGCATTGCTGCGCCAGGGGCTGGCCGATCCGCTCGAGCGGGCGATGGCCGCCGAATTTGCGGCCTTTGCCGAAGGGCTGGGGTCAGCGGAATGCAAAGAGGCGATTGCCGCCTTCTTTGAAAAGCGCGCCCCGGATTTTTCGCGGTTCTAGCAACAGGTCGAGGAGGCTTGACGATGAAATCCCCATTCGATTTTTCGGGTCAGCGAGTGCTGGTGGTGGGTGGCACCAGCGGCATCAACCAGGGAATCGCGCTGGCCTTTGCCCGCGCCGGTGCCCGGGTGGCCGTTGCCAGCCGTTCTCCCGAAAAGGTGGAAGCAACCCTGGCGCTGCTGAAAGAAGCGGGAGCTGCCGACACCCTGGGATTCACCTGCGACGTGCGCGACCCCGAGGCTGTGGGGCAGGGCATGGCCAGCGTCCAGGCGGCGTTTGGCGGGCTGGATGTGCTGGTATCCGGCGCGGCAGGCAACTTTCCGGCGTTGGCGACCGGCATGTCAGCCAACGCCTTTCGCTCGGTCGTGGAAATCGATTTGCTGGGCAGCTTTCATGTGTTGCAGGCAGCCTGGCCATTGTTGAAAAAGCCGGGCGCTTCGGTCATCAACATATCAGCACCTCAGGCCCAGCTGGCCTTGCCCGCACAATCCCATGTCTGTGCCGCCAAGGCGGGCGTGGACATGCTCACCCGCACACTGGCATTGGAATGGGGAGCGGAAGGCGTGAGGGTCAATTCGGTGATTCCCGGCCCCATCGATGGCACAGAAGGCATGAAACGCCTGGCACCTACCGACAGCATCCGTGCGGCAGTCGCCGCGTCTGTACCCTTGCAACGGTTTGGGCAGCCTCAGGATATCGCCAATGCCTGTCTGTTTCTGGCGTCGGATATGGCCGCGTATATCACGGGCGTTGTGCTGCCTGTGGATGGTGGCTGGGTATTGGGTGGTGTGGCAAGCCTGGGACCGGGACTGGCCGCGATAGCCAGGCGGCCAACTTGACGTTATCGCATCAGCTGACGGCAAAAAATCCAGTGAAAGGTGAAATAAGTGGTTTGCTCGATATGTGATTGCCTTCACGAGAGAGATAAAGAGTGTTGACAATGCTGATTTCGGGGTAGTAGTCTAACTTCGTTCTGGTTGTAGACGCATTATGGTCAGGATGGCACTCAATAACTATTACTCTGACATTGAAGGAGCATATTGTGTTTAACAAATCACAATTTCTCATTACCCTTGTAGTTCTGTTTTCCGTCAATTTTGCCAATGCTCAGGCCTGGGTTCCGAGCGACACGGTGCCAAACACTCACGCCAACCAGCCGATAACGGGCAACCCCCAATACCATAATGTCAATTTCAGTGCTCCCAGCGGTAATATACCGGCTTCCGTGCAGGCGGCGATGAGGGCTGCGCAGGAAACTGCCAGGCAGCAAGAGGCGGCAGCCAAGAAAAAGCATTGTGAAAACAAAGCCAAGGCACTGACGGATGCGGAAGCGCAGTATGATCAATGTAGCGCAGACGTTGCCCAACAGGCATCGAACCGACTCGCTGCATGTTCCAAAACCCAATCTATCACAATCTCGGTACCGGAACTGCGATACCAGCCAAGTATCAACCTGAACGCAACTGCCGCCCGGATTTTAGGTATCGAAATCGGTGCAATAACCAGCATATCTGTATCTGGTAGTGTGACCTACAACCCTGAAAATAGTTGCCGCATTAGAATCGAAGATCAACGGGAAGCGGACAACCTTCAATGCAGGGCGAACAGGTCGAAGATCAGCGCCATGTTCTCCATTTGCCCCTAGAGCAACATAAGCCAACAGGAAACACGCTATATGTCAAGGACAAACCAAATTCTCGCAGGCGTAACGCTCATTGCCGTAGTCGTTGTTGCTATTGTTTGGCAATCCAGTTCCAAACCTGCTGCCAATGATCAGCAAGTTATACACTATCCTGAGGCTGTATTAGCAGATGAACCTATGGATTCAGTGACTGATGCCATTGTGGATGGGTCACAACAGCCTTTTTCACAACCCTTGAGTTATGAAGAGCACGCTAAACTTGTCTTCGAGCCGATTATTGGTAATACCCAAGAAAAGGCGGAAATTGATAAGTGGTTTAATGATGGCGGCTACAGTATCGAGCGCAAAGATGAATACGCAGATTACAGTGAAGATATCCTCCGTCAACTGGCTGAGGGTGGTGATTTTCGTGCTATGAACCATTATGCCTGGAAACTGCTACGAAAGCCCGGTGAGCTCGACGCTGCCCGCCATTGGTTTAACAATGCCATAGTGCATGGCTCCCTGGCCGCTTTCGATGATATTGCAATTATTACTGAAACTCGCGTGATGGAAAAAGCGGATACACCCGAGCAAATGCACCAGGCGGCACTGGAGTCATTATCCTGGTACGAAGCCGCAGCTTTAAGAGGTAATAAACGTTCCGGCTACTATCATAGTCCTGGCTTTATTAGACGACACTCCATTCAGCTGACACCGGAGGACGTAGCCTGGATAACAGTACGGGCGCAAGCCATCTACCAGGATTTTGCTGAACAACGTATCGCTGCTGGATTGGGAGAATTCGACAATACCGTTCCGCCAGTCGTTCAGGGGTTCTATGCCCGATTAGCAGAATCATTATCATCAAATGAACGGGCAAAATATGGTTTGCCACCACTGTGAATCAGGAAGGTTATAGAGTTGAAGGAGCATGCGATGTATAACAAACCACAATTTCTCATTGCAGGCGGCTATGAGGGCTGCACAGGAGACTGCCAGGCAGCAAGAGGCGGCGGCCAAGAAAAAGCACTGTGAAAATAAAACCCAGGCACTGGCAGATGCAGAAATTGCAAAAAAGCATATTGCTTTGTGAGGGAATAACGATGATGTCAACACTTAAGCGTCCAGTCCTCTGGATAGGTGCGTTGGTTCTTGTTGTGCTGGTCTGTCTCTACACCGGGGTGTTCTATTCAGCAGGAGAGCAACAGCCTGTTTCGCCCACCCCCCAACTGACTGTCAAGGCCGTGAAGAAAGCTGCATCTGACCTGACAAGGTTGAACGCACCCACAGCATCTACTGCCCAGGCACAACCGGAAGGAACGACGGTGATTCACATTCGGGATCTTGATCGATACCTGGACAGCCTCCCTACCGTAGGTGGTGATGCGTATGAGAGAGCTGCAATGCACGATTGGATGAATACCTGGGGTTACAACAAGGGAAGAGAAAATGAATACCAACACTACAGCGAGGAAACCCTGCGCCAGTTGGCCGAAGGTGGTGATATCCATGCCATGGTGGAATATGGCTATGAGATGATGCGCCGCCCGGGCGGTATGCCACTCGGCGAGGAATGGTTTATCAATGCCATGGTGCATGGTTCCCTGGATGCTTTTTTGCACATGAGCATATTCGTTCGAAGGCATATGGAGCATGCTGAAACCCCGGAGCAAATGCGCGGTCACGCGTTGGAATCCCTGGCCTGGTATGAGGCAGCCGCGTTACGGGGCAATAAAGAATTGGGTTTGACTGGAAGCACCAATTTTATACGTTCCAATGATATCCGGCTTTCACCGCAAGATGTGCAGTGGCTGCAGGCTCGCGCACAGGAAATTTATCGTGACCTGGTGGCCAGGAGGGCGGCTGCGGGACTGGATGAGTTTGACAACTCGGTGCCCCCGGTGGTTGACGCCTACTTCGAGCGGTTGAGTGGTCTGATGGAGCGGGAAAAGCTGGGTTTGCCACCGCTCTGAAGTATGCCAACGACCCAGCGCAGGTAACCTGAATGCGGCTGCTGCACGGATTTTAGGTATCGAGATTGGTGCGATAACCAGTATTTCCCTGTCGGGCAGTGTGACCGACAATCCTGAAATCTGACAGTGCTGTCACGCTCCGCGCCAGTTGTAGGTGCGTGATGGCTTGAGTGGCGCCGACATAATTATTCTGAAATGAAAGGAGTATAGGGTGTATAACAAACCACAATTTCTCATTACCCTTGTTGTCCTGTTTTCTGTCAATCTTGCCAATGCCCAGAGCTGGGTTCGAAGCGGTACTGTTCCAAACAACTATGCAGATCAGCTGATAACGGGTAATCCCAACTATCCTAACCGCACTTCCAACAGCGATATTCCGGCTTTAGTACAAGCATCGATGAATACTGTGCAGGAGGAAGCGGAACAGCAAGATCCAGAAGCCAATAAAAAGCACTGCGAAAAGAAAGTCCAGGCACTGGCGGATGCCGTATACGATTACAAGCAATGTTTGGCTGATGCTGCGAGGGAAGCATCGAATCGACTCACCGCATGTCCCGAAACCCAATCCATTACGATATCAATACCCGAACAGGGGTACCAGCAAAGCGGCGGCCTGAATGCAGCTGCTGTACGAATTTTAGGTATCGAAAGCGGTACAATAACCAGCATTACCTACACGCCCGAAAGTAGTTGCCACATCATAAGCGACAAGCAGCAGGAGGTGGATCGACTTCAATGCAAGGCAAATAACTCCAGGGTCAATGCCATGTTCGCCACATGTCTCTAGGGAACCTCTGAAAAATTACCTGCTGACGACTGTATAAAAAAGGCCCGCAAGTTTTTTGCGGGCTTTTTTATACCTATCAATGACGGTGAGTGCCGGGTTATTAATGCTGCAACAGGAATTCCATCAGGGCATTTTGCGCGTGCATGCGGTTTTCCGCTTCTTCCCACACCACGGAATCCGGTGCGTCGAGAATACCGGCGGACACTTCCTTGCCGCGATACGCGGGCAGGCAATGCATGAACAGGGCATCGCTGTTGGCGAGGCTCAAGAGTTCCTTGTTGACCTGGTAGCCCAGGAAAATCTTTTCGCGCTGTTTCTTTTCATCTTCCTGGCCCATGGAGGCCCAGGTGTCCGTGACGACCAGATCGGCGCCGGCCACAGCGGCGCGGGAGTCATTGCTCAGGCTGACGCGGTGCTGGTAGGGTTCGACGAAATGATCCTCGGGCTCGAAACCTTTGGGGGTTGCGATGCGCAGCTCAAAGTCGCACAGTTCGGCGGCCTGGATGTAACTGTTGCACATGTTGTTGCCATCGCCCACCCAGGCCACGGTTTTGCCCGCGAGCGAACCGCGCAGTTCGACATAGGTCTGGATGTCGGCCAGCAGTTGGCAGGGATGGTGGTCGTCGGTGAGGCCATTGATCACCGGAACGCGTGAGTATTCGGCAAAGCGTTCAACCGTGGCATGGCCATAGGTGCGGATCATCACCATGTCGACCATGCTGGCGATGCAGCGAGCGGTATCCTCGATGGGTTCGCCGCGGCCCAGTTGCGAATCCTTGGTGGACAGGAATATGGCATGGCCGCCCAGCTTGGCAACACCGGACTCAAAGGAAACCCGGGTGCGGGTGGAATTTTTCTCGAAGATCATCGCCAGTACTTTATTGTCGAGCAGGCTTGGTGCTTTGCCTTGACGTACCAGTGACTTGAGTTCGATGGCGCGGTTGATGATGTGGTTGAGCTCATCCCGCGTAATGTCATTCAGGGTTAAAAAATGTCTCGGTGCCTTTGGGGGTACCATAATTGCTACTCTCTACACGGCGCGCGTTTCTCCTGTAAACGCGCGCTGGTGGCAGTGCGGGCTTGAGCACACCCGCACCGGATTAAAACTCCGTCACCAGTTCGACCACCTTGGCGACCAGCTCTGCCGCTTCGGCGTCCGTCAGGATGAACGTTGGCAGCAAGCGAATGGTGTTGACGGAAGTCACGTTGATCAGAATGCCCTTGGCGCGGCCGCGCTCGACAAGCTCGGCGCAGGGCTCCTTGAGTTCAATGCCGATCATCAGGCCCTTGCCGCGGATATCGGCGACCTTGTCGTTACCTGCCAGCGCCGCACGAAAATCGGCCAGCAGTTTTTTGCCCAGGCTTTCGACCCGGGGAATCAATTGTTCCTTGTCCAGCGTATCGATCACGGCAATGCCGGCGGAGCAGGCCAGTGGATTGCCGCCAAAGGTCGTGCCGTGGTTGCCGGGCTGAAAAACCTCCGCCGCTTTGCCCCGTGCGAGGCAGGCGCCAATGGGCACGCCATTGCCCAGGCCTTTGGCCGTGGTGACCACGTCGGGCACTATGCCGTTGTGCTGGTAGGCAAAAAACCGCCCGGTCCGTCCGTTGCCCGTCTGGATTTCGTCGAGCATCAACAGCCAGCCGTGTTCGTCACACAGGGTGCGCAGTTGATTGAGGTAATCGTCGGCGGGGATGCGGACACCACCTTCGCCCTGGACCGGTTCCACCAGCACGGCAACGATATTGCTGTGTATATCGGCCGCCGCCTTGACGGCGGCTATGTCATCGTAGGGAACGCGCACAAAACCTTCGACCAGGGGTTCGAATCCTATCTGCACCTTGGTGTTGCCGGTCGCGCTCAGGGTCGCCAGTGTGCGGCCGTGGAAGCTGTTGCTCATCACGATGATCGTGGGGTTTTTCACGCCCTTGTCGTTGCCGTATTTCCGCGCGATTTTAATCGCCGCTTCGTTGGCTTCGGCACCGGAGTTGGAGAAAAAAACCTTGTCCATGCCCGAGTGTTCGACCAGCAGATCCGCCAGCCGCTGTTGCTGCGGAATGTTGTACAGGTTGGACACATGCAGCAGGGTGGCGGCCTGCTCGCTGATGGCGCTGGTCAGGGCAGGGTGGGCGTAGCCCAGGCCGCATACCGCAATCCCACTGATGGCATCCAGGTAGGATTTGCCGTTGTCGTCCCACACGCGGCTGCCCTGGCCCCGGGTAAGGGTCAGGGTTCTGGTGCCGAAAGTGTTCATCAGACTGGCCATGAGTGTCTCCGCATCAATGCCAACAACAAAACTGACAAAGGCCCGCGCTGGGGCGAGCCGGCTTTTTCAACAAGGGAGTCAACCGAGAGTCGAAAACAAAACAGGCAGCATCTTGGCTGCCTGCGGGAAATACGAAAGCAGCAATAGTATAAGCAAATCGCATACTTGGCAAATGACGGCCAGCGGGCTTTTCAGGAGGTAAACTTTTGCAAGCATCGCGGGCAAGGCGGCCCCTGTCATGCCACTATCTGCGCCGGGGCCTCCGGCGAGGCGAGCGGGATGATTGGTGGAGGATCATGGCAGGCATTCATAGGCAGCATATTTTACGAGCGGGTATTTTTGCCGTACTTGTCGCGCCGGGAATTCAGGCGCAGGCGGATACCCTGTTGGAGACACTGATGGTCACCGGCAGGTCGCCGGATGCGGCGCCTGGATTGGCGCATACCCTTGTCAGGGTGGAATCGATCGAGCGCTTGCCGGGCACGCGTATCGACAGTGCCGAGCTGTTGCAGGTGTTGCCGGGCGTCCAGGCCGACAGCCGTTCGAACTACGCGCAGGACACCCGCATAACACTGCGTGGTTTTGGTGCCCGTTCCGCTTTTGGCGTGCGGGGTTTGTCCTTGCGGGTGGATGGTATTCCGCTGACCACGCCCGATGGACAGGGGCAGCTGTCGAGTATTCCACTCGACGGCATCGACAATATCGACGTCCTGCGCGGACCCCTGGCCTCCCTTTATGGCAATGGCGCCGGCGGCGTGATTTCCCTCAATACCCAGGCTCCCGAAGACTCCCGCATCAGCTTGCGTACCCTGGCAGGTGAGGGTGGCACAGAACGCCAGGGCGTGGCGGCCCAGTGGCAGAAGGGTCCCCTGGCGTTGCGCTTGCAGGGCAGTCGATTCAAGACGGATGGCGACCGGCCCCATGCCGCCGCCGAACGCCAGCACGCTGGTGCACAGTTGTTCTACACCGCCGCCAACGGGCTGGAATCCCGGCTCAGGCTGGACCTGGCCCGCGATCCCCTGTTGCAGGATCCCTTGGGCCTGACCGCTGCGCAGTGGAGTGAAAATCCTAATCAGATCAATGAATTGGCCGAGACTTTTAATACAAGAAAAGAGGTTTCTCACCGGCAGTTGGCCTATAGCCTGCGCCAGCCTCTGGGTAACAGCCGCTGGCAATTGGCCGCCTGGGGGGGCGAGAGGGAAATCCTCCAGTACCTGGGTTTTACCGGCGCGGCTATCAGCAATGCGGGTGGGGTGGTGGATCTGCAGCGGGATTTTAAAGGTATCAGCGGAAACTACGCCCATGATCTGGCGGTAGGTGATGGTCTGCTGACCGCCGCCCTGGGAACCGACCTGACCCGCAGCGAAGACCGGCGGCGTGGTTATGTCAACGACGGTGGCCAGAGCGGGGATTTGCGCCGCAACGAAACGGGCGAGGTAGAGGGGCGCGATATCCACGGCGTGCTCCATTACCGGCCCGCTGGCGCCTGGGAAGTCTACGGGGGATTGCGTCACAGCCGGCTCGATTTTTCGGTGGAGGACTGGTTTGTGGTGCCCGGCAATCCCGACGACAGCGGAAGAAAATCCTACGACTACCTGTCCTCCGCATTGGGCATTCGCTACAGGCTCACGCCTGGCTGGGCTGTCCACGCCAGCCTCGGGCGTGGTTTCGAGACGCCCACATTGACCGAAATGGCCTATCGCAGCGAAGGGACGGGCTTGAATACCGATCTCGAGGCGGCGCGCAATCGCCAGCAGGAAATCGGCATCCGTTTCCATGAGCCCGGCGGCCCGGAATACAGACTGGTGATCTTTACCGTGGATACCCGCAATGAAATTGTCGTGGACCAATCCCTGGGCGGCCGGACCAGTTACCGCAATGCCGCCGCCACGGAGAGGCAGGGTGTGGAGATCAGCGGCCGCGCACCCCTGGCGGATGCCTGGCATCTCTGGTTGAACCTCAATTACCTGGAAGCGGATTTCAGCGAGGGCGAGTGGCAGGGCAGGCGTCTTCCGGGCGTGGCGCGGCACAATCACTACCTCCAATTGCGCTGGCAGCCCTGGCTCGATGAACGCCTGATGCTCGGGTTGGGTGTGCAGCAGCGTTCCAGGGTGGCGACGGCCGACGACAACCTGGTATTCGCACCCTCGGCCACCGCGGCGGATCTCGCCTTGAGCAGCCGCCACCAGTGGGGCGCCTGGGAACTGCACGGCTGGCTCAAGGCCAGCAATCTCTCCGATGAGGCCTATGTGGGGTCGGTGATCGTGAACCAGGCCAACGGCCGCAGTTTCGAGCCGGCTCCCGGCCGGCAATTCTCCGCGGGGATAGAAGTGGGACACCGGTGGTAGCGGATGCTGGTCAGGGGGGAGAAGGTTTCTATATACTCCGACCCCTCACGCCCTGCGTGCCCGCTGCCGGACTGCTCCCGGCGTTTTACTCAAGTGACCTTTGGTAGGGGTCACCACTGAAAAGGATCGAAAATGCCTGTTATCACTCTCCCCGATGGTTCCCAACGTTCATTCGATAAACCTGTCTCCGTGTACGAGGTAGCTGCCTCTATTGGCCCTGGTTTGGCCAAGGCTACCCTGGGTGGCCGCGTCAACGGTCAGCGCGTGGATGCCCACGACCTGATCAGCGAAGACGCCAGCCTGGTGATCTTCACCCCCAAAGACGAAGACGGCCTGGAAATCATCCGCCATTCCAGCGCCCACCTGCTCGGCCACGCCATCAAGCAGTTGTTCCCCGGTGTGAAAATGGCCATAGGCCCCACCATCGACAACGGCTTTTATTACGACGTGGACCTGGAGCACAAGCTTACCGACGAGGATATTGCCGCGTTGGAAGCACGTATGCTCGCGTTGGCCAGGACCGAATACGATGTGGTGAAAAAGAAGGTGTCCTGGCAGGAGGCCCACGATGTGTTCAGCGCGCGTGGCGAAACCTACAAACTGGAAATCCTTGAGCGCGACATTCCCAGAGACGACAAGCCGGGACTGTATCACCACGAGGAATATATCGACATGTGCCGCGGCCCCCATGTGCCCAACATGCGCTTTTGCCTCCATTTCAAACTGATGCGCGTGTCCGGTGCCTACTGGCGCGGCGACTCGAGCAACAAAATGCTGCAGCGCATCTACGGCACCGCCTTTGCCGACGCCAAGCAGCTGAAGGCCTATCTGAATTTGCTGGAAGAAGCAGCCAAGCGCGACCACCGTAAGCTGGCCAAGAAATTCGACCTGTTCCATCTGCAGGACGAGGCGCCGGGCATGGTGTTCTGGCATCCCAAGGGCTGGACCCTGTGGCAGCAGATCGAGCAGTACATGCGAGCCAAGCAGATCGACTGGGGCTACCAGGAGGTCAGGACGCCGCTGATCATGGACCGGGTGCTCTGGGAAAAATCCGGCCACTGGGAAAACTACCGCGAGAACATGTTCACCACCGA
>CAYWCW010000008.1:0-72460 GCA_964456865.1 uncultured Cellvibrionaceae bacterium
GCAGAAGCAGAAGCAGAAGCAGAAGCAGAAGCAGAAGCAGAAGCAGAAGCAGAAGTAGAGATAACACTTTCCTTGCCTGACACCTGGATTGAGGGTGAGGAAGATTCCACCACGCTTGCCGTACCAGCTGATTACGAGTCTCCACCTCTGGTTGAGGTGGAAGAAGACTCGCTTGCCATATTTACCGATGAGGTGATCGGGGATTCATCATCAGAAACCATCGGTGACGAAACGGCTGAGCCTGATTCCTCCGTCATCACAGGCGCATCGGATTTTGACCTCCCTGACACTGATCCGGCTGAAACGATAACCGCCTATGCGGAAGAGACTGTTGAGGCGGACGAGGATGCCGCAGAGTTTGATTCTGAAATCGTTGAAATCTTTATCGAGGAAGCTGGCGAGCTCCTGGAAGACATAGATCGGTCCCTGCACGATTGGCAGGAAGACTGGAACAACACCGAATGCGTGGAAGACCTTAAGCGCAGTCTGCACACTTTCAAGGGCGGTGCGCGTTTGGCCGGCTTGACCGATATCGGTGACCTGTCCCACGACTTTGAAACCGTCCTGATCGATATGGGCAGCGATGCCGATATCGATCACAGTTTCTTTCGCCGTCTCAATGAATACCAGGACCGCCTCCATCTGCTGGTGAGCAGGGCCAGGGCGCGCTTGGCTGGCGAATCGCTGCCATCCTTGCCGGATATCAATACACAAATCAATGAAGCCCCTGTTACCGCCGATCAATCGACGCATGTCGACCATATCGAAGTATCAGATGGGCCGGGCGACGCTGACACTGTGGAAAGCGAGCCGGAGCAACCGGCACCACCGCAGACGGCCATCGGCGACACCGCCAAGGTATTGCCATTTGCACCCAAGCCCAAACCCGCCCCGGTGCCGCCGGGCGATTCGGCGGGTGCCCGCGCGGTAGCGCCGGGTGGTGTGCTGGCACCGGTGCAGCACCTGGCGGCACGCCGCTCCGGTCCCCAGGAAGTGATCAAGGTATCGGCCGAACTGCTCGAGGAACTGGTCAACCTGGCTGGTGAAACCTCCATCAGCCGTGGCCGCATGGAGCAGCAGATCACCGACCTGGGCATGTCCATCGAAGAAATGGATTCCACAATCCAGCGCTTGCAGGAACAGTTGCGCCGCCTGGACATTGAAACGGAAGCCCAGATTATTTTCCGCCAGGAACAGTTGGCCCAGCACGAGGAATTCGATCCGCTGGAGATGGACCGCTACTCCCAGTTGCAGCAGTTGTCGCGCTCCCTGATCGAATCTGCGTCGGACTTGATGGACCTTAAATTTACCCTGTCCGAAAAAGCGCGTGATACCGAAACGCTGCTGTTGCAGCAATCGCGCATCAATACCGACCTGCAAGAGGGCTTGATGCGCTCGCGCATGGTGCCCTTCTCCCGTCTGGTGCCGCGCCTGCGCCGTATCGTGCGTCAAGCAGCCACCGAGCTGGGCAAGGAAGTGGATTTCGAACTCGATAACGTCGAAGGCGAACTGGACCGCTCCGTACTGGAACGCATGGTGGCTCCCCTGGAGCACATGCTGCGTAACGCCGTGGACCACGGCATCGAAATGCCGGATGAGCGGGCGCGTGCCGGTAAGGCCGAGTCGGGCCGCATCCTGCTGAGCCTGGGGCGCGAAGGCGGTGACGTGGTGCTGCGCCTTGAAGACGATGGCCGCGGCATCAATCTCCAGCGTGTGCGGGAAAAGGCCATCGAGCGCGGATTGATGACGCCTGATGCGCAACTCAGCGATCAGGATGTCATCCAGTTTATCCTGCACGCCGGTTTCAGTACCGCTGACAAGGTCACACAGATTTCCGGCCGCGGTGTGGGCATGGACGTGGTTCACTCCGAAATCAAGCAGCTCGGCGGCTCGATGTTCATCAATTCCCGTTGGGGCGAGGGAACGGAATTTATTGTGCGCCTGCCGTTTACCGTATCGGTGAACCGTGCGCTCATGGTGCAGATCGGCGATGACCTTTACGCGATTCCGCTCAACACCATTGAAGGTATCGTGCGTGTCAGTCCCTTCGAATTGGAACATTACTACCAGGATGAGCAGGCGCGTTTCGAATACGCCGGTGAGAATTATCTGGTGCGCTATCTCGGCAGCCTGCTCGACAGCGATACCCATCCTAAGCTCGACGGCCAGTCATTGCCTCTGCCGGTAGTGCTGGTGCGCAGTGCGGAAAATACGGTGGCCTTGCAGGTGGATCGTCTCTTGGGCTCCCGCGAAATCGTGGTGAAAACCCTGGGTGCTCAGTTCAGTGCCGTGCACGGTGTCTCCGGTGCCACGGTCATGGGCGATGGTAGTGTAGTGGTGATTCTTGACCTGCATGCGCTGATCCGTGAACAGCTGGCCATGGGTCTTAACAAAGCCTTGCTGCTGGAGCCCTTCAAGGCCAGCGGCGCGCGCGCGGATGATCAGCAGGAACGCACGATCATGGTCGTGGACGATTCAGTGACGGTGCGCAAGGTGACCGGGCGCTTCCTGGAGCGAGAGGGTTTCATCGTGATTACCGCCAAAGATGGCGTGGAAGCCTTGCAGCTGTTGCAGGACCATATTCCCGATGTGATGCTGCTGGATATCGAAATGCCGCGCATGGATGGCTTTGAAGTGGCCAAGAACGTGCGCACCAGTTCGCGCCTCAAGGATATCCCCATCATCATGATCACCTCGCGTACAGGGGAAAAACACCGCGAGCACGCTTTCAGTCTGGGCGTGAACAAATACCTGGGTAAACCCTACCAGGAGGATTCGCTGCTGGCCAATATCCGTGAGTTGCTGGCCAACAGGATGAATTGAGCCGTGAGCAGCCTGCGCGTTGGCATTCTGGTTGACTCGTTGAGCAAACAGCAGTGGCTGACCAGCATGGTGGTTCAGGCGGGGCACAGCCTGGGGTTCCGCGCCCTGGTGACCTTATCCGCGACCGATCTGCCGGATGTGAACACTGTGGTGGATGCCTGGATCGTGGATTGTGAAAGTCCCGAGGGTGATCTGGCGGACGATGCCGAAAACACTGTCGAGCCGGAGGCGCTGGAATATCTGCTGGAGCAAGCGCGGGTACCCGTGATTCTGAGCGATTCCACAGGCCTTACACCCGGCAGTGAAGCGCACAGCGCCTGGCTCAAGCGCATGGCACAGCGGCTCGCCCATCTGAGCGGTGAAGTCAACCTGCAGCAATCCGCGCGAGCGGCTTCCGTTTGGGTGCTGGCGGCATCGACTGGTGGTCCGGCGGCGGTCAAGGAATTTTTCACCCACTTGCCCGGCGAACTCGGCCTGGCATTTGTTTATGTGCAGCATATCGACAGCCATTACACGGCGACGCTGATGCGCATGATGGCCGGAGCCGGACGCTACCCGGCGGTCCTGGCGGGTCACGGTGAAGTGCTCAGGCCCGACAGTCTGGTGCTGGTCACCGCCGATCGCCGTGTCGATATCCTGGAGAATGGCACGCTCTCGCTCAGCAGCGAACCCTGGGGCGGTTGTTACGCGCCTTCGATTGATCAGGTGGTGGCCAATGTGGCGCGCACCTACCGCGAGCGCAGTGGCCTGATCGTCTTCACCGGTATGGGTGATGATGGCGCGGCCAGCGGGCGGCTCATCAAGCAGCAGGGCGGGCAGGTCTGGGCACAGACGCCCGCGAGCTGCGCCAGCGCATCCATGCCGGAGGCGGCGCTGGCAACCGCGTGCGTCAGTGTCACCGGCACGCCGGCTGAACTGGCGCAACGATTGGCACACCATATTTATCAGCAGTCCAACAAGAGGAAGGCGCTTCCATGACAGCTCCCCAGCGGATCGAATCGCAGAAACTACAGGAAATCGCCAGCCTGCTGATTCCACTTCAAGGCGTTCAGCTATTGGTGCCTAACGTAACGGTTGCGGAAATCGTTCCCGTGGCCCAAGTAGAACCGGCCGAGGGTATGCCTGTGTGGTATCTCGGCACCTGTTTGTGGCGCGAGCAGCGCGTGCCCCTGGTGTCATTCGAAGCCATGAACGGTGATGCGCGCGCGCCGCTGCATTCCCGCGCCCGCCTTGCCGTGTTCAACACCCTCGGTACTCATGACGAGCTGCCATTTCTGGCTATGGTGACCCAGGGTCTGCCCCGCCTGGCGCGGGTCAATGAAGAAGAGATCAGCATTATTGAAACAGACGATAAAAAGCCTGTGGAGTTGCTGCATGTGGCCTGGGCCGGTGAGGA
This sequence comes from uncultured Cellvibrionaceae bacterium, assembly GCA_964456865.1. GTDB lineage: Bacteria > Pseudomonadota > Gammaproteobacteria > Pseudomonadales > Cellvibrionaceae > Cellvibrio. The sequence continues at coordinate 4,220 of CAYWCW010000008.1, forward strand.
CGCGGTGATTCCCGATGTGGCCGCGATGGAAAACCTGTTATTGAGTCTTGCCGTCAATCCTGGCTAGGTGGATCACGCCTGGCCTTTGCTTATCGCCTGTTGCAATCGATGTTCAGCTATCGGCCAGGAGCATCATGTGTTGCCCTGGCAAAATGTTTCCCCGCCAGGTTTGTCACCGTAAATCCCCCCACAAATATTGCACGAGGCTGATGGCCACCAGCGGCGCCGTTTCCGTGCGCATCACCCTGGGGCCCAGGGTGAGTGGCGCAAAGGCCGATGCTTGGGCTGATGCTATCTCTTCTGCTGAAAGCCCTCCCTCCGGCCCTATCAGGAGGGCCACACTGGCTGGTGTGTCATGGCCGCCCAGTCCCTTGCTGTCGCGGTGGTGGAGAACGAAACGCTGTTCGGCCTGACAGGACTCCAGCCACGGCGCCAGCGGCTGTGGCTGTTGCAGCCTGGGCAGGCGATTGCGCTGGCATTGTTCGCAGGCGCTGATCAGTATCTGCTGCCAATGCGCCAGCTTTTTCCCGAGCCGTTCGCCGCTGAGTTTGACTTCCGTGCGTTCGGTAAACAGCGGTGTGATGGTACTGACGCCCAACTCGGTGGCTTTTTGCAATACCCAATCCATACGCTCGCCCCTGGAGATACCGATGCCCAGCTCCAGTGCCAGCGGCGAGCAGCGATCATCCGCACGAAAGTCACCCAGCGCGATGCTGACGTGTTTTTTCCCCGCTTCCAGAATATGGCCCTGGTACTCACCACCCCGGCCATCAAACAGGATCAGCTCCCGCCCGGCATCCATGCGCAGCACACGCAGCAGATAGTGGGACTGCTCTTCGTCGAGCGTGATACCCTGACGTCCGCTCAGGGGCTGATCGGTGTAGATTCGCGGAATACGCATGGGCATCTTCTCGGATTGGGGATTGGCATTTTAACAAGCGTGCGCTGCAACGCGGCAAGAGGATGATTGGTGTGGATATCGTGACGCATGCCCTCCTGGGGGCATTGGCCGCGCAGAGTGTCAGCCGCGTATCCCGGCAGCGGGTAGCCGCCGTCGTCGGCGCCGGGGTGGCGCTGTTGCCGGACCTGGATGTGTTTATCCAGCGTGCCGGTGATCCCCTGCTGGTACTGGAGTATCACCGCCACTTCACCCATTCGTTGCTGTTCGCGCCCCTGGCCGCCCTTGTGGTGACCTGTGTGCTGGCGCCCTGGTTGCGAGGCCATTTTTCCTGGTTGAGGCTGTATGTACTGGTGTTGCTTGCCTATGCCTCGGCTTGTCTGCTGGATGCATGCACCAGCTATGGTACCCATCTGTTGTGGCCCTTACTGGACTACCCCTTGTCGCTGGGAATCATCGCGGTTGTCGATCCGCTGTTCAGCGCCTTGCTGTTGGGGGCATTGATTGTCGCACTGCGTGGCTATCGTCCCCATGCGGCGCGTTTGGGATTGTTGCTGGGCGCCGCTTACCTGTTGTTGGGCTGGGCGCAGCAGCAGCGGGCGTTGGACCTGACAAATGCCCTGGTGCTCGAGCGTGATGAGCCGGTGGTTCTGCTGGAGGCCAAGCCAACGCTGGGTAACCTGTTGCTCTGGCGTGCCATGGCGGTGACGGATGATGGTGTCTTGCAGGTGGATGCCTTTCACTTGGGATGGCGGGTGCGCCATTATCCGGGAGACCATCGCTCCCTGATTCACCCGGATGATATGGGTCTGCCGGCAGATTCCCGCGCGCTGCGTGAATTGCGCCGCTACCAGCAGCTCAACGCGCCGCTGCTGGTCAGGCACAGTGAAGACCCCTGGTTTATCGGTGATGGCCGTTATTCGCTGCTGCCAACCCGGGCCGATCCGCTTTGGGGTTTGCAGCTGGATCCCAGGAATCCCGATGCCGTGCCGGACTTTATTACCCGCCGCCAGATGTCGGCATCCATGCGCCAGGATTTTGTAAATATGCTGCTGGGCAGGCCGCTTCCGCCTGAGTAAGGATTCACTATGTCGGCTATCGGACGCTTGCGCTTTTTGCGAATTGCTCTAGTATCGGTTTGTCGTTTCCGGCTCGGCAAGCGGCTTTGCGTCGTCGGCGATTCTTTGAAATTCGTCACATTTCCACAATAACAACACAGGAGTTCAACAATGGAGCATTTTCTGTCAGTCGTTAAGCAGTACGCCAATTTCAATGGCAGGGCAAGACGCCAGGAATTCTGGATGTACGTTTTGTTTTACATGATTTTCTACATCGTATTGGCGGTCATTGATGCAATAACGGGTATTGGCCTCCTGGCGTTCATCTACTCCCTGGCGTTGCTGGTGCCGTCACTCAGCGTGGGTGCCCGCCGTCTGCACGACACGGGCCGCAGTGGTTGGTGGCAGCTGATCGGTCTGATTCCGCTGATTGGTGCCATAGTGCTGATCGTTTTCTATGTGCAGGATTCCACGCCTGGTGAAAACCAGTACGGTCCTAATCCCAAGGGTTTGTGATCTGTCGTTGATCTGAAGGGCGCCTCTGGCGCCCTTCGTCATTCAAGGTTCTGGCGATCCGCTGCTTGCCGTTCCGCCTGCCAGGCGACCTGCGTGAATAGCTGCGCGGCTCCGGTGTGCTCCGTCAAGGCATCGGCGGCCAGTAATACCGCACCCAGTGTCCAGGTGGTTTTTTCTTCAGGCCAGATTGCCTTGTCCCGGAAGTTGTAGCCCGTCCAGTAACCGCCATCGTCATCCAGCCATTGGTGCAGCCAGCTGAACAGGCTGAGTGCGCGGCCGTGTTCGCCCGCTGCCAACAGCGCCAGCGTCAGTTCGCAGGATTCGGCCACGGTGATCCAGGGTTGGTCGCTGACGCAGCGGCAGCCTAGATGTGGCTCAACGAATTGGTGCCAGCGTTTCTCCAGCCGCGCGCGCGCGGCCGGGCCGGTGACCACGCCGCAGAGGATGGGATAGAACCAATCCATGGAATACCGCGCCTTGCTTTCCCAGGTGCGGTCGAAGCATTCCGGATGGTGGCGCAGGCATTGGCCAAGGCGATTGCGCGCGCGTTCCCACGCCGGCCGGTGCAGGCCCAGGGCATCGGCCAGCAGCAGTGCCGATTCCAGGCTTTTATAGATGGATGAGCAGGCCGTCACCAGCGCGTCCCGCTGGGATTCGCCTGCCTCGTTGACGGCCCAATAGATTTCACCGCTGGAGGCCTGGTGGCCCAATACGAATGCCAGTGCCTTATCCAGGGTGTTGAAGCAGGTGTGGATGAAGGTTTTGTCGTCGGTTACTTGTAGATAATGCCAGAGGCCGGTGGCGATGTAGGCGACCTGGTGGGTTTCCCGGTGATGCCGGTCGCGGGGTTCGCCATCCTGGTAGTGGGACCACCAGCTGCCATCGGCCAACTGATTGTCCACCAGCCAACGGTAGGCGCGCCGGGCCGCGGCCCATTCGCCACCGATGGTGAGGCCCATGGCGGCTTCGATATGGTCCCAGGGATCAGCTTTGCCACCCGCAAACCAGGGGATGCAACCGTCTTCCCGCTGGCAGCCGAGGATATGGTCGATACAGGGGCGCAGCAGCGTTTCGGGAAAGAAACCCTTGGTTAACAGCAACGTGCTCATGGGGTGGAGTCTCCTTGATGACCGGCATCTTAACCCGGACGCTTGATGGTCAGCACCTTGCCGCTTATCCAGTATTCATCGCCGCCCAGGCGGCCCAGCGGGTCGATCCGTGTGGCGTCCATTTTCGGACGGCCATTGTTGTCATCGATCACGTCATCCGCGACATAAATCTGCCGCACGCGGCCAAATACCAGCAACTGGGGCGTGTCACCCAGGAGTGTGGTGTCGTAGACCTCGCAGGCATAGGCGACCGGGCAATCGCGCAGGCGCGGGAGCCTGAAACCGAAATCCTCGGTGGCCAGTTGCAGCTGTGCCACTTCCGATACGTTTTCCGCCAGGGTGGCGGAGCTGGCCGTGACAGCCGGGGCCTGGTCAGCGGAAGCGATATGCACCACGAAATGCGGACGTTCCAGCAGGTTGCGGCGGGTATCCTTGGGTGAGCCATCCGGTTTTTTCCCGATGGATATCACCACCAGCGGCGGTTCGCTGCACACGGGAGCAAAGTAGGAAAAAGGTGCCAGGTTCAGGCTTTTATCGCTGTTTTCGCTGAGCACCCAGGCGATGGGGCGCGGTATCAGCGTCTGGATCATGGTGTGGTACACCTGATTGGGTGTCAACGCGTCGGCATCCAGCAACATAAACGGGTCTCCGCATCGGGGGGTTGTCCAGTATCCCTGCAAGCACGGCAGAATAACAACCGCCGGGGTGGTGCATGCAGGATTGGCTGCGGGTCGATAGTCAGTCTGGCGGCGCGCGGAAGTAGACCACCAGGCTTTTGCCGCACAGCGGGTTGAGGCATTTTTCCAGCGTGCGCGTGAGCCAGGGCGCCTTGAGCAGGTCCCACACCAGCAGCCGGTGATAGGCACGGATCGAACGCGATTCGTCCTGCGTTCTCCACCAGAGGCAGCGGAGCCACCAGTAGGGTGAATGCAGTCCATGGGCCCAGTGGCGGCGGATGAACAGCAATCCCTGCGCTTCCAGCGCGCGCCGCAGTTGGCGGCCTTTGAAGATCCGCACATGGCCACCTTCCACCTGATGGTATTCACGTGACAGTGCCCAGCAGATACGCTCCGGCCAAAAGCGCGGCACAGAGACCGCCAGCAGGCCGCTGGGCTTGAGCACCCGGCGGATTTCTTGCAGCGCCGACTCATAATCCGGCAGGTGTTCCAGAACCTCGCTGCAAATGATCTTGTCGATGCTGCCGTCGGCGAAAGGCAATTGCAGCGCGTCGGCCCGTTGGAAAAAACAGGCGCGGCTCTCGTCTTCGGGCTGGGCAAAAGGCGCAAGGCGTTCAGCGGCGGTGGCCAGGTCACGCGGATTCAGATCGACGCCCAGCACCGTGACAGGCGCGGCCAGGTAACAGTGAATGGCGTGGCGGCCTTCGCCACAACCCAGATCCAGTACCCGGTCGCCTGGTGCCAGCGGAAAATAGCGCAGGTCAATGGTCAGCACAGGAAAGCTCGAAAGGTGGCGGATCGACACCATCAGGTGTTTTCAGTACCCGGGTGTAATAGTACTCCGTGAGTTGCCGCGCAACCTCTTCCCAGCTGAACAGCTGGCGCACGCGCGTCAGTCCCGCCAGTCCCAGTTGTGTTCTCATGGGCGCGTCGGCCAGCAGGCTTGCCAGGGCTTGTGTCAGTTCATCCTCATTCCCGGCGCTGTATACCTGCGCGGACCCGCCCACCACCTCGGGCAAGGCACCGCCGTCGCTGCACACCAGCGGCAGGCCGCAGGCCATGGCCTCGGCCGCGGGCAGGCCGAAGCCTTCGTAGAGGGATGGCACAACGGCAATGCTGGCCCCGGCGTATTCCTCCACCAGTTGCTCGCGGCTGATGCCGGATACAAAGGTGACGCACGCCCGGAGTTGCAGTTTATCCAGTTCCCGTTCAGTCGCGCCGCCGGCCTTGAGCGGGCCGATGACCCGCAGGGTGAGTTGCGGCCAGGTTTCCCGCAGCCTGGCGAGCGCGCGCAGGAGCTGGCTCAGTCCTTTGAGCGGCTGGTCGGATGACGCGGTGGTGATCAGCCGCAGCGGATCGCGGGCTATGCCGGGCAGAGGACGAAAAATCCCGATATCCACACCGTTGGGAATGACATGGGTCTGTTCAACCGGACGGCCGAAGGCCTGGGCGATGTCGCGGCGCGAGCATTCGGACACGGTGATCACATGGCGCAGCTTGCGGGTGACCTCTGCCTGCATGGCCAGGAAACCGTACCAGCGGCGAATCAGCCAGCGGTGACCCGCGCTGCCGGCCGCTGCCAGCGCCAGGTCGCGATCCCGGGTAATGGGGTGATGCAGGGTGGCCACCACCGGCAATCCCTGTTCCTGAAGTTGCAGCAAACCGTGGCACAGGCTCTGGTTGTCATGGATCAGGTCGTAGCTGTCTGCATGGTTCCGGAAATATTTCACCAGCCGTCGTCCGAAGGTATAGGGTTCGGCAAAGGCACCGGTGAGCTTGGCCCACCATTCGTAGGTGTCGGTGAAGGAGCGCAGATGGTGCCAGCGCAGCGCCCGGATGGGATTGTCGATCGCGTAGAGATCCAGGCTGGGCAGGCGTATCAGCGCGACGCGCGGATCCAGCTCCGGATAGGGCGGACCCGAGATGACATCCACCTGGTGGCCGAGGTCGACCAGGGCCTTGCTCAGGTAATGGAGATAAATCCCCTGGCCACCCACATGGGGATGGCTGCGATACCCCAGCAGGCAAATGCGCAGGGGCGCCTTGCCATGGTCAACGGGAGCATGCATTGCCGGGCGTACAGGCTGGTGAACATCCATGGGGTGCTGAAAGGCCATTGGGGGACTGGGTGGCATTATAGGAAGGCGTCGATTATCAGGCCAGCGTCTTCACGGATTTGCTGGACAGGATGGGATGCAGGGGCGCATTTCTGCACAGAAATTCCCGATGCCGTTTGACATCCGGTGGCTGTTGCCCCTAGTGTCGGTGTTTTGGCCCGTGAATAACAATTTCTGCAACATCGGTTTTTTATGATGGCGGTTCATTAATTTTCAGTGGTCTGCATTTGTGAAAAATTCCCGACACCCGCTCAATGCCCGAACAGCCGATCGCCATGATCTCTATCAACGCAGCGTGCAATCCGTTGTGTTCGAGGTCGATTTCTTTAATCGCGTATTCAAGCGCGAGCGCCATCGCCTGGCGCTCAGCCTGCGCGAGGATTTTTGTGGCACGGCACTGTTGAGTGCCGCCTGGGTTGCCAGCCGGCCCGATCGAAAGGCCATGGGTGTCGATCTCGACCCCGATGTGCTGTCCTGGGGACAGGCGCACAATATCGAGCCATTGGGCGATGCGGCGTCACGGGTGAGCCTTCGCCAGGCCGATGTGCGCGAGGCGCATGGGCAGACCTTCGACATCATCAACGCGATGAACTTCAGTTACTGGATATTCAAAACCCGCGAAGACCTGCGCGATTATTTTTCGCGCGTGCGCCGGGCGCTGGTGGCGGACGGCATTTTTTTCGTGGATATCTATGGCGGCTGGCTGGCTCAGGAGCCGAGGGTCGAGCGGCGCCGTATCCGCGGTGGTTTTACCTATCTGTGGGACCAGGCGAGTTTCGATCCCATCAGCCACCGGGTGGTCAACCATATCCATTTTGAATTCAAGGATGGCTCGCGCCTGAATCGCGCTTTCACCTACGACTGGCGCTTCTGGACCCTGCCGGAAATCCACGAACTGTTGCTGGAAGCGGGTTTCCGCGAGGTGCGTGTGCACTGGGAAAATGACGGGCGCCTGAGGCAGCGCGCGCAGGCGGCCAATCAGCCCGGCTGGCTGGCCTATCTGGCGGCGATCAAATAGACCCTGGCCTCATTGGCTGTCGAGCATTTCCCGCGCGTGGGCCAGTGACTGCTCGGTAACTTTGATCCCGCCGAGCATGCGCGCAATCTCTTCCACCTTGGCATCGCCACTTAGTTCCACCAGGGTGGATTCGGTGGACTTTTTGTTCGCTGTCTTGCTCACCTGCAGGTGCTGGTGCCCCTGGCTGGCCACCTGTGCCAGGTGGGTGACGCAGATCACCTGCCCTTTATCGCCCAACTGGCGCAGCAGGCGCCCCACCACTTCACCGGTGGCGCCGCCGATGCCGACATCCACTTCATCGAACACCAGTGTGGGGGTGGCCGAGGTCTGCGCGGTCACCACCTGAATGGCCAGGCTGATACGCGAGAGCTCACCGCCGGATGCTACCTTGGCCAGGGGGCGCGGCGCCTGGCCGGGGTTGGTGCTGATCAGGAATTCCACATCGTCCAACCCCTGTGCGCCGGGTTTGTCCAGCGGGATCAGGCTCACACTGAGCTTGGCGTTTTCCATTGCCAGTGATTTGAGTCGTTCATTGACCTGTCTGGCCAGGCCCGTACCCGCCTTGCCGCGTTTGGCGGAGAGCTGTTCGGCCAGTTGGCGATAGCTGCGCTCGGCCTGCTCCACCTGCTGGGCCAGTTGGTCGAGCCTGGCGTCGCCGCCTTCCAGCTGTTCCAGTTCGGCGTTGAGTCTTGCAACGAAGTCGGGCAGTTCTTCGGGACGGATGCGGTGTTTGCGGGCCAGGTCGTAAATCGCTGACAGCCGCTCTTCCACCTGCACCAGCCGTTCCGGGTCGAGGGTGAATTGATCGATGTGGTGTTCGATTTCGCGCTGCGCCTCTTCCACCTGGATCTGCGCACTGGCCAGGAGTTCTTCGGCGCTTCTGAGCGCGGCGGATTTTTCCGGCAGATTGCGCAATACGTGCAGGGCGCGGTGCAGATTGATGCCCAGGCCCTGCTCTTCGTCGCCACAAAAGGCGGCCAGCTGCTGGCTGCCGCGCAGGATGTCTTCCGCGTTGGCCAGGCTGCGCTGCTCGGCTTCCAGCCTGGCCAGTTCGCCCGGCTGGAGGTTGAGTTGGTCGAGCTCGTTGGCCTGGTAACTGAGCAATTGAAACCGCGCGCTGACCTCGGCCGCGTTGTCGCGCAGGTGGATGTAGTGTTCCAGGCGGCTTTGCCATTCGCGGAATGCCTGGCGTACCTGCCTGGCCAATTCAGCCTGGCCGGCGAATTCGTCGACCAGGCGCCGGTGAGTGTCTTTTACCAGCAGTGACTGGTGCTCGTGCTGGCTGTGGATATCGATCAGCATCTCACCCAGGGTGCGCAGTTGTTGCAGGGTGGCGGGCTGGCCGTTGATATAGGCCTTGGACTTGCCATCACTGCCGACAACCCGGCGCAACAGGCATTCATGGGGTGTTTCGTCCTGTAACAGGTCATGGCTGGCCAGCCATTCGCGGGCACCGGCGATCTGGCGGATATCGAAGCTGGCGCTGATATCGGCCCTGGCCGCACCGGCGCGCACCCGGTCGCTATCGGCGCGATCGCCCAGGGTTTGGCCCAGGGCATCCAGCAGGATGGATTTGCCGGCGCCGGTTTCACCGGTAATCACTGTCATGCCGGGCTTCAGTTCCAGTTCCAGGTGATCCACCAGCGTGAAGTTGTTGATTGTGAGATGGGTGAGCATAGGCTGGCTCCGGCAGCACAGGGTCGTTATCTGGCTGTTTATACAGTATTTGCGCTGGGGCTGCCAGAGGCCGGATGGGGTGCGCCGGATCGCGGGCTTGAATCCCCGGGCCCCAGCCCCATATAGAGAACTCAGCTTAACAGGGGGCGGCTTGTCTGCTGCCCGGCTTTTTCAGGTATTCAGGAGACAGACCCGTGTCGCACACCGACTACACCGAAACCCAGAAGGCTACAGATCCCGAGGTAGAAGCCCTTCAGGATGAACAGGCCCGCACCGAGACCGCCGAACCTGCCGGTGACGCGTCTCCGGAAGTCTTGCAGGCGCAGCTGGCAACGCTGGCCGCTGCTTATGAATCGGCCAGGGAACAGTCCCTGCGGGCCCAGGCCGAGGCGCAGAATGCCCGCCGCCGCGCGGAGCAGGATGTGGAGAAGGCCCATAAATACGGGCTGGAAAAAATCGTCAATGATCTCTTGCCCGTGGTGGACAACCTGGAGCGGGCGCTGGCCGCGATCGATGCGACCAACGAATTCCTGGCGCCGGTGGCTGAAGGTATCCAGCTCACGCTCAAGTCCTTCATCGATGCCCTTGCCCGCCATCAGGTGGTGCCGGTGGACCCGCAGGGCGAGCCTTTCGATCCCCAATTCCATGAGGCCGTATCGGCCATACCCAATTCCCAGGTGGAACCCAACACCGTGATCAACGTGTTCCAGAAGGGCTATACCCTGCATGGGCGGCTGGTGCGTCCGGCCATGGTGGTCGTGGCCAGGGCCGAATGAGGCCGGGGATATTTGCGGCGGCTGCCTTGAAATTGATCGGCCCGCGCCAATATAGGTAGCAAGTGTCCCAACCGGCGTGAAGCCGAAAGCACAATCGTTCAGCAGATCCAACACACTCGCGCGGCGGGTGAAAAATTCAGGAGACATCTCAGATGGGCAAAATTATCGGTATCGACCTGGGTACCACCAACTCGTGCGTTTCCGTGATGGAAGCCGGCAAACCCAAGGTCATTGAGAATGCGGAAGGCGATCGCACCACGCCGTCCATCGTCGCATTTACCAACGATGGCGAAGTGCTGGTTGGCCAGAGCGCCAAGCGCCAGTCAGTGACCAATCCCCACAACACACTGTTTGCGGTCAAGCGCCTGATCGGCCGCAAATTCAAGGATGACGTGGTGCAAAAAGATATTTCCATGGTGCCCTACAAGATTGTCGCCGCCGACAATGGCGATGCCTGGGTGGAAGTCAAAGGCGACAAAAAAGCGCCGCCGCAGATTTCCGCCGAAGTGCTGAAAAAAATGAAGAAAACCGCTGAGGACTACCTGGGTGAGAAAGTCACCGAGGCCGTCATCACCGTGCCTGCCTATTTCAATGACTCCCAGCGCCAGGCCACCAAGGATGCCGGTAAGATTGCCGGCCTGGAAGTCAAGCGCATCATCAACGAGCCCACGGCGGCCGCGCTTGCCTATGGCCTGGATAAAGGCAGGGGCGACCACACCATCGCGGTCTATGACCTGGGTGGCGGTACCTTTGATATTTCCATCATCGAGATTGCCGATGTGGATGGCGAGCATCAGTTTGAAGTGCTCTCCACCAACGGTGACACCTTCCTCGGTGGCGAAGACTTCGACATGCGTTTGATCGAGTTTCTGGCGGAAACCTTCAAGAAGGACACCGGTATCGATCTGCACAACGATCCGCTGGCCTTGCAGCGCCTGAAAGAGGCCGCTGAAAAAGCCAAGATCGAACTCTCATCCAGTCAGCAGACCGAGGTGAACCTGCCTTACATCACTGCCGATGCCTCGGGTCCCAAGCACCTGGTGGTCAAGTTGACGCGCGCCAAGCTCGAGTCCCTGGTGGAAGAGTTGGTCAACAAGTCCCTGGAGCCGGTCAAGCAGGCTATCAAGGACTCCGGTAAATCCATCAGCGAAATCGACGATGTGATCCTGGTGGGCGGCCAGACCCGTATGCCGCTGGTGCAAAAGGCCGTGGCGGATTTCTTCGGCAAAGAGCCGCGTAAAGACGTTAACCCGGACGAGGCGGTAGCCATAGGCGCGGCAATCCAGGGCGCGGTCCTGGCCGGTGATGTCAAGGACGTGTTGCTGCTGGACGTGACGCCGCTGACGCTGGGTATTGAAACCATGGGCGGTGTCGCAACGCCGCTGATCGAGAAGAACACCACGATTCCGACCAAGAAATCACAAATCTTCTCAACCGCCGATGACAACCAGACCGCGGTGACCATCCACGTGGTGCAGGGCGAACGCAAGCAGGCGTCGCAGAACAAATCGCTGGGCCGTTTCGATCTGGCCGATATTCCTCCGGCGCCGCGCGGTATGCCGCAGATCGAAGTGACCTTCGATATCGATGCCAACGGCATCCTGAACGTGAGCGCGAAAGACAAGGCCACGGGTAAAGAACAGTCCATCGTGATCAAGGCGTCTTCCGGCCTGAACGATGACGAGATCCAGAAAATGATCAAGGACGCCGAGGCCAATGCCGAGGCCGACCGCAAGTTCGCCGAAGTGGTTGCCGCGCGCAACACTCTGGAGGGCTTGATCCACGCCACACAAAAAACCTTGAAGGATGCGGGTGACAAGGCGACGGCTGAAGAGAAGTCAGCCATCGAGGCAGCCATCAAGGGTGCTGAAGAGGTCGTCAAGGGCGATGATCTGGACAAGATCCAGGCAGCCACCGAAAAACTCACCGAGGCTTCAGGTTCCCTTGCGCAAAAACTGTATGCCGAGCAGCAGGGGCAGGCCAAGGCGGATACTGACAGCAAGCCGGCGGATGACGGTGTTGTGGATGCCGAGTTTGAAGAGGTCAAAGAGGACAAGAAATAAGGTGTAAAAGCCTGCTTGTCCCGAGGTTACAGCAAAAATCCGCTGCGGCGGATTTTTGCTGTCTAGCACTAACGACAGTGATACCAGTATGGCGAAACGTGATTACTACGATATTCTCGAGGTTTCCAAAGACGCGTCGGCGGCTGAGCTGAAAAAGGCCTATCGCCGCGTGGCGATGAAATATCACCCGGATCGCAATCCGGATGATAAAACGGCCGAAGAGAAATTCAAGGAAGCCAACGAAGCCTACGAGGTGCTTTCCGACGAGCAGAAGCGCGCTGCCTATGACCAGTACGGCCATGCCGGTGTCGACCAGAGCGCGGGCATGGGTGCCGGTGGTGCCGGCTTCGGCAACTTCAGCGATATTTTCGGCGATGTCTTCGGCGATATTTTTGGCGGCGGCGGCGGTGGCCGCGGCCGCGGTGGGCCCAGCCGCGGTTCCGACCTGCGCTATACGCTGGAACTGAGCCTCGAAGAAGCGGTAAAAGGCAGCACGGTCCAGATCAAGGTGCCGACGCTGGTGTCCTGTAAAACCTGTAGCGGTTCGGGCGCCAAGCCCGGCAGCAAGCCGGTCACCTGCACCACCTGCGGCGGCCACGGCCAGGTGCGCATGCAGCAGGGCTTTTTCTCCGTGCAGCAGACCTGTCCCACCTGCCGCGGGCGCGGCACGATCATCTCCGATCCTTGCACCAGTTGCCGCGGTCAGGGCCGGGTGGAAGAAACCAAGACGCTGTCCGTCAAGGTGCCCGCCGGTGTGGATACGGGCGATCGCATCCGCTTGTCCGGTGAGGGTGAAGCGGGCGCGGATGGCGGGCCTGCGGGCGACCTGTATGTCCAGGTCAGTGTGCGCAAGCACCCCATCTTCCAGCGGGATGGTGCCGATCTCTATTGTGAAGTGCCCATCGACTTTGTGGATGCGGCGCTCGGCGGCGAGCTGGAAGTGCCGACACTCGATGGCCGCGTCAAATTGAAGGTGCCGGCGGAAACCCAGACCGGCAAGCTGTTCAAGTTGCGCGGCAAAGGCGTGACGCCGGTGCGCGGCAACACGCCGGGCGATCTGCTCTGCCGCGTGGTGGTGGAAACCCCTGTGGGGCTCAATGCCAAACAGAAAGAGTTGCTGCGCGAGTTCCAGGCGAGCACCCGCGGCGGAAAATACTCACCGCGCCAGTCCAGCTGGTTTGACGGCATGAAAAAATTCTTCGGGGAATGATCCCGCCTGTCCGTGATTCGCGGGAGCGCTTGTTTGATCCTGCTGCCCCCGCGAATCACGCGTTTTCACCCAGCGAAAAATAATCCGCTCAGATTCCCCAGCGTTGCTTCACCCTCGTCCACCAGTTCCCTGAACTTTGCAGGCTGGCCGGGCGCTCCAGCAGTCCCGCGTAAAGCAGCGCCTGTTCACCCCTCGTTGTCCTGGCGATGACGGCAACGCGTATATCGCCCGTGCCTTTGGGTGGGCGATAGCGGAATTCCCAACCCGACCGGGCCAGGCGGGGATCATCGAACGCCCTGGCCACATCCTCGCGCAACCTGCCGGTGGGGCACTCCATGGATTGATCGTCGATTTCTATGCTGATGCTGGCCAGGGGGCCATCGTCAATCGAGGCAGCCCAGCCTCGCAGGTAAAGCTCACCCGCGTCATTGAGCCAGCGCTCGTCCGTCCAGCCCCAGGGGCCGCGCCGGACATTGGCGAGTTGGCTCAAATCCCGTTTGGCATTGGCGGGCAGCACATAGATGTCCTGCTCGTGGGCCAGCGCCCTCGGGAGCCGGAAGTAGCCCTGGTTATCGCCGCAGACCTGGCGCAGGGTTCGTGCAACGTAATCCTCGTTGACGAAGGTGGTGCCGTAGATGCTGGTGTCCAGATCGGTATTTTCGCTGGAGGGCAAAAAGAGTATCCCGGTGTCCGGCAAAGCGTAATCGGGAGGCAGCAGGCAGGCATCGTGAACGCTGAAGCAGAGAACGCCGTCCGGCGCCAGGCAGTCGCGCAAGCGTGCTATCCAGGCGCTAAACAGCCGGTCTGGCAAGTGCGAAAACAACGAGGCCACCCATATCAACTGGAATTTTTCGACGGGCTGGAAGTCGTTGGGATCGGGCACTGATGCCAGGGTCTGGACACCAAACTGGCTGCGCACATAGGCGAGCGCGTCCGGCTGGATTTCCGCTGCCCGGATCTGTGCGACAGGCAGGCTCAGCGACAGGAAACGCAGCAGGCGCCCATAGCCGCAGGCAAAGTCCAGCACCCGTACCTTGTCGGGAGCCTCGGGAAAAAGCTGGTGAAGAATTTGCTGGACGGTGAAATGCTGCTGCAAGGCTACATTGTAGTATTGGCCAAAGGCCGCGTTGGCATCTTGATGGATGTTGAGCGAGTGGCGCAGCATCTGGTCGCCGGGCGGTATCGCCAGGTTCAGGTGATCGGCCCGGGCGGGATCGAGGTAGGGACACAGGCGCCGGATCAACTGCTGGAATGCCGGTGCCTTGCATAAAAGACTGGCACGCTGGTACAGCGGATCGTGGTCGGCAGGCATGTAGGCTTCCTGGAGGTTGATCTCGGGGGTGGGATTTAACGGTATTCCCCGGGTTTGCGCAACGGTTGTACGCGCTAATCGCCCGCAGTGCTAGAATCGCCATTTTTGATCAGGCGGATGAAAGTTATGCGTTTTTTCCTGTTGTTGGTGGCGATGAGCCTTCCCTCCCTGGTACTGGCGGATATGAGAAGCATGGGGGCGGATTACCGCCGGCTGCTATCCAATTACCAGATGCTGCTCGCGATAACCAGAAAATGCCCTGAGCTCGAATTGCCCGATGTCGAGCCAAAAGCGCGTGTCGAGCAAATGATGCAGAACAAGATCGGCATCGATGCCTTCCTCAAACTGATGATCCAGATCCAGAAGTCCAGTCTGCGCCAGGATGCGATAGACACCGTGGACAAGCTATGGGAAAAGCTGGATGGCTGCGAGGACCCGCGTCTCGAACGCACCCTGGAACGCATTGCCAGTGTGCATGCCGACACCTTTGCCCGTTTCGAAAAAGCCCCGCCGCTGGTTGCACCCAAGCCGGTACCGGTTCCATTGCGCCAGCAGTAGCGATCATGAGCCGGGGACGGCGTTGGCGTCCCCGGTTTAACACCCTGGAGAACAATAATGAATACATCATTCGGCTTTATTCTGTTGACCCTCTGTGCCATCGCCCTTCCGGCCAGCGCTGACACCTTCACCTGGCCCAACGGCGCCAAGGCGGCGGTCAGCCTGGCCTATGACGATGCGCTGGATACCCAGCTGGACAACGCCATTCCCGCGCTCGATCGCCATGGCCTCAAGGGGACTTTTTATCTGACCCTGGCTGCCGATACCCTGCGCGACCGCCTTCCGGCGTGGCGTGCGGCTGCGGCGGCTGGCCATGAACTGGCCAACCATACCCTGTTCCACCAGTGTTCCCGCTCGGCCCCGGGCCGTGACTGGGTGCCCGAGCACCGTGACCTCGACAAGGTGAGCGCGGCCCAGCTGCACGACCAGATTCGCCTGGGCAACATCATGCTCCATGCGATCGACGGTAAAACAGAACGCACCCTGACCGCCCCCTGTGTGGATACCCTGGCGGCGGGCGGCGAGCCCTATCTGCCGGGTATCAAAGGCGATTTTGTCGCCTTCAAGGCCAAGAGCGGTGGGATTGTGGCCAATATGGCCGACCTGGACCCCTATGCGGTGGGTGCCGATTTCCCGGCTGAGGTCACCGGCGAACAGTTGATCGCCAGGGTGAAGGAAGCGGCGGCGCTGGGCACCATGGCCAACCTCACCTTCCACGGTGTGGGCGGGGAACACCTCTCGGTCACCGTCGAGGCCCATGAGGAACTTCTACGTTATCTGGCGGCCAATCCAGAGACTTACTGGGTGGATACCTTTGTCAACATCATGAAGTATGTCAAAGCCCGGCAGGCGGCCAAAAATTGATCGCCCACTCTGCCGGCCACCAGGTTAACTTGTGTAAAGCTGCGGAAAAAGTCAGTAAGACTTTATCAATGGCATCGGCAGGGACAATCAAACACGCTAAGATGTTGCCCAGGGTCCACATACGAAAACGGCTTTTTACTAATGAAAGTCGGCCTGTTTAACTCTTCCGGTCATGGAGAATAACAATGAAAACGCTCAAAGGTCCCGCGATATTCCTCGCGCAATTTTGCAGTGATCAAGCTCCTTTCAACTCACTTGATTCCATTGCCGGCTGGGTAGCCAGCCTGGGTTTCAAGGGTGTGCAGATTCCCACCTGGGACAAGCGTGTTTTCGATCTGGAACGCGCCGCCGAGAGCCAGGAATATTGTGATCAGATTCAGGCCACGCTGGCCAGGCACGGGCTGGAAGTCACCGAGTTGTCCACCCACCTGCAGGGCCAACTGGTGGCCGTGCATCCGGCTTATGACGAGATGTTCGACGGCTTTGCCCCGGCATCGGTGCACGGCAATCCCGAGGCGCGCCAGGCGTGGGCCGTCAACCAATTGCTGCTGGCGGCCAAGGCCAGTAAAAATCTTGGGCTCAAGGCCCACGTAACCTTCTCCGGCGCCCTGCTCTGGCCTTACCTCTATCCCTGGCCCCAGCGTCCCGCCGGCCTGGTGGAGACCGGCTTCCGTGAACTGGCTTCCCGCTGGCTGCCCATCCTCGATGCGTTCGACGCGGTGGGCGTGGATCTCTGCTATGAAATCCATCCCGGTGAAGACCTGCATGACGGCGCCACCTTCGAGCGCTTCCTGCAAGCGGTGAACAACCATCCGCGTTGCAACATCCTGTTCGATCCCAGCCACTTCGTGTTGCAACAGCTGGATTACCTCGCCTTCATCGACCGCTACCACGACCGCATCAAGATGTTCCATGTGAAGGATGCCGAATTCAATCCCTCGGCGCAGCAAGGCGTTTATGGCGGTTACGAAGGTTGGGTCGACCGGGCTGGCCGCTTCCGCTCCCTGGGCGATGGCCAGGTGGACTTCAAGGGGATCTTCTCCAAGTTCGCCGCCTACAACTTTGAGGGCTGGGCGGTGCTGGAGTGGGAATGCTGCCTCAAGCATCCTGAAGACGGCGCGCGTGAAGGTGCGGTCTTCATCCGTGACCACATCATCCGCGTAACGGAAAAGGCCTTTGATGATTTCGCCAGCGGTGGCACTGATGAAGCGGCCAACCGCCGCATCCTCGGCTTGAAAAAATAATGATGGCCGGGGGCCTGGACAGGCCCCCGATGCATATCCTGTTTCCGATCCGATTCTGATATTCAAGGAGTCCAGTTTATGACCACTCCCCGCATTCGTTACGCCATGGTCGGCGGTGGCCGCGGTGCTTTTATCGGTGCCGTGCACCGGATAGCCGCGCGTATCGATGACCGTTTTGAACTGGTTGCCGGCGCACTGTCTTCCAACCCCGATAACGCCAGGGCCTCGGCACTCGATCTGCATATCGATCCCGAGCGCGCCTATACCTCCTATGAGGATATGATCCGGGCGGAAAAGGCCCGCTCCGACGGCGCCCAGGTGGTTGTCATCGTAACCCCCAACCATATGCATTTCCCCGTTGCCAAGGCCGCGCTCGAGGCGGGTCTTGATGTGATCTGCGACAAGCCGGTCACGCGCACTCTGGACGAGGCGCTCGAGCTGGAAAAACTGGTCAAGTCCTCCGGCCGCTTCTTCGGACTGACGCACAACTACAGTGGCTATCCCCTGGTGCGCCATGCGCGCGAGCTGGTGGCCCAGGGCAAGCTTGGCAAATTGCGCGTGGTGCAGGTCGAGTATCCGCAGGAATGGCTGACAGAAGCCGCCGGTGATGACAACAAGCAGGCGTCCTGGCGCACGGACCCAGCCCGCTCGGGCCTTGCCGGTTGCCTCGGCGATATCGGCACCCATGCTTTCCAGCTTGCGCGTTTCATTACCCAGCAACCGGTTGAATCCGTCTGCGCCGATCTGGCGAGCTTCGTCGATGGGCGGCAGGTGGATGACAACGTGCACGTACTGCTGCGCTTCGCCGGTGGTGCCAAGGGTATGCTGTGGAGCAGCCAGGTGGCGCCCGGTAATGAAAATGGCCTGCGCATTCGAGTGTATGGCGACAAGGCTGGCATCGAGTGGTCCCAGGAAACGCCCAATGACCTCTGGTTCTGTGAACTGAACAAGCCCCGCCAGCGGATAACCCGCCGCGGCGATTGGTTGAGCGGTGTGCCCGGCCAGGGCGTGCGCATTCCCGGCGGCCATCCCGAAGGCTACCTGGAAGGCTTTGCCACACTGTATAAAGACTTCGCCGATATCCTGGCCGCGCACCAACAGGGCAGGACGCATGACGTGCAGTCCTGGGTGCCGGACATCGATACCGGTGTTGAAGGTATGCGTTTCATCAACGCGGTGTTAACCTCGTCCAGGGCTGACGGAGCCTGGACATCGTTGGTCGACTGAGGCGCCAGGGCGTCTCTTTCGATCTCCACAACAACCAATCTCCACAACAACAGTTGCATAACAATAAGAGGGCATGAACATGACATCCAACCTTTCCGGTGCCGATGGCATCAATCGCAAAAAGCTGTTCGCGGGGGCATGTCTTGCGCTGCTGCCGACAGCGTTTGCCTTTGTCATCATCAGTAACATCCTGGGGCAGCTCAAAACGGAATTTATCCTGACCAACGCCGACGTAGGCTATATTGGTGGCGCGGCCCTCTGGGGTATGGCGCTGTCGCTGTTGTTTCTGGGGCCTTTCCTGGAAAAATTCGGTCTCAAGGTCGCGGCGGTCGGTGCCTTTGTCTTCCACCTGCTGGGTGTGACCCTTTTCCTGGCGGCAGCGCCGCTGGCGGGTGAGCCGACCGGGTTCTGGGTACTCTTTGCCGGCGCCATCGGCATGGGTATCGGCAATGGCCTGATTGAGGTCGCGGGTAATCCCTTGACCGCGGCGCTCTTCCCCGAGAACAAGACCACCAAGCTCAACCATTTCCACGCCTTCTTCCCCGGCGGCATGGTGTTGGGTGGACTCCTGGGTTGGGGCATGGTGCAGGTGGGTTCGATTGGTCCTTTGGAAATCGGCCACTGGACGATCCAGGTCGCCATGATCTATATCCCCATCCTGATTTACGGTGCGCTCCTGCTGCCCGAGAAATTCCCCAAAACGGAACTGGCCGAGGCCGGTATTCCCATCCGCGAAATGTTCATCTACACCTTCACCCATCCGCTGGTGATTGCGCTCATCATTATCAAGATGATCACCCTGTCGCTGGAACTGGGACCCATGCGCTGGATTTCTCCGGTACTTGAATCGGCGGGCCTGCACGGCATGCTGGTGTTTGTCTGGATCACCGGCCTGATGGCGGTGTTGCGTCTGTTCGCCGGTCCCATCGTGGAGCGTCTGGCGCCCACGGGTATGCTGTTCTTCGCGGCCATCCTGACCGCCGCCGGCCTGCTGATGTTCGCCACCTTTGAATCGGGCCTGGTGCCGCTGATGCTGGCCGCGACCGTGTTCGCTTTTGGTGTCGCCTTCTTCTTCCCGACCATGGTGGGATTGATGAGCGAGCGCTTTCCCAAGGCGGGCTCGCTGGGCATCGTGTTGATGATCGGTGCGGGCATGACCGCATCGGGCACCATCCAGGGCGTCATGGGCGGCGTTGCCGACCGCAATCTGCCGGCAGCCATGAATGTGCCCCAGGTGGTGACCGTGCTTGAAGAAGTGGAAAATCGCTATCCGGGCTATGTATCCCAGGCAGAGGCCGCGTCGGGCAACCTGGATGCACTGGCCGCGCTCGGATACCGGGCTCCGGATGCCGCCAACGTGTTGAGCCATGCGCGTGCCGCGCTGGATCATTACCGCAGTGCGGGCAATCTGGACGGCGTCTTGACGGGCAATGCCCTGCGCGCCATTGTGTCCGGTGGATTGCCGCAGGAAACGGAGCTGGCCGGTCAGGCGGCAGCCATCATCGGCCCAGCCGACAATTACGGCGGACGAGTGGCCTTCAGGTGGATCATGCCCATAGCGCTGATCGTGGCGTTGTTCTTCGGTGCCATGTTCCTGTATGACCGCAAGCGCGGCGGCTACCGTCCGGTAAGGTTGTCACACTGAGTACAGAATAAATCCGCTCTGATCCACTGAGCGGCGATATCAAAAAGGCGATGGGATCATTACCCATCGCCTTTTTTGTTTACCGGCGTTTGCGCTGCACCAGTGCCACATACAACCAGTAACAGGCCCAGGCCGCGGCCAGGTGCTTGAGGGTATGCCCGCTCAGGACACCGCCCAGGTTGAACCAGAAGTGATCCGTGAGTTCGAGCAGCTTGGCCAGCAGATAGCAGCCCGTCAGGTACCAGAGCTGCCGTTTGCTCGTGAATGGGGATGGTGCGAAGGCCAGCAAGTAGGGTGTCAACAGGACTGGCAGGAATTGCACCAGCAGGTAGGGGCGCAGGTCGCCATGGCCAGCCGCCTCGCTCACATGCCAGTAGATCACTGAGGCCATCCCCAGCAGGAGCAGGGGTAACAACAGTTGCCGCCCGGCCCTGAGCGACAGGGACTCGCCGACCAGCGCGCTGAAAAATGCCATGAAGGCGATGGTCATGGGCAGCCTGTCCCACACCAGTGTCACATTGTCGGGGTCCAGGTGGTAATAGATGGAACCCAGCCCGGTCAGCAGGACACCGACGAAAAATACCCGGTAGTGGATCAGCAGTGGCGACAACCCACCCGGCGGGCAACCGCGCGCGAGCCGTGCCAGTCCGACCATACCCACCAGGACGAACGGCAGGTTTGATACCACATCCCAAAAATTAGGGATGCCCAACAGGGTTCGCTGATCGGCAAACTGGTGGTAGCCGGGGTCTTGGGGAATGGCCGGCACGAACAGCATGCCCAGCAAAGCGCCGAGGCACAGGATGGTGACAACGATAAGGTGTCTGGTCACGGCGCTTCCTTGAGACGGATGTGTTACTGATGACAGGGAATTGTATGAAAGGAACAGCGACAGCCTTCAGTTGGCGGCGGTTTTCCTGCCCGCCAGCAGCGCCAGGCGAGCGCTGATGGCCTGCTCGATACCGGCCGCGTCCAGCCCCTGGTCGGCCAGTTGGCGGGCCTGGCTATCCTGCTCGACAAAACGGTCGCCAAAACCCAGTTGCAACAGCGGCATCACCAGTCCCAGGGCGGCCAGGCACTCGCTGACAGCGCTGCCGGCGCCACCGGCGATGGTATTTTCTTCCAGGGTCACCAGCAGGTTGTGTTCCGCCGCCATGCGTTCTATGAGCGCCGTATCGAGTGGTTTGACAAAGCGCATGTCGCAGACACTGGCGTTCAGTTTGTCGGCGGCCTGCAAGGCGGCGCCCAGCGACGTGCCGAAATTGAGGATGGCCACCTGCTTGCCTTCCCGCCGCACCACGCCCTTGCCCAGGGGCAGGCTGGTGAGGTCCATGTCGATCACGGCTCCCGCGCCTGTACCGCGCGGGTAGCGCACCGCCGCCGGGCCGGGATGCTGATAGGCGGTGTACAGCAGCTGACGGCATTCGTTTTCATCGCTGGGGGCCGCAACCACCATGTTGGGGATACAGCGCAGGAAGCTGATATCGAAGCTGCCCGCGTGGGTGGGGCCGTCCTCGCCCACGAAACCGGCGCGGTCGATAGCGAAGGTCACATCCAGGTTTTGCAGTGCCACATCGTGGATCAGCTGGTCATAGGCGCGTTGCAAAAACGTCGAGTAGATGGCCACGACAGGTTTCTGTCCTTCGCAGGCCAGTCCTGCCGCCAGGGTGACAGCATGCTGTTCGGCAATGGCCACATCGTAGAAGCGTTCTGGAAAGCGGTGGGAAAAGTCCACCATTCCCGAGCCTTCGCACATGGCGGGCGTGATCGCGACCAGGCGGGGATCGCGCTCGGCCAGGTCGCACAGCCACTGGCCGAACACCTCCTGGTACTTGAGCCGCGGCGCGGTGGTTTTCCTGGCGCGCGCCTTGCCGGGTTCCAGCTTGTTGAGGGCGTGATAGCCCACGGGGTCCAGCTCGGCGGGACCGAACCCCTTGCCCTTTTGTGTGATGACGTGCAGTAGCTTGGGTCCCTTGATATCGCGCAGGTTGCGCAGGTAGCGCACCAGGCTATGGATATCGTGGCCGTCGATGGGGCCTATGTAGTTGAAGCCCATTTCCTCGAAGAGTGTGCCCGGCGATACGAAGCCCTTGAAATGCTCTTCGGTGCGTCGGGCGAACTCCCAGGCGGGAGGAATTTTGGTCAGCACCGCCTTGCTGCCCTCGCGCAGGGAGTTATAGAAACGGCTGCCCCAAATGCGCGACAGGTAGGTGGCCAGCCCCCCCACATTGGGTGAGATGGACATATTGTTGTCGTTGAGGATGACCAGCAGGTCGCTGTTGATATGAGCGGCGTGGTTGAGCGCTTCAAAGGCCATGCCGGCGGTCATGGCGCCGTCGCCGATAACGGCCGCGTACTTGCGGTCCCCGCCCGCCATCTGGTTACCGATGCCCATGCCGAGAGCGGCGCTCAGCGAGGTGCTGGAGTGGCCCACGCCGAAAGTGTCGTATTCGCTTTCCTCGCGCTTGGGAAAGCCGGACAGGCCGCCACCCTGGCGCATGCTCAGCATCTGTTCGCGGCGGCCGGTGAGTATCTTATGCGGATAGGTCTGGTGGCCCACATCCCATACCAGGCGATCAAAGGGGGTGTCGTAGACGTAGTGGAGTGCCAGGGTCAACTCCACCACGCCCAGTCCCGCGCCGAAATGGCCGCCGGTCTGTCCCACGCTGTACAGCAGAAACGCCCGCAGCTCCTCAGCCACCTGGGGCAGCTGCTTTTCACTGAGCGTGCGCAGATCAGCCGGCTCGTTGATCGTGTCGAGCAGCGGTGTGATCGGGCGGCTGGTGGGTATCTCGTTAAACATGTACGGCCACGGATTATTGGGTCTTATGGGCTGGCCATTGTAGGCGCGCCCGGGTCATTTGTCTGCTGTCGCCACTGGCGGTGGTCAATGGCGGCGTTCGACGATATAGGCCGACAACTGGCGCAGCCGGTCGGCGCGCCCGTCGAAGCCGGCCAGGGCGGTCAGGGCGGTCAGGTGCAGGTCCAGCGCCTTCCGGCGCGCGGCCTCGAGCCCCAGCAATGACACATAGGTGGGTTTGTTGCGTGCCATGTCCGCGCCCTGCTGTTTGCCCAGGGTGTCGGTATCGGCCGTGACATCGAGGATGTCGTCCTGGACCTGGAACGCCAGCCCTACGGCACGCGCATAGGTATCCAGGGCGGCCAGCTGGGACGGACTGGCGTCACCGGCGAGCGCGCCCATAAGGACACTGGCGCGGATCAGCGCGCCGGTTTTGTAGGTATGCATGGTTTCCAGGGCATCCAGTGTCAATTGCTTGTCCACGGCCGCCAGATCCAATGCCTGGCCCAGGACCATGCCACGAGCACCGGCGGCCTGCGCCAGCTGGCGGATCAATGCCAGCCGCGTCTCGGGCGCGAGGCTGCCGATATCGCTGAGCAACTCGAAAGCCAGGGGCTGCAAGGCATCTCCCGCCAAAATGGCGTTGGCCTCACCAAAGGCCACATGGCAACTGGGCTGGCCACGGCGCAGGTCGTCGTCGTCCATGGCGGGCAGGTCATCGTGGATCAGGCTATAGGCGTGGATGCTTTCCAGGGCACAGGCAATGCGATCCAGGCTTTCGCCGGGCAGGGCGGTAGCGGCAACGGCCTGGGCGCTGGCGTAAACCAGTACCGGACGCACCCGCTTGCCGCCTTGCAGCAGGCCGTAACGCATGGCTTGCAGCAAGGGGTGTGAATTGTCATCGGCAGGTAGATAGACTGTCAGCGCGTTGTCGACCCGTGCGCGGCACTCGGCCATGAAGGCCGCCAGATCACCGTTCATTCGTCGGTCTCTGGATCGAAGGTCTCGAGCTGCACCTCTCCCTGGGCCTCGACCAGCTGCTGCACCTGAAGCTCGGCCGCCGCCAGGCGGGCCTGGCATTCGCGGGTCAGTTGAATGCCGGTTTCAAACGCCTGCAATGAAGCTTCCAGGGACAGGTCGCCTTTTTCCATCTGGTTGACGAGGGATTCCAGGGCCTTGAGCGATTGCTCGAAATCGACGGCTTTCTTTTTGCTGGGCATAGGGCGGTTTCTACTGAAGAAATGACGTGGGTGGCCGATGAAATGGGCAGGCCGTGCTCCGTTTGCGGTGCCGGAATTATAAACCCAGGCCCGCCGGCTTGGCAGGGATTTTGCGTTTTTATCGCGGTAACGAACGATTTTTCGACTAGAATTAACAGCACTATTCGCCCCCTTCGGGTGGCCTGTGACGGAATAAGGAGTCAGGTGTGGATTTAGCTACCCTCCTCGGTATTGTGGGTGCCGTAGGTCTGATGGTCGTCGCCATGCTGCTGGTGGGCGACATCAGCATGTTCATCAACGGCCCTTCCATCGCCATCGTTATCGGCGGAAGCGCCTTTGCCACCATGGCCAAGTTCGGCCTGGGTCAGTTCCTCAGCGCCCTCAAGGTGGCGGCCAAGAGTTTCGTGTTCAAGACGGATGATCCGGAAGAACTGATCGCCGAAATCGTGACACTGGCCGATGCCGCGCGAAAAGGGGGGCTCCTGTCCCTGGAGGGCCGGGAGGTCAGCAACAAATTCCTGGAGCGGGGTATCCAGCTGCTGGTGGATGGCCATGATCCCGAGGTGGTGAGGGCCATGATGTCCAAGGATCGCAGCCTGGCGGAGCAGCGCCACCTCAACGGTTCCGCCATATTCTCTTCCCTGGCAGAAGTGGCGCCTTCCATGGGATTGACAGGGACGGTGATCGGCCTGGTGGCCATGCTGTCCAACATGTCCGACCCCAAGTCCATCGGTCCCGCCATGGCCGTTGCCATGCTCACGACTCTGTACGCGTGCCTCATGGCTTTCGCCATCTGCGGACCCATCGCCGACAAACTCAAGCTGCGCATGGGGCAGGAGGTGATGATCAAGAACCTGATCATCGATGCCCTGCTGGCCATTCAGAGCGGGCAGAATCCACGTATCGTCGATGCCATGCTGCGCACCTACCTGCCCGAAGGCAAGCGCGAACTTGCCGAAGCCAAAAAGTAACGCATGAGCAGTCCAGACGACGATCTCACAGTCCAGAGACCGCCCAAGGCCGGCTCGCCGGCCTGGATGGCCAGTTTTGCCGATTTGATGGCGATCCTGATGTGTTTCTTTGTGCTGCTGCTGTCCTTTTCCGAAATGGACGCCATGAAATTCCGGCGGCTGGCGGGCTCCCTGGCCCAGGCCTTTGGTGTGCAGGCGGAAGTCCGCGCGGATGAGGTACCCAAGGGGACCAGCATCATCGCCCAGGAATTCAGCCCCGGCCGGCCCGAACCCACACCCATCAACGAGATATACCAGCGCACCCAGGACATCACCGAAATGAGCCTGGAAGTGCTGACCAGCGAAGAGTACGATCTCAAACAGGGTGAAATGGATGACAAGGCCATGAAGGACCAGGTTACCCAGCGTTTGCAGGAACTCATCCGCGAAACCCAGCAGGATGCGCGGGACCTGGCGCGCAAGCTGCAAGCGCAGATCACCAGCGGACAGATAGAAATTGAAACCCGCGGTCGGCAGATCATCATCCGCATCCGGGAAAAGGGCTCTTTCCGCCTGGGCTCTGCCGACCTGGCGTCCGACTACTACGAAGTCATGGATGAAATACGCACGGTGCTGGCACAAAAGCCCGGCCGGATCCAGGTGCAGGGTCACACCGATGATCTGCCCATCAGCTCGGCCCGATTTCGCTCCAACTGGGATTTGTCGGCCATGCGCGCAGCGTCCGTGGCCCATGAGCTGATGCGCGACGGCGGACTGGCGCAAAACCGCTTTGAGGTCACGGGCTATTCCGATACCCGTCCCCTGGTACCCAATGACAGCGATGCCAACCGCGCCCGCAACCGCCGGGTGGAAATCGTCATCCTGCAGGATCTGGAGTCGGCGCTGGATAAAAACGAGGTCGAGCTGCTGAAGACCGAAGGCGAGGATATCCTGCGCAGCCTCGACCTCAATCCCGAATATCTCTTCGATCTGAAACCCGCCGAAATCTTTTAGGAGCCTGATTGTGGACAAAAGTCTGCCAGACGATCGCCGCCGCTATTTCCGCATCAGCGACCATTTGGGGGTGGCTTATCGGGTTGCTTCCGATGAACACATTGGTGGCGGTCAGGTAGTCAATCACGAGCCGGTCAGCATCTTCCAGCTGCTGGAAGAGCAGGAAAAAAACATCAGTGAGCTGTTGGGCCAGCTGCAGTCCCGCGATCCGCTGCTGGCGGATATCGCCCAGGCGCTCAACCAGAAAATCAATTGCGTCCTCAACCAGCTGGAAATGGAAAGCCGGATGATCGAGCAGATTGCCCACAAGGTCTGTGAGGTCAATATCAGCGCCTGCGGCCTGGGCTTCCAGGTGGACGAGGAGATCGGCACAGGCATCTATGTGCATCTGGATCTGGTGCTGTTGCCGGAGAATCGCCGCATCCTGACGGACGCTGTCGTGGTCAACGTGGAAACCCTGGACGGCGGTTACTATCTGCGCCTCAACTTTGTGAACATCCATCCGCAGGATCAGGAAATGCTGATCCAGCACATCGTCAAGCGCCAGGGGGATCTGTTGCGCAACGCCAGGGAGCAGGCTGAAAAACTGCAACAGGAGAGCCAGCCGGAGGGCGATCCGGGGCCAAAATCCGCAGGCGTGTGAGATATATCCTACACGGAATTCCGCCAATGCCCACTAGGTAGTGTCGCTGCCTTCAACAATAATAGCGCCTGTAATGGACGCGCACACAGGGAGCTGTGGAGCAAGGAAATTGGGAAGCTGCTGCCCACGGCCCAAGGCATGGCCCTCATCCTGCAAGACGACCCCGCTGCAATACCCCCCTGCAGCGGGGTTTTTGCATTCAGGGGTCCGCAAATCGAAGATTCCGTAAATCCCTCCCGCCATTTGTGCACAAATTCTGCGCGCCGGGGCTTGGCATGCACGACATATTCGCGTCATAGTAGACCGGTAAGATCATGCCAGGCTGTCTGGCATTCAGGCTGTATCGAGTCAACCGGGCTTGCGGTTCCACCGCGAATTACCAAGGGGGTGTCGATGGAAGCACGAATACTGCGTCTCAATTCGGCGGGTCAGCCCATTGAATGGCTGTACTGGCAGGATGCAGTTTGTCTTTATGCCCGCGATCTGGTTTGCTGGAGTCTGGGCGGATTTGTCCGGCGGGTCTACGGTGGACATTCCCGCCTGACCGGCCTCCAGACCTACATGGATCTGCCGGCCATCATCGCCTGTGGCGGCGAGCGCATCGCCCGGGTGCGCAGCGTGCCACCCCTCACCAATACCGCGCTTTTTGCCCGCGATAATTACCAGTGCCTCTATTGCGGGCGTCATTTTTCTCGCAGCCATTTATCGCGTGACCATGTGCTGCCCCTGAGTCGCGGCGGGCGTGATAACTGGAAGAATGTCGTCGCCGCCTGCAAGCGCTGCAACCAATACAAGGGTAACCGGCTGCTCAGTGAAACCACGATGGAATTGCTGGCGTTGCCTTTCTGTCCGAATACGGCCGAATATCTGGCGCTGATCAACAGTGATCGGATTCGCGGCGATCAGATGGAGTTCCTGCGGCCCCAATTCAGCGACAGGCGCGATTGGGAACAGCGGCTGGCGAGTTGAATCAGGTGTTTTTTTCCATGCGATTGCGCCCGTGGTGCTTTGCCTGGTAGAGCGCGACATCGGCGCGGTAGAGTGCGTCCTCGATATTTTTGTCATCCATGCTCAACAGCGTCATACCACCGCTGACCGTGCATTGTATGGCCAGGGATTCGGTATACACGGGTTGGCTTGCGACGGACGTGCGCAGGCGCTCGGCAACCAGGTGCGTTGCCTCCCAATCACTGTCGGGCAGCAGTATGGCGAATTCCTCCCCGCCAATACGCCCCAGCAGGTCTACATTCCGCAGTACCCGCCGCCAGCGCTTGCAGACCGCCTCCAGGACACGGTCGCCTGCGGCGTGGCCGTGATGGTCGTTGATCTGCTTGAAGTGATCCAGATCCAGCATGATGACGCCGAGGGGATGGTGGTAGCGTTTTGCGCGCTCTTGTTCTTCCCGTGCCCGTTCCATGAAATGACCGCGATTCAATTCCCCGGTGAGCGGATCGCGGCAGGCCAGCTCACGCAAGGCATCCTCGCCATGCTTGCGTGTCGTCACGTCGCGGAAAAACCAGGCCCGCCCTAAATACAGTCCATTGTCCCCGTGCAAGCCGACCGAGTGGCGCTCCAGTATGCGGCCATCGTTCAGTTCTATCTCGCAATAATCCTTTTCATGGGGGTTGGCATAAAGGGTGAGGACCCGGCTGATGAAGGCATCCGGGTCTTTCAGGAGGGCGATGGCGGCGCGCATGATCTGGTCTTCCGCCACAGAGCCATCGGGATGGGTACTGGCCTGGATACGGGATCTGTCCAGGCGCCAGATGTCCACGAATTGCTGGTTGTAGGAAACCACCATGCCATTGCCGTCGACCACCAGGATGCCATCAGGCGAGGCCTCCTTAATGGCCCGCAGCAACGAACGATCAAATTTGTAATGG
This sequence comes from uncultured Cellvibrionaceae bacterium, assembly GCA_964456865.1. Taxonomy (GTDB): domain Bacteria; phylum Pseudomonadota; class Gammaproteobacteria; order Pseudomonadales; family Cellvibrionaceae; genus Cellvibrio. Next base: position 32,699 of record CAYWCW010000008.1, read on the forward strand.
GTATGAATGCTGGGTGAAGGCTCATCCTGAGAATTGAAGCGCATGGAAATCCTGATCCTCTATTATTAACAGCTTGTCGGGGAAATTATCGGGAGACGTGCTTTGACGTTGAATGAGTATAGTGGCAGAAGAGGAAAGGTGTATTGGAATGCAAATTCTGGTGCCGATAAAAGCTATTAAAAAACCCAATTGAGCTGGTGAGCTCAATTGGGTTTGGCGGATAAGAATGCTTGATCAGGCTTCGTTGGCGGGCTTGCCGATGGTGGCCAATATTCCGCCATCCACATAGACGATCTGGCCGGTAACAAAGTCGCTGGCTTTTGACGCAAGGAAGATGGTGGCGCCCTGCAGGTCATCCGGATCGCCCCATTTGGCGGCGGGCGTGCGGTTGATGATGAACTCATTGAAAGGGTGGCCGTCTACCCGGATGGGTTCCGTCTGACTGGTGGCAAAGTAGCCGGGGCCGATGCCGTTTACCTGGACGTTATGCCTTGCCCACTCGGTCGCCATGTTCTTGGTCAGCATCTTCAGGCCGCCCTTGGCTGCCGCATAGGCGCCCACGGAATTGCGGCCCAGTTCGCTCATCATGGAGCAGACATTGATGATTTTGCCCTGGCGGCGCTCGACCATCCTGCGGGCAACCGGACGGGTCATGGTAAATACACCGGTCAGGTCGATCTTGATCACCTCTTCAAAATCTTCCAGCGACATCTCCAGCAAGGGAATGCGCTTGATGATACCCGCGTTGTTGACCAGGATGTCGATAGGGCCATGATCTTTTTCAATCTGTTCTACGGCCGCGGTTACCTGCGCTTCATCCGTGACATTGAACCGGTAGCCAAATGCCTGGAAACCCTGCGCGCGATAATGCTCGACGGCCTTGTCGATTTTTTCTTGCGAGGAATTGCCGTTGATAATCAGAGTTGCGCCGGCGCTGGCAAGACCTGATGCCATGGCCATGCCGAGGCCATGGGTGGCGCCGGTGACCAGCGCGATCTTGCCGCTGAGATCAAACAGTGGATGTGTCATGAGTGTGCCCTTATTTCAACTCGCTGGGTTTGTGGAAATCCATGTCAGTGTAATCGTGGTTTTCGCCCGCCATGCCCCAGATAAACGTGTAGTTGGCGGTGCCCACCCCGGAGTGCATGGACCAGGGGGGCGACACGACAGCCTGTTCGTTGGCAACCCAGATATGGCGGGTTTCATCCGCCGGACCCATGAAATGACACACCGCGTGGTCTTGTGGAATGTTGAAGTAAAAATAGGCTTCCATCCGGCGGCTGTGGGTGTGCATGGGCATGGTATTCCAGATGCTGCCGGGCTTGAGTTCGGTCATGCCCATTTGCAGCTGGCAGGTATCCAATACCGTATTGATCATCAACTGATAGATATCCCGCTCGTTGCAGGTATCGCCCGCACCCATGTGCAGCACCTTGCCATCTTCCTTGCCGACTTTCCGGGTGGGATAGCTGTGGTGCGCCGGTGTAGAATTGAGATAGAACTTGGCCGGGTTGGCGGCGTCATCGCTGCGGAAAATCACTTCCTTGGCACCGCGGCCTACATAAAGCGCTTCCTTGGTATTGATGGCGTAGGCCTCGCCATCCACCAGAACGGTGCCGGGCCCGCCGATGTTGATCGCGCCCAGCTCGCGCCGTTGCAAAAAATAATCCGCTTTCAACTGGTCGTAGGTTTCCAGCGCGACCGGCTTGTTGACCGGCATGGCGCCACCCACCATCAGGCGCTCATAGTGAGTGTAGGTAAACAGCAATTCATCGGTTGCAAAAATATTCTCCACCAGAAAATGTTTGCGCAATTTCGCGGTGTCGTAGTGTTTGTAATCATCGATATGAACGGCAAAGCGTTCTTCCAATACGTTCATGATAAAGCCTGCAAGTGTGTATCAAGGATTTTTGAGCAGCTTGTGCACTTCGATTCCGGCCAGGATAAAGGGACCATTGCCTTTGGGATCGTTTTCAAACACGCGCTCACTCATGTAGTACTCGTAACTGCCGTCGCGGCCAAAGCCCAGGCCGGCCACCAGGCACTGGTTGGTCATGCTGATCAAGTCATCGGGATGCACGGTGACAAACTCGCGGATCAGTCCCTCATAGGCTTTGGTGGCAACAGTCCGGTAGGTGTCAGGCAGGTAGCCCTGGTTGATCGCCTTGGCATAGAAATAGGTGAACATCGCCGACGCGGACGATTCGCGATAGTTACCGACACGTGTCGGCTGGTCCATGATCTGGAACCAGGTGCCGGTGGCCGGGTCCTGGAATTTTTCCAGGTCTCTGGCCAGTTCATTGACCATGTCCAGCAGTGGTTGGCGCAGCTCGGTGTTTTCCGCTGGAATGTAATCCAGCACATCCACCAGCGCCATGGCAAGCCAGCCCAGGCCGCGGCCCCAGAAGAACGCAGACAGCCCGGTTTCATCATCCGCCCAGTTCATTTGCTTGGATTCATCCCAGGCGTGGTAGTAAAGGCCGGTATCCGGATCGCGCAGTTTTTCCCGCGCGATGGTGAATTCCTTGACCACCTCTTTCAGATGTTTGCCATCGGCATAACGCACGGAGTACTCCGCCAGGAAAGGCATGCCCATATAGACGCCGTCGAGCCACAACTGGTGCGGATAGGACAACTTGTGCCAGAAGGCGCCTTCACTGGTGCGGGGGTGCTGTTCCAATTGTTTGGCCAGCAGATCGGCCGCCTTACGGTATTTTTCTTCACCGGTCTGCTCATGCAGGCGCAGCACGACGCGTCCCGGCTTGATGGAGTCGATATTGTAGTTTTCCAGCTTGTAACCGCGGATGCCGCCATCGTCTTTGATGAAACTGCCGGTCACTTTGTGAATGACCTGCTGGTATTGCGGTTCGGGCAACAGCTTGGCCAGTTCGTCATAGGCCATGGGCTGCAAGCCGATAATATCGTATTCAAAATTGGGCACACGGCGGCGGTTCAGGTCCCAGCCTTCCGCATGGTAATCCAGTGTTTTGCGCAACAACTCGGAATCCGCGAGGCGTTTGCTCCAATTCAACGCGGCGTCGGCGGTGATGGGGAATTGCTTGGCTTCCTCGCTTAACGCACTCTCGAGGCGCTGACGCGGTGTGATGGTCAGGCGTTTGATTTCCTGCTCCAGATAGGACACAAATTCTTCACGGCTGCTGATGCCCTGGCCATTGTGTTCTCCATCCCAGGCGGCGAGGAAGTAGTACTCCACTTCACCACCGGCGGTGCTCATGACGGAAACATAACTGCTGTCATCCTCGACCTGCCTTACCCTGTGTCCGCGGCGGAAGATCACCGCCATACCCAGGTAACTGTCCTCGTCGGACAGGCTCTGTTTGCCCCAGCTGGCAACGTAGGTCCAGGCGTAGCCGCTGGTTTCCTGGCTGCCCTGCAACAGCTCCGTGTCCGGGTGCTTGACCAGGCCGATAGCCAGGTTGGGCAGCGACTCCGACAGGGAGATGCGTGTGTGCACCAGGCGGCTGCCGGCGTTCATGGACAGATTGGCGGTCAGGTCCAGCTTCTGGTTGTTGATTTCCCAGCCTTTGTAGTCGATTTTCAGCGCGGAATAGAGAGGACCGTCTTCCACCACAGTGGCAGTCCACTGATCGACCTTGGATACCAGTTCGACTTTTTCACCGTTCCAGAAGCCATAGCCGCCTGCACCGAGGGACTTGCCGACTTTGAGAAGGTCCATGCCCCAATCAGCGTCTTCATGGTAGGACTGGTAACCATCCTGGCCAACGTTCTGCAGCACCATGTCAGCCACTTTCTTGCCAAAGATGTCAAAGCCGTTGCGCCAATCGAGATAGATGCGATAGCCGACCTTGTCGGATTCGATACCCGGGCCTTCATAGCGTATCCATTCGGAGTGGTCGGTGTATTGCGGCGGCGGTGTCAGCGATCTGACGTTCTGGAAGACGCCGCCGATGTATTTTTTATCCTGCCATTCACCATCCACTTTATGAGAAATTTCGGCCTGGGTCTGCTTGGTCAGCGATGGTCTTTCAGCTGAGGCGTCGGCATAGATACGGATGTTGCGCACCTGTGCGGGCGAGAAATCCGGCACGACCAGCAGGGTATCAGCCCCGCCCTTGGCTTCACGATCGATCAGCTGGGAAGGCAGTATCCTGTCGCCATCTTTGGCGACCAGCTTGGTCAGACGGACATCATTTGCATCGAGTCCCAGGTCATAGAGGCGGAAATACAGCGGCTCCTGGGGTCTTGCGAACTCTGTGGGGTTGGCAACCTCGATCTGTGCGATGAATTCGGCGCTGGCTGCCGGCTCGGAGGCCAGGGCCGGGCTGGAAGAGTTTGATGTGCCGGAATCGCAACCCGCCATTTGCGCGAGCAGGAAGCCACTGGCAATCAGTGAACAGAGCTTGGTCGTTGACAGTTTCAATGGAGTCACCTTTGGTTGATGGCGTTGCTGTTTTCCGGAGCGGCTCCCTGCTCAGCCTGTCTGCGATCATTCCTTATCGGTCTTGCAATACGTGGACAAGTCGATGTCCCGATAATGTAAAAAACCAGTTAAAAGCAATGTAGGGCCACTGTTAAAGCGCGCAAACCTGGCGCGCCCGCTGATAGGCCGGACGTTCCGTGCAGCGTTGCAGCCATTGCATCACTGCGTTGTACGAGGGCAGTTCAAGGACATCCGATGCCTTGTAAAAGGTCCCTAGGCATTCCACCCAGGGTACGCACGCCATATCGACAATGCTGTAACCGGATGCCAGCAGGTAATCCTGCGATTCCAGTTGTGTATTCAAAATGCCCAGCAGGCGCCGGGTTTCGTTTTTGTAGCGCTCCACCGGATAGGGGTGATCACATTGTTCACGGGCATAACGGTAGAAATGACCAAACTGGCCAAACATGGGGCCAATGTGCGCTGCCTGGAAAACCAGCCATTGGCGGCAGGTCAGCTTGTCGTGAACATGTGTTGGAATGAACAGGCCCGTTTTCCCGGCCAGGTATTCAAGAATCACCACGGATTCCATCAGGCCGATTGCTTTTCCATCCGGCCCGTCAGGATCGATGATGGAGGGAATCTTGCTGTTTGGATTCAGGCTTTTGTAGGCGTCGGTAAATTGATCGCCCTTTGTGATATCAATCAGGTGCGGTTCATAGGGCAATTGCATTTCTTCCAGCGCCAAGGCCACCTTGATGCCATTGGGCGTGTTCAGTGAATACAGCTGGATTCGTTCGGGATGCCGAGCCGGCCAGCGTGTCTGAACGGAAAACATACAAAAACTCCGTGGTTACGCAAAAGCTGTTCATGTCATCAGAGAATCAAACAGGGATGCCGGAGGCCGGCATCCCTGTTGCGATATCCCTATGATACCAGGGGGTTATCAGTACTTGTACTGTACACCCAGGTAGTATTGACGGCCAGTGACGTGGTAGTAAGACAGACGGCCGTCTGCCGAACCTACCCACTGGTCATCCGCTTCATCGGTCAGGTTCAGGGCTTCCAGTGTGAACTTGACGTTGTCATTCAGTTGATAACCGAAAGACGCATCCACGTTGGTGGTGCCGCGAGTACCTTCCATATCGTTGCCATCACGACCGATCGGTGTTGTCAGGTAGCCGCTGCGGGTAACGCTCGATACACGACCGCTGAACTTGTCACCTTCGTAGTAGAGGGTAGCGCTGGAGGTGCGTTTGGACAAGCCGTTGAGCGGACGAGTCGCCTGAACTTCGCCAGCCGGATTCAGGTAATCCATTTCCGAATCAACTTCGGTGTATGAGCCGATAAAACCGAAGTTGCTGAAGATACCGGGCAGGAAGCTGAAAGGCTGCTGATAGCTGATTTCGAAACCGTCCAGGTCACCACCAGGGCCGTTGGCGGCTACCTGATAGTTCCACTCCATGTTTTCGTTACACTCCGGGCCATAACCGCCGAGAGAGGCACCCTGTACATTACAGGCATCGATCACTACCTGTATTGGCAGACCGATGTCAGTGAATATCGGGGTGGTTCTCAGTGTCTGGATGTGGCTTTCGATTTCTTTCTTGAACAGTGCCAGGCTGATCATACCTTCATCAGAGAAGTACCATTCAAAGCCCAGATCGTAGCTCTTGGCCTTGGTGGGTTCAAGGAAGGGGTTATTACCGGTAACGGTTTTGTTGGTACCCGCAACGCTGGTGGTGATCACCGGCGTGATTTGCTGCAAGCCGGGACGGGAAATACCTTCTGAGTAGCCGAAACGAATCAGGAAGTCGCTAATGGGTTCAACAACCACATTCAATGACGGCAGGGTGTCAGAGTAGTCATGTTCAGCGGTGGTCCACGCACGAGCGGCGTTGTTGGCATTCGACCAGCCGGAAGAGGTTTGGTCGGTGGAGAAGTGACGAACACCTATGTCACCACGAACCGGTACGCCCGCAATTTCAGTATTGAAATCCAACTGTACATAGTAGCCCAGGGTTTCTTCACCAACTTCCCAGATGTTGGTGTAGTTGGGGCTCATGGGTGAATCAAAGAAGCCATAGGAATCCATGATCAACTGACGGTTGGGAATCAACCAGGGACGACCATCACCGAGACCGGAGTTGTATTCGATGATGAAGTTGGGGTTGGAATGCAGATCGATACTTCTGGCGCCCTCGCCTGCCGTGGGAACAAACTGGTCGGTATCCATGGCGAAATCACGCGCTTCCACACCAACTTTGAGCGTCAGGCTGTCATTGATATCAAAGGCAAAGTTGACCTGTGCAGCATCGTATTCGTTGAATGTATTTTGCGGACGGTTACGTACGGCGGCATAGGTCTGATCAGTTGCTGAAGCAGGATTGCCCCAGGAGCTGGCATTGTATGCGCTATTGCCGAAGTCAAGGATGGGGTTGCCCTTCTTGCGGAAGTCATACGTGAAATTCATGCCATCGGCGAGCATCATCAGCGTGTTTTGAATCGGATTCTTGTGATCGGATTCGCTGTGGCCGATCATGGCATCCACGCGGAATCTGTCATTGAATTCATGTTTGGCTGACAGGGTGTACTGGATGAATTCCGTAGACAGTTCGTCGTAACGGTTCTCGGTGATCAAGCGGGCATTTTCCAACTGGGCATAAACCAGGGTATTGCCGCGAATTTCGTAATCCAGAACATTGGTGCCAGCGTTGGTGGTCGGGTTGTTGACCGATCCTTGCATGAAGATTTCCTGGCGGGTGGCATCGTGCTTGCTGTAAAGCACATCCAGGCTGATTTCAGTCGCATCGGTTGGACGGAACTGGAATGAAGTGCTGGCGCCCAGTCTTTCGATTTCATGCTTGTAGGAATCGTAACGTGGAATACGTGGGCGGAACGCGGTGTTTACAGGATGAGCCGCATCAATGGCTTCACCGTTGAGGAAGCCGAAACGTTGAGCAGCGACATTGGTCCAGCGAACGGTACTTGAACCTTCATCCTGTACAGAGCGCTCTGAATAGGACAGGGAGAAAAGCGCACCAACTTTACCATCAGCAAAGATATTGCTCACCAGCACCGCAGCGCCGGGATTGGTTTTTTCGGACAGGTCGTTGTAGCCCAGTTGTCCGGAAGCAGTCAGTACAAAGCCATCGAAATCAAATGGCTGAGCGGCCTTCAGGTCGACTGTGGCGCCCAAAGAACCTTCCTGAGTTTCAGCTGAACCGGTCTTGCGTACGGTCAGAGAGCTGAACAGGTCGGAAGAAAAGGTGTTGAAGTCGAAGCTGCGGTTACGGTTGTTACCGTTAGCGGCATCTGTACCACCCGTGGTGGACACACTTTCCATGCCGTTGATACGCACGCGGGTGAAGGTTGGGCCAAGGCCGCGAACCGAAATGTTACGGCCTTCGCCACCAACACGGCTGATCGCCACACCGGGAATACGCTGCATGGCTTCGGCGAGGTTATTATCGGGAAACTCGGCGATATCAGATGCAACAATCGCATCCACGGCACCAGCGTTGCTGCGTTTGATGTTCAGGCCAGTCGCCAGGCTTTGGCGGAAACTGCCTGTCACAACAACTTCTTCAATGGTATCTGTCTGTGCCATAACGGCAGGTACAGGCAAAGCTATTGCGATAGCAAGTACCAGCGGGTTGATCTTGAACTGTCTCATCATCTTTCCCCTAACTTTATTGTTTTGGTGAATCACACAAAATGTGATGCGTTATATGCCTACTGCTGCGCAAACTGCCACGCAACAGCAAACAATCCGGTGATAAAAGGGAGTTGGGCTGGCTTACAGACATGCTGCCACTGTTTGATGGAATCCGTGAGCAGAGGTCTGGTATCTACGGTTGCTGGTGCCTCGTCCCTAGTGGTTGTTCATATAAAGCAAACCCCGGGTTTTCCGGGGATTTGTCCAGTCCTGAGCGAGAGATTTACTCTCATCAGTTTGGTCATACCTCAAAAATTTTGCCAGCAATAGTGACATTTTTGGCGACAAAATTTTCAACGTGCTCGAGCACACCCACTTCATCCACATTGATGAATTCGGCGTTGATCAGCCGCAGGTCGCGGATTGGCGCGCGGGCAAAGGCGCGAACCTGAAAAACGCGTTTGGCGCGCTGGCAGACCAGGTTGCGGATTTCAATGTTGCGAATCTGCGGATCGTATTCGCCTTTATCGCCTTCCTCATAATGAAGGTCGATATCCAGGGCGTTTTGTACTTCGCCGATGGTGATGTTGCGGATATAGAAGTTCTCGATTTGTCCGCCGCGGACCGAGTTGGTTTTCAAGCGAATGCCCCGCAGGAGTTTGGGGCTGTTGAATTCGCAATTTTCAACAAAGATGTTGCGTGCGCCGCCGGATACCTCGCTGCCGATCACCACGCCGCCGTGGCCGGTGCGCATCTTGCAGCCGGAGATCACAATATTTTCCGAGGGAGTCGCCAGGCGGCGGCCATCCGCGTTGCGGCCGGATTTGATGGCGATACAATCGTCGCCCGTATCGAAATAGCAATCCTGGATCACCACATTCTTGCAGGATTCCGGGTTGCAGCCATCGGAGTTGGGGCCGAGGCTGGCGCAGGTGACGCCGCGTACGGTAACGCTCTGGCAAAGTACCGGGTTGATCAGCCAGAAAGGAGCACCAACGATGGTGACATCTTCAATCAGTACCTGCTCGCAGGAGTAAGGCTGGATAAAAGGCGGACGCAGATAGGCGCCGTCGGCATAGTGACGCTCCCGCGGCGGAACATTGTTCATCATGTCGGCGAAGAGTGCGTCGCGACCGTCATCCTGGGTGGGGAAGCCATCCACGCCCCAGTCTTTTCCACCTTGCCAGCGGCCGCCTTTCCAGGGCCACCAGGTTGTGGCGTTGGCCTGTCCGTCCAGCACGCCCTTGCCGGTGACGGCAATATTCTTTTCGCCATAGGCGTAGATCAATGGGGAGTAGCCCATGAGCTCAACACCCTCCCAGCGGGTGAAAACCGCGGGCAGGTAGGCCTTGGGATCGGTGATGAACAGCAGGCGGCTGCCTTCCTGCAGGTGCAGGTTGACATTGGATTTGAGGTGGATTGGGCCCGTCAGGAACTGGCCTTCGGGCACCACGACCCGGCCACCTCCGGCGGCATGGCAGGCTGCTACAGCGCGTGCCAGGGCCTGGGTATTATTGGTTGTGCCATCGGCAACGGCGCCGAAGGCGGAAATAGTGAAGTCTCGGTCAGGGAAGCGGGGAACCTGGGTCTGACGACGAATTTCACCTGCCATCTCCCAAGCGCGATGATGCTCAGCATCATCGGCAGCTTGGGGCGCAGGCGTCCGCGAACCATGTATTGTGCAGCTGGCAATTCCGCCGAGGCTGAATGCCAAAAAACTGCGGCGACCAATCATGTGTGGACGTCTTTCTCTCACCTGTCTCTCTCTTTTTTTCGATGCCGGGGCACCGGGCTTCCGGCTGAATATTGACGCGCTTTGGAATAGCCGGCATGCCGGCCAGAGAACAGTCTTTGTGTGAAAGCTTCCAGCATCCTCCAGCTCTAGTTATAGAACGCGGTTGAGCTTTATTAAAGTGCTGAAATCTTTCCGATTGGTTGATCGTTAGTGTTGTGTAACTGGTCTCGAATGGGATTGTGTATTCAGCTGCCAGGAAAAGCAACACCTTTTTAGTGTAAAAATTCTCATTACAGGCCATTTATTAGTTTTATTTTGGCGCTTTTTTGTGTGTAACCGATTACTCATAATTATTTTTATACAAGTAAACGGTTACATTTTGCGTCAAAAAACGTTTTTTCTGCCCGAATCGAAAAAAAACCAAAAAAAGATGAAAAATTTTTTTCATGAGGCATCTCCTAATAAATGCATTTTTGCGTGATGAATATTTTCGCGTCTGTGATTCTTTGATTAGGTGACAGCGCTGTCACATGCTCCGCTATTTTTTTACTGGTGATATGAGAGGGTTGGCGCCTGGGGTGTGTTATTGCGGCCTTATGAAATTCGGTGATAGATTTACCTCGGTATTGACCGAATACCATTGCCGATATTTAGGCGCCGCAAGGCGCCTGTTTTTTTCTGCGGTCAGTAAATTTTTGTAGAACCTGTGTTAAGTCGGCCAAGCATTACTTAACAGAGGCAGACATCATTATTTTTAAAACAGGTAGTCGTGGTGGGCAGCATTATTCACTTGCATGAGAAAGACAACGTGGGTGTCAGCAAGGCTGCGTTGCCGTCAGGCATTACCCTGGTAGAAAGCAATCTCACACTGCGCAACGATATCCCGGCAATGCACAAGGTGGCCCTGGTGCCCATCGCCAGGGGCGAGGCGATTCTCAAGTACGGTCAGGTGATTGGTTTTGCCAGTGCGGATATCGCACCCGGTGAACACGTCCATACCCACAATTGTGAGATGGGAGAATCGGATAAGGACTATGGCTTTTGCCGCCTGGCCTATCCGACCGATTATGTACCCGAGGCCGAGCGCGCAACCTTCATGGGTTATCGCCGCATCAATGGCAGGGTGGGAACACGCAACTACATCGGTATCCTTACGACGGTAAACTGTTCGGCGACCGTGGCTCGCGCGATTGCGCAGCATTTTACCTATTCGGGTGAGCTCAAGGCCTATCCGAACATCGATGGTGTGGTGGCGCTCACTCACGAAACCGGCTGCGGTATGCGCTCCGACGGCGAGGGTTACGATGTCCTGCGCCGCACCTTCAACGGTTATGCACGCCACCCCAATTTTGGTGGCGTGATGATGGTGGGCCTGGGTTGCGAGACCATGCAGGTGAAGCGGGTCATGGAGGAGAGCGGTCTGGCCGATTCCAACACGTTCTGCGCCTACACCATTCAGGATACCGGCGGCACCCGTGTCGCCATTGAAAAAGGCATAGAGACCCTGCGCACCATGTTGCCGCTGGTCAATGAAGCGCGCCGCGAAAAAGTACCGGCCAGCGAGCTGGTGATCGGCTTGCAGTGCGGCGGCTCGGATGCCTTTTCCGGGATGACGGCCAATCCGGCCCTGGGTATTGCCGGCGATATACTGGTCCGCCATGGCGGGACGGTAATCCTGTCCGAGACGCCGGAGATCTTCGGTGCCGAACACTTGCTGACCCAGCGCGCCGTCGCGCCCGAGGTGGCGGAAAAGCTGCTGGACCGGATTCGCTGGTGGAAGGAATACACGGCGCGCAACGATTTTGAATTGAACAACAACCCGTCGCCGGGCAATAAGGCCGGTGGCCTGACAACCATCCTGGAAAAATCCCTGGGTGCCCAGGCCAAAAGCGGCTCCACGAACCTGACCGGCGTTTACCTGTACGCGGAAGAAATCAGGGAGCATGGACTGGTGTTCATGGATAGTCCCGGTTTTGACCCGGTGTCGGCCACAGGGCAGATCGCCTCGGGTGCCAACATCATCTGTTTTACCACGGGCAGGGGTTCTGCCTATGGCGCCAAGCCGGTGCCCAGTATCAAGCTGGCAAGCAATACGCCGCTCTACGAGCGTATGCGTGAAGACATCGATATCGATTGCGGCGGCGTCCTGGATGGCCACTACTCCCTGCGGGAGTGTGGCGAGAAGATTTTTGCCGACATACTGGCTGTTGCCTCGGGTCAACATACCAAAAGCGAAGACCTGGGTTACGGCGATAATGAATTTGTACCATGGAAGATTGGTGCCGTCGTTTGACGGCTGCCTTCCCCGCTGAGCCGGATTCTCGGCAATTTCATTGATACCTGATTTGGCTCCGCGGCTTCGGCTGCGGGCCTCGTATTACGCCCGAAATCAGTATCAGGGCCGGTTGGTGGAAACCGACGCCACCGGCGCCATATAACGACGGTGAGAGAACGGGCCGCGCCTCGACGCGCGGCCCTCAATAACCAGAGCGCTGAACCGAAAACCGATTAAAAGTCGATTAACAAATCGTCTTTTATTGAGATTTGTTCTTAAGGCTTTCGGGATTCAGCTGCCATGATTAGAAGGGCTTATCGCCTAAGAACTCCAGTTTATAAGGGGCTGGGGTTCAATCGCGCGCGATTAAAAGACCTGCTTTGAGGGAAATGTTCTATGAAAATTGCCATACCCAAGGAACGCCGTCCGCACGAACGACGTGTGGCCGCGACGCCCGAGACGGTAAAGAAGTTTATCGCCATGGGTTTCGAGGTTGCCGTCGAGGCGGGAGCCGGTGAATCCAGCCGTATTCCTGATGCCGCCTACGAGGCGGTGGGCGCTACCCTGGCCGCAGATTTGCCTGGCCTGCTGGGTGACGCCGACATCGTGCTCAAGGTCCAGCGTCCATTGCTGGCGGTTGAAGAAGGGCCTGATGAGCTCTCGCTCATGAAGCGCGGTGCCCTGCTGATCGCCATCCTGTCTCCCTACGCCGATCCCGAAGCGGTCAAGCGCTATGCCGCCGCGGGTATCACCGCCATCGCGCTGGAGTTCGTTCCGCGCATCACCCGTGCCCAGAGCATGGATGTCCTCAGTTCCCAGAGCAACCTGGCCGGCTATCGCGCCGTGCTGGAGGCGGTCAATGTATTCGACCGCGCCATGCCCATGATGATGACCGCGGCGGGAACCATTGCGCCTGCGCGCGTCATGGTGCTGGGCGCCGGTGTCGCGGGCTTGCAGGCCATTGCCACGGCCAAGCGCCTCGGCGCCATCGTGAGCGCAACCGATGTGCGCGCCGCCTCGAAAGAACAGGTGGAAAGCCTGGGTGGCAAGTTCGTGATGGTGGAAAGCGACGAAGTCGCCAACGCCGAAACGGCGGGAGGTTACGCCAAAGAGATGAGCGACGACTACAAGCGCCGCCAGGCGGAGCTGGTGGCCGAAACCCTCAAGAAGCAGGATATCGCCATCTGTACCGCGCTGATTCCCGGCCGCAAGGCGCCCACGCTGATCAATGACGAGATGGTGCACAGCATGCGTCCCGGATCGGTCATTGTCGACCTGGCTGCCGAGCAGGGTGGCAACTGCACCCTGACCAGGCCTGGCGAGGTCGTGGAAGTCAATGGCGTCACCATTATCGGCTATTTCAATATTCCCAGCCGGTTGTCCACGGATGCCAGCGCGCTTTATGCCAAGAACCTGCTCAGCTACGTCACGCCGCTGGTCGACGCCGGGACAAAGCAGCTCAACATCAACTGGCAGGATGAAATCCTGGCCGCATCCACGCTGACCCGCGATGGTCAGGTGGTTCATCCTGCCTTCCAGGCACAATAAAAGGGGGTCGTTATGGAAGCCAATTTCATCTCGCAACTATCCATTTTCGTGCTGGCTATTTTTGTCGGTTACTACGTGGTCTGGAGTGTGACCCCCGCGCTGCACACACCGCTGATGGCGGTGACCAACGCTATTTCCTCGGTGATCATCGTCGGTGCGCTCATCGCGGTTGGCCCGGCGGATCTGAGCTTGTCAAAGGTATTGGGCTTCTGCGCCATGGTGCTGGCGGCCATCAATATCTTCGGCGGCTTTACCGTCACTCACCGCATGCTTGCCATGTACAAAAAGAAAAAGTAACCGGCCGGAAAATCAATGGGGAATACTATGTCTCAACTACACGAAAATATCACCGCGCTCGCCTATCTGGTGGCGGCGGTGCTGTTTATCATGGCTCTGCGCGGTTTGTCATCGCCGGAGTCATCCCGTGCCGGCAACTACTTTGGCATGACCGGCATGCTGATCGCGGTGCTGGCCACGGTGCTCGGCCCGGAAGTCGAATCCTACGGCTGGATTGCCCTGGCGCTCGCCATAGGCGCGGTGATTGGTGTGATCATCGCGCGGCGCATCGCCATGACCGCCATGCCGCAGCTGGTGGCGGCGTTCCACAGCCTGGTCGGCCTGGCTGCCGTGCTGGTGGCCGGTGCCGCTTTTACCAATCCGGCGGCCTTCCATCTGCTGAATGCCAGTGGTGAGATTTTTATCGCCAGCCGCGTGGAAATGGGTCTTGGCGTGGTGATAGGCGCAATCACCTTTTCCGGCTCCATCATCGCCTTCACCAAGTTGCAAGGGCTGGTGTCCGGTGCGCCTATCGTCTTTGCCGGGCAGCATCTGCTCAACGCGCTGCTCGGTGCGGTGATCATCGGCCTGATCGCGTTCTTCTGCTTCGACCAGGCGCCCTGGGTGTTCTGGACCATGACGGCGCTGGCGTTTGCCATTGGTGTCCTGCTGATCATCCCGATCGGTGGCGCTGACATGCCGGTTGTGGTATCCATGCTCAATTCCTATTCGGGCTGGGCGGCAGCCGGCATCGGTTTCACGCTGCACAACGATGCCCTGATCGTCACTGGTGCACTAGTCGGCTCCTCGGGCGCGATTCTGTCCTATATCATGTGCAAGGGGATGAATCGTTCCTTCTTCAATGTTATCCTCGGTGGCTTCGGCGCAGAGGCCGGCGGTGCCAGCGGCGGCGGTGTGGATGATCGCCCGGTCAAGCAGGGCAGTGCCGAAGATGCGGCCTTCATCATGAAAAATGCCGGATCGGTGATCATCGTGCCGGGGTACGGCATGGCGGTGGCCCAGGCGCAGCACGCCTTGCGCGAAATGTGTGATGAATTGAAAAAAGCCGGTGTCAAGGTGAGCTACGCGATTCACCCGGTGGCCGGGCGTATGCCGGGTCACATGAACGTGCTGCTGGCCGAGGCCAATGTGCCCTACGACGAGGTATTCGAGCTGGAAGACATCAACAATGAATTCCAGACAGCGGATGTGGCCTTTGTCATCGGTGCCAACGACGTGACCAACCCGGCCGCCAAGAGCGATCCGAGCAGCCCGATCTTCGGCATGCCGATCCTCGATGTGGAAAAGGCGCGCACCGTTCTGTTCGTCAAGCGGAGTATGGCCTCGGGCTACGCCGGTGTGCAGAACGAACTGTTTTACAAGGACAACACCATGATGTTATTTGGTGATGCGAAGAAGATGGTGGAAACCATCGTGAGAAACCTCGATTGACCATTGGGTAAAGCGCAGGGGGCACATGCAGCGATGTATGTGCCCCTTGTAATAAAATAATCAGAAAATCAGTCTGGTTGCTGTCGGCTGAATGTTGTTTGATTCAAAAGTTCTCCTGTAACTGACGAGTTAGCAACAGCATCCTGCTCGATCAGGCTGTGAGAGCGTGACTATGAAAAGCACTCTTTTTGATCGCCGTGTTGGTGTTCGCGGACGTTTGGCACTTTGTGCACTGCTGCTGTTATCGATGATCGGTTGCAGCCAGCAGGATGATGTGAGAGTCCTCAAGCTGGCCCATGACCTTGATCAGACCCACGCGGTCCACAAAGCCATGGTATTCATGGGCAAGCGCCTGGAAGAGTTGTCCAGCGGCACCATGAGTGTGGATATCTATTCCAGTGGCCAGTTGGGTACCGAGCGCGAATTGCTGGAGCTGCTGCAAATTGGCAGCCTGGCCATGACCAAAGTATCCGCCAGCCCGCTCGAAGGCTTTGTGCCGCAAATGCGTGTGTTCAGTATCCCGTATATCTTTCGCGATAAAGACCATTTCTGGGAAGTGCTGGAAGGCGATATCGGCCGGAGCATGCTGCAAGCGGGTGACCACGTGCGTCTGCGCGGCCTGGGGTACTACGATGCGGGCAGCCGCAGCTTCTACACGGTGTCGCGGCAGGTCCATACGCCAGCCGATCTTGCCGGCCTGAAAATCCGTGTCCAGGAAAGCCAGACCTCCATGCGCATGGTCAGCTCCCTGGGTGGTTCTCCCACGCCGATTTCCTGGGGCGAACTCTACACAGCCCTGTCCCAGGGTGTCGTGGACGGTGCTGAAAACAACCCTCCCAGTTTTTACCTTTCCAAGCATTATGAAGTTGCCAAGTATTACACCCTAGATGAGCACACCTATGTGCCGGATGTGCTGCTGATCAGCAGTCACATCTGGAATAGCCTGAACGCGCAGCAGCAGTCCTGGCTGCAACAGGCCGTGGACGATTCCGTGGATTACCAGCGCGAGCTGTGGGATGAGGCAACCCGCACGTCGCTTGAGGCTGTGATCGACGCGGGCGTGGAGGTGGTTTATCCGGACAAGAACCTGTTCATCGAGCAGGTCAAGGGCATGCATGAATCCTATCGCGGCGAGCCGGTTTACGACCTAATGCAAACCATTCTGTCCATGCACTGATTGTCGGAGAAACCTATGAACAACACGCTGGATAACGTATTGCGCCAGGCAGACAAGTGGCTTGCCTATGTGCTGATTTTCATCATGGCTTCCATGGTGGTGGGCGTGACCTGGCAGGTGGTGAGCCGGTTTGTGCTCAGTTCCCCCAGTTCATTCACCGAGGAACTGGCGCGCTTCCAGTTGATCTGGATTGGCCTGCTGGGCGCCGCTTATGCATTTCGCCGCGGCTCGCACCTGGGGCTGGACCTGTTTACCAGCAACCTGCCATTGCCAAATAAATTACGTGCGGCAGTCCTGGCCAATTCCCTGTGTTTCGTCTTTGCGGCGGTGGTGATGGTCTATGGCGGCCTGCGGCTGGTGATGCTGATCCTGAGTCTGGGCCAGCTGTCAGCGGCGTTGCAGATCAAGATGGGGTATGTCTACAGCGTATTGCCTATCAGTGGTGTGCTGATTTGTCTCTATTCGCTGGTGAATATCAAAAAATCCCTCGAGGGAATTGATATTACGATCAAAGAAGACGACGAGTGACCACTCCACCCGATAACCCCTTGGCCTGCATGTGTAACCGCAGGGCAAAGAGACAATAACAGAGGCATCGACCATGGCATTGACCTTGATAATTCTCCTGGGCAGTTTCTTCCTGCTCATGGCTATGAATGTTCCCATTTCCATCAGCATTGGTTTTGCGACCCTGCTGACCATGCTGGTAACCATCGACTTCGGACCGGCCACCATCACCATCGCCCAGCGTATGGCGGGCGGTATCAACAGTTTTGCCCTGCTGGCCATTCCATTCTTTATCCTGTCCGGCATCCTCATGGGGCGCGGTGGTATCGCCTATCGCCTGATCGAATTTGCCAAGGTGTTGCTGGGCCGTCTGCCGGGCGGCCTCGCCTTTGTGAACGTCATCAGCTGTGCCATGTTCGGTTCGATTTCAGGGTCGGCGGTGGCCTGTACCTCGGCTATCGGCAGCTTCATGCTGCCAGCCATGAACAAGGAAGGCTACGACAAGAATTTCAGCGGCGCCCTGACAGTGACCGCATCCGCAGCGGGCATGCTGATTCCGCCCAGTAATATCCTGATCGTCTACTCGCTGGCCAGTGGTGGAGTTTCCATCGCGGCATTGTTTGTCGGCGGTTACCTGCCGGGTTTCCTGACCCTGTTTGCCCTGATGGTCGTGGTCGGCATCTACGCGAAAGTCAAAGGATTCCCGGCGGGTGAGCCCGTGCCCTTCCGCGCGAGCATCATAAAAACCCTGGACGCCATTCCCAGCCTGTTGCTGGTGGTGGTGATTATCGGTGGCATCATCGGCGGCTTCTTTACCGCGACCGAGGCCAGTGCCATCGCGGTGATCTACTCCATGTTCCTGGCGATGGTGGTCTATCGCAATGTGAAGGTGAAAGACCTGCCGGGCATCCTGCTGAAAACGGTTGAAACCACCGCGATTGTGATGCTGCTGATCGGTGCCTCGTCCGCCATGTCCTGGGTGCTCTCCTACGAGAATATTCCCCAGGCCATCAGCCAGGGATTGATTACCCTGAGTGACAATCCGGTGGTGATCCTGCTGATCATCAACCTGATTGTGCTGGTCGTCGGCCTGTTCATGGACATGACGCCCGCGGTGCTGATCTTCACGCCCATCTTCCTGCCGGTCGTGATGGAATTGGGCATGTCGCCGCTGCATTTCGGCATGATCCTGATCCTCAACCTTTCCATCAGCCTGTGTACACCGCCAGTGGGTGCCATCCTGTTTGTGGGTTGCAGTATCGCCAAGACGAAAATCGAATACATGGTCAGGCCGCTCTTGCCCATGTATTTTGCGATGTTCGTGGTCTTGATGCTGGTCACCTACATTCCGGCAATCAGTGAAGGCTTGCCGCGTTATTTTGGATTGATCAAGTAGTTGAGTTGATTCATCAGGTATCGCTATGAAGATTGAGCACTTTGCCCTGAATGTTGCCGATCCGGTTGCCATGGCCGACTGGTATGTCGAACACCTGGGCATGACCGTGGCGCGCAAACTGGATGGTGCGCCGCGCACACATTTTCTGGCGGATACCAGTGGTCAGGTGATGATTGAAATTTACAACAATCCACCGGATCAGGTGCCGCCCTATGCCGACATGAATCCATTGCTGGTGCATCTGGCCTTCGTGTGTGAAAACCCTGATGAAACGCGCACCCGGCTTGAAGCAGCGGGTGCGACCTTTGCGGAGGAAGTGCGTATCAGGGACGGCTCGCATCTGGTGATGATGCGTGATCCCTGGGGTCTGGCCATTCAGTTGTGCAAACGCGGCCAGTCGATGCTGAAAGGGTGAATCTGACACAGACTGATCCACCGTCGATACCCGATGGATGGATCAGTCGTCATGACACGGTCAGCGGATGCCCTGGATGAAGACATCGCGGTCGATGACACCGCCGCGATGGCGAATCACCACACCGGCACAGCGCGTACCCTGCCTGGCGGCATCCGCAACCGATGCGCCATTCAATCGCGCGGCGAGGTAGCCTGCATTGAAGGTATCGCCCGCACCCGTGGTGTCCACGATATCCTTGACGGGGGGCACTGGAACCCGGATTTCCTCACCGCCATGGATGATGACCGTATCATCGGCACCGCGCTTCAAGATCAGTTCATTGACGCGGGTATTTTTGTAGCGCGCCACACAGCCGGCGATGCTGTCATCGCCCCACAGCAGATATTCGTCATCCAGCGTCAACAGCGCCATATCGGCGTGTTGCAGCACCTCGAGCATGGCGGTTTGCGCTTCGGTCTTGTCGCGCCACAGGCGCGGGCGGTAGTTACTGTCGAACGCGATCTTCACGCCTTGCCCGCGCAGGCGTGCCAGTGATTGCAGCAGGATTTGGCGGGATGCCTCGCCGATGATCGCCAGGGTGATACCGCTCAGGTACACGCAGTCACAGTGGGCCAGCTTGGCCTCCAGCGCGCTGGCCGCCTCGGGTGTGGAAAACAGTTCGCGGGCGGGAGCCTCTTTGCGCCAGTAGAAAAATTCGCGTTCGCCGTCAGGTGTATTGCGAATGATGTAGAGGCCGGGCGCGCGGCCCGGCAGGCGTTGAATCGTGCCGGTACCAATATTTTCACTCGCCATGCGTTGCAGTATCTGCTCGCTGTAGGGGTCGTCGCCGAGGTTGGTGACGTAATCGGTTTGCAGGCCCAACCGCGCCATGTAGACGGAGGTGTTGAAGGTATCGCCTGCAAAGCCCAGGGCCATGATCTCGCGCCCGTTTGCGTCAGCAGAGGGGAAAGGGGCGAGTTCCACCATCACTTCGCCGATTGCCGCTATGTGTGCCATAAATCAATGCTCAAGAAGGTTGATGAGTTCTGCATCGGGTGCAGATTTCCGCCTTGTTCGAATAATCATTTTATGGGTGAAATCTTCAGCGGAAATTGCGCAAAAATATAGCATTTCGGCCGTTTTTGTTCCAGCGATAAATCTATTTCAACTATGCGTGGCAGCTGGCGATTCGCTATAATCCAGCACGAGAGAAACCCGGTCCGCATCGATAAAAACCGGGATAAAAAGATAGTCGGTCGCCAGGAGTCCGCGCGGCGATCATCAACCACCCAGGATGTCGATCATGAACAGGCTCAATGACGCTACCCTTCGGCAACTGCCTGCCGAAGTCCAACAACCCCAATACGACCGCCAGCAGCTCAAACCCGGCATCGTGCATCTGGGCATAGGCGCCTTCCACCGCGCGCATCAGGCCTACTACACCGAAGCCGTGCTCAACCGTTTTGGTGGCGATTGGGGCATTATCGGGTGCAGTCTGCGCTCGCCCTCCGTGCGCGAGCAATTGGCGCCCCAGGATAATTGGTACACCCTGGTGGAGCGCTCCAGCGCGGGTGAAAAGCTGCAACTCATCGGTGCGGTGATAGGTACTCTGGTAGGGCCGGAAAACCCCGCCGCCTTGATTGCCGTGATGAGCGATCCGGCCATCCGGATCGTATCCCTGACTGTCACGGAAAAAGGCTACTGCCACGATCCTGCTACCGGCAACCTGAACCTGGAACACCCGGACATCCGTCACGATCTGTCCAACCTTGCCTCACCCAAATCAGCCATTGGTTATCTGGTTGCCGCCCTGCAGGCGCGCAAGCAGGCGGGTGTCAACAGTTTCACCGCACTGAGTTGCGACAACCTGCCGGATAATGGCGAGGTGCTGCAAAAGGTCACACTGCAATTTGCGGAAAGTATTTCTGCCGAGCTGGCCGACTGGATTCGCGCCAATACGTGTTTTCCCGGCACCATGATCGACCGTATCGTGCCGGCTACGACCGATGCGGACCGCGCTGAAATCGAAGCCCGTCTCGGCCTGCGCGATGAAGGCATGGTGGTGGCGGAGCCATTTACCCAATGGGTCATCCAGGATCGTTTCAGCGATGGCCGCCCGCAGTGGGAGGCGGTTGGCGCGCAGCTGGTCGACGATGTGCGGGTATTTGAAAAAATCAAACTGCGCCTGCTGAACGGTGCCCATTCGACCCTGGCCTACACCGGCTATCTGTCCGGTTTCGATTACATCAGCGAAGTGATGCAGGAACCGGCCTTCGTCAACATGATCACCCGCTACATGGCCCGCGAAGCTGGCGAAACGGTAACCGCGCCGGAAGGCTTTGATATCGAGCACTACAAGGTGCAACTGCGCGAACGCTTTTTCAACACCGCACTCAAGCACCGCACCTGGCAGATTGCGATGGATGGTTCGCAAAAGTTGCCGCAGCGCCTGCTGCAAACCCTGCGTGAGCAGCTCAAGGGCCAGGGGCATATCGAGATCATCTGCCTGGCTGTGGCGGCCTGGATTCGCTATGTGTCCGGCGTGGATGAGAAAGGCAATCCCATCGAGGTTTCCGATCCGCTGGCCGCTGTATTGCGCAAAGCCTGTGATGACAATGCGGGCAATCCGCGTGGCATGGTCGAGGCGGTGGTTTCTCTCTCGCAAGTCTTTGGTGAAGACCTCATCAGGGAGGAGGTGTTTGTACAGGGCGTTACCGATTGGCTGACACGTTTCTATCAGCAGGGTGTGCTTGAGAGTATCCGCCAGTCATTCGCATAAACTGTTGTGGTAAGGAGCTGAAAGGATTGGAAAATCCGGTGTGTCTTTTTGAGCGTGGCAAAAGACACACCGGATTTTTGTTTTCAGAAGGTGGTTTTATGAAGGCTCTACTCATAGCCATATCGCTGATGCTGGCGCTGACAGCCTGTGTACACCCCGCGTCAGCCACGTATGACGCCAGGGTGATAGCTGGATATCAGGGACATGCGCCCGATACCCATGCCAGTATCGCCCAGGCTATCGCCGCCGCGCCGGTGAATGCTGTAAAGCCTTACCGCATTCATATCGCGCCTGGGGGCTACTACGAAAAAATCGTCATCGATAAACCCCATATCCACCTGGTTGGTTCGGGGTCGGATAAAACACGCATTTATTATGATGCCTATGCCGGCCAGGAAACAGCACCGGAAAAAACCTGGGGAACACGCGAATCGGCCACGTTGATATTGCGGGCGGCGGATGTGCACCTCTACGATCTCACCATTGAAAACAGCTTTGATTTTTTGCGTAACGATGCCTTGCATCATGATGATCCGCAGAAAATCCGTCATGCCCAGGCAGTGGCGCTGACGCTGGATCACGGCAGTGACCGCACGCTGGTGCGGAATGTGGCTTTGCTGGGTTATCAGGATACCTTGTTCACGGACAGCGGCCGCGTCTGGTTTGATCGCAGCCTGATCGCCGGCAACGTGGATTTTATTTTTGGCGCGGGCAATGCGCTATTCACCGATTCGGAAATCCGTACCCGCATACGTGGACGCGACATCTTGCCGGTCGGCTACGTCACTGCGCCTTCAACACAGATTGCCAGGGAATACGGTCTTACCTTTATCCGCTGCCGGTTGACCCGTGAGGCGGGTGTGCCGGATCAAAGCACGTATCTTGGCCGTCCCTGGCATCCCACGACCCAGTTTGCCGATGGCCGCTATGCAGACCCGAATGCCATCGGCAAGGCGGTATTCATGGATTCCTACCTGGATGCCCATATTGCTGACGCGGGTTGGCATTCCATGGGTGGCACCGCAAAGGATGGAAGCCGGGTGACGTTCCAGCCGGAAGATGCGCGTTTCCATGAGGCCCGTAACCATGGCCCCGGCGCACAGCTCAATCGCCAGCGCCGCCAGTTGTCAGCCGATGAATTGGCACTATATGAAATCAGCAGGATACTGGGTGATTGGCAGCCCTGGTGATATCGGGCGTGTCCTGTCATGCCGCCTAGAAGGATGAGCCCGGCTGTTTTAAAAATTCGATTTCTTCCGGGGTGGATGTCCGCCCCAGGATGGCATTGCGGTGGGGGTAGCGCCCGAAACGATCAATAATGGCTTTGTGTTTCAATTCGAATTCATAGTTCTCCGTCAATCCGTTGGCCAGATAAAGCCGCTCGGCTTCCTGGTGGATCAATGGTGATTCGCTGTGCATGTAAGGCAGGTAGAGAAAACTGCGTTGCACGGGCGTGAGCGCCTGATCGGCATCCCTGGCCACAGCCTCCTGGGCCAATGCCAGCGCCAGCGCATCCGTGGCGAAGGCCTGGGGCGTATCGCGGAACATATTGCGGGAGAACTGATCCAGCACCAGGATTTCGGCCAGCCGTCCATGACTGCTGTGCCGCCAGGCGTAGAGTTCACACGCCGCGGCCTGTGCGTGGATAGCCGCGAAGCGTTCGCGGATCAATGCATCAAAGTCTGCGTCCTTCTGCCACCACTGCGCGGGTGTGGTTTCCTCGAACCAGAAATTCAATAAGGTTTCGGGCGTCATCTTGGCCTCCGCTGGAAAAGTCTGCTGGCGTCGTGCCAGTAAGTCTATAGTACATCGGGTTGATCGGCATTTATCGTTATTGCCTTCACATGACGCGCTGTCATGCTGATTATCCTGGCCAATGGGACCACAGCAGCAACAGTGCCAACAACAAACAGAAACATTGCCACGCCAAAACCGGATGCCTCTCCAGCAGGGGTTGAAAATCCTGCTTGATCAACGCCGGATTGGGCTTGCGCAGGTCCACCAGAAATTCCGGGAGTTCGCTGTAGCGTTTTTCCGGGATGGGGTGGACAGCCTTGCGAATGGCAGCATCCATCCACACGGGAATGATCTGTTCGATGACAGCCTGGCCGGGAGCATGAAGCGGGCGATAACGCAGGCGGGTGATATCCTTGCGGGTCCGGCAGCGGGCAGCGTCGGCCCCGTAGGGCAGCTGCCCGTTGCTCAACAAGTCATAGGCGATCACGCCCAGCGAAAACATATCCGACCTGATGGAACCTGCCTCGCCCAAAAAATATTCAGGCGCCGAATACTGCGCAGTGCCTGGCGGCAGCTGTGGTGCATCCCGTTCGATTTCCCGCAGGCCAGCGACGCGCACAGCGCCAAAGTCGATGATCCTGGTGTTGCCCTGGGCATCGATCAGGATATTGTCCGGACGCAGATCCTGGTGCAGCATATCCAGTCGATGAAAGGCCTGTAGCCCCCTGGCGATCTGCTCCAGAATCCGGCGCACGGTTTCCAGACCCGGCCGTGGATTGTCGCGTCGCCATTGGGTCAGCGTCTGTCCATCCATGTATTCCATCACTGTGTAGAGAAAGCGGCGCTGCCGTCCTGGATTGAAGGCTTTCACCACATGGGGGTTGTGAATCCGCCGGGCGATCCATTCCTCCATCATGAAACTGTCGAGATAATCGCGATCATTCCGGCGATCGATGGATGGCATTTTTAGCACCAGGGTTTTGCCGCTGGTATTGTCGATGGCCTGATAGACATGGCTGCGGCTGCTGGCATGGAGCTCACGGATAATGGTGTAACCATCGAGCTCATCGCCGACTTGCGGCAGTGGTGGCACGGGTAGTTCGCCCAGCAGGCTGGTTGCCGTTTTATCAGCCGTGTCCGGCAAGCTGTCGATGCGGAGCATCTGCAGGCTGAGATTATCGGTACTGCCCTGCTCATAGGCCAGCCGGACGATTTGCCGCGCGGCTTCATTGAAGTCGTCACGATGTTGTTGCAAACACCGGCGAATCTGCGTGGCATCCACATGATCGTAAACACCATCGGTGGCCAGCAGGAAGATATCGCCGGCATCCAGGGCCAGCGCCTGGTGATCGATCTCGACTTGCGGGTTGATGCCCAGGGCGCGGCCCAGGTAGTGCACGTCCTGGGATACCCAGAGGCGATGATCCTGTGTGAGCTGTTCCAGCCGGTCCGGGTGCAGCCGGTAGATCCGGCTGTCGCCCACATGGAACAGGTAAGCGGTGGCCGCCTTGATGATCAGCGCACTGAAAGTGCAGACATAACCGCGATCCTTGTCATAGCGGTAGGGGCTCTGCCGCGTCTGCGCGTACAGCCAGGCGTTGAGTGCGGAAACCACCCGCTGGGCGGACTGCTTTACCGACCAGCTGTCCGGTGTGGAATAGTAGTCGTTGAGAAAACCCTGCACGGCTGTGGTGCTGGCCAGGTGGCTGACCTGACTGCTGCTGATGCCGTCGGCCAGCGCCAGCACCACGCCTTTGAGCGCCTGCTGGTGGGTATCGGGCAGGTGGCAGGCGCAGGCATCCTGGTTCAGTGGCTTGCGGCCCTTATCCGAATACTGCCCCAGGGTGATTTTCAATGTCATGTCGAATGACTCCATGCCGGAACGGATACGGCATGGATACCCTGAAGATCAAAACGCACGTTTGGGCGCGGTTCTGACGTGGGTGCTGTAAAGCGTCAGGCCCGTCAGTGCAAGGCCGCCGACCAGGTTGCCGATAACGACCGGAATTTCGTTCCAGATCAGATAGTCCATCACTGAGAAGTCACCACCCATGATCAGTGCCGAGGGAAACAAAAACATATTCACGATGGAGTGTTCGAAACCCATGCCGAAAAACAGCATGATCGGCATCCACATTGCGATCACCTTGCCGCTGACGGAGGTGGAAATCATCGCGCCGACCACGCCGAGGGAAACCATCCAGTTGCAGAGCACACCGCCGATGAATACCGTCAGCATCCCGGCGGCACCGTACTGTTTGTAGCCGAGTGTGCGCGATTCACCAATACCGGCAATGATCTGCCCCACCTTGCTGGGTTCGGTGGAAAAGCCGTAGGTGAACACGATCGCCATCAGCACGGCCACGGTCAGAGCACCGCCCAGGTTGCCGGTAAATACCAATCCCCAGTTTTTCAATACGCGGCCCAGGGTGACACCGGGACGCCTGTCGAACAGTGCCAGGGGCGTAAGGACGAAAACACCGGTGAGCAGATCGAAACCCATGAGATACAACATGGAAAAGCCAACAGGGAACAGCATGGCCCCGATGATGGGATAGCCGGTTTGCACGCTGACGGTTACAGCGAACACGGCGGCTATGGCGAGGATGGCACCGGCCATGTAAGCCCGGATCAATACATCGCGGGTGGCCATGAAAATCTTGGACTCGCCCGCATCCACCATCTTGGTGGCAAATTCCGAGGGAATGAGATACGACATGAGATGCTTCTCCAGAAAAAAGAAAAGTTGGTGTATTGTCCCTGCGCGTTTGGCCTGGGTGGATGGCGGCAGGGCTCATAAAAAAACGGGTTTGGTGGTGTCAGGTATCAGGTTCAGGTTTCAGGAACCACGCCGATAAAAATGTGGCCGTCGTTGATATGCACCGGCCAGGTGCCGACCGAAACCGCCGGGTCTTCCAGGCATTGGCCGGTTCGCAAATCGAAATGCTGCTTGTACATGGGGGATGCGACCACCGGTTTTCCGCCCAGGTCACCGACAATGCCGCGTGCCAATACATTGGCTCGACTGAAAGGGTCGAAATTATCCAGCGCAAAAAACTGATGGCCGGTGCGGTAGAGCGCGATCTGCCTGCCCTTGAGCCGTACCGCTGCTCCGGAGAAGGGTGCCAGTTCATCCTGATGGCAAATGGGTTGCCATTCCTGTGCCGCCAATAACGCAGTGCTCATAAGACATCTCCTTTAGCCAGGGTGGGAATCAGTTTCAGGGTTTCGCGTTCGCTGGCGGTGGCGGGACGGCGCTGGCCGCGCTCGCGGATATGCACAATGTTGTCATCCGGGGTATCGTCGTTGAGGAAGCTGCGGAAGCGTTTCAAGGCCTCGGGGTCTTCGAGCGTGCGTTTCCATTCGCACACATAGTTGTCCACCAGCAACTGCATCTGTTCTTCCAGTTCCGTGGCGAGACCGAGGGAATCCTCGAGAATCACCGCTTTCAGGTAATCGAGCCCGCCCTCCAGGTTTTCCCGCCATACCGACGTGCGTTGCAGGCGATCCGCCGTGCGGATGTAGAACATCAGGAAACGGTCGATGTAGCGGATCAGCTGCGAGTCATCCAGGTCGGCTGCCAGCAGTTCCGCGTGGCGCGGTCGCATGCCACCATTGCCGCATACGTAGAGGTTCCAGCCTTTTTCCGTGGCGATGACACCGACATCCTTGCTTTGCGCTTCGGCGCATTCGCGGGTACAGCCGGACACGGCCAGTTTGAATTTGTGGGGTGAACGTATGCCGCGGTAGCGCTGTTCCAGTGCGATTGCCATGCCCACCGAATCCTGTACACCGAATCGGCACCAGCTGCTGCCGACACAGGATTTCACCGTGCGCATGGATTTACCGTAGGCATGGCCTGACTCGAAACCGGCATCCACCAGTTCACGCCAGATCAGCGGCAGCTGGTCCACGCGGGCGCCGAATAAATCCACGCGCTGGCCACCGGTGATCTTGGTGTAGAGATCGTATTTGCGGGCAACCTCACCGATCACGATCAATTTTTCCGGTGTGATTTCACCACCGGGAATGCGCGGCACCACGGAATAGGTACCGTCTTTCTGCAGGTTGGCGAGGAAGGCATCGTTGCTGTCTTGCAGCGGCGCCTTGTCGCGTTCGAGGATGTAGCCATTCCAGCAGGAGGCGATGATCGATGCGGCAGTGGGCTTGCAGATATCGCAGCCGCAACCGCGCCCGAATTTTGCGAGCAGGGTATCGAAATCGTGGATGTCGTGGACGCGCACCAGGTGGTACAGTTCCTGGCGGCTGTAGGCAAAGTGTTCGCACAGGTGGTTGTTGACGGCGATTCCCTGGCGCGCCAGTTCGGCATCCAGTACCTGCTTGACCAGTGCCGAGCAGCCGCCGCAGGTGGCCGATGCGCGGGTTTCGCTTTTGAGCGCGGCAACCGTGGTGCAGCCATTGGCGATGGCGCAGCAAAGATCGCCCTTGGTGACATTGTTGCATGAGCAGATTTGCGCGCTGTCCGGTAATGCATCGACACCCAGCGCAGGCTTGCCGCCCGTGTCCGGCAGTATCAGGCTGGAAGGTTCCGCCGGCAGGGGCATGGCGTTCAGGCAATACTGCAAGAGCATGCCGTAGTCATGGGTGTCACCGACCAGCACGGCGCCCAGCAGCTGCTTGCCGTCCCGGGTCATCACCAGCTTTTTATAAATACCCTTTACGCCATCTTCAAAGGCACAGCTGATACTGTCCGGTGTACGGCCCAGGGCATCGCCAATGGAGCCGACATCCACACCCATGAGTTTCAATTTGGTGCTCATGTCCGCACCCTGGAACAGCACTCCGGCATCGTCGCAAAGATGCGCGGCAGCCGCACGCGCCATCTCGTAACCGGGCGCGACCAGGCCGAAGATACGGTGTTGCCAGAGCGCGACCTCGCCGATGGCATAGATGCCGGGATCTGATGTCTGGCAGTGATCATTGATCACCACACCACCGCGTTCGCCCAGGGTCAATCCGCATTCGCGGGCCAGCGCGTCTGCTGGCCGGATGCCGGCGGAAAATACCAGCACATCGGTTTCCAGGTGCGAGCCGTCGGCAAAGTTCAGGCGGTGCCGTGCTGTTTCACCATCGACGATGTCTGTGGTGGCTTTTTGCGTGTGCACCGCCACGCCGAGACCTTCGATCTTGCTTTTCAACAGGCGGCCACCGCTGGCATCCAGTTGCACCGCCATCAGGTGCGGCGCAAATTCCACCACATGGGTTTGCAGGCCGAGATCGCGCAGGGCACGGGCGGCTTCCAGGCCGAGCAAACCACCACCGATCACTGTACCGGTACGGCTTTTTCCGGCGGAGCAGCGAATATCGTCCAGGTCGTCCAGGGTACGGTAGACATGGCAACCGGGGCGGTCGTTGCCGGGAATGGGCGGCACAAAAGGATAGGAGCCGGTGGCCAGCACCAGCTTGTCGTAGTGCAGTCGCCTGCCGCTGGTGCTGACTACCTGGCGCTGGTCGCGGTCGATGCGGATTACGGCTTCGCCGAGGTAGAGGTCGATAGCGTGTTCGCGGAAAAAATCCTCGCTGGCCAGGCTCAGATCATCGGCGCTGGCATTACTGAAATAGCTGGTGAGGTGAACCCGGTCGTAGGCGATGCGCGGTTCCGCGCAAAAGGCGCTGATCTTCCAGTGGTGATGGCGTTCCACCATCGCCTCCAGAAAACGCTGGCCAACCATGCCGTGGCCCACCAGGATCACATGGCCGGCCTCTATCGTGGATCTTGTCATGGTGTTGTTTCTCCCCTGGCAAAAAATGGCTGCCGGTTTTTTTGGGCACAAAAAAAGGCGCGCATCCCGCCGAAAAACCATCGACGGAATGAGCGCCTTTGCTCACGGATTGCATGTCAGAAAAAGTGCTGGCTGGCCGCCGTTGGCCACAGAGCGTACTTTTCTGTTAACAATGCTTGAGCAATTGCTGTGCCAGCTGGCTTTTTGCCGGTGAATCGGGGATGGGCAGTGCACGTTGTGCAGAAAAATCCTTGTCTATTGCACAGTGATAAAGCACGCCTGGTAAAAAATGCACTGATTGAAGGCGCATGCGGGATTGTTATGTGTCGTGGGGAACTGTGGTTTGTTCCAGCATCAATAACAGATTCGCCACATCGGCCAGGGATTGTTGCTGGTTCATGGCAACCTGCTGCAACAGCCGGTGCGCCTGTTCTTCGGTCAGGCCGCGCTGCTTCATCAGCAATGCTTTGGCCTTGTCGATGCGCTTGCGCTCTGTCAGCGCCTGCCGGGTGCGGGCCAGTTCGTTTTCGGTGTGCCGCAGGCGGTGGGTTTGCTGGTACAGCAATTCAATGACTGTGCGTCCGATGCGCGGTGTCATGTCATCCTGACGCAGTGCTTGCAACCCGTCTGGCGAGGCATCCATCCGGGTGCCCAGCACGACAAAACAGCCGGGAACATCGGTTGCCGGTGCCGCTTCCCCGGGATGTTCAGCGATGTGGTGCAGGCGCTCCGCGGAAGATGCCTGCAAGCCGGCAATGACGTTTTCTTCGATACGCTTCAAGGCATCCATGCGCCGGCTGGCCAGCTGGAACCAGCGCTCGCCCGGCTCATCGGGAAACACCGCGCCCGCCGGACTGGTGCAGGCGCGGCGGCGCAGCCGTTCAAATTCGCCTTGACCGGGAAGCTGTGCCAGTGCCTGCTGTTGTTGCAATAGCGCGGCATCGGCAAAGCCTGCAAACAGTTTCAATGCCTGCTCCTGTTCGCTGATCAATTGTTGCCAGCGCGCAACCTGCGCCGCACTGATGCCATTGGAACCGAAAGCGGCGCTGCCCAGTGCCCGCTCCTGTCCGGCCAGTTCCTTGCATTGCATCAGGTTGACCAGGGCGATCAGTGAGCGGGCCATGGCGGGATCGGCGGCCATGTCCGCCAATTCGAAAACGACACACAGCAGTGCGTGAATCACATGACTGAACCGCTGGAGAATATCATCCGCGCTCAGTGATCGCTGGCTGATCTGTGCGCGGATGGCGGGCAGCGGTTCCAGTACCTGCAATGCGCTGGCCAGTTGCAGCAGCAGGCGATGGCTGAGCAGCGAGCGGCAGGCGGTATCCGGCGCAGGCAGTGCTTGCCGGAAAAGCGCAAGCCGTTGATCGGTCTCACCGATCAGTGACTGGCGCAGACGGGCATGCTCGCCATCCCGTGAGTGGCGGTAGAGATTGGACGCGCCGCGCTCGCGTTGCAGCGCATGGATCAATTCGCTGGCGGCGGAGATGAGCGCGCTCTGTCCGGCAAAGGCTTCGAGGATGGCCGACTCCTGGCGGCGGGCGGCGGCCAGAAAATCGGTGGCGGTGGGCAAGGCAGTATCAGGCATGGAGCACGTCATTCACCAAACGATGATGACGATATGTTTAGCAATAACTGCACCAGCCGGGGGAATGGCTTGAATCCGGGTTGCCGCTCCGGCAGGCCGGAGCGGCTGATCAGCATCAGGCGACGGTGATGTCGTTGGACAGGTAGACGTCCTGGATCGCCCGCAGAAGGTCGACGCCTTCCTGCATCGGCCGCTGGAATGCCTTGCGGCCGGAGATCAGGCCCATGCCCCCTGCCCGCTTGTTGATCACGGCAGTACGCACCGCATCGGCCAGGTCGCCCTGACCGTGGGAGGCGCCGCCGGAATTGATCAGTCCGATGCGGCCCATGTAACAGTTGGCCACCTGGTAGCGCACCAGGTCGATCGGGTGGTCGCTGGTCAGGTCGGTGTAGACCTTGTTGTGCGTCTTGCCCACCTTCACTTCCATGAAGCCGCCATTATTTTCCGCCATTTTTTGTTTGATGATGTCGGCCTTGATGGTCACACCCAGGTGGTTGGCCTGGCCGGTCAGGTCGGCGGACAGGTGGAAATCCTTGTTGTTGCTGGCGAACGCGCTGTTGCGCAGGTAGGTCCAGAGCACCGTGGTCATGCCCAGCTCATGGGCCTGCTCGAAGGCTTCGCTGATTTCCTGGATCTGGCGACGGGACTCTTCAGAACCGAAATAAATGGTGGCACCCACGGCGACCGCACCCATGTCGTAGGCCTGCCGGATGCGGCCGAACAAGGTCTGGTCGTAACGGGTGGGATATACCAGGCCATCGTTGTGGTTCATCTTGACCAGGAACGGAATCTTGTGCGCGTAGCGGCGCGATACCGAGGCGAGTGAACCCAGGGTAGAGCACACGGCGCTGCATCCGCCCTCGATCGCCAGTTCCACAATATTCTTGGGATCGAAATACAAGGGGTTGGGCGCGAAGGAGGCGCTGGCGGAATGCTCGATGCCCTGGTCCACCGGCAGGATCGAAATGTAGCCGGTGCCCGCCAGGCGTCCGTGGTTCAGCAATGTCTGGTAGCTGCGCAGCACCGGGTTGGGCCGGTCGGTGTCGGCAAAGGCGCGCGAGACATAGTCGGCGCCGGGCAGTGTCAGCGAACTGGCCGGGATGGTTTTGCATTGGTGGCTGAGAAGGCTTTCGGCTTCGTCGCTGAGCAGGGAAACGATGTCGTTCATGGTCTGGTTTTCCGTTGAAGCAGTGGTTGATATACGGCATCACTCTGGCGGTGATGCTCCTGGAATTGCCGCGAGCGGCAGCTGTGCCGGTTGCAGTGGCTGGGTGCGAATCTCTCAGGTTCGCACCACTGCGCGGTGCAGCTTAAAAACCCGTGTCGAAGTGGCTGCCGAGCTTTTTGGGTACCGCCACTTTTTCCAGCACGCTGTAGGCGGGCAGGCCCTGGTGGTAAGGCGGATAGGCCTCGCCTTCGATCAGGGGCGCGAGATAGGTGCGGCAGGCCGGGGTGATGCCCATGCCGTCGGGGGTGATGAATTCCGCCGGCATCTTGCGCTCCACGTTGGCCACATCGGCCAGGCTCACGGCATCTATTTCCCAGCGGTAGGGTGCATCCGACAGACGCTTGATGATGGGCATGACCGCGCGCTTGCCTTTGACCGCCAGCTCCACCGCCGCCTGGCCCAGGGCATAGGCCTGATCCACATCGGTCTGCGAGGCGATATGGCGCGCGGCCCGTTGCAGGTAATCGCACACCGCCCAGTGGCATTTATGGCCCAGCCGCCGTTTGATCAGGTCCACGATCACCGGCGCCACACCGCCCAGTTGGGCATGGCCGAAGGCATCGGTCAGCCCGGAACTGGACAGGAAGTCCCCCGCCGCGTTTTTTACCCCTTCGGAGACGGCAATCACGCAGAAGCCCCGCGAGGTAACGGTGTCGCTCACCCGCCGGAGGAAGGCTTCCTCATCGAGGCGAACCTCGGGGAACAGGATGATGTCGGGCCCGAGTCCGCGCTCGTCATGCGCCAGGCCGGTTGCGGCGGCAATCCAGCCCGCATGGCGCCCCATGACTTCCATCACGAACACCTTGGTGGAGGTGCGGTGCATGGAGGCCACGTCAAAGGAGGCTTCCAGGATGGAGACGGCCGCATACTTGGCCACCGAGCCGAAGCCCGGGCAAGCATCGGTGAACGGCAGGTCGTTGTCGATGGTTTTGGGAATGCCGACACAGGTGATGGGGTAATCCAGCTGCTCCGACAGTTGCGACACCTTCCAGGCGGTGTCCTGGGAATCGCCGCCACCGTTGTAGAAGAAATAGCGGATGTCGTGGGCGCGAAAGACGTCGATCAGACGTTGATACTGGGCGGCGTGCTCGTCGAGGGACTTGAGCTTGTAGCGGCAGGAGCCAAAAGCACCCGAGGGGGTATGGATCAACCCGGCCAGTGCCGCGGGTGATTCAGCACTGACGTCGATCAGGTCCTCGGTCAGGGCGCCCAGGATGCCATCGCGTCCCGCATAGACGCGGTTGATGGCCTCGGGATAGCGGCGGGCTGTGTCTATGACGCCGGCGGCCGACGCATTGATCACCGCTGTGACACCACCGGACTGGGCGTAGAAAGCATTGTGACTCACGGCAATTCCTCAACAAGGATCAACAGCGCCACCGGCATGCCGGAAGCGCCAAAAACAGGGAGACCGAGAAAATTGCCGATAGGGACGCGGCTGCCAGGTCGATGCCAGCGGCACCACCTGTCGCTTGTGATTGTTTTAAGGAGTATGAAACCAAGTGCAAATGCTATACACCGGCTGCATTCCTAACAAGGGGGATTTATGAGAAATCTATGTTATATGAGCTGATTTTTGTAATTTATTTGCCGAAAATTGGTAATTTTTAGGTGAAAACGTTTTACGTGGCGGATAAATATTTTGGTAACCGGTTACATTTTTGGCGGTTGAAATACTTGTTGTGAATGATTCGCTATCATCGCGCTGATCCGCGGGCCATAAAAAATGGCCGGGAGCCATTTTCAACGTCGCGCCAGCGGCGGCCCGAAGGGTGGCCGCCAGGGAATGGCCGGCCATAAAAAAGGCGGCCCCGCAGGCCGCCCAGTGAACCTCTACCCGAGGCATTACAGCTTGAAGTTGTCGATTTGGTGCTTGAGCTCGGTGCTTTCCTCGATCAACTGGTTGCCGCTTTCACCGACAACATGGGCATTCTGGGATACCTGCTCGGACAGCCCGTGGATGGCGGTGATGTTCTTGCTGACTTCATTGGCCACGGAACTCTGCTGGTGGGAAGCGGTGGCGATCTGGTGGTTCATATCGTTGATCACGCTGATGTTGGCGCGGATCTTATCCAGTGCCTCGCCCACCTTGGCCGCGGTTTCTATGGTGCCGCGCGCGGATGTGGTGCTGGTGCTCATGGCCTGGTGTGCCTCATCGGCGGCCCGCTGCAACTGCACGATGATGGTTTCGATTTCCTCGGTCGAGGTGCGGGTTTTCTGGGCCAGGGAACGGACCTCGTCGGCCACCACGGCAAAGCCCCTGCCCTGCTCGCCGGCCCGGGCCGCTTCGATGGCGGCATTGAGGGCGAGGAGGTTGGTCTGTTCGGCGATGGCGCGGATCACTTCCATGACCGAACCGATGTTCACGCTGCTGTCTTTCAGCACCTGAATTTTCTGGGCGGTGGCTTCGATCTGGCTGGTCAGGCTGTTGACGTTTTCCAGGGACTGGTTGACTACCTGGTTGCCCTGTTCCGCCAGCACGCTGGTGGCGTTGGTCCGCTCGGCGGTGTCGCCGGCATGGCGGGCGATCTCGTTGGCGGATGCCGAAAGCTCTTCCACGGCAGTCGCCACCAGTTCTATCTCGTGCAATTGCTGGGTGGTGGAATTGACGGTGCTCTCGGTGGCGTTGGCCATGGTGCGGACATTGACCCGCACCTTGTCATTCACCTGGACCACGTTGCGGATGATGTCGGCGATGTGTTCCATCACCCGGTTGAAGTTGTGGGCCAGGGCGGCCACCTCATCACCGCTGGCGGTGGAGAGGCGGCGGGTCAGGTCGCCACCACCGTCGGCAATGGAAGACAGCGAGCGGGTGACTTCATCCACCGGTGCCAGCACCATGCTGCGGGTGAGGAAAAACACCGTGACCAGGCTGGCGATCAGCATGGCGATCACGACGAAGATATTGGTTTTGACCTGGCTGCTGAGTACCGCTTCCATTTCACTGGTGGAGAAGACGATATCGTAGCTGCCTATCTTGTTGCCGCCGTGCTCGATCGGAATGGCCGTGCGGGCGACGGTGTTCACGCTGGGGCGCTCATCCCGGGCATGGGCCAGGCTCTGTCCGCGGTGATCGACAACGGATATTTCGCTGATCAGCGAGGTGTTTACCAGCGACCGCGCAATCGCCTCTATCTGTTGGAAATCATAGGCAAAAACCGCTTCCAGCAGGGAGGAGTTGGTCAACTCCACCATGGCCTGGGTATCGGTCTCGAATTTTTCCTTTTGATTGGACGAAGCAATGTAGTAATTCGTGAAGGCTACAATGATGGCCAACAGCACCATGGCCACACTCAACACCGCCATTAACTTGGTCAGTAACGAACGTTTAATCATTTTTATCTCCGCAGTCAGACCACCGGGAACGGTTTCCCGGCCCCGGAAGGGTACGCATATATGGTGAACCTCGCCTGGTTGGTTGGCTTCCTTCGGCAGGCGTCAAAAACCCCCTGGACTTATTATCTAGCCTAGTTGGGATAGCGGCAGAGTCAATGAATGGTTGAGAGTAAATATAGGCAAACAGACTTTTTAAGCGCTCCCTTATAACCGGGACGCTTGGGGGGAGTCCACCGGAAAAGCCCGCCGGAAATGTCTGCCGTGAGAGCCTGCCGGGAGGACCTGGTGTGATCCTGATGCGGTTTATCCGGGGTATGGGTGGAGACGGTCAGTCATCGCTGTCATTACCACCGGCCATGCCCAGGTCCTTGAGTTTGCGCGTGAGGGTATTGCGGCCCCAGCCCAGCAGGTTGGCCGCATCGCGTTTGCGCCCGGCGGTGTATTTGAGGGCGGTTTCGATCAAGGCCCGCTCAAAGGTGGGGACGGCTTCGCTCAGCAGCTGGTGATGGCCCCGCGCGAGGGCCTGGTCGGCCCAGTGGCGCAGGGCTTTTTCCCAGTCATCGGCGGGTGTGCTGCCTTCCTTGTGGTCCAGCAGCTCCGGCGGCAGGTCTTCGATGTGGACCTCGCGGCCCGAAGCCATGACCGTGATCCAGCGGCAGGTGTTTTCCAGCTGGCGGACATTGCCCGGCCATTGCAGGGAGCAGAAAAACTCCTCGGTTTCCGGCAATAGCACCTTTGGGTCCACATTGAGTTCCGTGGCTGCCTTGTGCAGGAAGAAGCGGGCCAGCTTGGGAATGTCCTCGCGGCGGTTGGCCAGCTTGGGGATATGGATGCGGATGACGTTCAGGCGGTGGAACAGGTCCTCGCGGAAACGGTTTTCAGCTACCAGTTGTTCCAGGTTCTGGTGGGTGGCGGCGATGATGCGCACATCCACCTTTACGGGTGTATGACCGCCAACCCGGTAGAACTCGCCATCCGCCAGTACCCGCAGCAGCCGCGTCTGGGTTTCCGCCGGCATGTCTCCAATCTCGTCGAGAAACAGGGTACCGCCATTGGCCTGTTCAAATCGTCCCTGGCGCTGGGCGGCGGCGCCGGTGAAAGCGCCCTTCTCGTGACCGAAGAGTTCGGACTCCATCAGGTCCTTGGGGATGGCGGCCATGTTGAGGGCGATGAAGGGTTCGTTGCGGCGCGGACTGTGGCGGTGCAGTGCCCGGGCCACCAGTTCCTTGCCGGTACCCGACTGGCCGTTGATCAGCACGGTGATGTTGGACTGGGACAGGCGGCCTATCGCGCGGAAGACTTCCTGCATGGCGGGCGCCTCGCCGATGATCTCGGTATTGACCTCCAGGTTGGCGGTTTTGCGCTGGTCGCTCTTTTGTTCCTGCGCGTGGGCCAGGGCGCGCTGGGTGACAGCCACGGCATCGTCCACGTCAAAGGGCTTGGGCAGGTATTCAAACGCCCCGCCCTGGTAGGCAGCCACGGCGCTGTCCAGGTCGGAATGGGCGGTCATGATGATGATGGGCACCTGCGGGTAGTTGGCATGCAGGTTGCCCAGCAGCGCCAGGCCGTCCATGCCCGGCATGCGGATGTCGCTGATGATGGCGTCGGGCACTTCGCGGTTGAGCTGGTTCAGGGCACTGTCGCCGGAGTCGAACACCCGGGTATCGATGCTGGCCTGTTGCAGGGCTTTTTCCAGCACCCAGCGGATAGAGCGGTCGTCGTCAATGATCCAAACGCGATTAGACTTCTGCATGTTGCACTTCCATTGGTAGGTAGAGAGTAAAGCGGGTCTGGCCCGGCTCACTCTGGCACTCGATCAGGCCGTTGTGTTGGTGGATGAGGTGTTGGGAAATGGTGAGCCCCAATCCTGTACCTTCGGCGCGGCCGGAGATCATGGGATAGAAGATGTTTTCAATCATGTCCGGCGAAATGCCGGGACCGTTGTCGATGATGTCGATGCGGCACACCAGCGGGTGGTGGCGCCGGCCGATGGTGTACTGGCGCTGGATGCGGGTGCGCAGGCGGATGACGCCGTTGGTCATGCCCGCCTCCAGCAGCGCCTGCATGGCGTTGCGCACGATATTCAGGAAAGCCTGGATCAGCAGTTCCTTGTCGCCCAGCATATCGGGAATGCTGGGGTCGTAATCCCGTATCAGCTTGATGCTGTCCTTGCTTTCCGCGTGGATGATCGCCGCGACCCTCTCCAGTGCCTCGTGGATGTTCAACGGGCGGAACTGGGGCAGCTGATTGGGGCCGAGCATCCGGTCGACCAGGTTCCGCAGGCGGTCGGCCTCGTCGATGATGATGCTGGTGTATTCCAGCAGATTGGTGTCCGACAGTTCCCGGGCCAGCAACTGGGCGGCGCCGCGGATGCCACCCAAGGGGTTCTTGATCTCGTGGGCCATACCCCGCACCAGGTTGCGGGTGGTTTCATGGGAGGAGTTGAGCATCTCATCGCGGCTGATGCGCAGCAGCCGGTCGATGGGCTGAATTTCGATGATCAATCCCTGGTGGTCGCCAAAGGGCGTGACCGTATAGTCGACGGTGATCTGGCCGCCGCTGAGCAGCTGCCATTCGGCATGGCGCTTGGTGTAATGGTTGGCATGACTGGCTGCCAGCTTGAGCTGCTTCTCCGTTTCACTGGACTCGTGAAAGAAATAGGTCAGTGGCTCGCCCAGGCTGCGTTCGCAGCTGACGGACAGCAAGGCCTCGGCAGCCGGGTTGAGGTGGCGCAGCAGCAGGTTGTCGTCCACCAGGATGATGGCGGTACTGAGGCTGTCGAGCAGCGGCTTGTGGATCTCGCGGGAATTCACGGGTTGTCTCTGTCCTCCGGCTGGCCCCATGCCTGCGCCTTGCCAGGGTGCACGGGGCTGCCATTGCGGTGCGTGAATGACTTGCTCGTGTCAATGCAAGAAGCAAACCAAGTTAAAAAGCGCCTGTTTTTGGGCGTTTACCGGTTTGAGTCTAGTGGTGGTCGGTATTTTGTGCACCAAAATTGTGCACATGGTGGTGCACCCGTTTTTATAACGGGGCATTTTTACGCGGGCGGTTATTCAGGCGCTCGGCGAGGCCCCGTCGATCAACGGGGGCTCGGCGAGGGATTGGGGCGAGCGATGGGACGCATGACATTGGCGGTGACAGACTGTGACCTGGCCAGAGGCACCCCCTGGGCGGTGACCAGTTCCACCGTGAAGCTGCGCGCCCCCCGGGGAACCTCGCGCACCAGGATGCTGGTGGATTGGCTTTCCTCCAGCAGCTCACCGTCCATGTAATAGAGCAGCCATTGGCCTTCCTGCAGGGGCTGGTTGAGGCCGACCGCGATGGCCAGGTCGCGCTGCTCCGGTGAAATGATCACGCCGTCGCGGGGGCTGATGATGTGCAGGTCGTAAGCGGGCGCTTCCTGTTGGCTGCGCGGGCGCGGGTGGTGTGTCGTGTGGCTGCCGGGATTGGCTGGCACGGTATTGATCGGGGGGAGCACAACCTGCTCGCTTTTGCTGTCGGGTTTGTCGCTGAAGACGATATTCCCGTCCTTGTCGCGGCTCTTGTATATCTCTGAAGCCTGGGCACACAGCCCCCAACACAACAGGCAGAGCAACAGGCAGCGAAGTCGCATGGCATTCAATCCTCAAAAGGCCGATAAGCCTCAAGATTACTCCGCTGGCAACCAAAGAAAAAGCCCGCGCAGCATTGCTGCGCGGGCTTCTGTCGGCCAGTTCGCGGGGCGGGTGCCCGCAGAATCGGCTTAGACGCTGTAGTAGAGCTCGAACTCCACCGGGTGCGGGGTCATGTTGATACGCTGGATTTCAGCCTTTTTCAACTCGATATAGGAGTCGATGAAATCCTTGGTGAAGACGCCACCGGCGGTCAGGAACTCGTGGTCGGCTTCCAGGGATTGCAAGGCTTCTTCCAGAGAGGCGCACACTTGCGGGATCTGGGCTTCTTCTTCCGGCTCCAGATCGTAAAGGTCCTTGCTGGCGGCTTCACCCGGATGGATCTTGTTCTGTACGCCATCGAGACCGGCCATCAGCAGGGCTGCGAAGGCCAGGTAGGGGTTGGCGGTCGGGTCCGGGAAGCGGGTTTCGATACGCTTGGCCTTGGCGCTGCTCACGTAGGGAATACGGATGGACGCGGAGCGGTTGCGGGCCGAGTAAGCCAGCATCACCGGCGCTTCAAAGCCGGGAACCAGGCGCTTGTAGGAGTTGGTGGACGCATTACAGAAAGCGTTCAGTGCCTTGGCGTGCTTGATGATGCCGCCGATATAGAACAGCGCGGTTTCGCTCAGGCCGGCATAGCTGTCACCGGCGAACTGGTTGACGCCATTCTTGGAGAAGGACTGGTGAACGTGCATGCCTGAACCATTGTCGCCGATCAGCGGCTTGGGCATGAAGGTAGCGGTTTTGCCGTACTGGTGAGCCACGTTGTGCACGCAGTATTTCAGGATTTGTACTTCATCCGCCTTTTTCACCAGGGTATTGGCGCCCACACCGATCTCACACTGGCCGGCGTTGGCCACTTCGTGGTGGT
>CAYWCW010000008.1:72470-116595 GCA_964456865.1 uncultured Cellvibrionaceae bacterium
ATCTCGAGGCCCATGGCTTCCATGGCATTACACATGGCGGCGCGGATATCGTGCAGGGAGTCGATGGGGGGAACGGGGAAGTAACCGCCTTTCACGCGCGGGGCGTGGCCGGTCTTGCCTTCGGTGTCCGCGCCTGAGTCCCAGGCGGCTTCTTCGGACTTGATCTTGTAGAAAGCGCCGCCCATGGTGCTGGCGTAGTGGACACTGTCAAAGATGAAGAATTCGGGTTCCGGACCAAACAGGGCGATGTCACCCAGTCCGGTGGACTTCAGGTATTCCTCGGCGCGCAGGCCTATGGAACGCGGGTCGCGGTCGTAGCCTTGCATGGTGGCCGGCTCAACGATGTTGCAGCGCACGATGATCATGGCATCTTCGGAAAAGGGGTCCAGCACAGAAGTGGAATCGTCCGGCATCAGGATCATGTCTGACTCGTTGATGCCTTTCCAGCCGGCGATGGATGAACCGTCGAACATCTTGCCGTCGGTGAAGAAGCTGTCGTCGACCACACTGGAGGGGTAGGTCACATGTTGTTCTTTGCCTTTTGTATCGGTGAACCGCAGGTCAATCCAGCGCGCTTCGTGTTTTTTGATCAGATCCAGAGTCTTGGACATTGAATGCCTCCAGGTTGGTATGGCCGCCACCGGCCACGATTCGTGAAAAATTATGTGTTCTCGCCCATCCTGCGCTCACCACCCCGGCAGTGAGCAGGGCGAGAATCAGGGTGTACGAAAAGGGGGCAAAATATATGCCATTTCGAAAAATCGGCTGCGGCCCAGCAATTACAAGGCCGCGCATCCGGTTTCGATTGGGACAAATTGAGGCTTTGCACCAAAAACTATCACCAAAAAATCAAATTGCACTATTTTGGTGCTTATGGGTGGGCATGCTGCGCCGATCAGTGGTAAGCATCTGCATCATGCCCTGAAATCCGTCATTTTGCGTGCGCCACACTAGGCTGTGGGGTCTTCCACCGTCAAGATGTCTCCCGAAATATTTCTTGCGGATCCGGTTGGGGTTGCACGGCCGGGGATTGAAGTGTTGGCTCCCAGGTCTTGTGGCGGTTTGGAGTATAATCGCGCCCTTTTCAGCGCACGGGGCCGGTCGGGCATGCATTTCATTGTCAAGGTATTTTCTGAAATCTTCATCAAGAGCATGCCGGTGCGCAAGCGGATGATTCGCCAGTTGCGCGACAATCTGCGCAGCCAGTTGGAACGCCTGCCGGTGGATATCGATGTGCAGCGCGATTGGGAGAAGCTGGAAATCACCGCACCCGGCGCCAGCGAAGAGATCATCGGCCGCGTGGCGGAGGTGCTCGCCACCACTCCCGGTGTCGGTAACTTTTCCCTGGTGCACGCCTATCCCTTGCAGGATATGGACACGATTTTCCAGCAGACCCTGACCCACTGGCGCGACGCCCTGGCGGGCAAAAGCTTTTGTGTGAGGGTGAAGCGCCACGGCCGCCACGATTTCAGCTCGGTCGAGGTGGAGCGTTATGTGGGTGGCGGCCTCTTGCAGCATACGGACGCCCGCTGCGTGGACCTGCATCACCCCGAGGTGCTGGTGCCGCTGGAGATCAAGCACGACCGCGTGTTCGTCATCGCCCGCAAGACCCAGGGCCTGGGTGGATTCCCGCTGGGTACCCAGGACGCTGTGCTGTCGCTCATTTCGGGTGGCTTTGATTCCACGGTTTCCACGTATTTGTGCATCAAGCGTGGATTGCGCGCCCATTACTGTTTTTTCAATCTCGGTGGCCGCGCCCATGAACTGGGTGTCAAGGAGGTGGCCTACTTCCTGTGGAACAAATACGGTTCCTCCCACCGGGTCAAGTTTGTGACCGTGCCTTTCGAGGAGGTCGTCAGGGAAATTCTCGACAAGGTCGACAATGCCTACATGGGGGTGGTGCTCAAGCGCATGATGCTGCGTGCTGCCGAGCAAGTGGCTGAGTCCCTGGAGGTGCCCGCATTGGTGACCGGGGAGAGTGTGGCCCAGGTATCCAGCCAGACCCTGATCAATCTCGGTGCGATCGACCGGGTGACCCGCATGCTGGTGCTGCGTCCTCTGATCACCATGGACAAGGGCGACATCATCAACCTCTCCCGCGACATAGGGACGGAGACTTTCGCCGCGAGCATGCCGGAATACTGTGGCGTGATTTCGGTCAACCCGACCACCCGGGCGCGCCTGCACAAGGTGGAGTCCGAAGAAGGCAGATTCGATGCGACTGTGCTGGAGCGCGCCATCGCCGGGCGCCGGGCGCAGAATATCGACGAGATTGTCGACGAGCTGGATACCGACCTGAGCGTGCCCGTGGTGGATTCGGTCGCGGCACCAGCGGCGGTCATCGATATCCGCCACCCTGACGAGCGCGAGGTCGCGCCCCTGCGGCTGGATGGTGTGGACGTGCTGGCCATTCCTTTCTATGCGCTCAACAACCAGTTTGCCCGGTTGGATGCTGGCAGGCAGTATTACCTCTACTGCCAGAAGGGCGTGATGAGCCAGTTGCACGCCGCCAACCTGAAGGATGCCGGCCATGGCCATGTTGGTGTTTACCGTCCGGAGCCGAAAAGCGCCTGCGCGATTTAATCCAGCCACCTGGCGGCAGTACAGGCTTCCACAAACCACGCCAGCGCCTTGCCGGCATGGCCCTTGCGCCAGGCCATGTACAGCGGAATGGGCGGGCGCGGCACGCTGCATGCCAGCGCGATCAGGCTGCCCTCCCGCAGCTCTTTCCCTATCATGTGACGCGGCAGGAAGCCCACGCCGACCCCCTGTTTTTGCGCCTCTATCTTGGCCTGGGTATTGGCCACGCGGATCACCTGGCGGCTTTCCAGCAGGCCGGACGAGCGCCCCGGTGTGTTGAGCGACGAATCGGCGATCACGATGGTGGGAAAGGCCTGGATCGCCGCCGCGTCCACGGGACCTTTGTGCAGGCAAAGCGGGTGTTCGCGGGCGACGGCAAACACAAATTCCACGTTGCCCAGCGGGCGATACTCGAACACACCTTTGGGCAATTCTCCACTGGCGCCCAGCGCCAGGTCACAGCGCTCGGTGACCAGTGCATCCCAGGTCCCGCCCAGGACATCCTCGCTGATGCTGATCGCCACCCGCTTGTCCAGCTGATTGAAGGCGTTGATCTGCTGCAACAGCGGTGCGAGCGGCAGCACGGTGTCCTTGGCGATGCGCAGTTGCGTTTCCCAGCCGGATTCCAGCTGCTGCACGGCTTCTTCGATGGCGGTGGCCGCTTGCAGCAACTGGCGTCCCTGCTCCAGCAGCAGGCGCCCGGCGGTGGTGAGCTGTGCCTTCTGCCGGGTGCGATCAAAAAGATTGATACCCAGGTCCGACTCCAGCTTTTGCACGGTGTAGGTCAGGGCCGAGGGCACCTTGAACAACGCCTCCGCAGCTGCGCCAAAGCTGCCTTTTTTGTCGATCATATCCAGTACGCGCAACGCTTCCAGGGTGATGGCGTGGTGCATAGGCGGGTTTCTCCAAAAACTTCAAAAATATTGAATCAATAGCTCAAAATCTTCCGCTTTTTTCCCTCTAGCAACAAGCCTAGAGTAATCAACAAGTGAGGCGTAGAGCGCCAAACCCCGTCAATGAACCCCTCATCAAATTTTTTGGAGTCAGCATCATGAGCCTGATCAATCGTGTTCTCAGCACCAACAACAGTTTTTCCGCCCTGGCCCTGCGCCTGCCTTTGGGCATCATCTTCGCCGCTCATGGCGCGCAGAAACTTTTTGGCTGGTTTGGTGGTTATGGGCTGCAAGGGACTGGTCAATGGATGGCTTCCATCGGGCTCGAGCCGGGTGTGTTGATGGCGTTTCTTGCGGGGGCGGCGGAATTTTTTGGCGGTTTGGCGTTGATCCTCGGCCTGCTGACCCGCCCTGCCGCCGTTGTCCTCGCCGTGACCATGGTGGTTGCCATATTTTCGGTTCACATCGGCAACGGCCTGTTTATGAGCAACAACGGTTATGAATTTGGTCTGGCCTTGCTGGCTGGCGCGGTATCCCTGGCCATTTCCGGCGGCGGCCGCGCCAGCATCGACAGGATCATTGCCAGATAAGGCGTAGCTAAAGATAAGGCAATACGAACCGCGGCGGGCAATGGCGCTCGCCGTGCAATGCAGTGGGAGGTAACCATGATCAGCATTCGTCACAGCCAGGAGCGGGGCCAGGCCAATTTCGG
This sequence comes from uncultured Cellvibrionaceae bacterium, assembly GCA_964456865.1. GTDB lineage: Bacteria > Pseudomonadota > Gammaproteobacteria > Pseudomonadales > Cellvibrionaceae > Cellvibrio. The sequence goes on from CAYWCW010000008.1 coordinate 76,656, forward strand.
TTGGCTCGACAGTCGCCACACCTTCTCCTTTGGTGCCTATTACGATCCGCAGCAGATGGGATACTCCGCGCTGCGCGTCATCAACGACGATCGTGTCGCTCCCGAAGCGGGTTTTGCCACTCATGGCCACAGCGATATGGAGATCATCAGCTATGTCCTGAATGGCAGCATCGCCCACAAGGACAGCGAGGGCAATGTTGCCACGCTGCCTGCGGGGGAGTTCCAGTTGATGTCGGCGGGCAGCGGTATTCGCCACAGTGAATTCAATCCGTCACCCTCGGAATCCCTGCACTTTCTGCAAATATGGATTCAGCCGAATGTTTACGGCCAGCAGCCCGGTTATCAGCAGAAGGACTTTGGCCGCAAGCCGGGTTTGACACTGGTTGCCAGTCCCGATGGTGCCGAGGGCAGTCTGGTCATCCGGCAGGACGCGCGTCTCTATCAATTGCTGTTGCAGCCAGCCACCCAGGCCCGGCTTGCCGCCGACCAGGCGCGTAAATACTACGTGCATGTGATCGAGGGCGGGTTGGATATCGAAGGCCAAACCCTTGGTCCCGGTGATGGCGCCAGGGTGGAACGCATTGATGAATTGGTATTGGCGGCAGGGGATGGCGCGGTCAAGGCCCTGGTGTTTGATCTGCCTTAGGCGTAAAGGCATGGGCGATCTTCGGATCGCCTGGTGTTTTGCCCACTTCTGCAAATCCTTCCACAGACCTCCGTCGCGAGTGCATCTGGAGGCTGTGTTATATTGCCCTCTGTCTCGTTGTTTGTATCAAGTCTGAAGGATGCCGGTCGACCTGATGCTGGCTCCATGAACACTGGCGCGGGTAACTGAATCATGGCCTCATCGGAGCCGCGAAAGCTGCAGATCCTCTTTCTATTGATCATTATCGCTATCCTTGTGTTGTCCATCGGTGTTGGGGTGCATATCAGCGGTGGAGGACTGAGCGGTACTGATGATGGGGATGGCAGTGGTGGATCCGGGCGCTATGCCAACATGACGGATGCACAGGTCATGTGCAGGGAGCGGGCGGGCCAGGTCTTTGGCGACCGTATCCGCAACCTGGTGATCGATACGCATTCCTCGCGGTTGGATCAGCAGGCGGGCCTGTTCAAGATTTTCATGGAGGCTGACATCTACCCCAGCTCTGCTCGTCAGGGCACACCGGTGCGCCACTACATCAACTGCTTTACCCGCACTCACAAGCTGGCCATCGCCAGTTTTCAATTCGCCAAAGACGGCGAGCAGATGCAGGATGCGCGAGGCTCCATGTTTGGATTCTGAGGCATGCCTTGCAGAGTCCCGTACAGCAAAAACCCCCGTAAATGACGCTGAATCCTGTGTAAAGGCCGCGATTTGGCTGCGATTTTCATTCCTGCGTCAGGGTTGGGCGGTTATAATGCGCGCCCTTTTAAACCCCTCCTCCCCAAGAGACTCTCAATTGTGATCGATCAATCCGCCATCCAGAAGCTGCGCAATATCGCCATCATCGCCCACGTTGACCACGGCAAAACCTCGATGGTTGACCAGCTGCTGCGCCAATCCGGCACCCTCGACCGCCGGGATGATACCGGTGATCTGATCATGGACAGCAACGACCAGGAGCGCGAGCGCGGTATCACCATTCTCGCCAAGAACACAGCCATCCGCTGGAATGACTACCGTATCAATATCGTCGACACCCCCGGTCACGCCGACTTCGGTGGCGAGGTGGAGCGGGTGCTCTCCATGGTGGATTCGGTGCTGCTGATCGTGGATGCGGTGAGCGGCCCCATGCCACAGACCCGTTTTGTGACCCAGAAGGCGTTCGAACAGGGCCTGAATCCGATTGTTGTCATCAACAAGATCGACCGCCCCGGCGCGCGTCCCGAGTGGGTGATCGACCAGGTGTTCGACCTCTTCGACCGCCTGGGCGCGACAGAGGAGCAATTGGACTTCCCGGTTATTTACGCCTCGGCATTGAATGGTGTGGCCGGCCTGGATCCGGACGATATCAAAGACGATATGACCCCCTTGTTCCAGATGATCGTCGACAAGGTGAAGCCGCCCAAGGTCGATCTGGATGGTCCCTTCCAGATGCAGATATCCGCCCTGGACTACTCCAGCTATGTGGGGGTCATCGGCATCGGTCGCATCGCGCGCGGCAGCCTCTCGCCCAACCAGCAGATCGTGGTGGTGACCCCGGGTGGCGAACAGCGCAAGGCCAAGGTGTTGCAGGTCATGGGCTACCACGGTTTACAGCGTCTGGAGACCGACATCGCCTACGCCGGCGATATCGTCTGTATCACCGGCGTGGACAAGCTCGGCATTTCCGATACGCTCTGCAACCCTGAAGCCATCGAGGCCCTGCCCGCGCTGTCTATCGACGAGCCCACCGTGAGCATGACCTTCCAAGTGAATGATTCGCCATTTGCGGGCAAGGAAGGCAAGTATGTCACCAGCCGCAATATCAAGGATCGTCTCGACCAGGAGCTGATCCACAACGTGGCCCTGCGCGTGGAGCAGGGTGATTCCGCGGACAAATTCAAAGTGTCCGGTCGCGGCGAACTACACTTGTCGGTGCTGATTGAAAACATGCGCCGCGAGGGTTACGAACTGGGCGTATCCCGCCCCGAAGTTATCCAGAAAGAAGTGGGCGGTGAAATCCACGAGCCCTACGAACAGGTGGTCATCGATGTCGAAGAGCAGCACCAGGGCAAGGTGATGGAAGAATTGGGGCTGCGCAAGGGCGAGCTGACCAACATGGAGCCGGATGGCAAAGGCCGCATCAAGCTGGAATTCGTGGTGCCTTCACGCGGCCTGATCGGCTTCCGGGGCAACTTCCTCACCATGACATCGGGCTCCGGTATCATGACCAGTATTTTCGATCATTATGGTCCGGTGAAGGATGGTGAGGTGGCCAAGCGCCCCAATGGTGTGCTGGTGTCCATGGTAAAAGGCAAAACCCTGGCCTATGCGCTGGATACCCTGCAGGATCGCGGCCGCCTCTTCATCGGACCCGGTGTGGAAGTCTACGAGGGCCAGATCGTCGGCCTGCATTCGCGCAACAACGACCTGGTGGTCAATCCCACCAAGGCCAAGCAGCTCACCAATATCCGCGCCTCTGGCTCGGATGATGCCATCCTGCTGACGCCACCCATCAAGCACACCCTGGAGCAGGCGCTGGAGTTCATTGAGGATGACGAACTGGTGGAGGTCACCCCGCAAAGCATCCGCCTGCGCAAAAAGCTGCTGACTGAGAACGAACGCAAGCGCGCAAACAAGTAATCGTCTTATCCTGATAGCCGATGACGTGGGCTCGTCATCGGCTTCCATGTTATCCTGCCAGCCCTTCCCCGCATCAGGATCATGTTGATCCGATCGCACGTATCTTGATCTTCCGGCTTGTCGAGTTTCTTATGTTGGATGCTTGGATTCTGTCTTATCTGCTTCTGGGTGCGGTTACCGGCTTTTTCGCCGGGTTGTTCGGCATCGGTGGCGGTGGTGTCATGGTGCCCGCGCTCACCTTGCTGTTCGCCCGCCAGGGCTTTGCACCCGACTACCTCATGCATCTGGCGCTGGGAACCTCCATGGCCGCCATAGTGCCTACTGCCTGTGCCAGCCTCATGGCTCACCATGCCCATGGCGCTGTGCTCTGGTCGGTGGTCGTGCGCCTGGTGCCCGGTGTGCTATTGGGTACTTTCCTGGCGACCTTCCTGGTGGCCTGGCTACCCATGGAGCCTCTGGCCATCTTCTTTTCAGTCTTCATGGGTTTTGTTGCCGTGCAGATGGTGCTGGATCGCCGACCCAAGCCCAGCCGTACCCTGCCTGGCCTGTTCGGCCTGATGGGAGTGGGTGCCGGTATTGGCGGTATTTCAGCCCTGGTCGCCATTGGCGGCGGCATGCTTACCGTGCCTTTTTTGACCTGGTGTAACCAGCGGCTGCAAGTGGCCATAGGCACATCCGCGGCGGTAGGTCTGCCCATTGCTCTGGCCGGAGCGCTGGGATATATCGTCAACGGCTGGGGAGTGCCTTCCTTGCCGGATTACAGCCTGGGTTTTGTATACTGGCCGGCGGTATTGGTCATGGCCGCCGCCAGCTTCATAACGGCGCCCATGGGTGCCAGGCTTGCCCATCGCCTTCCGGTAAAAACCCTGAAAAAGGCTTTTGCCCTGCTTCTTGTCGCCCTGTCGTTGCAGATGTTGTTCACCGTCTTTCGTTGATTTGAGGATATATGTCGAAGCTTATAGGAAGCCCTGCTTTGAAGGGATGGTTGTCTTGTTTGATATGGATACTGCCGCTGGGCTTGGCTGCATTGACGCTGTTCCAGGCTATCGCTGTCACAAATGATGTGCCTCTCGCGGATGAGTGGCGCTGGATGCGGGATCTGCTGATTCCCTATCAACGGGGCGAGATCGGTTTTTGGCAATTCATCACCGGGGAATACGCTTTTTTATCCCATTCGCACTACTTCACGCTGCTATCCATACTGGGTATTCACAACTGGTTGAACATGGATTTTGCCTACCTGGCCTACATAGGGTTGGTGGCTTATGTATTGACCTGGGTCATGCTGGTGCGCTACTACCTGGCGCTCCATAACCATCAGCTCGATTTGCAGCGATACCTTGCGTTATTGCTGGTCACGATAGCTTATTTCTCACCCCTGTCAGATTTCCCCTGGCTGCTGGTGATGTTCGAATATGTTTATTTCCTGATTGCCCTGGGGCTCTTGTGTCTGTATGACCTTCAGCTTCGCGGTGGAATCAGATTTCGCTATTTCCTGGCCGCGTTTGCCTTTTCCGTGCTGTTTGCGGATGCGATCGGCCTGATCGCGGTATTGACAGTGCTTGCCTGGGCGCTGGTGCTCAATGTCTTCCGCCAGCAGCCGTGGATCAAGTCGATCCTGCTGTGGGGGACTTTTGGTGCGCTCCTGCTGATTCAGTATCTGCTGTTGGGCAAGGGTGTGTCGGGTGTCCAGCCCTTGTCGGCGGCACTGTCCGCGTTGTTGCGGGACCCTTGGGCTATCCCCTACTCTCTGTTGAGCACCTTTTCCTTGCCCTTGGCGGACAAGACGGTTTTTGGTGAGTCTGCGTTGTTTGGCGACCAGGTCCTCGCGTGGAGAACCCTGACAGGGCTTTTGGGGGTGGCCATTACCCTGGCTGCACTATGGCTGTACTGGCGCGCGGAGGCCTGGCGCATAAGTTACATACCAGTACTGCTAGTGCTGTTTGGGTTGGTGGCATGGGCGTGTATTTTCGTTTCGCGCTACCTTGATGGCGGAGCTGAGTTTTTTGATGGCACACGCCGCTTTGTCCGGCAGTTCACAACCTATTATCTGGGGGTTGGTTTTGCACTGTCGCTTGTGGTAGGTGCCCGTGTTTTGAAGGTGACTCTCGCGATATTGCTCCTTATGATGACGATTTTCCTGTATGTCAGCCATGCGCAGCATCAGCGGGTGGTACACGTTAAACACTATTTTGATAGTGCTCGCAATGTGTTGCTGAATGAGCCTGTTGATGCCCAGGAGTTGCAGCGGTATATCGTTGGCTGCGAGCCTGGCCGTTGTGAGACGGCAATAGGCTATCTGCGGGAGAATCACCTCAGTGTTTTCAGCGAGCCTTCCCGATAGAGGCCAGGTCGCTTGGCCAGGAGCGTCCAGGATTGGCGCGTATATATCCTGGATCGGCTGGTGCTTCGCATGCCGGTGTCGGAATGATCCGTAAAATAAATACAGATAAACTGCGCAATGGAATTTAATCCGCGACTGCATGGTCTCCGCGCGCTCGCCGCATGTGGCGTGCTCCTGTTTCATTGGGCGCAGTTCTTTCCGGTGCATGCCCAGCTGCATGCCAATACCGAAACCTTTGGTTTTTTCTGGCACCTTTCTCTGGCTATTGGATTCGGCTGGATGGGTGTTCCCTTGTTCTTTGTGTTGTCCGGGTATTTGTTGACTCGGCAGTGGCGTGATCGCCCTTTGAATGTTGCGTCGGTAGCCGGTTTCTGGCGTCGTCGTTTCCTGCGTATCTATCCCGCTGTCTGGGTGCAGCTGATATTGCTGGTAAGTCTGGCAGGGTACCTCCCCGGATTGCCTGATGCGGGATCCTGGGGCAGTCTGCTGGCGAACGGCGTGCTCTACCTGCATTTGCCGCCGTTGTTTGTGCAGCCTCTCAACGGCGTCTGGTGGACACTGCCGGTAGAGCTGGCGTTCTACCTCTTGCTGCCTGCCCTTGTCGCTCTGCAAAGGGTCACCGCCTGGGGCTGGGTATTGCTGGGTGGTGCCCTGGTGAGCATCGCCTGGCGGCTGGGTGTCATCGCCTGGATTGATGAACCCGGTTTGGCGCCATATCAGGTGTATCTGGATGCGCTGCCCGGCAGCCTGGTGTACTTCTGTGCGGGTTTTGCCCTGGCCTTTTTGCCCGCTGTGCGTAGCGCGGCCCTGGGCAATCTCGGCGTGATAGTGGTGGCGGGTTTACTGTATCTGAGCCTGGTGTTCCTGGCTTTCAGGCTGGACAGCTACTGGTCTGGCGACTGGCTGCTGATTGTCTGGCCCCTGGCTGCTGCTGTCCTGGTGTCTGCCCTGGTCTGGCTGCTGTCCCAGCCGCTTGTGTTGAGTGGTTGGCTGGGTAATCGTCTATTGGTGAGGCTGGGTGAGATCAGTTTCGGCCTTTACCTGTGGCACTTTCCGGTCTTGCGGGTACTGGGCGGCATATGGCCTCAGGGCTGGGTCGGACCCATCTACAGCCTTCTGGGATTGTTTGTCTGCATTCTTGTTACGGTGCTTCTCGCGGAGTTGAGTTTCCGCTGGGTGGAAAACCCGCTGATGCGCTGGCGTCCTGCCCGAGAACATCGCCAATGATGGCTGCCAAGGCCTGGATGTGATCATTCCTGTCATTAAGGGCGGGAATATAGTCGTAACTCTCCCCGCCCTTCTGTAAAAAAAGTGCTTTATTCTGTACTGCCAACTCTTCCAGGGTCTCCAGACAGTCTGCGCTGAAGGCGGGCGCCAGAATCGCCACCCGTTTGATGCCGGCTTTAGGGAGTTCACTCAAAGTCTTGTCGGTATAGGGTTTGAGCCATTCCGCATAGCCGAAGCGTGACTGGAAACAGGACAGGTACTGATCTTCCTGCAATCCCAGCCTTTCGGCCACCAGCCGGGTGGTTTTGATACAGAAGCAATAGTAGGGATCTCCCAGGTCCAGGTTGCGTTTGGGCATACCGTGATAGGAGAAGATAAACTTCTGGGGCATCCCCTTGTCGGCGATGTATTCCCTCAGGCTTTGTGCCAGTGCTTCTATATATAGTGGGTGGTCGCAGTAGTAGTTCACAAAATCCAGTTGAGGCACCCAGCGCCAGCGCATCAGCTCCCGTGCGACGGCATCAAACACGGATCCCGTTGTGGAAGCCGCGTATTGGGGATAAAGAGGCAATACCAAAAGCCTTCGCATACCTTCGCCCCGTAAGGATTCCAGTCCATCGGCAATCGACGGGTTGCCATAGCGCATCGCCAGCCTGACGCTGATATTTTCTCCCAGGGTCTTTTGGAGGGCGGCCTGTTGCTGTTGGCTGATAACCAGCAACGGGGAGCCATCCGGCGTCCAGATACTCTGGTAGAGCGCCGCCGACTTGCGTGGCCGCACCCTCAGGACGATGCCGTGAAGAATTGCTTTCCAGGCCAGGCGGGGAATCTCGATGACCCTGGGGTCGGACAGGAATTCGGCCAGATAACGCCTGACCGCCGGGACGCTGGGCTCTTCCGGGGTGCCCAGGTTGACCAACAAGACACCTATGGAGGGGGCTGGATTGCGGGAGGATTGGTGAAACAGCTCATTGGCCTGTTGTTGGGCGTGGGTCAATCGTCCGGTCTTCATCATAGGGGGGAATAATTCCCTGTTATTACTAAGGCAATTGGATGTTGCCCGGCAATATACAGGATATTTGAGCTTTCAGATGGCTGAATATACACTCCCCGACGAGTGTTCGGGTGATGATGGGATAAGGGGCTTTTATGATTCGTGGGGTATGGGTTTTTCTGTTTGGATGCATGCTGCTTGCCTGTGATGACAGCAAGTCCCGCCAGGATACGGGTCCGGTAACGCCGCCACCCCAGGAGCAGGAAGATGTCTATGAACATCCAGCCGGCAACCTGTTGATCAATCCGGATTTCGAAAGCTTGCCTAATGGCCGGTTGGATTCATGGGCGCTGATGCAGCATACCGGGGCGCCGTCTTATAGAGTGGATGTTGAAAATGGTGTCGCCAGCATCACGAGGATAAATGAGGAGCCTTGGGGAGTCTTGAAACAGGTCTTTCGCAGCAGGGCTACCGTTCCGTTGCAGGGTAAGCGTCTCAGGTTGTCGGCAGAATTGCAGGCTGATTTTACGGATGAATATGGTCCCCCCTTTCAGGCAGCGGGGCTGAACGTGTTGCTGACGGGTATTGCTGCGGGAGGTTTTGGGCGAACCATCCTCTATGATCATACGGAGCCGATGAACCTGACAGGCCTAAATTCCCCCTGGCTGCGCTATTCCATTGATTTTGACGTACCTGATTCCGCCTCCGCCTCATGGCTGGAGCTGGAAATAGCCTTTGTGATGACTTATGGTGGCACCTTGAAGGTACGCCGGCCTTTCCTGGTGGAAATTGCTGAGGGCGATGATACCTAGGCAATCAATGGTACAGGACCTCAGGCTGGGTTTCGGGACAGGCGAGTGTCCGTTTTGGAGCATGGGTCGTGTGCAGCTCTTTGTTTTGGCACAGGCAAAGGAGGCCAAAAAATGCCGCATGCTGACAATTTTGGTCGAAAGCTTACATTTATGTGGGGTTGAAGGGCAGTGTTAGGCCGTTTTTGCCTGGCTGCATCTTGGCCCTAAAACTGCTAGTAAGATGCTGGACCGGGTGGCGCTTGATATGGCAAAAGCCCGTACTTTGAGCTTATATGGGAAATCGCTCACCCCTTTAACAATAACTGTGGATTGCGTTATATTGGGTGTTGTCTAGGTTGTTGCGGTGTGTTAGTTTAGCCGCACGATTGAGTGTTCGTCGGGCGTCGAGCATTTGCCAGTCTTGTGCTGGTAGTTAAATCGGTCAACCAGGCTGCATTGTGCAACCCACTGCAGAAAGCAGAATGAAACTTGTAAATCTTGTAAATCTAGGAGCTAGATAATGAAGAAAAAACTTCTACCTTTGGCGATGCTGGCGGGACTGGCTGGTGCAGCAGGTACCGCCCAGGCAGTGCATGTGAACTCTGACGGTCTGGGTGAGGTTCTCCTGTACCCCTTCTACACTGTTGAAGGCGGCCAGGATACCTACATCACTGTTGTAAACACGACTGACTACGTCAAGGCTGTTAAGGTTCGCTTCCTGGAAGCTCTGAACTCTCAAGAGGTTCTGGACTTTAACCTTTACCTGTCCCCCTACGACCACTGGTCGGCGGTATTGACCACCAACGCAGCTGGCGACGGTGTTCTGCTGAGAACCGGTGATACTTCCTGTACCGCTCCTGCCATCCCGGCAGCTGGCGTTCAGTTCCGTAACCTCGGTTACACTAACTTCAACTCAGCCAACCAGAATGCTGACGGCGGTCCAGCTGACCTGAACCGTACCCGTCAAGGCCACGTAGAAATCATTGAGATGGGTATTCTTGATGACCAGGCTACAGGTGCTTTTGGCGCTGAAGCTGCGGCTACCCATAACTCTTCAGGTGTACCGGCTAACTGTACTCTGCTGCGTGCTGCATGGGAAGAAAACCCTGTTGGTAGCGGTAACGTAGTGGGTAACTGGTCAGATCCTACTCGCAACCTGATTTTTGATGCTGATCTGGCTGGTGGTCTCTACGGTTACGGTGTAGTCATCAACCCGACTGAAGGTACCAATGCAACTTATGATGCGGTTGCTATTGATAACTTCGCCGCTACTATTCTGCACGCTCGTCCGGGTAGTATTCTGCCTAACCTGGGTCAGGGTATTCCTTCTGCAGATATCATCGAAGGCAACACCATTTCTACTCTGACCTATGCTTCTGGTCAGGGCGGTCTGGATGCGGTTTCTGCCGTGTTGATGCATGACACTATCGCCAACGATTATGTGTTGGAGCCAGGTCTTGATGCTGCTACCGATTGGGTTATCACTTTCCCAACCAAGCATGAATACGTCAACTTCTCTGATCCGCTCGACGTTATTCCGCCGTTCCTGAATAACTGGAGAACACCAGGTGTTGCGTGTGAAGAAGTTCAGATCACGTTCTGGGACCGTGAAGAGCAGCAGCCTACTGATCCAGTTGTTCCTGGCGACATCGACTTCTCTCCAAGCCCGATCCCGGAAGGTGTTATAACCACTGGTTTCACTCTGTGTAACGAAGTGAACGTGATCTCCTTCTTCCGTCCGGATGTGGATCTGAGTGGTGTGCCGGCGTTGGATGCTACTACTCGTAATACTCTGTTGGAGATCGATGGTGAGACCTTCGTGTCTGCGCTCTACCCGACTCGTGCCATTCAGTCTGGTTTCCAAGTTGCTTACAACAACGGTTGGGCTCGCCTGAGCTTTGCTCAGGACAACGCTTCTCCGGCTAATGAGCGTATCCTGGAAGCTGATGATGGTACCGAACTGGTTGGTCTGCCGGTTATCGGTTTCGCAGTGCAGAAGTACACCAACTCTTCTCTGTCGTTCACTGACAGTGCTGGTGACAACGCTACTGTGTATTACAGCGGCCTGATCAGCCACAAAGCTACTCGTCAGCTGCGTGGTACTCCCTAATCCTTAGGGGTTTGATGAAAAACGCGACCTTCGGGTCGCGTTTTTTTTGGGTTGATGAAAATCACAAGATCTGTAACAAAATGTACCCGCGTTTGACATTCACGGCTTTTTGGCGCCTAATAATTGCCAGCGGGCACATATTCCAGATAATAGATGCCCATCAATCTGAGTTTATGAGGGTAATATGAAACAATTAACTAAGCTAGCCATAGGGCTGGGGCTTGCGTCTTTTTGTGCCGGAGCTATCGCGGGGCAAGTAGAATTGAGATTCCAGGATGTCGGCGGGCAAACGCCTGCGCCGGTTATCTATAACTTTACGAACCTGAATGTAAATGACCAGGGTGAGATCATCATTCAGGATGCCAACTATATAAGTGGATACCTGCCCGGATCGGATGGTAGTGTGGCATGTGGTGCCAACACTACGTTGGATGTCGATTCGGGGTCGTGTTTGCCTAATTTGGCGCTTCTTTGTGACTCGGCGACCACAACTGTTCAGGATGGTCGTTGTGTTGGTACAGGTAGTGTCGGGAGCAGCAGCAGTAATCCAGGTTCTGGCTCATCCTCCAGCAGTTCAACAAGCAGCAGTTCATCAAGCAGTGTCGGCGGTGGTAGTAACAATTGTCCGGAAAGGCCCAATAATGTCTTGTTGGCAACCAATCCAGTTTATAACTGGCCGGTTGCTACACCAGGTTGGACACTCTATCTGTCCCAAAGAAATATACATTCATATGAAATCACCACTACGGCGAATCCTCAGTATGAAGGCCAGTTGAGTCTGGCATTCTTGGTAAACACCAGCAAGGTGAGAAAGGATATATGGATATCCGAGTGCCCGGGTGGCGATGCTATTGCGCCAGTCTGTAAGAAGACTTCAGCCCTGACCACAAGTTTGTATTGGGCTCAGAATGGCAATACTGCTTGGCGCTGTCCTCTGGAGACAAGCAAGACTTACTACATCAACGTGCAAAACGTCGATAATAGCTGTTCTGTCACGGCGGGATGTAATGCGCTTCTTCAGCATATAACCAACAATTTGCCTAATTAAATAGAACTTTTTGTTTGCATCAGGCACAAATCAATGATTTGTGCCTTTTGTCTTTGTGAGCATAGGAAAAGTGATGAAGCAGTTTGCAAGCACCTCAATATTTGTAATTGTTATCCTTATGTTTTCATCTTCCTGGGCTGGTGAGTCCAAGGAAGGTAAATTGGTTGCAAAATATAAAGACGTTGAAGTTACTCAGGAAGATGTAAAGCGCTACATTGCATTTCGTGTGCCGCGTGATCGGCAAGCGGAATATCTGAGTTCTGAAGAGAAGATGTTGCAGGTTGTTGAAAATATTATTTCCATTCGATCGTTAGCCGCCCTGGCTGAAAGTCCTGATGAGCAACAGCTGCGTTGGCAGTCGGAGTTCCAGCGCCAAAGCTGGCTGGCGGATCTGGCACAATCCCAAGCGGTACAGAATGCCTTGGCTAAGGTGGATTGGGAGGCGCAGGCAAGAGAGGCTTATATTGCAGAGCCTGGTAGACATGCGACTCAGGCAAATGTGGATGCGGCTCATATTCTTATCAATACCCGTAGCCGTTCCCGCGATGAAGCGCTCACCCTGGCTAATTCTCTGCGTCAGAGGGCCTTGGCTGGCGAGGATTTCAATGAGCTGGCGGTGAAATATTCTGATGATCCTTCCGTTGAACAGAATCGGGGCGAGTTGGGTGTCTTTGTTGCCAGCAGGATGGTAAAACCTTTTGCAGACGCTGCTTTTAGCATGAAAGAGCCTGGCAGTATCAGCGAGCCTGTCGAGACGGAATTTGGATTTCATTTGATCAAGCTCAACAAGGCAACACCTGCCGGGCGCCGCTCTTATGAGCAGGCCAGGGAGTCTATTATTCGTGGTCTGCACAGTAGCATTGCGGCGAAAGCCAGGGAGCAGCTGTTGACGGAAACACGCTCTCTGCATGGTGTTCAAATTAATAAAGATGTCATTGAGCATTTTGTTGCTGGTGAGAAAGCCAAAGAGAATGAGTGAAGCCGATGATCGGCTCCTGAACAGCTGAAGACGCATGAACTCCCAGATGCAAGCCTATCACCAGTGGTATTACGACACCCATGTCTGGATGGGTGTGAAGTTTCTGGGAGTTCCCTGCTACAAGTCCGTATCGGACATGTGGAATTACCAGGAAATTCTCGCGCAGCTCAGGCCCTCGCTGATTGTTGAGTTCGGTACTCGCTATGGCGGTTCCGCGCTTTACTTCAGCCTCGTTGGGCGGGCTATCAATCCCGCCCTTAGAGTGCTGTCGGTGGATATATCTCACGAAGAGGTTTATCCGCAGGTCTTCGCCGATTCTGCCATCCAATTGATGACGAGTTCATCGACTCATTCTTCCGTTGCTGTAGCCATCAGTCATTTGCGCAAAACCTATCCCGGCCCTGTCTTTTTTATTTTGGACAGCGATCACGCCAAGAGCCATGTGCTTGCGGAAATGGAGCTGCTGCGGCCACTCACCCAATCCGGAGACTACCTGGTTGTGGAAGATGGCAATATCAATGGCAATCCCGTGCTTCCCGGCTGGGGTGAGGGGCCTTTCGAGGCGATCGCAGAGTATCAGCAGCGTTATCCGGAAGATTATCGACAGGACCAGGAGCGGGAAGCAAAATTCGGCTTTACCTTTGCACCTGGTGGATTCCTGATCAGGAACTGATTCCTCCAAGCCAAAGTCATTGGTTCCAGCGCCTGTGCCGGGTATTATGCCCGGCGCGTGGCGTTAATGCCTCTGTATGAGAGATGCCCTCATGATGCTCGGCGAATACCTGGTTCAGCAGAATAAAATCAGCTCCCGCGATCTGGAGCGGGCGCTTATGGCGCAGGGAGAAATGGGCGGACTCCTGGGGCAGGTGCTGGTACGCCTGGGGTTGGTATCCGAGGCGGATGTTTGTCAGGCCTTGAGTCAGTTGCTGGATATCCCTCTGGCCGGTACAGCCGAATACCCTGAGGAGCCTGTGTCGCTGCACGGCCTTTCGCTTGAATTCCTGTTGAGTAACAGTCTCGTGCCTATCGCTGATTCCGGTGAGGGATTGCGTTGTGCCGCTGTGGTGCCACAGGACCCTTTCCTGGTCAAAGCCCTGGGGCTTGCGAGCGGAAAGCGTATCACTATGGCCCTGGGGCTGGAGGCCGATATAGCCGCTGCCTTGCGCAAGTATGAAGGGCAGGTGGAGACGGAAGACGGCGACGTCTTGAGTGAGGATGCTTTTGCCGGCGATCAGGATTTCGTGGAGCACCTCAAAGACCTGGCCAGCGAGGCTCCGGTGATTCGCCTTGTCAATCAGATTATCCACCGGGCCCTGGATCTTGCGGCGTCGGATATCCATATCGAACCTTTTGATGATGGCCTCCATTTGCGCTACCGGGTGGATGGTGTGATTCAGGAAATGCCTGATCCGCCAGCACCCAGCCTGGCGCCAGCCATAGCCTCCCGTATCAAGCTGCTGGCGCAGATGAACATTGCCGAGCGCCGCCTGCCACAGGACGGGCGCATCATGACACGGGTGAAGGGCCATGAGCTGGATCTGCGGGTTTCAACCGTGCCCACCGTTCACGGCGAAAGTATCGTCATGCGGGTGCTGGACCGGGAAAGCATCCAGTTGAGCCTGGAAGCCATGGGCTTTGCGTCCGATACCCTGGTGCGTTACAAGGAGCTGCTCAACCGTCCCCATGGCGTATTGCTGCTGACCGGACCTACGGGGTCTGGTAAGACCACGACACTCTATGCCTCCCTGGCAACACTCGATGCTGAGGCACTCAAGATCATCACGGTCGAAGACCCGGTGGAATACCAGCTTGATGGCGTCAACCAGATCCAGGTCCAGCCCCAGATAGAGCTCAATTTTGCGCGGGCGCTGCGCGCCATCCTGCGTCAGGACCCGGACATCATCATGATCGGTGAGATGCGCGACGGCGAAACCGCCCAAATCGCCGTGCAGTCGGCGCTCACGGGCCACCTGGTGTTGTCCACGCTGCACACCAATACGGCTGCCGGTGCCATCACACGCCTGGAAGACATGGGTATCGAGCGTTACCTGATTACATCCTCGGTCAATGGTGTGCTTGCCCAGCGGCTGGTGCGCCGTCTTTGCCAGGCGTGCCGTGAGCCGGTGGAATTGACACCCAAGGCGATTGCCGAAGCCGGCCTGCAATCGTTTCTGCCGCCTGGCCAGACGCGCATCTTCAAGGCCAGGGGGTGCACGGTCTGCAAGCAAACCGGCTATCGCGGCCGTACCGCCATCCATGAGCTTTTTGCCATGGACGCCCGGATGACCAAGGCCATCCTCGATGGCGCGGACGCCACGGGTCTGCACACCCTGGCGCGCCAGCAGGGAATGTTCACGCTCTACGAAGACGGGTTGCGCAAGGTGGTGTCCGGCGAGACCTCCCTTGAGGAGCTGCTGCGCGTCACCCAGGACCAGTCCGAGGAATAAATGGCCGAGTTCTATTACAAGGCGGCCCGCCGTGACGGAGCCATTACCAGCGGCCAGGTGAAGGCTGACAACCTCGAGGGTGCATCGCGCCAGCTGCGCGGGCAGGGGTTGACGTTGATCCAACTGCACCCCGCTACCGGAGCCACATCCTCCGCCGATACTGCTGTTGGCGCCAAGCCTCCCAATCGTGACCAGGTACTGTCCCTGACCAAGGAACTGGCCGTGCTGCTCCGTGCCGGATTGCCGCTGGACAGGGGCTTGAAGGTATTGATCGACATGAGCGTCCACCCTGGCATGAAGTCCTTGCTGGAAGACCTACTGAAAACGGTCAAGGGTGGAAAGGGATTGAGCCAGGCCATGCAGGCTCATCCCAATGTGTTTGGCAATTTCTATATCAACATGGTCCGCTCCGGCGAGGCCAGCGGTCATCTGGCGGAGGTGCTGGCCCGCCTGGCGGAATATCTGGACCGTGCCAAAGCCGTGCGTGCCAGTGTCATTTCGGCGTTGATCTATCCGGCCATACTGGCGGTGGTAGCCTGTCTGTCAGTGGTGCTCATGCTGGGTTTTGTGGTGCCGCAGTTCGAGGCACTCTTTGCCGACATGGGGGACGCGCTCCCGCTGTTGACGCAGGGTGTCATTGCGGCTGGGGAGCTACTTAAAAGCTGGGGCTGGTTGCTGGCGCTGTTGCTCGTTGCGGCTGTCCTGGTGACGCGACGCTGGTTGCGCACGCCCGAAGGCAGGTCGTGGCTGGACCAGCGGTTGTTGCGGTTGCCGGTATTGGGCGGTGTGATTTTCAAGTATGAAGTGGGGCGATTCTCCCGTACGCTGGGAACCCTGATTGGTAATGGGGTGTCTTTGCTCCAGTCTTTGGCCATTGCCGTGGATACCGTGGATAATTCCGCAGTCCGCCGTTCATTCGAAGGGCTGGCGCCAGCGGTCAAGCAGGGAGGGCGCATGTCCCAGGCGCTTGCCGACGCGGGTGCCTTCTCGCCCATGGTGATTCAGATGGTGCGCGTCGGTGAGGAGTCCGGCAGCCTGGATAATATGATGCTGGAATTGGCCAGGGTGTATGATGACGAGGTCCAGGCGGAAGTGAAGCGCGCACTGACCTTGCTGGAGCCGGTGTTGATTCTGGGTATGGCTGCAATCATCGGGGTGATTATCATCGCCATCCTGATGGGGATTCTTTCCGTTAATGATCTGGCCGCTTGATCCGGCGGCGGACACAAGGCAAATGAGGTTTTCCGTGTTGATGACATTGAGACAAAAAACACACCGGGGTTTTACCCTGGTGGAGCTGCTGGTTGTACTGGCCATTATCGGCATGCTGGCCGGCCTGGTGGGTCCCCGGGTGCTCAATCAATTGGGCGGGGCCAAAACCAAGGCGGCCCAGGTGCAGATCCGTGATTTCGAACAGGCGCTGGAGGTGTTCAAACTGGATGTGGGCCGCTTCCCGTCGACCGATGAGGGATTGGAGGCGCTGGTTCGTCAACCCGGCAATCTCGTGGGTTGGAATGGTCCCTATCTGCGCGGCAACAACATTCCACAGGATCCCTGGAACCGTTCCTACCTTTACCGCTATCCGGGTGAGCGTGGTGAAATAGATATCTATTCCCTGGGTGCCGATGGTTCGCCTGGTGGAGAAGGTGAAAACGCCGATGTGGGTAACTGGAACTAAGCGTTCCGTGTCCTGCGCTTCAGCGTCTATGAAGGGCCGGCCCTCTGTGGCTGGCTTTTCTTTATTGGAACTGATAGTGGCCCTGGCCATAGCCGCGATCCTGGTGGGGCTTGCCGCACCTATGGCGGCTCGCCTGAACGACACCATGAAATACCGCTCGGCCGTTGGCGACCTGGTTTCCGGGCTGGCGGCGGCACGTTTCAGTGCCATTCAGCAGGGCCAGCCGGTGGATATGGAACTGGAGCCCGAAGCCCGCCGTTTTCGTGTAGGCAGGCACAACTGGAAAGCATTGCCGGGCTCCTTGACCTTGTCCATGGTGGCCGCTCGGGAGCTGAGCGAGGATTCTCGCTTGGGCGTGATCCGTTTTTATCCGGATGGCAGCGCCAGTGGCGGGAGCATCGAGGTGATACGGGCTTCCGGTGGCGGTGTGATGCTGGAAGTCGATTGGCTGTTGGGTGATGTCAAACAGCAGCCGCTGGGGGGATTGCCATGATGACCGGCACTCGTCAGCGGGGCTTTTCCCTGTTGGAAATGGTAGTGGCCATTGCCATCATGGGACTGTCCCTCGGGGTGTTGTACCAGGCGGTGGGAGGCTCTTCCCGCAGTGTGCAGACCGCGGAGCAGTATGCCTACGCGGTGAACATTGCCGAGTCACTGCTGGCGGAATACGCCCTGGTACCTGACGCTGGCATTGATGTGCAGGGGGAATCGGGAGAGACCTATCGCTGGCAGGTGCTGGCACAGCCCCTGCCTCATGAAGCGGATCCGCCGTTGGCACGGCTTATGACGTTGCATGTCAGGGTCAGCTGGGGAGCGGGAACGCGCGAACGACATTACGATCTGCATTCGGTGGTTGCGGGGATGCCGCTGCCATGATGATTCGAAAGACTGGCGGATTCACCCTGGTGGAAGTGGTGGTGGCGATCACCATCCTCTCGCTGATCGTGTTGGGGACACTCACCGCGTTGCGTACATTCGGGCGCACGCAGGAGCGCCTCGATGAGGTATCGAGCCGTACCCAGTCGGTGCGCCAGGTGAGCGGATTCCTGCGGCGGATACTGACGGATGCGCAGCCTTTGCAGCGTTTCGATCCTGAACGGGGCGCCAATATCTACTTTTATGGCGATGAGCGTCAGCTGGTATGGGTAGCACCTTTCAGTGCGTCGCGTCATATTGGCGGGCTGACCGTGTTCAGGCTGGTTGCGGACGATGAAAGCCTCACCTTGGGATTCGCGCCTTATCTGGGCAGCCAGGAGCCGCAGTGGTCCGAATATCCGACGTATACCCTGCTCGAGGCCTTGAATGGTTTTGAGCTGGCCTACCGCCAGGCCCCCGGGGAGGAGTGGCTCTCCGATTGGAGGGAGCCGGGTGCCATGCCTGATAGCCTGCGCCTGACAATCGTGGCCGATGGGCGTTACTGGCCGGATTTGATCGTGAGATTCAATGATGCCCAGATGCCGACACAGTAAGCGCCAGAGGGGCGTGGCATTGGCGTTGCTGGTGTGGATGGTGGCCGCCCTGGCCTTGATGGCGGGCACCATGGCCCTGTTGGCGCGCACCGACATGCAATTGGCCCAGATGCAATCCCGGACGGCGCAGGTCGTCGCCCTGGGTGATGGCATGGCGCGTATCATGGTGCGCGATCTGCTGGAATTGCAGCGCAGGGGAGAATATGTTGCCGGCATGGCCTTGACCCGGGCGTATCATTTTGCCGGGCAGGATGTGATGGTCAGGGTGCAGCCGGCGGTGGGGCTGATTGATATCAATGCTGCCAATGAGGGGCTTTGGCTGGATTTGTTGCACCACGGCGCCGGGTTGTCCGAAGCCGATGCCCTGGCGCTGGTGGAGCAGATCACGATCTGGAGAATGCCACCAGTGGTCGAGCCGGATGCTCCACCTGTCCGTGGTGGCCAGTTTCAGGTCGTGGAGGACCTCCTGCTGGTGCCGGGCATGACGCGTGAAATACTCGAGCTCATCAGGCCAAGTATCCATGCGTTTTACACGGGAGCGCCCGTGGGCATCAATTTGTTGTCGGCCCCCGCATCGGTGCTTCAGGTGCTTTCCCGCGGGGATCAGGAGCTTGTTGGCCGTTTCGTGGCCGATCGGCGGGAGGACCCCATGGCGCATATCCATGGCTACCCGGGTATGACGCCTGATTACCTGGGGCAGGGCGGTAATACCATCCTGCGTATTGATGTCCGTGTGGCCCAGCCGGATGGCCGGGCGATGCTTTACCGGCGCTGGGTGGATACGGTGAGCCAGGGGCGCGATGGCCTGCCCTGGCGTTTTTTGCGGTCTGAATCGCCCATCCGGGTGAACGGCATCGAGTTTGACGATTGAGGGTTTGATGAGAATCGACAGTCATCAGTGGGTATTGTTTGGCTTCGACCTGCGGACAGTGGGCGGGCTCTGGCGGTCCGCCTGGCGCGATGTTTTCTGGGGACAGGACGCACGCCTGCGTGTCTGGCTGGATGAGCCCGTGCTTGTTCATGCGCCGCGTGATACCGCGGAGGCTGCCAGCGAAGTCCTGGGGTTCCATCAGGGCGGGAAGGTCCTGGCCGAGGCGCAGCGCCTGCCGGATGAGCGCGTGCTGTCGTTCTGGCTGAACCTGCCGGAAAAGGCGGAAGCTGAACTGGAGTCTGCCCTGGCGCTGGAAGTGCGGGCAAAAAGTCCCTATCCCCCGGATGACACCAGTTACGGATGGCGCATAGCCAGCCGCCTGGATGGCATGTTGCGTGTGTGTGTGGTCATCGTGTCGCGCAGCGATGTGCAGACCTATCTGCACGCCCATATGGATTCGGAAACCGCGGCTGGCCTGGAAGTCTGGGCCAGGGTCGAAGGCCTGGATATCGTCATTCCCGGATTTGGCGAGGTGCAGCGGGAGACGCGCTACAAGGCCCGGCTGCGGCGAATGCTGGCCTGGGGTGCCTATTGCCTGATTGTGTCGATCCTGCTGCTGGCGGTGCCTGTGGGACTGCGCAGCATCCAGGCGGAACACTACCAGGATGAACTCAACCGGGTGCAGCGCCAATCAGCTGAGGCCGTGCGGCTGCGCAACCAGCTGTCGGAGAGCAATGAGCGCATCCAGGAGATTCAGCGGCTGCTGGTCCAGGCGGGCGATCCCTATGTCGAACTGGTGAGGCTGACCCATCTTCTGGACGACAGTGTGTGGCTGCTCTCCTTCGATCTCAGGGGTGACAAGCTGCGGATAGATGGTATGGCCGACAATGCCGCCGAATTGATGCAGCTGCTCTCGGAACAACCGGGGTACGTCGATGTGCGCGCACCCTCCGCCATTCGTCGTGAGCAGCGCAGTACGCAGGAGCGCTTTGTGCTGGATATAGGCCTGCGCGCGGAGGTAAAACCATGATCAGATTGCCGCGTCTGACACTGACCCAGTGGATACCGCTGATTACCCTGGGATTGATCCTGTTGCTGTGGTTGTGGCTGGCCTTGACATTATGGGGCCAGTATCGCGGCTACCATCAGGAATCCTGGGACCTGATTCCGCGCATCGCCCGTCTCAATGGCCTGATCGAGAGTGAGCAGGCCCTGAGCGAGTCCAGTCAGCGGGTATCCCAAGAGCTGGCCGGGCTCGTCTACTCCGCGAATGCGGACCCGGCCGTGACGGGCACACAGTTGCAGCAGCATGTGCGCACGGCGCTGGAAGGCGCCGGATTAAGCGTTGCCGGCAGTCAGATCCTCCCCCCGCAGGTGGACAGGCTTTTTACCCGCATCCAGTTGGATGTATCCGCCAGCGGTTCCATGGAAGCGCTGGAGGCTGGTCTGCTGGCCCTGGGTGAGCTGCGTCCTCTGGTGATTGTCGACTCGGTAAACCTTCAACCGCTCCGGTCGCGCCGCCGCGGTGATGATAGCCAGATCGTCAATCTTCGGTTGAGGGTCACAGCCTTGAGGTCGGTGCCATGAACCTGTCTTTGTTAAAAGATGTAACAAAGGACCTGGGTCCCGAACGCTGGATGCAGGTGATTGCGGCTGTGCTGACGGGGCTGTTGCTGCTGCTGTTGCTGGTTGGCTGGATATGGGTATTGAGAATGCCACCCGCCCCGGTTGTGCTGCCCGATCCCAATGCGTTGCGCGCCCAGGAGCTGGTCATCCCCGACAGGCAATCACTTGTGCGCGATTATGTCGTTGCGGATGACGCCGGGTCCGATGGCGATGAGGAACACCATGAGGGATTGGCTGAGCGCCCCCTCTTCTGGATTTCACGGCGTCCAGCGGCTGAGCAGGTTGCGGAGGTTTCCCAGGAGCCTGCGGGGCGTAATCGCCGCGATGAGTTCAGCCAGGTCAAACTGGAGGGCGTTTATTTCGCTGGCGACAACTCCGGGGTGATCGTTACCGTGGGGGAAGAGCGTATCCGGGTGCGGCTCAAGGAGGAACTCCTGGGCTGGACCCTGGTCTCGCTCGATGCCAACAGTGCCGTGTTCGCCCGGGGTGAACAGGAGCAACGCAGTCTTCAACTTGAACATGCACTCCTACCTAAGTACACTGCAACGTCCCCGTCCCGGCCCCGACAAGCACCTGCAGCGGTCAAATCCGAAACCACGCAATAAGTTTCAATGCCACTTGAGATGCCTATGAAACATAACTTTTTTTATGGCTTTCTGCTTATGGCGCTGCTTGCGGGCTGTGGTCAGCTGAATGAACAAAAGCCACAGCCGCCCTCCCAGCCCGCTTCAGGTAAAGACACCCCCCTTGCAGCGGAATCGTTCAGACTCGAGCGGCCGGCGCCGACGCTCCTCAAAGGCAGTGACCAGACGATCCGAATGCCGACCCGCCGGGAAACTGTGCAGTTGTTGGGAGATGACGTGGCCCTCAATTTTGAGCAGGCGCCATTGGTCGAGGTGGTCCATGCCGTTCTGGGCGATATCCTCGGCCTGGATTACATCATCGAGCATCCGATCGATGGTGAAGTGACCCTGCGCACCCGCACCCCGGTGCCGCGCGATCAGTTGCTGGCAATCCTCGAATCCCTTTTGCAGGCCAACAACGCCTATATCCTTCACGACAAGCAAAACCGCTATATCGTCAGCGCCTCGCCAGCGATGTCCCAGTTGCGGCCGGAATTCTCACACCCGGCCACCCGGGGTCCGGGCTACGCCAATATCATCGTGCCGCTGACGTATATCGGCGCCGTCGAGATGGCCGAGATCCTGCGGCCGGTAGCGGATGAAAAAGCGTTTGTGCGGGTAGATGCGGTGCGCAATCTGCTGGTGCTGGGTGGCCGCCGCAATCAGCTGGATGGCTGGCTGGATATTATTTCCACGTTCGATGTTGATATGCTCAAAGGCATGTCCGTCGGCATTTTCCCGTTGAAGGAAAGCTCGCCTGCCGAAGCGGAAGGCGCATTGCGCGCAATGCTGGAGACAGCCCTGGGCGGCGACAGCAGTATCTCGCACCTTGTGCGCATCATTCCCATGGAAAGGCTGAACAGCCTGATGATCATCACCCCGCGCGCGCATTATCTCGATACGGTGCGGCAGTGGGTCGACCGCATCGACCAGGAACCGGATGATCTGAATGAGCGGCGGCTTTTTGTTTATTCCGTACAAAATACCTCAGCCAGCCATCTGGCCAAACTCATCAGCAGCGTCTATGGCGGCAGTGGTGGTGGCACAAGTTCTGGTGGCAGTGGTGCCACTGGTGTGGCGCCGGGCCTGACACCCACGCGTGTGGGAGAGGATGGCGGAACCCAATCCACCACTGGCACTCTCAGCACGTCCACCCGTTCGGGTGGCGGCACGAGCAGCTTCAATATCGGTGAGATCAGGGTTGTCGCTGATGAGGAAAACAATTCGCTGTTGATCTACTCATCGCGCAATGAATACCGCCGCATCGCCAATGCATTGCTGCAGCTCGATATTCTGCCGACCCAGGTTGCCATCGAAGCCAGCATCCTTGAAATTACCCTGACCGAAGAACTGAGTTATGGCTTGGCGTGGTACCTGAACAATCGCTTCAGCAACGGCTGGAGCGGGTCTGGTGCGCTCACCGTGCCCAGCGCCCAGGTCAATCCCGTCACCGGAACCGGCGGCCTGGTTTCCGGCCTGGCCTATTCCGTTTACAACTCGGCAGGTGAGCTGAGGTCGGTTATCAATGCGCTCGCCGACAAATCTCTGGTCAACATCATTTCCACGCCCACTGTCACGGTGCTGGATAATCATTCCGCCAGCATTCAGGTGGGTAACCAGCAGCCGGTCCAGTCGGGCCGTTCTGTCACCGATGGTGGCGTGGCGAGTACAGCCATTACCTACCGCGATACGGGTGTCGTGCTGGAAGTCACTCCGTCGGTCAATGCGGGCGGCATGGTCACCATGGTCGTCAAGCAGTCCATTACCGACGTGGGCGATCCTGAGCCCGCCACCGGTCAGCGTCCCTTCCTCAAGCGTGATATCAGCACAAGGGTTGCGGTTCGTTCGGGTGAAGCCGCTGTGCTCGGCGGGTTGATCCGCGAAAATGCCGGCAGGGGAAAAACCGGACTGCCTTTCCTCAGCAGTGTGCCGATTGTTGGCAGCTTTTTTGGCCGAACCACCAATACCAAAAACCGCACAGAACTGCTTGTGATGATCACACCAAGGGTTCTGAGCAACGAACAGGACCTGCGTGATATCACTCGTGAAATGCAGGAGCGGATGCGTGGGCTGAAGCTGATCAAGTTGCCAGATGGCCACCCGGCAGCGGCTGACTAGATACGTTTTTCGATACATTCGAGGTTGAACCATGAAGAAAATTGTTTTGGGATTGGCGTTGGTATTGTGTGGTTGCAGCAGTCTGGGACCGCAAAAAACGGATGAGGAAATCGTGGCTGAAAGGGCCCAGTCGTGGCTGAATGCCTTGCTGGATAAGAAAGTGCACAGGGCGTGGGAGTTTACCTCCCCGGGCTACAGGGCCAGCAGTACGCCGGGCGCCTATATGAAGCATGTTGCGGGTGCCGGCAGTTGGAAGGAAGCCGAGGTTCAACACGTTGAATGTGAAGAGGAACGCTGTGAAGTGAGATACCTCATCACTTACGAGCTACCGCAATTTGGCGTTAAAAATACCCGGCCGTTGAATAGTGTGTGGATCAAAGTCAACGATAAATGGTGGCTTTATCAGAAGTAATCGTCAGAGATTATCCAATGTCCGGGTATGGGAATCAGGGATGTTCCCGATCCAATGCGATTCAGGTAAAAATACGTCGATCATATGAAGGATAATTCCAGCGTACTGACTATCACCGATATCAGTAAATGTTTCGAACTTTATGAGCAGCCGCATCAGCGGCTGCTTGCTTATTTCTTTGATAACTTTCAATCCTCAAAAAAAAAATTCTGGGCTCTACGGGATATCAACTTCTCGCTGCGCACCGGTGAGACGCTCGGAATCATCGGAAGAAACGGTTCCGGCAAGTCCACCCTCCTGCAGATAATCTGCGGCACCCTGGAACCGACGACAGGTTCTGTTGCCATTCGCGGGCGAGTCGCCGCTCTGCTTGAGCTGGGTGCCGGGTTCAACCCGGAATTCACCGGCCGGGAAAACGTATTCCTGAACGGCGCCATATACGGTCTCTCCCAGGATGACATTGCCGGGCGTATGGATGCCATTCTGGCATTTGCCGGCATAGGCGATTTTATCGATCAACCCGTCAAGCACTATTCCAGCGGCATGTTTGTCCGCTTGGCGTTCGCCGTCATCGCCCATGTGGACGCGGATGTGCTGATCATCGATGAGGCCCTGGCCGTAGGTGATGCGCTCTTTACACAAAAATGCTTTCGCTTTCTGGAATCATTCAAACAGCGTGGTTCGCTGATCTTTGTCAGTCATGAGGTCGCCGCCATTACGCGCCTGTGTGATCATTGCGTGTGGCTGGATCAGGGAAGCATGCGGTTGGCTGGAGATGCCAGGCGTGTGACCGAGGCCTATCTGGAATATATCTATGCCGAACAGCAGGCGGTGGATCTGCGTGAGGGTCGCATGGCACAGCCTCAGCTGGCGGCAAACCAGCATGAATGGGTGGACGCGCGCGAAGAACTGCTGCTGTCTTCAACCTTGCGCAATGATGTGCAGGTGTTCCGCTTTGATCCTCAGGGCGCTGAATTTGGAACGGGCAAAGTTGTCATCACCGATGTCTACCTGCAAGACCTCCAGGGGCGTTCCCTGTCCTGGATCGTGGGTGGCCATCGCCTCAGGTTGTGTATCGAATTCTATGCCCAGGCCGCGCTGGAAAATCTGATCGTGGGTTTCCTGGTGAAAAACCGCCAGGGGCAGATTCTGTTCGGCGAGAATAATTGCCTGTTCCATCAGGATGCTCCCATTCACGTTGTCCAGGCGCGGGGCTACAAGGCGGATTTTGATCTGGTGTTTCCCTATCTGCCCGAGGGTGAATATCTGGTTTCCGTGGCCATTGCTTCAGGCACGCAATCGGAGCACGTGCAGCATTGCTGGCGCCATGACGCCCTGTTGTTTTCCGTGATGGGGAGTCACGTCGTTCACGGCCTTGTCGGCGTGCCGGTGCATGCCTGTGAAATAGGTCCATTGCCTGCTGGAGAGGCATCTTCATGAGCTTACATGCATTTGTGAATGTCTGGCGTCACCGCCAGCTGACCTTGGCGATGACGCGGCGGGAAATCGCAGGCCGCTACCGCGGGTCCTGGTTGGGAATTTTCTGGTCACTGCTGACCCCCATTTTATTGCTGGGAGTCTACACGTTTGTCTTTGGTGTTATTTTCCAGGCGCGATGGCCCCAGTCCAGCGGTGTCGATGAAAATTTTGCTGCCTTTCTGTTTTGCGGCATTATCGTCCACGGGCTTTTTGCCGAGGTATTGACCCGCGCGCCGCGGTTGATTCTGGATAATGCCAACTACGTCAAGAAAGTGGTCTTTCCGCTGGATATCCTGGTGTGGATTGCCGGCCTGACCAGCTGTTTCCATTTCATCATTGCCTTTGGCGTGCTACTGGTGTTTGTCGTGGCGGTTGGTAAGGGATTGGCGTTGACGCTACTGTTGCTGCCGATCTGGCTTGCCTGTTTCCTGTTATTGATTCTGGGAATCGGCTGGTTGTTCGCGGGCTTGGGTGTCTATGTGCGCGATTTGGGTTATGTGGCCAATTTCCTTGCCACCGCGTTGATTTTCTTGAGTCCGGTGTTCTATCCCGTGTCGGCGGTGCCCGAGTCCTTTGCTGTGGCGATGTCGATCAATCCGTTGACATTCTATATCGAGGCGCTGCGGGAACTGGTGGTGCTGGGGCAGTTGCCGTCCCTGAAAGACTCCCTGGTAGCTTTGGCTATCGCTCTGGTGGTGTTCTTCCTGGGCTACAGCTTTTTTCAGCGAGTCAGGCCCGGCTTTGCCGATGTGCTGTGATAGGAATTCCCGGAATGCAGGACATGTTATTGATTACCGATGGCTCTGTAGCGATGGCGCTATCCCCGGCGGCATCGGTCCTGCGTTACGAGTTCCGCGATGAGCAGCGCGATGATTATCTGACGGCGTGGCAGATCGAGGCCGACAGCTTGGCGGTGACGATTGGCAGCCGCGCATTGAATGGCGGTTTTCGTCAACAAGCCCTGAATCGCCCGGTTGCCCAGAAAGTCATGCAGGCGCGTTTCAAGGCGGTCGTGCTCGTGGGCCTCCATGGCTGCACGGTGGACCTGCCCCGCGTACTGCATTTGCTGGGCGTGTCAGTTATCTGGGTGATACCGCCCTCTGCATCATTGCAGGATATCGATGATGCGGGCCGGGCCTGCCTGATGGACTCCCTGGGCAAGTGTGCGGGAGTCTGTGATCCCGCGGCGGTGCTGGGTGATATATCCGTGCACCGGAAGCTGGCGATGGATGAGGTGGATGCCTGCTTGCACAGTCTGGTGGATGCGGGTGATCAATCCGGCATCCGTCACTATGATTACAGCCTGTATGAGTTCAGCCAGCGCGACCATCCGTTACTGTGTCTTTTTCAGGAACAGGATGTAAGGCATTTCCACGGCTGCCGGAGGGTCCTGGATCTCGGTTGTGGTGTAGGTATTTTCCTGGCCTTGTTGCAGGCGGAGTCGATTACCGCAACCGGTGTGGAGCGCAACCCCGCTCTTGTGGACTACGGTCGTGGCATGGGACTGGATCTGGTGCAGGCCGATGCGCTGGAATTTCTGGAGACAACATGTGAGCGTTTCGATGGCATCTACTGCTCCCATTTTGTGGAACACTTGCCTGTCGAATTGGTGCAGCGGTTGTTGCGTGGTCTTGCGCGCGTTCTGGACGAGGATGGATTGGTGGTATTGGCATTCCCTGATCCGGAATCCATTCGTGCCCAGTTGTTCGGTTTCTGGCGCGATCCGGAGCATGTGCGCTTCTATCATCCCGATCTCGTCGCATCCCTGGCACTGGTTGAGAACCTCGTCTGCGAATGGAGCAGCTACCAGGAACAACCGCATCACATGACATTCTTCCCGCTGGTGCCGCCAGTCTTGTCGCCGTTGCCGGAGGCAGCCTTGGCTGATCCGGTCGCACCAGGTCTGCTGGCCCGCGTCTGGCGCTGGTTGGGCCTGGCTGATCATGGCCAGCTGGCGCAGTTGACGGCGCGGCTCCAGACACAGCAGGACATGATTAGCGCGCAGCAGCAGGTCATCCGTGAGCTTGCCGAACGCAGTGAACAGCTTTGGGCAGTGAACAACACCTGGGGCTGGCGGGATACCGTGGTACTGAAATTAAGAAAGCGATCGATATGCAAGTGAACTCCGCACCTCTCCAGACAAGTGATCAACGTAACCGGGAGTCCATGCCCTCTCTGGCTGTGGTTATTCCCGTTTATCGTGACCTTGCGGTGACTCGTGCCTGCATCGAGTCTGTGCTGGCCTCTGACCTGCCACCAGATGCCGAACTGATTGTTATCGATGACGCTTCCCCGGAGCCGGCATTGCGTGATTATTGCCGGACGTTGGCGGATCATCCGCGTGTGACACTGCTGGCCCATACCGATAATCGAGGCTTCGTTGCCAGTGTCAATGCCGGCATGGCGTCCTGCCCGGACAGGGATGTGGTGTTGCTGAACAGCGATACGCAAGTCGCCAACGATTGGCTTCAGCGTTTGCAGCGTGCCGCCTATGCCAGCGAACGGGTGGCCACTGTCACACCTTTTTCCAATAATGCCAGTATCTGTTCCTATCCCGAGATGGGCCAGAGCAATGAACTGCCCGAGGGCATCAGCCCGGCCGTGATGGACAGCCTGGTTGCCGAGGCCAATGCGGGACGATGGGCCGAGCTGCCGACGGCTGTTGGTTTCTGCATGTATATCCGCCGTGCCTGCCTGGAACAGATCGGCGATTTCGATGAGGCACGGTTTGGCCGCGGTTATGGCGAGGAAAATGAATTCTGCCTCCGCGCATCGGCGATGGGCTGGTCACACCGCCTTGCCGCGGATGTGTTTGTGTTTCATCAAGGCTCCGTCAGTTTTGGCGCGGATCGGCATGCCCTGATGCGCCGGGCCGACCAGTTGCTCGCAGAAACCTGGCCGGATTATCACACCCGCATACAGTTGTTCATCCAGCGTGACCCGCTGGCGCCGTTGCGCAAGGCACTGACGCAGCGTCTGGTGAGCCAGGTACTGGCTGGCTTTGTGGATGTTGCCCTGCCTCGTGTGTTATTCGTGACCCATGCCTGGGGCGGTGGTGTGGAACAGCATGTACAGGATCTGGTAAAGATACTGAGCGGCAAGGCACAGATACTGATTCTGCGTGGACTCAGCAAGGGCCGGGTGGAGCTTGAACTGGTGGGGGCGGAAGGTGTCCTGTCCTCCTGGCGCCTTGGCGGATTCGATCAGCATGGTGAAGCCTGGCACGCGGCCTTGTCCGCGCTCGGTTTCGCGCGTGTCCATTTGCATCATATTCACGGCTGGTCACCGGGCATCCTGTCATTGATACAACGACTCGGTATCCCAGTGGATGTCACGGTTCACGATTATTACCCCGTATCACCGCGCTACCATCTGAGCCCGTTGGATGACGAGGCGCCGATCTATGAGGCGCAAACGGACAGTGCTGACGCCTGGCCGCTCGATGTGCCGGCCTGGCAGGCACGCTTTGCGCCCTTGCTCAGGCAGGCGGCGCGGGTCATTGCGCCTTCGCAGGATGTGGCGCAACGCCTGTTACAGGTTTTCCCCGGTATATCCCTCCAGGTCGAGCCTCACCCGGAAGAGGCCATGGTATTTCCGGAGGTCATCAAGGTGGCCCTGCTGGGAGGGCTCTCACCGGCAAAAGGATTGGATCTGGTCGTCTGTGTCGTCGCGCGCACCCGCGAACGCCAGCTTCCTGTCAGCTTCCGGCTATTGGGGCATAGTGCCCAGCCGTTGCCGCCCGGCGTCACTGCCACGGGCAGCTATCAGGCCCGGGATCTGGGTTATCTGATCAACAGCGAACGCCCGGATGTCATCTGGCTGCCTTCCCTGGTGCATGAGACGTTCGGCTACACCCTGAGTGTGGCGCTTGCAAGTGGCAAGCCCCTGGTCGCCACCGCGGTGGGTGCGTTTTGCGAAAGGCTTGCCGGCCAGCCGCAGGCAAAAACCCTGCCGGTGACTGCTGATGCGGATGCCTGGCTGGATGCGTTACTGACCATGGCGCGGTCTTCGATAAAAGCGCCGCGTTATTCGCCCCGCAGCCAGGAAGATTATGCCCGCTTTTACCTGTCCGGGTTGACGGATATTCAGGCCGCCAGGGCTCGGACGAATGATCTGGGCGCATTGCTGCTGGACTCTCCCAAGGCGGTACCCGAACCTGCGGTGCCCATCAAATCCCTGTTTCAGGTGGGCGTCTATGGCGGCCATACCGCATCCGTCAAAGAGGTGGAACGCTGCCTGTCGGTGTTGCCCGACGACGAGGTCGCTTTAGCCCCCTGGCGGGAATTTGCGCGGCAGGCTGACGAACTCGATAAAACGCAGGATGCGCTCAGGCAGTATGTTCAATCGCTTGAGATCAGCGACAAAAAATACGCGGATGCTGCTGATGGCTTGCGGCAATACCGTGAGAGCTATGAAGCGAGTCAGCGTGAGCTCGATGCGGCCCTGGACGGTTTGCGCCAGTACCGCGAACGCCTGGATCAGGTGGTTGCTGACGCGGAGACGCGCCGGAAAATCATCGAGGCCGAGCGGGATCAGGCGCGCCAGCATGTGATGGAGCTGGTCAACAGCACATCCTGGAAGATCACCCGGCCGCTTCGGTTTTTCAGCCGGCTTTCACGTTCTGCACCGCGCTTGCTGGCATTGATGGGACGTCCCGCCGCCTGGCGGAGGCTGACGATGTTGTTACGCCGGGGTGGATTGTCCGCTGTTCTGGAACGGGCGCGGCAGGAATTGCACCGGACGCCTGTTGCTGACCTGGCAAAACGCTCGGATCATGTCGAGACCCATTTGTTGCCAGGCCTGCAAAGTGAATCTGCCGAACTCTTGCCTTTGCAGTTGTCCACCAGTGAATCGCCGCGCATTTCCATTCTGATTCCGGTCTATGGCCAGCATCGGACCACCTATAACTGCCTTGCCAGTATCGCGGCCAACCCGCCCGGACAGGACTATGAAGTCATCATCGCGGATGATGCCTCGCCAGAGCCCGCCGCCGATGCCCTGGATCAGGTATCCGGCATCCGGATTGTGCGTCACCCGCAGAATCTCGGTTTTCTCGGCAACGTGAATCAAGGGCTGCAATCCGCGCGCGGCGAGTGGCTGATATTGCTCAACAATGACACCCTGGTGTGCCATGGTGCCCTGGATGCGCTGGTGCGCACATTCGATGAGCATGAGGGTGTTGGATTGGTGGGCGCCAAGCTGCTCAACCGCGACGGCAGCGTGCAGGAGGCCGGTGGCATCATCTGGCGCGACGGCAGCGGCTGGAACTGGGGACGCAACCAGCAGCGTGATGATCCGCGTTTCAACTATGTGCGCGATGTGGATTATTGTTCCGGTGCCGTGCTCGCCATGCCTCGTGAACTCTTCGTCGATATGGGCGGCTTTGATGAGCGCTATGCACCCGCTTATTATGAAGATACCGATCTGGCTTTCCGTATCCGTGAGCGTGGCCTGAGGGTTCTCTATCAGCCTGCGGCTGAGGTCTATCACCTGGAAGGCATAAGCCACGGCACGGATACCGGCTCAGGCGTCAAGGCATATCAGCAGGTGAACGCCCGCAAATTCCATGACCGCTGGCGTTCAGTGCTTGAGGCTCACCGCGAAAATGCGGATCAGCCGGAACTGGAAGCACATCGCCATACCCGGGGAAATATTCTGGTGGTCGAAGCCTGCATGATCACACCGGATCAGGATTCCGGTTCCCTGCGCATGCTGAATCTGCTGGCACTGCTCAAGCGCGAGGGTTATCAGGTAACTTTCGTCGCGGACAATCTTGAATACCAGGCACGATACGTCAATCAACTGCAGCAATCGGGTGTCGAGGTTTACCATGGCCATTGGGCTGGAGGCGGTGTCCATAAACTTCTCAAGCGTCTTGGGCCTGACCTGGATGCCATTATTGTTTGCCGGCACTACATCGCATCCCGGTATTTTCCCGACATAAGGCGGCTCGCGCCGCGGGCCCGCATTATTTTTGATACGGTCGACCTGCATTTCGTCCGCGAGGAACGCGAGGCCAGACTGCACAATAACAATGCCATGCTGCACGCTTCAGCCAAAACCCGTGAACAGGAACTCAGCCTGGTTGCCGCCAGTGACCTTACCCTGGTTGTCAGCGAATTTGAAAAGACATTGCTGGCGCAGCTGGTTCCCGATGCACGGGTCGAGATCGTATCGAATATCCATAGCCATTCGCCCGTGCGTCCAGGCTATGCGGCACGTGAGGGTATTATTTTTGTCGGTGGATTCCGCCATCCGCCCAACGCGGATGCGATCAACTGGTATGCGCGCGAAGTGCTGCCGCACCTGCGTCATCTGTTGCCAGGCGTCAAAACCCGGGTGATCGGCAGTAACATGTCCGAGAACCTCAAATCCCTGGCGAGCGAGGATCTGGAATTACTGGGATTCATCGAAAACATCGAGCCCTGGCTCCAGGGAGCACGGGTCTCCATTGCGCCGTTACGCTACGGCGCGGGAGTCAAAGGCAAGGTCAATGAAGCCATGAACTACGGTATTCCCGTCGTCGCCACGGCCTGTGCCGTGGAGGGCATGTATCTCGAGGCCGGCGTGGAGGTCATGGTGGCGGATGACGCCCGTGCTTTTGCCGACTCGATCGCAAGAGTCTACAACGATGAGGCGCTGTGGCAGCAATTGTCCCGCGCCGGCGTGGAAAACGTGCGGCGCCATTTCTCACCCGAAGCGGCCTTACCGACAGTCAGGCGTATGCTGGACAGTCAGGCGTAGCTGTCGGGCTCTGTGAAATACATGTTTGAGCCGCGGCAGATCAGGACCATAAAACATAATCACCCCAGGAGTTTTGACTTTGGCTGTCAACCACATCAGATCCCAGGATTATCTGGCGCATATTGATGGCCTTCGCGCTATTGCCGTGCTGGCCATCGTCTTGTTCCATTTCGATGTCCACTGGCTGAGCGGCGGCTATGTGGGGGTGGACATCTTTTTTGTGATCAGTGGATTTCTGATCACTTCCCATATCCAGGGTGCCTTGCAGCAAGGGTCCTTCAGTTTCGCCGGTTTCTATGGCCGCCGTATCCGTCGTCTCCTGCCGGCATTGCTGGTAACCCTGGCGGGATGCCTGGTGGCGGGCTATGTGTTGTTTCCGGCTGTACATTTCGAGCGCCAGGGATTGCACAGCCTGCAGGCGCTCCTGTCGATTGCCAATATCGGGTTCTGGCTGGAGTCGGGTTACTTTGATGGCTCCGCCCTGCTAAAGCCGCTGCTGCATACCTGGAGCCTGTCGGTCGAAGAGCAGTTTTATCTGGTCTGGCCCGCCATTCTGCTGCTCCTGGGATTGCACAGGCTGAAATGGCTGGCAATTCTGCTGTTGGGCTGCATCAGTCTCATTCTGGCGGAATATTGGTTCAGCCGTGATCCTGCCGCTGTATTTTTCCTGATGCCTTTCCGGGTTGCGGAATTCTGCCTCGGCGCGCTGCTGTATTGGATTGGCAGTCCGGCAAGGCGCTGGATGCTGAATGAGTTGTTGGTCGTGCTCGGATTGGCACTGATCATCATCCCCGTCCTGACTTATGATGAAACCACCCGCTTCCCGGGCATCACGGCACTGATACCTTGTGCCGGCACCGCCTTGCTGATCTACGCCGGTGCCCACGCACGACTGGGCCGGTTGCTGCAAAATCCTGTGCTGCGTTTTATCGGATTGATTTCCTACTCCCTGTATCTGGTGCACTGGCCCCTGGTCGTTTTTTACAAGTACGCCAAATTCCCCAGTCTGCGCCCGTTTGAGCAGGTGCTGTTGTTACTGGTTGCCGTACTGGTCGCAGCGCTGATGTATCGCTTTGTCGAAACACCATTCCGCCGGCGGACAGGATCGGCTACTTATGCTGTGCCAACCCGCTATTTCGCGCCCGGCATCCTATTGTGTGTACTTTTGTTGGGTGCCATCAGCTGGCATATCTACAGTCATGAAGGCTGGGCCTGGCGCCATCCTGCCAGTCAATGGACTCAGGAGCAGATAGAAAAAGGAAAAGGCCGGCGCTATGTGTTGCTCAACCGTCTTTGTGAGGAGCGTGGCTGGGATAATTGCCACCAGCCAAGCGGGGACAAACGCCGGAATGTATTGATCCTGGGCGATAGTCATGCGCCTGATGCCTTGAATATGTTCAGTCTGGCCTTCCCCGATTACCACTATGTCATGAAGAGTCTGCCGGGAGGTTGCCCACCTATCATTGATGCTGATACGGGAATCATGAGCCCCGCCATGCCGGATCGTGAAGCGTGTATCGCTTTTAATCGCGAAATACTGGATACCGATGTCCTGAAGGATTACGACACTGTCATTATCAGTGTTTTCTTTCAGTGGTATCGTGCAGAGCATCTGCTGAACGCTGTTGAACAGATACGTGACCGGAGTGATGCAGCGATCATCGTTCTTGGAAATTATATTGCCTTGCATCGGGATATGGCTGACCTGTATAACCAGCAGATCGACCCCCGTGTGCAGACCGAATTTGTGGAGTCTTTTGCGCGTTTTGAAGAGGAGTTGCGGCAGCAAGCGCAGGATCGCTACCTTTTTGTCAGCAAGCGGGATCTGTTCTGCGCGAGTGAGCACCTGACGGATTGCAAATTATTTTTTGACGATGCTCCTTTTGCCTACGATATGCACCATTTGAGCTTTGAAGCCACCCAGTATGCGGCGCAACAGTTGAATCGGCAGTTCCGCAATCTTGAGGTGCTGCGTCAACCCCGATAGTAGTTGGTATGTAAGTTTTGATTCAGCGAGCTGCTGTTGTCTCATGAGTGATCGGTTCAGCGAGCAGCGTGTTGCAGGTATGTCCATCGAGTACCCAGTTGGGGTCATCGGAGGGAGCGCCGCTGGTGGTGGACAGCCACTCTGGCTTGTCTTGTTCCACCTTGGCGAGCCAGAGTGCAGCACTACCTGTGTATGATAGGGCATTGGCCAGATCCAGCCATGAGGGCGGATCATCAGAGTCGTCACCGCGCCATATCAGCAACCAGGCAATATCCT
Source organism: uncultured Cellvibrionaceae bacterium (assembly GCA_964456865.1). GTDB lineage: Bacteria > Pseudomonadota > Gammaproteobacteria > Pseudomonadales > Cellvibrionaceae > Cellvibrio. Next base: position 111,147 of record CAYWCW010000008.1, read on the forward strand.
CGGGCAGGATGTCAGGATGTGAATCCTGCGCATTGATATCTTCCTGGGGAATGAAATGACGCTGGTGTATTTCCGCATTTTTTTCGATGCGCACATGATAAAGGCCGGGCTGGTCAGGTACGATTTTTATCAGCGATGTGGTAAACCGGTCGTGTTGTTTTTTTCCTGAGATCGTCAGGTCCATGGGTTCTTCGCGGTTGCGGGGCAGTATAGCTTTGGTCAGCGCCGGCTTTTCACAGTCCAGGCGTGTGATACTTTGTGAAAAATTCTGAATCTGGTTCATCAATAGTATTTTCAAGCCCTGCCTCTGGCAGGGCGTCAGCGGTGTTTCCAGTGGTGCGCGCATGGCCGAGGTGTCGTCGCAGGAGTCATAGATGTGGCGTTCAGAAATGCCCGGTATGACATCGGCGTAACGCTTGAAGAAATAGTCTCGTTGATATTTGCTATCCAGCAAGGATCGTCCTAATGCAAACAGGGCATTGTGTTGCACGCCGGCCAGTTCCAGCAATGTGGGTGGCAGATCGTAGGCAGCGCCGTGAGTTACTGCTGCTCGTCGTTTGAATGGATCGAGGATGATGAGTGGCAATTGTCGTTTTTCTATGGCGTGCTCGCCAAAAAGTCTGTGCATTTCGGGGTTGGGGAAAATATTGTGGTCGGCTGTGATGACTACCAGGGTATCCTCCAAGTGGCCATCTGCTTCTATGTCCTCCAACCATTGGGCGAGTAGCTGGTCTGTACAATGCAAGGCATTGAGAAAGCGCCCCTTCCCTTTGGCGTAGGCTTTGCATTCTTCATAACGGTAACCCGGCAGGTGTGTACCTATGGTCAATAGCGTGAGGTTGAATGGACGACCGTCGGCGCGTAGTTGCGCTAACTCTTTGCGTGCCTCGATGAAGAGGTCTGCGTCGCTGACACCCCAGGTATTTGGCCGTTGATGAAGTCCGTGTGATGCCCAATATTCTCCCCCTTTCAGGTTATGAAATCCGTGCGTGGCCAGGAAGTCGCCCTTGCCGACGTAGGCCATGTTGGCTCCGCCAAGGTAGCTGAGTTGGTACCCGGCTGCTGACAGTACGTCGCCCAGGCAAACCATGTTATCCGCAAGGCCATCATTGTTGGTGAGAAAGTCGCCGCCGCGATCGAACGGAAACAGGGTGCCGCACTGGGAATTCACCAGACCTTCAATGGTGATGTAGCCACTGGTGTAAAAATTGTCGATGAAGCTGTGTTCATCTGCCAGCCTTTTCAGGTTTGGCATCAGTCCGGGCCAGCGAGGATGATCGATCAGTGGTTGCCCTACGGATTCCAGATAGATGTGAATGATATTCAGTGGCCCTTCTCCCGTGTGAGCACGCAATGTCCGTTTACTGATCAGATCGGTTTCTACCAGCGGGTATTGTTTCCAAATTTCCAAGTGCTCTTGTGGTAGAGCCAGGTGAAGTGGCTGATGCCAGCTTATCAGGGCTTGCAGGAACTCTCCTTCGGGCATTTTGGCATGGCGTAGTCCAATCAGGATGCCACACACAATGACGAGCACGAAGCCCGGAGGAATGCTGGCTGTACCCAGTTTTTTCCCTGCGATGAAGCCGGTAATCAACAAGAGCAGTGTTGCGATGAGACCACTGATCGTGATGAAAAAGTATTCCTGCCAGGCAATGACCAGCGATTGCCATTCAAGATGAAGAAAAAACTCACTGGTGAACCCGGCTCCGCTGAAGTTGATCAGTCCGAGATAGGTGAAGCGCAGAAAAATAATAGCGGCCAGGAGCGGTATGACAATCAGCAACGCCAGGTTTCGTGGCAATAAGCGGATGAAGCCCCAACAAAGCCCCAACCAAAGCAATGCGTCAACAATCAGCAATGCCAGTCGTGAAGGTGAAAAACTGCCTGTCAGCTGGCTGGCCAGGGTGGTGGGCAGAAGTAGCAGGATAAAAAGCAGTACGAGATAACTGAATAAAAAAAATCGTGTATTCACAAGCTGTCCTGAATACCTTTCTCAAAAAGGTAGGTGTGCCGATGTACATCTTTTGTTGATATCAACGTGCCGATAAGTTGGGAGAGTAAGTATTTTGTCAGGTAGAGGCAAGCGTTGTGGAAAGTGAATTATACTGTTGTCTCGCGTGAAACTTGACCGGGATCACATATGGGCACCTCCGCTCCCCGTGAATCGGGGCTACATATCAGCCTTCTGCTGGCCGCGCACAATGGGCGCGCCTGGCTGCCCGAGCAGTTCGCATCCATCCTCGACCAGGAACAAGTGAAGCTGCGTGTCCAGGTGAGCCTCGATATCTCCACCGATGGCAGTGAGCAGTGGTTGCGAGAGCAGGCGGCCGTGGATAGCCGCATCGTGCTGCTGCCCGTGGGTGAGCATTTTGGCTCGGCGGCGCGCAATTTCTATCGCCTGCTGCGTGATGCTGACCTGACCGATGCTGATGCGGTGGCGCTGGCGGATCAGGATGATATCTGGCGGCGGGACCGGCTGGCGCGGGCCTGGTCGGCGTTGAGTCGGGGATATGCAGGCTATTCCAGTGATGTCGAAGCCTTCTGGCCCGATGGCCGCCGCAGCCTGCTGCGCAAATCCTGGCCGCAGAAATCCTGGGATTTCCTGTTTGAGTCGGCAGGCCCCGGCTGCACGTTTGTACTCAGCGGTCCTTTTGCCCGACAGCTGCAAGCCTGGCTGCGCGATCATTGGGATGAGGTACAGGCGGTGAACCACCACGACTGGCTTATCTATGCCTTCGCGCGGGCTAGGGGCTTGCCGTGGCTGATCGATGATTATCCAGGTGTTGCCTATCGGCAACACTCGGCCAATGAGCTGGGCGCACGTGTGGGGTTGTCGGGCATCTGGCGCCGAGCCAGCCGCGTATGGCGCGGTGAAGGGTTTGACCAGGCGCGGCGGGTAGCGATGCTGATAGGGTTGGCGGATCATCCGTTCGTGCGTCCCTGGCATGAGGGGCGGCGCCTGGGGTTCCTGCGTTTGGGACTGGCAGCTCGCCAATGCCGGCGCTATTGGCTGGATCAAGGGTTTTTCGCGGTCTTGTGCTTCATGGCCTGGATAAGGGGTGCTTGAATGCCGGGACGGGTGTTGATCACGGGTGCCAGCGGTTTCGTGGGTAGCCATCTGGCACGGGATTTTTATGGGCGGGGGATTCCCTTGCGGTTGGCCGGGCGCCAGCCTGGCCTGGCAGCCGGATTGGGTATTGGCGATGTGCCGGAATTCACACATGGTGACCTGGCCGGTACTGTGGATTGGCGTCCGGCCCTGGATGATGTGAGTGTCGTGGTTCACGCTGCTGGATTTGCTCATGCCTCGGATCAGGATATCCGCCATGAACAGATCAACCACGAGGCCACACTCTCCTTGGCCCGCCAGGCGGCCGATGCCGGTGTGAAGCGGTTGATTTTCCTCAGCAGTATCAAGGTGAATGGTGAATGCAGCGAGCCGGGCCGGCCGTTTACGGCAGAGGACCCTCCGCGTCCCCAAGGTGCCTATGCAGAAGCCAAATACCGGGCAGAACAGGCGCTGCAGGCACTGAGCCTGGCTTCCTCTCTGGAAGTCGTGATAGTGCGTCCCTGCCTGGTGTACGGTCCCGGTGTTAAAGCCAACTTTCGCCAGTTGCTCACGGTGGTTGCCCGTGGTTTGCCGTTGCCGCTGGCAAGCATCGACAATCGCCGCAGCTATCTGGCCATTCAGAATCTGGCCGATCTCGTTGCTGTTTGCCTGACGCATCCCGCAGCAGCTGGCCAGACGCTATTGGCCAGTGATGGTGAGGATCTCTCCACGCCCGAACTGGTGCGGAGACTGGCGATGGCTCTGGGTGTTCCAGGGCGCCTGTTCCCTGTTCCCTTGCCTCTGCTTCGATTGGGGGCGGGCCTGCTCGGACAGGGGGACCGGCTTGAGAGCTTGGTAGATTGGTTGCAGGTCGATAGCTTTCACACTCAAACGCTGCTCAACTGGCGGGCACCTGTCAGCCTTGAGGCTGCCTTGCGTGAGACAGTTGATTCGTTCCGGTTCGGGCAATCATCAGGCAAAACATAGGAGACTATAATTAGTATCATCTGGTGGGTGGATATTTGGCTAGAGAGGATGATTTCACTTTAAGGACTAGTGTAATGGCTTTAGGGTAATAGCAGGGTAAAGAGTGGTATATATAGCCAACGGTTGGCGTACTGGTTTTTACTTGGCGGTAAAAGTATTTTAAATAGCAGCAGAATTGATCGCATGCTGTCATATTCAAAATTTAATGATATGGACGCCCCTCTCCCATGCGGATAATTTAAAGTGTCCGATCAAATACTGATGAGATGGTTAAATAGTAACTAAAGAAGTCTCTGTCGTTGGTGTTGATATAGCGAAAAATATTTTCCAAGTTTGTGCGGCGACCAATTCTGGAGAACGTTTATTTATCCGAAATTTGAAACGCGAGAAAGTGCTGTATATTTTGGATATCGCCCCCCCCCCTGTTAGGTAGGAATGGAAGCTTGCAGCAGCTCCCATTATTGGGCGCGTGAGATTGAGAAATTTTGGCATAGGATAAAATTAATACCGCCTCAATATGTGAACCCCTATGTTAAGACCAATAAAAATGATGCCATGGATACAGAGGCGCTTGTAAGAGAAGCGATTACAAGAAGTGCCAGGTCTTGGTTCACTAACGACCTCCGCGATCCAAGCCAATGTTGGTCAGATATCAGCTTTCAAGAATAGAAGGCGATTTTTGGATTGGTTGGGTCTTGTCCCGAGGTAAAAGTCCAGTGAAGGAAAGCAGAAATTTCTGGGAATCAGTAAGCGAGGAGATGTTTACCTGAGAACACTTTTTATACGCGAGGCAAGAGTCTTAGTCAGGTATTTAAACCTGAAGAGAAGTATAGCTCTTTGGGTTAAGTGGTTGCTGAGGCGGTGGCACAAGAATATAGTGATTATCGCGGTTATAAACAAATTGGCTCGAATCGCCTAGGCGCTTATGACCCTCAGGCGTAGGTATCAAGAATTGGAGTTTGTGTCGAAGTAATGATTTAACCGCCAAGTGTTACGCAGGCAAGGAAAGGTAACGGAAAAATAGATGACATCGTAGCGAAGTACCTCTGGTCCTAACATGGCTCCTCTGAGAGCGATAAAAATGATTACAACTCGGCTAGCGAATTTTATCAGGAATCTTAAACCTGATACGAGACAGGTCCGAAGAGTTGGCGGCAACACACTACTCACCAGATTATTCTGCTTGCAAAAAAAGTGGTACATATGGATGTTGGAAGTTTTCTAATTTCAAAAAATATTAAAAAAATTGTAATTAAAAGTGGCAGATAGTGTAGTAATATCAAGGCCTATACTTATTGTGTGTGGCGATGCTACAGATTGCATCCGGTTAGATGTTGCGGTGATCAGATAATTTAAGATGAGGCTGTTCATAACTCTGTGTCATCCACTGAGCTACAAGCTGATGTGTTTGTC
>CAYWCW010000009.1:0-104968 GCA_964456865.1 uncultured Cellvibrionaceae bacterium
GCTTTGCCCACCATTTTCTGCGCCAGGGTGTAGCCCTTGCCGGTATCCACCGGGGCCTGCGGCAGGCGGAACAGGGTGCTGGCGAGCAGACCCAGGGATTCCCGCGCCTTGGTGGTCAGGCCGCGGCCGATGATCAGCGGAATACGGCCACCGGCCTGGACTTCATCGAGCAGCACATCGGACTTGAGTTCGAATTCGGAGATCACCGCGCCGGTCTCGGCATTGAGGATCTTGCCTTCATAGGGACGGACGTCGATCACGTCACCCATGTTCAGGTTGTCGACAGGTGCTTCGAAGACCAGGGCGCCCGCATCTTCCATGGTGTTGTAGAAAATCGGCGCTACCTTGCCGCCGATACACACGCCACCGGTGCGCTTGTTGGGAACGCCGGGAATATCGTCACCGATAAACCAGAGCACCGAGTTGGTGGCGGATTTGCGCGAGGAACCGGTACCCACCACATCGCCGACGAATGCCAGCGGATAACCTTTGGTCTTGAGCGCTTCGATCTGCTTGATGGGGCCGATCCTGCCCGGCTCTTCCGGAACCAGTCCCTCGCGCTGCATCTTGTACATGGCCAGGGCGTGCAGGGGAATGTCGGGGCGCGACCAGGCGTCGGGCGCCGGTGACAGGTCATCGGTGTTGGTTTCACCGGTGACTTTGAAGACGGTGAGCTTGATGCTCTCGGGCACTTTGGGCCGGTTTACGAACCACTCGCCATCGGCCCAGGATTGCAGCAGGGCCTTGGCGTGGGCATTGCCCGCTTTGGCCTTTTCTTCCACATCGTGGAAGGCATCGAACATCAGCAGGGTGTGCTTGAGCTGTTCGGCGGCCAGGGGCGCCAGTTCGGCGTTGTCGAGCAGGCCGACCAGGGTTTCGATGTTGTAACCGCCGAGCATCATGCCGAGTAGCTGGATGGCCAGGGGTTTGTCGATCAGGGGAGACTGGGCTTCGCCTTTGACGATGGCGCTGAGGAAGGCGGCTTTGACATAAGCGGCTTCGTCAACACCCGGGGGAACGCGGTGGGTAATCAGGTCGAGCAGGACGGCTGCTTCGTTGGCGGGCGGGTTCTTCAGCAATTCGACCAGGCCGGCGACTTGTTCAGCGTTGAGGGGTTTGGGGGGGACACCTTCTGCGGCGCGTTCCGCCACATGTTTGCGGTAGGCTTCAAGCACGGTTTAAATCCTCTGGTTTTGTGAGATTACTCCGTCGGCAGGATCTCTGCGTCGGGAGACTATCCATGACCGTCATGGATGAGGTTCGCCACCGGGGCAGGGCGGCGAACGGGCGGCAAATTATACATCATGGCCGTACCCCGCTGCCATCGACCGGCCAATTAAACGCGAGCCTGCTGGCAGGGGTTTGATTGTCGCGATTCCGGACTTCCCGGGCGGGACACGCGGGGAATTTATGTTATCGTGGCTCCCGGTTTTCTTCCTCCCAAATAAGAACACAGGAGTCAGGCATGACTATTCATCGCTTGCATATATCGGCAATTTCACTGGCGTTGCTGGCAGGGCTCGTTGCCTGCGACAAGACATCCAACACCGCCACCGCGGAATCCACGCCGCCACCGGTGGTGGAAACCGCGCCCGAGCCGGCACCGGCTCCACAGGCGGCCCAATCGTCCGGGCACCAGCCATGGCAGTGTCCGGCTGAGCCCGGTACGCCGCCCGCGGGTGAATTGACGGCGCAGCGCATTCCTGCCGCCAATACCACGCGCGAGGAACCGGGCCTGTTTGAAGGTCCGGTATGGGTCGATGGCGCGCTCTACTTTTCCGACTTCACCTTCAGCGCGGGTTTTCCGTCCCGGATACAGCGGTTGACCAACGACAGCGTCATGGAAACCCTGGTCGAGAATGCCGGCAGCAATGGCCTGGCGGTGGATGCGGATGGCTACCTGCTGGTGGCCACCCACGCCACCAAATCGGTTGACCGCTTGAACCTCCATACCGGCGAGCGGCAGATCATTACCGGCCTCTATGCCGACAATGCGTTCAATTCACCCAATGATCTGACCGAAGCGGCCGACGGCAGCATTTACTTCACCGACCCGGATTTCCAGCGCAGCGCGGCACCCGGCGGCCAGGACAAAACCCGCGTCTACCGCCTCGGGCCCGATGGTGTGGTCAGCGTGGTGGATGGCACCATCGCCAACCCCAATGGCATCTCCCTGTCCCCCGCTCAGGATGTGCTCTACGTTGCCGGTGGTGGCGAGCAGGGCTTTGTCCGCGCCTATCCGATTGTGGACGGCCAGGTGGGCGAAGGTAAAAACCTGGTGGAGGGTATAGTGGTGCCCGATGGCATGGCGGTCGATTGCCTGGGCAATCTCTATGTCACCGAGCACACGCAGCAACGCGCGCGGGTTTTTTCACCGGCCGGTGAACACCTGGCCACCATCCGTGTCGATGCCAATATCACCAACGGCGCCTTTGGCGGACCCGAGGGCAAGACCCTCTACCTGACGGGCGCCGGCGGCGTGTGGAAAATTGATCTGGATGTGGCTGGCTTTCCCTATTAGCAACGAGATGTAAATGCTGTTCAAACCTGTCAAAACACCCTGCGTAGGCATCTGTTCCACGGGCATCGGGGACAGTGTCTGCCGGGGCTGCAAACGCTTCGCGCATGAAGTCATCGACTGGAATCTCTACACCCAGGAACAAAAGTGGTTGATCACCGGACGGCTCGAGGCGTTTTTGACGCAAGTGGTGGGTAATTTCATTCTGGTCATCGATAAGCAGCGCCTGCTGGTGCAGATCAAGCATCAGCAGATCCGCTTTCGCGAGGAGCAGGACCCTTATTGTTGGGTGTTCGATCTGCTGCGCGCGGGCGCCAGCCAGATCAGCGATCTGGAAGTCTTCGGCCTGCGGCTCCAGCCCGGTGCCCGGGGCATGAGCCTGCGCGAAATCCGCGATGCCATCGACCAGGATTTCTACGCGCTCTCCTGCGCGCACTACGAGCGCTATATCGCGCCGGGGCTGGTGGCCCAGTGGGTACCGCCCGCCGGGGTTGCGCAGGATGCGGCCCCTCGTGAATAATGCCCGCCCCGCGCTGCCCGGTGTTACCTACCCATGACTGATATTGCCCATATCCAGGCTTTTTTACGCTGCGAAACGCCTGATGCCTGGGTTGCCAGCGCCCTGGACAACCAGGCCCTGCTGCTGCTCGATCACGCCAACTGCGAGAAAAAGGCGGCCTCCACGGCCCTGACGCTGATGTACCGCTATGTGGGGGATTTCGACATGATGCACAAGATGTCCCGCCTGGCGCGGGAAGAGTTGCGCCATTACGAGCAGGTCATGGCCATCATGCAGAAGCGCGGCATCGCCTACGACCAGATCACCCCCTGCCGTTATGCTTCCGAGCTGCGCAAGCCCGTGCGCACCCATGAGCCGGGCCGCTACGTAGATACGCTCATCGTGGGCGCGATCATCGAAGCGCGTTCCTGTGAGCGTTTTGCCAAACTGGCGCCTCATCTGGACGATGAACTGCAAGGCTTTTATAACTCGTTGCTGAAATCCGAATCGCGTCACTACGAGGATTACCTCAAGCTCGCCAGGGAGGCCGCTGGCGGCAAGGACATCGGTGACCGCCTGGATGTATTTCTGGACCTGGAAAAATACCTGATCGAAAGCCCGGATACGGAATTCCGTTTTCATTCCGGCGTCATGCACTGATCACCACTGCTCGCAACAGGCATGATCCCGCATTCTAGGGCGGTGGGGCTTGTTGCAAGAGTTCCGACAGGGTTACCAGGCGGTAACCTTTTTCCCGCAGGCCGTCGATAATCAGCGGGAGCGCATCCCGCGATGCCTGGCGGCTTTTGTACATCACATGCAGCAGCACTATCGAACCGGGTTTTACCCTGGCCAGAACATGGTCGGCAATGGCCTGCGCGCTGTCAGCAATCTCCGGATAGGTTTCCGGTTCTATATCCCACATGATGGTCGTGCGGTTGGTCTGCCGCAGATACCAGGGCAAGGCAAAAAGTTTTTTGCCATAAGGCGGCCGGAACAGAATCTCACCGTCATAACCCGCGCGGCGAATGGCGGCGTCTGTGCGTTCGATTTCATCGCGGATAAACCCGGGTGATTTGAAGACCATGCGGGGATGGGAGTAGGAGTGGTTACCCAGTTCGTGGCCTTCGACCAATATCTGCTGAGCCTGGACGAGGTTGTCGTCCACTTCCCGCCCGGTGACAAAAAAAGTCGCGTTCACCTGCCGTTCGCGCAGGATGGCCAGCACGTCCCCGGTGAAGCCTTGTGTAGGTCCATCGTCGAAGGTGAGGGCGACCACCGGTTCGCTGGTGGCAACCTGTGAAACCAGATGGCCGAAAGCCTGGAAGGAACGGGCACTGGACAATTGCCAGAGCCCGTAAACGATCAACACCACTGCCAGGCTTGCGAGGGCTAGTGTCTTTTTCATCATGGCGCTGATTCGTTTGACACGTTTTCAATACATGGTGATGCTGGCGTGCGGTATTCCTGGTCACCCGAACCAGCGACCAGGTTCACGTCAACGGCGGTAGCCGTGCCGGAGACGGGTTGCACCGAGGCCGGCCAGCAACCCCGACAACAGCAGAAGTCCCCACAGCGACAAGGTTGGTGCTGGCACCGCGCCCGATGTGCTGCGGATGCCGGGACCACCCGGATCGCGGATGATGCCATTGACCAGGTTGTCGGTATCGCCGGTACCACCATCAACCAGGGTGAACTGGATCTGGTTGCCGGCGATGACAGCGCCCGGCAGCACAAACCATTCCTGGGTATCGGGATGGTACTTCCAGTATTGTGTTCCCGCTGGCAGGGTGTTCGGGTAGGTGATCGTCAGATTCAGCGTGGCTGCGCTTTCGTCAGGTTCCGCCGTGCAGTTTTCAGCAACGAACTGGAAAAGACCGTAGGGCAGATTCACCCCTGACGGCGGCGCCACAGGCACGTCGGAAACCGGGATGAAACTGGCCGACGAAAAGCTGCACTGGTTGCCGCCGCCATTGAAACCGGCGGTGATATCGTCCACACCGGCACCTGGGCTGCCGGTGACTTCCCTGGTAAACACCGTCAGGGTAAACGCATCTGCCGGGGCAGCATCGCAGCCATGTCTGGAAACCGCCAACGACACCACGTCACCGTCTGCGGGTTGATAGCTGAATTCCCTGGAAGTACCTTGCTGAACACTCGTTCCGTTGACCATGAAGTCATAGTCGGTAAACCCGTTGCTGGCCGTAAAAGTGACAGTCTGGCCCTGTTCGATGTCACCTGTGGGACTGCGTATCCAGTCGACGCGCGGCAGAAGATTGGCGCCCATCTTGAAATTGCCCAGTGTGGTGTATTGCGTACCGGTACCCCCGCTCGCAGGAAAGGCGTAGTGACGCTCGGCTGGCGATATGGCAGGTTCGGCCGTGGCGACAGGAAAGTACCCCGGTGTGCCAACCGATTGGAACAGGCCTGAATAGAAATCAGCGCCCGCTTCCAGATCGACCGCGGTAATCAGCGGGAATGACACTCGCTGGCCCAGGTGCTCCGCTCCCAATACTACCGGCTCGGATGAGGCCAGGATCTGTCCCGCGCTGTCCAACAGGCGCCCGCCAACCGTCTTGCCCAGGTTATTGGTCTGGTTGGAAATTTCCACATTGATCCCGGTGATCGTCACCGGGACGGGCGGTGCTGTATACCGGGTTGCGAGGATGCCCGAACCTGTATTGAAGCCAATAGCGTCATAAGGTACCTCGGCACCGGTATAGGAAACCGCATCGCAGGAAACCACCTGGACGAGATTCATCTCATCGTTTTCCGGCCGTTCATCGGCGGGTACCGATACGGTGATCGTTTGTGTCCCGGTGTTCGGATAGGTTAAATCGCTGACAGTCAGTGATGTTGAATCACCGCCTGCCAAGGCGGGAATGATATGGATTTCTTCATGCGTATTGGCCCCGCTCACCCGTATCGTCACCGGAATATTGGATTGATTGAGGGCACCCAGGTTGGCGACAACCGTTGCTACAGAACCACTCCCATCCCCCCACAGCTTATTGAAGTAGCCGAAGGGTACCGACAGCGCTTCTACAGCGAGTTCATTGTCATAGGGATTGGCGTATGAGAAGCGCATCTGGGGAATGAATGACGTTCCCGTTGCAAGGGTGGCAGGCAGCGTGGGGGTGGTTGATGCGGCCATGCGGAGCTTGTTGGCCATGGCGCTGTTTTGAGCAGTATTTAGCGCGGCAATCTCGGCAAACGTTGACCCAAGATACTCATAGGCGATGTAAAGGCTGTTTCCCGAGTAGGTAAAGGTGTTGTCCAGGGTTACATCAACCGCAGCACTCTCCGTTGTGCCGACTGGCAGCGACCAGGTACCGTCATACACCAATGCCATGCTGGCAATGGCGGCGGTCCAGGTGGTGGATTTCAGGTTGGTGTTATCCGATGTATTTTCTACGTAGAACCGCAAGGTGCCGCCTGCCGGTACATCGGTGCCAGTATTGTAATTCATACCGATATGGGTCAAGGGGATGCCAACAGGAATCTGGCCCATGTCTGACGCGGTGAGCAGGAAATGCCCACGCAGTGCGGTGTGATTAGTTGTTCCGTTGGGCATGCGCAGGGTGGTGCTACTTGGCGCATCCTGCGGTGCAACACCCACTGTGATTACCTGGGCCTGTGTGGCTGCGCAGGTACCAACGAGTAGCAGGAAAGTCAGGAGATATCTCATCATTAGGTATCCAGGTATTGTCCAGTTGTTGTTGGTGTGATCAATAGACAACATCGGCTGGGAGTTGCCTGAAGCTCGCTGGAGTCTTATATCACCACCCAGGCATTGGCGTCGAGCAACGGAAAATACAATGCCGTGCGGATCTCATGCTCGCCCAGGTTGGTAAAACTGTGGTGATAACGCTGGAGCTGTTCACGATATTGCCCGACTTCCGCTCGAATAAAGTCTTCAACATCCTGGCCAGGTTGAGGCTCGCTGCTTTTGTAATCCACCAGCCAGCGCACGCCCCCAGCGATAAATGTGCGGTCGATGATGTATTCGCGCAGCCGGTGTTGATCCTGTTGGTAGAGACTGAGTTCGCAGGCACTTTGATCGTGCGAGTCGTCCAGTAGCCAGCGGCCACGCTCGTCATCCAGCATGCGGGTTATCGCCCGTTGGACCTTGCTGAGCGCATGCCGCTGTTCTTCTTCCTGCCAACCCTGGCGGCGCAGCTGCAATGCCCAGAAGGGATATTGCGTGTGCAGATAATCATCGAGGGTTGCGCGATCACTCAGGGATCGCGCCAGGCCGCGTTCGCAGATGGTCTGCAAGGCGCGGTGCAACAGCGTGCCCGTATGCCTCGCCAAGCGGTTGCTGCGGGTTTCCACTTTGGGTGTGTTGTCTTCATCCTGATATTCGTGGCCGCGGTACGCCGTCAGCGGGCTGGTGTCGGTAAGAGCCGGGCGCTGCCAGTCCGGATGCAGGCGCAACAGGGGTGTCGTACCCGGCAGCAGGGGCGTTTCGGTATTTTCGCCAGCCGGGGCATTGGCAGGGGGTGCCTGCCACTGGTCTTTCACCACGGGCCAGATGCTGGTGAGCAGTGAATCCGCCGAGGGCGCTTTGATCTCATCATTTTTTTGTTGCAGACAGGCCAGCAGGTAAAGGCGTTTGATGGCGCGGGTGCAGCCGACATACAGCAGGCGCGTCTCTTCATAGCGCTGGCGTTTACGCGCTTCCTGCTGGAGGTGCTGGTAAATGGGGCTCTTGTCATCGCCGGTGGCTGACAGGGGGCCGAGCAGCAATTGATGCTCACCTTCCTGGTTGAGCCGCTCCTGCCACAACAGCAGTTGGCTATCGTCGTTGCGCGGGCGGCGATCCAGGCCGGGCATGATGACGGTGTCGAATTCCAGCCCCTTGGATTTGTGAATGGTCATGACCTGCAAGCGTGGGTCGGCATCGGCCCGTGGTTTGGCATACAGTTTTTGCAGCGCGCGATTGAAGACAGCCCAGTCGCGAATGTCACCGCCCTCCTGGTGCTTATCCAGCAGGGCGAAATAACTTTGCACGTTTTCGGTATCACTGGAATCCAGCAGGCAGGCGGGGCCGCCCAGCGCGAGCCAGATACCTTCGATCCATTGCCGCAAGGGTTTGCGCCGCCGACCGTCCAGCACCTGCTGCAAAGGTCCGCGGATGCGCTCCAGGCAGCGATGACCGGCATGGCTGATGCCGGCGATGTCAGCGTGATGCTGTATCTGTGGCCAGAGCACGGGGTAATCCCTGGGGGAAGCCGGAGATTGTGGCAAGCGGGTATTCGCCAAGGCGTGCAGATCGTGCAGATCCAGGCCGCACCAGGGGGCGCGCAACAGCGACAGCCAGGCAATGCGATCGCCGGGATCGAGCAGGGCACGGGTGAGCGAGTTGAGATCCATGATGGCCATGCGGCTGCTCAGGCTGTCGATTTCCGTGGCCTGCCAACTCAGGCCTGCCGCGCTCAGGCTCGCCAGTATGTCGATCAAATGGCTGCGGTTGCGCACCAGCACAGCGACAGTGCCATCCGGGTCTTCCCGCCTGGCTTGCTGCACCAGGGCCAGCACCGCTTCGGCTTCGCAGTTGGTGGCCTGCTGGCGTCCGGTGCTGATGTCCTCGTCATCATTGTCTTCCCTGTCGGTCACATAGCTGCACACATAGGTCTGCACGGCCGGGCATGCCAGGGCGGGATTGAACGCGATGGACGGTGAATAGCGAACCGCGCCCCGGCCAATATCATCCTGCACGGGAAAGGCGTGGTAAAACGTGTCGTTGACCCAGGCCACAATGCCCGCCTGGGAACGGAAGTTGACCTGCAAATCCAGAGGTTGCAGTGACACCTGCCCTATGCCCTGGCGGCGCGCATCGAGGAACAACCCCACATTGGCATCGCGGAAGCCATAACAGGACTGCATACCATCACCCACGATAAACAGGGTGCGTCCGTCGCCGGGTTGCCAGCCGGTGATGAGTTTTTGCAACAGCTGTAATTGCGGTCCGGACGTATCCTGGAATTCATCCACCAGGATGTGGCGGATGCGGTAATCCAGCTGCAAAGCCAGATCGCTGGGATCGTCGTCATCACCCAATGCCTGGAGCGCTGCCTGGGTGATAGTAGTGTAGTCGGTGGCGCCCAGTTGCTGGAAGGTCAGGTTCAATTGCGCGGTCAGCAACGGCAGGAGGCGGGTGAGGCTGTCGAGCAATTGCCATTGGTTGTCGTCATAGCGGGGAGCGGGCAGGTTGCGCAGGTCTTGCAGCAATTCCAGTATCGCCGGACCACTGGCCTGCAGGTCGCCGAGCAGATCCGTCATGGCTTGCTTGTGCGCGAGGTGTTCGGGATGTTTTCCCGGAGGAAAACCTTCCGTCTTTCTCAAACTCGATCGCCAGCCGCCTTCCTTGGTCAGCAGCAGGTCGGCCAGGGCCAGCCACTGATCGATGTCATGGTAATAGGCCGAGGGCAGGACGCTGATGCCATCCAGTTCGCCGATCCGGTTTTTCTGTTCGGCTTCTTCTTGCAGGTAACGGGCGGCGCGGCTGGCGATCTCGCACAAGGGTCCGTTGAAGACCAGCAACGCATCGCGCAGGTGTTGCAGGTGATCCCCGATCACCGCTTGCAGGTTCTGCTCCAGAAACGCCCGCGCGTCCTGATGACGGCCTTGCAGCAGATGGCCGAGCCATTGTTCACGGCGTGCCAACAGGGCGATCAGCAAGGACTCAACCTTGCCCAGGTTGTTGTCCAGGTGGCGCAGCAGCAGCGCCAGGTCGTCGCGCAGCGGGTGATCTTTTTCCAGCAGGCTCAGGAATTCGCGCACGGCTTGGCGATAGGCGGGCTCCGCATCTTCCAGGGTGTCCGGTTGGGCGCCCAGACCGCTGGCGAGTGGCATCTGGCGGGTCAGGGCGCGGCAGAGGCTGTCGATGGTCTGCACCCGCAGCCGTTGGGGGCTGAGCAGCAGTTGCCAGTTCAATGCCTCGTCCCGCGCCAGCACGGCCCTGGCCAGTTCCCAGGTAAAGCGGGCGTGGGGATTGTCCGGCGCGGGCTGGCTGTGGGCCTGCCACAATGCCTGGACGATGCGATCCTGCATTTCGCCGGCCGCCTTGCGGGTGAAGGTGATGGCGAGGATTTCCTCGGGAGCATCGCAGCGGGCCAGCAGTGTCAGCAGGCGCTGGGTCAGCAGGCCGGTCTTGCCGGAACCGGCGGGCGCGGAAACGGCGAAGGAACCTTCGGGGTCCAGTGCCGCCCGGCGCACGTCCCGGTCGGGCGGCTCCTGGGCGGAAAAACCGGCGTGCGGCAGGTCGGACAGCATCAGCGGCGCACCTCCACCGGTCCGGACGCCAGCGGCAACCGCGGCAAGGCATCGTTCAGGAGGGCGGTTTCCGGCAGGCGGTTGAGTGGCAGGAGTTCGGTGGCTCTGTCCCGTGCTTCCCGGCTGGCAAAATCCAGGCGCGCATCACCGGCCATGAAGTCCTGGGCGAGACGGGTGAGGTTGTCGCGCCAACTGGCCAGTTGTTGTGACCAGTCGAGGGGTGGCGCCTTGAAACCGGGAAGCGCGCTTTGCGCATCACCGGTAGCCAGCCAGCTTTGCTTGCGCGCGTTGATCTGCGCAAAGGCGATGGCGGCCACCGGCCCTTCATAAGTGACGGCGTAGAGCGGCAGCTGGGGCTCCTGGAGCCTGTCGCCCCACCAGTGCGTTATCTTGGGATCGCCGGTCTTGTAGTCGATCAGCAGCAATTCGTCTCCCGCCAAGGCATCCACCCGGTCGAGCCGCAATGTCAGCGGCAGTCCCGCGAAGTTGATGTCCTGCCGGGCTTCCACCGCCAGCACACGGAAGGGTGCGCGCTCTTTTTCAGCGGTGAGCCAGGTGTGCAGCAAACGGCAGAGGCGCTCCTGCTCCAGTTGGCAGTAGTGGTGGCCCAGTTCGCCGGGGCGCTGGCGGCGGGCTTTGTCGATGGCCCCGTGGGTGATGTCCGCGAGCAGCTGGCCTAGCGCGGCATCGTCGAGGGCATCGAGGCCGGCGTGATCCTTTACGCGCGTCCAGAAGTCGGCGAGGCTCTCGTGCAGCATATTGCCGCGCGCCAGCGCGGAAAAGCCCGGTTGTGCCGGCTCCGGTTCACAGGCGCCCAGGCGCAGGCGGGCGAAGGCGTTGAAAGGGCAGGCGGCCTGTTCCTTGAACAGACTGCTGCCGCCCCGCACCTGGACACCCGGCGTCAATGCTGGGCCGCGGCTGTCATCGAGCAGTTCAAAATACCGGCTGGCCGCCAGTGTGTGGCGCAAGTCATCGCCGGGGTCGGGCGCGCCGGCCAGCAGGTCCGCCAGGGGCGTGAGCGGCAGGTCGAGGATCAGGGGGCTGGGATTGAGCTGGCTTTCGGCATCGGCATCCGGGGAGCTGAACACCACCTCTCCGGCACACTGGCGGTAGTTGCGGGTCAGCGCCTGGGCATACTGGAGTTCCCGCTCCTGGCTGGCGTGGGGCATGGCCTGGCTGCGTTGCAAATGCACGGGCAACAGCGGGTTGGGCGCGGGCAGTGGCGGCCACTGGCGATGGTGCAGTCCCATGACCCAGGCATGGGTAAAGCTGAGTCCCGCACCCTCCAGGGCACCGAGGATCTGGATGGGAGAGTCGGGCGTCTGGGCCTGGAAAGGTGTCGACGCGGCCAGCTGCCGCAGCCAGCCCAGGGCTTCGGACGCACTCAGGCGCAACGCCACGCTGTCCAGCGCGGCAAATTCTTCCAGTAATTGGTGCCAGAGTTGCCGTTGCTGGTACTCCTGGCTGTCCAGGCGCCGCTGGCCGGGCCAGCCAAGGCTGTCGAGCAGGGTGTGGAAGGCCTCTGCCCAATGGCTGGCGCTGTGCTTGCCTTTGAGCCGCGCCTCCTGTGCGCTGATATCGATCAGGCGCTTGATGGGTTGCTCCTGTTCCAGCGTCCGGCATACCTGTTCCGTGTAAAAGCGGAGGTCGGCAGTGTTGAAACTGAGCCGGTCGGCGTTGCGCAGTGTCAGAGTCAATCGGCTGCGGGCGAGGAACTCGGCCTCGGCATCGCCCCAGAACGGCGAGAGTATCAGGGCACAGAGCGGCTCGAGCTCCCAGCGCCGGTGGCTGAGGCCCAGCAGGGACAGGGCTGTGTGTATCATCGGCGTTTCCGCCAGGGGCGTACCGGCGGAAAAGTTGAAGGGAAGGGTGTAGCGGCGTGTATCCGGCAAGGCGGCCAGGGGCTCGAACACCTGGGTGAAAATCCGCTCCACCAGCGCGCGGCACTGGCCCAGGTCGGGCACCAGTATGCCGATGACCGCATCGGGATTACTGTTCAGGCGCGCCAGGCTCCAGCGGGCGGCGGCGGCGATATCCGCCTCCTGGTTGGCGGTTTGGGTGCGCAGCAGGCGCGGCGAGGGATGGGGCACGGCCTCCAGGTGGATCACTTCATCCGCCGCCTGGGCCAGCAATCTCCCGTGGAGCGGCGGCAGATCGTCAAACCCTTGCAAGTAGATGCGCGCGTGACGCGGCAGCACGCCCTCGGCAAAGGCACGGGCCACCAGTGCCTGGGCGGTTTCGGTGGTGATCAGCCCGCGCTCGGCCAGGGCTGCGTCAAAAGCCTTCCACCAGCCATGGAACACCTGGGTGTTGGGGTTTGCCTCGTCGGCCAGGCGGGCGGGATCCAGGTCCCAGAGTTGCAGGCTGCGCAGCGCCTCGTCGGCGGTGCGCGCCAGCTCCCGGCCCTGTAAAAGCTGCTGGCCCGTTTCCGAGGATGCTATGACCTCTTGCCAGAGCATCTGCCGCTGCAGCGGGCTGGCGATCAACCTTGCTGCCGGTGGCCAGGCCAGATACTGTAGCTGCTGCCAGGCCTCTTCCAGCCAGGGGCGGAAGGCGGCCAGGGTGGGCGTCAGCCAGGTGTTCCTGCCCTCGGCGGCCCTGGCGTGCGACCAGGCGCGCAGGATCTGGTTGCGCAGCCGGTTATTGGCGGTCAGCACCAGTTCGCCGCGGCCCAGCGGCCCGTCGAGGTGATCCAGCTTGAAGCAGGGCGCAGGCATGGGGATCAGTCTCCCTTGGGCTGGTAGGGCAGGTCCACAATCGCCAGCCGCTGGATAGCGAAAGAGGCCAGCGGCTGGCGCAAGGCTTCCACATCCTCACCGGCGCGGGTAAAGAGCGCCAGATGATCGCCCGCCGGTGACCGGGTCAACTCCGCCAGTCTGAGGCCGAAGTGTTCACCCAGCAGATACTCCACCCGCCGGGCGATGGCTTCGCCGGAATCGATCAGATCCACGCCGGGCAGCAACGGCTCCAGCGCGGCGCGCAGCAGTGGGAAATGGGTGCAGGCCAGTACCAGCGTATCCAGGCCCTCGGCGTCGGGAGCGGTAAACGGCGCGAGAATGTCTGCCAGGGCGTCGGGCGCTGGCGGCTGTCCACGTAACCTGGCCTCCGCCATGCGCACCAGGTCGCTGCTGCCCACCCGGATGACCCGGCAGTCTCCGGCGTGTTCGTCGATCAGCGCCTGGGTATAGGGGCGCGCCACCGTGGCCGGTGTTGCCAGCAGACCGATCACCCGGCTGCGGGAACGTGCGGCGGCCGGTTTGATGGCGGGCACGACCCCCACGATGGGCTGGCTGAAATGGCTGCGGATATGGGGCAGCGTCAGGGTGCTGGCGGTGTTGCAGGCCACCACGATGATATCCGCCGGATGGGTTTCCAGCAGGGCGTGCAGCACGGCATCCACCCGCGCCACCAGCTCCGCTTCGGACTTGAGGCCATAGGGAAATGCCGCGTTGTCCGAGGCGTAAATCAGCTCGCAGGCGGGCAGGCGCCGGCGGATTTCCGCCAGCACACTCAAACCGCCGACGCCGGAATCAAATACCAGTATGCGCGGACTGGCCAGGGGCTGGGTCATGGCCGGACTCCCGGGCGGTGGTTTTTATGATGGGCGGCGGGACGGGAGTGCGTATAATTCCCGACGCCGTTTCCCGGAAACTGACAATCAACACAATCCAGCATGGCAATCCAGGTGATATGAAGCTGTTTTCGATCCCGTGAGTCCGTTGTTTACACAGCGGGCAGCGTGTGGGCGAATGCTGATGAAACCGCCGCGATTGTAGCACTTAAAGGAATTCAGGTTTGAACCTATCGTTTGCATCACTGGCAACTTACTGGCCCTTGGGGGTTGCCCTGTTATCGGGCCTGCTGGCTGGTGTGCTGGTGGTCTGGTTGATCTGCCGCCGCCTGTCCGCCAACAGCCTTGCGCTCCAGGCCCGCGACCATGAGGCGCGCTTGCAGGGCGAGCAGCACAAGTGGCAATTGCAGGAACAGCATTGGCAATACCAGTGCGCACAATTGCAGCGCCAGCTCGATGACGCCAGGGCATTGCAGGAACGCGCCGATACACAGGCGCGGCAACTGGATGACAGCCGCCAGGCCCTGGCCGCCGCACAGGAAAAACTTCGCCAGCTGGATGAACTCAAAAGCGCCTGGCAAACTTCCCAACAGGAAAATACCCAGCTGCGCAAACAACAGGCGGAGCTCAACACCCGCCTGGAGACGGAGCGCAAGAATTTTGCCGAGCAGCTCAGCCTGCTGCAAACCGCCAAAGCGGAACTCACCCGCGAATTCGAGAACCTTGCCAACAAGATTTTCGAGCAGAAACAGCAACAGTTTTCCCTCAACAGCAAAAGCCTGCTGGAATCCACCCTGGACCCTTTCAAACTGCAATTGGGCGAGTTCCGCCGCAAGGTGGAGGACGTATACGAAAAGGAAAATGCCGAGCGCAACCGCCTGGCCGGGCAGATCGTGGAGCTGCAAAAACAGGCGCAGAAAATCGGCGAGGACGCGGTGAACCTCGCCCAGGCCCTCAAGGGCAACAGCAAAACCCAGGGCAACTGGGGCGAAGTGGTATTGGAGCGGTTACTGGAACAATCCGGACTGCAAAAAGGACGTGAATACGACACGCAGCTGAGCTTTGCCGGTGAAGACGGCAGCCGCCGCATGCCAGACGTGGTGGTGCACCTGCCCGAAGGCAAGGACCTGGTGATCGATGCCAAGGTCTCGCTGCTGGATTACGAAAAATACTGCAACGCCGATGACGACGCCGAGCGCATCCGCCATCTCGCCGCGCACATTGGTTCCTTGCGCAGCCATATCAAGGGCCTGAGCACCAAGGACTACGAAAAACTTGAAGGCATCAAGGCGCTGGATTTCATTTTTATTTTCATCCCCATCGAAGCCGCCTTCATGCTGGCCTTGCAGGAAGAACCGGGCCTCTACCGCGAAGCCTACGATCGCCACATTATCCTGGTCAGTCCCACCACATTGCTGGCCACCCTGCGCACCGTGGAAAACATCTGGCGTTACGAAAAACAAAATAAAAACGCCGAGCGCATTGCCAAGGAAGCAGGTGCGCTGCACGACCAGTTTGTGCTGCTGCTGGCCGCATTGGACAGTGTGGAAAAACACCTGGGCCAAACCCGCGACGCCTTCACCCTGGCGCGTGCGCGCCTGCACACCGGCCGCGGCAATCTGGTGAAACGGGTCAATGATATTCGCAAGCTGGGCGCCAAGACCAAAAAAGCCATTGACGGCCAGTGGCTGGAGGCGGCGGATGAAGACGTGACGGATATCGAATTACCGGAGGTCGACGATGCCCTTGCCCTGGACGCACCCGATGACGATGCCCGGGAGGAATGACCCATGAACCTGAATATGACGCTGTTGTTGCTCGCCGGCATCATCATCGCCACCTTGTCCGGCGTGGCCATTCACCTGCACTGGAAACTTCACCAGCAGCGCCGGTTGCGCGCCGCCCAAGACACCAAAATGGCCGAAGTCGCCCGTGAGCAGCGCGACAGGATCAATGGCAGCATCCAGATCATCGCCCAGGCGACGCTGGCGGATGACGTGAGCCTGACCGAAGCCAGCATCCGCATTTCCATGCTGCTGGACAGCCTGGATGTGGCCGATACCACCCGCGAGGAGTTTTCCGCGTTTTATCAACTGCGCGAGGTCACTGCCCATATCCCTATCCTGGATGCCTGGAAACAACTGAGCCGTGTGGAACAGGCCCGCTTCGATCTGCAACGGATGCAGCACGAGGCAACCTATGGTGATTTTGTGCGGGACGCGGCCAAGCGGATTCGGGGCAAGGCGTTCTGAGGGGACAGTAATATCCAGCCCGTGCGGGGCGTAGGCGATAAACCCCATGAGGAAGCCTGATTCATGCCGGGTGGACGTGTACAGTGCCGCCAGACCCTAGTGCTTCTTTTCGGTCAGATATTTCCAATACCGCTTGGGCACATGCCGCAGGTGCAGCTTGATCTTGTGGCGTTCCTTGATATTCACCGACTGGAAGTATTGTTTCCACAGCTGCTGGTAACCATCTTCCATCCCATCCACAGAAGATTGAATACTGTCCATGGCATCGCTCAGGATGGGCGAGAAAGCATCGACAAACGTCATATCCTGCAGGTCATAGTACAACCCGTAATCCCTGGTGGTATCAAAAATTACCCAGGGCTGGTCGGCGTAGCGGCGGCAGAAGTGATCGCCAATCAACGGAATGACATTGAAATCCGGGCTGATGGCGGCGTAATAAATGCCATTGGCGGCCTTTTGGAAGCGAACAAAGGCGTGCATGCGATGGACTTCGCGGCCGATCATCTTGTTGACCTGGGCGCTGTGGAGCACGTCCGGGTTGGCGAAATTATCCAGGACATTCGGGTTATTTTGACGGACGAGCAGCTGCGCAAGCCGGAAGATATGCATTTCCATCCCCGGTAATTCCGACAGGTACAGATGATAAACCAGCTTGCCTGCCTTGCCGTCCGAGCGCGCATCCAGCCCTTTGATCACGCGTTCGGCTTTTGCGATATCCGTTTGTACTGGATGGATATCATCAAGCAATGATGCTTGATATGCCGCTTGATTCACGATATCCACCGGCACAACACGATCGGCAAAACAATCGAAGATCGCTGTCAGCAGGCCATCGAAACTGCCGTCATACAGGCAAAGGCTCACAGGTCACCCAAACAGGCTCAGTTGCGGTGTCTGCCGCGCAACAGATTCGCTCGACAGAATCAACTGGCGCAGCCGTTTCGTGTCGTAATCTTTGTGGGAACCGGCAATACCGGGGCACACAATAAAGTAGCGTGCCCGTTTCAACACAACGCCCATGCGCTGCAAGTGATCCAGGGTCAGACGCTGATGCATGCGTGACTTGACGATTTTCATCGCCGACTTCACGCCGATGCCTGGTACACGCAAAATCAATTCATAGTCGGCTCTGTTGATATCCACCGGGAATTTTTCCGGATTGCGCAAGGCATAGCTGACTTTCGGGTCGACGTCCAGGTCCAGGTTGGGATGCGCCTCGCTGACAATCTCAGCGACAGAGAATTTATAGAAACGCAGCAGCCAATCCGCCTGATACACGCGATTTTCCCGCACCAGGGGTGGTGCGGTTAACGCAGGCACACGGTTATCTGTCGCAATCGGCACATAACCTGAGTAATAAACCCGCTTGAGCCGCTGCTGTTTGTAGAGGCCATCCGCCAAATTCAAAATCTGTAGATCATTCTCCGGCGACGCGCCGACAATCAGCTGCGTGCTTTGTCCCGCCGGCAAAAACAACGGTGTTTTTTTAATGTGCTTTTTCTCATCCATGTAGCGCGTCTTTTCATCGCTCAGGTAATTCATGGGGGTGATGATGTTCTTGTAATTTTTCTCCGGTGCGACTTTTTTCAGGCTCATCTCCGATGGGATTTCAATATTCACACTCAGGCGATCCGCATACAAACCGGCTTCATGCAATAACTCCGGACTCGCGCCGGGAATCGCTTTCAGGTGAATATACCCGTTGAAGTTATGCTGTTGGCGCAGGGTTTTGGCCACGCGTACCAATCGTTCCATGGTGTGATCCGCATCTTTAAAGATGCCGGAACTGAGGAACAGGCCTTCGATGTAATTGCGGCGATAGAAATTGATCGTAAGGTCGACCACCTCTTCCACCGTAAACGCCGCGCGGCGTACATCATTGCTGCGCCGGCTTACGCAGTAAGCGCAATCAAAGATGCAGTGATTGGTAAACAGGATCTTCAGCAGGGAGACGCAGCGGCCATCTTCGGTGTAACTGTGGCAAATGCCCATGCCATCGGAGTTGCCAAGGCCCTTATTGTGGTTGGCGCGCCTGCTGCCGCTGGACGAGCAGGATGCATCGTATTTGGCGGCATCGGATAGGATGGTGAGCTTTTCAAGGGTTCGGTTCATGACTCAACATAACACGGATGTACTGTATTTGCATACAGTACATCCGTGTCGTATGGGAGTCAAGGCGGGAAATGTGGGCAATGTTCAGCAGAGCCGGGCTGGTGCCTGCCCCGGGACGAATCCCAACAGCTTGATTCAAGGGCGGTTTTTCATGGCGGATCGCGATCAATGGCTCCCGGGTCAGGGCGGTGGCCCGAATCAACTATTCTCTTTTCCAGCACCACCCCGCACTCCAGATGATGGGTATAGGGAAACTGGTCAAATACCGCGAAATCCGTGATCTCATGGGTTTTCACCAGAGTGTCCAGGTTCGCGCGCAGTGTCTGCGGATTGCAGGATATATACACGATCCGTTCAAACCGCTGGCAAATACCCAGGGTCGCATCATCCAGTCCGGCGCGCGGCGGGTCCACAAAGATATTGCGGAAGTCATAATCATCCAGGTCGATGTGGCGCAGCCGGAAGAAAGGCCGCACTTTATCCAGGGCTTGCGCAAACTCCTCCGCCGCAAGCCGGGCGATGGCGATATTCGCAATGCCATTGCGTGCGATATTGAATTGCGCGGAGTCCACCGAGGTACTCGATACCTCGGTCGCCAGCACCTTGCGGAAATTGCATGACAGCGGCAGGGTGAAGTTGCCATTGCCACAATACAGTTCCACCAGATCGCCGGTGAAGCCGCGGGTTTTTTCCACTGCCCAGTTCAGCATCTTTTCACAGACGGCTGCGTTGGGCTGGGTGAAGCCGCCCTCCACCTGCTGGTACTCGACATACCGCCCGTCCACCTGGAACCTTTCCATCACATAGTCGCGGCCCAGCACGATTTTTTGTTTGCGGCTGCGGCCCACCAGCTGGATATCCAGGGTCTTGCGCAGGGTGTCCGCCGCCGCCTGCCAATGGTCATCCAGGGGTTTGTGATAGATCAGCGTCACCAGCGCCTCGCCATGCAAGCTGGTGAGGAAGTCCACCTGGTACAGCTTGTGTTTGAGCAAGGGCTCGCTGTTCAACGCCTCGACCAGCGGTGGGATCAGTTGATTGATCCGCGCTGAACCGATGGGGAAGTCGTGTACCGCGACGGGTGTGCGCCCGTGATCGCCACCGAACATCACCAGCTCCAATGAGTCCCCCTTGTGCCAGGCACGGAACTCGGCGCGCATGCGGAAGTGTTCGCGGGGGGATTCGACTACCTGGATATCCGGTGGCAACAACCCGGTAAAATCAGCGCGCAATTGCGCGAGTTTGGCGGCAAGTTGCTGGTTGTAGGCAGCGGGGTCGAACACAAAAGAGGTCATGCGGCAGTCTGTTGTCAAGGGTCGGATAACGCCCCGCGGGGCGGGGCGCCATCTTAACCCAGCAGGTAAAATTATTCCTGCCTGCGTTCACACTGGCCCCATTCGCAAACCATCAGTGCCAGGGGTGCCTGGTCACAGTAGATCGCGTAGGTTTCCCTGGGCCAGTCATTGAACAACACCAGTTTGCGGGGTTGGGCACAGGTCTGCTTGAAGCCGTCTTCCAGTACAAACCAGGTGCGTCCGGGCGTCTGGACGACCGGCGTTTTGAAGGCCAGGGTAGGGATGGCATCTATCTGGATGCTGCCACTCTGGATATTGCCGCTGTCGGTTTCGCCCGGATTGAAGGGCAGCCGGCTGTGATCGAGGCCGGCGGCGAGATCCAGCTCTTCCCTGGCGATCTTTTTGAGGCGGTTCATGCAGAATCGTTGCTGGTTGATGGTGGTGCGCTGGCTGAAATTGAGTTCATCGAGCGCCTTTTGCCGGGCGTCGTGGGTGAGGCGCGTGGCGTGCAGGCTGATGAGCTGCCCACCGTAGAGCAATCCTTCGGTTTGCTGCTGCCGGGTGTAGTAATCATCGGCGGCGGCGATCAACGGCCAGTTTTTTTGCAGCCAGTCCTGTTGGACATTGAGCGCTTCCAGCTCCACGTCATCGCCCAGGGTTTCGCACTGGCTGAACAGGGTATTGGTGTACACCGTTTGCGACAACAGGTTTTCGAGCAGTTGCTGCTGTTGCTCGGGACTGCTGGTAGGGGGCGTGTGGCTGCAAGCCGTGAGCAACAGGGCCAACCCCAGTGTCAGCAGGCCTGACCGCGGTTGTGGAATCGTCATGATAGGAACCCTCGACAATCAATTATTGTGTAGTCTGTTTGGCAACCGGCAGGGCGATACTGAAGCGTGTGCCCTGGCCGGGCGCCGAGTCCACCAGAATCCGGCCTTTATGGTGTTCGGTGATGATGAAGTAGGAAACCGATAATCCCAGCCCCGTACCCTTGCCCACGTCCTTGGTGGTGTAAAAGGGCTCGAAGACGTGGCTCCTGACTTCCGCCGACATCCCGGGGCCGTTGTCGATGACGTCGATCATCACGCTCTCGCCTTCAACGAAGGCACGCACGCGGATACAGGGTTGCTGCGGTGGCGAAAAGGTCTTGTTCGCCAGGGCCTGCCGGGCATTGCGCAACAGGTTGAGGATCACCTGTTGCAGTTCCGGCCCGCTGCCCATGACCTGGGGCAGCTGCTCGCTGTATTCGCGCAGAATCTGTGCGGATTTTATTGTGGCGTCTTTGTGGCTGTCCGTGTTGATGCTTAGGTCAATACTGTGATCGAGCACACTTTTGAGGTCGATGGGGCCGGGTTGGCGGTTGCTGGAGTGGGAGAACTCCAGCATGTTGCTGACGATCTGGGCCGAGCGTTCGCCCGCCTCGCGGATGTCTTCCATGAAGCGGTAGACGCCGCGCTCCCGCAGGTATTGCTGCAAGGCTTCCATATCCAGGTTCAGTGCCATGGCGAGGTCACGGTTTTTTTCAAAGGTTGGCGAGGTGCGGCGGTAGATGTTTTGCAGGCTGTTGAGGATGGCTCCAATGGGGTTGTTGATTTCGTGGGCGATGCCCGCCGCCAGTTCCCCCAGGGAAAACATCTTTTCATTCTGGATCATCATGTGTTCGATTTTCACCCGGCTGGTGACATCATCCAGCCGGATCACCGCGCCTATACCCTGGGCGGCAATCAGGGGATAGATGGTCAGGTCGGTGTACTGCGCTTCGCTGCCCTGGCCCACCTGCATGTTTTCCTTGCTGAAGGGTTCGCCGGCCTCGATGGTGCGCGCAATGAGCTCCTGGGTGATCACGCTGCTGGGATAGATGGCGGACAGGGGCTGGCCCAGGGCCCGCTCGGTGTGGATGCCGGTGCTGCGTTCCGCCGCCGTGTTCCAGTGGGTGATGACGCCTTGTTGTGTCACGCCGATGATGACCGAGGGCATGGCGTTGAGGATGCTGTGCAGGTACTCCTGGGTTTCGCGCAGTAACAGCACCGTTGCCTCGTGACGGACGATTTCATCCTGTAATTTGAGATTGGTGATTTCGAGCGTCGCGGTGCGCTCGGCGATGCGCTGCTCCAGTTTTGTCTGCGATTGCTTGAGTGCCCGGCGCGCGCGTTTGTTGTTGAGGCGGCTGCGTTGCAGGCCGATGATCAGCAGGGTTTGCAGCGCAAGCAGCAGGCTGATGATGGCCCAGAGCAGGGTGCCTTCCGACTCGACGGATTCGGCATGGGCAGCCAGGGGCAATCCCCAGAGGCAAATCCCGGCGCCAATGCCCCGCAGGCGGCGGGTTGAGGTGTCGATAGTGGTGTTAATAGGCTCAAGGTCGCTGTCTTGCACGGGATATCCCTGAATCCAGGCGTCTGTCGGTCGAGCCGCTAGTCTAATCCCTGTGGCGTCCGATCTCTACTTGCACCGCCGGTGAGCACCGGTTCGCCCCCGGCCGCCGGACAGCTCAAATATCGAGCAAAAACAATCACATGGCCGCTTTCATCCGGTGCGGTGCGCCCCTCTAAAAGTGTTTGACAAGACATTCGATTCGGGTAGAATGCGCACCTCCTCAGCACGGGCGGTTAGCTCAGTTGGTAGAGCAATGCCCTTACAAGGCATGGGTCACAAGTTCGAGTCTTGTACCGCCCACCACTTTTTCTCACAAGGCAAAAGTGTTTCTCTGCGGACCGGTAGTTCAGTCGGTTAGAATGCCGGCCTGTCACGCCGGAGGTCGCGGGTTCGAGTCCCGTCCGGTCCGCCATTTCCTCTAGCCCCTTCATGGGGGTTTTCTTTTTTGTGCCTCCTTTTGTGCCTCCTGACAATCCGAATCTCATAGACCCGTGTCCTGGCCAGCAGATATTCATATCCTGGTTAGTTGCTGACCGGTCCCGTCCTTTATGGTGCCGCTCTGGTGTTTTATGTGACCAGTGGTGGCGAGCTTGACGAGGCCAACCTGGGTCTTCTGCCCTGGATGCCAGTCATCTTCGCGGTCTGCCTGACACGGGGACTCAGGGTTCAGTCTACGGAAGGGAATCGCCACTGACACGGATTTGTCATGGGGTGCGTATAGAGTGGTTCCGGGTGGCCAGATGGATGCAAAGGTCTGTAAAGCCCGGGGAACTTGTCCCTGCCACTGTTTTCATAATGGAACACGTGATTTACGCTTGAACCGCAACCAACCAGAACCTCAACCAACCAGGGAGATGACCATGCAGGACTATATCGAAGACCTGCTGGATATCGTCGATGAGCTCGACGATGACAGCACCGAGGACTACTCAGACCTCTGAACCCAACGCATCCCCGGGAGTCTCCCGGGATGGGTTGTGGCCCCGCCGCTTTTGCCTTTCCCTCATGACACGACCATCCCGAAGTTTCTGCCAA
Source organism: uncultured Cellvibrionaceae bacterium (assembly GCA_964456865.1). Taxonomy (GTDB): domain Bacteria; phylum Pseudomonadota; class Gammaproteobacteria; order Pseudomonadales; family Cellvibrionaceae; genus Cellvibrio. The sequence goes on from CAYWCW010000009.1 coordinate 22,928, forward strand.
GCCTGTCACAGCAAAAACTGCTACTGGCACCACAATTTACGTTGTCTTCGTCGCAAAATTGATCAAAGCCCTCCGCCTGTGATCCGGATAGCCGATCAATCGGTGAGCCTGGCTTATACTGACACCATCTTTCAGCCGTGATCTGGAGCCGGGCAGATTCATGCAAACGCCATCCGCCGAACAGCAGGAAGCGGTATACCTGTTCCAGGGCGATCAGCTCGCCCGTGAACTCCTCTATACCGAATTCGAGGCCATACTCGATGGCTTCGTTCCCGTCAGCGAATACGCCGGTGGCATGGCCAAGGCGGTTTACCTGCGCATCACACCGGATCTCACCATCAGTGCCGCTGTGTTTTTCATCGTGTCCTTTGATGAAAAGGGCATGATCGACCGCCGCTGGAATGTCCCCTTGCAGCAGCTTGCCGATGCCGCCACCCGCGGACCCGACCTGGGAACCGGCCCCATACGTCTCGCCTGTTTCAGCCAGTGTCCCATCGAGTGGCAGCGCAACAATCTCTGGGACCCCAACATGGAGCCGGGGAGCAACAGCTTTGTATTGCTGCGCAAGGCGGTGGCGCGCAACGGCCTTGGCCTGATCTTCAAATTGCCCCCGGAATCCGCCGATGCGCAGGACACGGAAACGGATGCCCGGATCAGCAAGAAACTCCACGCGCGCTACTCCCAGGCATTGCGCGATCGCCTCGCCCAGGTGATCAAGGAACAGCGGTTGCGGATCACGACCCTCGCCAATTTGCACAAGGCCAAGTTCCGCAGCCTGCAACAGGAACACCAGCAGCGCCTGGAACAATACCAGCAGCAGTTGCTGATACAGCAGCGGCAGTATGCGGAACTCGAAGAGCGCAATCGCAGCCTGCGCGACAACCTCGAACTCCAGGCGCAGAAGGTCGAGGGCATTCGCGAATACTTCACTCACAAGCTCAAGGCTGCCCAGTCGGATGAAAGCAGCCAACTGCAGACCCTGCAGGAAAATTTTGCCGTTGAACTCGAAGCCCGTGTACAGGCCGCGACCGCCGAAATGCAGGAGCGCCTGGATATGCGGGAGGTGGAACTCTTCTACCGCCACCAGCAGGAAAACAACCTCAAGGAAGAAGTCGCGCACCTGCGCCAGGAAAACCAGCGCCTGATCAATCAGGCCGGCGATCAGCTGTTGCAGAAACTGCACAAGGCGGGGATCAATTTCGTCGCCTTCCACCCGGGCATCGGGCAGGTGAGTATTCCCCTGGCGGACATGGCCAGTTACCTCGACAATCCCCAGGCTTACGCCGCCGCCAATTCCGGTGTCAGCCCGGGGGTTTATACCGCCTGGCTGGCGCACCATCAGCATCCGAGCTGCAACCATATCGACAGGTCCGGGCAGGTGTGCGGTAAAGCCCTGAGCCGGGTGGCTTTGCCCACGGATTTCCATCCGGGTGAAAGCGACCGCTGTGCCCAGCACCGGCTGGCGGCTCCGCAGCGATTGGCGCAGATGCCGTGAACGTGGCGGTCTTGCCTCCCTTCACCGAGGAGGAGTTGGTACGCAGGGCGATGACGGTGGCGGTGGACGCCCTGGCATGGCCCCGACTCCAGCGCCTGGGGATCGATCTGCGGGTCAGGCGCGATGACCAGCTCGACAGGGAATTGAGCGGGAACAAGTTCTATAAACTGTTTTTCAACCTGGCGGCGGCCCACGAGGCCGGTATGCGGCAGATCGCCAGTTTCGGAGGTGCATATTCAAACCACCTCCATGCCCTGGCGGCTGCCGGGCGGCGTTACGGCTTCAGCACCCTGGGGCTGGTGCGCGGCGAAAGGCCCGCACAACTCAGTCCGACACTGGCCGATGCGGAAGCCTGGGGGATGCGCCTGGTGTTTTTATCCCGCAGCCAATACCGCCAGGGTGCCGATGAGGCCTTGATGTGCCAGCTGCGCGAAGTGTATGGAGATTTTTACCTGGTGCCGGAAGGCGGGGCCAATCTGGCGGGGGCACGGGGACTCCTGGCGGTTGGACGGGCGCTGGAGCAGCAATTGCAGGGTGAATACGATCAGGTATGCCTGCCCTGTGGCACCGGCACCAGCCTTGCCGGGCTGGCGGCGGGACTGCCGCCGGGAAAACTGGCGGTGGGGATCTCAGTCCTCAAGGGTGAGGGCGGGCTGTGCGCGGACGTCGCCGCCCGTTACCGCGAGCTGCAATCCCTGCCGGGGGCGGCGGGCCATGAGGCCGCCAACTGGCGTTTGATCAGCGGCTATCACGGTGGCGGCTACGCGCGCAGGCTGCCGCCGGCGCTGGGCCGTTTCTGGCGTGAATTCGAGGCTGAGACGGGACTCCTGGTGGACCCTGTCTATACTCTCAAGCTGTTCTGGGCTGTCGCGCAATTGGCAGAGCAGGGATACTGGCGTCGGGGAACCCGGCTGGTGGTCGTGCACACCGGCGGGTTGCAGGGACGGCGGGGATTTACCGAGTTTATATCCTGAAAGGGCTGATTATGTACGCACAAAAAAATGCCTCACCCCAAGCGGCCGAGTTCGATCTGCATCTGACTCGTACCCTGGTGCCCCTCAAGGATATGAGTGAGGCGCATCTGCTGGCGTTGCTGGAACAGGCCAGGGCCGAAGTGATCTGCGCCGGACAGACGTTATTCGAGGCGGGAAGCTATGACGGTGAGCATGTCTACCTGCTCTTCGGCGATGTGCTGCTGACCTCCGCCGATGGTGTGCAGACCCTGGTCAAGGGACGGGCCACACTCATGCCCCTGGCGCATCACCAGCCGCGCCGGGTCACCGCCGTGGCGCAAAGCGATGGCAGCGTCCTGCGCATCAACAGCGAAAAACTCGACAAGCTGCTGACCTGGAGCCAGGTTGCCGATTACCTGCAACTGAACATTTCCCGCCAGCGCGACCTGGATGAAGATATCGATTGGATCATGACGGTGCTCAAGTCCAACCTGTTCTTCAAGGTTCCGCCCATCAATGTCGAACAGATTTTTTCCCGCCTCAATCCCCAGGTGGTCTATGCCGGTGATGTGATCATCCGCCAGGGTGAGATCGGCGATCAGTGTTATTTCATCAAGGAAGGCGAAGCGGAAGTGACCCGCCACCTCGATGGTCGCCGCCAACACCTGGCCGATATCGGTGTGGGTCGCTGTTTTGGTGAGGACGCGCTGGTCAACGAAACCATGCGCAACGCGTCGGTCACCATGCGCACCGACGGCGTGCTCATGCGCCTGGGCAAGCAGGATTTCTACCGCCTGCTCAAGGAGCCGATAGTGGCGACCCTGGCACTGGCCGACCTCAGCCAGGCACTGGCCGAGGGTGCCGTGGCCGTGGATGTGCGTAGCGAAGAGGAATACAGCCAGGGGCATCTTGCCGAGGCGGTGAACATTCCTTTGAACCTGCTCAGCATCAAATCGCGCCTGCTGGCGACCGAGCAGCCCTACATTTTTTATTGCGATACCGGCCGCCGCAGCCGGGCGGCAGCCCATCTGTTGAGTCAGTTGGGATATAAAGCGCTGGCACTGGCGGATTGCCCGGAACTCTTCGGCCAACTGCGTTGGCAGCCGCTGCTGGATTTCACCGACAACTATCTGCTGCGCGAAGGGCGTCCTGTCCGGGGGCAGTAGTCGCGGACTGCCTTTGCGGCAGGGCAAAGGCTCTGCCGGTTTCCCACCATCCTCCAGGCCCCGGCGCCATGCGTGCCAGAAGAAGCGGGCGCTGCTTTTCCCCTGCGTGGTGTTGCAACAAACTCCGTAAACCTTGCCCGTGTGACAGCAGTGCATCGCCTGCGCAGAATGCCGGCGACAGCCACTGCTTGCGCGCCAGCGGAAGCCAGGGCGTTGCATCATCCACGGGAAAATCCCGCCAGTCATACCAGTGTCCGCGCAAGTGCCCGGGATTGGCGTCCTGCGGGGCGGGCATATGCTCCCGCGCCGGGTAGAAGAGATAGCCGCCCAGCCGCAGCAACCCTTGCCAGGGGCCGGGGCTGAGGCTGGCCAGTAATTCGCGGGCCAGTGGATGCCGGCTCAGCGGCAGCTGGTGTGTCAGCAACCGGTCCAGTTTGCGATCGAGCCTGTCCTGCCCCTCGGGCCCCACCCACTGGTGCCATTGGCTGGTGTGGTGGGCGTTCCCCGGTTCCGGCTGGCCCAGGTAAAACTTGACGGCCGTTTCCAGGTGCCGGTTGTGGCCGCGCCAGTGCAGCAGGAAGTCAAAGGCACCCAGCGTCACGCCCGCATCGTCGAACAGTTGGAGATTGTGTGCCAGCAGCCGGGCATCCTCGGGGCCATGTTCCCAATAGAAGCGCCACAAGTGCTCGAAATACAGGCCCAGCCGCAACTGTGGATGGCGGGCCAATGCCTGCAACAGCGGGGCGGGTTGTTTGTCCAGTCCGCGCAGCCAGTGCTGCAAGGCGTGCTGATCCGGTGACGGCCAGTCCGAGGCGCCATCGCCGGGCAGCCTGTGGAATAGAGGCGGGCTGAGCAGCGTCCAGGCCAGGTCCCGCACCGCCGCGTGGGTCAATTGCTGGATCAGTTGCTGGTGGAATGCGGGTTCCGGGTGATCAGAAGTCATGATGCCAGTGTCGGGGGCCGGGCGGCTTGTGGCTATAATGGGGCCATCTTCCGCCCTCCGGGCCAGTATGGAAACCCTTATGACACACTTTTCTATCGTCGGCCTGGTGGGCCATCTCAACAACGAGCGGGCCGTCTACTCGATCAAGCGGTTGATCCGCTTCCTGCTGCTGGCGCAGAAGCAATTTGTGCTGGAGGCGGAAACGGCGCGGTTGATCACCGACAACCAGTTGCTCAAGCACGCCCGCCAGGTGGTGGACATGCAGGCGCTGGGACAGACCTGCGACCTGGTGATCGTGGTGGGTGGCGATGGCAGCCTGCTGCGGGCTGCCCGCGCCCTGGCGCGTTACGACGTGCCGCTGCTGGGCATCAACCGCGGCCGGCTGGGATTCCTGACCGACATAGTGCCCGAGGATATCGAAACCCGGGTGGGCGAGGTGCTGGCGGGCCATTTCAACCGCGAGAGCCGCTTTCTGCTGGATATGGCGGTATTGAGGGATGGCGAGGTCAAAGCATCCGGCGATGCCCTCAACGACGTGGTGCTCCACCCCGGCCAGTTCATCCATATGCTGGAATACGAGCTGCATGTGGACGGGGAGTTCGTGACCAGCCAGCGCTCGGACGGCATGATCGTGTCCACACCCACAGGTTCCACCGCCTACGCGCTCAGCGGCGGTGGTCCGATCCTGCATCCCAAGCTGGACGCCATTGTTTTGGTCCCCATGAATCCCCATACACTCAGTAGCCGGCCCATGGTGGTGTGCGGCAACAGCGAGATCAAGATCCGCGTGGGCGAGCACAATTCCGCCCTGCCTCTGGTGACCTGCGATGGCCAGACCCACGCCGAAGTGCTGGCGGGCGATGAGATACTGATCCGCAAAAAAGATCACCGGGTGGAATTGATCCATCCCCTGAACCACAATTTCTATGAACGCTGCCGCTCCAAACTGGGTTGGGGCGGTCATCTGCTCAACCCATGAGGATTCATGCCTGATTTACGATCCGATACCTGTCTGCCCCCGGCCTCCGGCTACGATCTGATCGGTGATGTCCATGGTTGCGCCTCGACCCTGGCGCGGCTGCTGGAGCGAATGGGTTACCGTTGCCTGGGGGGCGTTTACCGCCACCCCAACCGGCGGGCGATATTCCTCGGCGATATCATCGACCGCGGTCCGCGGGTGCGCGAAGCGCTGCACCTGGTGCGCGACATGGTGGACGCGGGCGAGGCGGCGATGGTGATCGGCAACCACGAATTCAATGCGCTCACCTATTGCACGCCCAGCGCCAATGGAGAGGGGCACCTGCGGCCCCATGTACCGCGCACAAACCGCCAGATCGCCGAAACGCTGGAGCAGTTTTCCCCCTATCAGGGCGAATGGCGCGACTTCCTCGCCTGGTTCCAGACCCTGCCCCTGTTCCTTGAATATCCCGGTCACAAGGATTTCAGCCCCTTCCGTGTGGTGCATGCCTGCTGGGACGGCCCCTTGATCGGGCTGCACAAGGCCCGCTATGGCGATGGCCGGTTCGACCGGGATTTTCTGCTGGCGTCGGTCGTGCCCGGCACCCTTGCCTTCAAGACGCGCCAACGCCTCACCAGCGGTATCGATCTGCCCCTGCCGGCAGGCATGTCCATCATGTCCAGCGATGGTTATGAGCGCACCAATTTCCGTACCAAGTTCTGGGCCGAAAACCCGCACACCTACGGCGATCTGCTGTTCCAGCCGGACCCCTTGCCCGAGGTGGTGGCCGGCGCGCCGATCAGCGAGGTCGATCGCGCGCTCATGGTGCACTACGGTGCGGAACAGCCGCCCTTGTTCATTGGTCATTACTGGTTGAAGGGCAAGCCCGTCCCCATCGCCCCCAATCTGGTGTGCCTGGATTACAGCGCGGTCAAATATGGCCGGCTGGTGGCCTACCGCATGGACGGCGAGGCCCATTTGGCGGCCCACAAATTTATGTGGGAATATGTCGATCCTTAACTGCGTTGGATACCTGTTGTGACCTGGATAACCGTTACCCGCTTGCCCCTTGATCAGGACCTGGCCCCCTTGAGCCGTTTTTTACGCGGCCGTGGGCTGGAACACCGCATCTCGGAGGACAATGGCGAACAGCGGATCGAGGTGCGCGATCCCTCCGCGGTGGAACCGCTGAAGGAATTGATCGGGGAATACCTGGCGGGCAGGGTGCAATTGCCTGAGGATGCGCCTTCATCCGTCCCGTCCAATCCGGGACTCAGCCCCTGGGCCACGCCGGCCACGCTGCTGCTGATCGGGTTGAGTGTGCTCGGTTGGCTGGTGGTGGCGACCTCCACGGGCAATCGTTTCCTGCCGGCTTTGACCTTCCTGCCGTTCGACATCACGTCCATGCGCTTCGCCCCCCAGGACCAGGGCATCCTGGCGGGTGAGTTCTGGCGGTTACTAACGCCGGCCTTCCTTCACTTCAGCCTCCTGCACCTGATATTCAACGGCCTTTGGCTCTGGGAATTCGGGCGTCGGCTGGAACTTGGCCTGGGGCGCTGGCATTACCTCTCGTTCATTGTTGGTACGGCGGTGGCGGCCAATGTGGCGCAACACCTGTGGGCCGGTCCCGCACTGTTTGGCGGCATGTCGGGCGTGGTCTACGCCCTGGTCGGTTTTATCGCGGTGCGGCAGCGGTTGGCACCCCATCCACTTTATGAGGTGCCGCGCGGAATACTGATCTTCATGCTGGTGTGGCTGCTGCTGTGCATGAGTGGCATCGTGGATTATTTTATCGCCGGTTCCGTGGCCAACGCGGCCCATGTGGGTGGATTGATCGCCGGTGTCATCTGGGGCGCGGTGACCGCCCGTCCCGGACGCAGTTGAGGCCCTGCCGGGTGTATAATCCGCCCAGTTTTCCGTGAGTTGTCCCTATGAACCTGCAGCAGTTGTTAGCCAGCATCACTCCCGACATTTACCAGAACCTCAAGCGTGCCGTAGAACTGGGCAAATGGCCCGATGGCAACCTCCTGACAAGCGAACAGCGCGGCCTTTGCCTGCAGGCGGTGATTGCCTATGAGCACCGCCACCTGCCGCCGGAACAGCACACCGGTTTCATACCGCCGGAACCTCACAGCCATTGCGGTTCCGATGGCGATGCGGAACACGATCACGACCAGCCCTTGAAGTGGATGTAAACCTTTATGAGCGACCACCAGCCCCAGGCGATTTACCTGAAAGATTACCGCGTTCCCGATTACCTGATTCCGCAAACCCGGCTGGACGTCGATATCCATGAAGGCGTCACCCGCGTCACGGCGCACCTGCAACTGGTGCGCAACCCGGCAGCGCAGGCAGCAGTGACGCAACTCCAGCTTCACGGCGTGGAACTGACGCTGCTGTCCATTGCCATTGATGGCAAGCCGCTGGAAGACGCGGCCTATGCGCTGACAGAGTCAGGCCTTACGCTGTTCAACCCGCCGGCATCCTTTACGCTGGCGACCACCGTGGAAATCCATCCGGAAACCAACAGTTCGCTGGAGGGGTTGTACCGTTCACGCACCATGTATTGCACCCAGTGCGAGGCGGAAGGTTTCCGCAAGATCACCTATTACCTGGATCGCCCGGATGTGATGAGTGAATTCACCACCCGGGTGATTGCCGGCAGGCAATTCCCGGTGCTCCTGTCCAATGGCAACCTGATCGAATCCGGCGAGTTGGACGATGGCCGCCACTTCGCCACCTGGCACGATCCCTTCAAAAAACCCGCTTATCTTTTTGCCCTGGTGGCTGGCGATCTGGCGCAGATCGAGGACAGTTTCACCACCTGCTCGGGACGCGATGTCACGCTGAAGATTTTTGTCGAACCCAAGGATCTCGACAAGTGCGATCACGCCATGGCCTCGCTGAAAAATGCCATGCGCTGGGACGAGGAGGTTTATGGCCGCGAATATGATCTGGATATTTTCATGATCGTGGCGGTGGATGATTTCAACATGGGCGCCATGGAAAACAAGGGCCTCAATATCTTCAACACCTCCTGCGTGCTGGCCAAGCCGGAAACCACCACCGATGCCGGTTTCCAGCGGGTGGAGAGCGTGGTGGCCCACGAATACTTCCACAACTGGTCGGGCAACCGCGTCACCTGCCGCGACTGGTTCCAGTTGAGTTTGAAAGAAGGGTTTACCGTTTACCGCGATTCGGAATTTTCCGCCGACATGGGATCGCGCACCGTCAAACGGGTGGAGGATGTCAGCCTGCTGCGCAGCCTGCAATTCGCCGAGGACGCGGGCCCCATGGCGCATCCCGTGCGCCCGGCGTCCTACATCGAGATTTCCAACTTCTACACGCTCACGATTTATGAAAAGGGCGCGGAAGTGGTGCGCATGCTGGCCAACCTGCTGGGGCCGCAAAAATTCCGCGAGGGCACGGATCTGTATTTTTCCCGTCACGATGGCCAGGCGGTGACCTGTGATGATTTCGTGCAGGCCATGGCGGATGTGTCCGGGCGCGACCTGACGCTGTTCAAGCGCTGGTATACCCAGGCGGGCACGCCGCGTGTCCAGGTGACCGACAGCTACGATGCGCAAGCGCAGGAATACCGCATGCACTTTCATCAGTCCTGTCCACCGACGCCGGAATGCGCGGACAAACAACCTTTCCATATTCCGGTTGCGCTGGGCCTCCTGGGCGATGGCGGCGATCTGCGCCTGCAATGCGATGGCGAGTTGCCCGACGCCGACACGTCCGACAACACCCACAAGGTCATCGAACTGACCGACCGGGAACAGACATTCGTGTTCACCGGGGTGATGGAAAAACCGGTTCCCTCCCTGCTGCGCGGTTTTTCCGCACCGGTCAAACTGCACTACGACTACAGCCGCGCTGACCTGGTGCGGTTGATGACGCGCGACAGCGACGGCTTCAACCGCTGGGACGCCAGCCAGCAGTTGGGGCTCCAGGTGCTGGGTGACTTGATGCTGGCGTTCAAGCGCGGCGACAGCCTGGACAACCCCGCGCCTGATCCATTGCTGGTGGATGCCTACAGGGCACTGCTCGATGACACCTCCCTGGACCCGGCCATGGTGGCTTACATGCTCACCCTGCCGAGCGAGGCCTATATCAGCGAGTTGGCGGACGTGATCGAGGTGGAAGCCATCCATCACAGCCGCACGGCATTGCGCCGCCAACTGGCGCGTGCCCTGGAACCACAACTGGCGGCGATCTATCGCGCGTATGATCATCGACAGCCTTACACGGCAACGGCTGAAGCCATAGCATCGCGCAGCCTCAAGAATGTCGCCCTGGGCTATCTGTCCCTGGTGGATGACGCGTGGCTCGCCACCTGCGACCGGCAATACCGCGACGCCAGCAACATGACCGATGCGCTGGCCGCGCTGACCTGCCTGGTGAACAGCGACCGGCCCTCGGCAAGATCCTTGAGCGAGTCGGCTCTGGCTGATTTTTACCAGCGCTGGCAGGCGGAAGCCCTGGTGGTCAACCAGTGGTTTACCTTGCAGTCCACCTGTCCCTTGCCCTGCGGTCTGGTGCGTGTGAAAACCTTGCAGCAGCATCCGGCTTACGATCCGCGCAATCCCAACAAGATCCGCGCGCTGGTCAGTGCTTTCTGTAACAACAATGCCATCAATTTCCACGATGCTGGGCAACCGGGTTATGCGTGGCTGGCCGACGAAGTCCTGCGCCTCAACCGCCAGAATCCGCAGATAGCCTCGCGGCTCCTGACGCCCTTGACCAAGTGGAAAAAATACCCGCCGGCGCGTCAGGCGCTGATGAAAGCCGAACTGGAACGGATATTGTCGGAACCGCAGCTGTCTCCCGATGTTTACGAAGTGGTGAGCAAAAGCCTGCTATAGCCAGCGGTTATTCGGGATTTTCATGAATTTGCGCGCAAGGTCCTTGAGAAACGCCTGCGTTCAGGTAGATTGATCGAACCGTCCGGGACTTGCCCGCCGCTGGCCGGGTAGTGTTGAGGTTTATTGATGAGATATTTGTTTTCGCTTCTTCGTCCGTTCCTCTGTGTGATGCTGTTTGCCTCCTTGCCGCTTGCCCAGGCCCAGCAGCCTGATGCCGGTGTGGAGGCAGTCGCTGGCGACGAGTCATCGTCAGCGGTATCTGAACCGGCGGCAGAAACCGTTATCGCCGCCGCAACTCCGGAACCTGAAACACCCGTCACGGAATCCCTGGCCGCGGTTGCGGATGACAGTGTCGCCGCACGGCGCGACGATTCGGCGCCGGCGCCGCAAGAGCCCGGTACACCAGCATCCGACGCCGACACCCCGACAGGTGGTGAGGCCTCCGCGGAGGCTGAAACGGAATCCCCGGCTGACGATACTCCCAGGCCGCCGCAAGCCGACAATATCGATCTCAAGGAAGTGGTGGTGGAGCTCGAAACACCAGTGCACCAGCCGAAGCCCGAGCCCGCACCCGCGCCCACCGCGACGGTCAAGGTGATCCTGGGTGTCGAGGTGCCGCCGGGCACATCGACCCGCCTGATCTGGACTCCCGATGATGTGGCCAGCGGCTTTGCCGAGCGCACGCCGGTTCTGGTGGTCAATGGCCGCAATCCCGGCAAGACCCTCTGCCTCACGGGCGCCGTGCACGGTGATGAACTCAACGGCATCGAGATGATCCGCCGCATCATGTACCAGTTGGAGCCGGACAAGGTCAGCGGCACCGTGATCGGCGTGCCGGTGGTCAACCTCATGGGTTTTCGCCGCAGTACCCGCTACCTGCCTGACAGGCGCGACCTCAACCGCTATTTTCCGGGCAATACCTATGGCAGTTCCGCCTCGCGCATCGCCCACTCGTTTTTCACCAATATCATCAGCCATTGCGAAGCGCTGGTGGATATCCACACGGGTTCCTTCCACCGCACCAACCTCACGCAATTGCGCGCTGACCTCTCCAGCGAGGCAGTAGCCTCGCTGGCGCAAAGTTTCGGCAACATCGCGGTGCTCAACAGCCGTGGCAATCCCGGTTCCCTGCGCGCCTCAGCAGTGCGGGCCGGTATTCCCACTGTGACGGTGGAAGCCGGTGAACCATTGCGTTTGCAGAGTGATGTGGTGGCCGAGGGCACCCGTGCCATCGAAACCCTGCTGAGCAAGATGGGTATCTATGGGCGTCCGAGCAAGTGGAGCCGCCAGGCGCCGGTCTACTATCGCTCATCCTGGGTCAGGTCCGATCAGAGCGGCATTCTGTTCAGCCGCGTCCCGTTGGGCAAGCGTGTGGCCCGTGGCGAGGTGCTGGGGACGGTGACCGATCCCATCACCAACGCCCGCAGCGACATAGTTTCGCCCTATCACGGCCGGGTGTTGGGCATGGCGCTGGACCAGGTGGTCCTGCCCGGATTCGCCGCCTACCACATCGGCATCCAGACGCCGGAAGCCATGCTGATCGAAGAAGCGCAGATGCAGGAAGAACAGATGCTGGATGAGGAGGACGCCGATGCGCCGCCCCTCCCCGTGCCGCCGGGTTACGAAACGGTGCCGGAACAGCTGCCCCAAACCAAGTCTGGCGAGGTAACGCATGACGAAGAAGAGGAAGAAGAGGGCGAGGAAGAAGACTAACCCCCGGTCACAGGGCTCAGGCCTTGTGGCGCAAACCTTCAATGACGCGCCATTCGGCGCGGGTCACCGGTTGAATCGATAGCCTCGGCTGGCGCAGTAGCACCATGTCGGCCAGCGCCGGCTCCTGCCGGAGTCGCTTGAGCGGCAGGGGGCGTTCGAATACCTCGTCCAGTTGAATATCCACGGATACCCAGCGGGGTTGTTCCGGATCGGACTTGGGATCATGGTAGGAGCTTTCGGGGTCGAACTGGCTGGGATCGGGGTAGGCGGCCTTGACCACCTTCACCCGCGCCACTATGCCGGGCTCCTTGCAGTGGCTGTGATAAAACAACACCAAATCCCCTGCGGCCACCTGGTCGCGCAAAAAATTGCGCGCTTGGTAATTGCGTATGCCGTCCCAGCGGCCGCGCTTGCCGCGTTCCGCCAGCAGGTGGTCGAGCCCATAGACATCCGGCTCGGCCTTGAACAGCCAGTAGCCGCTCACCGGGCGCTGCTCTCCAATTCCTGCCATACGCTCAGACGACTGGCGGTGGCCTCGTCCACGAGCCGCAGCGCGATACGCCGCTTGTCGGTATCGACAGATTCCAGCAAGACGTGGAGCGGCTCGTCCAGGCGATAGGTTTTTCCCTCCAGGGTAAGGCTCAGGCGGCGGGGGTCGAAAGTGGGTTTTATGCCGGATTCCTTGTCCGCCAACTGCACGAAGCCCTCGACACCTATGTCATCCAGGCGCACACCCAGGCCCTGAGCGTTGACCTGGGTGATGTAACCCGTGTGCACACCTCCCAGACGGTCGGCCAGGTATTGGCAACACAACCAGAGTTCCAGTTGACGGCAGGCGCTGCGGCCCCGGTTGAGGGTTTCCTGCAGGGTCTCCAGTAATTGCGCCGGGGCCTTGAGCGGTGGCTGGCCAGCCAGCAACCGCTTGAGTGCCAGGTGGTTGAAAAAGTCCTGGTAGCGGCGGATAGGCGAGGTGATGGTCGCGTAGTGTTCAAAACCCAGGCCGAAGTGGGCGCCGGGCTCGAAGGACAGGGCGCCGGCTTGCAGCATGCGTTGCAAGACCGCTTGCAGGGAGGCGTTTACCGGGTCCTGGTCCAGGTTCAACCGCAACAGGCGGATGAGTTTTTGGAAACCCGCCAACTGTGTGAGGTCGCCGCTGTCGAGGCCTGGCTTGTCTTCGTTGATCAGGCTTTGCGCATCCTCGAGCCGTTCCGGCCGGAAACCGATATGCGTGGAAAAGATGCCATACCCGGGATGGCGGCGGAAAAGATCACCGGCACAGATATTGGTGGCCAGCATGGCCTCTTCCACCAGCCGCTGGGCCTGGTTGCGCTGGCGTTTGTCGATCCGTTCGATCTTGCGCTGTTCGTTGAGCTGGTAGTAGTAGTCCGGCCTGTCCTCCATCACCAGCGCGTGTTCCAGGCGGTAGGCGGCGCGAACCTGGGCGCAGGACTGGAGCTGGGTCAGGATATCGGCGATGGTCGTTTTTTCGTCAAGACCCTCGAGGCTGTCAGGGTCGCCACTGAGGAAGGCCTGTACCTGCTCGTAGCTGAGTTTGGCGCGGGAGCGGATGATGGCCTGGCTGAATGCGTAGTCGCCCAGGTTGCCCTCCGCGTCGATCTGCATGCGGCATACCAGGGCGGGGCGTTCCTCCCCGGCGACCAGGGAATAGGTGTTGTGCGAGAGTTCCACGGGCAGCATCGTCAACGTCTGTCCCAGCAGGTAGATGCTGCTGGCCCGCTCCCGGGCTGCGCGCTCCAGGGGACTGTCGAAGGCGATATGGTGCGTGGGATCGGCGATGGCCGTGGTGAGTTCCCAGCCCTGGTCGAGACGGCGGATATGGACCGCATCATCCATATCCCGGGTGGTTTCGGAATCTATGGTGACGAAGGGCAGGGCGGTCAGGTCTTCCTGCTCGGGCAACCTGCTCAACGGCGCCTGGCTGACGGCTTCCGCCTGGTCCAGCGCCGCCTGTTCCCAGCTCTGCGCCAATTGGTGGCGGGCCGCCAGGTAGCGTGCCTCTATGCCGGGTTCTTCGGGGCGTCCCAGGCGCGACAACACCCGTACCTGGGCTTTGCCCTGGTTGTGGAAGGGGTGGCGCATCAGTTCGCACAGGAGGAAATCGCCTTCCTCGCAATCGAGGCGCTCCTGGGGTGGAATGAACAGCCAGCGGTTGAACTGTGGCCAATCCGGTTCGACAAAGCAGGCAGGTCCTTTGAAACGGCACACACCGACAAACTGCTTCAGCGACGACCCCAGGAGTTTTTCCAGCCGGGCTTCCAGTTGGTTCTTGCTGTTGCTGACCAATTCAACCTGCACCCGGTCATCGGGCAGCAGGCGCAGCATCTGGTCGGGATCGACGAACGCATCGCGGCCATCATCCAGGCGGATAAAGCCAAAACGCTTGGGGGTGGTGCGAACGGAACCTTCCGCCAGTTCTTTACTGGCGCGTATCGAATTCTTCAGCTGGGATAATTGCTGGAGGGCATCTTGATTGAGCATGAAATACAACTTACAGACAGGAAGATGCGCGCGATAATAGCAGGAATTACCCCGACCCGCCCCGATTTGGATCATCAGCAGGAGACTGTCCATGCAATCCGTCCCTTCTTCCTTGTTGCGCAACCACCTGTTTATCGATGGCCAGTGGTGCCCCGCCGACAGCGGTAATCGCTTCAGCGTCACCAATCCCGCCACGGGCGAAACCCTGGCCGAGGTGGCGGATGCCGGAGCCGCGGAAACCCATCGTGCCATCGCTGCCGCCCAGGGCGCGCTACCCGGCTGGCGCAACACCAGCCCACAGGACCGCAGCCGTCTGCTGCGCGGCTGGTATGAGGCGGTGATGGATCACGAGGCATCACTGGCATTGCTGCTGACGCTGGAACAGGGCAAGCCGCTGGCGGAAGCCCGGGGCGAAATTGCCTACGGCGCCAGCTATATCGAGTGGTTTGCCGAGGAGGCCAAGCGCATCCAGGGCGACCTGCTGCTGGCCCAGGCGCCAGCGCGCCACCTGTTGACCCTCAAGCAAGGCGTTGGCGTGGTGGCCGCCATCACACCCTGGAATTTCCCCAATGCCATGCTGGCACGCAAACTGGCCCCGGCCTTGGCCGCGGGCTGTACCCTGGTGGCCAAACCGGCGGCTGAGACCCCCCTATCCGCCTTGGCACTGGTGTCGCTGGCACAGGAAGCCGGCTTTCCCAATGGCACGCTCAACATGATCACCGGGCTGGATGCCAAGACCATAGGCGAGGCCATGACGTCCAGCCCACAGGTCCGCAAGCTCACCTTCACCGGCTCCACCGGCGTCGGCCGCCAACTGCTCGCCCAGTCGGCGGCGGATATCAAACGGGTGACCCTGGAACTGGGTGGCAACGCCCCTTTCATCGTTTTTGCCGACGCCGATCTGGAGGCTGCTGTGGAAGGCGCCATGGCCAGCAAATTCCGCAATGCCGGCCAGACCTGTGTCTGCGCCAACCGGTTTTACGTCGAGCGGGGCATCTATCAGGCATTCTCCGACCGCCTTGCCGGGGCCATCGCTGGATTGCGTGTCGGTGACGGCCGCGAGGAAGGTATCGACATCGGCCCCCTGATCAATGGCAAAGCCTTGGAAAAGGTGGAGCGCCTGGTGGCCGATGCCCTGAATCGCGGCGCCCGCCTCACCCTTGGCGGTACACGCTCGCCGCTGGGCAAGCAGTTCTACCAGCCCACACTATTGCTGGATGTTTCCCCGGAGGCAGAGCTGTGCCGCGAGGAAATCTTTGGCCCGGTCGTTGCGCTGATTCCCTTCGACACGGAAGAGGAAGCGATAAAACTCGCCAACGCCACGGAATTCGGGCTGGCCGCCTACGTCTATACTCGGGATAGCGCCCGCCGCTGGCGTCTGGCCCACGCACTGGAGTGCGGCATGCTCGGCATCAACCAGGGCCTGATCTCCACGGAATTGGCACCTTTCGGCGGCATCAAGCATTCCGGCATGGGACGCGAAGGCTCGCGCTATGGCCTGGATGATTACCTCGATATCAAATACTTGTGCGATGGAAGTTGACTTCAGATTTGCAGCCGGATTCTTAAGCCCCAATCGCCACATCAAACTACAAACAGGAGTATCCATGAACCCTTATCACTCCAGCCTGATCCTGGTCGGCATGCCCGGTGCGGGTAAAAGCACCCTGGGGTTACTGCTCGCCAAAGAACTGGCCAAGGACTTTGTCGACACGGATATCCTGATCCAGCTGCGCGAGGGAAAAACCTTACAGGATATCGTCGATACCACCGGCTTCATGGCGCTGCGGGACATCGAAGAAGAGGTACTGCTGGCCCTTGAATGCCCCAACCACATCGTATCCACGGGTGGCAGCGCGGTATACAGCCAGGCTGCCATGGCCCATTTGAAGCAGTTCGGGCGCATCGTATTCCTGGATGTGCCGCTGGACGTGCTGCGCCAGCGGATTCACAACTACGACACCCGCGGCATAGCACGGCGGCTGGACCAGTCATTGGTTGAGTTGTTCGCCGAACGGCACGAGCTTTATCTGCAAGTCGCCGATATCGTGATCGACTGCCGCGACCACGACCCCAATCACCTGGTGCAGGAAATCATCTACGCCGAGGCGGAGCAATTTGCCGATATGGATGCGTGATCCCCGGCGGGATCACAATGGCAGCTGGGTGGTGTACTTGACCTGGCGCAGGGCGAAGGTCGAGCTGAGGGTCGCAACGTGGGGCAGGCGCATCAGCCGGGTCTTGAGCAGCTGTTCATAGTCGGCCACGGTTTCCACCACCACCCGCAATTGATAATCCTTGTCGCCGCTCATGGCATAACACTCCACGATTTCCGGCGTTTCCTGCACGGCGGCCTCGAATTCCGTCAGGGCGCTTTCCTCGTGGCTCTTCATGCTCACGTACACCTGGACGGTGACGCCCAGGTTGAGCATCACCGGGTCCAGCAGGGTAACCTTGCCACGGATGATGCCCTCGGCTTCCAGCCGCTTGAGACGGCGCCAGCAGGGGGTGTGGGAAAGACCGACCAGATTGCCCAGGTCAGCCATGGAGTAATCGCCATTTTCCTGCAAGGCGCGCAGGATCTTGCGATCAAATTCATCGAGTTCTACGGCGGTAGCCATTGAGTATTATCCTAGGAATGCTTGTTTGTGTAATTTATTCATTCCGGTTTAAACGGTTGATAGAAAGAAATCCTCCGCCATTGTAGGGGCAGATGCCAATCTGATCAATTGGCCATCAATGAACGGCAACAGATCACGGCTGAATGGCGGGCATCCCGGCAGGTACCAACGGCTCGCTGGGTTACTGCGGCTTGAGTTCACTGAGGTGCTTCTGGGTCAGGGCCAGGAAGCGGGGAGTCGGTCCCGAATCGGCATAGATCGGATCACCCAACTCGTCCTCGCTGATGATCTGGCTGCCTTCTTGATAGGGCATGGCCGCCTCCAACTCCGCCAGAGCGGTGCTGATCAGGTCGGCGATCAGTTGCTCGGCATTGCGCCGGGGAAACATTTCACACAGGGCGGCAAGCTTGGCCGCATCCTCCACCGGCAGGCGTACCCGGTAGTATTCGGATGTCAGGGCGCCGCTGGCTGTTTTTTCCCAATGGGTCAAGAGACTGCGGATTTTCATCGTCATAACCTCAAATGCATCATTCTGGTGCAGAACAGGGCCTTATTCAATACGTCCAGCTGATTCAAAATGTCGAGGAGGCTACAAAAATGCGCTGTGGGCACGTCAGCCACAGGGAGATACCCGAAGTGTCCGCGTTCCAGGGCCACCTCCCGCAGGGAGCCGGCCCCTGTCCATCAACGCGAACCCCTGTGGATCATTGGGCGGTAGCGGATATCATCTTACACACATGTACCAATCGTTTGGCGCGGGGTAGCCTGCACCCGCCAGGTGGGCCATGTAGTATGGCATCCATTGACTCCCTAAATTGGCACAGGCCTGCTCTATCGATTCCGGTGTGCCGCCTTCAGCGGTAACGATCGCATAGTCATCTGAAAAATCCCAGATCCCTTGGCAGCTTCCATCCTCCGTATTGTGAAACCTCAGGTTCCCCTGGCTGTTCAGGGGGCCAATCAGCCTCATATCAAGCCAGTCGGGCGCACTCAGGCAATTGTCACTCCAGAGCTGGCGGCAATGGCTGTCGATATCCAGGCCGCAGGTTGCAGAATTACCGAGCGTCAGTCCGACGGCACAGGCTGGCGGCGCATCCGGATCGGGCTCATCGCTGGATGCCAGCAGGGACTGCGACAGGTCAGGAAAGCAGGACTCGTACCCGGGCATATCGATATCGGCTATACGCAGGTTGACGCCTGCGTTGTTGACAAAGTGCTGCGCACTGAAGCCGACGATATCTCCACCTTGAGGGATGGGAGTGACTGAAAGCGCCAGGGTTTCACCTGCCGGGTTGGTAAAGCTGGACAGGAGTTGCGCGCGCAGACCGGGGCTCTGCCAAAGGACCAGTCCCACCGCTGTGGCAGCCAGCACGGACGAGAGCATCTGCCGGTGGCGTTGATGGCGCAGCAGCCAAAAGCTCGCTGCAAAAATCGCCAATCCCAACAGCAGCAACGCCCAGGGGTTGTCCACCGGAACGGGCACGGCGCCCATATGGCTGCTCAGGGGTTCGGTGGTGATGCTCTGGGCCAGCAGGTTGCTGGAATATAAGCCGCACACCGCGGCGGTGACGCGTATGAGTAGTGATCTCGGAGCTTGTAAAATGGTTGACGGGGCCATTATGGAATCATTATCAATCAAGCAGTTCGGTTCATTAAAGGGCGCCCAGGCACAATTGATCAAGGTTAGCCGGATCATTGATCTGTGGCGGTTCTCAACGGTAACAGAGGTACCAGTTATCTGGCACGGGATAAAAATCCACCAGATGGAAGCCAATGTTGTATGCCTCTGCTCCACTGCCTAGTGTATTCGCGCAAGCCTCATCCACCATTTGCTCCGTGAGATTCTCCCCTTCAATGGTAATGATCGAGAGGTAAGTTGAGAACTGCACATAATTATCACAGCTACCATCCCTCGATGAGTAAAAGAACACATTATTCGGTGTGTTCAATGGGCCGACCAACCTCATGTCCTCCCAGAAGGTTTCGGGTGAACGAAGGCAGCTGTCATTCCAGAGCTGGCGGCAATGGCTGTCGATATCCAGGCCACAGGTTGCTGAATTACCGAGCGTCAGTCCGATGGCACAGGCTGGGGGCGCATCAGGATCGGGCTCATCGCTGGAGGACAGCAAGGACTGCGATGGGTCGGGGAAGCAAACTCCAAACTCGGGCATCTCGATATCGGCTATACGCAGGTTGACGCCTGCATTGTTGACAAAGTGCTGCGCACTGAAGCCAGCGATATCTCCACCTTGAGGGATGGGAGTGACTGAAAACGCCAGGGTTTCACCTGCCGGATTGGTAAAGCTGGACAGGACCTGCGCGCGCAGATCCGGACTTTGCCAGAGTGCCAGCCCGGCGGTTGCGGCAGCCAGCACGGTGGAGAATATCTGCCGGTGGCGTTGATGGCGCAGCAACCAGAAGCTGGTTGCAAACACGGCCAACACCAACAGCAGCAACGCCCAGGGGCTGTTGACCGGAACGGGCACGGCGCCCATATGACTGCTCAGGGGTTCGGTGGTGATGCTCTGGGCCAGCAGGTTGCTGGAATATAAGCCGCACACCGCGGCGGTGACGCGAATGAGTAGTGATCTCGGAGCTTGTAACATGGTTGACAGGGCCTTTATGGAATCATTATCAATCAAGCAGTTCGGTCCATTATAGGAATAACGGATTCTCTGTAACAGGGCCGTTGCAGAAACGCAACACGGGCTGCCGGCCCATTTTTCATGGGGAGCCGTGCCCTGGGCGTTGGATCCTGATAATTTATTTGAAATCAGCTGCTTAGGCCGGGACTGTGACCTGCGGCACAGCGCGTATTGTGATTGTCAGGCCGGGAGTGTATCGTAACGCCTTTTTTCCGTGGTCGGCGTTGGCAGAGTCTGTGCCTGGCATTCGGGTTGACAATAACAGACAGAGAGGGCAATCCAGATGAAAGTCATCTTGTTGGGTGCACCGGGAGCGGGTAAGGGTACCCAGGCACAATTGATCATGGAGCACTTCGGCATACCCCAGATTTCCACCGGTGATATGTTGCGTGCCGCGGTCAAGGCGGGCACCCCGCTGGGAATGCAGGCCAAGGACATCATGGCATCGGGCGGACTGGTTTCTGATGACCTGATCATTGCGCTGGTCAAGGAGCGCATCAGCGCCAGCGATTGTGCCAACGGATTTTTGTTTGATGGATTTCCCCGCACCATCCCCCAGGCGGAAGCGCTGCTGGAGGCGGGCATCCATATCGATCATGTGATCGAGATCGATGTCGCCGATGAAGAAATCGTATCGCGTCTGAGCGGCCGCCGTGTGCACGAGGCGTCGGGCCGTGTCTATCATGTCATCCACAATAAGCCTAAGCGCGAGGGCCTCGACGATGCCACCGGCGAGCCGCTGGTCCAGCGCCCGGATGATAAAGAAGAGACCGTGCGCAAGCGTCTCGCGGTATATCACGAGCAGACCAAACCCCTGGTAGGTTTTTATCAATCGCTGGCCGCGTCCGGATCACCCAGGGCGCCCAGGTACACCCGCATCAACGGTATTGGCAGTGTGGACACCATCCGCGCCCAACTCATGGACGTGCTGGGATAGCGGGTTCGTCTTCACGGCTTGTAGGGTGTAACATCACCGGCCTGGTCCCGCGCACTCATTAAGTCGACGTGCCCGCAGCGGGCTGCGGGCTCGCTTGCTCATGGTGGAAACCAAAACATCTGTATATTCAGCCCCGACGTCTTCCACACTCAGGCATCAGCCTGCTGCTCAGCAGTTCGAACGGTGCCCTGATCACTGGAATAGGGAGCATCATTCAGTACAGAGGTACCAATTGTCTGGTACAGAGTATGCTTCTACCATATGGAAGTTGTTTGAAAAGGCCTCCCATCCGGTGCCCAATGTACTCACACAAGCCTCGGTCACCATTTCCTGCGCAAGGTCCTCCCCCTCGATGGTTATGACTGCGAACTGTCTTGGTAAAAAATCGTAATGCAAGCAAGTTCCATCTGCCGAATTATAGAATGCGACATTATCCGAGGTATTCAGGGGAGCGACCAACCTCATGTCGACCCAGCTGCCTGATCCATCAAAGCAGCTGTCGCTCCACAGTTTGCGACAATGGCTGTCGATGTCAAGGCTGCAGGCTGCGGAATTGTCGAGTGTCAACCCGATGAAACAGGCTGGCGGTTCATCCGGGTCGGGTTGCTGGCTGGGAGGAAGCAGTGACCGCTGTGCGTCAGGGAAGCAAGCCTCGATGCTCGGCATATCAATTTCAGTAATGCGTAGCCCGACGCCTGCATCGTTGACGAAGTGCTGTGCATTGAATCTGGCGATATTTTCCTGCTGGATAATGGGATTCACTGAAAATTCCAGGGTTTCACCTTGCGGATCGGTGAAGCTGGATAGGACCTGCGCACGCAGATCAGGGCTCTGCCAGAGTGCGAGTCCCGCTGCCGCAGTGGCCAGCACGGCGGAGAATATCTGCCGGTGGCGTTGATGGCGCAGCAGCCAGAAGCTGGTTGCGAATACGGCCAACACCAGTAGCAGCAGAGCCCAGGGGCTATTGACCGGAACAGGCGCTGCAGCGAGCTGACTGCTCATCGGTTCAGTGGTAATGCTTTGGGCCACTCCGCTACTGGAGTACAAGCCGGACACTACGGCGATGGTATACATGAGAAATGGTCTGGTAGGGTGTAACATGGTCGAAACATCCTCTATAACACTTATTTGTCGTATACAACTTATTATAGTTGGTTGCATGATAAAGGCGACAGACTCTTATTAGTTGGGGCCTAATGTAAGTTCACGGTCTGCTGCTTGATACATTTTTTATGAATGAAGAGTAACCCTTGCCCTGCCGTCCTGAGTCTTGATGATCCCTATGAAATCAGCTTGTCAGGTCGGACCCCTGGCCTGTGGCACCTCGTAGGGTGTGATTGTTCGGCTGCATGCCTTCACCCTGCAAGGTGGCCACCAGCTTGCGGCCGCCGCCGTGATTGCGGTGTTCGCACAAGTAGATTCCTTGCCACACGCCGAGGTTGAGGCGTCCATTGCTGACCGGCAGTATCAGGCTCGAACCCAGCAGGCAATTTTTGATGTGGGCAGGCATGTCGTCATCGCCTTCATAGTCATGGCGATAGTAGGGCGCCGCTTCGGGCACCATATGATTGAAATGGGTTTCGAGATCCTGGCGCACCGTGGGGTCGGCATTTTCGTTGATGCTGAGCGATGCTGACGTGTGCTGGATAAATAAATGCAACAAGCCGACATCCACACTCCGCAGCTCTGGCAGCTGACGCAGGATATCCTCGGTGATCAAATGAAATCCCCGCGCCCTGGCGGGAAGCTGAAACGTTTTCTGTAACCACATGATCGTTTACCACAAGGTGACGAGCCTGGTCCCTCAGGCTCGTTGTGCTATCGGGTGTGACTGTTAAAAAGCCGCGCCGTTCAGTGAGCCTGACAGGAGCACTGTCACATCACCATCGAAAGCCTCGACTTTTATTTCAACGCCATCGTCGACCGATACCCAGCGTTTGGTCAATCCGTTGTTGTCCTGTATGTCGAAGCGGCAGGCGTCGAATGTCCCGGCGGGCACGGTGACGCTTTCTATACCGGCGAAGGTGGTGGTAGCGCTGTTCGATGTGGTGACGGGTATCGTCAGTCCCATGGTCGTTGTGGTGGTCGTTGAGTCAAAGCTCTGGCTGTAGCTTTCGCCGGCATTCA
Organism: uncultured Cellvibrionaceae bacterium; assembly: GCA_964456865.1. Lineage (GTDB taxonomy): Bacteria > Pseudomonadota > Gammaproteobacteria > Pseudomonadales > Cellvibrionaceae > Cellvibrio. The sequence continues at coordinate 45,856 of CAYWCW010000009.1, forward strand.
GGTCGAAGCGCATCAGCATGGCTGGTGAGAAGGCGGTTTCGCTGGTGACGACAATCGGGGCCGAGGTCTCCACGCGATTGCCCAGGGTCAGGGAGCGCTTGTTGGCAATATCCACGGAAATAAAACCGTGGGATACGGAGCTGGATGGCGCCGCGCCGACGGTCTCGGTGACCGAGACGGTTTCCAGGGCGGGCTGGCCCTTGAAGGTGGTCTGGTTTTTCACCTCGATGGTGGTGGTGAATTGGATGACCGGACCTGCGGCATCCGTGGTGCGATAGGTGTAGATGACCTTTGCTCCACTGGCGACCAGTGCCGGATTGAAACAGGCACCTGCACTGCCCGTGCCGCTGGCCGCGCTGCTGCTTGAACTGGCGACGCTGGAAGCGCTGCTTGATGAACCAACCGATGAGCTGCTTGATGACGAGGAACCACCACCCGACACAGGCCCCGGAATCACGGCGAGGTTGCCATCCTTGACCAGCGTCAGCAAGGCGTCATAGTCGGCGATGCTGGTGGAGGCGTCCACGGCGTCCAGCACGTCGTTGATCAGCTCGCTCCAGGCGTCTCCATGGGAAAACTCCTGCACCAATGGGGTAAAACCGCCGGGCAGCGTGTAACCCCGGGCAACCAGCGCCAGGATCATGCGGGTCTGCGCGGCCAGCAGTTCATCGCCCACCGACTGCCAATTGGCGCTGTCGAACCAATCGCCGGGACGTTGCCCGCTGGCGTCGGTCAGCAGGATATCGGTAAAGGCGGTGATGTTGACCCGGCCCGGTGTGGCCGCATAGCCGTGCAGGGTGACAGCCGGCGTGCCGCCAGTAACCTGCAACGCGCAGGGCAGGGCGTCCCGGGCCACCTGCCCCGAGAAGATACCCTGGGCATTGGTCACGACGGCCACGACAAAACCGCTGCCGTCGGCACACCGCGCCTTGACGGTGGCGTTGGCCAGCGGTGTTTTCGCCATGGCCAGCCCGGTAAGCGGATGCAACGCCGGCAGGCTGCTGGCACTGCTCTCGTTGCTGCTCGATGCCTGGCTACTGCTGGCAACCTGGCTGCTGATGGAACTGCTTGACTGGGATGCGCTGGACTTGCTGCCGTTACTGCTGCTGCCGCAACCGGCAAGACCCAGCAGTGTGACGCTACAAAGGACTAACAGGACTTTACTGCTCATAGACTTCCCTCGAGTTGTTGTGTGTACCAATCTGGTCACCAATCCTTGTCTGCCCCGGAAGACAGGTTGGTGGAATATCAACGCCTGTGACGCAAGGGTGTGTCCGAAAAGGCTACGCCTTCCCAGCCGTTGCGCATGAAGTTGCGAATGTTCTGGTGATCCTGGCCGTCCGGATGTTGCAGGACATCCTTGCGGTAGTAGTCACCAAAGCAGGCCAATGTTTCGTCTACCGATAATCCCCGCTCCTGTGCAAATGCCAGTACACGGCAGGAGCCGCTGTTCTGGCCCGCATCGTTCATGAGGTCGCCGTTGCGGAAGGCCGTGGGGGTGAATTCGTAATGTGCATCGATGACTGCCAGTGTCTGGGCAAAATCGATTTGTTGGGGATTCTCGCGTAATTGTTGCAGAAAAGCAGCCAGGGTCATGCGGTTATCTCACTAAAAAAATCAAAAAAATGATGGCGGCGGCACCCTGCACAAGGATTGCCCGGTGTCCCTGCCCGAAAAGGCGGCATTGTAAACAGATTCCGGGGTGTCGGGGCGCAGAATCTGTGCAATCCCCGGCCGGTTTTGGTGGCAAGGCTGTGCTAGTATTAGGTCGATTCCCTTCTGAAGACTTGTGGTTCCCGCTGTGAAAAAAAGACCCATCTATATTCCCTTTGCCGGTCCCGCGTTGCTGGAAGCGCCCCTGTTGAACAAGGGCAGTGCCTTTTCCCAATATGAACGGCAACAGTTCAACCTCGAGGGGTTGCTGCCCTACAGCATCGAAACCATCGAGGAACAGAAGGCGCGCGCCTACCAGCAGTTCTGCGCGTTTCATACGGATATCGACAAGCATATCTACCTGCGCAATATCCAGGACACCAACGAGACCCTGTACTTCCGCCTGGTGACGGATCACCTGGAAGAAGTCATGCCGCTCATCTACACGCCGACCGTGGGGCTGGCCTGCCAGCAGTTCTCCAAGATCTACCGCCGCAAGCGCGGCCTGTTCATCTCCTATCCCGACCGGGATCGTATCGATGACATGTTACAGAATGCCACCAAACAGAACGTCAAGGTGATCGTGATCACCGATGGCGAGCGCATCCTGGGCCTGGGTGACCAGGGGATTGGCGGCATGGGAATTCCCATCGGCAAGCTCGCGCTCTATACCGCCTGCGGTGGCATCAGTCCGGCATACACCCTGCCGATCACCCTGGATGTGGGATGTAACAATCCATCCCTGCTCGACGACCCCATGTACATGGGGTGGCGCCACCCACGCATCACCGGCGATGACTATTATGCGTTTGTGGACGAATTCATCCAGGCCATCAAGCTGCGCTGGCCCACTGCGCTGTTGCAGTTTGAGGATTTCGCGCAGGAGCATGCCAATCCCCTGTTGAGCCGCTACCGGAACGAGGTCTGCTGTTTCAACGACGACATCCAGGGCACGGCGGCGGTAACCCTGGGAACCTTGCTGGCGGCCTGCCTTGCCAAGGGCGAGCGCCTGCGCGACCAGCGCCTGGTGTTCGCGGGAGCGGGCTCCGCCGGTTGCGGTATCGCCGAACAGGTCATTGCCCAGATGCGCGATGAAGGGCTGAGCGAGGCCGAGGCCCGCGGCCGGATTTTCATGCTCAACCGCCAGGGTCTGCTCCAGCACAGCAGCCCGGATCTGCTCAGTTTCCAGCGTCCCTTGTGCCGCTCCGACGACGACGTTGCCCACTGGCCGCGGAACAACACCCGCCCCGGTGAGGGACTGGGACTGCTGGATGTGGTCATCAATGCCCGGCCCACGGTCCTGGTGGGCGTTTCCGGCCAGGCCGGACTGTTTACCAAGGCGGTGGTGGATGCCATGCAGGCCGTGTGTGAGCGCCCGATCATTTTGCCGCTCTCCAACCCCACCTCCCAGGTCGAGGCGCAACCGGCAGACCTGTTGCGCTGGACCGGCGGCCGCGCCATCGTGGCGACAGGCAGCCCCTTCGCGCCGGTGGATATCGGCGGGCAGCGGTTTGAGATAGCCCAGTGCAATAACAGCTATATATTCCCTGGTGTCGGGCTGGGTGTGATTGCCGCGCGGGCCAACCGGGTGACCGACGGGATGATGATGGCGGCCAGCCGCGCCCTTGCCGATGCGTCGCCCAGGGTGCAGACAGGGCAGGGCGCCCTGCTGCCGCCCCTGAGCCGCATCCGCGAGGTCAGCAAGCTGATAGCCCAGGCGGTTTTCCGCCAGGCGGTCGCCGATGGCGTGGCCGTGCCTGTGCCGGAGGAGCTGATCCTGCCGGGTATCGAGGCCAATTTCTGGCAGCCGGAATACCGGGATTACCGCCGCACGTCGTTTTAAGCGGATTTTTTTGATGACCTTTGCCGTGGCTAGGTATACACTTCTGGAGTGGCGTCGAATTCCACATATTCGCCAGCCGCGGCAAACTGGTCTTCCCCTAGCGAAACTTGGGGAGCGAGGGCAGGATTTGCATGAAAATACCTCCTGCCCCCGGCCAGTTGTCTGGTAAGCTAGATAGAACTCACCCTGCGGGGTGGCCCCTTAAACTTTCAAAGCCCGAAGTCTTGAATAGCCCGTTAATCAACCGAGTGGTACTGATAAAGGACTAAGCAATGGATTTTATCTCTGCACAAAAGCACTTGCTCTCCAAACACCAGGCGAAAGAATTGTTTCCGTTTGGGCCAGAGGTGGCTGTCTACAAAGTGTGTCACAAGATGTTCGCCACCCTCACGGTGGAAAGTGGCATGCCGCGGCTCAACCTCAAGTGCGATCCCGATGAAGCCCTGATGCTGCGCGACAAATACCCGGCGGTTCAGCCGGGCTATCACATGAATAAGAAACACTGGAACACCATCTTCCTCGACGGCAGTGTGCCCTCCGAGGAAATCGCACGCATGATCGATGATTCCTATGATCTGGTGGTCAACAACCTGCCGACAGATGAGCGTATCCGCCTCCTGGGCAAGTAATACAACCAGGTAAACAGCACAGTGGTCCAACGCGTGGGCGGACCGGTTGGTTTCCCGGTCTGCCATCTCTCGGGTTCCCCACTGAAAGGATTGCACTATGGCGAACGATAAGGGCACGCAGGCATCCGCAAACGGGCCGCAACCCCTGGTTTCCATGGCATCGGACAGCGATTCCCCCGGTGACATAGGCCTGCGGCTGCGTCTCATCCGCGAGCGCAATGGCCTGTCCCAACGCGAGCTGGCCAAGCGTGCCGGCGTCACCAACAGCAATATCTCCATGATCGAACAGGGTCAGGTAAGCCCGTCGATCAATTCCCTGGCCCGCGTCCTGAGCGGCATCCCCATGACCCTGGCGCAGTTCTTCGCCTGCGATCCCCTGGCGCTGGGTTCGTCGGTCTATCCGGCAGCCATTCTCTTTGCACAGCAGCAGCCCGGTGCTGGCGGTTTTATCCGCCAGCGGCTGGCCACGGAAAACTCCCAGCGCCGCCTGGACATGCAGCGGCAGATTTTTCCTCCCGGCTGCGATACCGGCGCCGAACCCCTGCGGGCCAGTGCCGAGGTCTGTGCCCTGGTGGTCAGTGGCGGATTGGAACTGACGCTCGGCATGCAGGTCCATCAACTGGGCGAAGGCGATGGCATCTATCTGGTATCGCAACAGCCATTTCGCATCCGCAATCGCGGCGACACCGACGCGGTGATGATCGTCACCAGTTTGCGCGAACCCCGTTAACCAACACCCTTTCATCGAGGTGCCAGCGCCTGCCCCGGCATTCAGCTGCTACACTCAGGTTCAGTTTCTACGCCGATAACAACAGAGACCCTGCCTATGTACCAAGGAAAAGCGTTTTCACTCACCCCCTTGCCCGATGGCATTGCCGAGCTCACCTTCGATCTGCAAGGTGAGTCGGTCAACAAGTTCAACCTGCTTGCCGTATCAGAGCTGGATCAGGTGCTGAGCCTGCTGGAGCAATCCCGGGACGTTAACGGGCTGTTGATCACCAGCGGCAAGGAGGTATTTGTCGTGGGTGCCGATATCATGGAGTTTGGTGCCGTGTTTGCTGCCGGCCCCGACGATATCATCGGCCATCTCGCCGCCAACAGCCGCAATTTCTGCCGCCTCGAAGACCTGCCCATACCGACAGTGGTCGCCATCAACGGTGTCGCCCTCGGCGGCGGATTCGAATTGTGCCTCGCCTGCGATTACCGCGTGGCCAGCACCCAGGCCCGGGTAGGCCTGCCCGAAACCAAACTCGGCATAGTCCCCGGATGGGGCGGCACTGTACGGTTGCCGCGCCTTGCCGGTTTGGAAACAGCCGTCGAATGGATTGCCGCCGGTAAGGAAAATGACGCCGACACGGCGCTCACGGCGCGCGTGGTGGATGCTGTCGTCGAACCCGGAAAACTGCGCGAGGCGGCGCTTTTCACCTTGCAGGAAGCCATCGCCGGTCGGTTTGACTACCAGGCTCGCCGCACACAGAAAAAAGCGCCGCTCAAACTCAATTTCATCGAGTCCATGATGGCCTTTGAAACGTCCAAGGCATTTGTCGCCGCCCAGGCCGGACGCAACTATCCGGCGCCCGTCACGGCGATCAAGGCCATGCAGAAAGCCGCCGACAAGGGCCGGGACGACGCATTGCAGGTAGAGGCGGAAGCCTTTGCCAAAATGGCCCAGACACCGGTGGCACAATCGCTGGTGGGCATTTTTGTCAGCGAGCAGCTGGTCAGCAAAAAAGCCCGCGCTTGGGAAAAGCAGGCCGACAAAAAAGTGGGCCGTGCGGCCGTTCTCGGTGCGGGCATCATGGGAGGCGGCATCGCCTATCAATCTGCCCTCAAGCGGGTGCCCATCAAGATGAAGGACATTGCCCAGCAGGGCATCGATCTCGGCCTGGCCGAGGCCAGCAAGCAGCTTGCCAAGCGCGTCGAGCGCAAAAAAATGACGCCCGAAGAAATGGGCGAGGTACTCAACCGGATTGAACCCGCCCTCGTCTATGACGGCTTTGATCAAGTGGATATCGTGGTTGAAGCCGTCGTGGAAAATCCCAAGGTCAAGCGCAGCGTATTGGCCGAGGTCGAAGGCCGTGTAACCCCTGACACCGTTATCACATCCAACACCTCGACCATCTCGATCGATTATCTCGCCGAGGCGTTGCAGCGTCCTGAAAATTTCTGCGGCATGCACTTCTTCAACCCTGTTCACCTGATGCCCCTGGTCGAGGTGATCAGGGGAAGCAGGACGTCCGACACGGCGGTCGCGCGCACCGTCGCCTACGCCAACGCCCTGGGCAAGAAGCCGATCGTGGTGAAGGATTGCCCCGGATTCCTCGTCAACCGGGTGCTCTTTCCGTACTTCGCCGGTTTTTCATTACTGGTGCGCGACGGAGTGGATTACCAGCGTATCGACAAGGTCATGGAAACCTGGGGTTGGCCCATGGGGCCGGCCTACCTGCTGGATGTGGTTGGCATAGATACAGCGGTGCACGCTGAAAAAGTCATGGCCGAAGGCTATCCCGATCGCATGCGGCGCGACTTCACCTCCTGCGTCGATGCACTCTATGAGGCAGGGCGGCTGGGGCAGAAAAACCAGCAGGGTTTTTACGATTACCGCACCGACAAAAAAGGCAAGCCGGAAAAACTGCCCAGCGAAGCGGCGCGGGAATTGATCAAGCCCCACGTCACCGCTGCGCTGGAATTGACCGATGACGACATCATCGCGCGCATGATGGTGCCCATGGCGACGGAACTCATGCGCTGTCTGGAAGAAGGCATCGTTGAAACGCCCGCTGAGGCGGATATGGCGCTGGTTTATGGCACGGGTTTTCCGCCGTTTCGGGGCGGCGTCTTCCGCTGGATCGACCAGATCGGCGTGCAAGCCTTCTGTGATATGGCAGCGGCCCAGAGCCACCTCGGCCCGCTCTATGCGCCTCCAGCCAATCTCAAGGCCATGGCGACCGATAACAAAAAATTCTACGGCTAAGCGAGGAGATTCATTGTGAGCTTACATCCCAGAGATGCCGTCATCATCGATTATGGCCGCAGCGCCATGGGCCGTTCCAGGAACGGCTGTTTCCGTCATCGCCGCGCAGACGATATTTCCGCGGCCATTATTTTAGGCTTGCTCGCGCGTAATCCCCAGGTCGATCCCGCGGACATCGACGATCTGCTGTGGGGATGTGTGATGCAGCGTGAGGAACAGGGCTTCAACGTTGCGCGCAATATCCTGCTGCTGGCGGGGTTGCCGCATACCGTGCCCGCGCAGACGATCAACCGCCTGTGCGGCTCTTCCATGTCGGCGCTGCATATCGCAACCGCCAATATCCGCGCCGGTCTGGGTGATGTGTATTTGATTGGTGGTGTGGAACACATGGGACACCTGCCGATGTACGATGCCGTCAATCCCAATCCACTGCTCGGCCTGTCCATTGCCAGGGCCGCGGGCAACATGGGCATGACGGCTGAATACCTGGCGTTGCTGCACGGCATCAATCGCCAGCAGATGGACGCATTCGCGGCACGTTCCCACCAACTGGCCGCCAGGGCCCGGGACGAAGGGCGCTTTGCACGGGAAATCATCCCGGTCGATGGGCACAACAGTGATGGATTTCCAACCCTCGTCGATCAGGATGAAACCATCCGCCCGGATACCACGGTGGAAGTCCTGTCCACCTTGCCGCCGGTATTCGATCCCAAAAATGGCCAGGTGACGGCCGGGACTTCCTCGCAGATTTCCGATGGCGCCTCGGTGATGCTGGTGATGTCTGCCGAACGTGCCCAGTCCCTGGGTTTGAAGCCTGTTGCCAAGGTGGTGTCGCTCGGCCTCGCGGGCGTCGACCCATCCATCATGGGTTATGGTCCTGTGCCATCCACTGAACGCGCACTGCAAAAAGCCAACCTCACCATGGAGGATATCGAGTGCGTGGAGCTGAACGAAGCCTTTGCCGCGCAGGCATTGCCGGTGCTCAAGGATCTCAAGCTGCTGGAAGAGATGGATGACAAGGTCAACCTCAATGGCGGTGCCATTGCACTGGGCCACCCCTTTGGCTGCTCGGGCACACGCATCACCGGTTCACTGCTGACGGTGATGGCCGAGCGGGATATGACGCTCGGTGTCGCCACCATGTGTATTGGCCTGGGGCAGGGCATCACCACGGTGATTGAACGCTTGAACTGAGTTGTCATGCCGTAAAAAACGGAGGCCCGGGTGGCCTCCGTTTTTTTTGCCTGATCAATCAATGCCAAGCAATTCCAATATCCGCAGGCTGGGAAAGCCGTCAGCAATCAACCCCTTCTGTTGCTGGTATTCCCCCAGTGCCCGCCGGCTCGCCGGGCCGAAAATACCGTCGGCTTCACCGGGATCAAAACCCGCGGCTTGCAGTTTTTCCTGCAATTGGATCACCTGGTTGCGGTGCAGGCGCGGCGCGTCTGCCGGTGGTGTCTGCAACCATTCTCCCGCACCGTTGATGCGATCAGCCAGATAACCTACCGAGAGCGCATAGAACTCCGAACGGTTCCAGCGCATGATGACGCGGAAGTTGTCATAGACGAGGAAAGCGGGGCCCTGGTGTCCCGCGGGCACCAGCAGGGAGGCTTCCATATCGGCGATGGGAAGGGCGCTGCCGTCGGCCTGGCGTATGCCAAGGTCGCGCCACTCCGTCAGCGAGCGACGTGCCTGTAGCCCGGCTGACAGGTAATCGAAATTCGTTGGCAGCTTGACTTCGCGTCCCCAGCGGCTGCCCTTTTCCCAGCCAAGATTTTTCAGGAAGTGCGCGGCGGACCCCATGGCATCGGGAATGCTGTTCCACAGGTCGCGTTTGTTGTCTCCGTCATAATCCACAGCGTGGCGCAGGTAGGCCGAAGGCATGAACTGCACATGGCCCATGGCGCCAGCCCAGGAACCTTCCATGCGGGCGGGATTGATGATGCCTTCATCGATGATTCGCAGGGCATCCAGATATTCGCCGGTGAAATAGTCGCTGCGGCGTTCATCGCAGGCGAGCGTGGCGAGGGAGTCGAGCACGGACATCTTGCCGAAAAAGCGGCCGTAGTTGGTTTCGAGTCCCCAGAAGGCCACCAGGTATTGGGGTGGAACACCATACTCCGCGCTGGCGCGTTCCAGCAGGGCGCGATGTTGTTTGAGCAGGGCGCGGCCGCGCTCAACACGCTCGCGGGTGACCCGGCGCTGGATGTAATCGGCAAAGCTGGTGGTGAATTCCGGCTGCTGGCGGTCCAGCTCGATCACGCGGGAAGAAAACTCTATGGATGCGAGCGCGTCGCGGCGGGTGGCGGCTGAAATATTCTGCGTCTGTGCCTGCTGGTCCAGGCGTGCGAGGCAGGCTTGGAAATCGGCGTTTTCCATCGCCTGTGACATCGCGGACAATCCCGTCAGCAATACGGCTCCGATGGTGATGCCAGCAACCTTTCCCATGACCTAATACCCCTAAAATACATCGAACCCCCAAGGTTGCCAGTCTACCAGATGTTATTTCCCCAAAAGGCAAACCGCGTTGGCAAACCGGGCAGCGGATTGACCGGCAGCGACGAGAAAATCAGTCAGTGGCTTTGGGTACGGCGTTGAAAAAACGTTCCATCAGCGTTTTCATTTGCGGATCGGTCATGAGTGACAACCTGTCACCGGACTGGAGTTTTTGCTGGAAACGGGGATCATTGACAATGGCCTGTACGCCTTCATCATTGCGTATCTCATCGACACCCTGCCAGGCATTCACAACCCATTCCGCAACCTGCTGGTCGGAGCTTTGGCGATCCAGGCCCGTTCCGGCGCGTTGCAGCACATAACGCACTTCCGGAAGATTCAATAATTCCCGGAAGCGGGGGTCGCGCAGCGCGGCCTCGGTATCGCCACGGCTCAATATCGCCTGGAATTCCTGGTCCTGGAAGAGGCTGCGGACATCCTGGTTGGCTGCCAGCGACTGGACATTGCGTGTCATGGCCACGGGTGACTCCATGAGCGCACCGGTCAGCGGCGCCGCGTCGGGTGAAACCAGGCGGGTCAATTGCCGGGTGGCGCCCGCGACCATGAGGCGCGAACCGCGCTCCAGTGGCGGCAGTGCATCCAGCGCATCGCCGGCTGGTGCGGGTGCGGCTTGCTGTTGCGCCGCGGCGTCAGTCCGGTATTCCCGGAATTCGTGATACAGGCTCAGGCCATAGATGATGATCAATCCCCCGATGGCACCCAGCACGCCGCCAGCCGCGAGGCCGCCCAACCGCGAACCGGCGGACGGTGCCTGGTTGCCGGTAAGGATTTTTTGCAGGCTTTTGAGCAGCAGGCCGACCAGGGCGCCGACACCGAAGAAGAGCGTGAGTCCCGCCAGGAGATAGACGATGAAGCCCCGCAGCCCCAGGCTCTGTTCGAGCCACTGGACAACCGGGCTGAACCAGAACACCAGGGCGAGATAACCCGCGATGAGTTCAAGTCCCCATACCAGAATGCTGAAGAATCCCTTGAAATAACCGCGCAGGGCAAAGAGGGCGATACAGACCAGCAGGATAATCAGGGACAGGGACATGGCAGGCCTCGGCGGAAATCCGGCGCCGGGCGCCGGGACATCGGTCAGATGGTTTCGGTGTATTGGTTTTCCGTGATGTTATCCACGCCGAAGAGTTCGCGGTAGACGATACCGGTGCAGATGCTCAGCATCGGCAGTGTCCAGATCAGTCCGATACCCAGGGGCAGGATACTGAGGATGATGATCAGGATCATGATGAGGATCAGGCCGAAGAAGCGGAACCAGCAGTGGGTGATGGCTTTGCGCGAAGTTTCCAGGGCTTCCCAGATGCCCAGGTTTTTTTCCACCATCAGGGGCAGGGCCAGCGAATAGGCCACGGCGATATAGATGCCGGGAATGATCAGCAGGACGAAGCCCACAAACATGATCAGGGATGCCAGCAACATCATGATGAACAGCGGCACAGCCTTGTTGAAGTAGTCGAACAGAGTGCTGAAATTGACGTCCAGCCCCAATGAGCGTTTGACGCCCATCATCATCAGGCCGGCCGCCAGGGGGTAGGTGATCAGGCCAATCAGCAGCTGGCCGATGAAAACAACGCCCAGGGAATCCGAAGCCAGGTAATTGATCACGGTGCTCAGGCCCTGGGAGATCACCAGGTACACGATGATGGCAACGATATACACGAGCTTGAAGCCGCGGGTTTTCTGCCAGGCTTCGTTGAGCACATCGTTGATGGTCCAGTCATAGTTGCCGCCGGATTGCTGGCCGGTATCCGGGCGGTAAGTGAGATCGCTGGCGGGCGTGGAGTAGGGATTGTTGTTGTCTGACATGGGCTGATTTCCTGATCCGGATCGAAGTAGAAACGGCAGTGGCCACCGTTGGCGCCGACCTTAGCGCAACTCCTGGGCGAAAACCAGTGGCGGGGTAAAAATAAGCCCCGGTGACGGGGTATCTGTGGATATCAGGTAGCTGCCAAGTTGCTGCGGTCAGTGCAGTGCGATCAGAGTGCCGTGCGTTCAGAGTACCGAGAGAGCCGAGGTCTTCAGACTGACCTGCGTGGTGTCCCGGCTGCTGTCCGCGTTACTGGCCTGGGCATGGCTGTCGGTGTGGTCCTCATAGTAGAGCACGGCCAGGCGGCGCTCTTCCTGCTCGGCGTACCAGGCCATGATGCGGTGGTAGTTGCGCACTTTCCTGACATAGTGCACGGGCTCCCAGCCGCGCGCGTAACCGTGCCTGGTCTGGCTGAAATACTGGCGTTTGGAGAGCAGCGGCAGGTATTTGCGGACATCGGCCCATTTGTTCGGATTGTCGCCATGGCGCTCGGTCAGCACACGGGCGTCCTCCAGGTGGCCCATGCCTACGTTGTAAGCGGCCAGCGCCATATAAAGACGGTCTTCCGGATCGGTGACGCGCGCGGGAATCCGGTCCAGCAGGTTGCGGAAATAACGGGCGCCGCCATAAATGCTTTGCGTGGGGTCCACGCGGTCATCGACACCGACTTCCGATGCCGTGGCACGGGTCAGCATCATCAGTCCCCGCACCCCGGTGGGCGATACGGCTTTGGGGTCCCAATGCGATTCCTGGTAGCTGATGGCGGCCAGCAGGGTCCAGTCCAACTCGAATGTCTCTCCTGCCGCACGCAGGTCTTCTTCCCAGCGGGGGAAGCGTTTTTCCAGCCGCTGGAAAAAGGCCAGGGCATCGGCGGTATCCACTTCCTCGATGGGCATGGGCTTGAAGAAGCGGTCATTGATGGCCTGGAGGCGGCCATCGGCCTTGATGCGGGTGAGATAGGCATCGGCCGCTTTGTAGAGGCTGTCGTCCAGTCCTTTCGGGAAGGCCCAGGCAAGGTGCTGCTGATCGTTCAGGGCAAAGGCGGCCCGCACGCGGGAGTAGGCATAACGGTTCAGCTCAAAGGCATGGGAGTCCACGATGGCGGCATCCGCTTCGCCTTTATGGACCATTTCCATCAGGTCGATCACGTCGGCGTTGTCGACTTCGCGCCAGTTGAGTTCCGGGTAGGTGTCCCGCAATTCACGCAGGCGTTCGACATGGGCGCCATCGGCGGCCACCACGAGGTCGCGTCCGGTCAGGTCGGGCAGGCCGGCTGGCTCGGGCAGGTTGCTGTTATAGATCAGCTGCTGGTAGACGTCGATGAAGGGCTGGGTGAAGGCCACTTTTCTGCTGCGCTTGGGTGTGACGGTGATATTGGCGGCGGCCAGGTGTTCGCGGGTGCCATTGGTCAGGCGTTGCAGGATTTTGCCGAGGCTGGCTTCTTCTTCAATGACCAGGGCCACGCCGAGTTCGTCGGCAAACCCTTTGAGGAGGGTGTATTCAAAGCCGGTGATGCCCTTGGGACCTTCATAATAAGTAGTAGGACCGTTGCGCGAGAGAACCCGGAGCTCGCCCTCGGCCTGGACACGTTCGAGGAGCGTAGGCTGGTAGCTGCTGACCAGCAACAGACAACAGGAGGCGGGCAGCAGCCCGGCGATAAGTCGGAATACGCTGCGCTTAATGCGTTTTATATCCATATCGTCAGTCTCCGGTTTTACGGATAAGAGCCATATTCCATGGAGTAGCGGGTCGATCGGGGTGCCCCGTAACAGGGCGCTCAGGTCGCTTTACCAGCCTGGCTCACTCAAGATGCGCGCGATTCTAGCGACTGATATCGGGCTTTGCCAGCTTGTTTTCTGACCAGAAGTGTAGTAGCTGGAACAAAAAATGAACAGTATTTTGCCGGTTGCCGCCCGCAAGCATCGCTATCAAAGGCTGTTCGGGTGAGTGGTTCCTGACTTTTGCTACAAACTTTTACATTCCGGACGCTGTTGATTTTGCGCATTTCGTTCAAAAAACAAGCAAAGAGCCGGCCAAGAGGTTTATCGCCGGGCGTTGCTGTCTTGTCCGGGTGAATCAAGTACAATTGCGCCCTCTTTGAAACCCCCTCCGCTTTCGAGGCTTGTCCCCCTATGCTGATTTTGCGTGGTGCTCCCGCTCTTTCTTCCTTCCGCTCCCAAAAACTTCTGGCCAGTTTGCAGCAGCAGGTGCCCGGTGTGGCGGGGGTGAGCACCGAATACCTTCATTTTGCCGATGGTGAGCCGCTGAACGATCAGCAGCGGCAGATACTGGAACAACTCCTGACCTACGGTCCCCGCAGCGAGGGAGAGATCGCGCGCGAGGGCCAGCTGTTCCTGGTGGTTCCCCGTCCGGGCACCATTTCTCCCTGGGCGTCCAAGGCGACCGATATTGCCCATAACACCGGCCTGGACGCTATTCGCCGGCTCGAGCGGGGCATTGCCTATTACGTGACGGGCAGCATTGCCGAGCATGAGCGCGCCCTGGTTGCCGCGCAACTGCACGACCGTATGGTCGAAGCGGTATTTTCCCACCTGGAGGACGCCGAACAACTGTTTATCCGCCAATCGCCCGCGCCGCAGACATCCGTCGATATCCTCGGTGGTGGCCGTGCCGCACTGGAACAGGCCAACCGCGACCTGGGCCTGGCCCTGGCCGAGGATGAAGTCGATTATCTGGTGGACAGCTTCCAGTCCCTGGGGCGCAACCCGGTGGATGTGGAATTGATGATGTTCGCCCAGGCCAACTCCGAGCATTGCCGTCACAAGATATTCAATGCCAGCTGGACCATCGACGGCGAGGACCAGCCCCTCAGCCTGTTCAAGATGATCAAGAACACCTATGAAAAGGCTGGCGACAACGTGCTCTCCGCCTATGCGGACAATGCAGCGGTGATCGCCGGTCCCGAGGCGGGCCGCTTCTACCCCGACAGCCAGAGCCGGGTGTATGCCTACCACAAGGAACCCGTGCATATGCTGATGAAGGTGGAAACCCATAACCACCCCACGGCCATTGCGCCCTTCCCGGGGGCGGGTACCGGCGCGGGCGGGGAAATCCGTGACGAGGGCGCGGTTGGCCGCGGCTCCAAGCCCAAGGTGGGCCTGACGGGCTTCACCGTGTCCAACTTGCAGATTCCCGATTTTGTCCAGCCCTGGGAGCAGGATTACGGCAAGCCCGGCCGTATCGTCACCCCGCTGGATATCATGATCGAAGGCCCCATCGGGGGTGCCGCCTTCAATAATGAGTTTGGCCGGCCCAATATCTGCGGTTATTTCCGCACCTTCGAGGAAACGGTCGACGGCGAGCGCCGCGGCTACCACAAGCCCATCATGCTTGCCGGCGGCTATGGCAACATCAAGGCCGAACACATTGAAAAGCCGCCCTTTGCACCCGGCGCCAGGCTGGTGGTGCTGGGTGGTCCGGCCATGTTGATCGGCCTGGGCGGCGGTGCTGCCTCGTCCATGGCTTCGGGTTCCTCGTCCGAGGACCTGGATTTTGCCTCGGTGCAACGCCAGAACCCGGAAATCGAACGCCGCTGCCAGGAGGTGATCGACAGCTGCTGGCAGCAGGGCGATAAAAACCCCATCGCGTTCATTCACGATGTCGGTGCCGGTGGCCTCTCCAATGCCTTCCCTGAACTGGTGAAGGATGGCGGCACGGGCGGCAGCTTCGAGCTGCGCAACGTGCCCAACGATGAACCGGGCATGAGCCCCCTGGCCATCTGGTGCAACGAATCCCAGGAACGCTATGTCCTGGCGATCAACCCGGAGGACCTGCCGCGCTTCGAGGCCATCTGCGCGCGCGAGCGCTGCCCTTACGCCGTGGTCGGCGAGGCTACCAGCGAGAAGCATTTGCTGGTCAACGATAAACACTTCGATGCCCGCCCCGTCGACCTGCCCATGTCGGTGTTGTTCGGCAAACCGCCGCGCATGCATCGCACGGCGGAACGCTACCAGGCCAGTACCCATGCGTTTGCCACCCAGGATTTGGATATCAACGATGCCGCCGAGCGGGTGCTCAAGCACCCGGCGGTCGCCAGCAAGAGCTTTTTGATCACGATTGGTGACCGCTCGGTGACCGGCATGGTGGTCCGCGACCAGATGGTTGGTCCCTGGCAGGTGCCCGTGGCCGATTGCGCCGTGACTACCGTGGCCTATGACACCTACCGGGGCGAGGCCATGAGCATGGGTGAGCGTACACCTGTGGCACTGCTGGATGCGCCGGCGTCCGGGCGTATGGCCGTGGGTGAAGCCATCACCAACATTGCGGCGACCCGCATCGGCAAGCTGGCGGATATCAAGCTCTCGGCCAACTGGATGTGCGCGGCCGGTCACCGGGGCGAGGATGAAAAACTGTTCCGCACCGTCGAAGCCGTGGGCATGGAATTGTGCCCGGCACTGGGCATCACGATTCCGGTGGGCAAGGACTCCATGTCCATGCGCACCGCCTGGCAACAGAATGGCGAGAACAAAGCCGTTACCGCACCCACCTCGCTGATCATTTCCGCGTTCGCGCCGGTGCTGGATGTGCGTCAGACACTCTCGCCGCAGCTTCGCACCGACAAGGGGCCGACAGAGCTGTTGCTGGTCGATCTGGGCGGGGGCCGCAATCGCCTGGGAGGCTCCATTCTGGCCCAGGTCTACAACCAGCTGGGCGATGAGCCGGCAGACCTCGATAGTCCCGAGCACCTGCGCGGCTTCTTCGAGGCAGTGCAGGCCAGCCTGGCGGCGGGCGAGCTGCTGGCCTATCACGACCGCAGTGACGGTGGTCTGTTTGTCACCCTCGTGGAGATGGCCTTTGCGGGTCACTGTGGCCTGGACATTGATATCACCGCATTGGGTGATGATGCGCTGGCGGTGCTGTTCAGTGAGGAACTGGGCGCGGTGCTGCAAGTCAGCCGCGACAAATCCGCGGCGGTGCAGGCGCGTTTTGCCGCTGTCGGTTTGACGGCGGTCACCATTGGCGAACCCAACCAGGAAGACTGGCTGCATATCAGGCAATCGGGTGAATTGATTTTCGATCAGTCGCGCGTGATCCTGCAAAGCCTCTGGGCCGAGACCAGCCACCGCATCCAAGCTTTGCGCGACAATCCCGAGTGCGCGCGCCAGGAATACGATCAACTCATGCAGCGCGATCCGGGATTGAGCGTCAAGCTCACCTATGACCCACAGGAAAATATCGCCGCGCCCTATATCCAGCTGGGCATCAGGCCGGCGGTGGCCGTCCTGCGCGAGCAGGGCGTCAACAGCCATGTGGAAATGGCGGCCGCTTTCGAGCGCGCGGGCTTCAAACCCGTCGATGTGCACATGAGCGATCTGCTCAGTGGCCGCGTGTCGCTCGATCATTTCAAGGGTCTGGTGGCGTGCGGCGGTTTCTCTTATGGCGACGTGCTGGGTGCCGGTGAAGGATGGGCCAAGACGGTGCTGTTCAACAACCGTGCGCGGGATCAGTTTGCGCAATTTTTCCATCGCGCGGATACTTTCAGCCTGGGTGTCTGCAACGGATGCCAGATGATGTCCAACCTCAAGGCCCTGATTCCCGGCGCCGACCATTGGCCGCGTTTTGTGCGCAACCTGTCCGAACAGTTTGAAGCGCGTTTCAGTCTCGTGCAGGTTCAGGAATCACCGTCTGTGTTGTTTGCCGGCATGGCGGGTTCCCATATGCCGGTGGTGGTATCGCATGGCGAGGGCCGCGCGGAATTTGCCGATGAGTCGGCCACGCAAGCCTGCCATGAAAGTGGCACGGTGGCGGTGCGCTATGTGGATAACCATCTGCAAGTCACCGAAACCTATCCGGCCAATCCCAATGGCTCTCCTCTGGGGATCACCGCGGTGACCAGCCGCGACGGGCGCGCCACCATCATGATGCCTCACCCGGAGCGGGTGTTCCGCACGGTGACCAATTCCTGGCACCCGGACCACTGGCAGGAGGATGGTGCCTGGTTGCGTTTGTTCCGCAATGCGCGTACCTATATAAACTAGGTAAACTAGCCCTGTGTAAATCCAGCCATGGGAAAGGGAGACGGCTTATGAAATGTGTGCGTTTACTGGTGTTGTTGGCCGGTGTGTCCCTGTCCATGGCATGCAGTCATAAGCCGGCGGTGGATCAAACGGCCACGGCAACGCCTGCTTCCGTTGCGGGCCAGGCCCACGATGACCGGATAGAAGGTTTCTATATCCAGCCAAACGTCAATTTCACCCGCTACCAGCGGATGATCCTGACGGATATCAACCTGCGCGACATCAATATCCGCCAACCTGAACCCCGCAGCAAAACCCCTTGGGTATTGAGTGATAGCGACAGGCAGTTCTACCGCATGCAATACATTGATGCTGTCGTCAGCCAGATGATTGCCGATGGCCGTTTTGCCACGGCGCTGGATGCCGGCGACGATGTGTTGCGGCTCGAGGCGGCCATCGTGGAAATCGCCCCGGTGGATATACCGGCCGATCAGCAATCGCCGGCGATGCGGGCATACACGCGTGGCATGGCGACCATGACCATTGCACTGGATGTGCTTGATTCACGCAGTGGCGAGTTGCTGGCGACGCTGGTGGACAGGCGTGATATGGGGCATATCTGGGATGACAACAACCGCTTGACACCCAACCTGCAAATTCGCACGGCGTTTATGGAGTGGCTTGCCGCGTTGCGGTTTTATCTCGATGATCTGACGGTGCCCTGATCACCATTTCTATAAACTCAATTCCACGAGTGATCGACGCCCAAGAAAAACGGCGGAATACACAAGATGTATTCCGCCGTTTTTCTTTTACGGGGTGCGTGATATGCGGCTTATTCGTGGTTCACCACCATCACGTCGTCATCCAGCGCGGCGATGATGCGTTCCGCGGTGTTGCCGCGGCGGGTCGTGGTCATGCCATTCTGGCCCAGCGTACCCATGACGACCAGATCGGCCTGGATTTCTTCGGCAACCTGGGAGATCACCTCCGAGGAATAGCCATTTTTGACGTGGACGTTGGTGGTGGGCAGGCCGGTCTCATTGACCAGGCGGCCGCGGTCCGGGTAGCTCAGGGAGTCCAGGTAGCCGTTGACCACATGCAGCTGGGCGCCGTAGGCCTCGGCGTAATGACGCGCGTGGTCGAGGATCTTCCGGTTGAGTTCACGCTGCACATCGCGCTGGGCCTGGAAGTTGACGGCGGCCAGGATCACGCTGCGCTGCGCCTTGGCGCCCGGACGGATCAACACCACCGGGCAGTGGGCGCCCTTGAGCAGTTCCCATTTGGATTCGGTAAAGGTGAATCGGCGGTTGCTGACCTTGGCATGCACCGGCAGGTAGATCAGGTCGGCGCCGAAGCGCTTGGCGGACTGGCGGATGGCGTTTTGCCACTCGCTCGACCAGGAGACTTCGATCAGGTACTCGATTCCCGCGTCGCTCAGCGGCTTTTTGATGGTTTCATCGAACCAGGTCTGGTCGCGGAAAAGGCTGTCGTTGGTTGCGCGGGTATCAGTGGCTTCAGCGTCGACGGAGACAAACACGTACACAAAGGGTTTGTTGCCCCGCAGGCGCGAGATGATGATGGCGCGCTCCAGGGCGATGTGTTCCTGGGCGGTGGGGTCGACGACGACAAAAAGCTTTTGCTGCTGGGTCATGGTGGCTCCAATAGAGGAATGAACATTGTTATCGGACTGGACCTTAGCATAACAATGGCGGGCGATTTTTGACAGGGCGCAAACAGACGATGCCTTATTCCGCTTCTTCGTCGGTTTCCACCAGGGCTTCCGGCGACCAGCCCCCCAGGATCTGCCAGCGATTGACGATGTAGCAGAAGAGTTGGGCGGTCTTTTCAGCGTCATAGGCCGCGGAATGCGCCGCGCTGTTGCTGAACTCTATGCCCGCCGCGCGGCAGGCCTTGGCCAGCACCGTCTGGCCAAAGGCCAGGCCGGCCAGGGTGGCGGTGTCAAAACAGGAAAAAGGATGGAAGGGATTGCGCTTGATGTCGCAGCGTTCCACAGCGGCATTGACGAATCCCAGGTCGAAATGGGCGTTGTGGCCGACGATGACGGCGCGGGTGCAGCCGTTTTCCTTGACGGCGCGGCGCAGCGCCTGGAAAAGGTCCGTCATGACGATCAACTCCGGTTCCGCCAGGCGGTCGGGGCTGTCCAGGTCTATCCCGGTAAAGTCCAGGGCGGCCTGCTCGATATTGGCGCCTTCAAAAGGGTCTACCTGGAAGGCGAGGGTTTCGTGGGGGTGGAGCAGCCCTTCGTCATCCATGCGCAGGGTGACGGCGGCGATTTCCAGCAGCGCATCGGTGCGCGCGTTGAAGCCGCCCGTTTCGACATCCACGATGACCGGCAGGAAACCGCGGAAGCGCTGGGCCATGGGCGACCGGGGGTCGCGGGGCTGATCGGGGAGGTTCACACCGGCTCCTCAGGCTTGGCGCTGCCAGCGCAGGGTTTCGCCGGCCCGCAGGGGCACCAGGGCCTGGTCGGCCAGATCCAACTGTTCGGGCATCTGCCAGTCACGCCGGATGAGGGTGATGCGGTCCGTGTTGCGCGGCAGCTGGTAGAAATCCGGGCCGAAGTGGCTGGCAAAGGCCTCGAGCTTGTCCAGCGCACCGGCGTCCTCGAAGGCTTCCGCGTAGAGTTCCAGGGCGGCATTGGCGGTATAGCTGCCGGCACAGCCGCAGGCCGCTTCCTTTTTGTTCTTGGCGTGGGGAGCGGAGTCCGTGCCCAGGAAAAACCTGGGATTGCCGCTGGTGGCGGCGGCGATCAGCGCTTCCTGGTGACTGCTGCGCTTGAGGATCGGCAGGCAGTAGTAATGCGGTCGAATACCGCCCGCCAGCATATGGTTGCGGTTGTAAAGCAGGTGGTGGGCCGTGATGGTCGCGGCCAGGTTGGCTGGCGCTTCGGCCACGAACTGCGCCGCGTCGCGGGTGGTGATGTGTTCCAGCACCATGTGCAGCCCCGGAAAATCCCGGATCAGTTGGCTCAGGCTGCGGTCGAGGAAGACTTTTTCACGATCAAAGATATCGATGGCGCTGT
Source organism: uncultured Cellvibrionaceae bacterium (assembly GCA_964456865.1). Taxonomy (GTDB): domain Bacteria; phylum Pseudomonadota; class Gammaproteobacteria; order Pseudomonadales; family Cellvibrionaceae; genus Cellvibrio. Next base: position 66,303 of record CAYWCW010000009.1, read on the forward strand.
CGGTGACTTCACCGTGCAGCAAAAACCGCATGCCCGCGTCCTGCATGGCGTCCAGTACCGGGTAGATCCTGTTGATGTCGGTAACGCCGGAGTCTGAATTGGTGGTGGCGCCCGCCGGATAGAGTTTAGCGGCCACCACTCCGGCATACGTGGCGCGGGCGATCTCGGCGGGGTCGGTGTTATCGGTGAGGTACAGCACCATCAGTGGTTCGAAGTCGCTGCCCGCGGGGCGGGCTGCCAGTATGCGGTCTTTGTAATCCAGCGCCTGCCGGGCCGTCAGTACCGGGGGCACCAGGTTGGGCATGACGATAGCGCGGGCGAAGCTGGCGGCTGCATCGGCCACGGTACGGGTCAGGGCGGCGCCGTCACGCAGGTGAATGTGCCAGTCATCGGGGCGGGTGATACTGAGGCTCGATGTCATGGGGTGGAAAATCCTGGGCTCAAAAACGCGAGCATCCTAACAAATTGAGCCGCCCAGCGCATGCTTTGTCGTTCGCCCTAAAGTCATGGGGGTGCGGGTCGATAAATTCCCTGTGCTATGGTTCAGGGTGGTGGCGCCGCGTGCGCCTGGTGTTTGGGGGGCGGGTGAGTGAGCGGGTTGTCGATCTTCAGGCGGTGCCAATGGTGGTTGTTGCTTGTCCTGTTTCCATTACCGGGTACAGGCTGGGCGGTGACCTATGCCCCCAGCCTGGCGGACGCGCGCTGGGAAGCATCCTCCTCCGTATTTGAATGCCGTCTCAGCCTCGATATAGCCGCGTTGGGAACCGCGAGCTTCAACCGCCGCGCGGGTGAACTGGAAGTGTTCCGCCTGCGCCAGCGGCAGCCCTTGCTGGCGCCGGGTGATACGATGGTGCACACCGACCTGCCGGGCTGGCGCAACGAGAGCAATCCCCGGTTGCTGGCCAGGGTCTCCATGGCTGACAGTACCCAGGGATTGCAGGTGGGCCAGGCCCAGGTACAGGTGTTCCAATCCCAGCTCGATGCCGGGCTGCGGCTGATCCTGATGCAGGGCGCCACCACCCCGGGCAGGGATCCCCTGCGTGTGGTGCTCGAACCCCTCGGATTCAGCGACGCCTTCAAAAATTACCAGCAGTGTCTGACACGGTTACTGCCGGTCAACTTCGGCCAGGTCGAGCGGACATCCATTTATTTTCCGGTGGAAGGCGAGAATCCGGATGCGCGTGAACTGCGCAAGCTCGACCACCTGATCCGCTACGTGAAGGCGGATTCCGCCATCACACACATCTTTATCGATGGCCATACCGACAGTGAAGGGCTTCGCCCTGAAAACCTCGAGATTTCCCGCCAGCGCGCCGAACTGGTGGCGGCCTATTTGCAGGAGCGGGGAATACCCGACACGCTGCTGACCACCCGCTGGCATGGAGAGCGCTATCCCGTCGTCTCCAACAATACGCCCCAGGGGCGCGCCCAGAATCGCCGGGTCACGCTGCGGCTCGAACGCGGCTCCTGAACGGCGTCCGGGGAATTTATTTTTCCCAGCCGTGTCAGAGCGGCAGATGTCGGATAACAGGAGATTCTCTATGACAAAAGCCGGTACCCCTTTCGTCGGCCTGGTATTACTGGTGCTCTTCAGTCTCGCATCCGGGGCCCATGCCAGAGGCCTGCCAGAGTTTACTGAGCTGATTGAAAAAAATTCCCCGGCGGTGGTCAAAATCACCACGACTACCCGCTCGCCGGTGCGCAACCAGATGATGCCGCCACCGCAGCAGATCCCTGAAATTTTTCGTGAGCTGTTCGAGCAGTACAACATGCCCGAGCGCAACGCCAATTCCATGGGCTCGGGCTTCATCATCAGCGAGGATGGCTACATTCTCACCAATGACCATGTCATCAGCGGCGTCGATGAAATCACGGTGCGCCTGAGTGACCAGCGGGAATTCAAGGCGGAACTGGTGGGCAGCGACTCCCGTTCGGACCTGGCGCTGCTCAAGATCGATGCCAGGGAATTGCCGACCCTGACCTTCGCCAAGGCCGACAGCCTCAAGGTGGGGCAGTGGGTGGTGGCCATAGGCTCGCCCTTCGGGCTCGATTACTCAGCCAGCGCAGGCATCGTCAGTGCTATTGGCCGCAGCATTCCCTCCGCGCATACCGAAAGCAACTATGTTCCTTTCATCCAGACGGATGTCGCCATCAATCCGGGCAACTCCGGCGGCCCCCTGTTTAACATGGCCGGTGAAGTGGTCGGGATCAATTCGCAGATATATACCCGGGGCGGCGGTTCCATCGGCCTCTCCTTTGCCATTCCTTCCTCCGTCGCGGAAGAAGTGGTGGCGCAGCTCAAGGACAAGGGGCGGGTCGACCGCGGCTGGCTGGGTGTGGGGATCCAGAATGTCAACAAGGATCTCGCCAGTTCTTTCGGGCTGGACAAGGCCATGGGTGCCCTGATCACCGATGTGGAGCCGCAGGGGCCGGCGGCCAAGGCGGGATTGCGGGCGGGTGACCTGATCATCAAGTTCAATGGCCGGGAGGTGAAAACCCAGGCCGACCTGCCTTACCTGGTAGGCCGTACATCGCCGGACAGCAAGGTGCCGGTGGTATTCATGCGCAAAGGCAAGGAGCAGACCGTGAGGGTCACCATCGGTGTGCTGCCGGTCAACGATGCGCCGACCGTCAGCGGCCGCAGTTCGCCGGGAACGGACAGCCGGATCGATGCGCTGGGCCTGCTGGTGGAGGAAGTAACGGACCAGAACCGGGGACGCAATGCCAATGTAAATTCGGGTGTTGTGGTGCGCCAGGTCCAGCCCAACAGTCCTGCCGCCCAGGCGGGGTTGATGGTGGGGGATATCATCGCCCAGTTGGGGTTTGATGAGGTCAATTCCCTGGATGGCTACCGCAGGCTGGTGGCCGAGTTACCGAAGAATTCTCCCCAGGCTATCCGCTTTTTCCGCAACGGCAGGCCGGTGTTTCATACCATTACCCTGAAATGACCCGTCGCTGCATCCGGGTGCCGGGCACTGGCCCGGCGTTCGCGCCCGGATGCAGCCGTTTTCCCGATTCCGCGCTTATCTGTCGCCTGAAACAGTCCGCTGCCTGGAGCGGCGGTGCACAGCCTCATCAAATAGGCTACACTGCCGCCTTTTTCGGGCGGATCTGGGCTATTCTGAACTATCCGCATGCTTCCAGGGGCCTCCTGGGTATTCCCATAATCGTGATGCAACTGACATTCTGTGATTGATCTTAGCCATATCCGTAATTTTTCCATCATTGCCCACATCGACCACGGCAAGTCCACCATCGCCGATCGCTTCATCCAGATCTGCGGGGGCCTGTCCGATCGTGAAATGGAGGCCCAGGTGCTCGATTCCATGGATCTGGAGCGCGAGCGCGGCATTACCATCAAGGCCCACAGTGTCACGTTGAATTACAAGGCCCGCGACGGCAAAACCTACCAGCTCAACTTCATCGACACACCCGGCCATGTGGATTTTACCTACGAGGTATCCCGTTCACTCGCCGCCTGCGAGGGCGCCTTGCTGGTGGTGGATGCCGCGCAGGGTGTCGAGGCCCAGTCGGTTGCCAACTGCTACACCGCCATCGAGCAGGGACTGGAAGTCATTCCGGTGCTCAACAAGATGGACTTACCCCAGGCTGAACCGGAGCGTGTCGCCCAGGAAATCGAGGACATCATCGGTCTGGATGCGACCGAGGCCGTGCGCTGCTCGGCCAAGTCGGGCCTGGGCATGGAGGATGTGCTGGAAGAACTGGTGCGTCTGGTGCCGCCCCCCACGGGTGACGTGGATGCTCCCTTGCAGGCCCTGATCATCGACTCCTGGTTCGACAACTACCTTGGCGTGGTTTCGCTGGTGCGGGTCATGCAGGGTACCCTGCGCCTCAAGGACAAGATCATTGCCAAGACCATCGGCAAGCCCCAACTGGTGGACGGCCTCGGGGTGTTCACGCCCAAGCCCTTGCAGCTGAAAGAACTCAAGGCGGGTGAGGTGGGCTTCGTGGTTGCCGGCATCAAGGACATCCATGGCGCGCCCGTGGGCGACACCATTACCCATTCCCAGACGCAGGAAGTGCCCGCCCTGGCCGGTTTCCAGAAGATCAAGCCCCAGGTTTACGCGGGCATGTTCCCGATCACCTCGGACGATTTCGAATCCTTCCGTGAAGCCCTGGCCAAGCTGACCCTCAACGATGCGTCGCTGTTTTACGAACCCGAGAGTTCCGATGCGCTGGGCTTTGGTTTCCGCTGCGGCTTCCTGGGCATGCTGCACATGGAGATCATCCAGGAGCGCCTCGAGCGAGAATACGACCTGGATCTGATCACCACCGCGCCCACCGTGGTGTATGAAGTCGAAACCGCCAAGGGCGAGACAATTTTCGTCGACAACCCGTCCAAGCTTCCCGACCCCGGCAGCATCGCTGAAATGCGCGAGCCGATCGTCGAGGCGAATATTCTGGTGCCCCAGGAACACCTGGGCAACGTGATTACCCTTTGTGTCGAAAAGCGCGGCGTGCAGAAAGACCTGCAATTCACCGGATCGCAGGTGTCGGTGCGCTACGAACTGCCCATGAACGAAGTGGTGACCGACTTTTTCGACCGCCTGAAATCGGTCAGCCGCGGCTTTGCCTCGCTGGATTACAACTTCCTGCGTTTCCAACCCGCCAAACTGGTGCGCCTGGATGTGCTGATCAACAGCGAAAAAGTCGATGCCCTGGCGATCATCGTGCACCGCGACAAGGCCCAGCATATGGGGCGCCAGCTGGTCGAAAAAATGAAGGAGCTGATTCCCCGCCAGATGTTCGATGTCGCCATCCAGGCGGCCATTGGCGGCCAGGTGATCGCGCGCTCCACGGTCAAGGCGCTGCGCAAGGACGTCCTCGCCAAGTGCTATGGTGGCGATGCCACCCGCAAGAAAAAATTGCTGGAAAAACAAAAGGCCGGTAAGAAGCGTATGAAGCAGGTGGGCAATGTCGAGATTCCCCAGGCTGCCTTCTTTGCCGTTCTGAAAATCGATAGTTAAGGCATCAAGGATTTTTCATGAATATCAATCTGCCGTTGCTGCTCACCCTGGCGGTATTTTTCACCGGATTGGTCTGGCTGCTGGACGCCCTTATCTGGGCGCGTCCGCGCAAGGCCAGGGTTGCCGCCGTCGAACAGCAGTTTGCCGAGGTCAAAGCGCGCCCCGAGCCGGGACCCGACGCCGATGCCAAAAGCCGCAAAGACTACGAAAAAGCCCGAGAGTCCTATGGCACGGCGCTCCAGGCCGCCGCCAGGGAGCCCGCGATCGTCGAATACAGCAAGTCGTTTTTTCCGGTCTTGCTGCTGGTATTCGTGTTGCGCTCCTTTGTGGCCGAGCCTTTCCAGATTCCTTCCGGTTCCATGGAGCCGACCCTGGAAATAGGCGACTTCATCCTGGTCAACAAGTACACCTATGGCATACGTTTGCCGGTGCTCAACACCAAGGTGATCCCTGTCAAGGATCCGCAGCGCGGTGACGTGATGGTGTTCTTTCCGCCGCACATGCCGGATACCTATTTTATCAAGCGTGTGATCGGCATCCCGGGCGATGAGATCCGGTATATCAATCATGTGCTATATATCAATGGCGAAAAGGTCCCCGAAACCCTGGAAGCCCTGTTACCGGTAGGCAACCCTTATTACCGGCAGGCGACCGAAACGCTGGATGGCAAGACCTTCACCGTCAAGAAAAACCAGCAGCCGGGTGAGGTGAGCGGTGCTCCCCACCAGCGCTATGCCGGTGTATGGCAGGTTCCGGAGGGGTACTATTTCATGATGGGCGACAATCGCGACAACAGCGCCGACAGCCGGGTATGGGGGCTGGTGTCCGAGGATGCGATTGTGGGCAAGGCATTTGCCATCTGGATGCACTGGGATTCGTTTTTCAGTATTCCCAGCTTCGATCGCGCTGGTGTCATTCACTGACCGTTTGTTGAAAATCCTCTTTCACACAGGGAATCCCTATGAACATGAACACACTGAAAAAGCAACAGGGCCTGGGTATGTGGGGCTGGCTGCTGGTGTTGATTGTGGCCGGTTTCTTTTTGCTGTGCGCGTTTAAGATCGTCCCCCTCTATGCTGAAAACCGCTATGTGGTTACCGCCCTCAAATCCCTGATCGATCCGGCCACGCCGCTCGAGAACATGACCGATGGCGAGATCAAGCGCAAGCTGGAAAATTTCTACATGATCAACAATGTTCGCAGCGAGGGGCCGACCAAGAACATCGAGATCAAGCGCGAAGCCAGGAAAGTCCTGGTGACCGTCAATTATGAATCGCGGGTCACGCTGTTTGATGACGTGCCCCTGTTGCGTACCCTGGATGTCGTGGTGTTTTTTGAAAACCACCTGGACAGCAGCCTGCCCCAGTTCTGCTGCCGGTCCACCAAGATCAAAACGGCCAAAGCCGCAGATTGAGCGTGGAATCCATCAAATACCAGCGATTACAGCAGCGGCTCGGTTATGAATTTCGTGATTCCCGGCTGCTGCAACAGGCGCTCACGCACCGCAGCCACGGCGCTCACAATAACGAGCGCCTGGAGTTTCTCGGCGACTCGATCCTCAACTTCCTGATTGGCGAAGCGCTGTTCCAGCGTTTCGCCCAGGCGCGTGAGGGCCAGCTCAGCCGGTTGCGCGCGCAACTCGTGCGTGGCGAGACACTGGCGACCATGGCCCGTGAATTTGCCCTGGGTGATTGCCTGGTGCTGGGTGAGGGCGAGCTCAAGAGCGGCGGCCACAGGCGCGACTCCATCCTGGCCGACTGCGTGGAAGCCCTGATCGGTGCCATCTATCTGGAAGCCGGGCAGGCGGTGTGCCGCGAGCGGGTACTCGCCTGGTATGCGGAGCGCCTGCAAGATATTTCACTGGATGCCAGCGCCAAAGACCCCAAGACGCGCTTGCAGGAATACCTGCAATCCCTGCAGCATCCCTTGCCGGAATACCATGTCGTGGAAACGCTGGGTGAAGCCCATTCACGGTTTTTCACGGTTGAGTGCCGGGTGGATAGCCTCAAGCAGTCCGCCAGGGCCCAGGCATCCAACCGCCGCGAGGCAGAGAAGGCCGCTGCCGAGCAGATACTGCGCCGGCTCGAGCCCTGAGGTGATTGATGACTGATACCCCTCCCGCCGATACACCCAGCCGCTGCGGTTACGTTGCCATTGTCGGCCGCCCCAATGTGGGCAAATCCACGCTGCTCAACCATATGCTGGGGCAAAAGATCAGCATTACCTCACGCAAGCCCCAGACCACGCGCAATAACGTCCTCGGCATCAAAACCGAGGGGCAGGCACAGATCATTTTCGTGGACACGCCCGGCCTGCATGCCAACCAGCCCCGCGCCATCAATCGCTACATGAACCGCGCGGCCAGTTCGGCCATGAAAGATGTGGACCTGGTGATCTTCGTGGTGGACAAGCTGGCGTGGACCGAGGAAGACGAGCGGGTGGCCAGGCAGTTGGAGAGCGCTGCCTGCCCGATCATCCTCGCGGTCAATAAAATCGATCAGCTGGATGATAAAGAACTCTTGCTGCCGCATTTGCAGCAATTGGCGCAAAAACTGAAAGTGGATGAAATCATTCCCTTGTCGGCGTTGCGCGATACCAATCTGGATCGTCTGGAGGCGTTGATCCTGGAGCGCCTCCCGGAAGCGGTTCACCTGTTTCCCGACGACCAGATCACTGATCGAAGTTCGCGCTTCATGGCGGCGGAGATCGTGCGCGAAAAAATCACCCGTCAGCTGGGTGATGAGTTGCCTTACCAGATGGCCGTGGAGATCGAGGAATTCATCCACGAGGGGCACCTGATCACCATCTCGGCGTTGATCCTGGTCGAGCGCCAGGGGCAGAAGAAAATCCTCATCGGCGACAAGGGCGAGCGCATCAAGCTCATCGGCCAGCAGGCGCGGATCGACATGGAAAACCTGTTCGACACCAAGGTCATGCTCAACCTCTGGGTCAAGGTCAAATCCGGCTGGTCCGATGATGAGCGGGCCCTGCGCAGCCTCGGTTACGACGACCTCTAGCCGCGATGCGTATCGAGCTGCAACCCGCCTATGTCTTGCATGCTCGCCCCTACCGGGACACCAGCCTGCTGGTGGATTTTTTTACCCCGGCGGCGGGCCGGGTGTCCGCCGTTGCGCGTGGCGTGCGCCAGCGCAAGAGCCGCAGCCGGTCATTGCTGAATCCCTTCACGCGCCTGCTGATTTCCCTACAGGGTAAAACCGATCTCAAACTGCTTACCGCGGTGGAAGCCGATCATCAGGTCTATGCGTTGCACGGCGAGCAGTTGTTCAGCGGTTTTTATCTCAACGAGCTGCTGTTGCGGCTCCTGCCGGAGCAGGATGCCCATGATGCCTTGTTCGAGGCTTATGAATTCGGGTTGCGCTCGCTCCAGGCACAGGCACCGATAGAGCCGGTGCTGCGCTGCTTTGAACTGACCTGCCTGACCGAGTTGGGTTACGGCGTGGATTTTTACTGCGACGCCCGCACCGGCGAGCCCCTGCGTCATGGGGATGATTACACCTTCGTTCCACAACAGGGTTTTATCAGCCGATCGGTGAGCGATACGAGCCCCGCCTTTTCCGGTGCCTTGATCCATCAGCTGGCCGAGCGGGATTTTTCCGGCGAGGGCAGCCGCCAGGCTGCCAAGTATCTCTGCCGGCTGATGCTGGCGCCCCTGCTCGGCAGCCGGCCCCTCAAAAGCCGCGAGTTGTTCATCAACACCGGCATTGCCAAAGACGACGACTGATCAGCTTTCGGTCAGCGTAAAAATCGCGTCTATATCGCGCCCGCGGGCCCAGGACAGCACATCGTCTATGGCGCGGTTGAGCGAATAGACCGCGCCTTCCAGTTGGTCGTACTGGCGCGCCTGCAACATCCTGTCCAGCAGGCCGCTGATACGCTTCATCCGCGGCACACCGCAATAACAACAGCTGCCGTACAGGCGGTGGACCGTTTCTTCCAGGTGTGCGTAGTCTCGTTCTGCCAGTGCCGTATTGATCTGCGCCTGATCGTCCGGCAGGGCATTCAGCAGCATGACCAGCATGTCGCGAGCGAGCGGCGCCTTGTGGTTGGCCAGCTTCAGGGAAAGGTTGATATCCACCGAGGTGATGTCTTCATCCTCGCCTTGCAGGGCGGGCATGTTCGGCTGGGTGATATGTTGCTGTAAATCCGCGGGCGTGACTTCACGCTTGCCACCCAGGGCGGCCCAGCGATTGATGATGTGCGCCAGCTGGTTTTCGCTGACCGGCTTGCTGACACAGTCGTCCATGCCGGCAATCAGCAGTTCGGCCTTCTGCTCGGTCATGGAATGCGCGGTCAAGGCGATGATGGGTGTACGCTGCTTGCCATTTTCCGCGGCGCGCAGGCGGCGGGTGGTTTCTATACCGTCCATACCCGGCATCTGGATGTCCATGAAAATGATGTCGAATTTTTCCGTCTCGCAAATGCTCAGTGCCTGCTGGCCGGAACTGGCCTGGACGACGCGGGTATTCAAGCCGCGCAGCAGTTCCGACGAGAGCTGGAGGTTGGCGGGATTGTCATCCACGATCAGCACGGAAGCGGGTGGGCGCTCCTGTTCTTCGATCAATTGCGGGCGCGGGTCGCGGATGGTCACATTGAACTGGCGGCTGAGCGTTTGTGCCAGGATGTCGTGGGTAAGGGGCTTGGTGATATAGCGCGCGCGGGTTTTCTCGAGGCCGTTCGCGCTTTTCAGCAGCCGCTGGTAGGACGGCGTGCAACAGACGAGCACGCCGCACTGGAATTCCTCGATCAGTTGCTCACTGAGGCCGTGGATCAACTGGTGTTGTATTTTGCGTTCATCCGGCGCGATATCGAGGATGACCAGCGAATAGCCATCGCCCCGGTTCTGCGCGTCACGCAATGTGGTGAAGATATCGTGGATGGCGCTGATCGACTTGCTGCGCGCCTGCCAGAGGCCAAGCATCTGCTCCAGCTGGGCATTGATCGCCGAGTTTTCACCGCACAGCAGGATATGCTTGTCTTCCAGGTTCAACCCCGAGGCGGGCGGCTGGTTCTTATCGACGCCCAGGCGTGCCGTGAACCAGAAGCAGGAGCCCTGGTCCGGCTCGCTGTCGACGCCTATCTCGCCATTCATGCGTTCAACCAGTCCCTTGCAGATGGCCAGGCCCAGGCCTGTGCCGCCGTGTTCGCGGGCGATGGAGCTGTCCGCCTGGGAAAAGGCTTTGAACAGGCGCTCTTTTTGCCTGGCGGACAAGCCTATGCCGTTGTCCTTGACGCTGACCTTGATGATCACCTGGTTCTTCTGACGTGATTCCAGGGCTACATCAATAATCACATTTCCCTTGGGCGTGAATTTGATGGCGTTGCTGATCAGGTTGGAGATGATCTGCTTGAATCTCAGCGGATCGCCCAGCAGGTGCGCGGGGATGGTCGGGTCTATGTAAGTGATCAGCTGGATATGTTTTTCGTGCGCATCCGGCGCGAGTATGTGCAGGGTTTCCTCGATAGCGCGGCGCAGGGGCAGGGGTGCGTAGTCGAGGGTCAGCTTGCCGGCTTCGATTTTGGAGAAGTCCAGGATGTCATTGATGACGGTCAGCAGGTTCTGGGCGGAATCGCGGATGGTATTGAGGTAGTCGCGCTGCTGTTCATCCAGTTCGGTTTTGAGCGTGAGGTTGGTGAAGCCGAGGATACCGTTGAGCGGTGTGCGGATTTCGTGGCTGGTGTTGGCGAGGAACTCCGATTTGATCCGGCTGGCCTCCAGCGCCTGCTTGCGTGCGATATCCAGCTCGATGTTCTGGATTTCGATGGTTTCAAGGTTTTCCCGCAGGTCTTCCGTGTACTGGTCAACGTGCTGTTGCATTTCCTGCTGGGATTTTTCCACGGCGGCCGCGAGGTTGTTCACTACTTCCGCCAGCTCCGTGAATTCCTCCGATTGCTGGGTATCCACCCGCAGGTGCGGCTTGCCCTTGGCCATGTTGCGCACCACCTCCTTGATGTGGTCCAGGGGCAGGGTAATGTTTTCGTGCAGGCGTATGGCGAGCACGGCGGCCAGCAGCAGGCACAGAAGTGTCATGACCAGGGTGATCAACAGCGTCTGGTAACGTATCACCATGAACGGGGACGTCAGCAGTTCCAGCTCGATCCAGCCGAGCGAGTCCCCGCCTTCATTGTTCACCAGCGGATTGGCGAAGCGCACGGATTTGGGTGTGAAGCGCTTGCTGGCCTCGGCCGCGTTCGGCTCCTCGCCCTCGGTGACCGGGAAAAAGGTCGGACCGGCATGGTACTGCCGGTCGTGGCGCTGGTCGTAGAGGTGGATGGCCCGCACGAAAGGTTCTTCCAGCGATGCGTCGAGAATGGACGCCACCAGCTGGCTGTCGCCGCTCTTGAGGGCGTAGTGGCTCAGCTGCGCGGTTTTGAGCGTAAGCATGCCACCGCGATGGTCAACGAACTTGCTGATCTGGACGCTGAACAGATAACTGAGCGTGCCCGCCAGCAGCAAGGTGATGGCCAGCGACGGAATCAGGATCAGCCGCCAGACTTGTTGTTTGATGGTTTTGGGTGACATGGTGTCAGGGCCGGAATTAGGGTTATTGGCGCCGCTGTGGAAGCCTGGCGACTCCGGTTTCACCTTAGCACATTCGGCGGTAGAATGGCCGCCCCTGGCCCCGAGACGGGCCCGCGAGCTACGAGGCCCCCATGGATTTTCCCACGATTGAAGCGTTTGTCGGCCAGACGCCCCTGGTTCGTTTGCAGCGCCTGCCGGGCAACACCAGCAATACCCTGCTGGTCAAACTCGAGGGCAACAATCCCGCGGGCTCGGTCAAGGACCGCCCGGCCTTGTCGATGATCCGCCAGGCGGAACTGCGCGGCGATATCAAACCCGGCGACACCCTGATCGAAGCCACCAGCGGCAATACCGGCATCGCCCTGGCGATGGTGGCGGCCATCAAGGGGTACCGCATCATCCTCATCATGCCCGATAACATGACGGCGGAACGCAAGGCGGCCATGACCGCCTATGGTGCGGAGCTGATCCTGGTGTCGCGCGAAGCGTCCATGGAAGGCGCCCGGGACCTGGCGTTGCAAATGCAGGCGGAAGGCAATGGCAAGGTGCTCGACCAGTTCGGCAACAGCGACAATCCCCTGGCGCATTACCAAACCACGGGCCCGGAAATCTGGCAGCAAACCGGCGGTACCATCACCCACTTTGTCAGCTCCATGGGCACCACGGGGACCATCATGGGGACCTCCCGCTACCTCAAGGAACAAAACCCGGCCATTCGCATCATCGGCCTCCAGCCGGCTGAAGGCGCCAGCATCCCCGGCATCCGCCGCTGGCCCCGGGAATACCTGCCCAAAATCTACGACGAGTCCCGCGTGGACGAGATCATCAGCATGCCCCAGCGGGACGCGGAAAACACCATGCGCGCCCTGGCCCGCCAGGAAGGCATTTTCTGTGGCGTGTCCTCCGGTGGCGCGGTTGCCGCCGCCCTGCATCTCAGCCGCGAGCTGGAGAACGCGGTGATCGTGGCGATCATCTGCGACCGCGGGGACCGCTATCTGTCCTCGGGCGTCTTCAACGCCTGATATCGGGGACACTATGAGCCAGCGCAAATCCGGTGGCGGCCGCCTGGGTGCCAAGCCTCGCGGCCGGCGTACCGACACGGCAAAACCCGCCTTTGACTTCAGCGACCAGCCCCGCCTCTCGGCGCCCCGGGCGCGCGAGGATGATGCATTGTCAGCCCGCCCCGGGCAGCGCCTGGGTGAGCTGGTGATCGATCGCCTGAGCGATGACGGACGGGGCATTGCCCAATGGCAGGGCAAAACGCTGTTTGTGGAAGGCGCCTTGCCTGGTGAAACCGTCAGCGCGCGTTTTGCGCGTGAGCACAGCCGCTATGCCGAGGCGGTGGTGGACCAGGTGATCACTGCGTCAGCGGAGCGGCAGCTGCCACCCTGTGCGCACTACGTGCACTGCGGTGGTTGCCAATTACAGCACCTCGATCCGGCCGCTCAGTTACGGTACAAGCAACAGGTGGTTTTACAGCAGTTGCAACGCTGGGCCAACCTGAGTCCCCGGCAATTGCTCCCCGCGGTCACCTCCGGGTCGGAAGCCTACCGCCAGCGGGCACGGCTGGGTGTCTGGTATGAAGCCGACGGGCAGGTGGTCCTGGGATTTCGCCAGCGTCAGAGCAACCGGCTCACACCGGTTGACACGTGCCTGGTACTGCCGCCATCACTGAATGCACTGCTGGTTCCCCTCCATGGCTGGCTCCTGGCCCACAGCGCCAGGGCGGTTACCCATGTGGAATTGCTGAACAGCCTCGATGGCTGCGCCATGGTGCTGCGCCACACCAAAAACCCCGGCGAGCGCGACCGGCAGGGACTGCGTGCCCTGGCCCGGTCCACCGGCGCGCGGATCTGGCTGGACAACGGCAAAGAGGCCTTGCAGGACCTGGATGGCTGTGCGGTGGACCCGCGCCTCCACTATCGCTTCGAGGATCTGCAACTGAACTACCATCCGCAGGATTTCATCCAGGTCAATGCCGGGGTGAACGACCAGATGCTGGCCCAGGCGCTGGTCCTGCTGGACCCCCGGCCCGGCGAGCGGATACTGGACCTGTTCTGCGGCATCGGCAATTTCACCCTGCCCATGGCCCGACGGGGTGCCCGGGTGATGGGGATCGAGGCGGTGGAGTCCATGGTGGCCAGGGGCCGGGAAAATGCCGCCGCGAATCACTTGCCCCAGGCGGAATTCATGGCGGCCGATCTCACCCGCCTCGATTCCCGCCAACTGTTGCAGCGCTGTGGCGCCGTGGATGCCCTCCTGCTCGATCCGCCCCGGGAAGGTGCGCGCGGCATACTCGCCGGCCTGGCACCGCTGGGGATAGGGCGCATACTCTATGTCAGTTGCAATCCCGCCACCTTTGCCCGGGATGCGCGCCTGCTGGCCGACGCGGGTTATCGGTTGGATACCCTGGGCGTGATAGATATGTTTCCCCACACCGCCCATGTCGAAACCATGGGTTTGTTTTTGCGCAGATGAACCGGCTGCGGCCTTGAATTGCACCCGGCTTATCCCCTAGGCTTGGCAGCTTTCCTTACGCTCGTCACGGGATACCCGCATGTCCGCTGTCAAAGAAATCGTTTTAACCTTCAGCTGCCAGGATTCCAAGGGACTGGTGGCAGCTGTCGCCACCCTGTTTGCCACCCTGGGTTTCAACATCAAGGAATCCTCCCAGTTCGAGGACGTCGAGCGCCGCCGCTTTTTCATGCGCACGGTGTTTGAATGCCCTGAAGGCTACAACCTGGGACAGATCCGCTCGCTGTTCAAACCGCTGGGCGAGCAGTACCGGATGGACTGGGCTATTTTTGACAGCCACAGCAAGCCCCGCGTATTGATTGCCGTATCCCAGTGGGGCCATTGCCTGAATGCGCTGCTCAACAGCTGGAAGAACGGTTCCCTGCCCATTGATATCGTGGGTGTGGTGTCCAACCACACGGTGATGCGTGATCTGACCGAATGGTATGAGCTGCCGTTTCACTACCTGCCCATAACCTCGGACACCAAGCCCCAGCAGGAGGCGCAGGTCTGGCAACTCATGCGTGATCTGCAGGCCGATTTCCTGGTGCTGGCGCGTTACATGCAAATCCTGTCGGATGATCTGTGTCAAAAGCTCAATGGCCGGGCCATCAATATCCACCATTCCTTCCTGCCCGGCTTCAAAGGCGCGAAACCCTACCACCAGGCCTATGACCGCGGGGTGAAACTCATTGGCGCCACCGCGCATTTCGTCACTGCCGACCTGGATGAGGGCCCGATCATCGAACAGGCGGTCGAGCGTGTATCCCACGTGAATTCGCCAGAAGAGATGGCCGAAATCGGACGCGATATCGAAGCGGTGGTATTGAACCGCGCCGTGCGTTGGCATGCTGAGCATCGGGTGTTGCTGAACGGCAACAAGACGGTGGTTTTCTCGCGCTGAGATAGACACCTTGCATCGATAGACACCCTGCATCTGTGAGACCCGGTGTGTACCGGGTACTCAATCCGCGTTTTCCGCCAATCCTTCCTGAATTGTTTCACTGGCTTCCTGATGATCATCGGCGGATGCCTCGTCGGGTTCTTCGTTCTCGACGTGGGGCTGGTGGTAAAGCTCGGCGAATACACCGAAATGATCCGAGCCGAAAGGCTCCAGCAGCGTCAGTTCGCCGACGGTGAAATCCGGTGACAGGAACATGTGGTCGAGGGGCCAGCGCAGCAGCGGGTAGTGGGCGTGAAAGGTGTTGAAGAAACTGCGCCCGACCCGCGGGTCCAGCAGGCGGCTGATGCGCTGGAAAAGCCGCGTGGTGTGCGACCAGGCGACATCGTTCAGGTCGCCCAGCACGATCACCGGAAAATCCTTTTCGCTGATGGTCTTGGCAACCATCAAGAGTTCGGCATCCCGGTCCAGGGATTTGTCGTTCTCGGTCGGGCTGGGTGGCATGGGGTGCAGGCAGCAGAGCTTGACCCAGGTGCCGTTGTTCAATTTCACCTGGCTGTGGATGGAAGGGATGTTGTCGTCGATCAGGAATTTGATCCCGGTGCCCTTCAATGGAAAACGGCTCAGCAGCAGCATGCCGTAATAATTCTCCAGAGGGTGTTCCACCCGGTGCGGGTAGTCGGCGTGCAACGCCTGCAATTCCCGGTTCCACCGGTTGTCGATCTCCAGCAATACCGCGACGTCGGGGTCTGCCCGCCTGAACACCCGCAGGAAAGTGTCAACATCCCGGTTGTCCTGGTAGATGTTGGCGACCAGAACCCTCAGGCGGTCTTCGGGATGCCTGGCGGCCGCATCCATGACGGATTTCCGGTAGAAGGGTGTGTAGGGAAGGATGATCCTGCCCTGCCAGATGAGCGCAGCCCCCAGCAGGAGCAGCAGGCCCAGGTCGACGGTGGATGCGGGATCGAGCACGAAATACCAGCCGATAAACGTCAGCAAGGTGACCACGGCCGTTTGCAGAACCGGAAAGTCGAAAACGCGTATCCACCACTGTTTGGCGGCGATCAGCGGCATGAGGGTGGTGACGATGCAGAGGATTGACAGGCAGGTCAGCAGGATTTTCATCGGCGGAATTCCTGTTCAGCGAAAGGGGAAGAATGCCGGATCTATGCCGGTCGATTCATGGCGTGTCCAGTACATAGTGGTAAAGCTTGCCGGCTCTAGCAAGTCGCGAAGCAAAAAATTGCCGGGAGCAACGTTTGACGCCGCATTGGCGGCGGCCCCGTAGGGGGGGGCGGCCATGGACGGCGCGCCACAAAAAAGCCGCGTTTTTCCGGTGTGTGGGGGAGTTGTTCCCATCAGCATCTCTCTATAAAATGATAATCATTATCAATTTATAGAGCGCTTCTGCAATTGCGTGTCGATTCCACTCCCCAGCACCCGGTAGCCGCACTTTACGGTGATCACCATGCCTGGCTGAAAGGCTGGCTGCGCCGGCGGCTGGATTGCCCGGCGCAGGTGGAAGACCTGACCCACGACACCTTTGTACGGGTGTTGCGTGCCCATAACGCGGCGGCGATCCGCGAACCGCGCCGCTTTCTCTCCACCATCGCCGGCGGGCTGCTGGTGGATTTCTTCCGCCATCGCGCGGTGGAAAAGGCCTATTTCGATGTGCTGGCGGCCATGCCGGAACCGGAGTGGCCCTCGGTGGAGGAGCAGGCGTTGATCCTGGAGTCCCTGGTTCGCATCGACCGGCTGTTGGATGGGCTCAAGCCCAGGGCGCGGCAGGTGTTTCTATTGTCGCAGCTGGAAGGGTTGACCTATGGCGCGATCGCGGCCCGCCTGGGGGTGAGCCTACGTACCGTCAAAAACGATATGGCCCAGGCGTTCGACCACTGTTTTGACGTGGTGGTGGAATCATGAACACACTCGCGGCCGCGGCGGCCATAGACCCGGAGGTGCGCCGCCAGGCCATCGACTGGTATGTGCTGATCAATTCCGGCGAAGCGACGGACGCCGAGCGGCTTGCCTGCGAAGCCTGGCGCCGGCAGCATCCGCAACACGCCGAGGCCTGGACGCGCCTGGAGGCGGTGCGCGGCTCCCTGACCGGCGCACCCAGTACCATCGCCCTGCCTGCCTTGGCCGCGGTGGTGACCAACCGGCGCACGGTGCTCAAGGGCCTGGCCGTCTTCGCGGTAGGGGCGGGCGGCGGAGCGTTTATCTGGCGCGAGCAACCCTGGCAGTCCTATCTTGCCGATCACCGCACGGGCAGGGGCGAGCAGCGCCGGGTCGTCCTGGCGGATGGCAGCCAGCTGGTGCTCAACACTACCACCCGGGTGAACCTTCGCTTCGACAACGAGGTTCGCCTGTTGCAGGTGTTGCAAGGTGAAGTGCTGGTACAGACGGCAAGCCTGCCGGGGGAGAGGCGCCCCTTCGATGTGCTCACCCGGCACGGCCGCATACGGGCGCTGGGCACTCGTTTTATCGTGCGTGATGATGAGTCACATACCCAGGTTGCCGTGCTGGAACACGCCGTGGAGGTATCGCCGCAGGACAGCAATGCCAGGCAGCGACTCAATGCCGGACAGCGTGCCCGTTTTTCGGCACAGGCCATCCTGGACAGCCAGGAACTCTCACCCGGTACCGATGCCTGGCTTCAGGGACAGCTGGTGGTGAATGATCGCCCCCTGGGTGAGGTCGTGGCCGAGTTGTCGCGCTACCGCCGTGGTTATCTGCGCTGTTCCCACGAAGCGGCCGCCATTCGCGTCTCCGGTGTATTTCCCATCCAGGATACCGACCGCGCCCTGGCCATATTGGCCAGCCGGTTTCCCATCCGACTCTCATCCTTCAGCCGTTATTGGGTCAGTATCGAGCTGGCGGCATAACGTCAAAAAAATCTGTACTTTTTCTGCACTTTTTTCGCCGGCGTCCGGCCATGCGAATGACACACACATCATTCCAAAAAACGGGACGCTCCTATCATGAAACACATGCCTTCTGGCGCGCGCGCAGGCGCGTTTTTTTCTTCTTTGCTGGTGGCGGTCAGTCTGCTGGGGGCATCCAGCCTGCCGGTGCTGGCCGCCGTTGCCACTGACAACTCCGCGGTTGAACAGCGCCGCTATCAAATACCCGCCGGTCCTCTGGCCGAGACACTCAATCGCTATGCGGTTGCCGCGGGTGTGTCGCTGACGTTTGATCCGCAGGATATTCCCCGCCAGCAATCCGCCGGGCTCAATGGCAGCTATGCGCTGGAAGAAGGCTTTGCCACGCTGTTGCGGGGAACCGGTTTGTACGCGCGCTATGACGTGGACAGCGGCAGCTACGTGATCGAAAAAAGCGATGGCAATGTGCTGCCGGCGGTGAAGGTGTCGGCGCTGGGTATCCAGGGCACGACAGAAGGCAGCGGCAGCTACACCACCACGTCCATGAGCACGGCGACCAAGCTGCCGCTCTCCATCCGCGAAACACCCCAATCCGTTACCGTCATCACCCGTGACCGCATGGACGACCAGGGCCTGATCACTGCCAGCGATGTCATCAAGAACACCCCCGGCATCACGGTCACCGCCACCGCTCCCTACCGCGAAACCTTTCATTCGCGGGGTTTTGCCGTGGAGACCTATCTCTTCGACGGTGTACCCATCTCTTCCAACTCATCGCGGCGGGGAACCTTCCTGAACGATCTGGCCATGTATGACCGGGTCGAGGTTGTGCGCGGTTCGGCGGGGCTGACCCAGGGCTCGGGCACACCATCAGCGGCAATCAACTTCGTGCGCAAACGCCCGACCAGCGACTTCCAGGCCAGTGTGCAGGGACAACTGGGCAGTTGGCACCACATCGGCGCCAATGCCGACGTGTCCGGTCCGCTCAACGAGTCCAGGAGCCTGCGCGGCCGCGCCGTGATTCACGGGCATGACAGCGACAGTTTTCAGGATGTGGTCACCGAACAGCGGCAGCTCGTCTACCTGATCGGCGAAACCGACATTACGCAACAGACGCTGCTGACCTTGAGTGTTTCCCATCAGGCAAACGATAACAACACGACCTACGGCGGTTTGCCGACCGGGTCCGATGGCAGCGATCTGAAACTGCCCGGGTCAGCCTACTTTGGCAACACCTGGAATTACTGGGATGACACCACCACCAATGTTTTCGCCAGCGTGGAGCACCGGTTTGACAACAACTGGAAGGTAAATTTCTCGATCAACCAGATCTGGGGCGACCAGGAACAATTGAGAGCCGGGGTCGGGCTGGATGGCAATGGTCACTGGAACCAGTCGGGCGGCAAGGCCAGCCTCAATAATGATCGGACGAGTTACGATCTGTATGCCCAGGGTCCGTACCGCCTGTTTGACCGCGAGCACGAATGGGTGGTCGGCGCCAGCCAGCGCACCGCCGATGAGGGCAATGATACGGCCGGCTACTGGAGTATCGTCTTCGCACAGAACATCGATATCTATAACTGGCACCACGACGCGCCTCGGCCCGCCGCCTTTCCCATTGATTTCTACCAGCGCACTGAAGAGAAGCAGCACGGACTTTACACCACGACCCGCCTGAACCTGGCGGATGCGCTCAAACTCATCCTGGGCCTGCGGCTTGACTGGTTCGAGTTCAGCAACACGCAGGATGTGCTGAACCGCGCTGGCGATACCTGGACACGGTCAACCAGTGGCTACGACTACGACAATCACCTGACCCAATACGCGGGACTCGTCTATGACCTGAGCGCACAGTATTCGCTCTACGTCAGCTACACCGATATCTTCAAGGCGCAGAACGCGCGGGATACCTCCAATAACTTTATCAAGCCCATTGTCGGCAAAAATTATGAGGCCGGCATCAAGGGTGAATACTTCGGCGGCGCGCTCAACGTGAACGCGGCGGTTTTCCAGATCGACGAAAGCAATCGCGCCATGGTGGTCGGTCCTTGTCCGTTCAACGAAAACATGACGTGCTACGAGCCCACCGGTGTGGTCCGCAGTAAAGGCTATGACGTTGAGATTCAGGGTGCCCTCACCACGAACTGGCAGATCGGGGCAGGCTATACCTACGCCACCACGAAAGTCCGTAAAGATGCCAACCCGGCCAGGATCGGCCTCAAGCTCAACACCCAGATGCCGAGCGATCAATTCAAGTTGTCGACCTCGTACCGGTTTGCCGGCGGCCAATGGCGCATCGGCGGCAACCTGCGCTGGCAGGATGATGTGTTCTACCAGTGGACCGGTGGCGACTATCGCACCGAACAGAATGCCTACACCGTCGTCGATGCCATGATCGGCTACAGGCACAGCGAGCGTCTGGATATCCAGTTGAACATCAACAATGTGTTCGATGAGGTGTATTACAGCTCGATCAATGCGCAGCCGGTGATCTGGGGTGGCAACACGGTGTACGGTGAACCGCGCAACGCCATGCTGACCGCCCGCTACAAGTTCTGACGCAAGATGCAATCGACAAATAGCGGATCGCTGCCATCGGTGGCGCAGGATAATCTGCACAGGACTGGCCTGGCGGTGGATATGCCAGCGCCCTGGTACGCGCGCTTGGCGGCGCTGCGCGATCGGCAGACCTGGGTACTGGTGCACCGCTGGGTGGGCCTGGTGATGGCGGGGTTCCTCATCGTCGCCGCGCTGACCGGCAGTGTGCTGGTGTTTTACGACGAACTGGAAGCGCTGCTGAATCCCCAGACCCATCAGGTCGAACCGCCCTATGAGGGAGCGCCCATACTCGATATGGTGACGCTGCGCGACCGCGCCCTGGCGGCCAGGCCCGAGGCCTGGACGGACAGCGCCCTGGCACCCTGGAAGCCGGGGCGGTCACTCTCGCTGTGGGTGAGGGCACGGGAAGATGGCGCCAGGATTGACGGCGAACTCTTTGTCGATCCCTACACCGGCGAGGTGCTGGGCAGCCGGCGCTGGGGCGATATTTCCCAGGGCAGGATCAACCTGATGCCCTTCATCTACCGGCTGCACGAGTCGTTGGCACTGGGTACGGTAGGCACCTACACCTTCGGCATCATCGCGCTGCTGTGGACGCTGGACTGTTTTGTCGGCGCTTATCTGACGCTGCCGCGCGGGCGGCCCTTTTGGCAGAAATGGAAACCGGCCTGGGGCATCAAGCGCAAGCGTTTCAACTACGACCTGCACCGCGCCAGCGGCCTGTGGACCTGGGCCATGCTGTTCGTGTTTGCCTGGTCCACCGTGGCGCTCAACCTGCGTGAAGTCTACTACCCGGTCACCGGTGCCGTGTTCCGTTTCGCCGAGTCCGCGCCGCTGCCGGTACGGGATATCGAACAGCCCGAGCCCGGCATGGCGTGGCATGACGCCTATGCCCGCGGACAAGTCCTGATGCAACCCGCGCTGGCCGACCATGGCATCGGCGAGTACCGCGAGGATGCCCTGCGTTACAACCGGCGCCGCGCCGAGTTCGCCTACTGGATTGCCACAAAATTCAAGAACGGCGACGAAGCCTACGACTGGTTCGGCGTGATCTTCGATGCCAACACGGGCGAACTGCTGCGCATCGACGAGGAGAACACCGGGCCGCAGCACGAGCGTGCGGGCGATTTCATCACCCGCTGGCTGATCGACCTGCACATGGCCAAGGTGTGGGGCCTGCCGTTCCGTATCTTTGTTTTTATCATGGGCATCGTGGTGACGGCGCTGAGTATCACCGGCGTGGTCATCTGGTGGCGCAAGCGGCGTTCCCGCGCGGCTCCCAAGGTCGCCAAAAAGACCAAGGCTGGCAACGCCACTGGCGTTGCGCGGCCGGTATGAGCCTGCGTATGCGCAAAGGCGATGGTGTTGCATGGCGGCGGGCAGTGGCTTTCACGATGCTGCTGGCCGCGCCGGTTGTGCTGGCGGACGAGGTGCTGCCAACAGCCTGCGAGACAGTCGATGTCGCGCTGCTCGCGGATTTCCGGCAGGTCGCGCCCACGCCCGGCGCCGCGCCGACACGCCGCACGGAACTGCATATCACCCAGGATGGTGTGACCCTCTTTGTGGCGATCCACGCGTTTGATCCCGAGCCGAACGCCCTGGTCGCGCGGCAGATGCGGCGCGATCAGGACGCCATGCTGGGTGAGGACCATGTAGCGCTGATCGTCGATGCACAGGGCGGCCGCCGCGATGGCTGGCTGTTTGCCGTCAACCCCAAGGGCACACAGTTTGATGCGCTGATCTACGACGGTGGCCAGTTACGCACCGATTGGGACGCGCTCTGGCACAGCCAGGCGCAGAGCGAGCCGGATGGCTGGAGCGCGCGGCTGGCGATTCCGTTGGCGATCTTCGGGCACAACCACGCGGCGGACTGGCGCGTCAATGCCGAGCGCTGGATGCCGCGCGGCAATGAGCGCGTGCGGCTGGCCGGTCACCGCCCGGACCAGGATATCCATTCCCTCGGTGATGCGGTCGCCCTGCCGGTCGTGAGATCGGGTTGCGCCAGCCGGAGTCTGAGCGCCAGGGTCTCGCTGCGCGCGACACGCGAATCGTCGCCGGTGTCCGGCATACAGCAGACGAAGGAGCAAATCGAACCGGGGCTGGAAGTCTTTCACGAAAGCCGCAACGGGTTGCGTACCGCCGCCGCGTTCAACATCGACTTCGGCGAAGCCGAGGCCGACGAGCGGGAACTCAACCTGGGACGTTTCGAACTCTTTCGCGACGAAAAGCGCGCGTTCTTCCAGCACGATGCCGGCCGGTTCAGCTTCGGCGGACTGGAGTGGTCGGCGGTCATGCCCTACTACTCGCGCCGCATCGGCCTGGACGCCAGTGGTCAACCGCATGGCCTGGATGCGGGATTGAAACTCACCGGCCAGGCTGCCGGGGTCGATTTCGGGATGCTGGCGGCGCGGGTGGACACGGCGGTCCCGACCGGTGAGTCGCCGGGCCGCGATCATGCCGATGTCGCCGTGCTGCGGCTGGCAAGCCCGCTGGGGGACTATCAACACATAGGTTTGATCGGCACCTATGGCAATCCCGAGGGCACCGGCGGCAGCCATCTGTGGGGCATGGATTACCGCTTCCGCGATACCGCGTGGCAGGGCGACAAGACCCTCGAAACCCGCGCCTGGGTGATGGAATCGCACCATGAACAGGTATCGGCCAGCGCCTGGGGTGCCAGCCTCGGTTACCACAACCTGGGGCCGACCGGCGGAGCGGCCGTCCAGCATATCGGTGAGGGTTTCCACCCCGCCCTGGGCTATCTTGCCGAAGACGGCGTACTGCGCGGCCATGGCGAGATCGGCTGGTGGCATCGCACGGCGGGGGGCGAGGATCTGATACCCGGTGTGGACTGGTATTTCCGCCGCACCCTGGATGGCCGGGAGCGCACCGTCGAGATCAACCCCGAGTGGGTCTACCGCAGTGCCGCCGGTGATCTCTTCGTCATAGAAAGCTTCCACCTGCAAGACCAGCTTGCCGAGGGCTACGCCCCCTTGCCGGATACCTGGATCACCGCCGGCCGCTACGACTGGCATTATCTGCGCGCCGGTGTGGAGACCACCTGGGCACGGCGCCTGGCGCTGGAAGTGAACGCACGGGCCGGCGAATACTACGATGGTCACCGCAACGACCAGTTCGTCGCGCTGCGCTGGCAACCCGGCCCCTATTGGGGGCTGTATGGCAGCCTCGGCCGCCACGCCATCCGCCTGCCTTCGGGCTATGACACGGCGCGCCTGGCAAGGCTGCGGCTGGACCACACACCCAGTACCCGCTACGCGCAGAGCCTGCTGCTGCAATGGGACAACCTGTCGGAAGAGCTGGGTATCAGCCTGCGCTCGCGCTGGACCTGGAGCCCGGGCCGGGAAATGTTCTTCGCGCTGGAGCGCATCCGCGACATGGACGAGCGGCGGGAGTCGTTGCCGGATGAGTCGCTGGCCACACTCAAGCTGGTGTGGCACTTATAGGTAGGAGCGAATATAGGCTAGGAGTGAATATAGGCGCGAAGTCGCTCGCTTTATCACTGGTCTGCCAGTGGATTTATCCTGGTGACCCCGTTCGAGGGCTTGATATACCGCAAACCCCGGGTGGCCAAGGCGGGATAGAATGCGCCCATGACCTCCATAACCAGAGTTCCCTCCACACCTGTCTTCCGGACCCGCCAGCTGACGCGCGTCTTCCGCATGGGCGATGTCGAGATTCACGCATTGCGCGGCGTGGATCTGGAACTCTACGCGGGTGAGTTCGTGGTGTTGCTGGGTGCTTCCGGTTCGGGTAAATCCACGCTGCTGAATATCCTGGGCGGGTTGGACACCGCTACCGATGGCGAGGTCTGGTACCGGGACACCGATCTGAGCCACGCCGATGAGGCCACGCTGACGCGCTTTCGCCGTCACCATGTGGGTTTTGTTTTTCAATTCTACAACCTGATCCCCAGCCTGACGGCCCGGGAGAATGTGGCCATCGTCACCGAGATCGCCCGCAATCCCATGCCGCCCGAGGAAGCCCTGTCGCTGGTGGGGCTGGAGCAACGCCTGGATCATTTCCCCGCGCAGATGTCCGGCGGCGAGCAGCAGCGGGTTGCCATCGCCCGCGCCATTGCCAAGCGGCCCGAGGTTCTCTTGTGTGATGAACCGACGGGCGCCCTGGATTCCAAGACTGGCATTCGCGTGCTGGACGTGTTGCAGCGCATCAACCGCGAGTTGGGTACCACCACGGCCGTTATTACCCACAACGCCGTCATTGCCGACATGGCCGACCGGTTGATTCGTCTGAGCGACGGCCGCGTGATCGAGGCGAGCAGCAATCCGCATCCCGTGTCGCCCGATCAATTGCAGTGGTAACCGCCCATGCGCGCGCTGCATATCAAACTCCTGCGTAACCTGATGACCCTCAAAGGGCAGGGCGCCGCCATTGCCGCCGTCATCGCCATCGGCATTGCCATGTATGTGATGGCGCACACGGCCCTCGAATCCCTGCGCCTGAGCCAGGACAGCGTTTACCGCAGCCAGCAGTTCGCCGAGGTGTTCGCGCAGCTCAAACGCGCGCCCGAATCCCTGGCCGAGCGCCTGCGCGAGTTGCCCGGCGTGGCCCTGCTGGAAACCCGTGTCATGGCGCCCGTCAATATCCAGATGCCTGAGTATCCTGAACCGGTTACCGGCATGGCGCTGTCGATTCCGGATGGCCGGCAGCCGGCATTGAACCGTTTGTTTTTGCGCCTCGGCCAGTTGCCCGAGGCGGGCCGTGACGATCAGATTTTGTTGAGCGAGGCCTTTGCCGAGGCGCATGGCCTGGTGCCGGGTGATCGCCTGGCCGTGGTGATCAATGGCCGTTACCAGCGCTTGCTGGTTGCGGGTATCGCGTTATCGCCGGAATTTATCTACCAGATCCGCCCGGGTGAAATCATTCCGGATTTTTCCCGCTACGCCATTCTATGGATGAATCGCCACGCGCTCGAAGCCGCGTTCAACATGGAGGGCGCCTTCAACAGTTTGACGCTCAGCCTGGCACCGGGCGCCAGTCCTCAAGGAGTGATTGCGGGCCTGGACCTGCTGCTGGAACCCTGGGGCGGCCTGGGCGCCTACGGCCGGGCTGACCAGCTGTCCCATCGTTACCTGGAAGAGGAATTGGCCCAGATCGAAACCATGGCCGTTTTTCTGCCGATGATTTTTCTGGGCGTGGCCGCCTTTTTATTGAATGTGGTGGCCGCGCGTTTGATTCGCACCCAGCGCGAGCAGATCGCGGTGCTCAAGGCATTTGGTTACGACGGTTTTACCGTGGCGGGCCACTATCTGCTGCTGGTATTGGTGGTGGTGCTGATCGGTGCCCTGGCGGGTGTACTGCTGGGGGTGTGGCTGGCTGGTGGCCTGGCGGGGCTCTACCAGGATTTCTTTCGCTTTCCCTGGCTTGAGTTTCGCCTGCGGCCTGCGGTTGCGCTGACCGCTACCGGTATTGCCGGTGGCGCCACACTGTTTGGAACCCTGGGTGCCGTCTACCGTGCATTCAACCTGCCGCCGGCCGAGGCCATGCGGCCCGAACCGCCTGCGCGCTACAACCGTACCCTCATCGAGCGCCTGGGCATCCGCGGCCTGAGCCAGCCCATGCGGATTATTTTGCGCAACCTGGAGCGGCAGCCGGTCAAGGCGGGCCTGTCGATCGTGGGGATCGCCTTTGCGGTGGCCATGGTGATGCTCACGGGTTTTCAGCAGGGCGCGGTTTCCCATATGCTCGATGTCCAGTTCCGCCTGGCCCAGCGGCAGGATGTGACGGTGCATTTCATCGAACCCAGCCACCGGCGAACACTGCACGAACTGCGCGCGCTGCCCGGCGTGCGCCATGTGGAAGGTTTTCGCAGCGTGCCCGCCATCCTGCGTTTCGGTCACCGGGAATACCGGGGCGCCGTGCAGGGTTATCAGCCGGATGGCCAGCTGTTCACGCCGCTGGACGACCGCTTGCAGCCTATCGCCATGCCGGAAGAGGGTGTGCTGCTCACGGATCACCTGGCGCGGCTGCTGGGCGTCCGGCCCGGCGACCGCTTGCAGGTTTCAGTGCAGGAAGGGCGGCGGCCGCAACTGGATATTCCGGTGGCGGGGCTGGTGACGGAGTTTATCGGTGTGGGCGCCTACATGAACCAGCGCAGCCTGAACCGCTTGCTGCGGGAAGATGACAATATCAGCGGCGCTTTCCTGGCGGTGGAGCCGGCTTTCCTGCCCCAGCTCAACCGCCGTCTGGAAGAGGCCCCGCGCATTGCCGGGATCACGCGGCGCGATGCCAGCCTGGAAGCCTTCGACCAGATGATGTCGCAGACCATCCTGGTATTTACCCTGTTCAGCGCCTTCATGGCGGGCGCCATTGCCTTTGCGGTGGTGTACAACAATGCCCGCATCGCCTTCGCCGAGCGGGGCAGGGAGCTGGCCAGCCTGCGGGTGCTGGGTTTTACCCGCGGTGAGACCGCTTTTATCCTGCTGGGTGAATTGACGCTGCTGACCTTGCTGGCGATACCCCTGGGCTTTTTGCTCGGCAATCTGTTGTGCTGGTTATTGGCCTGGGGAATGCAGACGGACCTCTACCGCATACCCCTGGTGATCAACAGTTCGACCTATGCCTTTGCCGCGGTGGTGGTGCTCATTGCCACACTGCTGTCCGGTTTGACCGTCGCCCGCGCCCTGGGACGCCTGGACATGGTGTCGGCCCTCAAGGCCGCGGAATAATTTGATGAAAACAGGATGCCTCAGTCATGACATCACTTTCCAAACGTCTGTTTCTTCCTGGGCGGCAATGGTTCTATATCGGCGGTGCGCTGGTCTTGCTGTTGTTGCTTGCCGGATTCCGCGCACCGCCGGTACTGGTGGATACGGCAACGGTGAGCCGCGGTCATTTTCAGCAGCAGGTGGAAGAGGAGGGGCGCACGCGCCTGCCGGACCGCTACCAGGTATTCGCGCCGGTGGCCGGTTACCTGGGCCGCGTCCTGCTGGAGCCGGGCGATCCGGTGACCCGGGGGCAGGCGCTGTTCAACATCCTGCCGGCGCAATCCTCGCCTTTGGATGCCCGCAGCCGGGCACAGGCCGAGGCGGCGCTCGCAGCCGCTGAAGCCGCGTTGCGGGCGGCACAGGCCCGTGTGGAGGCCGAAGCATCCCAGGCGGACCTGGCAGCCCGGGAACTGGCGCGGGTGGAACCGCTGGTCGCGGCGGGGCATCTGCCCCAGGAGCAGCTGGACCGCACCAGGGCCGGGAACAGCCGGGCCAGCGCAGCCCTGCGTTCCGCCCGGTTCGCCGCTGAAGTGGCCCGCCATGAACGGGATAACGCGCGAGCCACCCTGGCGGTATCGGGCGCGGCCGGCACAGCCGAGCCGCTGGTGGTAAACGCACCGGTGAGCGGCTTGGTGCTGACCCGCCAGCGCCAGAGCGAAGGCAGCGTCCAGGCGGGCGATCCGATCCTTACCCTGGGCGATCTGGCCAGCCTGGAAGTCGAGGTGGACGTATTGTCGCCCGATGCCGTCAAGCTGCGCCCCGGCATGCGGGTGGAACTGGAGCGCTGGGGCGGCAATGATGCCCTGCCGGGGCGAGTCCGGCGCGTGGAGCCAGCGGGATTCACCCGCTATTCGGCCCTGGGTGTGGAAGAGCAGCGTGTGTGGGTCATTGTGGATTTTGATGGAGAGCGGGAATCCTGGCAGGCGCTGGGCGATGGTTACCGGGTGGAGGCGCGCTTTATCCTCTGGGAAGGCGACGATGTCCTGCAGGTGCCCGCCAGCGCGCTCTTCCGCGAAGGCGACAGCTGGATGACCTATGTGATACAAAGCGGACGCGCGCAACGCCGCGACGTCACGCCGGGCCGCCGCAGTGGTTTGATGGTGGAAATACAGGCGGGACTCGATGCGGGCGATGTCGTGGTGTTGCATCCGGGGCAGGATGTTACAGACGGCACCCGCCTGCGAACTCGGGATTGACCAAGACAGATAATTTATGGCTCGACTTTTATTCAGATTGGCCCAGGTGCCGGATGACGAAGCCCAGGATATCCGGGAACTGCTGGCTGGCAACGACATTGCTTACTACGAGACGGACGCCGGTTTCTGGCGTGTGGGGGTGGATGCCATCTGGCTGCGCGATGAGGCCCAGCTGGACAGGGCCCAGGCGTTGATCCTCGCCTACCAGCAGGAGCGCCGCGACCGCCAGCAAGCCTCTTACGCGGAATTGATTTCCCAGGGACAGGCGCCAAGTGCCTGGCGGTTATTTTTGTCCCAGCCGTTCCGCTATATGGGGTTGTTGCTGGCGATTGTTTTCGTGCTGATGCTGACACTGTTGCCTTTCATCTTCTTGATGTTCTGATGGACAGATGCCCTTCCCGGAAAAAGGAGTCCGCAAGGTGAGCGATTGCCTGAAAACCCGGCCTGGCCGGCAAGGGCTGCCCGCTGCCGGTAGCCGTCGCAGTGGTGGCAAACGACCATGACATTCCTGCAACTGCTGGCGGCACTGATGCCGGTGCTTTCGGTGCTGGTGCTGCTCGTCATCCTGCGCCTGCCGGCCAGCCGCGCCATGCCCCTGAGCCTGTTGCTGACCGCCGCGCTCGCCGCGGTGGTGTGGCAGGTGCCGGGTGTGCAATTGGCGGCTTCGGTACTCGAGGGCTGGATCATCGCCCTGACTATCCTGCTGATCGTGCTGGGCGCGCTGGTGTTGCTGAATACCTTGCGGGCCAGCGGCGCCCTGGCGGTCATCAGCGACGGTTTTTGCCACATCTCCCCGGATCACCGCGTGCAGGCCATCATCGTGGCCTGGCTGTTTGGCGCTTTTCTGGAAGGCGCCAGCGGTTTTGGCACTCCGGCGGCCATAGGCGCGCCCCTGCTGGTTGCCCTGGGTTTTTCACCCCTGGCGGCGGTGACCATGGCGCTGATCGCGGATTCCAGTCCTGTCTCTTTTGGGGCCGTGGGCACCCCGGTGATCGTGGGGCTCGGACAGGGATTACCGGGCATCAGCCCGGAAGAGTTACAGGCCATCGCCGTGACGGCCATTTCCATCGACCTGGCGGTAGCCAGTTTCCTGCCACTGCTGATGATCATGTTGTTGACCCGCTACTTCGGTGCCGGGCGCCGATGGCGGGATGGGCTCGCGCTCTGGCCGTTTGCGCTGGCCGGTGGGTTCGCCTTTACCCTGCCTGCCTATCTGGTGGCGCGTTGGCTGGGGCCCGAGTTTCCAACCATCCTGGGAGCCTTGACGGGCCTGGCCATCATGGTCGGTGTTGCCCGCCGGGGCTGGCTTTTGCCGCGCCAGGTCTGGCGTCTGCCGGCTCAACCGGAGGATGTGACCGCACCGGCATCGGCTGTTCCGGAGCGGCGGATGAGTCTCCTGCGCGCCTGGTTGCCCTATCTGCTGGTGGCCGCGCTGCTGGTGCTGACACGCCTCGATGCGCTGCCCTTCAAGGGCCTGATGCAATCCCTGGTGATGGTATTCCCCGACCTGTTGGGCACCGGGATTTCGGCGCGAATCGCGCCCTTGTATTCGCCCGGCGCGCTGTTTGTGCTGGTCGCCATCCTGGCCATGGTTTTTTATCGCCTGCCATGGGTTGCGGTGGGCGAGGTATGGCGCCAGTCCCTGGTCCGCCTCCTGCCCACCGCCCTGGCCCTGGCCGCTTCCCTGCCCATGGTGCGCATCTTCCTGAACTCGGGGGTAAACCAGGGTGATCTGGCGGCCATGCCCGCGGAACTGGCACGGATGGCGGCAGCGCATTTTGCGGACTACTGGCCGCTGGCGGCGCCCTTCATCGGTGCCCTGGGCAGTTTTATTGCCGGTTCATCGACCTTTTCCAATATGATGTTCGCCGCTTTGCAGCAGGATGCGGCGCTGGCCACCGGTTCTTCCCCCCGGGTGATACTGGCGTTGCAGATGCTGGGTGCCAATGCCGGCAACATGATCTGTGTGATGAACGTGGTGGCGGCGGCATCGGTGGTAAATCTGATCGGCAAAGAGGGGCAGATCATTCGTCTGACCCTGCTGCCAATGGTGTTTTATTGTCTGGTCGCCGGCGCGCTGGGGCTGCTGTTGAGCACCTGAGCGACCGCTGCCTGTGTAAGGGTTCCCTGTGGATCAAGATCATCAGCCGCTGCCCCCCGCTCACCAGGGCCGGCTACAAGCCATGCTCGTCGAATGGAAAAACCTGGTGCTCCTCGGGGCACCCATCCTCATCGCCCAACTGGCACAAATGGCCAATGGTGTCATAGATATCGTCATGTCCGGCCATGTCAGCGCCGAGGACCTGGCCGGGGTGGGTATAGGAACCAGCATCTGGATACCCCTGCTGTTGTTCTTTATCGGCACCCTGAATGCCTTGCAACCCACGGTATCGGGGTATCGCGGGGCGGGCAGGTGGGAGCGCATCATGCCGGCCACCTGGCAAGGGCTCTATATCACCGTCGTGGCCTCGGTGCTGATGATGCTGGTGTTGTTCAATATCCGCCCGGTATTGGACCTGCTGCGGCTGGATGCCACTACGGCCGATGTTGCTGAAGGCTATCTCTATGCCTTTGCCTGGGGCGTGCCTGCGCTGCTGACGTTCAATGCATTGCGCGGTTTGACCGATGGCCTTGGGCATACCCGGGTCATCATGGTGTTCGCCCTCTTCTGTACCCTGCTGAACTTGCCGCTGAACTACATCTTCATTTACGGCAAGCTGGGACTCCCTGCGCTGGGTGGTGTGGGCTGTGGCTGGGCGTCCACATTATCGAATGGGGTTACCGTGCTCGGGTTGTTGATTTACCTGAATCGCAGCCGGGCCTTCGCCCGTTTTCACCTGCTGGCGAATTGGGTGAAGCCCGATCTCCGGATTATCCGCCAGCTCTTGTCCCTGGGGCTGCCCATCGGACTCACCATGTTTGTGGAAGTGAGCATGTTCGCGGTCATCGCGCTCTTCCTGGCCCCCCTGGGACCACAGGTGGTGGCCGGGCACCAGATCGTGCTCAATATCATTTCGCTGTTGTTCATGGTCCCCTTGAGCCTGGGCATGGCGCTGACACTCAGGGTGAGTTTCCTGCTGGGGGCAGGGGCGCCGGACCAGGCGCGTCTCCTGGCGCGCAGTGCCCTGTTGCTGGCGTTGGCTATTGCCCTGGTCTATGTGCCATTTTTGTTACTGGCTCCGGAATTTCGCGCGCGCCTGTACACCAATGACGTCGGTGTTCAGGCTGTTGCTGTGCAATTGTTGCTCTATGCGGCCATTTTCCAATTGGCGGATGTTCTCCAGGTCACCGCCATCAATGCGCTGCGCGGTTATCGGGACACCAGGGTTCCCATGTTGCTGATGATGTTTTCCTTCTGGTGTATCTGCCTGCCTTTAGGGTATCTTCTAACTTTTACAGCATTGCTCGGCGAAGCCCGGGGTGCTCCCGGTTTCTGGCTGGCGCTGATCGTGGGATTGGCCATGGCGTGTTTGCTGTTGATCCTGCGGTTGTTCAGGGTCAGCCGGCTCAGGACACAGCTTGCTGATTAAATAAGATAATTTATGGAGGCGGATGAGATTGTTGATCGAATGATCATATTTTTTAGGTAAATCAATGTTTTAAGGAAGTATGTCAAGAGTGGGTTAAGGTGTTTGACGTTTATCAGCTTCATGTGTGGCCTTTGTTATAAGTCGCCTGATTCAACTTGTAGTCAAGATGCACATATGTTATTAATAGGCGTCATTTGGTCATTGTGAATATATGCATAAACGTGATGATCAAAACTCCGCCAAGGTTCATGTCGTCGGTCAAGACACTCGAGACCAAGGTGGAATACAGGAACCAGTCGCTCATTAAAAGAAATATTCAGCGTCTGGAGTGATGGGCCGCACCCCATTACAGGATTCGCTCTGCTCACGGGGCGAGTATGTTTGGTTTGTTTGGTTTTCTACTCGGCTAACAGGCAGGCCAGGCATTTGTTGTACCGGCAAACATCTCGACATAATCATTTTTAAGGAGAGCTCCATGTACAAAAATCCTAAATTCAAGAAGCGCCTTATTGCTTCGGTCGTGGCTTCGACAGCACTGGCCGGCTTTAGCGGTTCAGCTCTTGCCCAAAGCGAAAATATCGAAGAGGTCGTGGTAACGGGTATCCGTGCGTCTCTTGAGCGTTCAATGGATACCAAGCGCAATGCTCCCGGTGTGGTCGATGCGATCACCGCAGAAGATATCGGTAAATTCCCTGATACAAACCTTGCTGAGTCACTGCAACGTATCACTGGTGTGTCAATCGACCGTAGAAATGGTGAAGGTTCTCAAGTCACCATTCGTGGTTTTGGTGGCGGTAACAACCTGGTATTGCTGAATGGCCGTCATATGCCTGCTGGTGGTGTATTCGGTGGTGGTAGTGGTGCCGGCGGTACATTTGGTGGTGCTACGCGCTCCTTTGACTTCGCCAACCTGGCATCAGAAAGTGTTGGCGGTATTGAAGTTTATAAAACCGGTCGTGCTGACATAGCGACAGGTGGTATCGGTGGTACCATCAATATCCTGACCAACAAGCCGTTGGACAATCCAGGTCTCAAAGCCAGTATCGGTGCAAAAGCGGTATTTGATACCACTAACGAGCACGGCGATGACGTTACACCTGAGGTGTCAGGCTTGTTCAGCTGGACTGACGATAGCGAGCGTTTCGGTGTGTCTCTGACAGGCAGCTATCAAGAGCGTGATTCCGCCCAGGCTGGTTTTGCTGCGAACGACTGGAACATCGCTCAGTGGGGTGTGGGCAACAACATGTACTCCATGGCTCCTGGCGGCGTCGTTGAAAACGCACCTGCTCAAGGCCAGCTGTATGCGCGTCCCAACGATATTCGTTACAGCTTCTCGGATCGTCATCGCGAGCGTACCAATGCTCAGCTGACCCTCCAATTCCGCCCGGTTGACAACATCACTTTGACCGGGGACTACACTTACGCAGAAAACTATTTGCAAGAGAACCGTCACGAACAGACACTGTGGTTCGCTAACGGCAGCTCTGTAACAAGAGTGGTATTTGATGATGGCGCTATCGCCTCTCCATTGTTGATTGCTGAGAGCCTGAGCAACAAGGACCATGGCTTCGAGCAACAGTGGCGTGAACAGACCGATACCCTGGAGTCATTCGGCTTCAACGTAGACTGGCAAGTGACTGACAGTTTCAAACTGGCTCTTGATGTGCATGATTCTTCTCTGGAAAGTCTTCCATCAGGTCCCGGCAACGCGGGGGAAATTGCCATCAGTCTGGCTGCTCCGATCCTTACCTCGCAAACCATCGAATTCGGTTCTGGTCTGCCCCGTGTTACAGGTCTGACCTTTGACGATAACCGTGAGCGTTTTGATTCTGACGGTAATTCGCTGGGTTTCAACGGTAACCGTAACGGCATTTACGATGCCGGTGATTTTGGCTACCAGGTTGCTCGTATCTTCTACGCCGCTCAAACTACTGATGTTACCCAGATCAAACTCGATGGTTCGTTCGAGCTGGATGACGGGCGGTTTGATTTTGGTGTGGATACCCGCGCAATGGAAACGGTCCAGCAAAACTCTGACCGTTATATGGCGTTGGGTGACTGGGGTGTTGCCAACCCAGGCGAGATCGCTCCGGGACTCCTGGAAGATTTTGACTTCACCCAGTATTACGATGATTACAACATGTCGGGTTCTTCCAGACTTGGTGTAAGGGCTCCCGATGTAGTTGCCCTGGCTCAGCATGCTATCAATCTCTATGCTACGCCCAGCAACGGTTATGTGCTGAATTATCAGCCCAACTTCGCTACGCACAACATCATCGAAGAAGAC
This sequence comes from uncultured Cellvibrionaceae bacterium, assembly GCA_964456865.1. Lineage (GTDB taxonomy): Bacteria > Pseudomonadota > Gammaproteobacteria > Pseudomonadales > Cellvibrionaceae > Cellvibrio. The sequence continues at coordinate 100,447 of CAYWCW010000009.1, forward strand.
ACGGTATCTGCTTACGTCCAGTTCGCAACTTCGGGTGAGTTGGGCAACATGCCAACCAACTTGTTGTTGGGTCTGCGTTATGAAACTACTGATGTAACGTCTACCAGCTATCTGTTGATTCCTGAGCATCTGCGTTGGCTCGATAATAACGACTTCCAGCTGATTCGTAGCAGTACTGTAGAGCCCTTCTCGGTTGACTTCAGCTACGACAACCTGTTGCCAAGCGTTGACTTCGACATTTCTCTGACCGATGACATAAAAGCTCGTATGTCATACAGCAAAACAATTGCACGGGCAGGTTACGGTAGTCTGGCGGCCTCGGTTGGTGGATTTGGTACTGTGGGATCTACTCTCCTCGGTTCCCAGCCTGTGGCTACTGCATCCAACCCCAGGTTGCTGCCGTTGGAGTCTGATAACGTAGACCTGTCGTTGGAATGGTATTACGACGATTCCAGCTATGCTGCTGTTGGTTTCTTCGAGAAGCGTGTACGTAATTTCATTGGTACCGAGCAAGTCGACGAAACCCACTTTGGCATGCGTGACGTAACGAATGGTCCTCGTGTTCAAGCGGCTCGTGCGGCGCTGGAAGGCTTGGGTGTGTCGGTGGATGATACGTCGCTTTTTGCCATGGCCGCTATTCTGGACAATCCGCAAGACTTCCCCACCGGGGCTGCTGCGTTCCAGTTCGATCCTGCTACCGGTTTGGCTGATGCGGACTTTGTTGTAAATATCGCTACGGCTTATGACCTGAATCCGAATGCCAATGACCCCTTGATGGTGTTCCGTACATCCAAGCCCGTCAATAACCGTGAGGCGAAGATTTATGGTGCAGAGTTCGCTGTGCAGCACTTCTTCGGTGACAGCGGATTTGGTGTCCAGGCTAACTACACCATCGTTCGTGGTGATGTGAAGTTTGATGACCTGGCGTTACCCAGTGAGGCTCAATTCGCATTGACAGGTTTGAGTGATACTGCCAACTTGGTGGCTATCTACGAAAACTACGGATTCCAGGCTCGTTTGGCGTATAACTGGCGTGATAAGTTCCTGAATCAAACCAACCGCGGTAACTCCAGAAACCCGACCTATGTTGAAGCATATGGTCAGATTGACCTCAACGTGAGCTACCAAATCAACGACAATATCCAGGTATTCGCAGAAGGCTTGAACCTGAATGGTGAGAATGTTCGTCATTACAACCGTTCAGTGAATCAGCCCTGGTTTGCGGAAGAGCTGGGTGCTCGTTACAACATTGGTGCCCGTTATACCTTCTAATACAAGGTATGTTTAGCTGATCTATTCGTTGTGTTCAGCTTAAAAAGGCCGCTGTCTAGCAGCGGCCTTTTTTATTGGCTGTAAAAGCCTGCCAGGCTTGTTTTTGGTTATGGAGTAGTGGATACAACTGTGATTAAATGAAACCATCTGTCATTCAAGACACGTTCTATTTCAGTATTGATGGTTGGAGTGGTAATGACTCGACATGTTCTGCTAAATAATATTGATCATAAAGATCTTAAAATTATTACCCGGTGTTCGGCCGCTTATGGGCATCAGGTCAGCAGCTCGCTGACTTTTCCGACAGAGTTTTGTGACGTTCAGGCAGAGTATCCAATCTTGTTCCGCAAAGATTCGGCTACAGGAGAATACCAACCGATAGCCATATTCGGATTGGAGCAAGGAGAGAATTTATTTCTGGATGAGGTCGATGGCTGGACCGGGAAATACCTTCCCGCAAGCCTTGCCCGTGGTCCATTTTTAATCGGATTTCAGAATCAAACCGTTGATGGTCAAGCGTATAGGGAGCCGGTTATTCATATAGACATGGATGACCCAAGAGTCAGCTGGGAAGATGGTGAGCCGGTTTTTTTGAAACATGGTGGGAACAGTCCTTATTTACAGAGGGTCACCGATATACTCCAGGGAATATATCAGGGACTATCTGTCAGCAAGGCTATGTTTTCAGCCTTTGAGCAATATAATTTAATTGAGCCCGTCAAGATAGAAGTCGTTCTGCACAGTGAGAAACAATGTGAATTGGTCAATTACCATACTGTTAGCGAAGAAAAGCTACTGAGCCTTGATGGAAATGCCCTTCAGCAGCTTAATCGCGCTGGCTTTTTACAGGCGGCATTTCTAGTGGTTGCTTCGTTGAATAATATTAAAAAATTGATCGATATCAAAAATCGGCGAGAAGTGGCTAGGCATAGTAATGCAAATTAGCAACATTTAGGTTTTAGCTGTCATGACAAATATCCAGAAAGTTACAAAGTCCATTCATGGCATAACACCTGATACAATTCCCTATTCAGAACTTATGGATCAGGAAGAGCCTGTTATCCTCAAAGGCCTTGTAAAAGATTGGGCGTTGGTAAAGGCAGGCAATCAAGGGTATTTGAAAGCCATTGATTATCTAAAGAGCTTCTATAACAATCTAACTGTCGGAACGTTTCTGGCTGATTCGAAAACCAAAGGCAGATTTTTTTATACTCCAGATTTTTCCGGGTTTAATTTTGAGTCGACAAGGGCTCCCCTCGATAAGATGCTGGACAGGATTCTTGATCATATCGATGAAGAGTCGCCTCCAATAACTTATATCGGATCCTCTACAGTGGATGCCTGTTTGCCAGGGTTGCGGCAGGAAAACGATCTGGTGTTCAATCATGCCATGTTTACAGAAAACCCGCCCTTAGCCAGTATCTGGATTGGCAGCCCTTCGGTTGTTTCTGCGCATTACGATTTGCCTAACAATATCGCGTGTTGTTGTGTTGGCAAGCGAAGGTTTACGCTTTTCCCTCCTGATCAAATAGCCAACCTCTATCCTGGCCCCCTTGATCCCACCCCTGCGGGACAGGTTATAAGCCTGGTGGATTTCTCTGAGCCGGATTATCAAAAATATCCGCGTTTTCGCGAAGCAGAAGAGGTTGGGCAGATTGCTGATCTTGAGCCCGGGGATGGCATCTTCTATCCCAGTCTGTGGTGGCACCACGTTCAGGCTGTCAGTCCTTTTAATGTGATGATCAATTATTGGTGGAATACATCCCCTGGATTCATGGGGACGCCAATGAATGTTGTCAAGCATGCGCTATTGAGCCTTCGCGATCGTCCGGATCATGAAAAAAGAGCATGGAGCAGTATTCTTGATTACTACATATTTCAGGATTCACATATCGCCCGGGAGCACATTCCGGAGAGTGCCTGGGGTGAGCTTGGACCTATTGATGATGCCATGGCGCGTCATCTACGAGCCTATTTGATGAACCGGTTGAATCGTTGATGCAGTTTATTACTGCCAAATAAGGATTCGTTGAGTTGTCTTTACTTTTGATGGCGCAGTTGATTGGATAGCTGCTATTGCCCTGCGATTAAGCAGGGTTTTCCGGTTTTTTATCATGCAAATACACTCCGATTTTACTGTAAAGCAAATGTCCATCGGCAATGAGAAAACGCCGTTGCTGATCATGGATAATTTTGTTGCGGAACCCGGCCAGCTTATTGATATTGCGGCTCGTATGAAGTTTGAGCCGGCGGGAAAGTTTTTCCCTGGTATAAGGGCTGTTGCGCCCATGGAATACCAACGATTTCTATTGGATAGTCTAGGTCCTTTTTTCAAGGATTATTTCAACATTGGGCGCGATCGGTTCAAACTGACAATGTGCCACTACTCTCTGGTGACCACCCCGGCGGAAAAACTATCGGTGGTTCAGCGCATTCCCCATGTCGATTCCTTTGACGGGCAAGGTTTGGCAAGTGTTCACTACCTTTTTAAAAAGGGCCTGGGTGGTACGGCCTTCTACAGGCATCGAAAAACAGGATTCGAAGTGCTTAATGAGTCAAGAAAGCCGCTTTATTTCCAATCTTTGGAATCTGAAAATGGCGGCCCTGACATGCCGCCCCCTGAATACATCAATGGTGATACGGCATTATTCCAGCAAATCGCCCGGCAGGAGGGGGTGTTCAATCGCATAATAGTTTATCCACGGAATGTTTTGCATTCCGGATGCATCGATAAAAACTTTGTTTTTGATGAAAATCCCCTGACGGGAAGGCTCTCTATCAATAGTTTTATTGATTGACTGTATTTGGCAGTATGGGTTGGTAGCTTGTATTTTTTTCGCTTCTGGCTGAATTATCTTGGGATAGTTATTTGACGCAGGTGGAAAGTTTCAGTGGTTAATTTTTTTAATAAAAATTCCTGGGATTAAAAATAAAATATATCTGGATTGGGGTTGAGGACTTCATATATGAGTAGGATTTTGATTACATTGGTTTCTTTTTTTCATAATACGAATTCAGGCAAGCCTTCTACTTTTAAGGATTCTAAAGGTGGGCAAACGGTTATCAGTGGTTTTCGATATTTTTTTCTGTTCATTTTTCTTTTATGGGCATCTTGTTCTGCTTTTGCACTGACACTGGTTTTACCTTCGACAAGTCAGTCCAATACGTTCCAGTTGGGGTGGACTGGTCTTAGAACTGAATCGCCCCGGGTTTGTCGGAGAGCGTTTTATTTAAGTCAAGCTGCCTCAGC
>CAYWCW010000010.1:0-103879 GCA_964456865.1 uncultured Cellvibrionaceae bacterium
TCCTGATCGGCCATGAAGGGCACCCGGAGGTCGAAGGCACCATGGGCCAGTACGACCGCAGCAATGGCGGAGATATCTATCTCGTGGAGGACGAGGCTGACGTCGCCGCGCTCCAGGTGCGCGATCCGTCCCGCCTCGCCTACGTGACCCAGACCACCCTGTCCATGGAGGATACGGCGCGGGTCATCACCGCGTTGCGTGAGAGCTTCCCTGAAATCCAGGGGCCGCGCAAGGACGATATCTGCTATGCCACCACCAACCGCCAGGATGCCGTGCGCCAGTTGGCACTGGAGTGTGATCTGGTACTGGTGGTCGGCTCCCACAACAGTTCCAACTCCAATCGTCTGCGAGAGCTTGCCGAACGCTGCGGCACCGAGTCCTACCTGATCGATGGGCCGGATTGCCTGCAACCCGCCTGGTTCGTTGGCAAGGCCACCATTGGCATCACCGCCGGCGCTTCGGCGCCCGAAGTTCTGGTTCAGCAGGTCATTTCCCGTCTGCGGGAGTTCGGCGCCGAGGTCCCCGAGGAAATCACCGGTATCCCCGAGAACATCAGCTTCTCCCTGCCCAAGGCCCTGCGTCTTTAAATTTCAACTTCCCGCGTCGGCACACTCCTCTGCATTGGCAACATCCATCCGGGCCCGGCCGCTACGGGCCAGAATAATCCTATACCCACTGCCAGGCCTTTCCGGGCAAAGGATAAATGTTCCTGCCATGAAAGCACCGTCATGATGCTGGCTGGCATGACGACTCTCGCCGCTGGGTATATAGGATACATAGTGGCGCACCGGTTGATTGGCGTGGACCCTTACCCCCTTGAGCGGACTTCCCTGGCTGACCAGTACCTCACCTTCGTCCAACAGGCTGTTATTGTTCTCATCCATGAACAATTCCCAGCCTTGGGTCCAGTCGCCGGTATGACGAAGCGTGGCTCGCCGGCCTTGGGAGATGGCCAGCGTTCGGGCATGATTGATCGATTCCAGCAGCTGCAGGGTACTGGTGCGTGCCTGGGTGGACTCTAGCTGGTTTGAAAAGCCTGGCAGGCCAAAACCCAGCAGGATGGCGGTTACTGAAAGCACAATGATAAGTTCGGGCAGGGTCAATCCGTGTTGTTTCATGGTCTCGTCCTTGAGTATGGATAGGCTATGGTGAGAGGAGGTGGAGAAGCATCATCATGATAGATGGAATATGCGCCATTCCCGCCGCTCGTACGTCCATGTTGACCGCATATCGCAGGATTCAGCCCCTCCTGGGCAGCCTGTGATAGCTTGGCTCAATATAATGGCTGTAAATCCCTGCATCCAGAGGGGGTCATCTGCTCTATGTGATCTTTTTGGCATATTAAGTATGGGATTTTATGCAATATGGGCAGTTTACTGTCTGGCCCCGGACGCGGGGTGATTACTCAGTGAGAGACATTCATGCGCAGATATCAACAGGCTTTTACGATAATTGAGTTGATGGTTGTTCTGGCTGTGGCGGCAGTGTTATTGACTCTGGCTGTCCCCAGCTTCCAGCGCACTATGCAGAACAATCGCGTCGTAGCCGCCAGCGAGGAGTTCGCGTCGGCATTGAACTACGCCCGTGCGGAAGCGATTCGCCGGGGGGGCAAGGTTTCCCTTTGCAGCAGTACGAATGGCTCATCCTGTGGTGGCGGTTGGAGCGACGGGTTCATTGTCGTGCTGGACTCCGCAGCGACGGATTCGGCATCTTCTGTCGAGATATCCAATGCGGCAACGGATGTGCTTCGCGTATGGAAAACAAACCATGTCAACACCCAGGTCAGTGAGAATAACAGTATGACGTTCGTACGTTTTCTGCCGTCGGGATTGTTGGCCAGTGTCGGAAGTCCTCCCGTGAATATCAGCATAAGATACACGGGATGTTCAGGAGATGTATCCCGGCAGGTGTCGGTGGGTGTTTCTGGTGCGGTGTCGGTTGCTCGTGTGGCGTGTCCGGAGGGATAAAATAATGAATGGCTGTAAAAATCAACGTGGTGTTGGTTTGATAGAGGTGCTGATCGCTGTATTGGTATTGGCAGTATCCCTGCTTGCGATAGCCAGTCTCCAGACCCGGTCATTGCAGTTCAATCAGAGTGCCTATTGGCGTTCTCAGGCCAATATTTTTGCCCAGGAGATGTTCGAGTTGTTGCGCGCGTCGGGTACAGGGGTGACTGCGGATTATGGTGCTGTGCCCAATGTAACAGGAGGTGATGAATGGACGACTGCGATTGCTGCGGCGATACCGGGTGGGCAGGGTTCCGTTGCCTGTGATTCCAGAAATCTGGTTACAGGGGCGGAGCCTGTGACGGTATGTACCGTTTCCATACGGTGGACAGAGGACAGTATGTTTGCCAATGTCGACAGCTCTGAAGCGACTACCACTCTCGCATATACCAGCGGCATCTGAGGCGGATAGAAAATGACAAGGCAAAAAGGTTTATCGTTAGTAGAGCTCTTGATCGCTATCACCCTGGGGTTGATTCTTGTCGGTGGTGTTATTCAGGTTTTTTTGTCAAGCAGGGTGGTTTTCAGCACCCAGCAATCAATATCCCGTGTTCAGGAAAGTGGCAGGTTTGCCATTGATTTCATATCCCAGGAATTACGCCTGGCCGGCTATATGGGTTGCGCTGATGAGAATATGCACAAGAGAAATAATATTCCTCAGTCAGGTGATTTTTGGAATAACTACATTGCTGCCAACAACAGCGTTAATGCTGTTCAGATTTTCACCAATGCCGCGCCGCCAGTTACTCTGAATCCCGCTCCCTTGGCTGGCGATATACTCGTTGTCCGATATGCTACTGGAACACCTGTTGTTCTGACCGATATGAATACTCCAGGTGTCCTGCCTGTTACGGGTCCTTTGTCTGGTGGATGTATGAACGGCTTGTGTGTCGGCTCACAGGCCGTCGTGACCAACTGCGTCGGCGCCAATCTTTTTATAGTAAACAGCATTAGCGCGACGGCGGTCAGCCATACTGGCACCTGGCCTGGTGGTTCGATTATATCAACCACGGAAAATTTTATGGCGGGAAATGAAATCCTGAGGCTGGCCACAGTTATTTTTTATGTGGCAAACAACCCGGCGGGCAAACCATCACTGTATCGTGTTGTGAATGGCGGCACGCCATTGGAAATGGTCGAGGGGGTTCAGCGCATGCGATTGCAAACCAGTGGTGGCCTCGTCAGGGTCCATCTTCTGCTGCAAGGTGATGATGCGAATGTGCTGGATGCGGCACGTAATTATCAATTGGGTGATGTAGCGATAACTGGCCTGAACGACAGGCGTTACAGGCAGGTGTTTAGCACTTCCGTTGCCGTTCGTAGCTAGATGGAGTCCAGGTGATTTTATGTCAGATATATATAGGTTCATGAAGTATAAAACTGCATCAGCGGCAATGCCACGTGAGAAAGGTGTTGTATTGATTGTAGCGTTGATCATGGTGCTGTTGATGGCCATCATTGGTGTTGCAGCAATACGTGGCTCAACGCTTCAGGAAATGATGGCAGGTAACATGCGCGATATGAATCTGCGATTCCAGGCTGCTGAAGCGGGCCTGCGTTATGGGGAGGTTCAAGTCGATTGGCGTGTATCTGCTACAAATTTGCCGACATTTGATGGGACCAAAGGTTTTTTCCCCAATCAGAATTTAGTTGTGCCGGTCAGCAATTGGGGCAATGCTGAGTGGACTGCGTCAGGTGTTAGTGCAGCCTCGTTGAATTTGGGTTTGGCAGACCATCCCAGGGTAGTTGTCGAAGAAATTGCCATTCCTGTAACCCTCATGGCGGCAGCCATGGGAGCTGGCATTGATCCGGACAGTTTGGACAAATTCGAGGAAGGGCGGGTATATCGCGCCAGCAGCTATCACAGGGATAGCGCTACAGGCGCCGCATTACTTGTGCAATCGCTCTACAAATATTAATGGTTTCAGGTGGGGTGGTGATATGAACATTGATATAAGCAGTATTCGGACGTTTTTGAAGAAGACGGGTGTGGCACTTTCAACTGGACTGTGTTCCCTGGCTGTAGTGCATTCTGTCTCCGCGGCGCCTTCGCAGTTGCCCCTATTTCTGGTCAATTCAGTGAAGCCCATTGTAATGTTGAATATGTCGAATGATCATCAGCTGTTTTTCAAGGCCTATGATGATTATTCGGATATTACCGGTGATGGGATTCCAGATACTTCCTATGTCCATAGCCACGATTATTATGGCTATTTTGACAGCTTCAAATGCTATACCTACACATCTGGCCGGTTTGAGCCTGCGGTAGCTGCTGCAGGTAAGTACTGTGGCGGCACTGGCCAATGGAGTGGAAATTTCCTCAATTGGGCCACCATGACCCGGATAGATACTGTTCGCAAGATTCTCTATGGTGGGTACCGCCAGGTAGATACGGCGACCGAGACCGTGCTTGAGCGCGCCATGCTCCCCAATGATGCCCATTCGTTTGCTAAATATTACAACGGCACGGATATTCACCTTCTTACTCCTTTCCCTGCTTCAGATGCACCATCGGGTTTAACAAATACTGCAGCGACGGGAATCACCATTTGTAATACAACGGACCCGTCAACGCGCAATGTGATGTCTCAAAATGTCAATTCTCCACCGTTGATGCGAGTCGCCAAGGGCAACTACTCTTTGTGGGCCAGTAACGAGCGTTGGCAGTGCCGCTGGGATACTCAATCGAATGGCAATGATAGTGCTGTCACTGGCATTTATGCTTATGGATCCAGCCCACAAAAGTCGAGCGCGGCCTTGGGTAATGGGGATTACAATGTAAGAGTCAAAGTCTGTGTTTCTCCCCCAGGTGCTGATTCCCAAAGTAATTTGAATGAGGGTAATTGTGAGGCTTATGGCAATAATGCCAAGCCCAGGGGTTTATTACAGGAATTTGGCAGAGATGATTCCATGATGTTCGGCTTGATGACCGGATCCTATGGGCGGAATAAATCGGGTGGTGTTTTACGGAAGAATGCTGGATTGATATCCGATGAAATCAATGAAGATGGCACCTTCAAGGCGTCAATGAGTGAAGGAGGTATTATCCAGACCTTAAATGCACTGCGAATATATGGTTACAACTTTAATGATGGCATCTATAATAACGGTGATAGTTGTCCCTGGGCGTTGTCAAGTTTTAATGATGGCAGCTGTTCGAACTGGGGTAATCCGCAGTCTGAAATCTATCTTGAGTCTCTTCGATATCTGGCCGGTCTCAGTCCGACCAGTGCTTTCGTTCCCTCATCGTCTGATGGCAATCGGGTATCTGGCCTGGTTGAAGCGACATGGCAAAGGCCAGTTACCCAAGAAAATTATTGTGCTCCGCTGAGTGTGATCCAGTTCAATGCGTCAACAGTGTCCTATGACAGCGATTCCTTGGATGGTTCGACAGAGTTGAATATTGATCGTGTAAAAGCCACGGATTATGTTGGTGAGCAAGAAAATCTGACCGGTCAGTATTTTGTTGGAGAGGCAACCGGGCAAACGGATCAGCTTTGTACTCCAAAAACAGTCACTCAACTCTCGGCAGTCAGGGGCACCTGTCCGGATGCCCCGCGGCTCCAGGGTAGCTACCTGATAGCGGGATTGGCCCACCATGCGCGGCGGGAAGGTATTCCGGTATCAGGACTCGCGGCATCGGTGAGTCAGAGACAAGTTGTGACCTATGGTGTATCTCTTGTTCCTGCTATTCCCAGAATCACGGTGCCTGTACCTGCCTCAGCAAGTAATACGGATAATAATGCTACGAAGTCTATTACCATCCTGCCGGCGTGCCGCAACAACCTGACAAACGCCAATTGCGCCATCGTGGATTTTAAAGTTTTTGAGATGGAATCAGTCGAGGAAAATGGCGTCCAGGTCAATAAAGGATTGCTCTACGTCAACTGGGAGGATAGCGAACAGGGTGGAGACTTCGACCAGGACATGTGGGGCGTTATTCGTTTCGCTGTGACACCCTTGACCGTAACCATCACTACCCAGATCATGGCCCAATCGACAGGTGATCCTATGGGCTTTGGCTACATCATTAGTGGCACCTCTGATGATAATTTCCATGTCCATTCCGGCGTCAATAACTTTACCTATCCAGACGCGAATAATACAGGAAGTTGTAGAACCAACAATGACAGCTATCGATGCACATGTCGTGTGTCGGGAACGGAGGGCCCCTGTAATAGCCCGCATGCGGGCGCCCGCACCAAGGTATTTAATATTGGTCAGTCCGAAGCGCAGTTCTTGCGGGAACCACTTTACTATGCTGCCAAGTGGGGGGGGTACAGCAAAGGCGAGGAGGAAGCGGCAATAGCGAAAGGCACCTCCATGGATGAGCTTGTGGAGAAGAGGGATGTTGAGAGCAGTTATTTTTATGCTACCGATCCGCACGAACTTGAAAGCTCGTTGAACAGATTGTTCCTCAGTGCCAGCGCAAGAGATGGGGTAGCGGCTTCCGCAGCCACCAACTCAACGCGATTGATTGATGGAGTTCGACTTTATCAAGCGATGTTTAATAGTACCGATTGGTCTGGAACGCTGAAAGCGTGGTCGATCAACCCTGAAACCAGGCAGGTGAGTGCCGACCCTGTCGCCACTACAGACACTTATTTCAAGCCATCCGGGGATGTAAGTATCGATTCTGGCAGAACCATATTGACCAATACCAAGGGCTCCACCACTCTGGTCAATTTTGCATGGGATAATCTTTCTCCGTGGCAGCAGGGCCAGTTGACAGAGGGAGAGGACGCAAGTGCTCAGGCTCTTGCCGCCAGGCGCGTGGATTGGATTCGTGGAAATCGTTATGGAGAGGGCACAGTGTTCCGGAAGCGGGAAAACAGCCTCCTGGGCGATATCGTAAATTCCAGTCCCGTATACGCTGGTGCGAGTACGTTGCGCTACACGCAGCTCCCGGGTACGCCAGGAGCCAGTTACGCAAATTATGCGAAAAGTAAACCGAAAGTCCTCTATGTAGGTGCAAATGATGGCATGTTGCATGCCTTTGACGCTGATTCGTTTGAGGAAATCTTTGCTTATATACCCAATGGGGTCTATCCAAAGCTTGCCAATGTGACAAAGCTCGATTATGGCAGCGTGACCAATCCACATTTGTCGTTGGTTGATGGCCCGCTTTATGTTGGTGATGCCTATCTGGCCAGTCGAGGAGGTTGGAGTACTATCCTGGTTGGCAGTCTTGGGGCTGGTGGTAAAGGGGTATTTGCACTGGATGTGACGAATCCGAACAGTCCCCAGCTTATTTTTGAAATTGACGCTGAAGATTATCCCAGCCTGGGTTATGTTCTGGGGCAACCACTTATTACTCCCTTGGCCAATGGGCGTTGGGCGGTGGTTTTTGGAAATGGCTATGAATCGGGTACGTCCAGGCTGTTCATGATTGATCTTGAAAGCCCTGGCAGCCCAACGATCATTGATACAGGCGCCGGGACGGGTCTATCGGCTCCATCCCTGATGATCGACTTTTATGGCAGGGCAACCCATGCTTTTGCGGGAGACCTGTTGGGCAATATTTGGAAGTTCGACTTGTCTTCCTCCTCTGTCGCCTATAATGGCCCCCTCTTTGTCGCCAGGGATGCCAATGGCAATGCGCAGCCCATTACCGGCGGCCTGACATTGGGGGCCAATGAGCAACTTAATGCCATTATGGTGTATTTTGGTACGGGCAAGTATTTTGAGGCGGGGGATAATTTTGTCACGGCAAGCCCGGTTCATAGCTTTTATGCCATCGCTGATTTGCCGCCGAGCACACATCAACATACCCGCAATAATATGCATCGGAAAACCCTGGCGAATGTGAACGGTAACCGGGTGGTGAATGGTGAGCGAACCACAGGGCAGGATCCTCAGTCCCTGATGGACTGGACGGTAAATAAGGGATGGTATCTCGACTTTAGCCTGATCAATGGTGAGAGGGTCATCATTAAGCCGGTACTTATCATGGATCGATTGATCTTCAATACTATCATTCCCTCACCTATACCCTGTGAAGCTGGTGGCCGCAGTTTTTCAATGGAGTTGGTGGCCGTCGGTGACAGGAATATCGGCCATAATGTACTGGACAACATAAATGTTGAACTCGATGAGCTTACTCCGGGTGATCCCACTATCATTACTGATGATAAAAGGGGTGTTAAAGTTGACACTAGCGTCACTGGCAAACACGAAACGTCTGGTATTACATTGTGGGACAGTTATCGTGGTCGGATGAGTTGGCGGGATTTCCGTTGAATGGTAAAAGGTACAAATTATGGCCAGAAAACCCAAAAACAGTAGCTCAGGTTTTACATTGATTGAATTATTAATTGCAGTGGCGATAGTGGCGATATTGGCCGCTATCGCCTATCCCAGCTATATGAATTCAGTGTTGAAATCGGGCAGGGCTGATGCCAAGGTGGAATTGAATGATGTGGCTCAGCGCCTGCAGCGTTGCTTCACTGCATATAACGCCTACAACAGCTCAAGTTGTGCGGTGACGACTGCTTTGAATAATGGCGGCATTCTTTCCCGTGAGGGGTTATATAACATAACGGTCAGCTTGACTGCCACCACCTACACGCTAACGGCAGCACCTGTGTCTACCAAACGTCAATCCAAGGATGTGACATGCGGGTCATTTACCTTGACACATACCGGCGTTCGTGGCTCGACAGGTGACCCTGCTATATGTTGGTAGAGTACGACGGGATCACAAAAAGCTCAGCTGAAGCGCTGAGCTTTTTGTCTGTATAATCCTGCGCTGCTAGTCATCATCCAAGCCCAATTTTTGCAGCCTGTACCTCAGTGACCTAAAGGTGATGCCCAATTGCTTGGCTGCGAGGGTTTTGTTCCAGCGCACCTGCTCCAGCATATGACAGAGTATTTCCTTTTCCACATCCTGCAGATAGTCGTCCAGCGAGGCGTACTCGGCACAGCGTGCTGAGTAATCAAGGCTTTTACCGTTAACGGATCTGGTATCGGGGATGGCGTTCTGGGAGGCCGATGCGCTGTGCAGCAGCAGATCATCCGTGTCTATCTGGTGGTTTTCACAGAGTGTCACTGCCCGTTCAAGAATGTTTTCCAGTTCGCGCACATTCCCGGGGAAAGCGTAGCTATTGAGCAGATCCAGTGCCCGGCGTGAGACCTGGGCTTTGGGTTCGTTGCTATCCCGTGCGATCTTGTCCAGCAGGTGGTCGACCAGCAGTGGAATATCCTGTTTGCGTTCACGCAGGGGCGGGACACTCAGCTGAATGACATTCAAGCGATAAAACAGGTCCTGCCGAAAACGCCCTTCCTTGACTTCGCGGTCAAGCGATTTGTGGGTCGCACAGAGTATGCGCACATCTGTGGTGATTTCTTCGGAGGCGCCGACCGGGCGAATGGATTTTTCCTGGATGGCGCGCAGCAGCTTGACCTGCATGTCGAGCGGCAGGTCAGCGACTTCATCAAAAAACAGAGTGCCGCCTTCGGCAACCTGGAAAAGCCCCGCCTTGTCTTGGTGAGCACCGGTAAAGCTACCTTTGCGGTGGCCAAAGAATTCGCTTTCCATTAATTCCCGTGGAATCGCACCACAGTTGACGGCGACAAAGGGCCGTTGTGCGCGTGGCCCTAGTTCGTGGATGGAGCGGGCCACCAATTCCTTTCCTGAACCTGATTCGCCGGCAATGTACACTGGTGCCTGTGAGCGGGAAAGCTTTTGTATGCTGCGGGTTAATTCCTGGATGGCCGGGGAATTTCCGACAATCATGCGATCGCTGGGGAGCCGTGCTGGTAGCTGGCTGGACTGGATGGCTGTGTTGACCAGTTTGCGCAACACCGTCAAATCAACCGGCTTGGAAATGAAATCAAAAGCTCCCGCCTTCATGGATTCAATCGCTGTGTCCACGCTGCCATGCGCGGTAATGACCGCCACCGGCAGGCGGGGATAGTGCTGCTGGATATGCTCAACCAGTTGCAGTCCATTGCCATCGGGCAGGCGCATATCGGTCAGGCAAAGATCGTAGGAGTGTTGTGCCAGTAATTGTCGGGCGCTGCCCAGGTCCGAGGCGCTGTCAGTGGCAATCTGCATGCGTCCCAGCGTGATTTCCAGCAGTTCGCGGATATCGGGTTCGTCATCGACGATGAGTGCGCGTTTGACTGTCATGGCATATCTCGTAGTGAACTAGAGCGCCCGTCCGGGGTGCGCCAGTTGGATATGGAAACAGCTGCGGCCATCAGGTGTGCGGCGGTATTGGATGAATGCCTGATTGGCTTCGCAGAGCTCCTTGCAAATATAAAGGCCAAGGCCCGAGCCGGTATTTTCGGTGGTAAAAAAAGGCTCGAACAGGTGTTTCAATTGCGACTCGTCGATACCGGGTCCATCGTCAATGACATTGATGTATGGCTGTTGCAGCTTGGTATCGATCCCGGCAATCAGTGAGAGCCGCGCCCGGCCGGTCCTGGTCTGGCTGTAGCGCAGACCATTGTCGCATAGATTGTTCAGTACCTGATGCAGCTGGCCGGGGTCAAACTGGCCAAGGATGTTGTCTGCCAGACATTCGAGTTGGATGTCCGCCGCCTGATCTTTACTGGCTTTATATTCCTGGATGAATTCCGGTAGCCAGCTGTTGAGGTTGACCTGTTGCGGCTGGGTGTTGCGGCGGCGCGACAGTTGCAGCACGTTCTCGATAATCTGATTGACGCGTTTGCAGTGGGTATTGATGATGTTGAGCATTCTTGCATCTTCGGGTGGCAGCTGCTCGCTTTCACCCAGCAGTTGGCTGGCGTGGCTGATCGCCCCGAGCGGGTTGCGTATCTCATGAGCGATGCTGGCTGTCAGGCGACCGAGGGAAGCCAGTTTCAGTTGTTGCGCCTGTTGCGCAATGGCCCGGTTGTCTTCAACAAATACCAGGGTGTCGCTTTCAGTCTCGGCTTCCAGGGGCGCAAAATTGATCCGCACTTCATCGGAAACGCCATTTTGGACCTTGAGAATGGGCGAGTGGCTGTGTTTGGCTTGTTGCCACTGCTGCACCTTGGTTTGAAGATCCGGCAGGTCATCGAGTCGTTGCGGCCGCTGTTCCTGATGCAAGGCCAGCAGGTTGAGCGCGGACTGATTCGCCAGCACGATGCGCCCTTCCTTGTTGAATACCAGGATTCCGGTGCGCATCCGTTCCACAATCAACTGCGCCAGCTTTTGCAGGTGTGCAGCCTGCTGGGCCTGAATGGCGGCTTCCTGTGCGCTCGTCAGTATCTTGCGTGTCAGATACTGGAAGGTGATGGCAATGACAAAGATCATCACTCCCAGCGATGCCGCGGAGAAGAGGGCGTTGCTGCTGAGGGTGTAGAATAAAAAGCGGTAAATCGTTTCAGAAATGACCGCGATACAGGCCAGGGCGGCAAAGAAAATGGCAAGGCGACCCTGCAGCAATATGCCGCCCGCCGCCACGGCAACCAGCATCAGGTAGCCCAATCCGTTCAGCACGCCGCCGCTGGTGTGCATCAGGAGGTTGATGGCGATCAGGTCGATCAACAGCAGAATGAACAGGGTCCTCTGGCTGGGCAGCTGTTTGCGCCAGAGCATGACCAGGGTAATGATGTTGATCAGCGTGTAGACGAGCGAGGTGTAGAGAAAAAGCCCCGGATTGTCATTACCCAGCGCATTGGGGGCCACCTCCGCGTAAAACATGACCAGCAACACACTGCCCAGCAGGGTGCGGTAGTAGGCGTAAACCCGCAACAGGTAGTAGGGGTTATAGCCAGGTTGCGTGATGGCCGGCAAAGCGTTCATGAGGAGTCCCGGAATAGTTGTTGGCGCGCAGACCTTGCCCGTTGGGCGCCATGATAAGTCCTCGAGGGGCACTTGTTAAGAAATCTGCTTTGCCTTGGCGAACACTTTGACTGACAATGCGCAGCTTCCGGCACCTATGAATTTCATGAGCGAGAACTATGGCGCAGTTGACCCTATGCATGGCGCAGATTAACACCCTGGTGGGTGATATTCCCGGTAATACCCGCCGTTTGCTGGAAACCGCCGAGAAGGCATCGTCCCGGGGAGCCGACGTCGTGGTGTTTCCCGAGCTGACCCTCACCGGGTATCCGCCGGAGGATCTGCTGCTCAGGCCCAGCCTGGTTCCCCGTATAGAGGAAGCCCTCCAGGTGATTCAGGATGCTCGTCTACCGGTGGTCATCGTGTTCGGTTATCCGCGCCAGCGGGATGGGCGCCTGTACAACATGGCAGGTGTGATCGACGGGGGAGAGTTGCGCGCGGAGTATGCCAAGCAGCACCTGCCCAACTATCAGGTGTTTGATGAAAAACGCTATTTCACGCCGGGTAGCCAGGCTTGTGTATTCGACCTGGCGGGATTGCCTGTCGCCTTGAGTGTCTGCGAGGATATCTGGCACCCGGAGCCCGTGGCACAGGCTGCCGCCGCCGGCGCGCGCTTGATGCTGAATCTCAACGCTTCCCCCTACCACCACGACAAGCAGAGCCAGCGCGAGGCCATGCTGGCCGAGCGTGCCCGGGCCGGCAATATGCCGATTGTCTATGTGAATCTGGTGGGCGGGCAGGATGAGTTGGTGTTCGATGGCGGATCGGTGTTGATCGACGCTGCCGGCCGGGTCTGTTCGCGTGCGCCAGCCTTCACGGAAGGGCTCCATCCGGTGGTGTTGGAGCTGGAGGGAAGGGAAGATGAAAGGGAAGTCCGTTGTGCGCCCCAATTGCTCTCCCCGCTGCTCGATCCCCTGGCGTCCGTGTATCAGGCGCTGGTGCTGGGGTTGCGGGACTATGTGAACAAGAACCGCTTCAAGGGTGTGGTGCTGGGCTTGTCCGGAGGCATAGATTCGGCCTTGACCCTGGCCCTGGCGGTGGATGCCCTGGGTGCCGGGCGAGTCCAGGCGGTGATGATGCCGTTTCGCTATACCTCGGATTTGAGTAAGAACGACGCGGCTGATCAGGCCGCCCGCCTGGGAGTGAATTACAGCTCCATCAGTATCGAACCCATGTACGATAGCTTCATGGCTGCCCTGGCAGAGGAGTTTGCGGGTACCGCGCGGGACACGACCGAGGAAAACCTCCAGGCCCGTTGCCGCGGCGTCCTGCTTATGGCGATTTCCAACAAGAAGGGGTATCTGGTCCTGACCACCGGCAACAAAAGCGAGCTGGCGGTGGGCTATTCGACGCTCTACGGCGATATGGCAGGGGGCTTCGATGCCTTGAAGGATGTACCCAAGACCCTGGTGTTTGCCCTGGCGGAATATCGCAACAGCCTGGGCGAAGTGATTCCTCCCACGGTCATCAGCCGCCCGCCGTCAGCGGAGTTGGCACCTGACCAGAAGGATGAGGATAGCCTGCCACCCTACAGCCGCCTGGACCAGATACTGGCGCTTTATGTGGAGCAGGATCAAAGTGCCGAGGCCATCATCGCCCGGGGTTTCGACCGGGTTGAGGTGGAGCGGGTCATAAGGCTGGTGGACGTCAACGAATACAAACGCCGTCAGGCGCCTGTCGGTGTGCGCATCAGCCAGCGGGGATTCGGGCGCGACAGGCGCTATCCCATTACCTCGGGCTGGCGCGCGGGTGTCTAGCTGTCGACACCTTGAGTACCCGGAGACGAAGACGGCGCCCCAAGGCGCCGTCGGTATTGCGGATCAGCTGCGGGTCGGCCGCTGCACCTGGGTATACTGCGGATCATAGAGGCGGCGGGTATCGAACCCGGGCGGGTCCATCTTGCCGAAGAGGCCGAAGGTCAGGCGGCTGACCCAGGAACGCCTGCCATCACCATAGCTGTAGGCTTCGTTGAAGTTGCCGCGTGAGTCCAGTACCGGGTGATTGGGGTAATTGGTCCGCAGGATGGCCAGCATCTGCTCGGACGCTTCCGGCATCTCGAGTTGTTTGTAGCCCTGGACCATGACCGCCAGGGCATCCGGAACGGCCGGCGTCTGGGGGAAGTTCTCCAGCACATAGCGGCCCCGGTTGGTGGCGGCTATGAAGGCGCCGCGCTTGAGGTAGTAGTTGGCCACGTGTATCTCATAGCGGGACAGCACATTGCGCAGGAACAGCATGCGCTTGCGCGCATCGGCGGCGTAGGGACTGTCCGGATAGCGGTTGAGCAGTTGTGAAAAGTAAGCCAGGGATTCGCGCGCGGGCCCCACATCGCGCCGGGTCATATCCAGGGGCAGCACCCGCTGGAACATGCCTTGGTCCTTGTCGTAGGCCGCCACACCCATCATATAGTGGGCGTAATCCACGTTGCGGTGCTGGGGATGCAGGCGGATGAAGCGGTTGGCCGTGGCGATGGCGGCATCCGGCTGGTTGGCCATGTAGTAGGCGTAGATGAGTTCCAGCTGGGCCTGGTCGGCGTAGGTGCCGAAGGGGAAGTTCTCCTCCAGGCTTTGCAGGTTCTTGATGGCCGCCTCCCACTGGTTGCGCTGCAACTGGTTTTCAGCGGCCCGGTAGAGGTCGGCCTCGGAGATGTATTTGGGTTCTTTGTTGCTGGAAGAGCAGGCGGTCAGGACCAGCAGCAGGGACAGCAACAGGTAATAGGAAACTCGCATAGGGTTGTGGACTCGTTAACAGTATTCGATCCGCGTCACCGGGACGGGCGCCGTATTTAAACACAGACAGGGCTGAACCCAAAGCTGCGGACTTCGCGGCGGGCAAGGTTTGATTCGCGCAACGACAGATTAAGGTTATCCCGCTTCATGAAAGAGGTTTTTGAACTCAGTGCCCAGGTGCCCACAGCCATGCATGGCCAGCGCTTCGACCAGGTCGCTTCGGCGTTGTTCCCCGACTTTTCCCGCTCCCGCCTGCAGGCCTGGATCCGCGATGGCCAGCTGCTGCTCGATGGCAGACCCGCTAAGCCCAAGGACAAACTGATCGGCGGTGAGCTGCTGGAGCTGTCCGCCGAGCTGGAAGCCCAGGGGGCCTGGGAGCCCGAGCCCATCACGCTCGACATCGTCCATGAGGATGAGCATCTGATGGTCATCAACAAACCTGCCGGCCTGGTGGTGCACCCGGCGGCGGGCAACCAGACGGGAACGTTGCTCAACGCCCTGCTCAACCACGTGCCGGATCTGATCAAGCTGCCGCGGGCCGGGATTGTCCACCGGTTGGACAAGGACACGACCGGGCTCATGGTCGTGGCCAAGAGTCTGCAGGCGCACGCCGATCTGGTGGCGCAACTGGCTGATCGCACGGTCAGCCGTGAATACGAAGCGGTTGCCGTGGGCGCCATGACGGGCGGCGGTACCGTGGATGCTCCCATGGGCCGTCACCCGATGCAGCGCAAACTGATGGCGGTGCTCAGCCAGGGCGGCAAGCGTGCCGTGACCCACTACCGCGTGATCACCCGCTTTCCCCATCACACCCATATCCGCGTCAACCTGGAAACCGGCCGCACTCACCAGATCCGTGTGCACATGGCCCATATCGGCTTCCCGCTGGTGGGGGATGCGACCTATGGCAAGCGGTTCCGGATTCCCAAGGGTGCCAGCCAGGAGTTGATCGATACGCTCAAGCACTTTACCCGGCAGGCGCTCCACGCGGCCCGCCTGGGACTGGAGCACCCCGACACCGGCGACCTGGTTGAATGGACCGCACCGCCGCCGCCGGATTTCCAGAAACTGCTCGGAGCGCTCAAGGCGGGTTATGACAACGCCGATTGAGCCATCCTGGATAACCCCCGACTGGCCTGCCCCGGCCAGGGTAAAGGCATGCATCACTACACGCGTTGGCGGATGCAGCCTGGCGCCCTATGACCGTAATAACCTGGCGCTGCATGTGGGCGATGAGCCGGAGCGGGTAGCGGTTAACCGGGAGGGGCTGTTGTCAGTCCTCGGCCTGTCCCGGCCTGTCCAGTGGCTCGAACAGGTGCATGGGGTCAAGGTTGTCGAAGCGCGGGATGATGGTCGGGTGCGCACAGCGGATGCCTGCCAGACCCGCGCAACCGGCTTGGCTTGTGTGGTGATGACGGCGGACTGCCTGCCTGTACTTTTGTGCAATCGCCAGGGCACACAGGTGGCCGCGGTGCATGCCGGGTGGCGCGGGCTGGCCAAGGGTGTCATATCGCGCGCCTGCGCGGCCTTTGACCCGCAGGACACATTGATGGCGTACCTGGGGCCGGCAATCTCACAACCGCATTTTGAAGTCGGTATCGAGGTGCTGGAGGCATTTTTCGCCAGCGCCCGCAGCGCCAGCCAAAGTGAGGCGGTGGCCGCCGCTTTTTTACCTGGTCGGCGCCCCCTGCATTTCTACGCGGATATCTATGCGCTGGCGCGCGCGGAGCTGGCAGCCTTGGGGATTACCGATGTCTATGGTGGTGATCGGTGCACCTTTGCGGAAGCCAGACAGTTTTATTCCTATCGCCGCGACAAGGTAACCGGACGCATGGCGAGCCTCATCTGGTTGGATGCGGAAAAATCCTGATATCCGCTGCATCGATCGCCCACCTTTCAGGCCAGTGATTTTCATTGCCTGCGATGACGAAACAATATTAATCACTTTCCCGACGTTCGAGTGCGGCGGTTTTGATCTGGGCATAGACTGTCTGCCCGGCGTTCAATGCCAGCCGCTCGACTGATGAGCGTGAAATGCGCGCTAGTAATCCTTGCCCTTCCAAATCCAGATGCACCAGGCTCTGGCCGTGTGGCGCATCCTCGATAGCGAGAATCTGCACGGGCAGGATATTCAGAATACTGGTGCGCTGCGGGTAATCCAGGCACAGGCTGACATCCCGGGCATAAATCCTCAGGCGCAGTATCTGATCGGCCTCGGCATGTGTGCCGGCGAGCCGCAATCTATTGTTGCCAAGCTGGACATGGATGAGCTGATCCTGCTGATTGATGTCTGATACTTTTCCTTGCAGGAGACTGAACGCATCTTCCCGCTGCGACAATAATGGATGCTGGATCAGGAGTGCGGCCAGGCTTCCCTGGCCAGTGATCTGTCCCGCATCCAGTAACAGCAAATGATCCGCCAATTGCACGATTTCATCCAGGGCATGGCTGACATAAATGATCGGAATGGCCAGACACTGTTGCAGGCGTTCGAGGTAAGGCAGTATCTCGCGCTTGCGGGCCTGGTCGAGCGCCGCCAGGGGTTCATCCATCAACAGCAGTTTTGGGCTGGCCAGCAGAGCGCGGGCGATGGCCACCCGCTGGCGCTCACCACCGGAAAGATGGGTTGTGCTGCGGGACAGCAGGTGTTCTATGTCCAGCAATTGCACGATATCGTCTTGCCTGATTCCCGCATCAGGATTTCGCTTCTGACCAAAGCTCAGGTTGCCCGCCACGGACAGATGATCAAAAAGGCTGGCTTCCTGAAACACATAGCCGACATTGCGCTTGTGTGTCGGCAGTCGCTGCTTCGCGCTGAACCAGCATTGGCCACCTACCTGGATGCGTGTGTGCTGCGGATCGAGCGCCTCGTCTTCAAGACCGGCAATGGCGCGCAGCAAACTGGTCTTGCCACAACCCGAGGGACCGAAGACGGCGGTGATTCCCTTGCCCGGAAGCTGCGTGTCTATGCGCAGGTGAAAGTCGCCCCGGCGCAGCGACAGGTTGAGCTGGATGGGATGTTGATCGTTGGCCGTCATCGCGCCCTCATCACATCAAAGCGCCGGTTGATGGCATAGACGCCGATCAACAGCGTGAACGACAAAATCAACAGGCAGGCTGACAACAGGTGAGCCTGGGCGTATTCCACCGATTCGACATGATCGTAAATGGCCATGGACGCCAGTTGGGTCTTGCCGGGAATATTGCCGCCGATCATCAACACCACACCGAATTCTCCCAGCGTGTGGGCGAATCCCAGGACAGCCGCCGTGAGATAACCCCGGCGGGCCAGGGGCAGCGCCACGGTAAAAAAGGCATTCGCGGGGCTGGCCCCGAGCGTTGCGGCAACTTCCAGTGGGCGGCGGCCCAGGGTGCTGAAGGCATGTTGCAGCGGTTGAACCACAAAAGGGAGGGAATAGATCACCGAACCCACCACCAGCCCGGCAAAGGTAAAACTGAGCGCGCCTATGCCCAACGCCTCCAGCGCTCCGCCCACGGGTCCGGCAGGGCTGAGGGTGATCAGCAGATAAAATCCCAACACGGTGGGCGGCAGTACCAGGGGCAGGGCAACCAGTGCCTCGATGACAAATTTGTAATGCCACCGCGTGTGCGCCAGCCACCAGGCCAGGGGCGTGCCGATCAGTAGCAGGATGGCGGTAGTGATGCCTGCCAGCTCCAGGGTCAGCCGGAAGGCGGTGAGGTCCGAGGCCGAAATCATCATGATGGTGTGATCAGGGAACCTCATACCCGTAGGCCTGGATGATGGCCTTGCCGGTATCGCTTTTGACAAACGCCAGGAAATCCCGCGCGGCCTGTTTGTCTTTCAATAACACCGCTTGCTGCTCTATGGGACTGTAGTATTTATGCGGAACCAGCCAGTAGGAGCCCGCGATCTTGCCAGGCTGTTCGCGGTCAATCACCTGCGCCAGAGCGACGAAACCCAGGTCGGCCGCGCCACTGTGGACAAATTGATGGGCCTGGGCGATGTTCTCGCCGCGTACCAGCTTATTCTGTAAGCCATCAAACAATGCCAGCGTTTCCAGCGTTTCCAGCGTTTGTTGTGCCGCCAGACCGTAGGGTGCGAGGCGAGGATTGGCAATGGCCAGGTGGCGGAAGTTGCCGTCCCGCAACACCCTGGCTTCCGCATCGATCAAACCGGGCTTGGGGCTCCAGAGCACCAGTTGGCCGCGTGCATAGGTGAAGCGGGAATCTGCAATCGTGGCGCCTTCCATTTCCAGTTGCTCGGGCGTTTTCACATCCGCCGCGAAAAAGACATCGAAGGGCGCTCCCTGGCGGATCTGTGCATAGTGGGCACCGGTTGAACCCGAGGCAATCTGTACGGTGTGATCAGTGCGCTGCTCGAATTCCGCCGCCAACTCCCTGGCCGTATTGGCAAAATTCGCAGCTACCGCGATGGTGATTTCTTCAGCGTGGCTGGCGGACAGGCAGGTCAGTCCACTGAGGACAGCCAATAACACGGGCAGTATGGGTTTCCCTTTCATCAATGACATAGAAGAATCCTCGGTTTTGTATAGGTTGCAATGTATCGGGAATCTGGAGCGAATGGTATTGATGTATACAGATAACCTGTCCCGAAATAACAGGATAACTTTCTGTTAAGGCTGCAAGCCTGCTCATGGAAGCTGGTATGCTTATGGCGCCCGCTATCCAGGCGACAAGTATATAAGAATAAACCAGGAGATCCCGATGTCGGTATTTATCCGTATTTTGTGTGTTTTATCTGTATTCGGTCTAACGGCTTGCGGCGGAGGCGGCTCCAGCAATCCGCCAGTCAGCTCGGCATCCTCATCATCCGTCAGCAGTAGCAGTGCCCAGTCGAGTGTCATTGCGAGCAGTTCCAGTTCGTCCCGGCAGTCCAGCGTTCCTGACGATATTTTGCCGGAGGATTTTCCCACGGGAACCGTGGACGCCTTGCCGTCATTGTCTATCAATACAGAAAACGCAGCTCCTGTGGTGACTAAAACCACCTATATCCCTGGCAATTTTTCCCTGGCAGTGGAGGGGGCTGTTACAGCGGATGGTGTCATGGAAATCCGTGGCCGCGGCAATTCCACCTGGGATTGGGATAAAAAGCCCTTCCGCCTGAGGCTGGCAACGTCGACAGAATTACTGGGCATGCCAGCCAACAGGCACTGGGTGTTATTGGCCAACCATGCCGACAAAACCTTGATCCGCAACGATATTGCACTCATGTTTGCCCGCAGCCTGGGCATGGAGTTCACCCCCAGGGCCAGGCATGTTGAATTGACACTGAATGGCCAATACCAGGGCGTTTATCAACTGGTCGAACACATCCGTGTTGGCCGCAATCGTGTGAACATTCCCGAACTCGAGGCAAGGGATACCGGCCCCGATGTCATTACGGGGGGCTACCTGATGGAAATCGATTTCCGCATGGCCAATGACTTCTGCCAGAATCCCGCCAATTTCTTCTACAGCTTTTGCCAGAATGGTGTAAACCTGGATCGTGCCACCACCTTCTGCATCGACTCGTCCCATGGTATGGAACCCTTTTGCGTGGATACGCCCGAGGATCTGTTGGAGCCTGCCTGGTCCGCACAGCGCGACTATATAACCACCTATATCAATGATACCGAGGCGGCTCTTTTCGGCCAGGATTTTGCCGATGCTGCACGAGGCTACGCGGCTTATCTGGATGTGGATTCCGCAATCAACTATTACATCGTCAACGAGCTGTTCAAAAATGTGGATGGCGCGGTTGCGAGTGCCTGGCTGCATAAAAAGCGCGGGGGAAAACTTTTCTTTGGCCCCATCTGGGACTTTGATCTGGCTCTGGGGAATGCGGGCTATGATGATGTGGACAAAACCTACGGCTGGCATATTCGCAAGGCGCCCTGGTTCGATCGTTTGTTCCAGGATACTGCTTTCGATGCAAAGGTCAAAGCGCGCTGGCAGGCCCTCAAGGCTGAAGGCAGGCTGGAATTGATTTTTCATTATGCGCAAGCGCGTGCGCTTTGGTTGCAGAATGCGCAGACCCGCAATTTCAACCTCTGGCAGATTTTTTACTGGCAGTCCTGGTATACGCGCGTGATCGTCGGCAGCTATGACGGTGAGGTGGCTGAAATGCTGCGCTGGCAGCGCGAGCGCCTTGAATGGATGGACGCGCAGTTGAGTGATTGACCGGTCGTACAATGCTACGCCTGTCGCCAATCCCGCCGGTGAAGGCGATAAAGGCAGTGTTCGCTCAGTGGTGAATCTGCCGGTATCTGGGGGTGTGCAAAGGTGAGAGGCTCTTCGCGCATCCCCAGTCTTTCCATCACAGCGCGTGAACGGTGATTGGTCACCGTGGCGAAGGAAACGATGTCATCTAATGCCAGTGCGTCAAAACCAAATTGCAGTGCCGCCCGTGCTGCCTCGGTGGCATAGCCCTGGCCCCAGGCCGGACGGGCCAGCCGCCAGAGAATTTCCACACAGGGGCTGAAGGGCAGCTCATCGTCGGGAACATGCAGGCCCGTAAATCCCACGAAGGGTGGGCCGCCTTTGATTTCCAGTGCCCAGGCCCCGTAGCCCTTCTCGCGGATCAACGCCTCGCACCTGTCGGCCAGGGCATCGCTCGCCTGGCGGTCGAGGCATGAGGGAAAGTAACGCATGACATCAGGGTCGGCGCACATGGCCGCGAAGGCTTCCCGGTCCTCGGCGCGCCACTGGCGCAATATCAGGCGGGGCGTTTCCAGATAAGGTGTGCTGTCTTTCATTGCGTATCCAGGCCTGCAGACGTTGGTCATTGGTTTTTGTCAGGGTTGCAGCAGGGTTTTGCTCCAACGGTTTCCCTGCCGTTCATAATCGAAGTAGGTACGAAAAGTAAAGCCGCGCAACTCCGGAAGGCGCGGGCGCCCATTTCGGGTGCATCGCGCGCATCCACGCCTGCCCATGAAATAATCATCCACCCCGCGCCCATGCCTGCTCCCGCCCCGGCACACTTACCAAAAGTTCATGCACATGCTTATCCACAGATGTTGTGGATAAGGAATGGCTAAAATTTGATCGATTGTCGCGTGAATTTATCTCTCTGGCTTGCTTGTTGCTTCCATTTACCCGGTCATCGCGTAGAATGCGTCCGAACCTGCCTCGGCGCTGTTCTTACCATCCTACCTGTCTGTGTTCCCTGTTTGATGGAGATACCCCATGTCCAAGCTGCCAGAAACCCTGCGCGAGAACGTTCGCCTGCTCGGGGAATTGTTGGGCGAGACCATTCATGCCCATGAAGGCCCCGAGTTGTTCGCCAAGGTGGAGAATATCCGCAAGCTGGGCAAGGAGATCAACCAGGCGAGCAATGGCGATTCCGCGCCGCTGGTCAGCATGCTGGAAGGATTGAATGACGCCGATGTATTGCCTATCGTGCGTTCCTTCAGCCAGTTTCTCAACCTGGCCAATATCGCCGACCTGGAATATTTTTCCAGCGCCGAGTCCGAGCGCGAGGATGGCCTCAAGACCATGCTGCTCAATTTTTCCCAGGCTTACGGTAAGGACGCCCTGGCGGACGTTATTCGCGACCTGCGCATCGAGTTGGTGCTGACCGCGCATCCAACCGAAGTGACCCGCCGTACCCTGATCCGCAAATACGACCAGATCGTCAACACCCTGGCCGACCGCCAGCGCGGCAACCTGCTGACCTTCGAGCATGACAAGCTGCGCGGCCGCCTGCACCGCCTGGTGGAAGAAATCTGGTCCACCGACGAGATCCGCACCGAGCGGCCTTCGGCCATCGACGAGGCCAAGTGGGGCTTCGCCGTGATCGAGAACAGCCTCTGGCAGGCTGTGCCCGATTTCATCCGTCACCTGGACCGCCTCTGTTGCCGTCACCTGGACCAGTGCCTGCCCACCGATTTGCAGCCATTTGCGTTTTATTCCTGGATGGGCGGCGACCGGGATGGCAATCCCAATGTCACTCACAAGGTGACCCGTGAAGTGCTGCTGTTGGGACGCTGGATGGCTGCCGAGCTTTATGCCCGCGACCTGCTCAGCCTGGGCGGCGACCTCAGCATGCACGAAGCCAGCGATGAGCTGCGGGCTATCTGTGACAGCACAACGCCCTACCGTGACCTGCTGTCCCAGTTGCGCGCGCGCGTACTGGATACCCGTGACTGGGCGGAAGCCAAGTTGCAGAACCGGGCAGTGGAGATACCGGACAACCTTATCACCAGCCGCGACGATATCCTTGCGCCACTGATGATCTGCTACCGTTCGCTGAACGAGCTTGGCTTGCCCCATATCGCGAATGGTCCGCTGATGGACATGATTCGCCGCATCCACTGTTTCGGTATCAATCTGGTGCCGCTGGATATCCGCCAGGACGGCGACCGCCACGTGCAGGTCATGGATGAATTGACCGGGTATCTGGGGCTTGGCAATTATCGCGACTGGTCCGAGGAAGAGCGCCAGTCATTCCTGCTGGAACAACTCAATGGCAAGCGCCCCCTGCTGCCGGCCTCCTGGCCCATGAGTGACGACACGGCCGAGGTGCTGGCCACCTGCCGGGTGATCGCCCAGGAGCCGCGCGAAATCCTGTCTCATTACATCATTTCCATGGCGCAGCAGCCCTCCGATGTGCTCGTGGTGGCCTTGCTGCTGAAGGAGTGCGGCATCACCTGGCCCATGCCCATCGTGCCGTTGTTTGAAACCCTCGACGACCTGGACCGCGCGCCCGCGGTCATGGAAGCCCTGTGGCAGATGCCCTGGTACCGGGACTATACCGACAATCTCCAGACAGTGATGATCGGTTATTCCGACTCCGCCAAGGATGCGGGAAAGCTGTCGGCAACCTGGGCGCAGTACAAGGCGCAGGAAAAACTGGTCGCGCTGGCCGACAAGGCCGGTGTGCAGCTGGTGCTCTTCCACGGCCGTGGCGGCACCATCGGCCGCGGTGGTGGCCCGGTGGAAAAAGCTATGGCGTCGCAACCGCCGGGTTCGGTCAAAGGGCGTATCCGCGTCACCGAGCAGGGCGAAATGATCCGCTACAAGTTCGGTTTGCCCAGGGTCGCGTTCAACAACCTGTCCATCTATGCCCTGGCGACTTTGCGCGCGACCCTGGAGCCCCATGCCGCGCCCAGCCCGGCGTGGCGCGATCTGATTGAGCGCATGGCCAGCGTCAGCCTGGAAGCCTACCGCAGCGTGGTGCGCGGCCATCCGCATTTCGTACCCTATTTCCGCAGCCTGACACCCGAGCAGGAACTGGGCCTCCTGGCGCTCGGCAGCCGTCCGGCCAAGCGCAAGTCCACCGGCGGTGTGGAGAGCCTGCGAGCCATTCCCTGGGTGTTTGCCTGGACCCAGGTCCGCCTCAACCTGCCGTCCTGGCTGGGCACCCGCCACGCGCTGGAGTACGCGCTGGACAAGGAACCCGAGGTGCTGGCCGACATGGTGGCCAACTGGTCCTTCTTCTCCAGCTTCCTCGATTTGCTCGAGATGGTGATCGGCAAGGCGGATGGCCCCATCTGCGCCTATTACGAACAGCAACTGGTGCCTGATGAGTATTGCGATCTGGGTGTGCAGCTGCGCACGGACCTGGCGGCCCTGGAAGGGCTGATCAACCGTATCAAAAAGCAGGACCAGCTGCTGGCCGACGAACCCCTGCTCAGCCATTCGCTCAATGTGCGCAAGCCCTATATCGACCCGCTCAACTACCTGCAGGCCGAACTGCTCAAGCGCTACCGCAGCAGTGAAGACATCAGCCCCGACCTGGAGCGCGCGCTCAAGGTCACCATGGCCGGCATCGCCGCGGGTATGCGCAACACCGGCTGATACCCCCTGGCCGAAGCGGCACCCCGGACGATATTCTCCGGGGTGTCTTTCCATGGGGTCGCATCCCGTCTGCTAGACTCTCATCAGAGTTCATCAAACGTTGGTGCGGGGACCCCATGATAAGAATACTCATCACCTGCTTTATCGGTATTTTCAGTTTTTCCTCAGTTGCCCAGCAGCCTGTCATCCGTGTGAATAATTTCAGCGATCCCAACGGCGACTACGCCGTGGAGATGCTGCATCTGGCCAACAGCAAAATCGGCAACAAATACCGTATCGATGTCAAAAGCGAGGATATGACCCAGGCCCGGGTCAACGAAGAGGTCCGTAGCGGCGGCATACTGGACCTGGCCTGGACCACCTCGGATGCCGCCTGGGAATCCCGTGTGCTGCCTATACGCATCTGCCTGTACAAGGGATTGCTGGGGTACCGGGTCTTCATCATCAACAAGCATGATCAAGCGAAATTCGATCGCATCACGACCCTGGAAGAACTCAAGCAGCTGACATTTGGCCAGGGGCGTACCTGGGCGGACGCGGCCATCCTGGAGGCCAATGGTTTCAAGCTGGTCAAGGCCAATAAATATCCCAGTCTGTTTCACATGGTCGAGGGTGGGCGCTTCGATGCCTTCCCGCGCGGTGTCCATGAGCCATTTGGCGAGCTGGCGCAGCGACCTGACATGGAGCTTGCCGTCGAAAAGAACCTGATGGTCGCCTACAAGATGCCCATGTACTTCTTTGTCTCGCCCCAGAATTCCGAACTGGCAAGCGACATAGAACGCGGCCTGAACATAGCCATCGACGATGGCAGTTTTGATCGGGCGTTCTTCAATGCCCGTGCGGTCAGGGATGTGATGGAAAAAGCGGATATGAAAAGCCGCCGGGTGTTTTATCTCGATAATCCCACACTGTCCAAAGAGACGCCCCTGGACCGCGCCGAATTGTGGTTTGATCCCCAGGACCTCGAATGACCGGCCTGATCAACGGGGCAATACCGACGGACAATCCCGGCAGGTGATGCAGCCAGGATAAAAAAAGCCCCGCTGGGGGGCGGGGCGAACGCATCACGTGATTGGCTTGGAGAGCTCACGAGTGTCATCACGAGCCTGTTTCGCAGAATCCCTTTGATACCTGATTCCTGAACCGGCCCCTGGCTCGCGCAGGGGCCGGTGTTTTACACCGGTGACAACCTAGAAGGACGCGTGCAGGCCCAGGGTGTAAGTGGCGCCCGGGTAGTAGGCCTGGAACGTTTGACTCTTGTCTTCCAGCCAGCGGGCGATTGGCTCGTTGGTCAGGTTGTAAGCGTCAAAGGTGACGGTCACGTTGTAGTCGGTGAACACGGGCAGCAGATAGCTTGCCGCCAGGTCCACCTGCGTGCGCGTATGGGACTTGTAAGGCGTCGTTCCCCAGATGTTGCCGTTGTCGGCACCGTCCTGACGGTAGATGGTCAGGCGGGTCTGGAATGACTGATTCTCGTAGTAGACGGTAAAACTGCGGGAATCAGCAACGCCGGTAATGAAGGTGCCTTCCTCGGAAACCTGGTTGATTTTGTTGGCGCTGGCGTTGAAGCCCAGGCCATCCAGCAGGAAGTCCAGCGGCTGCACCCAGATCAATTCAAAACCACTCAAGTCCACCGCGCCCGTGTTGATCTGCGTTTGCACCCTGGTGATACAGTTCGGCGCACAATCGGCCAACTCGGTCTGCTGGACCTCCGTCAGGTTGGTGGTGTTCAAGCCCCAGTCGCCCAGGTTGTTGAACGGCACTTCCACGGTGGCGTTGGTGGTGAAACCGGTCAGATCCTTCATGTAGTAGTTCCATCCCACATAACCCAGATCGCTGAAGTAGTACTCACCACCGAAGTCGACGTTGGTGGACTCAAACGGTTTCAGGAAGGGGTTGCCGGCATTGGCGGTGGCAATACTGTTGCTGTTCCAACTGGTGTTGGGATACATGCTGGACGGATTGGCCCGCGTCAGGCTTTTCGAGGCGGCGAACCTCAGGGTGACATCATCGGCCACGTCATACGCCAGGCTCATGGACGGCAGTGTCTTGGTGTAGGACGCATTGGTCGTGCCGCCGCTGGCGGAGATTTCCTGATCGGTATCGATGTATCTCACCCCGATATTGGTGCGGAGCGAACGTCCCGCCAATTCGAGTTCGCGATTCATCTCGGCGTAGACCGCCAGCATTTTTTCATTGATGTTGCCGAGGCCCTGGCCAAACTGGTCATTGCCCGCGTTCAATGGCGGCAGGTAGGCATAGTAGTTGGTGTCGTTCTTGAACCTGGTCCAATCAACACCGGCGATACCGCGGATGCCCTGGTAGCCGTCAATGTCCGATCCGAGATCCTTGTTTTTTGCATCGACGATGTAACTGCCGAAGTTGGTCACGATGTCAGATTGATTATCGATCAGGTGTTGCAGGAAAGAACCGCCATTCTGGTTGTAGGACTGGGACGCGGAACTGATCTCATCGGAGGCGAAACCGAATTTGTAACCGTTGAGGTTGGGATCTTCACCCCAGGCAAAATCGGCGTGGAAGCCTTCTGTTTCGGTTTGACGGAAGTTGCGTGAGAAACGGAAGTCGGCGCCCAGGGTGGTGCCTTCAGCGCCTTCCAGCGGACCTGCGGTCGCTGACCATCCTGTGCTGGCCAGGGCCAGGTCGTTGGAGAACTCCATGCGCGGCACGAGGCTGCCATTGTCATAACCAAAACGGATCGTGCCCTTGCCGCTGGTGTAATAGAGCAGGTAGGGCTCGTCGCGTGAGAAGTCCGACTCGGTCTTGCTGTAGGACAAATCCATTTTGAACTGGTCGGTAATCTGCCAGCTCATGCTCGGCATGATGCTGCTGAATTCCAGTTCCTCATCGTAATGGCGGTCGCCGATCCAGGGACGCGCACCGTAGAAGGTACCACTGACCAGGCGCAGGCCCTCGCCGCGGTCCGCCAGCGTGATGTCCTCAGGAATCATCGCCAGGTCGTTGCGCAGATGGTTGTTGCGGTAGAACAGCATGGCCTCGGTGCGCGTGAAGTCCCGGTCAGAGTCGGCACTGATGTAATCCAGTGCAAAGTTCAGGGTGTCAGTTGGCGTGTACTCGAGTGACACCAGGGCGGAAAGATTTTTCCGGGTGCCCGACGTTGTCATCATCCGCATGATCCTGCCCATGGCAAAACCATCGAGCTCCGCATCGGTCAGGCCGGACACGGCGTTGATATCGATCAGGTCGCCGATGGCTGTGCCCGGATGCGCAGCGGCGTAGTCGGATGAAACCCTGTTGGTGTACCAGAAGGCGCTGGTGGAGGTTCCCGGTACACAGAAAGCATCGCGGCCATTATCGCCATCACGCCATTCACCCACACAGCCGTGCTGGAAGTTGGCGTCCTGCTCATAGCCGTCCACGCGGGTTTCGTTCTCCTTGTTGACCACAGAAATCAATGCGCCAAAGGTGTCATTGGAATAGCTGAAGGTAAAAGAACCCTTGGGGTTGGTGCTCGCGGCGGTATCGTTGTATCCGAGTTCCAGTCCGCCCCGGAAATGGAAGCCGTCACCCATGTCGGAGGGCCGCAGGGTGCGCATGTTGACGTAGCCCGATACGCCACCTTCCATCTGGTGCGCCATGGGGGTTTTGGCCACGCTCAATGAACCGAAGAGCTCGGTCGGGAATACGTCCAGGTCCACTTCCCGGTTGCGGTTGCCGGCACCCAGGCTGCCGCTGGACGCGACCGATATGGCGTTTCCGTTCAGGGTGACCTTGGTGAAGTTCGGACCCAGGCCGCGCACGGCGATCTGCTGGCCCTCACCGGTCACTTCACGGTTGATGAGGACGCCAGGGATGCGGGAGAGGGATTCCGCCAGGTTCTGGCTGGGCATCTTGCCGATTTCATCAGAAAAAATTTCGTCGGCAAAACCGGTGGATTCGCGTTTGGCAATGGTGGAGTTGAGCAGGCTGCCACGATAGCCGGTGACAATGACTTCCTCCAGTTGCTCGCCCTGGTCGGGCGTTTGTGCGTCGGCCGTGACGGCGGCCATTGCCAGCGCCAGGAGGCTTATGCGGAAAAGCGGCGTGTTCTTCATGTCTTTCATACGGAATTCCTGCGTTTTTATTATTGAGCGCGGACAACCAGCCGGGCGGCCGGCTCTCCAGTGACTGTCCTGTGCCTGTGATTGGTTATATGCCACTGCCTATGTGCACTTGTATACAAGCCGTTGGACTGTGCCGACTCTATTACTTGTGTACTAGTGTGTCAAACAGATTTTGACAATATATCTTACAAATGAAACAGG
Organism: uncultured Cellvibrionaceae bacterium; assembly: GCA_964456865.1. GTDB lineage: Bacteria > Pseudomonadota > Gammaproteobacteria > Pseudomonadales > Cellvibrionaceae > Cellvibrio. The sequence continues at coordinate 28,589 of CAYWCW010000010.1, forward strand.
TGTAATAAACGGTTGTTTTTTTGTGACGAATGGCTCTGATCGAGGTGTCGGGTGGAGGTGAAATGCGAATTTCCGGTGGCGGTATTTTTCTGACAGCGCTGTCAAAAAACAGCGATGGATTTCATGGGGAATTTATTGTTCACCAATGAATGCAGTTGATGGTGAGACATGATGCACCTGGCAATCCGAAGGGTGAAAGGCTGCAAAAAAAAGCCCCACCCAATGGGCGGGGCTAACGCATCACGTGACTCACAGGGAGAGCTCACGGAGGGGCGGTCAACACCTGTAAACCCGCAGGAGAGGGCGGGGCAGTAGCTAGATTTAAAATACGAGCGACTTAATGTCATTAATACTATTAGTTGCTGGTTGGTGTTGTCAAATAAGGGCCCGCAAAAAAGGGCCATTTGCACGAAAAAATTTGCACCCACTGATTTTTTAATGGTGAATTGGGTCAGAATTCCTGTGATGTGTTGAACATCGTGCAATAAATTTTTTATGAATGATTAATTTTTTATCAATAATGTTTTAATCGGATGGACAAACAAGGGCGGCATGGGCAATGCCGTCAAAAAATAGGTGATCTATGTCGCGATGGACGAGCCGTTGGTATCGGCGGTTGCTATGGGTGCTGGGTCTGTTTGTGTTTATTGCTGCCTTTGGCTATTGGCAGTGGCAGCGGCAATTGGCAGCCTGGGGCATCGACGATTGGCAAATCTCACTCGCGGAACTTCGTTTCACCCGGTTGGCTTTTCACTCCTTGCAGGTCTGGGGACAGCAGGGCGAACAGGCGTATGAATTCGGTGCAGCCGGAGGTGAAATCGATTGGCGCTGGCAAGGCTGGCAGCCGCAGCTGACACGGGTGAATCTGGCATCGGCGAATCTGCGTCTCTTGCCCCGATCATCAGAAGCATCGACGGTATTGCAGGATGAGGCGTCCGGAGAAGACTTGCCACCGCCTCAAACCGAGCCTGGGGATGGCACGGTTCCAGATGAGGCTGCACAAGTTCCCCTGCCGGCCAATTGGCGTTTGCCCGAGGCATTGCCCCGACTGATGCATATCGAACAACTGACACTTGCCTGGCCGTGTCCGCGCGGTGAATGCAGCCTGGTATCCCGGGTGAATGCGCTCCTGGCGCCCGAGGCGGCGCGAGTTCAAGTGACGGTACCGGATGCCCCTGACCCCATACACCTGACCGCGGATTATGCGGTACACCAGGCCGGCACCTTGCCGCACCTGTCGCTGGAGATGGATGCCGGCACCCTGGGGCGCCTGGAGGGACATCTCGGCCTCGAAGGCGACTTACAGACCTACTGGTCGGCGGATATGCAGTTGGCGCTCAATCGGCCCTCGCAGGCGTGGCTGGAATACATTGATACCTGGTATCCGTCGCTGGCATGGGACGATGTGGAAAACGTCGATGAGAGCCTTGGGCTCGCCATTGAAGGCTTGACCTTCACCCTCAAGTCGACACTGACGCAGGAGCAGTCCCTGTCGGCGGCAGCGTTCACGGAACAACCCCTGGCGTTGACATTGGAAACCCGGGGCAAGGTCCGGGCGACACTGGCGGCCGACCTGCGGTTGGGCACCGATACGCTGATGGCTGATTTCACCAATCTTCGCTTGCAGTTGCAGGCCGATGAGTGGGCGCTGGGCGACCTGCGTATCCAGGGGGCCGACGTGAAAGCCGGCCTGGATGCTTACTGGACGCCGGGGCAGATACGAGTCGCCCAGGCGCAACCCGAGGCATTGAGCCTGAGCGTGTCGGCGTTTCAGTGGGCCTCGGGCAGCCTGGACAATCTTGACGTGCAGTTGGGGGCCTTGAGTCTTGCGGGTGATCCTGCGGACTGGCGACAGTTCGTGCTGGAGACTCGCGGAACCCTGCGTATCGGCAACCTGAACTACCAGCCGCTCCACCCACAATCCTGGCATTGGCAGGGAGAGCTCGGCGCGCAGGATGGCCAATGGCTGCTCAAAGGCGATTTGACTGCGGGCGCTCAGGTGTCACTGGCGCATACGCTCAAGTGGCACGGAGACACCCTGAACCTGCAAGCGCAGATGAATGATCTCTTTCTCCTCGCCGGCAATCCGCTGCAACAGATGGTGCCGCAATGGCCTCCTTTGCTGAGCCTGAACCGGGGCCGGCTCGGCGCACGCGCCAGGCTGGACTGGACCCTGCCCGGACTGGTGCCACGCGGCGAGGTCCGGGTCATGCTGAGTGAAGTAGCGGGTGTGTATGACACCACCCTCTTTTCGGGGGCAACCGGCGAGCTGCGGGTACAGTTGAAGAAAGACACCTTTCAGCTCTCCAGCGACACCATCAAGTTGCAGCAACTGGTAAGGGGCTTCACCCTGGGGCCTTTGCAGGCAGGAGGCAACTACACCGCCAGTGTCGAGCAGCCAACCCAGGGGCAACTGCAACTGGCGCACCTGGACGGCGGGTTGCTGGGAGGCCGGGTGAGCCTGATTCCCACCCGCGTCGACCTGGCCCGTTTGCCGCAAAGCCTGACCGTGGAACTGCATGAAGTAGACTTGGCGCGGCTCCTGGCGGAACACCCCTCCACCGAGATCACCGGCACCGGTCGCCTGTCCGGCCGCTTGCCACTGAGCCTGGGACCTGAAGGCATCACCGTGGCCCAGGGACAGGTGGCGGCCCTGGCGCCGGGCGGGCAATTGCAGTACCGGTCGGAGCGCGCAACCTCCATGGCGGCCGGCAACCCGGGCATGAAACTGATCACGGATGCGCTCGACGACTTTCACTATTCGGTGCTGGCCAGCGAGGTGACCTATGATGAGACAGGCCGCCTCCTGCTGGGGGTTCGCCTGGAAGGGCGCAATCCGGCGGTCGAGGCGGGCAGGCCGATCAATTTCAATATCAACCTGGAAGAGGACCTGCCCGCACTGATCGCCAGCCTGCAACTGAGCAGCCAGCTGAGTGACCAGATCAAGAAGCGGGTACAGGACAGGCTGCGGCAGGCCTCCCGGAAAAAACAGCCCGCGTCCTGAAAATTTATTCATACCCTATTCAGGCGTTGGCACTATGCTATTAATCGTCTATCCGACCCGTTGAACCCAGGGGTATCATCATGACAGTAGCGCGCTGCCTGTTTCTTCTCTGTGTCCTGAGCCTGGTGGCGTGTACGCCCACGGTTCAGGTCGCCATGCCCAGTGAACCCATCAATATCAACCTGAACGTCAAAATCCAGCACGAAATCTACATCAAGGTGGATAAGCAGCTGGATGAGCTTTTCAGTGATTCCAGCGGCCTTTTCTAACCGGCCTTCAACGAGGAGACAGCCATGACTCTGTTAAACCAATGCAAATCCCTGTTCTGTGTCCTGGCCCTGACCCTGGCGCTGCCCGTTCTGGCCCTGAACCTGCAACAGGCCATGAGCGCCTTGCCGGCGGCCAAGGACCAGGGGCTGGTGGGCGAACAGCCCAACGGCTATCTTGGGGTGGTCAAGGCGGGAGGCGATGCGCAGGAGATCGTGCGCCTGATCAACCAGGCCCGCCGTGAACAGTACCAGCGCCTGGCGCAGGAAAACGGTATAGCCCTGTCCGATGTCGAAGCCATGGCAGGCCAGAAAGCCATAGAGCGCACGACCGGGGGCCACTTCGTCCAGGTGGACGGCAAATGGGTCAAAAAACCCTGACTCCCGGCTGATGCCCGGCGGCGCCTGCGTTCGGCTGGCGCCACCGCCCGGCATCGATCAGCGCACTGACGACTCCGGCGGACCATAAGATCGAATAACGACATAAGCGCGATGAAATGTGCCATGAACAGACTCTGCCTGCTGTTGATGCTCGGCATCCTCTCCCTGCCTGTTCAGGCCGTGGAACTGGTGCTGGTCTTTACCCGCATGCAGGATGCGGCCACCAGTCTTTACGGCGCCAGCCGCAGCCAGATGATCATTGGCCACCTGCGGCGGTTGGCCGCGGGTGAAGTCGGCCTGGCCGTCCGCACCGCGGACCTGTCCCCGCGCCAGCAGGCCAGGATCAAGGCCTACAGTGATGCGGGACACCTGCTGATCAATCGCGGGCACCATTACCAGCCGCTGCTGGGGCGTCCCGATGTTTATCGCTATCAGGCGGATCTGTTGCGCGCCCATCGCCGTCTCCAGGCATTCACCGGTTATGAAGGACACCTGTTGGTGGATGATGTGCTGTCCGCGGACCATCGAGAGGTATGGCAGCGCTTTGTGCGCAATCGCGGCTTGACACCGATGGCGGTTTCCCTGGCCTTGCGGGATGGACACCTCAACAGCGTTTACCAGGAAGCGGTATTGCGCAACAAGCGTCCGGACATGGCCGCGCTTGAAGATGCCTGGGTGGACATGTTGTGGCCGGCCATCGTGGAGCAACATTACCGCCAACTCGCATCCCATGGCGCTGCGCCTGTGGTGCTGCTGCTGGAAGAAAACGATCTGTCGGCGTATTTCCTGCCGGGACTGATCGAGCGCCTGCGTTCATCGGGCGGGCGGCTCGTATCGCCCAGGGTGCTGTTCACGCCGCCAGTGGTTCATCGCGCCTCTGGCGATGCCATCCGGTGGATCGGTGGTGACCGCGCCCAAACAGATGCCTATCTTCACTCGCGGGGAGTGCTGTTGTAGTGGGTTGAAACCATGACAATACATAATTCGCCGGGGAATGATCATGAGGTCAGGTGGAGGATTGGTACTGCTGCTGGTGCTGGGCTTGTCCGCCTGCACCCATCTCGATCGGCAAGAAGCTGACAAACCTGACCCGCATCTGCTGGAGAAGGTTCTCTCCGGCGAACCGGTGCTGGGCCATCACTGGCGGCCAGAAGAGCTGCCGGATTACGCACTCTTTGAATTGACACCCGACATGAAGGCCTTTGCGGAAAAGGCCACTGCCAGGCACCGGCGGGCCTACCCGCGGGCAGAGGCCCTGCATTACGCGCTCCTGCTGCCGACGACCCAGGGCGGTTATGGGCTCAGGTACAACGCGCTGGTCACCGCCCCGCCCCAGGAGGCATTCCTGCGGCGCGAGATCAATTGTGTGAGCTTCTCGCTGATCTATGTCGCCATGGCGCGCCACCTCGGGCTCGTTGCGAATGTCAATGAAGTGGATATTCCGCCCGATTGGGGATTGCGCGAGGAGGACGCCTTTCTGTTCATGCGGCATGTCAATGTACAGGTCCGCCTGGGGATGGGGGACAACCTGATCATCGATCTGGAAATGGAGCGCTACAGCCCCGGCTACACGCAGCGGCTGATCAGCGAAGACCTGGTGGCCGCGCAGTTCTACAGCAATCGAGGCATGGAATTGTCCGCCGATGGCGATCACGTCCAGGCGTTCCTGCATCTGCGCAAGGCGTTGTTGCAGGATGACCGGCAGAGTTACATCTGGAGCAACATGGCTACCCTCTACCGCCGCCTTGGCTATCTGCCGGAAGCGGAGGCGGCCTACCTGAAAGGGCTGGTACTGGACCCCAGGGACCAGACGATCATCAGCAATCTCGGCGGCCTTTACCGGCGCATGGGGCAGGAAGAAAAATCCGCGCAGTTTCTGCAGCGGGCCCAGCGGCACAGGGACAACAATCCTTACTATCTCTACAATCGGGCGCGCACCGAATTGCAAAACCAGCAACCCGAGGCAGCGCGGCAATTACTGACCAGGGCCATCCGCAAACGCAAGGATGAACCGCGCTTTTATCAATTGGGCGAAGCGGTTTACCAGGCGCTGGGTGACGAGCGCACGGCCCGGCGCATGGCTGACAGGGCCGAGAGCCTGCGGGCGAAAATTCTGTTCTGAACTCAGCGGCGCCCTGGCGCCGGGCAGGTGGAGTCGCGCACGATCAGTTGCGGATAGAAACCCTCACTCTCCACTTTTCCACCCTTGTCGCGAATGCAGGTAATCAACAATTCCGTGGCCCGCTGGGCGATGGTGGCGTTGGGCTGCTGGGCGGTGGTGAGGTTGGGCCAGGCCTGACGGGAAAAGGGGCTGTCTTCAAAGCCGACGATGGACAATTGCTGTGGCACTTCCACACCGAGGATGCGGGCCGCGAAGAGGGTACCCGCGGCTATTTCGTCGTTACAGGCAAAAACCGCCGTGGGGCGGTGATCGCCGGACAGCAGCTGGCGGGTGCGCTTCACCCCCGATTCAAACGAATATTCGCCATTCACCACCAGTTTTTTATCCAGGGTGATGCGATTGTCCTTGAGCGCCAGCTTGTAGCCTTCGTAGCGCTCGCCGCTGGATTTGTGGTCCTCGTCGCCGCCGAGGAAGGCGATGGCCTTGTGCCCCAGGTCGATCAGGTACTGGGTGATGCGGTAGGCGGCCGTGCGGTCGTCCACGAAGATGCAGGGAGACTTGTCATCCGGTGGCTGGGTACCCGACAGTATCCGCACCAGTTTGATCTTGCGCTTGGAGAGCGCATTGAGCACATCGGGCATTTCCGACATGGGTGGCGTCAACACCAGGCCGCCCACCCGGCTGCGGTCCACCATGCTCAATATCTCGTCGATCAGGTCCTCCGCCTTGGAGTTGCAGGGGTGGATGACCAGCTCGTACCCCTGGCGGCGGCATTCGCCGAGAATCCCGCGCTGCATGTCGATCACATAGTTGCTGTTGGGGTTGTCGTAGATGAATCCGATGGAGGAGGCCGTGCCGCGCAGCAGGCGGGCCGAGAGATTGGGCTGGTAGTTGAGTTCCTTGACGGCCTGCCAGACCCGGTCCTGAAGCTCCGGGGCGACCGAGGCCTCGCGGTTGATCACCCGCGACACGGTTTTGAACGAGACGCCTGCGAGCTTGGCAACATCTTTGATGGTGGGTTTCATGTCTGGGCGGATGCCTCGATAACGGAGTCTGGAAGGCGGGCGTCCGAGCCGCCCGGTCCATAGCTTAGAGACTCGCCTCCATGATCGCAAACCCGCCGTTGCCGGCCGTCAGCCACGGGGTTGCGTAAGTTTTCGCAAAGAAAGATCAAGGCGCGGTGGGTAAAGGTGTCCGTCATGACAAGATGAGCCGTGATAACGTCCCCGGCACAGGACTGTGTCGTCATTGATTATGGAGGTATAACAACAATGAGACCCCTGATTATCGCATTGGGCCTGCTGCTGGCCTTCAAGGTTAACGCTGCCAATACCCGCTCGCTGGAACAAATCTGGCTCACCGAGGGATTGCGCACGCCCGAATCCGTCCTTTTTTATCAGCAGGATGACGAGTCATTCCTTTTTGTATCGGAAATCGAGGGAGAACCCGCCGGTGTGGATGGGCAGGGCGGTGTCGCCAAGCTCGGACTTGACGGCAGTATCATCGACCGCAACTGGGTGCGCGGACTTAACGCCCCCAAGGGCATGGCCTTTATGGGCGATAACCTCTACGTGGCCGACCTGACCGAACTGGTCGTCATCAGCATCGCAAGTGGCGATGTGCTCTACAAGGTGCCCGTGCCCGGCGCGGTGTTTTTGAACGATGTCACCGTCAACCTGCGCGGCGAGGTCTTTGTGTCGGATACCCGGACCAACAAGGTTCACCGGATCGTCGAGCGGGACGTGGATACCTGGCTTGAAGACATCAATGCGGCCAACGGCCTCAAGTCACTGACCAACAGCCTCCTGGTGGTTGGCGCTGGCGATACGTTGTGGCTGGTGGACGGCGACAAGAACCTGCTGCCCATCGCCAAGGGATTCGAAGCGCCTATCGATGGCGTCGAGCCGACGGCGCCGGGTGAGTTCATCGTCTCCTGCTGGCAGGGTCTGGTGTATTTTGTCCATGCCGACGGCCGCCTGGAGAAGTTGCTGGATTCCCGCGAGGCGGGTATCAACACGGCCGATATCGGCTTCAACCATGAAGAATCCATCGTCTACATACCCAATTTCTTCAAGGACTCGGTCACGGCCTATCGTCTGAAATAGAGGGCATGTCTCCCAGGCGCCGCCTGTGCGGTGCCTGCTGCCCGGCGTCAGGAGCGGGTCACTTCATTTCTGGTATTTTTCCTTCCATTCCGCGTAAGTCATGCCGTAGATACGCTCACGCACGGCGTCGTAGTCCAGTTCCAGCCCCTGATCACTGGCCGCGGCGGCGTACCATTTGCTCAGGCAGTTGCGGCAAAAACCGGCCAGGTTCATCAGATCGATGTTTTGCACGTCCTTGCGTTCGGCAAGGTGCGCCAGCAGGCGGCGAAACGCGGCGGCTTCCAGTTGTTCCTGGGTCTTGGGATCGAGGTCGGTGGGTTTCATAGGGGTTCCTCATACAATGACAGCGGATTTTACCTGCGCGCGTCTTGCTTTTGACCGGGCGAGCGCCATATCTGCACAATCAGTCACATACCGAGGTGTCCATGTCCAGTTTGCAAATCAACTGCCCCCACTGCCAGGCCAATAATCGTCTGCCGGATGAGCGCTTGCAGGACCAGCCCAGGTGCGGACGCTGCAAACAGCCCCTGTTCGTGGGCGAGCCGCTGGAATTGAATGCTGACAACCTGCAACCCACGCTCACGGGCAACCAGATTCCGGTACTGGTGGATTGCTGGGCGCCCTGGTGCGGCCCCTGCCAGGGCTTTGCGCCGGTGTTTGCCGAGGCGGCCGCGCGCCTGGAGCCCGGCCTGCGTTTTGCCAAGCTGAATACCGAGGATCACCCCGGCATTGCCCAGCAATGGGCGATTCGCAGCATTCCCACCCTGATCCTGTTTCGTGACGGCCAGGAACAGACCCGCGTGGCGGGCGCCCTGCCCATGCCCCAATTGATGCAATGGCTGTATCAGCAGTTGAATTGACCATTTGCCAGCGTCTCCGGTGGCGTTGATAATGGATTTCATACAGGGGTTTTGTCATCGGGGAGTCTCGAATAAAAATGATGGAAACACGTTTTGATGTTTATCTGCTGGGTGATGTACAGCCCGGCCTGGCCCGCAGTCAGGTCATCCGGAATCTCGCCCAGGTATTCAAGCGCGAGCCCGCCCATATCGAAGCCATGCTGGCCAGGCCACGCAGCCTGGTGAAGCGGGGTGTGGATGATGCGCGTGCCCGCCAGTACCAGCGGGTCATCACCGAAGCCGGTGGGCTCTGCGATCTAGTTGCCGTTGCACCGGAATTGAGCCTCGAGCCCATTGTTGAACCCTCCGCTGGTCCCCTCATTACGCCGGCCACCGCCGCGCCATCGCCAATTGGTTCCCCTTATGCCGCTCCGGCCGCAGCCACCGCGGATACCCGCTATTGCAGCCGTTGCGGGTCAGCGCTCGTGGTTGGCGTTCTGGCCTGCCCCCGTTGCGGTACCCGGCAGCAGGAATATGTCAGCAAGGACAAGGTGGTTGCCGGGGTATTGGCGTTTTTCGTGGGAGGACTGGGGGTCCACCGGTTTTACCTCGGCCAATGGTGGGGTATTTTCTACCTGATTTTCTGGGCCACCCTGATACCCAGTATCATCTCGCTGATCGAAGCTTTTGTGTTCTGGCTGACACCCAGGGAGACCTGGGAGCGCAAATACGGCCAGGTGCCCAAAAGCGGAGTGGGGCTGGTGGCCGGTATTGCCATCGCGGTTATGGCCTTCATCATGGTAAGCGGCATACTGGCCGCTATCGCTCTGCCGGCGTACCAGGATTACACCCAGCGGGCGCGCATCAGCGCGTCTGCACCTGTGATAAGCCAGGCGCGCCAGCAAATAGAATCCTTCACCCGGCGCGAAGGGCGCTTTCCCAGCGGGGCGGGCGAACTCAGCCTGCCTCCACCGCCTTCGGACAGCCACCTCAAGCGCCTGGAGCTGGGGGCGGATGGACAACTGGTCGCCACCTATGAAGTACTCGGTGCTGACTCCACCATCATCTGGGTACCGGAGCGGTCCGGTGAATTGTTTACCTGGTCGTGTACGGGCGGAACCGTTGTGAACCGCTATCGCTCCCCGGAGTGCCGCGATGCGACACAGGCGGCCAGCCAGTCTACCGTCAAACGCCTGTACAGCAACGACAGGCGTATTTCCCTGGAGGTGCCCAACAGCTGGCGCCAGAACAATTCACTCAACGAGGATGCCAGCCTGGGGGCGGCCAACCTGCTCCAGGAAGGGTATGTGATCGTGATCGAGGATTCGTTCGTGGATTTCGATGAGCCGCCCACGCTGGATGAATACGCCGACCTCATCCTGGGCACCATGTCGGGCAATATCGACAATCCGCGTTTCGCCAGCGACCTCAACCCCATGGTGATCGATGGCTGGCCCGCGTATCAGCGGGTGCTGCAAGGCAGCGTGGACAACATCAAGATCACCTATCTCATCACCCTGGTGGAGCGCGAAGACGCGTTCTACCAAATCATCGGCTGGAGCCTGAGTTCCCGCTTCAGCGATAAATACGCGGAATTGCGCACGGTGTCCCGCAGTCTGCGCGTTCAATGAGGGCCGGGGCCTTGCGGGCTCGTGGGGTGTGCTAGAGTTTCCTTGACTGACCCGGACAGGTCTGATGACCTGTCCGGTTATTACAACAAAATACTGTGAGAGAACCCCATGTCGCCAATCAACCACACTGGCGTTGGGCAGCTGTTGTTTTTGCTGGGGTGCCTGGCTGTCGCCCCCTGGCTGCAGGCTGCTGAGCATCACCAGATCGTCTACAACAAGCCCGCCAATCTGGGCAGCGGCTATATGCAGGGCCTGTTGAAGCTGGCCCTGGATTACAGCGGCAAGCCTTATACCTACAGCACCACCGACGAAACCTATTCCCGGCCGCGCCAGATGGAGTCCGTCAAGGCGGGCAGCCTGTCGCTGATGTGGGGCGGCACCTCGGAACAGATGGAAACCGATTTTATTCCGGTGCGCATCGATGCCTATCGCGGCCTGATGAGTCACCGGGTCTTCATCATCCGCCGCGGTGATCAGGCCAGGTTTGATGCGGTGCACAGCCTGGATGACCTCAAGCGCATCACCTTCGGTCAGGGGCGCAGCTGGCAGGACGCGAGTATTCTCGAGCAGGCGGGACTCACGGTTATCAAGGCCACCAAGAAAGACAGCCTGTTCTACATGGTGGATGGTGAACGCTTCGATGCCTTTCCCCGTGGCGCCAACGAGGCCTGGAATGAGATAGCCGCCTTCAACCACCTGGCGTTGACCGTCGAGAAAAACCTGGTGCTGGTCTATCCCTTGCCAACCTACTTTTTTGTGCACAAGGGTTACCCGCAATTGGCGAAGGATATAGAGGCGGGCCTGGAAGCCGCCATCGCCGATGGCAGTTTTGATCGCTACTTTTATGGCAGCAAGGAAGTCCGCGATGTCATCCAGATCGCGGACCTGCCCAACCGCCGCGCTATCCATATCAACAATCCCTATCTCCCCAAGGCGACGCCGCTGCATCGTAAAGAGCTGTGGTTGAGTATCGAGGATTTGAAAAAAGGCGCCGCGCAGACAGAGGTTCCCTAAGCGGTCAGCTGGGTGTCGTCAGGTCGCGGCGAAGGCTCTGGCGACCCGCGCGCCGTTGGTCCTGCCGAGCTGCGCGCAGATCCGGTTGCCGGCGGCGATCAGCCTGTGCAAATCCACACCGTGTTCGATCCCCAGGCCATTCAGCAGGTATACCAGGTCTTCGGTGGCGAGATTGCCGCTGGCGCCTTTGGCATAAGGGCAGCCGCCCAATCCCGCGACTGACGCATCAACCACGCTCACGCCCAGTTGCAAGGCCGCGTAGACATTGGTCAACGCCTGGCCATAGGTGTCGTGCATGTGCACGGCGAGTTTTTCGATGGGAATATCCTTTGCCAGCAGGCCGATCAACTGTTGGATTTGCCCGGCGGTTCCCACCCCTATGGTGTCGCCCAGCGAAATTTCATAACACCCCATGGCCAGCAGATCGCGAGCCAGGCCCGCGACCGTGTGTGGATCGACCGTGCCGCTGTAAGGGCAGCCGGCCACACAGGAAATGTATCCGCGCACAGGCAACCGCTGTGTTTTTGCAATCTCCATCACCGTATCGAATCGTTGCAGGCTTTCGGCGATGGAACAGTTGATGTTCTTTTGGCTGAAGGCTTCGGATGCCGCGGCAAAGATCGCCACTTCGGTCGCGCCGGCAGCCAGCGCGCGTTCGACACCCTGCAGGTTTGGCGTGAGCGCCGCGTAGGTCACACCAGGCTTGCGTTGGACGCCGGCAAAGACCTCGCCGCTGTCCGCCATCTGTGGTACCCACTTGGGATTCACGAAACTGCCCGACTCGATATAGGTCAGGCCGGCATCGGCCAGATCCTCGATCAGGCGGATCTTGGCGTGTGCGGGGATCACCTGCTGTTCGTTCTGCAGGCCATCGCGTGGACCGACCTCGACGATGCGAACCTGCTGCGGCAGTGCCATGGTCACTCCTCGCCCCAGCGGTGCATCAGGTCCTGCTGGATGCCGAGGTGATCGAGTATGCGCGCCACAATGAAATCCACCAGTTCGCTGATGGTTTGCGGTTGCATGTAAAAGCCGGGACTGGCGGGCAATACCAGTGCGCCCATCTGTGTCAACTTGAGCATGTTTTCCAGGTGAACCTGTGAGTAGGGGGTCTCACGCGGCACCAGGATCAGTTGGCGGCGTTCCTTCAAGGCCACGTCGGCCGCGCGCTCGATCAGGTTGTTGCTGGCACCATGCGCGATGGCGGAGATAGTGCCGCCACTCGCCGGGCAGATCACCATGGAGCCGGGTGAGCTGGACCCCGATGCCACGGGCGCGAACCAGTCATCCCTGGCAAACAGCTGCAACTGTTCGTCGTCCGCACTGTAGAGCTGCGCAAAAAACGATTGTTGTTCTTCGACGGTTTCTGGTAACTCCAACTCGGTTTCCGTGCGTATTACCACTTCCGCCGCACTCGACAAGAGCAGGTAGACCTGGCAATCCGCTGCCAGCAGGCATTGCAGCAACCGCAAACCGTATTGGGCGCCCGAGGCGCCGGTGATGGCGAGGGTGATGGTGCGTTGTGCCATAGGTGCCTCTCAGTTCAGATGCTGCTCAATGCAGGGCGGGTAGATCGGGTTTGGCAATGACCAGCCACATGATCAACGCGACAGTCACAGGAATGATCACCAGGGCGGCACCGGTGATGTAGCGATGATAGATACGCAGTATCCGTGTCTGTTGCGAATCATAACCCTGTTCATTGAATCGGGCAAAAATCCGTGGCAGCCGGATATTGCCGTACCAGATGTCGGCGATTTCCAGGGGAATGACCAGTCCCAGCACCAACAACAGCTTCCATTGCAGCCAGGGCAGTTGCAGGCTGTAGACCAGCCAGACCATAGCTGCTCCCGTGGCCAGAAGCACAACGAACGCCACATGTTCCACCATCAGCATTTGCAGGAAGACGCGGTAGGCAAGGTGCGTGGCTGGAGTGAGCTCTCCCTGATGTCTGCGCAGAGCCAGCAACACCAGCCAAGCGCCCAGGCTCGGTCCCAGCCAGAAGATCAGGGCGCCCAGGTGCAACAGTTTAAGTGCAAAAAATAATTCCACGCGACGGCTTCTTTAACCGATCCTGTAGTGGTCTTCCTGACGAAAGACCTTGAGCGCGATGGCCAGCATCCACAGGGTGCTCCACACCATGGCGGTTCCGGTAAAAAACGTCGCTAGGTCCAGTTGTTGGGTGGCGGTGGCGACACTCAACCCGATACCGAGCAACCAGGCGGGTATGCCGACAAGAATCAGTTGGCGCGGCACACGGGCATTTTGCAACAGCAGGCTATTCAGCAGGAGCCCGCCCAGGTTATAGAGACCATTGCCCAGCGTGCCGGTCAATTGGATAGCGAGCGATTCCAGCAGGGCATAATTGGCCAACGATGGGTCGTTGAGGTGGGCGTGTGGCAATACGAAAGCGAAGATGACTTCGGCGCTCAGGTCCGGCGCTATGCCCAATGCCACCAACAGGATGCCACAGGTGCGCCACTCGGACGCGGGAATGAACGGCAACAACAGAATGCAAAAAGTCAGCAGGCCGAGCGCGGCCATCATCCAGTTGACCCAGCCCAGTTGCCAGCGGATCAGGTTGGCCTCCACGAATGCCTGGCGCTCCTCCAGTGTATTCATCCCGCCGGGCAGTCCTGGTTCGAGTACAAAAGCCAACTGAACACATGCCGATGTCAGCAACACGACAATCAATAAAGCGAGCACAAATCGAAACAGTTTCATAGGAAAAATCCTAGAGCGCATGCGTGGTCAACTGCTCGATCAGCTTCTGATGCACACCACCAAATCCTCCATTGCTCATGATCACGATATGCGTATCGGGCTCGCTGAGCGAGATGGCGCAGTGGATCAATTCATCCAGGTTGTGCACCAGTTTGGCGGGCACGGGACTCGCGTTGATGATTTCGTCCATGGCCCAGTCGGCGTTGGGCGGCTGGTACCAGAGGACATCATCGGCATCGGTGCAGCTGTGGTTGAGTGCGTTCTTATGAACGCCCATACGCATGGTGTTGGAGCGGGGTTCAATGATGGCGATGATTTTTTCTGTACCGACTTTGGCGCGCAGCCCGGCGAGCGTGGTTTTGATCGCCGTGGGGTGGTGGGCAAAGTCATCGTAGATTTTGATGCTGTGAATATCCGCCAGGCACTCCATCCGCCGCTTGACGCCGGCAAAGGACGCCAGGGCCTCCGCGGCGATGTGAGGCTCGACACCCACATGGCGCGCGGCAATCAATGCCGCCAGGCCGTTGTTGACGTTGTGAATGCCGGTTTGCTGCCAGCGCACCTGTGCAACCGCTTGTCCATGGTGCAGTACGGTAAACGCCGAGCCATCAGCCGCCATCAGCCGCGCCTGCCACTCTGTGCTGCCGGAATCCTGCTGCCCATCCATCAAGGCAAAAGGCTGGCGCGGTGTCCAGCAACCCATCTGGATCACCTCGGCCAGTGCCGGGTCCTGCGCCGGATGGATGATCAATCCCTCGCCGGGCACGGTGCGCACCAGGTGGTGAAACTGCCGCTGGATGGCTGCCAGGTCGGAAAAAATATCCGCGTGGTCAAACTCGAGATTGTTCAGGATCACCGTGCGCGGACTGTAGTGGACAAACTTGGAGCGCTTGTCAAAAAAAGCGCTGTCGTACTCGTCGGCTTCCACCACGAAAAACGGGGTTTCACCCAGGCGGGCCGAGGTCGGAAAGTTTTTGGTGACCCCGCCGATCAGAAAACCGGGTGCCATGCCCGCGTAATCCAGGATCCAGGCCAGCATGGAACTGGTGGTGGTTTTCCCATGGGTGCCCGCCACGGCCAGTACCCACTTGCCGGGCAGGACATGATCGTGCAGCCACTGGGGGCCGGATGTGTAGGGAATGCCCTGGTTGAGCACATATTCCACGGCGGGATTGCCCCGGCTCATGGCGTTGCCGATGATCACCAGGTCGGGAGCGGGTTGCAGCTGTCCTGGATCAAACCCCTGGATCAGCTGGATGCCTGCCGCCTCCAGCTGCGTACTCATGGGGGGATAGACGTTGGCGTCGCTGCCGGTGACCTTGTGTCCCTGCGCCTTGGCCAGTTGTGCCAGGCTGCCCATGAAGGTGCCGCAGATGCCGAGGATGTGGATGTGCATGGGATAAGCTCGCAGACTCGAAGCCTGCGAGCTTATCACTTACGGGTGGGTGCCAAAAGGCATCATCATTTGCCGGTGAAACCGCGCACGAAGGCCGTGATAGCCTCGTCCTGGCTGTGCTCGAAGAAACAGGCCTGGAAGTGCTCGCCGCCGACCGCGACCCTGATCAGCTCCGGGTCCAGCGCCTTGAGCCCCTCCAGGTACTCCTTGGTCAGGGCGGTCTTCACCTGGCTCAGGATGCCCGCGTTACGCACCTGGGACTCGCGCCGCTCGGCGGGATAGCCCTGGCCGCGCACGCCGGTAAAGGCCTTTTCAAAGATGTAACGGATGTTTAATTCGGCGCCCCAGCCAAAGCCTTTGGCAAAAGGCAGGGCCAGCGCGTTGCCGTTATTGATCTGGGCGAAGAGAAATGCGTCGGAGGGCTCGATGCAATAGCCGCAGACGACACCGGGATGGGCATTGAGCGACATGAGCGCCCCCTGGCCGGTGCCGCAGCCGCTGACCACGAAATCCACCGCCTTCGAGTTGAGCAGCAGGCTGGCGATGATGCCCAGGTGGATATAGGTCAGGTAGTGGTCGTTGTCATCGCTCATGCCGACGTTGAACACGCTGTGGCCCTGGTCGGCAGCGACCTCTTTCAGTTGCTGCAGGATGATGGCGTTTTTGCCAGCCTGGCTGAATTCGTTCATCAAGGCGATTTTCATGGTTGATTACCTCTTGTTGTAGGTTTGGGTGGGGGCAATTTTACACCAATTACCCCATGCCGCGGGTGGGCGCGGCTGGCTTTGGGGCGGGACGATCCGGGGGGAATACGGAAATCGGGGCAAGGCAAGCCGGGCCCTGGAGCGGCCCGGCGGGGTGAAGGGGATTATTCAGCCAGCTCTTGTGCTTTTTCTTTGGCTTTTCTCGCGGCTTCTTCAGCAGCTTCCTTGGTGTCCCTGGCAGCGTCGCCGATGGCATCGCCGGCATCTTTCGCGGCGTCTTTCGCATCTTCGGTCCAGGTATTGATGGTGTCACCGGCCCGTTTGGCGGCATCCTCAGTGTCTTTTTTGGCTTCTCTGGCAGCGTCTTTTGTGTCTTCAGCTACGGCATTGGCGTGGTCCTTGGCCCGTTCCCAGGTTTCTGTCGCCGATTCTTTCAGCGCTTCACCGGTTGTTTGGGGGTCTTCTTTTTTTGAGCAACCGCCCAGCAGTACCAATGCCAAGATCGTTGCAGTCAGTATGTGAATAGTCTTCATAGTAACGTTCCTTTGGTTAGCGTAGTGGTGACAGACAGACTTGCGTTGTGAGTCAGTAACAACGACTACTGAATCCTACAGCATATTCAGTGTATACCTATGAATTCAGGTAAGGAAGTGACCACTTTTGGCATTTTTTTATCCCAATTTTTTCACAGGACTGTGTAAATTCGGGACCTGTGTCCCGGTATGAAGCGGAGTTTTCCTATGGGTTATATTTTTCAGTGACAAGGTCCACATTATGGCAACTGCGCGGTTTTTCATCGGGCTAGCCGGCCGGAAGGTGTTCGTGGCGGACAAAAATTCACCAGGCAGCGGCCTCCGGTTTCCGCACCTGATCCGGGTATCCGGAAGGCCGGTGGCAGCCATGGGTTACGGGGGTTGCCGGGGGTAAAAGGAGGATTTGCAGGTTTTTTGGCGTACTCCTGGTCTGTGAGCTATAACTCTCTGGACTACCGTCAATCTGTTTTCACCAAACCCCATGAAGGACCCCTTGATATGAAAAAAATCGCACTGTTATTGGTGTTGTTCTTTGCCGGTGCCATTAGTGCCCATGCCAGTACGTTGTACATCAATGTGACCAATAAAACCGGTTATGACATCTATCACCTGTATATCAGCAGTGTGGATTCTGATGAGTGGGAGGAGGACGTCCTGGATGTGGATGTGCTGCTGGATGGTGAAACCGTGAAGGTCAACCTGCACGGTTACAAGAACCCATCCTTTGATTTGCAGGCGGTGGACGAGGATGGTGATACCTATACCATCCGCAATATCAATGCAAAGCGCTACGACGTGATCCTCACCCTGGATGACCAGGATTGACAGCATCCTGTTTTATGCGCGTTTATGCGTGAATCCGAAAACCGCCAACTGCTGACTGGCGGTTTTTTTATGGCCTGCCGTTCCCTGGCGGCCACCCTTCGGGCCGCCGCTGGCGCGGCGTTGAAAATGGCTCCCGGCCATTTTTGATGTGTGTTCCAAGGACTGCGCCAGCGGAGTGGGCAGCCTGAAAGCTGCCGGGCGTTTCGTGTGACGTCAGGTTGCCTGCCTGATATCGCTGTCCAGCCGTCGGATCTGCGCGATGATGTCGATCAGCTTTTTACCATCGGGCGTCAATTGATATTCGGTTCTGGGAGGAACCTCGGGAAATACCTGCCTGGTCAACAAGCCATAGGCGGTGAGTTTGCGCAGCCGCTCGCTGAGGATTTTGGTGGATATGCCCTGGATATGGCGTTCAAGTGCACCGGGACGGTTGATGCCATCAGTGATCGCCATCAGTACGGATACCGACCATTTGCAGCCGATGACGTCTTCCAGCTGTGCGTAAGCAGATTTCGCGGGCGACATTTTTTCTCCTGTTAAATCCACAAATTACACCCTTTGGTAACCCGGGCACCAAAAAGTGCCCACTGTGCACCGCTGTTGTGGCGGAATAGCATGATCCTGTGCTTTTCACTTTCTTGCAATCACAGGAGACATATCATGAAAAACAAAGCGACTTTTTACCATGCCGGATGTCCCGTTTGTGTTGAAGCCGAACGCCAGGTCGCCTCGGCCCTGGACCCGCAACGTTATGACGTGGAGATCGTTCACCTGGGGATTGATAAAGCGCGTCTGCGTGAAGCCGAGGCGGCGGGCGTCAAGTCAGTGCCCGCACTGGTGCTGGAGGGTACGCCTTTCCACATCAATTATGGTGCGGGCATCGAGGCGTTGCGTTGATTCGGCTCTTGGCCCCGGCTGCCGGGGCCAGGTGAGGATTATGCATACTCAGCAGTGTGTTTCCGGCGCTGGCTGAACGACTGGACTGACCGTTGTGAAATACCGTTGCTTTTTGCTGGCCTTCATTTTGGTCAGGTCGCCCATGAACAGGCCATCCAGGCAGTGGCCGAAATCCGAATCCACTGTGAAGGCTAGCAACTGGTAGCCGCCTTCTTCGTAGAGTGCCGCGTACTGTTTGTAGAGTACCGGCAGTTTATGGCCCTGCGTGTGGAATTGCTGCTGGACCCATTCAAACGCCTGATCGCGGTCCAGGTCGACGCATGCCTGGCGGAATTGCTGGTAATGCTCGTCGTCGATGATGTGCGGGTGGCGTCCACTGGCCAGGGTGGGGCTGGCGGTGTAGTAACGTTGATAATAAAAAACCACCAGGTCGCGCAAGGTCTGCGGGTAATTGGCGCTCATGCTGACCGGGCCGAGGACATAACGTATGTGGGGGTTGTGGGACAGGAAAGCCCCCAGGCCCTGCCACAGGTAATCCAGGCTGGCTTTTCCCCAGTAATCCGGGTGTACAAAACTGCGTCCCAATTCTATCGCCTGCTCCAGGTAACCCCGTGCACTGCCGCGGTAGTGAAACAGGTCGGTGGTATAGAGTCCGCCGATATCCTGCTCGTGCAGGATGCTGGCACAATCGCCCAGCCGGTAGGCGCCTGCGATGCAGAGCTTGTCTTCATCCCACAACACCAGATGGCGGTAGTAGTGATCGAATTTATCCAGGTCACGGCGGCTGCCGGTGCCTTCCCCCACCAGGCGAAAGGTTTGCTCGCGCAGGCGGCCGATCTCGCGCAGCACACTGGGGTGGTGTGCGTAGTCGCACAGAAATATCTTGTGATTATCGCGTGTGGCGCCGATCAGTTGTGCTGTCTTGAGTTCGTTTTTCAGGGCGCCCCGGTCTTCCGGGTGTGCAATGGTCTTTTCCGTGACGAAAATGGCTTTTTTATTCTTGCCGATTTTATAGAGATGTTTTTTCAGGCGTTTGATCAGTGCCTTGTCGGCCAGTTGATCATTTTCCAGCGCATGGTGGGGAATCATCTCGCCGACCCGGAACTGGATTTCGCCGGAACGTTTGTTGAACATTTCGCGGGCCAGTAGCGCGGTGGCGAAGGGTTTGAAGATCATGGAAGCGCTGTAGAACAGCAGCGAATTCTTGGCGGACACGAAAATCGGTAGCAACGGCGCCCTGGTCTTGCGTACAAAGTGGAGAAAACCCGCCTGCCATTTGCCATCGCGGATGCCCTGGGGGCTCGCGCGGGAGACTTCCCCGGCAGGAAAAATAATCACCGCCTCATCGTTGTTGAGCGCTTGCAGGATCGCTTTGTAGCTCTGGCGGTAGGCGCCGTGGGTCATGTTGTCGAGCGGCAGCAGCAGTTCCCGCAACGGCTCGAAGGCCATGAGCATGTCATTGGCCACGATCTTCACGTCGCGCCTGACTTCGCTGACCAGCCGCAACAGCGCCAGGCCGTCGAGTGAGCCTATGGGATGATTGGCGATGATGATGACCCGCCCCTGGGCCGGAATGTTGTCCCGTTCGCGGCGGCTGGCGCTGTAGCTGAACTGGAAATAATCAAAAATGCGGTCGATGAAGTCGATGCCGCAGTTGCCCTGGTTCTCGCGCAGGAAACGGTTGATTTCCTGCTCGCGCGTGAGCCGGCGCAGGATACTCAGGGTGGAGTTGCGGATCAGCGGCGCGCGCCTGGCAAAGCCGGGAAATTTATTGACGACCGATTGTTCGATGTTGAGCATGGTGGATCAACCCTGTACAGGACTATGCCCGCACAGGATATGACCGGGATGTGACTCGTCTGTGACTGTCCGGTTACCGCTGTGTTACAGCCTGTTGATGAGCGAGGCTTCCTGCTTGTCCAGCAGTTCCTGGTAAGGCGCCTTGATGGCCAGCAGTTTGCCGCTGTCGGGGGCGATCTCGGCGTGGGCCAACAGGCTGTCATCCAGCAGCTGGCGGCTGATGAGTATGTCGCCGGGGGTTTCCGGCCGGGCTTCCTGTTGCTGGGCGACAAAATCCTTCAGCAGGGACTGGCCCAGGTAATGGGCGCCCACCGCCACCGGATGGATGTGCGCGGCCAGTTGCAGGCGCGGGCTGGGCGCCGCCGTGCAGAGGCGCGTCAGCAGCTGCGCACAGCAGAGTGCGCGAAAACCACAGTCCGCCGGGGATTCACCGATAAAGTCGATCACCAGCACCTGGTCATTCAGCATCAACCGCTGACCGCGGTAGAGGATCAGTACATCCTGCAACTGGCGGTCGAAACGGCGCAGCAGGCCGGCAAAGGTATCGCTGTTGAGCTGCTGGTACAAGCGGGTGAGGTTGGTGATCTGCAAATGGAGACGCACGGCGACCTGGGTAACGGGTTCCGGGTCCGGTTCGCTGGGTTCGGGCTCCAGGGGTGCCTCGGGAATCTCGGGCAGCTTCTCGATCATGGTGAACACCAGCTTGCCGGGGGATGGCAGCTTGTCGCGCAGGTTGCGCCACCACTGCATCTGGATGGACCACCAGATGATCAACAGCGCCAGCGCCAGGGCGCTGATCCAGATCACCAGGAACTGCTGCTCCATGCGGGATTGGGCGGGCAGCTCCAGGGTGACTTGCAGGTAGCCGGCGATGTTGTTGTGCAGCGCGATGGGCGCGGTGAAGTGGAAGCGCCGCCCACCGGTAGCCTGGTGGGGGCTGTGGCCGCTCTGGACCAGAAGCTGGTTTTCCAGGTTATGCACGGTGGCGCCGGTGACGCGGGGGTTGCGGGTGATGTCCTGCAGGATGGCCTGGAGGCTGATCATGTCCTGGGCGAGAACGGGCTCGGCAGCCTGCCTGGCGGCGGCGCGGGCCAGGGCCTGGCCATAGGTTTCCATCTGTGCCCGCTGCTGGCCATCACTGATATACAGGTGCAGTCCCGCGCCCAGCAGGCCCAGCAGCAGAAGCAGCAGGGTGCAAAGGCTCAATTGGGGATAGGCGCGGTAGAGGTGGGTAAAGGGCATGGTCTGGGCTGTTATCCGCAATGTGTGATGGCCGTCCGGCTGGCCGAGATGGGCGCCATTTTAGCAGGCTATGCAAAAACTATCTGCGTTGCCAGCCGCCGGAACTGGGACCGGGCCGTGAAGTCCCCGCGCCGCCATCCTGACGTTGCCAGTCCCTTTACGCTAGAATGCCGCCCTTCCGGAATCCAGTGTCCGCCGTGGCGGCAGCAAGTGAGAGATTGTGAGCGATATTTTCCTGATCAATGCCTCGGGCCATGACAAGCCCGGCGTCACCTCGGCCATTACCCGTATCCTGGCGCGCGCCCAGGCCAATATCCTGGATATCGGCCAGGCGGTGATCCACGACACCCTGGCGCTGGGCATCCTGGTGGAGCTCAAGTTACCTTCCGCCGAGCGGGATGCCTTGCTGGCCGACATCAGCCGGGACACCGCCGAGCTGGGCATCCAGGTGCGTTTCCAGCCCATCACCCTGGACAGCTACCACCACTGGGTGGAGCAGCAGGGCAAGGCCCGTTACATCGTCACCCTGCTTGCCCGCCAGGTCAGCGCGGCGCAGATCGCCGAACTGACCGCCATCAGTACCCGGCATGGCCTGAATATCGACCATATCAACCGCCTTTCGGGCCGTATTCCCCTCGATGCCATCAACGAGCGCAGCAAGGCCTGTGTGGAATTCTCGGTGCGCGGCATGCCGGGGGATGTCACCGCTCTGCGGGCGGATTTCATGGAGCTGTCCAGCCGCCTGGAAGTGGATATCGCTTTCCAGCGGGATACGGTCTATCGCCGCAACCGCCGCCTGGTGTGTTTCGACATGGACTCGACCCTGATCGACGCGGAGGTCATCGACGAACTCGCCAAGGCCGCGGGTGTAGGTACCCAGGTGGCCGACATCACCGAAGCGGCCATGCGTGGCGAATTGGATTTCAAACAGAGTTTTGCGCGGCGCATGGCCCTGCTCAAGGGCTTGGATGAATCCGTGCTCGCCGGTATTGCCGCCAGCCTGCGCCTGACAGAAGGCGCCGAAACGCTGATCGGCACCTTGAAAAAACTCGGCTATAAAACCGCGATCCTGTCCGGTGGGTTCAATTATTTCGGTCGCTTCCTGCAACAAAAACTCGGCATCGATTACGTCTATGCCAACGAGCTGGATATCGTCGATGGCAAGGTCACCGGGCGGGTGGTGGGCGAAGTTGTGGACGGCAGGCGCAAGGCCGAACTCCTGGCCATGCTGGCCAAACAGGAGGGCATCGCGCTCGAACAGGTGATCGCGGTGGGTGATGGTGCCAACGACCTGCCCATGCTCAGTGTGGCCGGCCTGGGCATTGCCTTCCGTGCCAAGCCCCTGGTCAAAGCCTCCGCCGAGCACAGCATCTCCACCCTGGGGCTGGATGCAATTTTGTATCTACTCGGTTTCCGCGACCGCGATCAGCAGCTTTAGGGAACCTCTGAAAAATTACCTGCGTTGCCAGCATTTTTCAGAGGTTTTCTGGCATATGGGATAAGCCTGTCGGTGCCAGCAGGTTTATCCCATTATTCATCAATAGGCCAGTGCCAGTAATTGCTGGCCCTGCGTATCCAGAATCATCACCAGTTGAATATCATTGCTGGCCGTTTCCACGGCTGTTCCATTGATCAGTAGTTCGGTTTTGATGGGGTATACCCCCTGAGGCAAGCCTTCCGGCAGGGTAAAGGAAAATTCATTTTGATAATGGCCGGCGCGTTTGGTTTTGCCGTTCACATTCTTGGTCAATGTGTTCAGCGGCTTGCTGTGATCCTCGTTGTCAAAAATCACGATACGTTCTTCAATCACTGTCTGCTTGGTTTTGCTGCCCGGCACGACCACGATATCGGAGCGAATGACAATCTTCTTGCCCACTTCGACCACCTTGCCCGGATCGGTCTCGGTGACATAGCGGGTAACGGTTGGCTCCGCGGGCAGCTCCTGGTGCTTGTCCTTGTATTCTTTGGCAACCTTGTCTTCCTTTGACACGTTTTTGGAACGCTGTTCAATCACCATGTCGGCAATCAGCTTGGCGGCGACCACAACGGCAACCACGGTCGCGACCGTCTTGAGCTTGTCGCGATTTTTTTTGCTGGTTAAATCTTTCAGGGGATTCGCCAGGCTGCTGCTGGTTGCAAAGCAGGCAGCGATCAGAAAAACAATGATTTTTTTCATAATAGCCTCATGGTTATCAACGAATGGTAAAACCGGTTTCCTTAAGGCGTTGTTGGATCTCCAACGCATTTTTCCTGATGAGCCTGGCTTCCTCGTGGTTGGGAATCAGATTCAGTGCCGCTTCGGCCTTGGCAATCGCGCAAGAATAATTTTTTTGCTGGTCCATGCATACTTTGGCTTCTTCCAGGATGGCCGCGACCCTGGCTTCCGTTTCCCGCGCCTGACGCTGTCCCTGGCGCGCGGACTCCTGGAGCGTCACCGCTGGCGCGTATTGGGCGTTCAATGCCAGCGCCCGCTCCGCCTGTTGCAGGGCACAGGTGAAATTCTGCTGGCGCAGGCAGGCTTCCCCCGCGCTGATCGCCTGTGACAACTGTTGGTTTAGGCTGGCTTCCGCCTGTTGCTCTTCGGCCTGGAGGTTCAACAGCCGGGCCTGGAATGCCTGGGTCAGGGGGTGCAGGGCATCCAGTGCCAGGGCGCGCTCCAGATAACGGTTGGCGCAAACCAGGTCTTTGCGGCTCAGGCAATCATCCGCCTGATCCAGTTGTTCGCGGATATCACTGGCCAGTGCCGCCAGCCGTACCTGTTCCAGCAGCTGTGGAGCCAGGGGATGGTCGGGTTGCAGGCTCAGCAGTTCGCGTGTTTTCAGCTGGGCACAGGCGTGATCACCGTCTTGCAGGCACTGGCGGGCTTCCTGTTCCAGGCGCTGGGCCTGGCGGCTGGTTTGCTGTTGTGCTTCGCCGGCCAGTGCATTGGTGAGCAGTTGCCTTGCTATTGCGTTGTCCGGCTCCAGGCTGAGCACCACCCGCGCCTGTTCCACACTGCAGGCAAAATCGCCCTGCACAAAGCAGGTCTGGGCCTGTTGCAGTTTTTCAGCGGCAGTGGCTGCCACTTGCAGTTGTGCCTGGTGCTGCTGATAGGCAAACCAGCCTGCGCCTGCCAGCGCCGCTGCTGCCAAACCCAATGTAAGTTTTAGGGCCAGGTTTCCACGGCGCGGGAAAAATTCGCTGACGAACTGCCTGATGCCGGGCGTCCGATTTTTTTTCTCCAGTGCCAGGGCATGGCTGAGTGCCCGCCACTCGCGGTTGTTGAGGGCATCCACGCGTCTGGGTTTGAGTTGTTGCTGGTGGGCGGTGTAGGCAGACCGGTTGGCATAGGGATGCCGGCCGGTAAATATCTCGTAGACCACGCAAGCCATGGCGTAAACATCGTCGGTAAACGTCAGTGGCTTGTCCTCCACCATCTCGATACTGGCATAGGCGGGTGTGAGCGCGCCCAGTTGGCCCGCGTCGAATTTGTGTTTCTGGCTCTCCTTGGACGCCGCCCGGGCGATGCCGAAATCCAGCACCTTTGCGCTGCCATCTTTCATCACGAAGACGTTGCCCGGCTTGAAGTCGGCATGGATGATCTGCCGTTGGTGCGCATAGGCCAGCGCCGCGCATAAATCCCGTACGATTTTCATGGCCTGGGGCTTTTTCAGCCCCTGTGGGTGGACCTTCAGCAATTGGTCCAGCGGTTGGCCCTCCAGCAATTCCATGGTCATGTAGAGGGTGTCGCCATCCCGATCGAAGTCGTGCACGGTCACGATATTGGGATGGGCCAGGGTATGGGACTTGGCGGTTTCCTGTTGCAGGGTGACAAAGGCGTCGGGATGGTCTTGGAAATCCTGGTTGAGCACCTTGATGGCAATGTAGGGGTTGGGGTCTTCGGCTTCGATTTTGCGCAGGTCGCTGGCTTTGTACACCGTGCCCATGCCGCCGTATCCCAGAATCTCCTCGAGTACAAATCGCTTTTTGAGCAGCTGGCCGCTGTTGTCCAGGGTGCGGCGGACGATCTCCCGCGCGCGATCGAAACCGGTGGAATGGGCGCCTGACGCTGTGTAGCGGGTGAATTGGGTGGCCTGCCCGGCAGGTGCATCCGAACCGGCCGGGATATCCCGATCCGCCGGTTGGGCTATGGCCCCCTGCCCAATGGGCGACGTGCGCACCTGGGTAGCATCGGGGTTATGGTTGACGGGTGGCTTGTCGCTCACGCCTGTTATCCTCGCGCGCAGATCCCTGACGGGTTGACGATGGCGCAGAATCTTACCACGTCTTGCCGTCCGCCGATCAGCGGGTGCCAGTGTGTGGTTTTTTCAGCTCCATGAAACCGCGCAGCTGCTCCACCCAGGGCGTGCGGTGATCGTCCAGGGTCAGTGGCGATGCCTCGGCCAGGGGCAACTGGCGGTAGTTTTCCAGCCGCTGGCGTTCGGCTGTGGCCTTGTGGCGCTGGCGGGTGTCGTTGAGCCGCTGATTGTCGCCACCGATGATAAAGACATCCAGCAGCGGCAGCCGGGGATTGTTGAACAGGCTATCCAATTGCTGACGGTCGAATGCTGTGTGGGATTGGAGGTTGAGCAATACCAGGGCGGCGGGATCGTCCTGGGGGCGCAGGCCCGCCAGGGCCTCCAGGGCCAGGCTGGCATCAAGCATCAGGACGACCGGGCTCAGGTTTTCCGCGACCAGCCAGTCCAGCGCGGCCTGGAGGCCCTGGGTGATGTATGTCTCCCTTGTGGTTGTGGTGGCAGCGGCGGGTGTTGAGGCAGGCGGTTGATCGGGTTCCACCGGTGTTTCTGCGGCAGGCAGGGTATTTTCCGTGTTCTGGGTGTTTTCCGGGGCGAGACCGGGTTGTGCCGGTATGTCTGTGGCCGGGCGGGGCGGCGGTGAGGATACCGGGGGCGCCGGCAGGCTCAAGGCCAGGGTCGCCCAGCCGTGCCGGGGCAGGGTGCGGCGGGGGTTTTCCAGCAGGGGATGCCGCAATGGCGGGTCGCTGGCGCCTTGCAGTATCAGTACCGCGCCGCGTTTTTCACGGGTTTCAGCCGGACGGAAGAGCCCGAGCTGCCGCCCGGCCGGTGTGTCCAGCCAGCGTATTTCCTCGGCGAGCGCCTGGGCCAGGAGCTGCTGGTCGCGCTCATGGCGGGACGCATAGGGCGGCGCATCTGGCGTGGCCTGAGGTTCCACCTGGGTATCGGGCGCCGCCGGTGCGGCATTGGCGTCAGTGGTGGCCGTGGTCCCGGCATCCTGGGCCAGCGGCACGCCGCCCGGCAGGGCCAGGTTCAGCAGGGTTAACACTGCCAGTGTCTTGCGCGTTATCATCCGTTTTCATCCGGGAGAGATCGTTGAGAGAGTTTATGCAAAACACCAATCATGACAACAAGCCAGCGAGAGACTACAAGATAGCACCTTCGATACTGGCTGCCGACTTTGCCCGCCTGGGCGCCGAGGTGGATGCGGTCCTGGCCGCCGGGGCCGACATGGTCCATTTCGATGTGATGGACAACCATTATGTGCCCAACCTGAGCTTTGGCCCCATGATCTGCGAGGCTCTGCGCAAGTATGGTGTGACCGCCCCTATCGATGTGCACCTGATGGTGGAACCGGTGGACGACCTGATCATCCGGTTTGCCGATGCGGGTGCCACCTGGATCAGTTTCCACCCCGAGGCATCCCGCCACCCGGACCGTTCGCTGCAACTGATCCGCGACCGGGGCTGTCATCCCGGCCTGGTGCTCAACCCGGCCAGTTCCCTCGATCTGGTGCGCTACCTGCTGGGCAACCTGGACATGCTGTTGCTGATGTCGGTCAACCCCGGCTTTGGCGGCCAGAAGTTCATTCCCTACGTGCGCGACAAACTGCGCGAGGCGCGGGCGCTGCTGGATGCCAGCGGCCGCCAGATACGCCTGGAAGTGGATGGCGGCGTGGGCCTGAACAATATCCGCGAACTGGCCGAGGCCGGGGCCGACACCTTTGTGGCGGGTTCCGCGATTTTCGGCACACCGGATTACACCGCCGCCATCCGCGCCATGCGCGAACAGCTGGCGTTGGCCGATGCCCGCCAGCCGGGGGAGTAGGCAGTCCCGGCGCTTTTGAGTAAACTGGCGCTCTGGTTTGTTCAGATTTGAGAATTGATTGGGAAAGCCCCGTGAAACCTTCCGGTTTGCCTCAGCAAGTGCGTTGTCCTCTCGCCACCCGATGGCGTCGCTAGTCCTCTGCCCCGATGCAGGCAGCCTGGCTTGATACCGCCGACTGGTCTGTAAAACCCGGGCCCTCCCCGTGTACCTGTTCCGTCCACTGATCCTCGCATCATCGATCGGTGAGCCGGGGCCAGGTGCAGCCGACACAACGCAAGCAAGCGGCCTCGCCATCCCCGGTGCGTGGCGCTCAAAGGTAAACCCATGACACCCGAAGAATTTACGCAACTGGCGGCCCAGGGCTACAACCGCATCCCGGTGATGCGCGAAGTCCTGGCCGACCTGGATACGCCCTTATCCTCTTACCTCAAATTGGCGCGAGGCGCCTATTCCTACCTGTTTGAGTCCGTGCAGGGTGGCGAAAAATGGGGCCGTTACTCCATGATCGGCCTGCCGGCCCGCACCGTCCTCAAAGCCCACGGCGACAACATCCGCGTCGAGCGGGATGGCGAGCTGGTGGAAGAGGCCGAAACCGCCGACGCCCTGGCGTTTGTCGAAGCTTTCAAGCAGCGCTATCGCGCGCCCGAGCTGCCCGGTTTGCCGCGTTTCACCGGTGGACTGGTGGGTTACTTTGCCTATGACTGTGTGCGTTATGTGGAGCCCCACCTCAAGGCCAGCCAGCCAGCGGATGTGATCGGCACGCCTGACATTCTGCTGTGTGTGTCCGACGAAGTATTGGTATTCGACAATCTTGCGGGCAAGCTGATTTTTGTGGTGCACGCCAATCCCGAGATCACCAATGCCTATGTCCTGGCCAACCAGCGTCTGGATCAATTGGAGTCCCGCTTGCGCGGTCCGGTGCCTGAAACACCGCCGCTGGGTTTGGGGATGAATGGCACCAGCGAGCAGCGTTTCCGCTCGAACACGGGTGAGCCGCGCTTCCAGGACTCGGTCGATCGCATCAAGGATTATGTGCTGGCGGGCGATTGCATGCAGGTGGTGATTTCCCAGCGCCTTGCCATCGATTTTGCCGGCGAGCCGCTCAATTTGTACCGTGCGCTGCGCAACCTCAATCCGTCGCCTTATATGTACTTCCTCGATCTGGGCGACCACCAGGTGGTGGGGTCCAGCCCGGAAATCCTGGCGCGCCTGGAGGATGGTCAGGTCACGGTGAGGCCCATCGCCGGCACCCGCCGCCGCGGACACACCCCCGAGGAAGACAGGGCGCTGGAAACCGAACTGGTCAATGATCCCAAGGAAATCGCCGAGCACCTGATGCTGATCGACCTGGGCCGCAACGATGTGGGTCGTGTGGCCGATATCGGCAGCGTGCGCCTGACCGACAAAATGGTGGTGGAGCGCTACTCGCATGTGATGCACATCACCTCGAATGTCACGGGCCGGCTCAAGCCCGGCCTCATGGCCATGGACGTGCTGCGCGCGGCCTTGCCCGCCGGTACCCTGTCCGGCGCGCCCAAGATCCGCGCCATGGAAATCATCGACGAACTGGAAAGCGAAAAACGCGGCATCTACGGCGGCGCCGTGGGCTATATCGCCTGGAACGGCAATATGGACACCGCCATCGCCATCCGCACCGCCGTCATCAAGGACGGCAGGCTGTATGTGCAGGCCGGCGCCGGTGTGGTGGCCGATTCCGTGCCCGCGCTGGAATGGAAAGAAACCATGAACAAGGCGCGCGCGATTTTCAAGGCGGTGGATATGGTGGGAGAACCGACATGATCCTGATGATCGATAATTACGACTCCTTTACCTACAATCTGGTGCAATACCTGGGTGAGCTACGCGCCGAGGTGAAGGTGGTGCGCAACGACGACATCACCCTGGACGACATCGCCGCCCTGGCGCCGGAGAAGATCGTGATATCCCCCGGTCCCTGCACACCCAACGAGGCGGGCGTTTCCCTGGATGTCATCGCCCACTTTGCCGGGCGGATTCCCCTGCTGGGCGTCTGCCTGGGGCACCAGAGCATTGGCCAGGCGTTTGGCGGCAAAGTGATTCGTGCGCCACAGGTCATGCATGGCAAAACCTCGCCCGTTTTCCATGCCGGCAAGGGCGTGTTCACCGGCCTGAAGAATCCGCTCCAGGCCACACGCTACCACTCCCTGGTGATCGACAAGGAAAGCCTGCCCGACTGCCTGGAAATTACCGCCTGGACGCAGAATCCCGATGGCGGCATGGGTGAAATCATGGGGGTGCGCCACAAAACCCTGGCCGTGGAGGGCGTGCAGTTCCACCCGGAATCCATCCTCTCGGAGCAGGGGCACGAGCTGTTGAACAATTTTTTGCAGGGACGCCGTTAACCCTTTACTCTTTCAGGGTCTAATCACAATAACTGCACAACCTGGAAGACCTCTTTTCCGAGGGACTTCCAGGCAGCAACCCAGGTACCAGGCAATGGATATCAAACAAGCACTCAATCAGTTGGTCGCGCAGATCGACCTGACCACCGACGAAATGGCATCGGTCATGCGCGAAGTCATGACCGGTGTGGCAACGCCCGCCCAGATCGGCGGTTTTCTGGTGGCGTTGCGCATGAAAAGCGAAACGCTCGATGAAATCACCGGTGCCGCCATGGTCATGCGTGAACTCTCTACCAAGGTGGAGGTAGATGCGGAGTATCTGGTGGATACCTGCGGCACCGGCGGCGATGGTGCTAACCTGTTCAACATTTCCACGGCCAGCGCCTTTGTGGTGGCCGCTGCCGGTGGCCGCGTAGCCAAGCATGGCAACCGTTCGGTATCCAGTTCAGTCGGCAGTGCCGACGTGCTGGAGGCGGCGGGCATCAAATTGGATATCACACCCGAGCAGGTGGCCCGTTGCGTCAAGGAAATCGGTGTCGGCTTCATGTTTGCACCGGCGCATCACAGCGCCATGCGTTTCGCCATCGGCCCGCGCAAGGAACTGGGACTGCGCACCATCTTCAACATGCTTGGCCCCATGACCAACCCGGCCAACGTCAAGCGCCAGGTCATCGGCGTGTTCAACGGCGCGCTGTGCCGTCCCATGGCCGAGGTGCTGGCCCGTCTTGGCAGCGAGCATGTGATGGTGGTGCATGCCAAAGACGGCCTGGATGAAATCAGCCTCGCCACCGAAACCCAGGTGGCGGAATTGAAAAATGGCGAAATCATCGAGTACACCATCAAACCGGAAGACTTCGGTGTGCAGAGCAAGAGCCTGATCGGCCTGTCGGTGCAGACCGCTGATGATTCCCTGTTGTTGATCAAGGACGCCCTCGGCAACCGCCGTGGCCAGTACGCCGAAAAGGCCGCCGACATCATCACCCTCAACGCCGGTGCCGCCATTTATGTGAGCGGTGTGGCCACGACCCTGGCGGACGGTGTGGAAATGGCGCGCGACGCCATCGGCAGCAGCCTGGCGGGCGAAAAAATCCGCGAACTGGCGGCATTCACCCAATACCTCAAGTAGTCATTGCAGGAAGTTTAAGCGTGTCAGATACACCCACAGTTTTGCGCAAGATCATCGCCCGCAAATGGGAAGAAATCGCCGAGCGCAAGCAACATACGTCATTGGCGGATTTGCAGCAGCGGATTCTGCATCAGGATCAGGCGCGCGGTTTTGTGCAGGCCATCACCGATAAGATCGCCGCTGGCAAGTCGGGGGTGATCGCCGAAATCAAAAAAGCCTCACCCAGCAAGGGCGTCATCCGCGAACATTTCGCTCCCGGGGATATCGCCCGCTCGTATGAAAAAGGCGGTGCCGCCTGCCTGTCGGTCCTGACCGATGTGGATTTTTTCCAGGGCGCTGATGAATACCTGCAACAGGCCCGCGCCGCCACCAACCTGCCGGCCATCCGCAAGGATTTCCTGGTGGACGAATACCAGATCTACGAGGCCCGCGCCATCGGCGCCGACTGTGTGCTGCTCATCGCCGCCGCGCTGGATGCGCAAAAACTCAAGGCGCTCAACCTGCTTGCCCACGAACTGGGCATGGATGTACTGGTCGAGGTCCACGACGACAAGGAGCTGGATATTGCGCTGGAGTTGCCCAACAAGCTCATCGGCATCAACAACCGCAACCTGCACACCTTTGAGGTCACGCTCGATACCACCTACAAACTGCTCGACAAGATCGGCAATGAGCGCATTGTCGTCACTGAGAGCGGCATCCTTTCTCCCGCTGATGTGCAGGCCATGCGGAGCAAAAACGTCAATGCATTTTTGGTGGGTGAAGCCTTTATGCGAGCCGAAGATCCGGGCGTAGCTTTAAAGACCTTCTTTGCTTGATTATTGGGCCATTTGTCATTTGGTGAGTGAGGCCTTGGGGTGGGGTAGCGCACAAGAAGCGCCGTGAACCCGGCCCCTACGCGCTCCCGGCGCTCCGGGACACTTCCCACATCCCTGTGGGTCGTCCTTGGGGGCTCGGGCGCGGCATCCCTGCCGCGCACGTTCTTGTGCGCTACCCCACCCCAAGGCCCGGAGACCCTGTGCCACTTTTTTGCAACTTGCAGCAACTACTGAACTAAAAAACCCCGCATTTGCGGGGTTTTCTATAATCGATTCAAACAACAAAAACTCAACGGGTGCCGTAAACCACCATGGTTTTGCCTTTCACCAATACAAGCCCTTGGTCTTCAAGGGTTTTGAGCACGCGGCCCACCATCTCACGCGAACAGCCCACGATACGGCCGATCTCCTGGCGGGTGATCTTGATCTGCATCCCGTCCGGGTGGGTCATGGCGTCCGGCTCTTTGCAGAGGTCCAGCAGTGTACGCGCCACCCGGCCGGTTACGTCCAGAAACGCCAGGTCGCCCACTTTGCGGGTGGTGGCGCGCAGGCGGCGGGCCATCTGGCTGCCCAGTGCAAACAGGAATTCCGGATGGGACTCGGACAACTCCTGGAACTTGCCGTAGCTGATCTCGGCAACCTCGCATTCGGATTTGGCCCTGACCCAGGCGCTGCGGGAATCCCGCTCGTCAAACAGGCCCATCTCTCCGAAGAAGTCACCATCGTTCAGATAGGCCACGATCATTTCCCGGCCTTCATCATCCTCGATCAATACCGTCACGGAACCCTTGACGATGTAGTAGAGGGAATCGCTTTTATCGCCAGCGTAGATGATGGTGCTTTTTGCGGGATAGCGGCGGCGGTGGCAGTGGACCAGGAACTCGTCCACGTTTTCGATATGGGGTGTTAGCGAAACAGCGACCAAGGTGTGGCTCCTGCTTGTGCTTATAATCAGACTAATCTGCGGTAGCGGGGCATTATGACCAGAATCCAGGTCTCCTGCCAGTCGGCGCTCCTGCGGACCCAAAACTTTGTGATGCAGTTATAAGCCTAGACACAAGGCTTGTCTAGATAAACTTTGAACGCCTGGGCAATATGTTGATTTGCATGACATTGCCGGTTTCCCGCCGCGCTGTGGTACGCTTGGCGCCCTTAATTTCAAGGATCAATCCCGAGGTCAGATCATGCAAGCAACAGTCAAATGGGTCGATGGTGCGCAGTTTATCGGCGAATCCGGCAGTGGCCACTCGATCGTCATGGACGGCCCGCCGGATCACGGTGGCCGCAACCTGGGTGTGCGTCCCATGGAAATGCTGCTGCTCGGCCTCGGCGGCTGTTCAACCTTTGATGTGGTAAGCATCCTCACCAAGTCCCGTCAGCAGGTTACCGACTGCCGGGTGGAACTGGAAGCCGAACGAGCCGAGGGCGTGCCGTCGCCGTTTACCAGAATACACATGCAGTTCATCGTGACCGGGCGGGATCTGAAAGACGCCCAGGTCAAGCGCGCGGTAGAGCTGTCGGCGACCAAATATTGCTCTGCCTCTATCATGCTGGAGGCGGGTGGTGTGGAAATCACCCACGGTTATGAAATCCGCCCGGTGGATGCCTGAGTGGCTTGCCGGGCCCTCTCCTGATTCCTTACATCCCGATGTAGCAGGGGCCGCTGCCGCCTTCGGGCGTTTTCCACACGATATTCTGTTTCGGGTCCTTCAGATCGCAGGTTTTGCAATGAATGCAGTTCTGCGCATTGATCTGTAGGTAGGGACCTTCGTCTCCCGGCAAGATTTCGTAGACCCCGGCCGGGCAATAGCGTTGCTCCGGTGCGTCGTAATTGGCCAGGTTATAGACGATCGGGATGGCGGCATCCTTCAGTGTCAGGTGGTTGGGTTGGTCATCCTCGTGGCTGATGTTGGTCAGCGCGATGGATGACAGACGGTCAAACGTGAGGGTGCCATCGGGTTTGACATACTGGATGGGTTTGGCGTCCTGCCGGTGGTCCAGGCTCTCGTTATCCGCCTTGCCGTGCTTCAATGTCCAGGGCAGGCGAACCCCCAGGCTTGCCAGCCAGAGTTCGATACCCCCATAAAAAGTACCGCCCCAGGTGCCGAAGCGGCTCAGGGCCGGTTTGACATTGCGTACTTTATCCAGGTCTTTCCATACCCAGGAGTTCTTCAAGGCGTCAGCGTAGGCTGCCAGTTCGTCCTGTGCCCGGTCGGCCAGAGTCGCCGCAAAGGCGGCCTCGGCGGCGAGCATGCCGGATTTGATGGCGTTGTGTGAGCCCTTGATGCGCGGCACATTCACCAGGCCCGCCGCGCAGCCGATCAGTGCACCGCCGGGAAATACCGTTTTGGGCAGGGATTGGAGGCCGCCTTCGGAAATGGCGCGCGCGCCGTAACTCAGCCGCTCGCCGCCTTCCAGCAACCGCCGCAGGTAAGGATGGGTTTTGAAACGCTGGAATTCTTCAAAAGGCGACAGGTAAGGATTGTGATAGTTGAGGTGTACCACAAAGCCCACCGCTACCTGGTTTTCGCCCTGGTGATAGATGAACCCGCCACCGCCGGTATCGCTGTTCAGTGGCCAGCCGAGCGTATGGATGACTGAGCCAGCCTGATAATGCTCGGGCTTGATCCGCCAGATTTCCTTGAAACCCAGGCCGTAGTGTTGATGCTGGGCCTCCGCGCGCAGGTTGAAGCGCGCCTCCAACTCGCGGGTCAGTGAACCGCGGGCGCCCTCGGCAAACAGGGTGTAGCGCGCATGCAGTTCCATGCCCGGTGTGTATTCCGGCTTGTGGGTGCCGTCGCGGGCAATGCCCATATCGCCGGTCGCCACGCCTTTGACCGCACCCTGTTCGTCGTAGAGCACTTCGGCGGCGGCAAAACCCGGATAGATTTCCACGCCCAGGGCCTCGGCCTGTTCGCCCAGCCACTGGCATATCTGCCCCAGGCTGACGATGAAGGTGCCTTTGTTGTGCATCAGCGGCGGCAGCAGGAACTGGGGAATCTCCCACTGGCTTTTTTCGCCCAGGATCAGGAACGCATCTTTTTCAACCGGCGCAAAAACCGGCGCGCCCTGTGCCTGCCAGTCGGGAATCAACTCGTTCAGGGCGATGGGGTCGATCACGGCGCCGGACAGGATATGTGCACCCACCGCTGAGGCTTTTTCCAGGACACACACGCCAATGTCACGGTTTTCGGCGGCGGCCAGTTGTTTCAAGCGGATGGCGGCGGCCAGTCCCGCCGGTCCGGCGCCGACAATGACCACATCGTATTGCATGGAATCGCGTTGCATGATCGAGTCCTGAAAAATAACAGATTAACGGTAAGTCAGCGGTTGGCCGTCGGGCCGTTTGAGCACTATCTGGTCGCTGCGGTCGACACCCTTGGTGACGGAGCGGCACAGATCGAGAAAAGCCTCGATGCCCGCTGTACGGAATTTTTGCCGGTGAAGCACGAAATTGAACTGGCGCTTCAGGTCCAGCCCCGGAATATCCAGGGGCACCAGGCTGCCGCGGCGAAAGGCATCCTTCAGGGCGAGGCGGGAAATGCAGCCGATGCCCATGCCGGATTCCACCGCGCGCTTGATGGCCTCGGTATGTTCCAGCTCGAGGCAGATATTCAGGTGAGGCAACTGGTGGCGCAGCGCCGCATCGAAGACCTGGCGCGTACCCGAGCCCGGCTCGCGCAGGATCCAGGGTTCATGCTGGAGGTCGGCCAGTGTCAGCGCATCGCGGCCAGCCAAAGGGTGATCCGGCGCGGCGAAGATGACCAGTTCATCATCCACCCAGGGCGTGATTTCCAGGTCGGGATGCTGGGTATCGCCCTCGATCAGGCCAAAATCCAGCTTGAAATGGGCCACATGCTCCACCACGCGCGCGGTATTGAGCACTTCCAGCTGAGCCCGGCTGCCGGGGTGGCGGCGCATGTATTCGCCGATTAGCAGCGTAGCGAGGTAATTGCCCACCGTCAGGGTAGCGCCTATGTGGAGTGATCCGGGTTTGCCATCCCCGGCGAGCAGGGATTCCAACTGGGTGGCGCGATCCAGCAGTTCCATGGCCTGGGGCAGGATCTGCCGTCCCCGCTCGTTGAGTTGCAGACGCTTGCCGTGGCGGTCGAACAGGCGGGCGTTGAACTGCTTTTCCAATTCCCCCAGGGCCATGCTGGTGGCGGATTGCGTCAGCGACAAGGCTTCGGCGGCCCGTGACACGCTTTCCTGGCGGCCGATGGCGACAAAGACTTCCAGTTGGCGGAGGGAGTATTTCATATCAACATTATTGACTAAGGATATAACTATTATCAACTTAACAGATAACGCCCGCCTCCTTATAATGCGCGCCGACGTTTAATTACGGCCGGTGTCGTATCGAGTCCGGCAAAGGCAGGAATCAGTTATGAAGGTTGTCGTAGGCATCAAGCGGGTCGTTGACCACAATATCCGGGTTCGCCCCACGGCGGACGGCTCGGCGGTGGACACCGCCACGGTCAAGATGAGCATCAACCCCTTTGACGAGCACGCGGTTGAAGAAGCGGTGCGCCTGAAAGAAGCGGGCGTGGCCAGCGACGTGGTTGCCGTGGTGGTGGGTGATGCCAAGCATCAGGACGTGCTGCGTCATGCCCTGGCCCTGGGCGCGGATCGCGCCATCCTGGTGGAAACCGAAGCTCAGTTGTCCTCGCTGGCCAGCGCCAGGATACTGCTGGCCATCGTCAAGCGCGAACAGCCCGATCTGGTGTTTATCGGCAAGCAAGCCATCGACGACGATGCCGCCGAGGTTGGCCAGATGCTGGCCGCTCTCTGGCAGGTGGGCCAAGGCACCTTCGCGTCCAAATTGGTGATCGCCGATGGCAAGGCCCAGGTCACCCGTGAAATCGACGGCGGCCAGGAAACCCTCGAGTTGAACCTGCCCGCTGTGGTCACTGCCGACCTACGCCTCAACGAGCCGCGCTACCTCAAACTGCCAAACCTGATGCAGGCCAAGAAAAAGCCGCTGGAAACCATTGCCCTGGCGGACCTGGGTGTGGATGCCAGCAGCCAGTTGCAGCTGCTCAAGGTCGAAGAGCCGCCCGTGCGTGCGCCCGGCGTGAAAGTTGCCAGTGTGCAGGAACTGGTAGAAAAACTGCGCAACGATGCGAGGGTAAGTCTATGACCACATTGATCATTGCCGAGCTGGACAACGGCAGCCTGCGTGCAGCCACCCGTTCCGCCGTTACCGCCGCTGCACAAGTGGGTGGCACTATCGAAGTCCTGGTTGTTGGTCATCAGGTCGCCGCCGTTGCCGAGCAGGCCGCGCGCCTGCAGGGCGTCAGCCGTGTGCGTGTGGCGGATGATGCGCGTTATGCCAATCCACTGGCTGAAAATCTGGCGCCACTGGTGGTGGGTATCGCAGGTGACTACCAGGCCATCATTGCCGCGGCTACCAGCTTTGGCAAAAACCTGTTGCCGCGTGTAGCTGCGCTTTTGGGGCAGGACATGGTGTCGGAAGTGACCGGCATCATTGATGCGTCCACCTATGTGCGCCCCCTGTATGCCGGCAGCCTCAACGCCACTGTCAGGAATGATTCCGCTATTAAGCTCTTGACCGTTCGTCCGACCGCCTTTGCGGCAGCGCTGGAAGGCGAACCCACCGCTACCATTGAAGCACTGGCGGCTGCGGATGAAACCAACCTGGTACGTTGGCTGAGCCGGGACATCCCCCAGAGCGAGCGTCCCGAACTGAGCACCGCCCGCGTGGTGGTGAGTGGCGGCCGTTCACTGGGCAGCGCAGAAAAATTCCAGCAGCTGATCCTGCCGCTGGCAGGCAAGCTGAATGCCGCTGTGGGTGCGACCCGCGCCGCCGTGGATGCCGGGTTTGCGCCCAATGAGTTCCAGGTTGGGCAGACGGGTACAGTGATAGCACCGGAGCTGTACATTGCCGTCGGCGTATCGGGTGCCGCGCAACACATTGCCGGTATCAAGGACAGTCGTGTCATCGTTGCCATCAACCATGATCCGGATGCGCAGATTTTCCAATGGGCCGATTACGGCCTGGTCGCCGATCTGTTCGAATCGGTCACCGAACTGGAAAAAGCGCTGGGTTAGCCGTTTTAACAATACTGTGCACGGAAACCCCGGTTTCCGTGTTTTTTTATTATTGATTGAAGGAAAGTTTTCATGGCCGCTGTTGAACCCGAAAAAGTCCTGAGTGTTCACCACTGGAACGACTCATTGTTCAGCTTTACCACCACGCGCAACGACTCGCTGCGTTTTGAAAGTGGCCAGTTTGTGATGATTGGCCTGGAAGTGGATGGCCGCCCCTTGCTGCGCGCCTACAGTATCGCCAGCGCATCCTACGAAGAACACCTGGAATTTTTCAGTATCAAGGTGCCCAACGGCCCGCTGACGTCCCGTCTGCAACACCTCAAGGTCGGTGACGATCTGCTGGTGGGTAAAAAGCCGACCGGCTCGCTGCTGCTGACTGACCTGAAACCGGGCAAGCACCTGTATTTCCTCAGCACCGGTACCGGTCTGGCACCCTTCATGAGCCTGATCCGCGATCCGGAAAGCTACGCCAATTACGACAAGGTGATTCTGGTGCACGGTGTGCGCACCGTCAGCGAACTGGCCTATGCGGACCTGATCACCAAGGAATTGCCCGAGCACGAATACCTGGGCGAGGATATCCGCAACAAGTTGATTTACTACCCCACCGTAACCCGCGAACCCTTCCGCAACCAGGGGCGTTTAACGGACCTGATCGAAAGTGGCAAATTGTTTGACGATATCGGACTGCCGCCGCTGAACCCGGAAACCGACCGCGCCATGCTGTGCGGCAGCCCGGCGATGCTGGAAGATACCACCAGGCTGCTGGATGCGCGCGGCTTCCAGATTTCACCGCGCATCGGCACCGCTGGTGACTATGTGATCGAACGGGCGTTTGTAGAAAAGTAAGCCGCGTCTACAACCGGTAGCTGGTCAGCGTCATGGCTTTGGATACCAGGGTCATGACGCCGCGAACCGGCGCGGGAAATTCCAGTCCGCCCGCCGCCAGCGCCGATTCGGCGTGGTGGGCTTCATCGACCAGCATCTGCTCCACCACGGCGCGGCTCTTGGTATCCGCTTCCGGCAGGCGTTGCAGGTGATCCTGCAAATGCTTGCACACCTGTTTTTCCGTCGCGGCCACGAATCCCAGGCTGACCTTATCGCTGACCAGCCCCGCGGCAGCGCCCAGGCCGAATGACAAGCCATACCAGACGGGATTGAGATAACTGGTGTGGCTGCCCAATGCGTGAATCCGCTCCCGGCACCAGACCAGGTGGTCCACTTCCTCGGCGGCCGCTTTTTCCATTTCCTCCCGGACTTCCGGCAGTTTGGCGGTCAGCGCCTGGCCCTGGTAGAGCGCTTGGGCACAAACCTCTCCCGCATGATTGACCCGCATAAGGCCAGCGGCGTGACGCCGTTCCTCATCGCTCAGTTCGGCACCGTGCAGGTTGTGCGCCGGGGAAGGGCGGTCCGCCGTGAGGTCCGCTCCGGCAGCCAGGGTGCGCAGGGCGCGGTCTGCCTGAAGGATCAGGCGATCAACGAGACTGTGATGATGTGCGGGCATGGGAATACCTGACAGGCTGGCAGTACAGAGACGAGTGGGGGGATTCTAACCAAAAATCCAGGTGTTTGCAGGCGCTTGCCTGGGGTCGGGATTCATAGCATGCTAACCCGCACATCAATAATGCCTCCCCAAGGAGCCCCGTGTGCAAGACGCCAAGGAACTGAAACACTTTCTCGACTCCCGCATTCCCCTCATCGTGATCGAAACCTTCGAGGAAAAGAAAGCGCTGGATGTGCTGCGCCGGGTGGCCAATGAGCAGGGCAAAGACCTCTACAGCTGGTCTGCCACCGAAGGCTTGCAACAACTCAGTTTCGGGCCGCAACTGGTGCCCATCGCGGCGCAGTTCACCGAGCCGGAAGAGGCCCTCAGACACATCAAGGAACAGCGCCGCCCCTGCGTCTACGCGCTCTGCGATTTTCATCCATACGTGCAGGACCAGCCCAAGGTCGTGCGCTTGCTCAAGGATATCGCGCTCAATCACTTTGCTGTACCGCATACCCTGGTGTTCCTGAGTTTCCAATTGCGTTTGCCGCCGGAACTGACGCGTTACAGCGTCGCCTACAGCCTGAGCCTGCCTACGGATGACCGCATCATGGACATCATTCGCGAGGAAGCCAAAACCTGGTCTGATCGCCATGCCGGTGCCCGGGTCAAGACTGACAACCTGACGCTCAAGAAGGTGGTCGCCAATTTGCAGGGCATGAGTGTCAGCGATGTGCGCCGTTTGGTGCGCAGCGCCATCTGGAACGACGGCGCACTCAACGATGACGACTTGCCGCGCATCAACAAAGCCAAGTTCGCCCTGCTGGATATGGAAGGCGTGATGAGCTTTGAATCCCAGACCGAAAACTTCTCGCAGGTGGGCGGCCTGCACAACCTCAAGCGCTGGCTGATCGCGCGGCGCGAAGCCTTCACAGGTGAGGACACAAAACTCGATCGCCCCAAAGGCATTTTGCTGCTGGGGGTGCAGGGCGGCGGCAAGAGCCTCGCCGCCAAGGCGGTTGCGGGACTCTGGGGCATAGCCTTGCTGCGCCTGGATGTGGGTGCGCTCTACAACAAATATCACGGCGAAACCGAGCGAAATCTGCGCGAGGCGCTCAAGCTAGCCGATGCCATGTCGCCCTGCG
Organism: uncultured Cellvibrionaceae bacterium; assembly: GCA_964456865.1. Taxonomy (GTDB): domain Bacteria; phylum Pseudomonadota; class Gammaproteobacteria; order Pseudomonadales; family Cellvibrionaceae; genus Cellvibrio. Next base: position 69,162 of record CAYWCW010000010.1, read on the forward strand.
TCCTCTGGCTGGACGAAATCGAAAAGGGCATGAACCAGGGCGGCAACGACAATGGTACATCGCAACGCTTGCTGGGCACGCTGCTGACCTGGATGGCGGAGCGCCAGACCCGTGTATTCATCGTGGCCACCAGCAACGACATCAGCCAGCTGCCGCCGGAACTGATTCGCAAAGGCCGCCTCGATGAAATCTTTTTTGTCGATCTGCCCGATGCGGATGTGCGCAGGGATATTTTTGTGATTCACCTGAACAAGCGCAACTGCCTGCCGGACCAGTTCGATCTTGCACAGCTATCGGTGGCGAGCGAAGGCTTTTCGGGTTCCGAAATAGAGCAGGCCATAGTGGCCGCGCTCTATAACGCTGCTGCGCAGGGTAAACCGCTGGATACCACTATCCTATTACAGGAACTGGTCGGAACCAGTCCGCTGTCGGTGGTGATGGCCGAGCAAATCACGCATTTGCGGATGTGGGCGGCGGACAGGACGATTCCGGCGTGATGGCTGTGAATGGCTTTCCGCAGTCTGAAGGTTAATCAATTTATACAGTATATTCAGGTAGGTGCCAGATGGGGGCGTGTTTATTTTCTGATAAGTGCGCGTTATCCCCTTTGGCTTCTCTAAAAACTGCTTTATAGTCAAGCAGTTAACTATTTTGGCAGGAATAATAACGAGAAAGTACCAAGCGGGATAACGCGCATGCGCGTTTTGTCGTAATAGGGTGTAATGGAAAAGAGCTGAAAGCCTTGATAAAACGGCGGCTTAGCTTTGGTTTTTAAAATAAATCTAAGAGCAGATAACGCGCATGCGCGTTATACCAATGTTAGATGTACCTACGCTGCCAAAAGTTTTCTTGTTGCAAGGCGATACCATAAGCTGTATTAAAATACAGTATATGACGATCTGCAACTATTGCAAGAAAAACTAATAATGAGGTTGACGAGGCGAGCTTTCGACATTACCGTAAGGCAAGGGCCGCTGCCGCAAAACAAAGCATGATTTGTTCTTGACGGACGCGGCCCTTGCCTTACGGCAAAGCACTTACTCGCAAATTTTTATTTATTTTTGCAGCGCAGGATTCCAGGGTCAGTAGCTTGATGCGATGAAATTTAAAAAAGACAAATTTCCCACTCGCTATTGCCCCCATCTAACAACTCGGAAATCGGGACCTCAGCCGTTCGGCTCCGGCCCATTTCCTCAATATTAACTTTCCTAGAAATCCGGAATCAAAGGAATTTACATGATAGTTGGAAAAAAAGAGTTATACGAAGAAGCGAAGGAATCTCTAAGTCGGATTCAAAATTTTGATGCTGAAGAGTTGCCTCGATCCTCAGATTTGGGAAGTAGGCTTAATTTTGGTGATGTAGTTGATCCAGCGAAACAGCTTATCGAATTATATAAAAGACTATCGATAACGGCTCTGCAAGATTTTCCAGACAATATTCTTACAACTGTCCGTGATAACGCGAACAGTAATTACAAGTTATTTTCACAAATTCTAGAGTTTAATCCTGAGCAACAGGATCCAGGGGCTGCTCGGACGAACTTGATCAATAATATCATTGCGGCGTACCAACCCGCCTTCCAGGCCTTGCATGCTTATATCGCATACTCACTGCATAGGTCGGCAGACTTTCAACGTCTAGATTCAGATGCACGAGCTACACTACAAACCATTGAGGATAAGGCTGGAAAAATAGCGGAATCTCTTGCGCAGCATGAAAAAGATGCTCAAGACGTACTGAATGAAATTCGCCGTGTCGCAGCTGAGGAAGGGGTAACAAAGCAAGCAGCCCATTTTAATGCTGAATATGAGCATCACAATCAAGAGGCAAATAAGTGGCAAAAATATGCAGTTTGGCTAGCCATAGGGCTGGGTGTATTTTCAATTATCAGTTTGTTTTTGCATAAAATTCCATTATTAGTACCTGAAAATACATACGATGCCATTCAGCTATCGATAAGCAAGTTTCTAATTTTTTCGGTAATTGCTTACATGATGTTTTTGTCGGCAAAGAACTTCCTTAATCACAAGCATAACGCTATCGTAAACAAACATCGTCAAAATGCATTGATGACACATTCAGCTTTGGTCGAGGCGTCTGGAGATCAAGGGGTAAGGGATGCGGTTTTGCTACAAGCATCAAGCTGTATTTTTTCTCCTCAATCAACAGGTTATGCAACCGGCAACGAAAATGATGTTTCAAGCCAAAAATCCATGGTGGAAATTCTTTCTCGCCCAGTCACTCAAGCAATGAAAGAAGTTAACAAATAGCTGCACAGGAAAAATTACTCGCTGTGCTCGAAATTTTCATGTGAGCTAGTCGTTAGGCTCTCGTAAAAATTGAACATCTATACAAGGAAAATAAATGTCAGAGTTAAGAATTAGATATCAGTATGAAAATGGCATTGCAGATACTGGAAGGCTTGAACTATATGATGCAGCTATTGCACTAAGAGGTATATCAAGAGCAAATGCAATAATTACTCATGCATTTCTTAATGGAGAGGTACGGACGCATGGAGACTCAGCTAAAGGAGCTAAATTTTATATAAACACTCCCAAAAGAGGCAGTTTTATATATGAAGCAACAATTTGGTTTGCAGGTGCAGTTTCAAGTGGCGTTTTCTATGACTTCGTAAAGTATGGTTTAAATGAAACGGTAGGAAAAAACAATAATGAAGAATACGCCAAGGCATTAAATGATCGTATCGAGCCTACTATCGGAGAGTTGCCTGCAGTTTTGGAGTCGGCTCTCGATGAAATACATCGCCCCATAAAACAAGATAATGAAATTAAACTAACTATAGCTCGTCCTAGAGGCGAAAAATTAGCTGTGTTTGATTCTGATACTGCACTTTATTTAATGCCATCTACTGTTCCTGCTCCTCATGAAATCACCGGGAATGTCACAAAATACAATGCGCTTACTGGTTGGGGAAAATTTTATGATCTCATTGAAAGAAGAACAGTTTCATTCAACATTGATTTAATGAGCCCTGAACGGCAAAAATCATTAATAACATGGTCATTGCATGAAAATAATATGGGGCGTGACGGCCTGCTTTTTTTAGGGGCAAATGCTGTTATTGCTCCAACGGGAAAAATTAAACGGTATATTGTTCACAACGTCAGTGATTCTCGGTTTGTTTAGCCTAACAAGCGACTGTGGTAAAAAATCAATACCCAAAGCACCGATTTAATTAGCCTGCCACTCGAAATTATCACGCACCATGGCGTCCAGAATAGTCATCATCTTGTGTATGCAAGCGGTCAGCGCCACCTTCTTGTGCTTACCCTGGCGGTCGCGTAGTGACTGGGAGTAAATCGACATGACGGCTTCAGAGCTGCGGCAGTATGGCTGAGGCCTACAAGCAATCAATTTTTCTGATACCGTTTTATACAGACTCCATGACGGCCAGCGTCTGCCCTGCCATGACCCTTGCTCCCTCAGTTTTAAGCAACCGAGAGATCGTTCCAGAACAGGGTACGGTAATATTGATTTCCATTTTCATGGATTCGAGTACCAGCAACAGGTCACCTGCTTCCACCGGTTGTCCTGGTTTGGCCTGAATCTGCCAGACACTGCCGGAAACGGGCGAATCGATGGTGATGGAATTTTCCGGTAAGGCTTCTTCTGCCTGTTCTTCTGCAATCTCTATTTGCTCGACGTTGAACTGGCCATTCGTGTGCCATCTTGCCAATTCCTCGTCAAATGCGTGTTCACGTCTTGAGGTAAACGCACCTATGTCCTTGGTGTTGTCCTGGATGAACTGTTCATATTCCTTCAGGTTGAAATGCGATTCCTCGATGCGCAGGGAATATCTTCCCAATGGAAAGTCGCGGCGAATACGTTGCAGTTCTTCATGACTGACAGGAAAAAAGCGTATCTGGTCGAAAAAGCGCAGCAGCCAGGGTTGCTGGAATTCGGCGGTGCGTCGGTAGCGGTTCCACATCTGCAGGGTACGCCCGACAAATTGATAGCCGCCCGGGCCTTCCATGCCATAGACGCACAGATAGGAGCCGCCGATGCCCACGGAATTCTCCGCTGTCCAGGTGCGTGCCGGGTTGTATTTGGTGGTGACCAGCCGGTGACGTGGGTCGATCGGCGTGGACACGGGAGCGCCGAGGTAGACATCGCCCAGGCCCATGACCAGATAGGCCGCCTCAAAGACGATCCGCTGCACATCATTTATGGCATCCAGGCCGTTGATGCGGCGGATGAATTCCAGGTTGCTCGGACACCAGGGCGCATCCGGCCGAACGGATTGTGTGTATTTTTGAATGGCCTGCTGGCAAGCCGGATCATCCCAGCTGAGCGGCAGGTAAACGATGCGGGAGGCCAGGCTCAGCTGGTTGAGTTGCCGGTTGAGTTGTTTTTCACCGGCTTGCAAGTGAGCCAGCAGGGTGTCCAATGACAGCGCCTGGCTGTTGTAGTGAATCTGGAGCGAGCGGATTCCCGGTGTCAACTCGCGCAGGCCGGGCATGGTGTTTTTTTCCAGCCATTGCATCAGTGCGTGGACGCGGAAGCGCAACTTGATATCCAGTACCAGCGGGCCGTATTCCACCAGCAGGAAATGATCGCCCGCCAACCGGTAGCAAACCTCCTCGCCGTATTCTGCCGCGGCGAGTCGCGCCACAATGGGGGAAGCAAGTTCTCTGGCCGTGATCACAGGTACGGATGCCGGATTGAACGCGCAGGTATCAATACTGCGCTTTGTACGCAGATGTTCCAGGCATTGCAGCTGCTGTTGCTCCAGGGTGATGGCATCGGACAGTGAAACAGGCACGAAACGGATTTTATCGCCAGCGCGCAGCTGTCCCAGTTTCCACAGGTCGGCGGTAATTACCGTGGCCGGGCAGACAAAACCACCGAGGGATGGGCCATCCGGCCCGAGAATCACCGGCATGTCGCCGGTGAAATCCACGGTACCGAAGGCATAGGCATTGTCATGGATATTGGAGGGATGCATACCCGCCTCGCCGCCGGAACTGCGCGCCCATTGCGGCTTGGGTCCGATCAATCGTACACCGGTGCGGCTGGAGTTGTAGTGCACTTCCCAGTCGTGGGCAAAGAAGGTGTTTATGTCATTGTCGGTAAAAAAGTCCGGCGCACCATGGGGACCGTAGATCACGCGAAGTTGCCAGTGGTTGCCGATGACCGGTAAAAGGCTTGCGGGAATGTGTGCGGGTGGCAGTGAGGGATAGCAACTTTCCCGATCGAGCCTGAGCGTGTCGCCAGTGCGCAGGGCGCGGCCATTGTGCCCACCGAACTGGCCCAGGGTGAATGTCGCCTTGGCACCAAGGTAATCCGGACACTGGATGCCGCCCGCGACACACAGATAAGTGCGCGCGCCTTTGTCGACGATCCGGCCCAGTTGCAGGGATTGCCCTGCCGCAATGGCCACTGTCGTGTACATGGGAACAGGGTTACCCTCGAGGTGCGCTTGTATCGGCGCACCTGTGAGTACGATGCAGGTGGCTGTTGAAAATTTCAGCAGCGGCCCCTGCAGGGTGATTTCCAGCCCGGCTGCATCCACCGGGTTTTTCAGTAAGGCGTTGCCCAGGCGGAATGCATAATTGTCGAAAGGGCCCGAGGTCGGAACGCCCACATGCCAGTAGCCGCAGCGGCCTGGATAATCCTGGATGCTGGTTTGCGTTCCGCCCTGCAACACATCGATCCGCGCGGGCCGATAGGCAAAGCTGTTGAGGTAACGGGTGGTCATGCGGCCTTCAGCCAACACCCTGTCGCACAACAGTTGGCGCAGGTAATCGAGATTGGTTTCAATGCCGTAGAGCTGCGATGTGTCCAGTGCCTGTGTCATTGCTTGCAGCGCTTGATCGCGAGTGAGGGAATGCACAATGATTTTGGCCAGCATGGGGTCGAAAAATGCGGGTACTTCAATACCGCTGTCGATCCAGTGATCGATGCGCAAGCCGGTTTGGGGCTCCGGCCAGGCCACATGACTGAGCAATCCGGCACAGGGCTGGAAATCCCTGGCGGGATCTTCGGCGTAGATACGCACCTGGATCGCATGGCCACAGGGACTGAGCTGGTTGCGTAGCGCTCGGATATCACCCAGTTCATTTGCTGCCTGGCGCAACATCCATTCCACCAGGTCAACTCCCCAGATTTCCTCGGTGACACCATGCTCCACTTGCAGGCGGGTATTCACTTCAAGAAAGTAGAATCTTTCCTCACTGGCATCGTAGATAAATTCCACGGTGCCCGCATTGCGGTAATTGACCGACTCGAGCAGCTGTTCCGCCGTGGCCTGCATCTGTCCGCGCAACGCATCGGGAAGGTTTGGCGCCGGACATTCTTCCACGACCTTTTGATTACGACGCTGGCTGGAACAATCGCGCTCACCCAATGCCACCGCCGTACCCCGGCCATCGCCAAATACCTGCACTTCGATATGGCGCGCGGCGGCAATGAATTTTTCAAGGAACACGCCGTCATCGGCAAAATTGTTGGCGCCCAGGCGTTTCACACTGTCGAAGGCGGCAACCAGCTCAGTGTCGTTATGGCACAACTGCATACCGATACCACCGCCGCCCGCGGTGCTTTTGAGCATGACGGGATAACCGATGCGAATCGCTTCGGTACAGGCTTCTTCCAATGTCAGCAACAGCCTGGTTCCCGGACACAGGGGAACACCGGCTGCCTGGGCCAATGCCCGTGCCTGATGCTTGAGGCCGAACGTCTGCATCTGCTCGGCGGTAGGGCCAATAAACACCAGACCGGCGGCTTCGCATTCGGCAACAAACCCGGCGTTCTCACTCAGGAAACCATAACCGGGATGAATGGCCTGGGCGCCGGATTGCCGGGCAATATCGAGAATTTTCGCGCGATTGAGATAAGTTTGCACAGCCCCGCCGTCGCCCAGGGACCAGGCTTCATCGGCAAGGCGAACATGGCGCGAATCCGCATCCGATTCCGCGTAAACAGCAACGGACTGGATACCAAGTTTTTTCAGGGTTCGGATGATGCGGGTGGCTATGGCGCCGCGGTTGGCGATCAACACCTTGGAAAACATGGTAACTCCGGCGGGCCGTCCCGCTGGCTTGCATACGACAGTGGCCGTCCACTGAAGCGTGTTTGGTCAGTTCCAGATGATCAATTCAATCGGCGTAGGGTTGTAACCATTGCAGGGATTGTTCAGTTGCGGGCAGTTGGACACCAGCACCACGATATCCATCCTGGCCACGAGCTCGACATACTTGCCCGGCGCGGATATACCATCAGCAAAAGTCAATCCACCCTCCGGCGTCACAGGTACATTCATGAAGAAATTGATATTGTGGGTAATATCCCGCTTGCTGATACCGAATTCCGGATGCTCGGCAATCGCCAGCATCCAGCTATCGCGGCAGGCGTGCATGCAACGCTTTTCCAGGCTGTAACGCACGGTATTGCTTTCAGTGGCACAGGCACCGCCCAGCGTGTCGTGGCGGCCACAGGTATCGGCAACGATTTCCAGCATTTCGCGATTCTCATTGGAGACAAGCTTACTGCCACCACTCAAATAGAGATTACCCTGGGCGCGAATAGTATCCATGGCGCTGTAACGCTCACTGGGATTGTGCGCATTATAAAAGAGCACATCCGCCGCCTGGTTACCCTCGAGGTCCACCAACCGCAAAGTTTGCCCTTGCTTAACCTCTCCAAGAAAATAATCACCCGCCCCCACCCAATGCCGGGCGCTGGCATCTTCAGGCTTCCGCCGACTTTCGATGAATGACATGCTTCACTCCACACGTTGAATAATCCTGAAAAACACCTAAGCCCTTTCCCGCCATCGCCTTTTCCTGGAACGTATCCACCAAAACTGCAATTGGCACGGAGCAGGTATTGGGTAATCACGAGTGAGACCGTGCGCGGCATGGATGTCGCGCCCGAGCCTACAGGGAAGTACTCGTGGCGTGTCTCACCCGTGATTACCCAATACCTGCGGTCCCCAATAATTCCCCCAAGCTTTTCAACAACTCCCCAGATAATACAAATGATTATTCAAAAACCCCCGTTGGTTCTCCGGACGAAAGTTTTTGCAATAATCATCCTCGGCAACCGGATCGGCCTCACCCAGCTCGATCCTTACCGGTTTAAACGGATAACGTTCAGCGGTTTCCAGCGGATGAGGGCAGGTATGCAGTACCACCAACGTATCCATGTCAAAACGCAAAGTGACACTCGCACCGGCGCGACGGACACTTTGATCCAGTGAAATGTTTCCGGCCTCATCACTGACTACCTTGCTGAACCAGTTGATACAGGACGCCATATCTGCCGCCCCCAGGCCATATTTGGTCAACTCCACCAGAAAAGCGTCGTAGCCATTCTGCAACCAGTCATTGCGTTGCGTTTGATAATCCCGTTTTCCCCAACGCTGCTGGATGATCGCCGCATTGCTGGTACCACACACCGTGTCGTGCCAATTGAGATCGTCCTCAACGATCGACGCAAAGATCCGCCCCATATCCGAATAGAGGCAATTACCCCGTTGCAGCTTGAACGTATGCTGGCATTTGAGGGTATCGGGCGCGTTGTAGCGCTCCAGCAGGTTGCGCGGGTTGTAAAACAGCATACCGATATTGGCACCGCCTTCCAGATCAGTGAGGCGCATCAGGGTGCCGCGCCGCATTTCCAGCGACCAGTGGCCATTGCCGGGTATTTGCGTGGTGTAAACAATCTTGCTCATGACAATGTATTACCTCCCTGTGCCAGGACGGCCAGAGGCGCTGGCATGTGTTCGGTATTGCGTGAAATAGGCAGGTCATAGGTGATGCTGGCACCGTAGGCCGAAGGTGCCTGGCTGTCATGCCGCAGTTTGTCGAATACCCACAGGCGGGTACCCAGGTAAAAGCCCTCGCTCAGATCGTGCGTCACCATGAACACGGTGAGCTGGTGCTCATGCCAGAGCTTGAGCACCAGTTGATGCATATCGGCACGGATACCGGGATCGAGTGCACCGAAGGGTTCGTCGAGCAGCAGAATGCGCGGACGGCGGATCAGCGCCTGGGCGATGGCGAGCCGCTGCTTCATGCCACCGGATAATTCGTGGGGATAGCGTTTGAGCGCAGCTCCCAGGCCCACGCTGTCAATCAGTGCCTTGGCTTCTTCAATCACCCGGCGTTTTGCCGTGCCGAATAATTTGCCCAGCAAGGGGGACTGCTCGAACTCGCGGGCGAGTATCACGTTCTCCAGTACATTCAAATGCGGGAACACGGAATATTGCTGGAACACGATGCCGCGCGACTGATCCGGTTCGGTGGGAATGGGTTTGCCATCCAGCAGCAGTTCTCCCGAACTGGGTGATTCCATGCCCAGCAGCATTTTTAAAAAAGTACTTTTGCCGCAGCCGGATGTGCCCACCATGGTAATGAATTCACCGGCCTTGACGCTCAGGTTCATGCGCTCCAGCACGATGTTGTCGCCGTAGCGTTTCCACAGGTTGCGGGCCTGGATCATGGGCGCATTCATTTGGCGGCCTCCTGGTGATGCCAGGCAAAACAGCGGAGGCTGATGCGATGCAAGAGGGTATCCAGCAACCAGGCGAGCAGGGTGATCCAGGCCACGTAAGGCAGGATCACATCCATGGACATGTAGCGCCGCACCAGAAAAATCCGGTAGCCCAGCCCGTCGGTGGAGGCGATGGCCTCAGCGGCAATCAGGAACAGCCAGGCGGTGCACAGCGACAGGCGCACGGAACTGATCAACCGCGGCAGTTGTTGCGGAATCAAAACACGCCACAACAATTGCCAGGTGGATGCGCCGAGTGTTTGCGCCTTGACCAGTTGTTCCAGCGGCACTTCCTGCGTGCTGCGCTGGATATCCCGCGCAATGAAGGGCGCAACGCCGATCACGATCAGCGCCACCTTGGACAGTTCACCCAGGCCGAAGACGATAAACAGGATCGGCAATATCGCCATGGGCGGTATCAGGGAAACCACTGTCAGTACCGGTGCCAGCGGTGCGCGCACCATGGGCAGCGCACCGGTGAGCAGGCCGAGGGAAAACCCGATCAACGCGGCGATACCCACACCCAAACCCAGGCGCTGCAAACTGCTGAGGGTATCCTGCCAGAACAGGTATTCCCCGGTGCGGCGGCTGGGCTCCAGTGCCAGGCTTTTCAGGGTACTGCCCATTTGTTCAAAACTGGGCAGCAGTTTGTCATTGGGATTTTCCGCCAGGCGCGCATCCGACGCGATCAGATAGATCACCAGGATCAGCGCAAAAGGCAAGAGGCCCAACAACAGTCGCAGCGGCCGCGAAGGCGTGAGATTGATCAGCCGTTTCATAAACAATACTGCCGGTGTCGTGTCAGGAAATTACAGCTTGCCCTCGGCGGCCATCTGCATGTAGGTGGTGTCAAAGCGCAGCTTGATATTGTCTTTGTTGCCGTACACACCTTTGGGACCTGCCACGCCGATAAAGCCAGCGTCGGGTGCGCCGTCACCGAGCAGCCCGTGCTCGAAGGAAAATTCCGCAACTTTTTGCATGGTGTTCAGGAGTTCATCGCTGTTGACCAGCGCCAGGGCATCGGTGGGGGCATAAAACATTTTGGTGCTGGCCAGTTGTGATTCGTAGCCGGCGAGGTCTGTGCCTGAAGCCAGTGCCATGGCGGTACGCGCATCGCTGCCCGCTTTATCCTGGCCGCTCATGATGCCCATGATTTCGTACCAGGCGCCCACCAGTGCTTTACCCAGGGCGGGGTTTTGTTCGAGGGTTTTGCTGTTGATGATCAGCAGGTCCATGATCTCGCCGGGAATCTGCGAGGAGTCGAACACCAGATGGCTGTCCGGCTGGGTGAGGATTTCGTTCAGCAGCGGGTTCCAGGTGGTCACGGCGGTGACGGCGCGGGTGCCGTAGGCGGCCACCATGTCAGCGTCGGAAGTATTTACGACCTGCACGTCGCTTTCGCGCAATCCCACGGATTCCAGCCCCCGTGCCAGCAGATAGTGGGATACGCTCAGTTCCACCAGATTGACCTTCTGGCCCTTGATGTCCTTGAGGTTTTTCTTGCCCTTGAGCACCACGCCGTCGTTGCCGTTGGAAAAGTCGCCCACGATCAGCGCCGTGGAATCCACACCGCCGGCGGCGGGAATGGTCAGCGCATCCATGTTGGTCATGGTGCAGGCATCGAACTGCCCAGCGGTGTACTGGTTGATGGATTCGATGTAGTCATTGATCTGCACGACCTGAATCTCGATACCGTATTTTTCAGCCCACTTGCTGACGATCTTCTGTTCGGCGCCGTAGCCCCAGGGCATCCAGCCGACATAGATGGACCAGCAGATCTTGAAGGGACTGGCCGAAGCGGCCGAGGACAGGGCGAGCGCGAACAGCAGGACGGCCAGGCGGGGTGCGGTGAGACGGGACATGGAAACCTCCGGGGTTGCAGCGGTTTTGATGGAGCACTCTGGCGCGAGCTGCGTGCAGCTCATTCAGGCCATGCGTCTCCCGGGCTTTTATCCCGCCGTGTAACCCCGACCGGTGCCTGCTTGCGCAGGCGTCGGTTTTTTTTACGTTGAGGTCGAAAGCTCTCGGACCAGTCACCACCGCAGTGGTCGGAACCCTAGCTCTCTATTGCAAATTGTCAGTCGTCCTGAACACCCAGAGCGCGGACAAGTCGTTCACCCGGGATTTTGCAATAGTGGTACCAACTTGGTTCAACCCAGGGTTTTCGCGGCATGATCGGGTGATTTACCGTATTTTTAGCGATATTGCTGCGATAGTTTGGTGCAAATGCCGCTGTTGCGTGCATCCTTGTGGTGCGCGGCAGGTCCGCCAGGTGGATTTGCCTGGTGGATTCAGGCATGGTGGACGGGTTTAGACGGCAAGTATTTCGCCCGGCATTTACTGATGTGGAGTGAAAATTGCTGCCTGTGTCTGTAAACGATGAAAAATCTTTCCATAGCTGTCCGTGCGCAGAAAAGTTGCTTTCCTGTTTCCCTGAGCCTGGGGTGCCTTTCTGGCAGTTTTTTGTCCAACTGCTAGGATTAGAGCGGTGGTGACAGGCCTGTTCAAGAGTGATTTCCGGTGCGCGTGAATGGACCCTGGTGATGCCAGGATCATGAACCCCAGCGACTCGAGGACGGCTCCAGGCCATGAAAACAATGGATAAAGACCCCAGGAAGCTCATGAGAGACCCCAATCCGACAGGCGGCGGCCGGTTCGATGAGGCTATGGCGATGCCACTTACCGAACAGCAAGTCATCCAGCACCTCAAATTCTGCCGCGATGCCACCCGGGGTTTTGCGTACCGGATATTTCCCCAGTTCTGGCGGCAGTGGTGTAGGCTGGTCGTTGAGAACGCCGAAGCCGCGCGTTCCAATAAAGAGCAATCGACGCTTTTTGAAATCAATAAATTGCTGACCGCCGTGCAGCAGGCGGCGGAGCATGAATTCTGCCAGCATCTGGCCAATGGCTTTGTCAAATTCAAAAACGGAACGCTCAATACGCTGACAGGCGAAGAGCGTTTCAGTGGTGACATGCTCTCGCTGGTAGAGCACTCGGATCTCGAAGAAACCATCGCCGTCACCTCCATCACTCACCGTGCCGATGCCTTCCATGCCGAGACATTGTGGGCCATGCAGCAGCGTCTGGCGCTGCTCAATGATGGCGAGAAGATTGATGAGCGCGGCAACCCCATGAGCCCCGTGCAATTCTGCGAAGCCTTGCGCAAGGTGTTGTCGAGCATAGAAGTGGATGTCAAAACCAAGATTCTCGGCTACAAAACCTTTGAACAGGATGTGATCGGTTCTCTGGACAGCCTCTACGATGAAGTGAATCACTATCTCGTCGCGCAGGCATTGCTGCCCAACCTCAAATTCACGCCGGTGGTGCACGATGAATCGGGTGGCCACGCCGCTGAAGACGAGGAGGTCAGTGACGGGGAGCCGGAAAACCACCAGCGCCGTGCCAGTGACCGTCTGTTGAGCGGCGCGCTGAGTCCCAGCGATGTGCAGTACCAATCCAGCCTGCTCAATGCCATTCGATTATTGCAGGCCCATGTCAACCAGCAGGTGATCGCGGCCAATCCACAGGTGGGTCAGGCGGTGACCGCCCGTCAGTTACTGCATGCCACGGATTCCCTGGCGCCTGGCGAAGCACTGCGCCCCGAAGAGGCCCTGATCCAGCCGGGGCAGGTCTACAGCAATGAACAGTTGGTATCGGTTCTCCAGGGGTTGCAGGTGCAGACCATGGCGCTGACCCGGCAGGCGCTGGCTACCGGCATGACCGATCTGGATACCATCCAGCCGCAGTCCTTTGCTGACATCAGCCGCGATATGCTGGTGCAAATCGCACGGGAGAACAAGCAGGGCGCTGTGTCGAACAACGATATGCAGACCATCGATCTGGTGGGCATGTTGTTTGAGTACATGCTGTCGGATGATCACCTGCCGGATTCCATCAAGGCGCTGCTCAGTTATCTGCACACACCGTTTCTCAAGATCGCGTTTATCGACAAGGGCTTTTTCGAGCAGCCCGAGCACCCGGCCCGGGTACTGCTCAACAGCCTGGCCGAGGCCGGTGTGCGCTGGGTGGGCAACGATGGCAGCGAGCAGCACGATATCTACAACAAGATCAAGGCCACGGTTTTCCGTCTGCTGGATGAATTCAAAAACGATGTACGCATTTTTGCCGAGCTGCTGCTCGAATTTAATGCCTATACACACAATGTCGCCCGCCGCCAGGAACTGATGGAAAGGCGCGCGCTGGAAAAAGTGCAGGGCGAGGAAAAACTGCGCGAAGCCAAGATGCAGGTCAACGACGAGGTGCGCAAGCGCACCGATGGCCTGGAGATTCCTTCAGCCGTGCTGCTGCTGCTGTTGCAGCCCTGGTCCGATTACCTGTCCTTCGTGCTGCTGCGTTATGGCGAACAGTCGGACAGCTGGAAGCGCGCACTCAAGGTGATCGACGAATTGCTCTGGACCATTCAGCCCAAAACCCTGCAAGCCGATAAAGCGCGCCAGATCGAAGTCCATGGTCCCTTGATGGCATCCCTGGAGCGTGGGTTCGAAACCATCGGTTATGAGCAGGGCAAGGGACGCAAGCTGCTGGAAGCAATCATCTCGCTGCAGAAAATGGCCTTGCAGAGCCGCAAGGCCGAGCCGGCACCGGCACCGATGCGCACCAAACTCGAAAGCATGGCCGCTGAAAAAGCCGGCCAGCGCGTGGCAGCCAATGATCCGGTCAGCCCCGAGGAGGAGCGCATCGTCGATAGCCTGAAAATGATTGAATTCGGCACCTGGTTCGAGTTTGAAGGCGGCAAGCGGCTCAAGGTTGCCTGGTACAACAAAAAGACCCAGCATTACATGCTGGTGGATCAGCAGGGCCGCAAGGTATCGCTCAGCCCCGGCCTGGAACTGGCGCGGGAGATGATCGCCGGGCGGGCCAAGATCATTGCCGGCAGCACCAAGCCCTTTTTCGAGCGGGCGCTGGAAAATATCTATCAAACGCTCAATGAACGCGCCGATGCGCTGAAAGCCGAGGTGGCCAATGGTTGATGATGTCCCTCATAACAATGACCGCGCCCTCGAACGGCACGGTATTGATGGCGATGTGGACGTGTACGATAACCTGCGTGATGTCTATCTGGGGCGCCTGGTCAATATCCATGCCCAGGGATTGATGATCATCGGCGATTTGCCGCTGGAAGAAGACAAACTCTACAAGCTGGACCTTCACCTGCCCCGGCCTGTCGCCGGGCATACGTCCATCCACCTTGGTGTGGATTGCCTCTGGACCCGCAATGCCGATTACAACGGCAAGCACTGGGCCGGCTTTTCAATCATCGATATTTCCCCACAGGCGGCGGAAGCCATCCGCGAACTGGTGGAGCAGTTGGGTCAGGCCTGATCTTCCCGGGCCTGCCGCTCCTGCTTGTTGCGGTGGACGATCCGTCCGAAAAATACGCCGACTTCAAACAGCATCCACATGGGCACCGCCAGCAGGATTTGTGAAAACACATCCGGCGGTGTCAGCAGCATGCCGACAACAAAGCAGCCGACAATGATATACGGGCGTTTCTGGACAAGCCCGTCGGGACTGACAATCCCGGCATGAATCAGCAGCACCGTGGCCACGGGAATTTCAAAGGCGAGGCCAAAGGCAAAAAACATTTGCAGGACAAAATCCAGGTATTTGGTGATGTCGGTCATGTTGGCCACGCCGGTGAGGCCGATGCCGATGATGAAATTGAACAGCAGGGGAAACACCACGAAATACGCAAAGGCCATGCCCGCGTAGAACAGCAGCACGCTGGACACCATCAGCGGCATGACCAGGCGCTGTTCATGCTTGTAGAGCCCCGGCGCGACAAACGCCCACACCTGGTAAAGGATGTAGGGCATCGCCAGGATCACCGAGCTGAAAAAGGTGAGCTTGAGCGGTGTCAAAAAGGGCGAAATGATATCCGTGGCAATCATGCTGCTGTTTTCCGGCAGCAATTGTTGCAAGGGTGCGGAGATCAGGTAGTAGATGTCATTGGCAAAATAAAAAAGCGCCAGGAACAACACCAGCACGGCGAGGACTATCCGCAACAGGCGCGTGCGCAACTCGATCAGGTGCTGGATCAGCGGCAGTTCTTTATCCAGTGGTGAACTCATAGATCAGGGCTTGGGTTGATTCTCGGGGGCATGGGGATCGCGGTCTGTTTCCGCCGTGTGGGCATGGTCGGGCAGGGGCTCTTCCGGGGCATAGGCCCTGGGTTTTTGCCGCTCGTCCGCGTCGGGGTCTTTATCATGTCCGTTCAGCGCCTGGTGCATGCTGGCTTCCACATCGCGGCGCGTGCGTTCCAGGCTTTGCATGACTTCCTCATTGTGCAGCTGGCGGCGGATGTCATCGGCGCCCAATTGTTTTTCCAGTTCGCTGCGGGTTTCGCGCAGGCTGCGCTTGAAGCGGCCGATCCATAAACCAATGCTGCGCACGGTTTCAGGCAGCCGCTCAGGGCCTATCACCACCAGGGCGACGATGGCGACGACCAGCAATTCAAAAAAACTGATATCAAACACAGAAATACCTGTTAATGGCCGATGGCAATCCCGTTACTGCTGCCCGGATTTTTCCTTGCTGGCACTGGTGTCAGTGGCGTTGTCAGCGCTTTTGCTTTCCAGGTTCTGGGTTTCATCTTTCTTGGTGCCTTCTTCATCGTCGCTCATGGACTTTTTGAAGCCCTTGATGGCGCTGCCAAGATCGGTGCCGATGGAGCGCAGGCGTTTGGTGCCGAACAGCATGACCACAATGGCGAGAATGATCAGCAGTTGCCAGATACTGATGCCGCTAATACCCATGGGGAAATTCCTCGATAGTCGGTGTTAATGATCGGATTGTGGACGGGAGGCTTTTTCCTCCAGTCCGGAAAGATTGAACCGGCGTGCCAGCTCCTGCAGCACGGCCTCGGCGTTGGTACCCAGGTGCGACAGCATCACCAGGCTATGGAACCAGAGATCCGCGGTTTCATACACCAGGTCGCGGTTGTCGCCGCTGAGCTGCGCGTCCTTGGCGGCGAGCAGGGTTTCGGTGCATTCCTCGCCGACCTTTTCCAGAATCTTGTTCAGCCCCTTGTGATGCAGGCTTGCCACGTAGGAGTCGGCCGGGTCTGCACTGGCCTTGCGCGCCTCCAGTGTAGCGGTGAGTTGTTGCAATATGTCGTGTGTGTTCATGGGGCGAGGCTCAGTAGATATCCTTGGGATCTTTCAGCACCGGGTCCACCGTGTGCCACTCGCTCTCGCGCAGGACGCGGTAAAAGCAGGACTCGCGCCCGGTGTGGCAGGCGATGCCGCCGTGCTGGGTGACCTGGAGCACGATTACATCACCATCACAGTCCAGGCGGATTTCATGCAGCTGCTGCACGTGCCCGGAGCTTTCGCCCTTGCGCCACAACTGGTTGCGGGAACGCGACCAGTAGACGGCGCGGTTCTCCGCGGCGGTCAGCGCCAGCGCCTCTCGATTCATCCAGGCCATCATCAGGATGCGGCCGGTGGCGGCATCCTGGGCGATGGCGGGTATCAGGCCCTGCTCGTCCCATTTGACACTGTCGAGCCAGGCCTTGCTTTGGGGGTTGTCAGACATAACTACCATCATTTCTCTTGTACGTTTACCGCCAGTACCGCGAGCGCCTTGCGCAGGTTGTCGCGCAGGTGGCCGGGATCGATGCTGCCGATGACCGCGCTGCTGACACCTGGATGCCCGAATATCAACCTCAGGCTGGCGCTGACCGGGTCTTCATCATGTCCGGTCTCCAGTGGCAGGTGACCACTGGCAAGCGCCTTCTTGATCAGGACTCCTTTACCCAGGCGCTGGCATTCGTCGATGACCGGCACCTCGTCCTGGTGGCGGGGATTATAGGTGACCATCACAACATCGGCATGGCGGGCCGCGAGCAGGCCGCCTTCCAGGGTTTTGGTGGACATGCCGTAGGCGCGAATCCAGCCTGCCCGCTTGAGTTCAGCCAGGGGAGCGAAGACCTCATCATCTTCGATCAGCCGCCTGTCATCGCCGTCGGAGTGTACCAGTACCAGGTCGAGGTAGTCACTGCGCAACCGGCGCAGGCTGCGTTCGACGGAAAGGCGTATGGCCGTTGGCGAGAAGTCGTGGGTGGAGACGCCATCGGCGAACGCCTCGCCAACCTTGGTGCTGATGATCCAGTCCCGGCGCTGCCCCCGCAGCAATTTGCCGAGGCGTTCCTCGCTGCTGCCGTAGGCGGGCGCGGTATCCAGCAGGTTGATGCCCAGGTCGCGCACCAGGCTCAGGAGCCTGGCTGCCTGGCGGTCGTCGGGCAATTGAAAATCCCGCGGGTATTTGACCTGGGTTTCCCGGCCGAGTTTAACCGTGCCCCAGCCGATGGCGCTGACATTGAGGCCTGTCTGCCCGAGCGGATTAAAGCGCATGGCCCGCCTCCCGTGACAACGCCGGTGGCGCAAAGGCCTGTGCCCAGGGCGTGGGAGCCAGGGGCGGAACAGGGAGCCGGTGCGACAGGTCGGGATCGCCACCTGTGGGTATCAGGCCCTGGGCATCCAGCAGGGCCAGGGCATCCCGCGCCAGTGCGGGAGCCAGGGTGAGCTTGGTGGGCCAGGCCACCAGCAGTTGTGGCAGCCCGCTGGCCGGACCTGTGAAGGCGTTGTCCGGGCGGACGAGTCCCGGCTGGCGCGCTTCGGCCCGCATGACCGGCAGGGTGGCCCAGCGGGCGCCGTCCAGGGAGACCTGCGGCAACAGTGAGGCGAGTTCGGCCTGTGCCCTGGCGATCAGGGATTGGGCCGGCATCTCTGCCCCGTGTTCCGCCAGGTTGCCGCCCAGGTACCAGACCGGCTGGCCATCGGGCAGCCAATGGGTGGATAGGGTCAGGCGCGGGCTGGTATCCGTGCCCAGGCAGTGGCCATAAAAGATCGGCAGGTCCGGATGGGTGACCATGACCTGTTGCAGGGGACGCAGCTGCATGGCCGGCTGGCCTATGCCCAGGGATGCCAGCAGGGGGCCATTGCCCTGTCCCGCGCACAGGATGAAGCGCCGGGCGTTGATCTTCAGGTGTTGATCAGGGAGTTGCAGGCTCAAGCCTTCATCGGTGTCATGCACCAGCCGTGCGCGGTGGCTGTCGATCAGGCCAAGGCAGTTGCGGCAAGGTTCGGCCAGGCTGGCCAGCAGGGAGGGAATATCGAGTACCAGGTCGGTCAAGCGGTAAAGGTTGCCGCGCGTGCCACCCAACGGCCGGGGGCGCTGATCCTCGCCGAGGCTTTCCAGGTGCCCATGCAACAGGCGGCTGGCAAAGAAGCCCGTCAACCGCGCGCCGAGGTCGTTGGTGGACCAGAGGTAAAAGTGATCGCTCAACACCCGTGTGCCACGGAGATCCAGTTCACCATCGCCAGCGAGGCAGGCGCGCCAGAGATCGGGCATCTCGGCGATGGCCCGGGTGGCGCCGCTCAGACTGCCTGTCAGGGAATATTTGAGACCGCCGTGGATCATCCCCTGTGAGGCGATGGTCTGGTCACTCCCCAGTGCCCGGTGTTCGAAAAGCCCGGTGCGGTAGCCCGCCTGGCGCAGGCGGTTGAGCAGCCACAGCCCGGCGACGCCACCGCCGATCAGGGCGATATCCAGGTCCAGGGTGTGGAGGGCTTGAGACATGGTTCAACTCGTGGGCGAGACCGGCAGGCGGGGCAGTATACGGCTTTTGCCAGCCTGTTTCAGGCGCGGAAAAGCGGGGAATGTAGGGAATCGTTAATCCAGGGGTGCGCCTGGTGGGAAATTGAGCCATAGTGGCAGTGATTTCCCCAAACAGATTCCATAACAACAGGGGGCGCACCCATGCCAGAACTCTGTAAATCCCGGATGCCCGGACCAGGCCGCATGGCGCTTGGTATCTGCCTGACCATCACCATGTTGCTGACCGCTTGCAGCGGTGGCTCTTCCGGTGGTGGTGCCGGCCAGCAATCCTCGGTCCCCGTGCCGGCCAGTTCCGCCAGCAGCCAGGCATCGTCCAGCCAGCCGGGCAGTTCCAGCAGTGCTGCGTCATCCCTGGCGGGTGATCCCGCCCCGGACAGGCGGCCCAACCCGGCGCTGCCCCTGAAAGGCACACCCAATTACCTGCTGGCCGGCGAGGCATCGCGTTTCCTGATGCAGGCGACATTTGGTCCGACGCCACGCGACATCGTCCAGCTGATGGAGATGGGCGAGGACGCCTGGCTGGAAGAGCAGCTGGCCATGCCCGCCACCCACCACCTGCCGCTGCTCGACAAGCGCTTCACCCAGTTGGGCTGGATTCCCGCGCCCGAGCAGGATGATACGGAAGAGGGTTGGCAGCGGGATTTGCAGCGCAGCGATATCTGGTGGGAGGTATCGCTGTGGGGGCCTGACCAACTGCGCCAGCGGGTGGCCTATGCCTTGAGCCAGATCCTGGTGATCTCCAACGTGTCCGATGTGCTCTACAACGATTCGCGCGGCATCGCCAACTACCAGGATATCCTGGCGGATCACGCCTTTGGCAATTACCGCGACCTGCTCAAGGCGGTCACGCTCAATCCCATGATGGGCGAGTACCTCAGCATGGTGCGCAACGAAAAGGCGGATTTCGCCCGCAATATCCGTCCGGATGAAAACTACGCGCGCGAACTCATGCAATTGTTTGCCATCGGGTTGGTTGAACTCGACCTGGATGGCGGCACTCGCCTGGATGACCAGGGGCAGCCCATTCCCACCTACGACCAGACCACCGTCAAGGAGCTGGCCCGGGTGTTTACCGGCTGGAACATGGCCACCATCACCCACTGGTGGGAATGGACGGAGAGCGGCGCCAGTGAAGTCCTGCCCATGAAGGCGTTTCCGGCCTATCACGATCAGGGTGAAAAAATCCTGTTTGGCAATCGGGTGATCCCGGCGGGCAACACGCCGGAACAGGATGTGGATGCCGCGCTGGATATTATTTTCGCGCATCCCAATGTGGCTCCGTTCATCAGCAAGCAATTGATCCAGCGATTGGTGACGAGCAATCCGAGCCCGGCGTATGTGGCGCGGGTGGCCAGTGTGTTCAATGACAACGGCGCGGGCGTCAAGGGTGATCTCAAGGCCGTGGTGCGTTCCATTTTGCTGGATGAGGAAGCCCGGCAGGGGCATCGCCAATCCCCCGATACCTTCGGCAAATTGCGCGAGCCCATCCTCAAGGTGTCTGCGCTTTGGCGCGCGTTCAATGCGACGGGAACGCCCACGCGGCTGGACGGCGGTCAGGTGACGCCGCCCCGCATCCGGTTTCGCGGTTCTGACCGCGAATTGGGCCAGCGGCCCTACGGCTCTTTTTCCGTTTTCAATTTTTACCGGCCGGACTACCAGCCGGGCGGTGAGCTGCGCGATATGGGCCTGGTGGCGCCCGAATTCCAGATACTGACCGAGAGCGCCATCGTCGCCAAAACCAATTTCCTTTCCGGAGCCATCTTCTGGCGCGACACGCCTCACGACTGGCTCGAGCCGGTGATCGACGGCAACTGGGATGTGTTTCCATCGCGCCTGCATCTGGGCGAGGAAAAAGCACTCGCCAGCCAACCTGCCGCCCTGCTCGACAGGCTCAACCTGCTGTTGATGGCGGGGCAGATGTCGGTGGAGATGTACACGACACTGGAAACATTTTTGAATCGCTGGCCCGCCCATGAAGCCTGGCAGAGAGACATTTCTGTTTACGACGCAGTCTTCCTGGTGATGGCGTCCCCTGAATATGCCGTGCAGCGCTGATGGAGGTGATCTTATGAGCCGATTTCATTGTGATATACAACGCCGTCAGCTGCTTTCCCGCCTGGGCAGTGTAATCCTGGGTAGCAGTGCCGCCTACGCCATGAGCGCGCGCCTGCAACTGGCCAATGCGCAACTGCCGGCGGTTGATGACTACAAGGCGCTGGTCTGCGTGTTTTTGTTTGGTGGCAACGATGCGTTCAACATGCTGGTGCCCGCCGGCCAGAGTGAATATGCCAATTACGCCGCTACCCGGCAGACATTGGCCATTGCCCGCGATCAGTTGCTGCCCCTGTCGCCGCGGAGTTCCCTGGGAATGTCGCTGGGACTGCATCCTGCCATGGGTGATGTGCAGTCTTTGTTCGCACAGCAAAAGCTGGCCCTGGTGACCAACGTGGGTGCATTGGTGGAACCTGTCAGCAAAGCGGACTACCAGCAGCAGCGTGTCCGGGTGCCGCCACAGTTGTTTTCCCATAACGATCAGCAGTCGTTCATGCAAAGCCTGCAATCCACCAGCCGGCGCAACGGCTGGGCCGGACGCGCGGCGGACCTCCTGAGCGGCGTCAACGCCAACGAGCGCCTGTCCATGAATATTTCGGTCAGTGGCAGCAACCTGTGGCAGACCGGTCAGCTGGCGGTACCCTATTCGGTGAATCCCGAAGGCATGAAAGAACTGGACAACCTCAACAAGCAGGCCAGTGAACTGCGCGAGCGGGAACGCGCGCAGGTGTATCAAACGCTCCTGGCCCAGCACCAGGGCAATGTGTTCCAGCGTCAGTTTGCGCGTACGCAGCAACTGGCGTGGGAGCTGGCGGGTGAAGTCAAGTCAGCCCTGGATGCCCAGCCGCCCTTGACCACGGCGTTTCCCGCCAGTCAGCTGGGGCAGGGCCTGCGCATGGTGGCGCAGCTGATATCGGCGCGGGCGGCGCTGGGCGTCAAGCGCCAGACCTTTTTTGTCGGCATGGGGGATTATGATACCCATGGTGATCAACTGCGCCGCCATGTGTTGTTGCTGCAACAATTGAGTCAGGGACTGGCCGCGTTTTACCAGGCGACGCTCCAACTGGGCGTGGCGGACAAGGTCACGACCTTCACCGCATCGGATTTTGGCCGAACCCTCACCAGCAACGGTGATGGCACCGACCACGGCTGGGCCAGCCACCAGTTGGTGATGGGTGGCGCTGTCAAGGGCGGCGACATTTATGGCACACTGCCCAGCCTCAGCCTGGGCGGTGCTGATGATATCGGTGAAGGCCGCATCATTCCCCGTTTGAGCATGGATGAATACGCGGCCAACCTGGCGGGCTGGTATGGATTACCGGGCAGCCACTTTGGCGATGTGTTTCCCAATCTGGCCAATTTCAATCCGGCCGATCTGGGGTTGTTCCTGTAAGAATCCGATACAAAAAGGTGTGTTGATGGTCAAGGAATCTGGTTGGTTGCAAAAAAAAATCCAGCAGAATGTTTCAACGTATTGCCACAGGGTGGTTTGCGGCTTTTTGTTGTTGCTGTGCGTGCAGCTGGTTCATGCCGGTCAGCTGATTTCGCCGGATCATCCCGGTTTGCAATACACGGGGCGCATCGATATGACGGATGCGAAGGCACCGGAACTGTCCTGGCCGGGCAGTGCCATCAGGTTAGGGTTTACCGGCACCTCGGTGGCGGTGGTCCTGGATGACCAGCATGGTAAGAATTATTTCAACGCATTTATCGATGAGGACTGGGACAATCCGCGTGTATTGAAACTGGATGCCGGAGAAAAAACCTATGTGATCGCCGAAGGACTGCCGGAGGGCACTCACAGCCTCACGCTGTTCAAACGCACCGAGGGCGAGGAAGGTGCCACGCGCTTCAAAGGACTGCGGCTCGATGCGCAACAGCAACTGCTGGAGGCACCGCGGCGCCCTTCAAGGCGCATCGAATTCTTTGGTGATTCCATCACCAGCGGCATGGGTAATGAAGCGCCGGAAGACGGCGAGGATGGCGACCTGGCCGACAAGAACCATTACCTGTCTTACGCGGCCATCACCGCAAGGTTGCTCGACGCCGAGCACCACGCAATTTCCCAAAGCGGGATCGGCATCATGGTGAGCTGGTTCGATTTCATCATGCCCGATTTTTATGATCAGTTGAGCGCTGTCGGCAACAACGACAGCCGGTGGGATTTTTCCCGCTGGACGCCGGATGTGGTCGTCATCAATCTATTCCAGAACGACAGCTGGCTGGTGGAGAAGCGGCTGGAGCCGGTACCCACTGATGCGCAGCGTATAAAAGCCTATGTGGATTTTGTGGAATCTGTTCGCGCGCGTTATCCTGAAGCCTATATCGTTTGTGCGCTTGGCGATATGGATGCCGTCAAGCAGGGTTCACCATGGCCGGGCTATATTGAGGCGGCCGTGGCCCAGGTCAGGGCGCGTCATCCGGGTGCGGCAATCGATACCTTCTTTTTTCCGTTCAAGGAATTCTACAAACACCCGCGCGTCCATCACCATCGTGAAAACGCCGCCTTGCTGACCGCCTTCATCCGGCAAAAAATGGATTGGTGAAAAAGGTCATATTCATGCGTTGGTTGTATACTCTGCTGTTTTATCTGGCGGTGCCGCTGATCCTCGCGCGGTTGTGGTGGCGTTCGCGTGCGGCACCCGCCTATGCCCGCCGCTGGCGTGAGCGTTTCGGTTTTTTTCCGCCGCTGGTGACTGGCAAGAAAGTGGTCTGGATACATACAGTATCCGTGGGCGAGTTTCTGGCGGCGTTGCCGTTGATTCGCAGTTTGTTGCAGCAACCCGAGCTGCAACTGGTGGTGACCACCACCACACCCACAGGCTCGGAACGTGTGACTGCCGCCTTGGGAGACAATGTGTTCCATGTGTATGCGCCCTATGATTTACCGGATTGCCTCGCGCGATTCCTGAACCGGGTGCAGCCGGAACTTTTCATCATCATGGAAACGGAATTGTGGCCCAACACCCTGGCGGCCTGCGCCGCGCGCGAAATTCCCAGCCTGCTGATCAATGCCCGCCTGTCCGCGCGCTCCGCCAGGGGATACGGGCGTTTCGCCGCCATCACGCGCCCCATGCTTGGCAACCTGACCTGCGCGGGTATCCAGGGCACGGAAGACGCGGCCCGTTTTGAGGCGCTCGGGTTGCAGCCGGATAAGGTGGTGATCACGGGTAACCTCAAATTTGATCTGACATTGGGTGAGGATATTCGGGCCGCGGCAGCCGCGCTGAAACAGACCTGGAGTCGTTCCGGGCAGAGACTGGTCTGGATAGCCGCCAGTACCCATGAGGGCGAGGATGAACAGTTGCTCGACGCCTTCGCCAGTGTGCGCGCATCATCCTTGCCGCAGGCCGGGACACTGTTATTGGTTCTGGTACCGCGCCATCCGGAGCGTTTTGATCGGGTGGCCGGGTTGTGTGCGGCCCGCGGGTGGCAGGTGTCGCGCCGTAGCCGGAATGACGCGGTGGCGTCGGCAGATATCGTGCTGGGGGACACCATGGGCGAATTGCTGCTGATGTATGGCGCCAGCGATCTGGCCTTTGTCGGTGGCAGTCTGGTGGAGCGCGGCGGGCACAACCTGATCGAGCCGGCTGCCTGGAAGCTGCCGGTATTGAGTGGTCCACACCTGTTCAATTTCAGCGAAGTGGCGCGCCTGCTGGATGAAGCGGGCGCCTTGACACGGATCACGTCTCCGGATGAACTGGCATCGGCGCTGGAACATCTGGTCGGCGATGCCGGCGCGCGAAACGCCGCCGGCGATGTGGCATGGCGATTGGCCGAGGCCAATCGCGGTGCCCTGGCAAAGACGCTGGCACTGGTCGATCGCTACCTCTGACACTGGTAACACTTTCTCACAGACTGGCCGCAAGGCTATCCCTATACTCTGTCTCCATCATGGGATAATTGGGAACACAGCAATGAATACCGCCCCCTTTCATAACAATGGTTTTTCTGTACGGAGCCTGCTGGGCCTGGCGCTGGCAAGCCTGATGCTGAGCGCCTGTGGCGGCAGCGATAAAAAATCGGAACCGGTGCCGAAGCCTGGCGCACCCACGCTGAGCGTAAGCGCATCCGGCGCGAAAACCCTGGGCTTTTCCTGGAGTCCGGTGAGCTACGCCACCAGTTACAAACTGCTGAAAAGCGAAAGCGGCACGGGTGGCTATGTGCAGATAGCCGAACATGCTTCCGGAACCAGCGCCACGGATGTGATCGCGGTACACCTGCATGACTGGATAAACACCCGTTATATCCTCGAAGCGTGCAACGTCAGCGGCTGCACGGCGTCGGCACCGGTAGCCACGGCGGATGCCCTGCTCGGCATCATAGGCGCCCTGCGTGCCGACACGCCCGCTGCCAACGATTATCTCGGCTACAGTCTCGCCATTTCCGATGACGGCCAGTACCTGGCGGCGGGCGTGACCAACCGTGACTTGGCACTGCCCCAGGCGTTGTCACAGGATTGTGAACAGAGCGCTCCCTGTAGCGACATCGTCGACAATGCCGGTTCGGTCATTGTGTTCCATCGGCAGAATGGCAGCTGGACGCAACAGGCTGAGCTGAGAGGTTTGACCGGCGTTGTGAACCAGAACAATTACCTGGGGTACAGCCTGGCCCTGTCGGGCAACGGCGATACCCTGGTGGTGGGCACGCCCTTCGAATCCAGCGGCGCGCAGGGTATCAATGGTGAGCGCAATGACGCCCGCCAGCTGGAGTCCGGTGCCGTGTATGTGTTTTCGCGTGTCGGCACGCAATGGTATGAGCAGGCGTACCTCAAGGCATCGAACGCGGAAGCCTATGATTATTTCGGGTTGAGCCTGGCATTGTCCGTCGATGGTAATTTCCTGGCTGTCGGTGCGCCGGGGGAAGCGAGCAAAGCCACGGGTGTGAATGGTGATCAGACGGACAACAGTGTCGGCATTGCCGGCGCGGTCTATTTCTTCGAGCGTCAGAACAGTACCTGGACGCAGACGGTTTACCTCAAGGCGGCGCAGCAGGTGTATATCACCGCTCCCTGCTTCATTCCCAGTCCCGTGCGCTGCCTGCCCACACAGGCTGGCCGTTTCGGCAGCAGCCTGTCCCTGTCGAAAGATGGTTCTACGCTCGCCGTGGGCGCGGTGTATGACAACAGCAACGCCACTGGCGTCAACGGTGCTCCCAATAACCTGAATGCCGTGCGTTCAGGTGCCGCCTATGTGTTTGTCAAAGAGGGCAATGCCTGGAACCAGGAGGCTTATATCAAGGCATCCAATACACAGCCGCAAGCCAACTTTGGCTACCGTGTTGCCCTGAACGGTAATGGCAATACGCTGGCTGTCAGCAGCATCGAGGAGAGCAGCCAGTCCACCGGTATCAATGGTGATGCCAGTGATGTCAGCGCGGGTAAAGCGGGTGCTGTGTATGTGTTTTCCCGCACCGCGGGCCAGTGGTCCCAGGAGGCTTATGTGAAGGCTTCCAATACCGGTGTCAATCAGGAGTTCGGCAGCAGCCTGGCGTTGTCCACTGACGGCAGCTGGCTGGCGGTCGGTGCCGCCAGGGAGAAGAGCCAGGCAACCGGGCTCGATGGCAATCAACTCAACGAACTGGCTGACAGGTCCGGTGCGGTTTATCTCTTCCAGCGCGCAACCAGCGGCTGGGCTCAACATCGCTACATCAAGGCGCCCGTTTCCCAGGCTGGCTTGAGTTTCGGTTTCAGTCTCGGGATGACTGGCGACGGCCGGACGCTGGCTGTCGGTGCCATAGGCGCGGCGGCTCCCCGCCAGGCAGAGTCGCCCCTGGCGAATGCGGGTGCGGTGTATCTCTACTGATCGCGGGCAGCGGAAGGATTTTTCATGATGAAAGCAGCCGGACTCCTGAGGTTGTTGCCTGTGTTGGTGTCTCTCACTGCTTGCAGTGGAGCGGATGTCACACCGGGGGAACCCCTGGCCTACGACGCACTCAAGTGTCCGGCTGTCGCGTTCAGTACCGGCATCGATCAGCCGGGCGTCAAGGTGATCGATAATGCGCATGAGTTTACCGAGGTCTACGCGGCCTCGGATCTGAACAACCAGGATGACATTCCCGCGGTGGATTTTGACAGGCAGGTCGTAATAGCCATTCACCTCGGCACAAAACCCACCAGCGGTTACGGGTTGCGCCTGACCAGTGTGAAATATGAAGGCGATCGCGCACTGATCAACTATGACACCCTGGTGCCGGGGAATGGATGCATGTTGAATCAGGTAATAACCTATCCCTATTGCCTCATCGCGGTGGACGACCGTATCAGGCAGGTTCAGGTGCGGGAAAGAATCATCACCTCATCCTGCTGAGCCTCGCTGGGTGATTTTTGAGATGGCTTCTAGAAAAATGTCCAGGGATTGCGGCGCTGCTTGCGGTACTTCTTTTGTTGATAAACCACTTCAAACATTTCCTGGCCGAGTGCCTGTTCGCTGTTGGCGGCGCGCAGTTGAAAGTTGGTGCTGTTGCTGGCGGTGAGCGTGAACTGGAATTCACCGCTGGTCGCATCGGACCAGCATTGCAATGGCATGGGTTCGTCATCCTGATATAAACACAGCGAACGCTTTTGCTCCGATGACCAGCGCACGTCCAGCTGATCGCGGCAGATTTCCTCACCTTCGGCCAATACGCAGAGGCGGGGCTTGAGTGAAAAATGAATGGCCGGCAGATCTTCTTCCGCGAGGCAGATAGAGGGTGACATAAACAGCACCAGGCTCAGGGTGCCGCGTCCTAACAACGTTCCCTGATTCCTAGAAATGGTACACCCCCCCGATAAAGGACGTGATCACCTGGTCTTCGTTGATCAGAGGGCTGTTGCGGATTTCTTTTGCCAACTGGCGATAGCTGGTGTGGAAACGCAGCGTCCAGTTTTCGCTGAGCGCGTAACGCCATTCCAGACTGGCGAGGCCCGAGACGCCGGCCTTGCCAATATAGACACTCTGCTCGTTGCTGACTTCATCGGGGCGGATGCCGTAGTAATAGTCGACAACCTCCCGGCTTTGCCAGTTCGCTCCCAGCGAGAGGGACAATCCATGCCGCTGCCAGCGATAGTAGCGAGTGAAGGACACACGGATTTCCTGTCCCTGGTGCTGATTGCTGATGTCTTGCAGCCACTGGCTTTGCAGGCTCCAGTCGTCCATGTCCAGGTTATATTCGAGTCCCGCCAGCGCCGCGGTGCGCCGTTTGTGGAGACGGCTCATGTCGACCAGTTGCAGGGTTGTCGCAGTCCTTTCCGCAGACGCATCGGTTTCCTGGGTGATGGCGGCGGAATAGGAAACGCCGGTGTTATCCGCCACGGCGGACTTCAGCCCGAGAATACCCGGTGGCGGATTGTCATCCTGGCCGGGAATCTGGGGGGGAGGTTGCTGGTCGACACTGTCTTGCCGCACCGACATATCCGGTGGCGCGGGCGAGACGAGGTAGGTGGTCGAGACGACGAAATTGCCGGGGTTCCAGCGATGGAAAAAAATCTGGTCATAGCCGGGTGTCAGCAGCAGGTTGACGCTGTGCCGGGGGGACTCCAGCAGGGTCCAGCCAATATCGAGATTCTGTACAAAAAAGCGCTTGCCGGTATAGGAGATTTCCGGCAGGACCACCAGGGGAATGTCCTTGCGGTTGATCACCGGATTGGTGCGAAGCCCCGCACCCACGCCGATACTGACCTGCCATTTTCCCACCTCGGCGCAATTGTCAGACAGCGAAGTGCAGCCGCCCTCGGCCGCGGCGGGCAGGGATATGGCGGAGACAATGGCCAGAGGTAACAGCCGTAACGAACGCATGAGGAAATTTTCCTGAAAAAAATCGGCAAGCCTATAGTAGGAAGGCTTGCCCATGGCAGTTGTAAGAAGTTGTAGGCGACAGTCAGGCGCTATTCGATAAACCGATCAAAAAGCAGGACTGTCACCATTTCACCTGGTGCAATCCGGCCGCGCTCGGCCTCGATCACGGCATAGGCGTTGGCGTCCTGGAAAGAGCTCAACTGCCCCGATCCCTGCGGGCCGGAGCTTGAAACCTCCAGTTCGCCATCGGGTGCCTGGGATACGAGCGCGCGTTGGTAGTCGGTACGTCCAGGTTGTTTTTTGAAGTGGCTTGCCGCCCGCGCGCGAATCAAGACGGGGTGGCCGGGCGTTTCTCCGGCCATGCGCCGCAACAGGGGAAGGGCCAGGTGCTGCAGCGTTACCAGTGCGGATACAGGATTGCCCGGCAACCCGAAAAACCGGCACGAGCCCAGACTGCCAAAGGCGAAAGGCTTGCCTGGTTTGATCGCCAGTTTCCAGAAGCGGATATTGCCCATCTGCTCCAGCATGGGCCTGATGTAATCCGCATCACCGACCGATACTCCGCCACTGGTGACCAACGCCTGGGCATTTTCCATGGCGCGTGAAAAGGCTGCCTGGATAGCCTCTGGCTCGTCGCGGACATGCCCCAGATCCACGACCTCGAACCCTGCCCGGGTCAGCATGGCGTTGAGGCCATAGCGGTTGCTGTCATAGATCTGGCCGGGACCCAAGGGGTTTCCGGGAGCAATCAATTCGTCACCGGTGGAGAGCAGGGCTACCCGCAGGCGTGAATAAACCTGTACCCGGGATAACCCGAAGGACGCCAGCTGGGCCAGTTGAACCGGTCCCAGGCGTTGTCCCCGCCTGAGCACTGCTTGGCCGGTTGCGAGATCCTCCCCGCGCCGCCGGATATTGTCTCCCTCGGCAACCTCGCCTGTCACCGTAAGCCGGTTGTCCTCCAACTGGGCATTTTCCTGCATGACCACAGTATCCGCACCCCGGGGTACGACTGCGCCGGTGGTGATGCGCACGCAGCTGCCGGGTGTGACGTCCCCGGTGAAGGGATGGCCCGCCAGGGTGTGACCGATCAGCTGCCGTGGGCCGTTGTCGGCTGCCCGCAGGGCGTAGCCGTCCATGGCGGCATTGTCCTGGGGAGGGATGTCCAGCGGCGACACTATGTCTTCTGCCAGTATGCGGTCCAATGCCGCCACCAGCGGAATCTGCTGTGGCTGGCAGACAACATCCGCCTGGCACTGCATCAGTTCCAGCGCCTCGGCAACTGGCATCAGCCCGGGATGGTGGCAGGCGTCCGGGGTTGGGGACGTAGGAGTCATGGTCTGGCCTCGTGGTCCGGGAATGGCCGGTTATTGTGGGCGTTCAAACCGGGCTGTCACAAGCCTGATTTTCCAATGAGCGCGGCGTGAAGGGGGACAACCAGGGATGGTATGCCATAAAAAATTTCCGGGAGAAATTTTCAACGCCGTATAACGGCGGCCCGAAGGGTGACCGCCAGGGATGGCAGGCCATAAAAAACCCCGCCGGTTGCCCAGGCGGGGTTGGTAAGGAAGGTTGTTACTCAGCCTTCGTATTGGCTGCGGCTGACGGGCGCCTCGGTATTCAGCCATTGGTCGATGGCCTGGACATCCGCCGGGGTCAGCATGCCGGCCACTTCGCGCAGGCGGATGGTATTGATCACGTAGTCGTAGAGCGCGGTGGTGTAGTTGCGGCGGGCCTGGTACAGCTGGCGCTGGGCCTGGAGCACTTCCACCAGGTTGCGTGTGCCGACCTCATAACCTGACTGGGTGGCTTCCAGGGCGCTCTGGCTGGAAATGATCGCCTGTCTGCGGGCCTGGACCTGGGCCACACCGGTTTCCACCGACAGGTGCAGGGCGCGGGCCGACTGGATCACATTGCGCTGGGTCGAGCTGTAAAGTTCCTGGGCCTGGGTGTGCAGGGCATAGGCCTGGCGGCTGCGGGCGCTGGTGCCGCCACCGGCAAAGAGTGGAACATTCAGGCTTACGCCGACAGAGGTGCCGTCGTTGGCGCCATCCACCGGGTTGCCGAGGCGACGTCCATCCTCGGCATTGTCGTTGTAGGCCAGTGACGCCCTGACGGTCGGCAGGTGGCCGGCGCGGCTGGCCCTGGCTGTCTCGTGGGCGACATCGGCCTGCAGGCGCGCCGCTTTGAGGGCGTAATTGTTTTGCAGTGAGAACTCCACCCATTGGTGGCGATCCGCCGGGGTTGGTGCCACCACCGGGAATTGCTCCGAGAGGGGCGCCACATGGTCATGGGGCTGGGCGGTCAGCACTTCCAGGGCTTCATAGGCAATCCCCAGGTTGCCGCGGGCCTCCAGCTTGGTGGCGGTGGCGCTGTCGTAAGCGGCCTGGGCCTCGTGTACTTCGGTGATGGCGGTCAAACCCACTTCATAACGCTGCCGGGTTTGTTCCAACTGGTGTGACAGGGCGTTTTCTTCGGCGATACTGGCTTCCAGTGTGTCGATGGCGCGCAGCACATTGAAATAGGCTTCCGCCACGCGCACGATCAGGCTCTGCTGATCCGCGCCGAACTGGGCTTCCGCCACGTCGCTCAGCCTGCGGCCCTGCTGGTAGATATACCAGGCTGACATGTCGAACAGCGGCTGGCTGAGTGACACACCCCAGCCGGTCTGGGTGATATCCACCTTGCCCGACATGCTGGGGTCGAGTTTGTTGATGCTGTCCGATCTGTTGTCGGTGTAGTTGGCGCTGGCATTGATCTGCGGCAGGAGCGCTGCGCGATTGATGGCCCGGTATTGCAGGCCAGCTTCGTAAGCGGCGGTATCCGCTTTGAGCTGGGCGTCATTTTTGAGGGCGAGTTCGTAGATGTCCAGCAGGCTGTTGGCTTCTGCCTGGAAGGCGCCAAAAGACAGCATGCCGAGGACAAGATAGAGTTTGGTTTTCTTCATAGATAGGGTATCCCAGTAAAAAAATCGTCCAATCCAGGAGGGCGCGAAAGTGGCACCGAGTCTAGCGGTTTGCAGGGGGTCGGTCGAGAAAGCACTCTACCCCAGCCGGTTAAAAAGAGTAAACATGACGATTGTCACCCGATCCCCGCAGCAGCTGGCCGTTATCGACACCTTATGACACCCGTGGGTGGCGTTTGGATGCAGGCGTTGATGATTTGTCACGGTACTGGCAGGAGATGGAGCTTAACCGGCAGGTTTTCAAGAAGATGTCAGTAGCCTTGCTCCTGCGTTGACCTTTTGTCCGAGCCTGTTAGACTGCCGGACATCTTGTCGGGGTGCGGCCTGATCTTATCATCGGCCGCTGAGAAACACCCGCAGACCTGATCCGGTTAGTACCGGCGTAGGGAACGAGAGCAAACCTGTCATCCTGTGGGCTGTGCGCCCATATTATTGCCTGCCTTGCTGTTGTCTCTGCGTCCTTGTATCGAGTGCGCATATGGCCAGCTCCCCTGAAACAACACCGATTGCTCTTACCATCGCCGGCAGTGACAGCGGTGGTGGTGCGGGTATCCAGGCCGATCTCAAAGCCTTTTCGGCATTGGGGGTGTTTGGCTGCAGCGTGATCGCGTCCCTGACCGCGCAGAATACCCTGGGGGTCCAGGGCGTCTTTCCCATCCCTCCTGACTTTGTGCAGGCACAGATCACGTCTGTGCTCAGTGACATTCCCGTCGGCGCGGTGAAGACAGGCATGCTGGCGACTGCGGACATCATTGGCGCGGTCGCGGAGTCCCTGCGGGCCTATCCGGGAATTCCCCTGGTCGTCGATCCGGTCATGGTCGCCACCAGTGGCGACCGCCTGCTGGCGGAAGATGCGATCACTGTATTGATTCGTGACCTGCTGCCCCTGGCCAGCCTGATTACCCCCAATCTTTACGAGGCGGCCGTTTTGCTCGGCGGCGAACCGGCCAAGTCCCTGGATGAGATGGAAACACAGGGAAAGGCCCTGCTGAATCTGGGGGCAAAGGCCGTGCTGATGAAGGGCGGGCATGCCGCGGAAGCCGATGCTACCGATCTGCTGGTGACGCCTGGACATGTCGAGGCATTGCGGACGCCGCGCCTCGCAACGGTCAATACACATGGCACGGGTTGTACCCTGGCATCGGCCATTGCTGCCGGTGTGGCGAAAGGCCTGCCGCTCGATGAGGCGGTCAGGGCGGCGAAGCAGTATTTGTATCAGGCGCTGGTGCATTCCGAAAAACTGCATATAGGGCAGGGTGCCGGGCCTGTTCATCATTTTTACGCGTTTTATTGATGTGTTTTGCTGGATTGGGAGGGTTCGGGTGTGGGGTACAGATGTGTGAGACACGCAATGAACCCATCCTTGGGGGCTCAGCGCCCGCGTCCTGCGGGCGATGGTCTCACACACCTGTACCCCACACCCGAACGGCAATATCTCGCTAACTTCAGAGGGTGATTTTATGAATTCCAGTATAAAAAAAATTCTTAGTCAGAGTGCGGAGGTTGACAAGGCTTCTGTGCAGCCCTTTACCGGTTCGCAAAAAATCTATGTGCAGGGTTCGCGTGCGGATATCCGTGTGCCCATGCGTGAAATTACGCTCGCCGATACACCCACCGACTTCGGGGGTGAAAAAAATCCCGCTGTGCGTGTCTATGACACCTCCGGTCCCTACACCGATCCGGCGGTGCAGATCGATCTGCGCACGGGTCTGCCCGATATCCGCAGCGCCTGGATCGAAGAGCGCGGCGATACGGAATTGCTTGGCGATACGCAATCCATCTTTACCCGCGAGCGCCTCGATGATCCCAAGCTGGCGCACCTGCGTTTCAATCTGACGCGCCAGGCCCGCAGGGCCAGGCCGGGCATGAATGTGTCGCAGATGCACTACGCGAAAAAAGGCATCATCACGCCCGAGATGGAGTACATCGCCATCCGCGAAAACATGGCGCTGGCACAGGCGCGTGAGCTGGGCGTGTTCGACCAGCAGCATCCCGGCATGAGTTTTGGCGCGAGCATTCCCAGGGAAATCACGCCGGAATTCGTGCGTTCCGAAGTGGCCCGTGGCCGCGCCATCATTCCCGCCAACATCAACCACGTCGAATTGGAGCCGATGATCATCGGCCGCAATTTCCTGGTCAAGATCAACGGCAATATCGGCAACTCAGCCCTGGGTTCCTCCATCGAGGAGGAAGTGGAAAAACTCACCTGGGGTACCCGCTGGGGCGCCGATACGGTGATGGATTTGTCCACCGGCAAAAATATCCATGAAACCCGCGAGTGGATCATCCGCAACTCCCATGTGCCCATCGGCACCGTGCCCATTTACCAGGCGCTGGAAAAAGTGAACGGTGTTGCCGAAGACCTCACCTGGGAAATCTTCCGCGATACGCTGATCGAGCAAGCCGAACAGGGCGTGGACTATTTCACCATCCATGCCGGTGTGCTCTTGCGCTATGTGCCGCTCACCGCGAAGCGGGTGACGGGCATCGTGTCGCGCGGCGGTTCCATCATGGCCAAGTGGTGCCTGGCGCACCACAAAGAGAATTTCCTCTATACCCACTTTGAGGATATCTGCGAGATCATGAAGGCTTACGACGTAAGCTTTTCACTGGGCGATGGTCTGCGCCCCGGCTCCATCGCCGATGCCAATGACGCGGCACAATTCGGTGAACTGGAAGCGCTGGGCGAGTTGACGCAAATCGCCTGGAAGCACGATGTGCAGACCATGATCGAAGGTCCCGGCCATGTGCATGGGCACATGGCCGG
>CAYWCW010000011.1:0-99666 GCA_964456865.1 uncultured Cellvibrionaceae bacterium
GTCATCTCCGTTTGGGGTAGGATAAGGAAATGACACAGAGTTTTGAACACTACCTCACCCCTCGGACAATACGCGTATCACTACCAACTTTGCGAATTTGGCTAGAGGAAAGAGCCGCCAGGAGAATTTGCGCAAGGCCTTAAGGATGATTGACAATCGTTTCAATGCTTTGGCGCATTGGGATAACCCCAAAGGAGATCGTTATTCTGTCGAACTTGAAATCATTTCCGTTGAAATGGATATTGATACTGAAGGTAATGGTGATACCTTCCCAACGATTGAAATATTGAAAACGAATATTGTTGATCACAAAACCAACAAGCGCATTGAAGGCATTGTAGGGAATAATTTTTCTTCTTATGTGCGAGATTATGATTTCAGCGTATTACTGTTAGCGCATAATAAGAATCAACCCCAATTTAGCATTCCAGATAATTTTGGCGATTTGCATGGAAAGCTATTTCAATGTTTTGTGAATTCGAATACTTACAAAGCGCATTTTAATAAACCACCTGTTATATGCCTGAGCGTTTCGGATAACAAGACCTATCATCGGACTGAAAATCAACATCCCGTATTGGGTGTTGAATACCAGCCAAATGAATCATCTTTGACTGAGCAGTATTTCAAAAAAATGGGGTTGCAGGTTCGCTATTTCATGCCGCCAAACAGTGTTGCTCCTTTGGCTTTTTATTTTTTTGGTGATTTACTGAGCGATTATACGAATCTTGAGCTTATCAGCACCATCAGCACGATGGAAACGTTTCAAAAGATTTACCGACCCGAAATTTATAATGCTAATTCTGTAGCAGGAAAATGCTACCAACCTAATTTGAAGCACCAGGATTATTCATTAACGCAAATTGTTTATGATCGAGAAGAACGTAGCCACTTGGCTGTTGAGCAGGGAAAATTTGCTGAGGAGCAATTCATCAAGCCATACCAAGCTATTCTTGAGCAATGGTCTGCTAATTACGCTCTTTAATTAATCAAAATAGGCAAGATCATTTATTATGAAAACATTATTACCCACTTCAACAGCAGGCAGCTTACCCAAACCCTCTTGGCTTGCACAACCCGAGACACTTTGGTCACCCTGGAAATTACAAGGTGAGGAATTAATTGACGGCAAACAAGATGCGTTACGTTTGTCATTGCAAGAACAACAACAAGCAGGTATTGATATTGTCAGTGATGGCGAGCAATCGCGCCAACACTTTGTTACCACGTTTATTGAGCACCTCAGCGGCGTTGATTTTGAGAAACGTGAGACCGTTAGAATTCGTGATCGCTATGATGCGAGTGTACCGACAGTCGTTGGTGCGGTGTCTCGCCAAAAGCCAGTTTTTGTTGAAGACGCAAAATTTTTACGTCAACAAACCAAAAAACCCATTAAATGGGCTCTGCCAGGCCCCATGACGATGATAGATACGCTCTATGATAGCCACTATAAAAGCCGCGAAAAACTGGCCTGGGAATTCGCCAAAATTCTCAACCAGGAAGCCAAGGAATTGGAGGCTGCTGGTGTCGATATTATCCAGTTTGATGAGCCCGCATTTAATGTGTTTTTTGATGAGGTCAATGATTGGGGGATTGCTGCTTTAGAAAAAGCAATTGAGGGACTTAAGTGCGAAACTGCCGTACATATTTGCTATGGCTATGGCATCAAAGCCAATACAGAATGGAAAAAGACTCTGGGGTCAGAATGGAGACAATACGAAGAAATCTTTCCCAAACTGCAAAAATCCAATATCGATATAATCTCACTGGAATGTCACAACTCTCGTGTGCCAATGGATTTAATTGAACTTATTCGCGGTAAAAAAGTGATGGTAGGGGCCATTGACGTGGCAACCAATACCATTGAGACACCAGAGGAAGTAGCCAATACCCTGCGAAAAGCACTTCAGTTTGTAGATGCCGATAAGCTCTATCCTTGTACCAACTGTGGCATGGCCCCCTTATCTCGTCGGGTAGCAAGAGCCAAGCTAAATGCGTTGAGTGCAGGTGCGGAAATTGTCCGAAGAGAACTATCGCCCCAGTACTAACCGATATAATAATGTGTAGCAGGGTTACCTTTTTCGGTTTGATTGGATTCTACACCCATTATCAAACCGGTAACCCTCGCCTCAATCAAGGTGAAGTGGACAATAACCCTACCGTTGGTAATGGACTCAAGGCTTAGCGATCTTTCATATCGATTTTGGTGATTAAAAGTTACGAGATTTCAATGATAGGTTGTGCAGTCTCTTTTTGAAAGCTTCTTGCCATGTCATCTGCTTAAGTAACTGGTAATTTCTCCAATTACCTTCATTGCATAATCTCTGCCTGTATCGATCAACGTGCTATCTATATTGGGTTCGTCGTTCTGTGCCGATCTGGAGAAATCCTTATTTAAAGCTCTTTCAAAATTTTCAAAATCTTTTTTATAGAAGATTAAAGCTTCATCGAGCTTGTCAGGGGAAAACCGAATAAGGTCTGTATGTTGCATCAGTAATTGGGTGATTACACCGCGAGCGTCCAATACGGATAAACCAGCAGCATTAAGAATATGTTGTAGCTGATTATTGTATCGTTGTGCAACCGCTCCCAAACGAGCATCCTCACTGCCCGCCTGGCTTACACGCCTATCATTCAGGAATTTCCTTGTGTCATCTATAAATTGACTTTGCTTACCGTTTTGATAGGAAATTCCTTGGTTTAAGAGGTTTGTTAATGCGGAGCCCAGGTCTTCTGGAGCATCAATAAAGTCAATCGCTTTCCTGGCCACCTCAATCGTGTAATTAAAATGAAGGACATCATCAAAAGACAATAAAATATTCTCTGATGCGTGTAATGCATTGCGTACGGAGCCAATAAGATTGACGGCATCCTGGAAGTCTAACACGCTATGGGCAGTATCTTCCAGAGCTTCAAGCTGGTTTTTTAAGGCATCATTACGGTGATTTAACTGCACAGAATAGAAATTGTCATTGCCATCAAGCCTGAACACCTTAACTCCCATGGGAATAATGCCGACTACTGATCCATTATGTTCAAGCTCCACATCCATCAATTTTCTCAGTTTTTCTGATTCAGTCCGGTCGACAAGTGACGACCGATCCTTTCCCAATATTTGGTCCAGCGCTTCCTGTGTCCGCTTGAAATAAGCAGATGCTCGTTGTTGTAGAGGATCGCCGCTCTGAGAAAGATAGCTTAATGCTTCATCTTGTGCTGTTTTATCAAGTGCGGATAGGTACTTGTCAATTTCAAATAAATACTGCGCTTCAGCGCTGATGCGAAAACCAAATTTGTTAGTAATAGAAGGCAGATCAACAGGTAGCTGCTGTCCTTCCTGAACAGATGGCTTCGGCAAGATAGAGGTGGCCAAGCTGGAATTGAATGTGGTCTGAATGCTATTCATTATGCCAATTCAGGTTTCATGTATAAAAAATAAACTCATTCTACATCAGGGGCTATCGGCCCAGAGTAGAGAATCTTTAGGGGAGGTATGAGAGAAAAACTCCGGGCTAAGGCATTGCAATAAGGGACACCCCCACACCTCTCCTGGCAACGGACCTCCCTCTCGCGCAAGCAGTTTGCCGCCCTGTACCAAGCCCTACCTGGAGGCCTGTTCAATGAGGTACCACTTAACAACCCCCCTACCTCACCATCCCGGAGTGAAATTGGATACCGCTATGCCTTGTTTAGTGTGGATCTGAAGGGGACTTGCGGACCTGGTTCAGGCTATTTTCTGTCTCTGCAATCAGGAAGGCGGCATCACAGTTCAATGCCTCGGCGATACGCATAATGATGACCAAAGTCGGTATATGTTCACCGCGCTCGATCTTGCCCATATGGGAACGCTCAATACCGGCCAGGTTGGCCAGCAGTTCCTGAGACATATCCTCCCGGGTACGAAGTGCACGGACTACTACCCCGAATGCTTGACCCAGCTCGGCTTCGTAAGTTGTGGTCCCTGTGGGTCGGCCAGGCCGAATAGTTCGCTTCTGCATGATGTACGGAAGCGTCATGCACCAACCCAAATAAAACCACGTTTAATTTAACCCATTCTTATTATATTCTTGCGATTTAATCTAGAGATTGCCATTAAGGACAGTCCGCTATGCCTTTCAAGAATACCCCTACCCCCCTACGGATCGCCGTCTCTGCCGGTGCCTTGACACTCCCTCTGGCAACCCTGTTCGCAAGGCAACGTGATGAAGAGCCCGAAACCTTACTTAGACTAGCCGAAACAACGATGGAAGACCAAATCCAGGGGCTGGAAGACGGGCGCTACTGCCTGGGATTTTCGCTTGCGCAGGCAACCTACCGGCAAGCATTGCAGACAACGCCCATTTGGCGTGATGAGTTGGTTGTTGCTGTCCCGCCACGATCGCCCTTGCTGGCTTTTGACAAAATCCCCTTGAAAGCAATCACCCAATACCCGCTGATCCTGTGGCAAGAGAAGGATGGCGAGGTCTTGAACCAGCAGATTGTCCTACTACTGGCATCAGCAGGCACAGATGCCAAATTCCATATTGCGGAACGTGTGACGACCTGTGAACTGATGGAGGTACTGGTCGCTGCCGGCCATGGGATTGGCTTTTCTACCCGATCCCGGATCAGTGCATCGCGCCAGATGGATATTGTGATACGGCCATTGGCTGGTGGGCCGCACTATGTAACCACGTATTTGATACATCCACACCAACCACTTTCAGCCCCAGTCAATCGGCTTATCCAGCGTGCTCGGGGAATCCAGCAGTAAATAATGCACAAGTTGGCATTACACCGAGCGATATGAGGCAAAGATTAATAACAGACAGGCTAAGCCAATATCCCGTTTGCTCCTGGGAAAAATCATTGCAGAAAGGTTGAAGCAACATTGACAGCCGCTGATATTCATTACTCTATTTTTCTGGCAACGGCCCCAACTCCAGCAATGCTTTTTGGAACCACGCCACGGTTAGTTGACGCTGCCGTTCGCCGTACAACCGAACAAAGCTTTGGGTCATGTAATCGCTGGTATCATGGAGCGCGGCAATACGCTGCCGGATATAGTCTGCGGTCAGGGGAATCTTGCATATCTCAGTGATGCAATGACGCCAAGCTTCATAGCTGGTTGGAACCAAAGAATCCATACCGAAAAACCTCAATAAACCTGTTATTCATCGCGCGCTCAGCGTGACCCGCCGGGTGATACTCAAATGCCGGCGATGCAGCTTCCAAGCGTCCAGGAACCATGCGGCCAATCACCCGGCAACATTCCCTTGCCAGGCTTTATCCACCATAAGCCCTGATGGCACATCACAGGCTTTTGGCTTAATCACCCGCTATTTCTCCTCTTTGGGCACCTATTTCCATAAAAGACCCTGTGGACCAGGGTATTCCCTCCCATTCCATAAAGATATGTTATATCATAACTCATCTAAAGCTCAAAATGTTGATTTGTGCGACAACCAACGGAAGCATGAATCTACCTCACGTTTCAACTCAGTCGTCGGGCTGAGCGTCAGTGATTACCCATGAGGAGTGAATGTGAACAAAGTCATTGCACTATTAGGTTTGTTAACGATTACGCAAACTGCTTTGGCGAACGACGTGACGGGAGTAGTCCGCAATAGCCAGGGCACTCCTATCGCGGGCGCCACGGTGGAGGCCATCGGCACCAATACCCGTGTTCGCTCTGACGAACAGGGACGATTTGTCCTGCCCAATCCCTCCGGCAAACAGCAGGAGATCCATGTAAAGGCTCCCGGCTTTGCTCACCGGAGTGTGCACCTTGAGAGCACCCCTGCCACCCCGCTGGACATTGTGCTGAATCCAGCATCCCTCGAAATCGTTCACGTTACCGGCCTGCCCTGGCACGTTTCCAATATTGAATCGGCACAGCCCATTACTGTGCTCAGTGATGAGCAACTGCGCCGTCGGCAGACTTCCACACTGGGCGATACCCTGAAAAACGAGGTTGGCGTCCATTCAAGCTACTACGGCCCTGTAGCCAGCAGCCCGATCATCCGCGGCCTTGAAGGGCCGCGGGTACTGATTAC
This sequence comes from uncultured Cellvibrionaceae bacterium, assembly GCA_964456865.1. Taxonomy (GTDB): domain Bacteria; phylum Pseudomonadota; class Gammaproteobacteria; order Pseudomonadales; family Cellvibrionaceae; genus Cellvibrio. Next base: position 6,033 of record CAYWCW010000011.1, read on the forward strand.
CCAGAATGGCCTGGATGCCGGCGATGCCTCGCGGGTCGGGCCGGATCACGTCGTCGCTGCCGAAGCGTCCACCGCTCGCCAGATTGAAATCCTGCGCGGCCCGGCAACCCTCTTTTACGGTAGCGGTGCCATCGGTGGTGTGGTGAATATCGTGGATGACCGCGTGCCGCGATCTGGTGACACCGAAGGAGAATGGCGTATCGAACACAATTCGGTGGCCAATGACAAACTGGTGTCCGGCAGTGTGACCAGTGGCACTGACCGTTTTGCGGTACACGCCGATGGTTTCTGGCGCGATTCCGACGACTATAAGATCCCCGGCAGCGCCGAGGTCGGCCACGACGACCAGTACGGCCGGTTGAAAAGTTCCGCCTACGACGCCCAGGGTTTCAATCTGGGCGGCAGCTATCTGCTCGACAATGGTTTCGTCGGCCTTTCTGTCGGCCGGCTGGAACGCACCTATGGCATCCCCGGCCATTCCCATGGCGATGACGATATTCCGGTACACGCCGACATGGAACAGGATCGCATCCAGCTTATCAGTGAGCTGGCGCTGGATAACGATTTCATCAGTGCCATCAACACCCGCTTTGGTTACACCGACTACGTACACCATGAAATTGAACTGGATACCATCACCACCACTTTCGCCAATGAGAGCCATGAGGCGCGTGTCGATATTTTCCATCATCCATTGATGGACTGGCGGGGTGCCCTGACCCTGCATTACAAGCGCAGCGATTTCCTTGCCGTCGGTGACGAGGCCTTCACCCCGCCGAGCCTGACGGAAACCTGGGCATTGGCGCTGATTGAAGAACGGCACTTCGGTCCACTGCTCGTGCAACTAGGCGGACGGATCGAACAGGTTGAGATATCCGCTGACAGTTTTGCCGTCGATGTGGGCCGTTACGACCACACCCTGCTCTCAAATTACGCTGTCGAGCATCAATCGACCCCCTTCAGCCTGTCGGCAGGCGCCGTTTGGGAGTTCACACCAGGCTATAACCTTGCGGTGTCCATCACCCACGCCGAACGTGCACCGTCCGCATCGGAACTGCTGTCCTACGGTGCGCATATCGGTTCGGGATTATATGAAGTCGGCGCACTGCTGGGTATTCACCAGGAGGCTGGCGGCGGTTTCCATTTCGAGTTGCAGCGTCAGGATGTGAAACTGGAAACGTCCAACAATATCGATATTTCCCTGCGCAAATTCCAGGGTGATTTCGGTTTTATCACCAATGTTTTTTACAACGCCATCGATGACTACTACTACCTTGCCAATACCGGCCTGACGAAACGCATCGCGCACCAGCACGATGATCACTTCCACTATTTTGATATGCCGCTTTACCTCTATCAGGCACAGGACGCCAAGCTTTACGGTGTGGAAGGCGAGTTTATCTGGCAAGTCAACACGCCGTTAACACTCACCCTGATGACGGATTACATTCGCGGGGAACTGCGCGATGGCGGTAATCTGCCCAGAATTCCACCGCTGCGCCTCGGCGGTCGCGTCAATTACCAGCTGAACGGCTTGGAACTGGAAGCCAGCGCCACGCATTACTTCAAACAGGACGATGTCGCGGCGCTGGAGACAGAAACTGACGGATACACCCTGGTGGATGTGCAAGTGAGTTATGACCTTGGTCAATGGATTCCCGGAGCGACGATTTACCTCAAGGGACAGAACCTGACCGATGAATATGCGCGCGTGCATTCTTCCTTCCTGAAAGACAAAGCCCCATTACCAAGCCGTTCTGTTGCCGTAGGCATCAGCGGACGTTTTTAATTTTTAAATGACTATCAATGACTAACTGAGGTAAGACCATGAAGACACTGACAGCGGGTAAACTGGGAAAGTATGCCTTTCCGATTATTCTGGCAGCTATCCTGAGCGCCTGTGGCGGCAGCGATACCAAGATTGTCGAGCGGGAGCCGATCCCAAACCCCAACCCTGTTAACCCAACCCCAGAGCCAGGACACAGCGAAAGCGGTGCACGCCTGCTGGTCACCAAACCGGGCCACCATGACCATATCCTGGTGTTTGATCTGGCTGAGAAGGAAGCCATTGCCGATTTGCATGTGGAGTCAGTCATAACCGGGCTCTACGCCACCACCAACAAACGTTACGCGATTGCGGTACAGGGCGGTGACAACGGCGTGGTGAATTTCATCGACAGCGGTGTCGAGTGGGAAGATCACGGTGGCCACGGCCACCTGCATTTGAGTGATCCCACCGTATTGGACCTGGAACTCAGCGGCGCCCGGCCCGCGCACGTCACTACCCATGCCGATAAAACCGTTATTTTCTTTGACGGCATTGAAGGCAGCGTGCCTGCGGAAATTCATTTGTTGACCGATGCCGGTATTGCTGATGGTACTGTGCTGGCTACCCATCACGACAGCATTCGCCAACACGGCGCCGCCCAAGCCTGGGACGATTACCTGATTTCAACGGTGCGCCTGCCAGAAAACTCCGGTCCCACCCAGGTACTGGTCAGCGAGCGCCACGGCGATCATTTCCATGCCGAGACATTGTTTGACCAACCGGAATACGCGTGTCCTCAACTGCACGGCAGTGCGCAAAACAGCGGTTATATCGCCTTTGGCTGTGGCAACGGCGTGTTGCTGGTGGAAGCCCATGGGGATCATTTCCATGCGCACAAAATTGCCAATAGCACGCGTATCAGCTCGGTATTTGGTGACGCGAACAGCATCAGTTTTGTCGGTGCCGGCCGCAACAGCAGCGCCGACCCGATATCGCTCTTTGCCATCAACCCGGTGACAGAAACCATTGCACCTATTGCCTATGACAAAACTCCCAGAGCCTATGCCTTTGCGGAAGACGGTGAATTATTCCTGGTGCTGGATACCGAAGGTGGCTTGACGGCTTTTGATACCGAAACCTGGGCTGTCATAGGCGCCCGCCTGCAAGTGACGGCAGCCGCCGAGGCCGATGGACAAGTCTTTCGCCTGACCGTCTCGGGGGATGGTGAATATGCCTACATCGCCGATGTCGGTGCGCAGAAAATCCTTGCGGTGGAGATTCACGATTGGGAGGTAGACGGTGATGCCACCATCGAGCTGGACTTCGCACCCGGCCTGATTCTGTGGGTGGGCAGTACTGAGGAAGAAGACGGACACGACCACCATTAATCATGGCCTGTCCCGCCTGCTGTCATAGCGATTGCCGCTGTGACAGCAGGAGGACGATGGCAGGAGCCTTGGGATTTGTAAAAAACAAAGCCGTGTAAACCCCAGGTTTACACGGCTTTTTACTGAGAAATCTCTGTTATCTGTTCGATGCGATACCACCAAACGATCCCTGCCCTTCCACACCGAAATGAAAAGGCCTGTCCTCCCGTCGTTGCAAGCGTCTATCGACGTTTTTTCACACCGCCTTGCCTGGCTTTGAAGCGAGGGTTACTTTTACAGATGACATAGAGACGACCACGGCGTTTGACCACCTGACAGTCGCGGTGACGTGTTTTCGCAGTTTTCAAGGAACTGAGTACTTGCATGATTAAGCCTTCCCCAAGGATTTAAAATTGCGATTACCAAAACGCTGACTGAACCGGGCAACACGCCCTTCTGTTTTTGTCTGCCGCTGCTCACCGGTATAGACCGGGTGAGAGGCGCTGGAAACATCCAGATTGATCAACGGGTAGGTCTTGCCGTCCTCCCAAACGATCGTCTGATCGGACTTGCAGGTCGAGCGAATACGGAAAGTCTGGCCGCAGCTCACATCGCGGAATACGACATAGTCATAATCTGGGTGAATATTCTTTCTCATAAAAAGCCTTTATGTTATAACGTATCAATAACGCAATTGAAACTCATTCTTATTTGAAAGTAAAGGGTTTTAATTAACGGGGTAAGCAAGGAGCCGTACCATCAAAACCGATTCACTGGAAGCGACCACGGTTCCGGGGGTCTACGCCTGCGGTGATGCGATACGGCCGGGAGGTTCAGTAGCCTTGTCGGTCAGTGACGGTGCGGCAGCGGGCGCTGCCGCACCGTCACTGATTTTTGGTAATCACTGAGCAGAAACCTGTAAAACCGGCTTGCTCACGATGCCGAGATAAGCATTAGCCTGCGGGATGTCGGCGTCAGCTGTGTACTGGTCTGCCAAGCGTCGGAGATCAACTGGACGCGCACTTCATGAATACCGGGAAAATCGTCAAACAGATTGACCTGTAGCGCGCGAAGGGCACGCGGCTGGTCGCACCGGAATTCCCACGTTGCCGACCAGTCTCTATGAGCAGTCTTTGCGCCGACATGGTGATCATGGTGGTGTGAATCATCAGGCCCATGATGATGCGTCTGTTTTCCTTTACCCCCTTGTGGAACCTCAACATCGGCAGCAGTTTGCTGGCAACCGACGGCGGTATCAAACATAAACTGCCTGCCTCCCTGTTGCAGCCTGATTGACGCTGTTTCAACAAGACGGCGCTCTTCATCGGTACGGGGGGATCGCTCGAAACCGACAAATCCGTCACCGGCGCCGCGCACAGATAAAGACACCACCTGCCCTTCAATTGCAATATCCAGGTAAACCACACCATGTTCGTGGGGGCCTGCCACCACCGGTCCGGCGTTCGTCAGCATTACCACCATAGTCAGCCAGCCATAACGCATCCCGCGATTCGCTATCGACGGGCCGCATATTTTTGCTATCCAAAAACGGAAGGTTGCAACCCATGATGTTTTGGTTCTTTCACAAAACCGGGTTGATGTTATTGCATGCAGCATGTGATCCTCCAAGAGTACAAAACTATTCTTCTCGCTCCCCTGGGAAGCGACGCACCACAACCAACCAGCCTGGCATGGCTGGACCGTCTTTCCGCACCTGCACCAAAACGGCCTCCCAAAGACACTGACGTTACTGTCCCAACCATCAGGGTATTGATTAATTATTTATGTTACGTTATAACATATCATTAATCAATACAACCTTACCGTGGCCAGACAAAAACACATATGAAAACAGATACATACACAACACTATCCAAGAAGCTTCCCGTCACCGTTCTCTCCGGATTTCTGGGTGCCGGCAAGACAACCCTGCTCAATCACATCCTGAACAACCGGGAAGGACGCCGGGTGGCGGTCATCGTCAATGACATGTCCGAGGTCAACATCGACGCATCCCTGGTGCGAGAGGGCACCGCCGCCCTGGCCCGCACCGACGAAAAACTGGTGGAAATGAGCAACGGCTGCATCTGCTGCACCCTGCGCGAAGACCTGCTGATTGAGGTCGAGCGCCTGTCCAGAGAAGGCCGGTTCGACCAGTTGGTGATCGAATCCACCGGCGTTTCCGAGCCCTTGCCGGTGGCCGAGACCTTCACCTTCGAGGGCGAGGATGGCCGCAGCCTCAGTGAAGTGGCCCAACTGGACACCATGGTGACCGTGGTCGATGCCTACAACTTCCTGCGTGACTACAGTTCGCGCGACATGCTGCAAGCCCGCGGTGAATCCATGGGCGATGAAGACGAACGCACTGTCGTCGATCTGCTGATCGACCAGATCGAGTTCTGCGATGTGATCGTGCTCAACAAGACCGATCTGATCAGCACCGAGGAACGCGAACGCCTGCTGGCCATCCTGCACAACCTCAATCCCCGCGCCCGTATCGAAATTGCCGAGTTCGGCAAGGTGCCACTGGACCGTGTGCTGAACACCAACCTGTTTGATTTCGACGAAGCCTCCAGAGCACCGGGTTGGCTCAAGGAACTGCGCGGCGAACACACACCGGAAACGGAAGAGTACGGCATCGGCAATTTTGTCTACCGCGCGCGCCGGCCGTTTCATCCCGAGCGCTTTTTCGATCTCGTCGAAAGCGAATGGCCGGGCGTGATCCGCTCCAAGGGTTACTTCTGGCTGGCCAGCCATCCGACCTTGGCGGGCTCCTGGTCGCAGGCTGGCGCCATCGCCAGGCACGGCGTGGCAGGACTCTGGTGGGCATCCGTACCCCCCGAAAACTGGCCGGATGATCCCGAATCCGTGGCGGCCATCCGTAAAAAATGGGTTGACGGTGTCGGTGATGCCCGCCAGGAAATCGTGCTGATCGGCATGGACATGGACCAGACGGCTCTGCACGCCCATTTCGATGCCTGCCTGTTGACCGACGATGAAATGGCGCAAGGCCCAGAGGTCTGGACGACCTGGCATAACCCGTTTCCCGGATGGGACTGATTGTTTTAGCAATGACGTGAGGAAGAACGTCCATGACGGAAGAAGAGCTGCTCCAACAACCCGCCGATGCTTATATGAACGAACAGCAGCAGGCGTTCTTTCGGGATCTGCTGCTGAACCAACGCCGTGAATTGCAAGATCGCATGAGTGATGAGTTCGATGTGCTGCGCAAATACGAACCCAGCAGCGATCCCGCCGATGCCGGCAGCACGGAAGAACAACGTCAGGCACACCTGCGCCTGCTGGAACGCGAGAAGAAGCTGCTCGACAAGATCGATCACGCGCTGCAACGGCTGGCGCGTGGCGAATACGGTTGGTGCGAGGAAACCGGTGAACCCATCGGCCTGTCCCGCCTGCTGTTGCGGCCGACTGCCTCCCTGAGCATCGAGGCCAAGGAGCGGCAGGAGACCTTCGAGAAACACCTGCGTCAGTACTGAGACCATCAGCATTGGATGCGGCCATGCCCTTCACCGACTCAACCCCATGAGGACCGCGATGAAGTTGACCCTCAATCAGAAACGTGTGCTGGAGGCACTCCGGCAGGCGCGATGCCCACTCGGTGCTTATGCGCTGCTCAGTCAACTGCGGCAACCCGGCTTCACGGCGCCTACGCAAGTGTATCGCGCCCTGGAGAAGCTGATGCAACACGGACTGGTTCATCGCCTGGAGTCATTGAACGCCTATGTCTCCTGCGCGCATGGCTGTCATCACGGTTTTACGGCCTTCGCCATCTGTGACAACTGTGGCCATATTGATGAGTTCGTTGATGATGCCTTGAACACCAGTCTCGGGCGCTGGATCGAGAACCAGAATTTTGCACTCGGCCGCACCAGCATTGAAATCCATGGCAAGTGCTCGGTTTGCGCTGCCAACAGAACGATCCCCCATGAACACGCGACAGCGAGTGATAAACAAGGATACCCACCCCTATGAATGCCGTACTGCCCGATGTCTCACTCACCGAGGCCGCGCCGGGATTAAGCCCCCTGAAATGGGTCGGGATGCAGGGTATCGACCTGCCGGTCACGCTCGATGAACCCGGCTACCGGCGCGTGCTGCACGCCCGCATCGACAGCCAGGTCAATCTGCCGGCGACCCATATCAAGGGTATCCACATGTCCCGCCTCTACCGATTGCTGGAAACGATCGCGGAGGAACATGCCCTCTCCCCCGCGCGCCTGCGGCAAACACTGAGTGCGATGGTCGTCAGTCATCGGGATTGCGAATCGGACAGTGCGCGGCTGCGCTTGTCATTTGACGTGCTCGCCCGGCGCCCGGCGCTGGTGTCAGAAGGCTTGACAGGCTGGAAATCCTACCCGGTGCAAGTGGACGCCGTACTGATGCACGGCCAATTCACCTTACAGGTACAGGTGACGGTCGCCTATTCCTCAACCTGCCCCTGCTCGGCAGCCTTGTCCAGGCAACTGATTGAAAAAGCCTTCCTGGCACGGTTTGCCCACTCACCCCAATTGGAAGCCGCCACCGTTGCTTCCTGGTTGCACCAGCACGCCACCCTGGCCACACCTCATAGCCAACGCAGTGAAGCGGACGTTCGCGTGGATCTCGCACCAGATGCTCCGACACTGGGACTGTTCGCCCTGATCGACCGTCTCGAACAAGCAGTGGCTACACCGGTACAAACCGCCGTCAAGCGCGCCGACGAGCAGGCTTTTGCCGAACTCAACGGCGGCAACCTGATGTTCGTCGAGGATGCCGCACGCCGTATCCAGGCAGCCCTGAACAGCGATTTCATCAATCCACGCACCCATGTCCGGCACCTGGAAAGCCTGCACCCACATGATGCGGTGGCCTGGGCCGGCAGTGCGCATTCGCCAGGAGTTACCGCATGAGCACCCATGCTTCCCCCGGTCGGATTCCCGTCACCTTGTTGACCGGTTTTCTCGGCAGTGGCAAAACAACCCTGCTCAACCATCTTGTGCAACAACCTGAGCTGGCTGATGCCCTGGTGATCATCAATGAATTTGGCGAGATGTCGCTCGACCACGCACTGGTCGCGCACAGCACCGAGAATCTCGTCATGGAAATGAGCAACGGCTGTTTGTGCTGCACCATTCGCGGCGATCTGGTCAAGACGCTCAGTGATATCACCTGGCGTTTTTCCCGCAACGGAGAACGCCAGTTCAGCCGGGTACTGATCGAAACCACAGGGCTGGCCGACCCGACGGCGATCATTCATACCCTGATGATGCACCCGCAGGTTGCCCCGCACTATCGGCTGGATGGTGTGGTGGTAACCCTGGACCTGGCCACCGGCATGAATACCCTGGATCAGCACAAGGAGGCCGTCCGACAAGCGGCAATGGCCGATTGCCTGCTATTGACCAAGGCCGATCTGACGACGGAGGAGCAACGCGCCCTACTGTCCCGCCGGCTCGACAGTATCAATCCGGCCGCACCGCGCTGGGAGGTCCGGCAGGGCGAAATCGACGCTGCGAAACTGCTGAACCTGGGACTGTTTTCAACCCAGAGTAAAACACTGGATGTGGAGCGCTGGTTGCAGGAAGAAGCCTACCCCACCCAGAAACCACCGGCGCAACCGTCCACCTTTCAACCTGTGCATCATCACGGGCGCTTGCATCGGAGTGTCCTGGCACCCCAAGCTCATCAACACCATGACCCTGATGTTAACCGTCACGACGACCATATCCGGGCCTTCTGCTTTGCTGTGGATGACCCCATCTCGGAAGCCCTGCTGATGACGTGGCTCGATCTGCTGATGCAACTCGTCGGCAGCAATATCCTGCGCGTCAAGGGCATTCTGAATGTTCAGGGCTATGCGGAGCCGATGGTCATCCACTGTGTCCAGCACATCTTCCATCCACCGGTATCACTGCCGCGCTGGCCCAGTGAGGATCGCCGTTCGCGCCTGGTGTTCATCACGCAGGATGTCGGGCGGGACGTTATCGAAACCACCTTCCACGCGTTCCGCGAGGTGATCCCACAAGCTCCGGAGACGCCCTAATGGCATCGCCCATCCAGTTGCACAACACCCTGTCCCGCGCAAAGGAGCCATTGTGCACGGAGCATCCCGACCGGGTAACCCTGTACGTATGCGGTCCTACCGTCTACAACTACGCGCACATCGGCAACGCCCGACCGGCTGTGGTTTTTGATCTGCTGGCGCGGCTGCTGCGGCGCTGCTATCCCAAGGTGGTGTATGCGCGCAATCTGACCGACGTGGACGACAAGATCAATGCGGCGGCGACAGCAGCCGGTGTGCCCATCGGTGCGATTACAGCGCGTTACATCCATGCCTATCACGAGGACATGCGCGCGCTGGGCGTGCTGCCACCTGACCTGGAGCCACGGGTCACTGACCACATCCCGGCCATCATTGATCTGGTGGACACACTGATTACTCGCGGCCACGCCTATGTCGAGCAGGGACACGTGCTGTTCCATGTCCCCTCCTACCCCGACTACGGCCACCTGTCCGGGCGCAAACCGGAAGACATGATCGCCGGGGCGCGCGTAGAAGTGGCTCCCTATAAACGCGATCCGCTGGATTTTGTTCTGTGGAAACCTTCATCACCCGATCAACCGGGCTGGGACAGTCCCTGGGGGCGTGGCCGCCCCGGCTGGCACATTGAATGCACCGCCATGATCGGCCAGCACCTGGGGCATCCCATCGATATTCACGGGGGCGGTCAGGACCTGATTTTTCCACACCATGAGAACGAGATTGCTCAAGGTACCTGTGCCCACGGTGCCCGCTATTGTCACACCTGGGTACACAACAGCTTCGTCACGGTGGACGGGCAGAAGATGTCCAAATCGCTCGGCAATGTGCTCCTGGTGCGCGACCTGCTGCAACAGGCGCCCGGTGAAGTGATACGGCTCGCCCTGCTATCAACCCACTACCGGCGCCCCCTGGATTGGAACACACAGCGGCTGGCAAGCGCTCACCGTCTGTTGACCCGCTTTTATACCAGCCTGGCCAACACCAAAGACGTTGCTGTCACACAAACAGCGGCACCCGATGACCAGATGCTGGCCGCACTCTGCAATGACCTCAACACCTCCGGTGCCCTGGCACGTCTACACGAACTGGCACACGCGCTGGATACTGCCGATAGCAGCAGCGCCAGAACACAGGCCAGGGCATCCCTGGTGACCTCTGCCGACCTGCTGGGCCTGTTACAACAGGAACCGCACTCTGCCCTGCAAGCACTGCGCACCCAAGTGCCGTCGCCAAGCACGACGCTATTGCCACGCTGTCATGTGGAAGCCTTGTTGGCCGAACGCGACCTGGCCCGGCAACAACGGGATTTTCAACGCGCGGATGCCCTGCGGGATCAACTGGCAGCGGCAGGCATCCTTGTCCGGGATACACCGCAGGGCAGTACCTGGAAAACCACTGAACAGGGCGCGGTACACCATCCATGAAACTGAGAGCAGCGGGATACCGTGACAGGCCCATTCTGTCATCGCTCAAAACACCAAGAGGAGCACAGCAGCATGCCGCTTGATGTCGCTGTGATTGGCGCTGGCCCCGCGGGCATCGGTATGGCGCTGGCATTGAGCAAGATACCGGGCCTGAAATACAGCCTTGTGGAAAGTGGCCGTATCGGCGAATCCTTCCTGCGCTGGCCGGTACAGACGCGCCTCATCACGCCATCCTTTCACAGCAACCCCTTCGGCCTGGCCGACCTGAACGCGGTCAACGACCGGAGTTCGCCGGCCATTTTAGCCGGGGTGGAGCACCTGAGCGGTGCGCAGTACGCTGACTACCTGAACTTTCTCGTCGAAGCCCACGAGTTGCCGGTCACCAGCGATTGCAAGGTACAAGCGGTCACACCCCTGGACGACGAGGGTTTTCTGCTGACAACGGAAAAAGGGGAATTGCAGGCACGCTTTCTGATCTGGGCCACCGGTGAATACCAGTTTCCCGATGTGAATCCCTTTCCCGGTGCGCACCAGTGTCCTCATTACGCGCGGGTCGCGGACTGGCAGGATTTTACCGCGCCGCGATACACCGTGATCGGCGGTTACGAAAGCGGCGTGGATGCGACGGTAAACCTGATCCGAAATGGCTGCTCGGTACGCCTTCTGGCCCGCAAGGCGACCTGGGATCTGCCAGATATCTATGACCCCAGCATCGCCTTGTCGCCCTACAGCCGGGAGCGGCTGAATGACGCCCTGGACAGTGGCCGCCTGGACATTGAGTTCGGTGTGGACGTGGTGAAGGTGACGCAACCCGCGCAAGGCGGTTTCCGTATCCATGCCGCCGATGGCCGTTACTGGGATGAAGAACAACCGCCTATTCTGGGCACCGGTTTTCTCAAGGGCGGCGGTGCCCGCCAAATCGCCGATCTCTGGGCGTGGACGGCGGAAGGCCACATCGCACTGACCGACCAGGACGAATCCACGCTGACGCCGGGGCTGTTTCTGGTCGGGCCGCAAGTGCGCCACGATCAGCGCATCTACTGTTTTATCTACAAATTTCGCCAGCGCTTCGAGCTGATTACCCGCCATATCGCCGAGCAACTGGCACTGGATACCGACGCCTTGCGCAGTGACTCCTGGGGGCCTTTCGGCAACAGCGAATGCTGTGAGGGATGCGAATGCTGATTCAGCCTCTATTTTAAAAACCGGAAGTATTCATGCCCCACGCTACACTGCAAAACCCTCTGCCGGATTTTCGCTTCCGCCGTCTGCGACGCACACCGGTGCTGCGCGAGCTGGTACGCGAAAACCACCTGCGCATGAGCGATCTGATCCTTCCCCTGTTTGTTGAGGAGGACATCGACACGCCTGTGCCGGTGGCCAGCATGCCCGGTGTATTCCGCTATCCCGAAAACCAGTTGGCTGAAAAAATTCGACAGGTGTGGCGCAAGGGTGTACGCGCTGTGATTCTGTTCGGGGTTTCCACCCACAAGGACGCACAGGGCAGCGACACCTGGAATCCGCAGGGACTGATGGCCCGCATGATCCGCATCGCCAAAGACGCGCAGCCGGATATGCTGGTGATCAGCGACAATTGTTTCTGCGAATACACCGATCACGGTTACTGCGGTGTGATCAACCAAAACACTGGCCGCACCGATGTCGACAATGATGCAACCCTGATCAACCTGCAACGCCAGGCATTGGTGGCCGCCGAGGCCGGTGTGGATGTAATCGCGCCGTCCGGCATGCAGGACGGTATGATCAGTGCCCTGCGCTACGCACTGGATTCGGGCGGCTACCGCCATATCCCCATCCTGTCCTATTCCACCAAATTCGCCTCGGCTTTTTACGGCCCTTTTCGTGATGCCGTGGATTCCGGTTTCAAAGGTACGCGCGATACCTACCAGATGGACCCAGCCAACGGGCGGGAAGCCCTGGCAGAATCCCTGCGCGATGAAGCGGAGGGTGCTGATATTCTGATGGTCAAGCCCGGCCTGGCCTATCTCGATGTGCTCGCGGCGATCCGCGCGCGCAGCAGCCGCCCCCTGGCGGTATATCAGGTGAGCGGGGAATACGCCATGATCAAAGCGGCGGCCGCCGCTAAGGTCATTGACGAACGCGCCGTTGTCCTGGAAAGCCTGCTCGCCTTCAAGCGCGCGGGTGCCGATCTGATTCTGACCTACTACGCCGAACAACTGGCCGCCTGGATTCAGTCATGACGATCATATTTGCTGTACACCGTTACTTACCTTCGCTCACCACCAGCGCCGATCAAAAACCGTATTAAGGACGTATAAAAAAATATGATTCGAAAAAATCCAAGAGGCGATCTGCCGCAGATTCACCCCGACGCCTTTGTCGATCCAACGGCAATTTTGTGCGGCCTGGTGATCGTGCAGGAGAACGTGTTCATCGGCCCCTATGCCGTCATTCGCGCGGATGAAGCGGATGACGAAGGGCAGATGGAACCCATCATTATCGGTGCCCATTCCAATATTCAGGACGGCGTCGTGATTCATTCCAAATCCGGCGCGGCTGTCACCATCGGTCAACATACTTCCATCGCTCACCGTGCCATCGTGCATGGCCCCTGCACCATCGGCGATGGCGTGTTCATCGGCTTTAACAGCGTGCTGTTCAATTGTGTTGTCGGTGAAGGTGCCGTCGTGAGGCATAACGCCGTCGTGGATGGCTGCAACTTGCCCGCAGGCTTTTATGTACCGTCCACCGAACGCATCGGCCCTAAAACCGATTTGAAATCCATGCGCAAAGCCTCCGTGCAGGACTCGGCATTTTCCGAAGATGTTGCCCGCACCAACAACAACCTGGTTCGCGGCTACAAACTTATCCAGAACGAGTTTTAATCATGAACACACCTCGACAACCCCGCCTGCGAATTACCCTGCCAGACGGTTCCGAACGCGACTACGACAATCCGGTCACCGCCGCGCAGATTGCACACAGCATCGGCCCCGGACTGGCCAAGTCTGCCCTGGCCGCAAGGGTCAATGGCCGGCTGATGGATCTGAGCGATGCCATCACCCACGATGCCCGTGTCGAGATTATCACCGCCCGCGATGATGCGGGCCTGGAGATTATCCGCCACTCCTGCGCGCACCTGGTAGGCCATGCTGTCAAACAACTCTACCCCTCCGCCAAGATGGTGATCGGCCCGGTGATTGATGACGGGTTTTACTACGATATCGCCTTCGACAGACCCTTTACCCAGGAAGACCTGCTCGCCATCGAACAACGCATGAAAATCTTGATCGCCAGGGATTACGATGTGGTCAAGCGCATGACGTCACGTGCCGAGACCATCCGCCTCTTTCGTGAACGCGGTGAAGACTACAAACTGCGTCTGATTGATGATATGCCGGACGAGCAAGCCCTGGGTCTCTACTTCCACGAGGAATATGTGGATATGTGCCGCGGCCCCCATGTGCCCAACACGCGCTTTCTCAAGTATTTCAAACTCACCCGGCTATCCGGCGCCTACTGGCGTGGCGATGCAAGAAACGAACAACTGCAACGCCTCTATGGCACCGCCTGGACCAACAAGGCAGACCTGGAGGCGTATCTCAAACGTATCGAAGAAGCCGAGAAGCGCGACCATCGCCGCCTGGGCCGTGAGCTGGATTTATTTCACTTCCACGAAGATGCCGTGGGTGCCGTGTTCTGGCATCCGCCGGGCTGGACGCTGTTTCAACAACTGATCACCTATATGCGCCGGCGTCAGCAGGATGCCGGTTATGTCGAAGTGAACACGCCCGATGTCATGGATCGCGGCCTGTGGGAAATCTCCGGCCACTGGCACAACTACCGCGACCATATGTTCACCACGGAAACCGAGGACGAGCGGGTACTGGCCCTCAAACCCATGAACTGTCCCGGCAGTGTGCTGCTCTTTCGTCACGGTCTCAAAAGCTACCGCGACCTGCCCATCCGCATGAGTGAGTTCGGCAAGGTACACCGCTACGAGCCCTCGGGCTCCCTGCACGGGCTGATGCGTGTCCGCCACTTCACCCAGGACGATGCCCACATCTACTGCACCCCGCAGCAGATGGACGAAGAATGCCGCCGTGTGGTGGCCCTGGTGTTGGATATCTACCGCCAATTCGGCTTTGAGGATGTGCGCATCAAACTGTCCACCCGCCCGGATAACCGTATGGGTGACGAGGCAACCTGGGATCTGCTCGAAGGCGCCCTGATACAGGCGTTGGAAGCGATGGAACTGCTCTACCTGCTCAATCCCGGTGAGGGCGCCTTCTACGGCCCCAAATTGGAATTTGTGCTGCGCGATGCCATCGGTCGCGACTGGCAGTGCGGCACCCTGCAAGTGGATATGAATCTGCCCGAGCGCTTCGGCCTTGAGTATGTGGATCAGGACGGACAGCGCAAGCGCCCGGTCATGCTGCACCGCGCGCTCTTCGGTTCACTGGAACGCTTTACCGGCATTCTGATTGAACACTACGCCGGCAAGTTACCTGCTTGGCTGACGCCGGTACAGGCCATGGTGTTATCCATTACCGAACAGCACGCCGATTATGCGCGAGCGGTAACACAGGTTCTGCAAGGTGCTGGGTTACGTGTTGAGGCCGATATCCGCAATGAAAAAATCGGTTACAAAATCCGCGAGCAAACCCTGAAACGTATCCCCTATTTACTGATTGTCGGCGGCCAGGAAATGGCTGGCCACAACGTCACACTTCGCACCCGGGACGGTGATGATCTGGGCACGCTGGATATCACCGATGCCATCACCTTCCTGACCGGGCAGACACAAGCCCCCGATCTGGCCGCCTATCGGGAAGCGCAAGCCGCTCTGTTGCATCGACTCCTGTCAGCCAGCTCACCAGTATTGGCAGACACCACCCTGGACAGGCAATACGCCCATGAACGAAACCCGGTATAGGCAACAACGCCTGGATCACCGCCATGCCGACCTGCTGGTACGCGGCGGCACGGTGCTGACACCCAATGGTGAGGAAATTCTCGATATTGCCTGCCTGGGAGGGCATATCGTTGCACTGGGCACGCAGGCCGACCGCTGGACAGCAGAGGTAAATCTGGACGCAACCGGGCTGCATGTACTGCCCGGTGTGATCGACACCCAGGTGCATTTCCGCGAGCCCGGCCTGACCCACAAGGAGACCCTGGAAGCCGGTACCCGCGGTGCCGTGCTGGGCGGCGTAACCGCCGTCTTCGAGATGCCCAACACCAACCCACTGACGCTCTGGCCCCAGGATATCAAAGCCAAACTGGATGCCGCCCGGGGACGCGCCTGGTGTGATCACGCTTTCTATATCGGCGGCTCCGCCGTCAATGCCAAACACCTGGAACTGTTGGAGCACCTGCCCGGCTGTGCCGGTGTCAAGGTCTTCATGGGCAGTTCCTTCGGGGATTTGTTGGCCGACGACGACAGTGTATTACGCAACATCCTGCGTCATGGACATCGCCGCATGTCGGTACACGCCGAAGATGAGGCGCGGTTGCGCGAGCGTAAAATGCTGGTACAGACCACCGGCGATGTACGCCAGCACCACATCTGGCGCGATGTGCCCAGCGCCTTGATAGCTACCCAGCGTATCGTGAAGATGGCCGCCGAGACGGGACGCAAACTGCATATTCTGCATGTGTCCACCGCCGAAGAAATGGCCTGGCTTGCCCAGCACAAACGCCGTGTCAGCGTGGAGGTCACACCGCATCACCTGACCCTGAGCGCGCCGGACTGCTACGAACGCCTGGGCAGCCTGGCGCAAATGAATCCACCGGTACGCGAGCAACATCATCAGGACGCACTCTGGCAAGCCATCCGCAATGGCGTGGTGGATGTGCTGGGTAGCGACCATGCACCCCATACCCTGGAAGAAAAAGCCCAGCCCTGGCCACAATCACCCAGCGGCATGACCGGGGTGCAAACCCTGCTGCCCATCATGCTGGATCATGTGCATCACCAGCGTCTGAGCCTGCAACGGCTGGTGGATCTGACCAGCGCGGGTCCAGCGCGGATTTTTGGCATCGAAGGCAAGGGACGCATCGCCTTGGGCTATGACGCCGACCTGACCCTGGTGGATCTGGCTGCCCGGCGCACCATCAGCAATACCTGGATCGCCAGCGTCAGCGGCTGGACTCCCTATGACGGTCGGCAAGTCACCGGCTGGTCCATTCACACCATTGTGCGCGGCCATATCGTGGTGCGCGATGAAGCGCTGGCGGATGCACCCCCGCAGGGCCGTCCCTTGCAGTTTCTCGATGTCACGCCGCCACCTCACCCCCTGGAGAATCTCAACCATGAATGACATCAACCCACCCGCTCCCGCATCTTCGCTGTTCGCGCCTCGCCAATCCATTGAACAGGTGGAAGAAGGCGATCAACTGGCACCGAAGTTTGATGAGCGGGGACTGATTTCCTGCATCACCACCGAGGCACATACCGGTGAAGTCTTGATGCTGGGCTATATGAATGCGCAGGCTCTGGCCCTCACCATCGAAACCGGCGAAGCCCACTATTGGAGCCGTTCGCGGCAGACGCTGTGGCACAAGGGCGCCACCAGCGGCCTAGTGCAGAACGTGGAGGAATTACGCATCGACGATGACCAGGATGCGGTCTGGTTGCGGGTGAGTGTCGCAGGCTCGGGAGCAAGCTGCCATGTGGGCTACCGCTCTTGTTTCTATCGGCGGGTACCTGTAGGTAATCAGCGGCAGGCCGGAGAGGCGTTGATCTATACCGAGTCGGAAAAAACCTTCGACCCCAAACACGTCTATGGCGATGCACCGAATCCGACGATTCTGTAAAGATCAGCCTAGTGTGGCAAAAAGACTGTTCATTATTTTATTCAGCGCTGCCTGAAAGCAGCGCTTGTCATCTTTTATTTAGTCATACACTTCTGTCGGTGGCATATCCGGGTTATGACTGATCTGATAACCATACCACAGGCTTTGTGCAATGCGTTGCGCTATGACATAAGCCTGTTCGCCCATGGCTTGGTTGGGTTGGGCGGATGTGGTTTCACGAAAGAGCGCCAACCAACGCTGGAACAACTTGGCATTCAGACCCGGTAAGGCAATATGCTTGGGCATGGGCGTGCCTTTGAAACGCCCGGTGCGCAGCAGAATCGATGACCAGAAATTGGACAGGTGTTCAAGGTGATAATCCCAATCATCAATATGCGCATTGAAGATGAGGCCAAGTACTTCATCACGACGTACCTGAGCGTAGAAATCATGAACCATGTTCGTAATTTCTTCATCAGTGCATAACGCTGTTGCGGTCATAGCCTTACTCAAACTTACTTATGACGCAGCGCCTGGTATCCTGCGAGGCGCTGCGCATATAGCAATTCATCACGGCACCAACACCAGCTTGCCTTGCATCAGGGCGACATGACCGGGAAAGGAACAAAAAAACGTGTAGTCTTCATTTTCACTGAGCTTGCTGACTGGAAAAGTGACTGACGTTTTTTCTCCTCCACCGATAAGCGCAGTAAAGGCGATAACCCTGTCGTCATCCGGCTTGAGGTACTCGTTGTCCAGACCGGCCGCCAGGGCATCGGTGGAGACTGGACGGACATCGTCAGTTTTACTCAACACCCAATTATGTCCCATGACATTTTTGGCAAGCTTGCCGGAGTGCGTCAGGTTCACCGTAAATTCCTTGCAGGATTTGCTGACTTCAATGGATTCTTTATCGAATTGCATGGCGTCGTTACTATCAATCGTGACACTGCAATCGTCAGCCAGGGCTGCGCCAGCCAATGTCGCAAATAACACAGGGATCAACCAAGATTTCATAACCTTACCTCCAAATTCTATTGAACAAAAACGACTCTCGATCATCAACGACACCCAAAGGCGTACCCACCGTCACGATAAAGAATGCCCGCCCGGTACATAGACAGGCGAGCCTATTCAGAGCCATTGTAAAGGCATCTCCCAAAGATGTAAAATAAATACATATTTGAAACTGAAGACCCTTCCTGTCGTGCATCAGGCATATAGGATGAAAGGGGAACGATATGAAACCACGCCCACATACTTGGGTGTCGCGCTCAACCCAGGCCGGGTACCTCATCATCGCCTGCCTGGTGCTGTTGCTGGGTTTGATCGGCGTGATAACACCGCTCCTGCCCACCACGCCTTTTTTATTGGTATCGGCCTGGGCAGCCGCCAAGGGTTCACCACGCCTGCATCGCTGGCTGCTGACCCATCCACGCCTGGGCCGACCACTGGTTGCCTGGCAGCAGGAGCGCGCCATCCCCACCGCCGCCAAGCGACTGGCAACGGCCATGCTGGCCGGGAGTGGGCTGACCTTGCTATGGCTGGATTTTCATTGGCTGATCCTTGCCGCCAGCCTGTGCGGGCTGTTGCTGATCGCGCTTTATATCAACTCGCGCCCCTCACCCGGCTATGAACAAGCAACACGGGCTGGGGATACCGGGAACAGCAAAGTTCGTACTGATAGTCGAGTCCACCATGATCCAGAGACCTCCCATGAATAATCCTGTTTCATCCCCTGCCTTGATGGTGTTTCCCTTGGATCATCCTGACAACGAGATATTCGCATGCGTATAACCCGTTACACCGACTACTCTTTACGTGTACTAATGTATGTCGCACTCAAGGGTGACAAGATTTCCACCATTCGGGAAATCGCGGATAGCTACGATATCTCCAAAAACCATCTGATGAGAGTGGTGCAGGAACTCAACAACAAGGGCTACCTGATTACATCGCGCGGCAACAACGGCGGCCTGCGCTTAAACGGTCGGCCGGAAGCTATCAATATTGGTGCTCTGGTGCGGGATACCGAGCAAGACCTGGCGTTGGTGGAATGCTTCAATGGTGGTACGGGATGTATCCTCACCCCGGCATGCCACCTCAAGATCGTCTTTGCCGAAGCACTGGAAAGCTTTTTCAAGGTGCTTGATCAATACACCCTGGCGGATCTTCTGCCCCCACAAAAGCAGTCATCGCTGATCAAGTTGTTACGGGCAGGATAAGCATTTATTACAGATGCCTATACCGGAGATATCCAAAGAGCGTATCAGGAGGAGATACCAATATGCCTTACGATATTCGCCTTGATCGCATTTACACGCCTGCCCAAAACACGGACGGCGCACGAATACTGGCAGACCGCCTTTGGCCACGCGGAAAACGCAAAGCTGATCTGCACTTGACCGAGTGGTATCCCGCAGCCAGTCCCTCACCACAGTTGCGTCAGGATTGGCACAAGGGCGTTATCGATGATGCAGCTTTCACGCGCCGCTATCGTGAGGAGCTGAAGGCCGACCCGGAGACCTTACTCCCGCTCATGCGCTACGCTCGCAAGGGGCGCATCACCTTGCTCACTGCCAGCCGAGACCCCCAACACTCTCATTTGCCCATATTGCAGAGCGCTTTACTTGATGCGTTGCAAAAAGAAGATGATGACGCCGATGGACACGAACCCAGTTCACCGACGTGCTATGAATAGACCAGTGATAAGTCACACACCTTCGCAGGTGAAATGTTGGGGCGACTACCGGCGCTCCATCATGCTGGCAAGCGGGCGTTACGCAATGCTTGAAACAGTATGGGGTTCAGCCTCATGAGCTTGACCTAAACCTAACTTGAGGTTTTATAGTACGCCGCGTCTCATCCGGCAACTGCGGTTGCCGATCTCCCTGCAACCCATGTGGCCGAGCCTGCTTGAATGCGAGCAGGCCGCCATCCATCAGGAGTGTACGCACATGCGCACTTTCATCGACAACGCCCTCGACAGCCGCTGGCTGTGGATCACCGCCCGCATCCTACTGGTGGTGGTGTTTCTTTCTTCCGGACTGGCCAAGCTGATCGACTTCCAAGGTGGGCTGGCCGAGATGCGTGCCGCCGGGCTGGAGCCGGACTGGCTGTTCAATATCGCCACCATCGTGGTGCTGATCGGCGGCTCGGTATTGCTGCTGCTCGACCGCGCGCTGTGGCTGGGCGCTGGCGCACTGGCGGTGTTCCTGCTACTGACCATTCTCGTCGTTCACCGTTTCTGGGCGTTGCCGGAGCCACAGGCCAAGGAGGCGATGTTCTGGGCGCTGGAGCACACCACGGTGATCGGCGGCCTGATCGCGGCGGCGATTGCCAGCCGCCTGCGTCGTCGCCTGGAGGGACGGGCATGAGTGTGCGTATCGCTTCCCGCAGCCCGGCAATTACCTTCGCCGTGAGGCGGCCCGGCAAGTGAAGTTGGCCTCGAAAACCACCGGTCGCTTGAGCGACATCGCGTTCGTATCCGGGAAGCAACTCCACAATGCCCAGGCCGCACACGACATGGCACCGGGCCAGTTGCGGCAAATAGAGGCGGTGATAAGACATCCGCCGTTGCACCAACGCCGCTCAACGAGAGGGTGAGCTGATGCCTGTGCTTTCCGACACCCAGACCCGTCACGACCAGCATGGCTGTTATCCCGAGGCCACGACGGTCGAGGATTTCCAGCGCAACCTGACGGCGGTGCAGGCCCGCATCGAGGACGCCTGCCGCCGTGTCGGCCGCGATCCGACAACGGTGCGTCTGCTGCCGGTCAGCAAGACCAAACCCGAGGCCAGCCTACGCCTGGCCCATGCTGCGGGTTGCCGGATGCTGGGCGAGAACAAGGTGCAGGAAGCCTATCGCAAATGGGAGGCCATGCAGGACTTGACCGATCTGCGCTGGTCGGTCATCGGCCACCTGCAAACCAACAAAGCCAAACTGGTAGCGCGATTCGCCGCCGAGTTCCAGGCACTGGACAGCTTGCGCGTGGCCGAAGCGCTGGATCGCCGACTGCAAGTCGAAGGCCGCTCGCTGGACGTGTTCGTGCAGGTCAATACCTCCGGCGAAGCCAGCAAGTACGGCCTGGCACCAGATGAGGCGGGCAGGTTCCTGCGGGCGCTGCCAGCGTTCTCTACACTGCGGGTGCGCGGGCTGATGACACTGGCGTTGTTTTCCGGTGAGGCCGAACGGGTACGTCAATGCTTCGTGCTGCTGCGCACCCTGCGTGACCGGCTGCGCCAGGACGCTCCAGCCGGTACCGGCCTGGATGAGTTGTCGATGGGCATGTCCGGCGATTTCGAGATCGCCATCGAGGAAGGCGCCACCGTGGTGCGCGTCGGCCAGGCCATCTTCGGCGCTCGGATTTTGCCGGACAATCACTTTTGGCCGAACGATATCAGGCCGAATGATTCGAGAACCGACTGATGCCACCTGGACCTGCTCGACGCACTGCCCGCCGGTCAGCGGCCTGGCGCCGATGCCGGGCAACTTCAATGTACTAAAAATTCGTGGCTGGAGGTGGTTTCCAGTGGAACTCACTGGATGAGAGGAAGGTATAAATTTTTTACTTTCAGTGACCTACAGACTTCAGTGGAGCTCTGTAGATCGAGATATTGGAGCGGGAAACGAGACTCGAACTCGCGACCCCGACCTTGGCAAGGTCGTGCTCTACCAACTGAGCTATTCCCGCAAATGGCATCCCCTAGGGGAGTCGAACCCCTGTTACCGCCGTGAAAGGGCGGTGTCCTAGGCCACTAGACGAAGGGGACCCAGAAACCTTCCGCACCCTGGGGCGTCAGAAGTGGGGCGCATTCTAAGTAGCGGGGGGATGAGTGTCAACACTTTTGCATCGTTATTTATATGGTAGTGGAAACAAGCACTTAGCAGAAAAGGCCTGACCGCGGGCGAGCAGGCTATTAGTGCTATACTTGCCACAATTCCGAGTCCGCCAGAGCCCCTACCCGAGTCGAACCTGATGTCCACCTATCTCGTCTCCGGCATAATCACGCTTGTCGTTGTATTGGCTTGCTACACCTTTATTTCCTACAGCATGGAAAAAAGGCGGGTGCGCCGCCAGCGCCTGCTGGCCGTGCTGCGGCAACGGGAGCGCAATTTCAAGGAGATGCTGACCGGCCTGCCACCCCAGTTCCTGCCCGCGGAGCTGAACATCCTGGTTCACCGTGCCTTGATAGAAACCTGCGAACAACTGGCCACACTGGACAGCAAGGACCCCAATCACCAGGCGACCGCCACCTTCTATGCAGCCCAGCTCGGCAATATCCGTGCGGACGGGGAAAAACAGCGGGTACGGCTGGAGACCCCGGCCCAGATCAAGGAACTGCGCCGCTACCTCGAAGAGCTTTATCACTTCGTGCAACAGCAGGAAGCGCGCAAGCTCATCACGCCCTTGCAAGCAGCCACTTATAACGACCAGATCAGGCGCCTGGCGCTGCAAGCGACGGTGGACAGCTATATCGGCCAGGCCAGGCTCGCGCAGCAGCGGGGCAAGTGGCGCCTGTCCATTCACTTTCTCACGCTCGCGCATAAGCAGCTGAAATCAGAAAACGCCACCCACACCTACGATAAACAGATCAGCCAAATACAGGGTGCCATCGCCAAACTGGAAGAAAATCTCACCGATGACCCAAGCGCGCCGGCAGCCGCAGACGATCAGGCTGATTCAACGGCCAGCAAGGCGTGGGAAAACTTTGGCGATGAGCCCTGGAAGAAAAAACAGCTTTACGATTGATCGCCTTCATCCGGTGCCAGGGTTACCGAGGCCGAATTGATGCAGTAACGCAAACCGGTTGGCGCCGGCCCGTCGGGGAAGACATGCCCCAGATGACAGCCACAATGACGGCAGAGCACCTCGGTGCGGCGCATACCGTGGCTGGAATCAAACTCTTCCTGGATGCCGCCATCTGACAGTGGTGCATAAAAACTCGGCCAGCCACAACCGGCATCGAACTTGGTCGCGGCATCAAACAGGGGTTTACCGCAGCATCGGCACGAATAGGTGCCGGACCGGAAGTCCTGCCAGTATTCCCCGGTAAACGGCCGCTCCGTGCCCTTTTCACGGCAGATGCGGTACTGCTCGGGTGTGAGCTTGTCACGCCAGTAAGCGTCGTCGTGCTTTTGCGGATGGGACATAAGTATTTTCCTTGACACGGCCGCCGGCTAAACCGGATGATTTGCGGCTTTATCAGCGTTTACGGGGCATATTACTGCAAATGAACTCCATTAAGAAATCCGACAAGCTCAACGGCGTTTGCTACGACATTCGTGGCCCGGTGCTTGAGCACGCCTACCGCCTGGAGGAAGAGGGACACCGCATCCTCAAACTCAATATCGGCAACCCGGCGCCTTTCGGATTTGCCGCCCCTGACGAAATCATCCAGGACGTCATCCGCAATCTTCCCGACGCCGAGGGCTACACCGCTTCCCGCGGCCTGTTCGCTGCCCGCAAGGCCATCATGCAGGAATGCCAGAAGCTGGAAATTCCCGGCGTGGATATCGATGATATCTTCCTCGGCAACGGCGCCAGCGAGTTGATCGTCATGTCCATGCAGGCACTGCTGAACAACGGTGACGAGGTGCTGGTGCCCGCCCCGGATTATCCCCTGTGGACCGCCGCGGTCAACCTCGCGGGCGGCAAGGCTGTGCATTACCTCTGCGATGAACAGTCAGACTGGTTCCCCGACCTGGACGACATCAAATCCAAGCTGACCGACAAGACCCGCGGCATCGTGGTCATCAATCCCAACAATCCCACGGGCGCGGTCTACAGCCGGGACATACTGGAACAGATTGTCGCCCTGGCGCGGGAAAAGAACCTGATCATCTTCGCCGACGAGATCTACAGCAAGATCCTCTACGACGATGCGCAATTCATTCCCATGGGCCAGCTGGCCCAGCAGGATGTGCTTTGTGTGAGCTTCAACGGCCTGTCCAAATCCTACCGGCTGGCGGGTTTCCGTTCCGGCTGGATGATTATCAGCGGCGCCAAGCACAAGGCCAAAAGCTATATCGAGGGCCTGGAAATGCTCGCCTCGATGCGCCTGTGCGCCAATGTGCCGGCCATGTTCGCCGTGCAGACCGCGCTGGGCGGCTACCAGAGCATCAACGA
Source organism: uncultured Cellvibrionaceae bacterium (assembly GCA_964456865.1). GTDB lineage: Bacteria > Pseudomonadota > Gammaproteobacteria > Pseudomonadales > Cellvibrionaceae > Cellvibrio. The sequence continues at coordinate 30,545 of CAYWCW010000011.1, forward strand.
ATTGATCATGCCCGGCGGGCGCCTGCGGGATCAGCGCGATGCCGCGCTCAACGCCATCAGCCAGATTCCGGGCATCAGCTGCGTCAAGCCCAAGGGTGCGCTTTACCTGTTCCCGAAGCTGGACCTGCAACGCTTCAAGATTCGCGACGACCAGCAAATGGTGCTCGATTTCCTGATACAGGAAAAAGTGCTGCTGGTCCAGGGTACCGCCTTCAACTGGCCGGAGCGCGACCACTTCCGCATCGTGTTCCTGCCCCGGGAAGATGAATTGAGCCGGGCGATATACCGCTTCGGGGATTTCCTGCAACGTTACACCCAATACTGATCCATGTCCGATCTGCATATCGACGATTTCTACAAGGATGTGGCGAAAGCGCTGACGATCCTCTACACCAGCTTTCCCCGCCGTATCACGCTGTATGCGGAAGACATTTGCGGGCCGGATTCACCGGACGAGTTCGGCCTCCACAGCCCCCGCTTTGAATCCTGCTTCAGCAGCCTGCTCTGGCTGGCGGATACGGGCTATCTGCAATACCACTCGCCAATCCGCCAGGAAGCCCTCGAACAGGCCTGCCTGACCCACAAAGGCTTCACGCTCCTGTCATCCCGTGCGGCAAGCTTGCCCGATGCTCCCCTGCCCTGGCCCTGCAACATCGACCGGCTGCGGGACGCACTCAAGCATGGTTCTTCCTTCACATTGGAAGCGCTGGTGCAGGAATTGCTCCGCGCACCTTGATCACCGCTGATCGGTTCAACTGCTGGGATAGCGGAATACCAGCAGCTTCAACTGCCGCTCGGAATCGATATCGGGGAAATCCTCGCTGGGTGTCAGGCGCTCCACAAAAACACAGGTGGGGCAGGACTGGGAGAATTGCTGATGCAGGAAATCCGTATCCAGCTCGGGTGCGTTCAGGCAGGCCAGTATCAATCCCCCGGCGGGCATCAGTTCGGGGATGCGCCGGATCAGTTTGGCGTAATCTTTGTGCGCGACAAAACTTCCCGGCTGGTAGGAGGGTGGATCGACGATCACCAGATCATAAGGTCCCCGGCGCTTGATACGCCCCCAGGACTTCAGGATATCTTCAGCAAGAAAATCACTGCGTGCCGGGTTCAGATTGTTCAACCGGTGGTTGCGCCCACCCCAGGCCAAGGCGCGGCGGCTCATGTCCACATTCACCACATGACCGGCAGCGGCCGCCAGGGCCACCACGGAAAACGCACAGGTGTAGGCAAAGAGATTGAGTATCCGCCGTCCCGGCGCCTGGGCCTCGAGCCAGCGGCGGCCCGGCTCCATATCCAGAAAATAACCGCTGTTCTGCTGTTGGCCCGGCGCCAGTTCAAAACGCAGGCCACGCCGTATGGCTTCCACCCTGTCCGGCACCTGGCCGAACAGGCATTCACCAGGTGCGCCGTGGCGATAACGATGCTGGACCAACAGGCATTGAATCTCGGGCATCAGGTGCGGACCCAAGTTTACCGACAAGGCATCCAGCCAGCCTGGCGGTGGTTCGTTGTACAGCGTGACCAGCAACAAGGGCTCAAACCAGTCGAGGCACACGAACTCCAGACCGGGAAAGCAGCGACCCCGGCCATGGAACAACCGACAACTGTCCAGGGGCTTGCCCAGCTTACGGCGGTGGGCCAGCTGTGCCTGAACAGCGTCCACCAGCGGCTGTATGGCAGGCATATCCATCAGTGAGCCTCCAGCAGCAGGCCCACGGGATACAGCAGTGTCTCCCGGTAGCCGCAGATAACGGGCCAGTAACCACTCAGTTGGTGGTCCAGCCCGGCATCGTTGGTGTCCAGCAACAGGGGACGGCCATGGAGCGCACGCAGCTTCTCGCGTGTGGCGATCACCTGGATACGCTGGCGCCCAAGATGACGCAGCAATGCCGGGGACAGCTGTTGATTCCCCCGTCCCAGCACATGCCCCTGACCACCGATGGCGGTAATGATCAGGCGGCAGTCTCCTTCGTGGCCCATGACAGCTTTCAGGAGCTGGTCAGCGGTCATGTCCCGGCCGATCAACTCGCCACGGTAAACCAGGTCCACACCCAGCAGGCTGCCCTCCAGCCCCAACTCTTCCAGCAGCATGTAAGTGGTTGAACCAGGACCGATGATGTACAGGCAATCGTCTTCCAGCGTTTCCGCCAGGCCGGCGGCCAGGTCGCGCTGCGCCAACTCATCGACGGGCGCACCGGCATTTTTTACCCCTTGCAGCCACTGGGGCAGCTCCGGCACACGCAGGCTGGCGTAGTAGCGGGCCCGCACCCGGGATTCGCGCAGTGCCGCCTCATCGATATCGCGGACATCGCGCTCCACCAGATCCACCCAATGGCGCGTCAGCAGGTGTTCCAATATGGCACCCGCCGCTTCCGGGGTGATGGCAAAGACGCCGGAGTGCATCTTGACCCCCGCAGGAACACCCAGCACAGGAACCCATAAGCCCACAGCGTCCGCCACCAGGCGCGCGGTGCCATCGCCACCGGCAAACAGCAGCAGGTCGATACCCTGCCTTTCCAGGGCACTGGCGGCGGCCAGGGTATCCTCTGGCGTCGATAGCGCACCGGCCGCCCGGCCCACGACCTGGTAATCAAACCCCAGGGAGGCAACCGGCTTTTCGCCCATGTCGCCGGCGTAGCCAAAAACCTGGATCTGGCTGCTCAAGGGTTGCAGGGGCGCAAGTGCCCGTGCCATCCGATTCGATGCCTGCGGATTGGCGCCCAGGGCGAGGGCCTGCGAGCGGATGGATTCACCATCACTGCCCTTGAGCGCCACACTGCCCCCGAGGCCCGCCCAGGGATTGATGATTACACCCAGCCTGAACATGAGGGTCAACCCAATTGAAAGCCGAGATGCGTTAGCCAGGTTTGGAGGGTGGGTGACAAGGATTGACCCGGGGCGGCCACCACCTGGTAATTATGGAATTCCCGGCGCACCGGATAATGCTTTCGTAAACGATCAAAGCCGTCGCCCAACGGCTCGCCGCTGGCGGCCAGTTCGCACAGGGCGAGGTCATCGGCGCCGATATCATAAGCCTGGAGGATCAGCCGTTTCAGTGCGGACCAGTCATCGCCGGGCGGGCACGTCAACTGGTTGTCCGCCAGGGGCGGCACCAATGTCGCCAGGCTGTGTACCGGGTCCCGTTCGAGATGCCTGCACAAGGCCTGGTAGATCATCTCCGTCCCCTTGAGCTTGCCATCGTAGCTGTAGCCGGCAATATGGGGTGTCCCCAGGCGAACCTTGTCCAGCAGCGGCGGCGAAATCTCCGGCTCAGGCTCCCATACATCCAGTACGACCCGCAGGTCAGGACGGTCGACCAGCACCTGCAACAGCGCCTGGTTATCCACCACCGAACCGCGGCCCGCATTGAGCAGGACCGCACCGGGCTTGAGCTGGCGCAGATGAACCTCTCCCAGCAGGTGGTAACTGGGATGGGGGCCAGTGCGGGTCAGGGGGGTATGGAGGCAGATGATGTCGCTGTCCAGCACCACCTCCAGCGAGGCCAGGTCGGGATTCTGCTCGTGGGCCAGAAAAGGGTCATAGCAGCGGCAATCCACCCCCTGGGCCTTCAGGCGGCGATGGAGCAACCCACCCACATTGCCGCAGCCGATGATCCCCACTTGCGCATCCAGCCAGTTGACATCCAGGGTGCAGAGCGCGGCGTAAACATACTCAACCACGGAATTGGCATTGCAGCCGGGCGCACTGCTCCATGAGATATTCGCCGCCGCCAGCCACTCCTGATCCAAATGGTCGACGCCTATGGTGCAGGTGCCGACAAAGGCTACCGGACTTTCCCGGAGCAGGTCATGGTTGACCCGCGTCACCGACCGTACCAGCAAAGCATCGGCTCCATGCAGGTCATCCGGGCTCAATTGCCGTCCCGGACGGGTAATGACTTCCCCCAGGTGATCAAAAAAGGCATGGACCAGGGGAATGTTTTCGTCAGCGACTATTTTCATGGAGGGTTTCTCGGGGAAAACACAGGAATTTGCAGGGTAAAGCACGGGTAAACGGCCATAACAACTTTTTATACACGAACAGTTGTGCTTTCGGGGTTTAACCTATACTTTATATGGTGTTGTCGTGCAAAAAAGCGCAACATCTCCCCAACGCTCACGGGGGCCGGCTCCGCCAGCTCCTGCCTCAATCAAGGGGGTGGTATTATGAAGACCTCAGTTCCTGGCCACAACATGGACAACGTGGTTGATATCTTCACCGGAAAAACCTTTTCCGCCCTGCATGACGAGCGCTTCATCCGCCTGGCTCCCGAGCTGGACGGGCTCGAAATGCTCTACTCCAACGATACCAGCCCTGACAAGCTTTTCAGCCTCAAAATCCTCTGTTGGGGATTGCAAGCCAACGGTGAAGTAGTCGGCCTCGTGCCCTGGCTCAACGACATAGTGCCCTGCCCCGATATCTGTGATCCGCTCAATGGCCATTGGGAGGGATACTACGATCAGGGTATCGACGAAGTGTTCTTCGAAGCGCCGATGCACAAGATCGTGGAACTGGAAACTGCCGCCGAGTACTACGAGCTGCAATGCGAGCACGAAGACGATATTGTCCAGGAACTGCCGGACACCATAGGCACCCACGCGGTACTGGCCACACCCGGCAGCAATCGTTTGTCGCTGGTGGAAGTGGTGAGCTGGCGCCTGCTGAACAGTGGCGAAATTTTCGGCATGCTCACCGACCACAGCAAGGTCGTCAGCACACCCGTGTTGCCCGGCGATGATTGCCTTTACGCCGCGCAGACCAATGACAACTTCCGTTACTTCTTCCAGCATCAGATCGCCAACAAGATCAAGGCGGAAGACCCGGAAGCCCTCGCCGCCATTTCCATGCTCGTGGATGGCATCTGACCGATTATTCGTCGACGACTATTAAGTAAGCGGGGTGTCCATTAGGGCACCCCGCTTTGCCATATGCGGAAAGCCGGGAATCACTGCTTGCGCAAATAAAATACATAGCATTGATCATGAGTTTCCTGGGCCAGCAATTCATGGCCTAAAAAATGACAGAATTTTGGGATATCCCGCAGCGTTGAAGGATCTGTGGCTGTCACCTCGATGATGTCACCGGACGCTGATTCACGCACAAGTTTGTGCAACAACATCACCGGCTCCGGACAAAGCAAGCCTTCGGCATTCAAACGCTTATCAATTGTGAAATTCATAGGTCCAGATTATCTATAAATAAATCAGCACGACGTCATCCACTTGCTAGACTTGGGGGTGAAATATCCGTTTCCCAGCATAACACCCGGGCCTTTCCGCCGGGGATAAGGATTTATAATCAACCAATCCCGGGGAACAATGTTCGATGTCTCGGAAAACAGAACTTATGCCATACGAACCACCTGACCTCTTCGCCCGCCACACCCTGGAACTGACCTTCCGCCTGCTGCGCAACAACCGCCCCCACCTGGCTCAGGCAATCAGATCCACGCTCGACGACATCACTATCGCACCCGCCGACACCAGCTTCGGTTTTACCGGCGACATGTACCTCAACACCGATGTGCTGAGTTTTCTCGGCGCCCCCACCATTATCGAGGTGGTCGCCGCCCTGAACGACATCGCACGCGATGCACTACGCAAGAAAAACCTGCCCGGTGAACACATGCGGCTGTTGCGTGGACTGATCGAGGACTGGGCAACACTGACCGAGTGGATCATCGGCCACGTCACCCTGGATCATGTTTCATCCCACCGATAACACCAGATGCTCCTGATTGCTCTTCCCTTCAGTCAGAACCCGGCGAAAGGGTACCCTGCGCAATACGGTGGGCCAGCTCTTCCCGTGTCACCAATGTCACGCTCTCGCTCTGCGTATCAAATATGATCACCACCAGGCCGCGCCCAAGTTGCCGGCGAACCTGTTCAGCCTTTCGCTCCAACGAAACCTCTTCAAGGCCATAGTCCGTGCCATCGCGGGTGACAAAGTCCTCGATCAACCCTTGCAAGGCTTCGGGAGACAACTGGTCATGGGGAATAATCATGAAAATTCCACAACGAAGTGCTTGTCGGGTCTGGAGAAGGCGTTATACCCTAACCCCAAGCATTTGATAAAGATAAGGATTCACCGTGAATACATGTCTGGTTCTGACCGTCATCAGTGACGACAAACCCGGGGTGGTCGAACTCCTGGCCCACACCATCAACCAACACCAGGGCAATTGGCTGGAAAGCCGCATGTCGCACCTCGCGGGTAAATTCGCCGGCATACTCCAACTGGCCGTTGCCAGTGAACAGGAAGCGGCGCTGCGCAAGGCACTGGAAAACCTGTCCAGCCGCGGCCTCAAGGTGGTTGTGGAAAATGCCAGCTCACTCGACAAGCCCGCCAGCCGAGCTTTTCACTTCAGCGTCGTGGGCGCCGACCGCCCCGGCATCGTCTACGAAATCGCCCAGGCCTTCGCGGGGCGCAATATTAACATGGATGAGTTGGAAACCCACTACTCCAGCATGCCCTGGTCAGGTGAGCCCTTGTTCGAGGCTACTGGCACAATTGAAGTTCCTAAAGAAGTCAACATGGACGCGCTATGGGAACAGCTGGATTTGATCGCGGATGAACTGGCGGTGGATATCCGCCTGGAAGAACCCAAGACAGAAAGCTGATCCACAATCCCTTGTAAAAAGACACCCGGTGATATCAAGATGATCACTGGGTTTTTTCATTGAATTTTTCCAGCTCGATATTGATCGCATTGGTGGAAATATTCACTTCATAAAAAGAATACAGCAGCGAAACCACCAATAAAATAAGACTGCCCGCAAATAGCCATTGACCAAGCTGAATCCATTTGAGCAACAATGCAAACATGGACAGCGTACAGAAAACAAACGAAATCACACCATAGGCCTGCATGGCGCGGATGATGGACAAACGCCTGCGCAGGTTATCGATTTGCCGGCGTACTATGGCTTTGGATTGGGCACCGTCGGTATTGCTCAACTGGCGAATCACATTGGTCAGCACCACGAAACGGTTGGTGTAGGCGAGCAACAGCAGGGAAATTGCCGGGAACAGCAGGCTGGGTGTGGTGATGGTCATTTCCATGGTCAATTCTCCAGCACTTCACGCCAGTAGATGATCCGGTCGTGGCCACGGTATTGACCGAAGCCGAAATTGGCCCATACCCATTGGTCATTGTTGAAATCGCCATCCTGATTCCAATCGGAACGCAGCCAGGGCAATGCCTCCAGATCGATGCCGACGGGAAACGTGGGATCGTTTGCAGGTCTTGGCGCGCCCGGCGCGGTAAAGGACCAGGGTCCCCTGCCTCCATTGAACTGAACATGATCCACCTGCAGGCTTTCATAAATGCCCTCAGTGGCGGCACCAGGCCAGGTGACAGTTCTGTTTGCAGCAACGTCGATAGTCCCGGCCGGATAATGGATTTTATCCAGTGGTATCCGGGTACAGGAATCCGTCAAGGTATGAACGAACAGGTTACTGTTCCAGTACTCGGTCACGAAATTTACCGGTAGAGCTGCCGTCTCCGGACCGAACGCATCATCGAGCCGCAGGCGGCCAAAACGGAACTCATGGGCTGTTCCCAAAGCTACTGCATCACAGGCATCATTGGCACAGGCAGATGCAGGTTGCACCAGGTGCATATCCAAGCCTGCCAGAGGCCTGCTATCCAATTCGTTGGCCAGTTTGATACCCAGGCGCAGAGTTTCATAGGGACCATCCGGTTGGCTATCAAGCGCACGGGCAAACGCGGCAGTTGCGCCGCCCGGATCTAAAATCCCATCTACCCACACCAAACTGCCGCCGCCTCCAACCGTAACCGACAGGCGCCGATAGGCTGGATCATTGTCATCGACATTCAGGTTAATACCATCGCCCCCATTTTCAGCCACATAATCGACCTGTGCGGTTTGCGCGTAGCCAGCTGTCGAGTAGTTGGTCGTTCTTTCATTCTGGACATTTTGGGCCTCGATACGGTATCCAAAACCGAAGGGCTGCCCCATATAGGTGAACATGCCGCAGCCAGGTGTTACAGCCGAATTTTGCAAAACAAATTGCCAGGGATAGAACCGCCCTACCGTACCACTTGACACATTATCGATCGGCGCGCCCGCGCCCAGATAGTCGTCGCCGACCAAAGCAGGCTGCAATTCGATACTACCGACCTCGTTCCACGCCAGGCCCTGGTTGATAAATTGGCCGGGCACACTGCTGGCCGCAAAACTGTCGGCACCGGTCAACAGGCCGCTATTCCCACCGGCGGGATAAATCAAACCGTCCAGATCCACCCGCACATTGTGCGGTGGATTTTCGTTGCCAAAATTCGGTGTCCGGTTTCCCTGGGCGTTGAGCACGTCGATACGGGCATGGAAGATTTCTCCGGCCGCCACAAAACCGCTGCCGCCATCGGTCGTACCAGGGTTGGCGGCACCACCTGCGGTAGTCACCGAACTGATGGCCAGCGAATGAGGCTTGACCACAAATTCGTTACTGCTGCCCGCCAACGTAATGGCAGGATCATTGCCTGCGGCGGGCAATGCCAATTGCGCGTGGAGGCGCACCTGACCCACATCGGTATAGTTGAGATTCAGGGCAGCCATGCCATTGGCATCGAAATTAAGCGATACGGGCGCATAACCGATCGTATTGTTGGCATTATTGGCTTGTACCGCCGTGCCGTTGATAGTGAATACCTGCCCCGACATGCAACTATCGGGATTGCGGCACTCAAACGCCAGCGCTGCCGGCCGCGTACCGGTCACGCGCCCTTCGCACGCACCGGTATCGGTATTGGTTCGCACTGCCCAAAGCAGAGCCGGGGCATTATTACCCGCCACCATGGGTGAAACAGGCACCGGATTTACCAACGGATTATCGCCATAGAATTTGAGTGCCGTATCCAAAAATTCCAGTGTACTGCTGCCAAGTGCCACTCCGTCACTGGCCTGGAGTTGCAGGGTTGCGGCGGAGGTCTGTTGCAGATACTTCACAATACTCGATTCGGTTCCCGAAAATGTCCAGGTATTGCCTCCCACCCAGGCGCCTGTCGCCGGCACAGTACCCAACATCAATTGGGTACCAGCGGCCGGGGCCATGAGCTGCCCATTCGCGTCGAATGCGCTGATGGTCACCGGCTCGGCCATACAGGTCAATGCGGGACCACCGTGCGTGAGCTGATAATAGGCAACAGCGGCGACATCATCGTCACACAAGGCTCCCAAATCCGAGGGGCTCACATAGGTAATGATGGATTCCTGTCCCACCGATACGTTGCGTCCGGCAACAGCACCGGTGACACCACTGCGAAACCCGATAACGACATCACCCGCGGCATAAATGAATGCCGGGACATGCTGCTGGCTGTTGATATCTATCCTTTGCGCCGAATAAATCAACAGCTGTCCTGGACCAAAATTAGTGAATCTGGCGGCGTGGCGTATATCGATATTGCCACTGACAAAAATTCTCACGGGGCCCGGGGCGCCATTGAGGCGCTGCAGGGTAACCTCGTTGAGCACCAGGTTGCCATTGAACCAGTAATCACCCGGCTGCAAGCGCACAGTCGCCTGGTGGTCCGCCGTGAAATTTCCCAAAAAGTGATTTTCATTGATCTGGCTATAGGTGAGCGACATGCTGTTGCCCGTTGAAAAAGACGGTGCGTAGACACCACCCGAGACAACCGCATTCTGGGTGAAATTGACACTACCCTGCGCGTAGACAAATCCGGGAATTTGCGTTTCATTGCCAAAATTGATGTTGCCTGAGGCATAGATCATCAACTGCCCCGGAGAAAATCCTTCGACAAAAATTCTCTGTGTCGTGACATTTCCGTTGACATAAAGGCGCACCGGCCCTGCACTGCCATTCAGACGGCGCAACGTCATCTGCTCCCCCAACACCAGATTGCCATTGATCCAGTAATCGCCCGGTTGCAGTTCAAGTACAGAACGAAATTCCGTCGTGACACCCCTCATGCGGTAGGTCGCACCCACACTGGTGAATCGCAGACGGGCATTGTTCGCCTGGACGGTGACAGTGCCATAATCGCCAACCGCACGATCCTGCTGGGCGCCCTGGGGGACATTGATATTGCCGTTGCTACCACTGCCTGTCAGAAAACTGGTCGGCACATAAGAGCCAGTCAACAGGGTCGGTGACGAAGCCGCCGCCGGACTACCCGACGCGGTGCATACCACCGTGCCGCACAGGCCTGCCTGGTCCTGCCAGGTGCTGGTCATGGTCAAGGTCGGCGTATCCAGGACAGTACCGCCACCATATACCCTGGACATATACCCCAGGTGCACGCTGCCATTGGCTGCGTGGCTCTGAACTCCATTGGTGAAGACGTCGTTGCATGCCACCGACCAGGCAAAAGGCGATAACAGCAAGCCACACCAGCAGCATAGCCAGATGCAAAAGTCTTTTGAGCGCGATGGAAGCCTGTTCATGGCAGCTCCAAATAACGGTTCAAGTACATGAATTCATGTTTGCAAACCCATATGCCTACTGAGTTCTGTTCAAGTAGGAGCCGACCCGAATGGTGCGGGTTGCCCGGGTGGAACCACCGCCACACGTGCCGACACTGGTTATGGTGTAAAAGCTGACAGGAGCTGTCGCGGAACAATGGGTGCAATCGCAGCTCACACTGACATCGCACCCGCGCAACCCAGGCGCACCAGCCATATCCGGACTGATGTTCATGCCGCTACAGTTACCATTCACTACCAGCACATCGTCACCACTGTTCCAGAAAAGTTGGTGCATCCCCGCCTGGGCACCCGATTCAGCCGCGTAAAACGCCTGGGCGCTGACCAGTTCCTGGGCTGAGGACAGGTGAGTTTGCACACTGGTGCGCGAGATGGCCAAAGCAAGAAACCCCATCACCACCACGATAAACAGCGCCAGTGGAATCAAAAACCCCCGCTGACGGCGCGGCGCGGCCATTGACCATGTGTTGGCTTGGCTAGGGCACATTGCGGATCATCACCTGTTGGTCAAAATTGATGGACTCGTCACCACTGATGATATCGATGTCGATCAGTACCAGGGTATTGCGATTGTCACTGCCGGTACTGAGCCTGAACGGTTGTATCGATGGCGATAGACGCACCTGGCGCACCAACAGATCAGACGGCAGATTTGTATCGATGACCGATGCTGAATGACTCAAATTCTCATAGAAACGCAGTTGATCGTTATGGATGCAAAACGCTTGCGGATGATCCAGCAGGTAAAAACGGTGATTGATGGAATTGCGCAGCCAGCGCTTGCCTGACAGCGTGTCAACATATGAACCCCCAATGCTTGCCAGGGATGAGGCGGCATTGGTCGTATAGATCTCTCCAGGCGACAAAGCGCCGACACTTAACCAATTCGCAGAACCAAACTCCACACCGGAATGCACCACATCGATTCCTCCAGAACCCAGTGGAGCCTGATTACTGACATCAGGCACGGTACCGTTATAGATCCCACCGCCCGCGATCGGCATGAAACGCAGGCAATTACCACCATTGGTGATCTCCACACTGTAAGGCAGGGCACCGCGCAATTGCCGTGTCATCCGTTCCAATGCCTGGCGGCCGCTATTGACCAGCAGGGCGCGGGTCCGTGTGTCTTCATAATTTCGCGTGGAAGAGATCACGAACTGGACTCCGATAAGAGCCAGGATCGAGAGGATCACCAAGACCACGATCAGCTCCACCAGCGTAAAACCCCGAGGCCTGATGCGCGACCGGCTATCCAGTGGCCGGCACATCAGAAGTTATACCTGTATGCGGACAGCGTCAGCGCCTGGCCGCCAGGCGCCGACACCGTCACAGAAATCAATTTGCGGTTACCGTCGACGCCCACAGTAACGGTACGCTGGTAACCGGGATAGGGAGAATCATCTCCAGCGGGACCACTGAAATCATCAACATCATTCATATTGGCATCGGGGGTATTGGTGCAAGCCACCGACCCGGCCAGGCCTGAGCCACAGGCAGGTACTCCCCCAGTCGGGGTGCTTTCGTCGTATTTCAATGCAATGATTTCATCGAGCCGCGATTGCGCGGCTTCCAGCAGGCGCAACTGCACAATAGGATCAACGTTGGCGCGGGCGGACTGGTTGTAAACCGAAAGCAATGCGACCAGCGCAATGCTGACCACCACGATAAAGACGATCATTTCCAGCAGGCTCACACCGGATTCGCGGGTATGAACCTGGATGGGAACGCGGCTAGTAGTGCGCATAGCCGCTTCGCTCCACAGTCACGGTGGCCGATGCACCAGCGCCGGAAAGCTGGATGGATACCGGGTCCTGATCAGTACGGCCAAGCCGGTCGTAGGAAAAACTATGGGGTGTCAGCGTGATGCCATTCAGGATCAGGGGATAACCCGGCTGGGAAACACCGGCATCAGTGACATTCACCTGATTGCCACTGGTGGTCAGGCGGATTTCAGTATTACGAGCCATGGCTAACTGCTGCGCAAAAAACAAGGCCGCGACAAGACTGTCGCGGCCTGCTTGTACACTGGCGCTGGATACACCGCCAACACGGGAGATAAGGGCGACTGAAAGAATGCCAATCAGAATCATGACGGCAATCAATTCAAGTAACGTAAATCCCCGCTGTTGATGAAGCATGGTTGCACACACATAGGATCACAGCAAATTACGGGAACACCACACCATAGGCAACAAACGTAGCAGTAACGGAAGTATGATCGACGTAGCGTACTGTACAGGTTGATGCACCACCTTCCGTAGCCACACTGCTGCCATCAAGGCCGGTCCCTGTACCCGCCACGATTTCGAACTGTGCATCCAGTGGGGGACTCAGCAAGCCGCCAACGTCTTCGCAAGCTGCAACAGCAATTGGTGGTGTCGCAGTAGTAGTCAGCCCGGCATCATTCGCAATATTAGCCGCGTGGTTCAGAGCAGAAGCACTGCCTAAAGCACCAGCAACACCCTGAACAGTTGCCTCACGCGCCGCGTCCGACAGATTCACAAAGCGTGGCAGCGCGGTAGCAGCCAGGATGCCGAGGATCACAATCACCGCAATCAGTTCAATCAGGGTAAAACCGGATTGTTGTTGTTTCATAGTCAAGCTCCGATTAAGGGTTAAGTTACTTATTGTATTACTCAAAGGGACAAACTCACTGGCGATATACAGACGATACCACACAGCACCAGAACCATCCTTGCCCGGTGTCGGACCATCGGCCAACACCAGAAATTTGACGCGTGTCACATTTTACTATAGCTCAGATCAACAACCGTGCCAGTTTTACAACAATTGTCAATTTTTTACCGGGGGCAGGACCAACCGGACCTGGCCAGTCCGGGTGTCATACTCAAAAGCATAGACGGTTCTTTCCCTTAGCAACAGTTCATAGCGGCACACCTCCCCCAGCCGCAGACCGATATGGTAGCGCTGCTCCCCGCGGACATAGGCCGCACCCACCGCCCCCTGGAGGCTGGCTGGCGGGGGGTTTTGCAGCAGCTCATCCCAGAGGTAGGCGCAGTCCTCGTTCCGCAGGGGCTGGCTGACTGGACGCGCGCCTCTTGGCCAGCCCTGGGCATTCACGTAGATGCGCTTCCCTTCCAGGTCCAGATAGCCGGGGTTTCCGCCCCTCCCCTGCTGCAACAGCCAGTGAACGTTCATATGGGCCGCCGCCTCGGCAAACCTGTGCGACAACAGCTCAAACCCCAGGCGCTGCGTTTCACGCCCCAGGGCCTGGTAGCGGTCGATGGCGACCAGGGCAATCACACCGGTCACCAGGATGACCAGCATGTACTCGAACCGCTTGGACAGGCGAACGCCGGATGTCATGGCCGGGTCATTTCTGTATGGCGTACATATCCCACATGGGTAGGAAAATGCCCAATGCGAGTACGGTGACGAATCCCGCCATGATGACGATCATGATTGGCTCTATGCGGTCGTTGAGTTGCCTTATGTCGTATTCCACCTCCCGTTCATAAAACTCGGCCACCTCGGCCAGCAGGGTATCCACCTGACCGCTCTCCTCCCCCACGGTGATCATCTGCAATACCAGGGGCGTGAACATGCCGCTGGCGGCGTGGGTCTGGAAAAGGCCCTCACCGCGCTCTATGCCCGTGCGCATGCCCCGTATCTTGTCCCCCAGCCAGGCGTTGTCCACGGCCCTGGCGCAGAGTTCCAGGGCATTGGAGATGGGCAGGCCGGCGGACAGCATCAGGCTGAAGGTCCGGGCGTAGCGGGCCAGGGATGCGCGCTCGATGATGTCTCCCACCACCGGGAGCCGCAGCTTCTTGCGGCCCCAGGCCCGGCTGCCTTCATCGGAGTTGATATAGTGGTAAAAACCCACCCCGCTCAACAATGTCACCACCAGCAGATAGGGCCACCAGGCCACAAAGAAATTCGAGGTGCCGATCAGGATACGGGTCGGCAACGGCAGCTCGGCGCCGAATTTTCCAAACAGGTCGGCAAATGCCGGTATCACGTAGATATTGATCACAACCAGCGCCACAGCCAGGGCGATGAGTACGAAACTCGGGTAGCGCAAAGCACTTTTGACACTCTTGAGCGTGGCGAGATCCCGCTCCAAGTATTCCATCAACTGGCGGAATACCAGGTCCAGACGCCCCGAGTTCTCACCCACGCTGATCATGCTGACAAACAGGTGATTGAATATCTTCGGGTGTGAACCCATGGCGGACGACAGTTCCACGCCCTTTTCCAGTCGCTCGACGATATCGTTGAGCGCTTTCTGGAACGTGGGATTGCGCAAGGAGGCGGATAAACCGCGAATGCCTTTGATCAGCGGCACCCCGGCCTTGGTGATGGTATACATCTGGCGGCAGAACATGATCAGCTCCACCGTATCCACCCGTCCGCGGCTGCTGAACGCTTGCCAGCGCTCACTCAGGCTGAGTTCCAGCTGCTGTTCTTCCAGGGACAGGGGGATCAGGCCGCGTTCCAGCAGCTGGTTGGCCGCCGCATCCAGATTGGCCGCCTCGATCTGCCCGGTGACCGGGCGACCTTCGGCATTGCGGCTGCGGTGGGCAAAGAGTGTCATGGCGGCTTCCCGTACCCGTTAGATCGTGTTGAGAATCTGCAATTCGTCTTCAATCTGCGCGGTGATGCTCATGACTTCCTCGAGAGTGGTCATGCCGCGCTCGGCATACTCCAGGGCCACGCTGCTCAGGGGCCTGAAATTGGCGCTGCTGCTGGCGGCCCGCGCAAAGGCGTTGATGTCATTGCTGCGCAGGGCTTCGGCCATGGGCGCATTGAGCTCAAGCATTTCAAACACGCCGATGCGTCCGCGATAACCGGTGTTGTGACAGTGCGGACAGCCTGTGCCCTGCTTGAAGACCACGCCGGAAAAATCCCGTCCCTTGCCGATACCGGCCAGCAGTTGTTGCTCGTTGGCGTCGGGAACATGATTCTGGACGCAGCTGCTGCAAATCCTGCGCACCAGGCGCTGGGCGACGATGGCCTTGAGCGCCGTGGCCACCAGGTAGCCATCCACACCGATATCCACCAGGCGCAGCGCCGAGGTGATGGCATCGTTGGTGTGCAAGGTCGACAGCACCATGTGACCGGTCATGGAGGCGCGCAGGGCGATCTCGGCGGATTCCGCGTCGCGTATCTCGCCGACCAGCAGGATATCCGGGTCCTGGCGCAGCGCAGCGCGCAGGACATTGGCGAAGGTGAGACCGATCTTGTCGTGCAGCTGCACCTGGTTGATGCGCGGCAGGCGGTATTCCACCGGGTCCTCAACAGTGATGATTTTTTTCTCGGGACTGTTGAGTTCCGACAGGGCGCCATAGAGTGTGGTGGTCTTACCACTGCCCGTGGGGCCGGTCACCAGCACCAGGCCGTGGGGACGTGTGATGGCACGGCGAAAGCGGCTCATGATGTCGGGTGGCATGCCTATCTTTTCCATGGCCAGCACACCTTCGGTGTGATCCAGCAGGCGCATGACCACCGATTCGCCGAACTGCACCGGCATGGTGGACATACGCACGTCGATGTTGTGGTGCTTGACCTTGAGGTTGAAGCGGCCATCCTGCGGCAGGCGCTTTTCAGAAATATCCAGGCCCGCCATGAGTTTCAAACGCACCACCAGTGCCGAAGCGATACGTTTTTCATTCATCACCTGCTCGATCAGCACGCCGTCGATACGGTTGCGGATACGCAGCACTTTTTCATCGGGTTCTATGTGGATGTCCGATGCCTTGGCCGCGATGGCTTCCTCAAAAATTTTCTGCAACAGCTTGACCACCGGGGCGTCACTGTCGGTGGCATCGGTGATGAAGTCCGCCAGATCCAGGGTCGAATCCTGCAACTCCTCATTGAGTTCGGTGGCGAGGCTGGCAATTTCACTGGCGCGGGTGTAGGCGATATCGAGGATGTCGAGCAGCTCTGATTCGCGCACCACGGCGGGCTTGAGCGGTTTTTTCAAAATCCGCTGGAGTTCGTCGAGGCAAAAAATATCCGTGGGGTCGGCCATGCCCAGCAGTAGACCATCCGGGTCCTCGCGCAGGACCATGACGCGATAGCGGCGGGCGCTGGTCTCCGGCAGTGTCTGCACCAGCTTGCTGTCGAAACGGAACTGTTTCAGTTCGACAAAGGGAATCCGCAACTGTGCCGAGAGCAGGTTGAGCAGCGCGTTTTCTTCCACGTAGCCCAGGTCCACCAGGGTGGCGCCCAGTTTGCGGCCGGTGAGCTTTTGCTCCTGAAGCGCATGCTGCAACTGCGCCTCGCTGATCATGTTCTTCTCCACCAGCAGGTCGCCGATGCGGATGCGTTTGACAGGGCCTGACATAACCTGGGGTCTCGGTTGGTTAACGCGAGAGGGCGCGGAGGCGCGACTCTATGTATTGGCTGACGCTCGCGTCCAGAGGCGGCAGCGCCAGGGTTCGTTCATAAGCGATCAGGGCACTCTGCCCCTGCCCCAGGGCATCCAGTGCCAGGGCCAATCCCAGCCAGTAGCCTGACTTGTCACCGAAGCTGTCCAGCAACCGCCGGTAGCTGGTGACTGCCTGATGGTAGTCACCGCCGGTGTAGTACAGGCGCGCCAGCAGCGCGCGATAGGACTCGTCCGTCTGGGCGCTGGCCAGGTGTGTTTCCAGCAGCGCGCGCGCCTCGGCATCGTCGTTGCGGGCCTGGTGCCAGAGTGCGCGCAGACGGGCGTAATGGTTGATGGGCCAGTCGTCCGCGTCATCCAGCAGCCGCTGGGCAGCGGCCAGATCGCCGGTTTCCAGATAAATATGGCACAGCAATCGCGCGCTGGCATCGGCACCGGGCAGGCGTGCCACCACATCTTCCAGATAGGAACGGGCTGCCTCGGTTTGACCCGCCTGCCACAGGGCGAGCGCTTCCGCTTCTGCCTGGCGGTCCAGGGATTCCATGCTGGGCGTGATGCTCAGGCTCGATTGGCCCGCGGATACCGGCCTGGCATCGCTGTCCAGACTGATGTGCGTGTCCGCGGCTGGCATGTCCGCCACCTGGCGGCTTGCAACGACCTCGGGAACGGATGCTTCATCGGCGGCCTCGTCCAGCCTGCCTGCCAGCGCCTGCAACGCATCATCCCCCGGCGCCACATCCCGGGCCCGCCGGAGCAACTGGCGGGCACGGCTTGCCTGCCCCTGCTCCACGGCCTCGGCAATCAGATACTGGTAGCGCCGTGTAACGGCATCCAGGCCTGCCAGGGCATCAGGATCACCAGGGATCAAGGCCAACAACTCCCGGTAATATCCAGAGGCATTATCCCCGGCCGGCGCCGAGAGGCGATCACGCGCCAGTGCGCGCCCGGCGAGTTGCAGCAACTGTGCCTTGACTCGTTGCAAGGCATCGTCAACCTCCAGTGCGACGGGTGGTTCATGATCATCGCTCTGCTGGTTGGCCTGTGGCTGGGCAACCGGCTGTTCGACCGATACCTGATTGTCAGTTACCGGTATTGCTTCACTCACCATCGCCGGCGACGAGTGGATTGCTGTCTGCTCAGGTGGCAATACGTGGATATCCACCTGAGCAGCACTCCGCGACAGATACCATATCCATTGACCCGCCAGTACGAGGATCAACACGCCGATAAAGACCACCAGGGTCGCGCGCCAGGGGAAACCTTCCTCACGAACCAAGGCGGAATCCGCCAGCAGACCAGCACCGTCTTCTGCGGGCCGGTCGGCCTGGCGCGCGGACAGGTCACGCAGCATGTCGTTCAACAGGCTCATGGTCCGGCTCCCCGGACGTGCCACCAGAGCCCCAGCAGAACAGCGAGTAAAACGGCAGCCGCTCCCGCCAGCAATGGCCAGAACCAGCGCTGGCGGCGCGCCAGCCAGCGTCCCCAGGGACGGCTCTCCTGGGTGTCGGCGATTGCGCGCGCCATGTGGCGCCGGCCAACCCTGTCGCTGGCTTCGCCGTAAGCGGCGAGCATCGCTTTGTGGGACAGCACATTGATCAGGCGCGGCACGCCACCCGAGGCGCTGTACAGCAGGTCCAATGCCTGCCGCGAAAACAACGGAGCACCGCGGTAACCCGCCGATTGCAACCGGAAGCTGACATAACCGGCCAACTGCCGGCGGCCTATGCCCTGGAGGTATTCGGCAAACACGATGCGTTGTTTGAGCTGGCGCAGGTCGGCGCGATTGAGCAGTTCGTCCAGCTCGGGCTGGCCAATCAAGACCACCTGCAAGAGTTTGTGCTTTTCGGTTTCCAGATTGGTCAGCAGGCGCAGGGCTTCGATGGTTTCGCGCGGCATGGCCTGCGCCTCGTCCACCACCAGCACGACCTGCTTGTGCGCCTTGGCCAGCTCCACCAGCCGTTGATTGATGTCGCGCAGCAACTGGTAGGAAGGCACATCCGGTGAATAAGGGATGCCGATTTCCTCCGCCAGAAACCATTTGAGCTCTTCCGGCGTGAGGTAAGGGTTGGGAATATAGGCTGTTAAAAAACCGTCCCCCAGGCTGGCCAGCAGTTTGCGGGACAGCAGGGTTTTACCGGTGCCCACCTCGCCCACGATCTTGATGAATCCTTCGCTGTGCCGCAACGCCAGCAGCAATGTGCTGAGCACTTCGCGATGGCTGGGGTTGCCATAAAAAAACTGCGTGTCGGGCGTCAGCGAAAAAGGATGTTCCCGCAGACCAAAATGCTGGCGGTACATGCTCGGCTCTCTCAGCGCTGGCGGTAGTCGTCACCCAGGCGCTGCATGCTCTCCTGAGCATCGCGCAGCTGCTGATTCCAGGCGGCATCATCGACAACCTGGGGTTGCAGCAAAATCACCAGCTCGGTTTTTATCCGGCTCTTACGTTTGGTCCGGAACAGCGCATTGACGCCGGGAATATCGCCCAGCACCGGGCGCTTGCCATCGGCATTGACGATGCGTTCCTGCATCAGGCCGCCAAGCACCACCACCTGGCCGCTGGCGGCGCGCACGATGCTGTTGGATTCGCGGATGCCGCGCAAGGCCAGTGGCAGGGAAAAATTCTCATCGCCCACGGTAAACACTTTGAGCTGGTCGGTGACTTCGCTGACGACCGGATGGATATGCAGGATCACATCGCCGTTTTCAGAAATCTGTGGCGTGACATCCAGGGAAATACCGCTGAAGAATGGCGAGAGTTCGATATTGGGCGTCGAGGTCACCGAGGACACGCTGGCCGTCGTGTTGTTGGAAATACCCGTGACGAAATATTCATCGGAACCGACCCGAATGACCGCCTTCTGGTTGTTGACGGTGGAGACTCGCGGACTGGACAACACCTGCACCTGCCCCTGGGTTTCCAGCAGTGAGAGCAGCTGGGTCACGTCGTTGATACGCAGCAGGGAAGCGAAGGTGGAACCCGTGGCCTCACGGCTGGGAACCGACAGGTTCTGCGGATTGCCATTCTGGTCGATATAAAAGAAATTGCGATTGATGTCCCGCCACCGGTTGACCGAACCCGCTGTGCCCGGCGCGGTACTGAAACCATCGGCAACGTTGTAGCCGTGAACCAGCTGGCCGCTGATCTGATCCCAGTTGATACCGGCTTCAAAGCCTTCGCTCAGCTGCACTTCGATGATCTTGGCTTCCAGGATCACCTGGCGTTTGACACTCAGCTCCGAGCGCTCGAGAAAATCGCGCACCGCGTTCAATTCGTGGGCTCTGGCCCTGACGACCACCATGCCCGCCTGGGGCGTGATCATCACCATGCGGTCGTCGGATTCCCCGCCGATGATAGCGCTGATCGTGGTTTGCAGGGACGACCAGAAATCCGTGCGATTCAAGGTCTGGACACGAGACCCCGGTATCAGTGCGGAACCTGATCGCTGATTGTCACCAGCACCGATATCCAGTAGGTTGGCCGTTTCTGACGCGGTGCTGCCGCTGCCGCCGCGATTGGCGTTGCTGTTGCCGCTGCTTTGTGAGCGCCCCAGCATCACGCTGGTATCTGACACCCCCACCCGCTGCACATCCAGGTAATTCACATGGAATACCTGGGTGCGCAATTCATTGGGATAAACCGTATAGATGCCCTGCTCCAGTTTATAGTCGTAACCATAGATATCCCGGGTCACTCGCAACACCTCATCCACGGTGACGCGATTGAGATTGAGCGAAATGTTGCCCCGCACCTCCGGGTGTACGACAACGTTGGTCCGCGTGCCCTTCACCAGGCCGAGAAAAAATTCCCGCGCCGGCACATCGCGCACGGCGACATCGAACCGCTCACTGGTCGCCTGGGTTGCCTGCGGCGGCAACCGGTCCGCTGTCAGGGCATCGGTCACCGAGGGCGGCACGGCAGGCGCTTCACTCTGGCGGGCAACCAGATCCTTGAGCATCTTTTCTGCTTCCAGCTCCTGGCGAGGGGTACTGCAACCGGCCAGCGATACCAGCACCCCCCATGCGATAATGTGACGGCTGTAGTGCTTCAAGCCCGGAATTGAAAGTTGTGTCATAGTCATGGATTCCGTGATGGCTGTCTTACTTCAATGTTATCCAACGTCAGGTGCCAGGTGTCCGAACCGCGTTGCACCAATACCCGGTCGGCCTGAATGCGCACGACCCGCACCTGGGTACCCTGAATCACATCCTGCTCGCCTAAAGCCTGACCGTTGATGAACGCCAGGCGGCGGCCCTCGCCAAGGATGATGGATTGCAGTTGCAAGCGCTGGCCGGAAGGTGATTGTGCCGTAAAGTTCAGGGGGCGCGTGGGATCGCGCAGGTTATCAGCGGCAATCGCCGTGGAACTCGATGCACAGAGCAACAACACACCAGCGGCAATCAACACCGCAAGTCCGGAATCAATACCATGCAGAGCGGTTTTACCAGACACCTATGGGCCCCTTTTCCGTGCTCAGGGTATACACCCGTATATCGATTTCAGCCGTCGGATACGCGGTAACGCGATAATCCAGCTGCTCCCAATAAAAACGCGCCGACGCGGACTCCAGCGCGCGCAAGAAGTCCACCAACTGAAAATAGGTGCCGGACACTTGCAGGAGCACCGTGTGTTCATACACCCCCACGCCACGTGCCCCGGTGGACGAAGAACCCAGGGTGAGCTCACGCACCGGCAGGGTCTGCACCTTGATCAACCGCACACGCCGCGTTTCAGCGAGCACCTGCTGGAGTATGCCGGGCAGTTCACTGGCCAGCACCAGCCCCTGGAAGCTGCTGACCAGTTGCTGGTCCGCATCATTGATCGCCTGTTCCAGCTGCTGGATGCGATTTTTCTGTTCACGGTTGGGGTCCGTCGACAGACGCCGGGTCGCCTGGGCTATCTGGACATTGAGATCTTCGCGCTTGGCGTTGAGCGCCTGGGATTGGCTGCGCAGATCGCGGCCCTGGTTGTCGATGGACGCCTGGACGATAAGGGTCCAGAACATGAAGACCAGCGCCAACAGGCACAGAAAAATCAGCATCCGCTCGCGCATGCTGCGTTTGTCGATATTGTGGCGTATCTGTTCCAGCCGCTTGTCCATGATCAGTTTCTCGCCCCCTGGTTGCGCGCGGTGGCAGCACCGCGGGACACCCGGCCATCGGGTTCACCGGCCTGGCGGCTGACATCAAAACTGAGCGGGCCGGAGGCTGACGATTTTTCCACGCGCAGGGCGCCAAACCCGGTTTGCTCGAATCCGGTATCGTTGCGCAACCGTTGCAGGTAGGCGGGCACGTCCTCGGGATTGCGCGCCAGCCCCTGCATTTCCACAAACCGCCCGCCGCGCTGCAACGAAAAAGCCGACAATGACAAATTGTCAGTGGACTGCCGGGCCAGGGCAATCAGCTGCGCGGAAAAACCCGGTGTCTGTCCCTGGCTTTCGTTGCCAATGCCCTGGGCAATCTCACGGCGGCGCTGCAATTCATCCTCAAGGTTCTCTATATCCTGCCTGAGCTTGTCGCCCTGGTCCTGCGGCACGAGCGTGGCAAGCTGGGTCAGTTGTTGTTCGAGCGTGAGGATTTCCTGATTGCGATGGGAAATCTCATCGCGCAGCTGGCTGTTGCGGCGGAAGTCATACACGGAGTAAAGACACAGCAACACCAGAAGCACCACCGCTCCCCACAGCATGTGGTGGCTGCGCAAGGGCTCGCGGTTGGGGCGGAATTCGGGAAGATAGAGATTGACCTGCTGCATGTCAGCCATTCCCCCGGGTGGTTGCCACGGCGTCCTGGCGCAATGCGGCACCCAGCGCCGTCAGGCACAGGGGCAGGAGGTGTTCCTGGACGCCCTCGTCGATCTGCAAGCCGTCGTGCAGCGACAGTATGTCCAGATTGACGGCAAGGCTGTCGCGTATCTCCGGCGTCACTTTGTCCCCGGTGAGGTTTTCACCACAGAGATACACATGACTGGGAGGCAATTGCCGCAGCTGGCGTTCAAAGTAATCGAGCGACCGTTGCAGTTCGAGCACCAGCGCATCCCCTGGCAGATCATCCAGCAGGCCGCCGTTGTAGGACAGCGAAAACTGCCGCGCCAGATAAAGGTTGCCGCCGCGCACGATCTGCAAGCTGCCGCCTCCTTGCACCAGGCGCACCAGCGCCACGCCACGGCGCGTATCGCAACAGGCTTCGGCGAGGTTGCGCAGTGCCAGTTCGGGAATATCGATGACGGAAAGCGCCAGTTGATGCTTGTGGAAACCTCCCACAAGCCCGGACAGCACGGATTTTTGTGAGACCACCGCATAAGCCATGGGATTGCCGCCACGCGCCGAGTCCTCGGGCAGGAAGAACGCATCGAGGGCGACATCGGCCACCGGGACGCTGACCATATCCTTGATACGCCAGCGCAGTGCCTCGGCCAGTTCTTCCAGGGGGACTTTTGGCGCCTCCACCAGTAACAGCTGGTATTGGCCGGGGTTGAGGACCAGATTGACAGGCAGGCGTTGCAGGCCCAGTTTGACCAGGCGGCTGTTGAACAGCGCCAGGGGATCTTCGCCGGTTTCGTAAGGCAGGTATTCGCAGTGCACCAGCCGGGGCTGTCCTGTGGCGGGTCGCAGAACCTGGGCAAAAGCCACACCCTCGGCACCCAATTCCAAGCCTATCGCGGCATTCTGACGGGATCTCGTACCAAAGAGGTTCAACAAATTACTGCTCCGGAGGTTTTATGGTCAAAACATAACCCATTTTGTTGTTTTATGCGCCAAATATTTGGATTGCGCGCAAAAACAGTGCCTGGGTGCTGAACCTCGCCACTTATAATCAAAAAATCAAAAACCCCAAGCTTTGCACTGACAATAGACCATAGCCTGAAAAACACCAAATGCTTCACATTGTTTTGTATGAGCCGGAAATACCGCCCAATACCGGCAATATTATTCGCCTGGCGGCAAACACCGGTTGTGCGCTCCACCTGATAGAACCACTGGGGTTTGAACTGGACGACAAGCGCCTGGCCCGCGC
Organism: uncultured Cellvibrionaceae bacterium; assembly: GCA_964456865.1. Lineage (GTDB taxonomy): Bacteria > Pseudomonadota > Gammaproteobacteria > Pseudomonadales > Cellvibrionaceae > Cellvibrio. The sequence goes on from CAYWCW010000011.1 coordinate 54,377, forward strand.
CGGGCTGGACTACGCCGAGTGGGCGGATATCCACCGCTATGCGAGCTGGGCGGACTTCCTCGGCCGCGCTCGCCCGCAGCGGCTTTTCGCGCTCAGCACCAAGGGAAAAGTCACCCACAGCGACGCCCGCTTTGCCGATGGCGACTACCTGGTTTTCGGCCCTGAATCCCGGGGCCTGCCGCTCAGCCTGCGCGAGTCCCTCCCTCCCGAACAGGTACTGCGCATACCCATGCGGCCAGGCAGCCGCAGCATGAATCTGTCCAACGCTGTCGCCGTCATGGTTTACGAGGCCTGGCGCCAGATCGGTCATGCCGGAGCCGAGGTGCCCGCTGGCGAGGTTTAGCCTTCACGGCATAAAACCTCTATCATGCGCGGCGCACTCAATGAGGTAATACCATGGCAAACATCCAGATCCTGGTGGGCAGCGTCATGGGCACCGCCGAGAGCGTGGCCGCCGTGCTGGAAGCCGAGCTGCGCCGGCGGGGCCACAGTGCCCGCATCAACCTCGATCCAACCGTAGCGGATATCCTGGCCAACCCGGTCGACATCCTGCTGATCTGTACATCCAATACCGGTGCCGGTGACTTGCCGGATAATATCCAGCCGCTTTATCTGGGCCTGGTCCGCGACTATCCCGCCATCGCCCAGCGCCACTATGGCGTGGTCAACCTGGGGGATTCCAATTACACCACCTTCAATGAAGGGGGCCGGGCCCTGGATGATGCCTTTGCCGATCTGGGCGCCCGCCGCCTGGGCGAACCCCTGGTGCTGGACGCCAGCGAGGGCGAAGACCCCGAGGCCCTGGCGCACGACTGGGTCAATGCCTGGGCCGCCGCCTACCTGGAGGCATCATGAGCCACGCGCCCATCGGTCTCTTTTACGGAAGTTCCACCTGCTATACCGCCATGGCGGGAGAAAAAATCCGCCAGGTGCTGGGTGAATCGCTGGTGGACATTTTCAACATCGCCGATACACCCATCGTCACCACGGGCTTCTACGATTACCTGATTTTCGGCATTCCCACCTGGGATTACGGTGAGTTGCAGGAAGACTGGGAAGACATCTGGGATGAACTGGACGAGCTGGACTTGCATGGCAAGCCCGTCGCCCTCTACGGCCTGGGCGACCAAGTGGGCTATCCCGAATGGTTTCTCGACGCCATGGGCTACCTGCACGCCAAGCTGGTCAGCCGGGGTGCCCTGCCCTGCGGCTACTGGCCCCGGGAGGGCTATACCTTCGAGGCGTCCAAGGCACTCACACCCGATGGCCAGTGGTTCGTCGGCCTGGCGCTGGACGATGAAAACGAATTTCAACTGAGCGAGGCGCGTATCCGCGACTGGTGCGCGCAAGTCGTGCGCGAGTTTGGCCTGTGACCGATACACCCGCTTCCGGTGATCATGCCCAACTGGATTGGGACGACCAGGGCCAGCCGCTATCCCGCGCGTTTGGCGATGTCTATTTTTCCCGCGCCGACGGCCTCGCGGAAACCCGCCATGTCTTCCTGCAACACAACCGGTTGGCGGAGCGCTTTGCCCTGCAAGGGCATCGCCCTTTCATCATCGCCGAAACCGGCTTTGGCTCGGGGCTCAACTTTCTGGCGGCCTGGCAATTGTGGGAGCAGTGCGCCCCGGCGGATGCCCGGCTGGAATTCATCACCACTGAAAAGTATCCGCTGAAACCGGCAGACCTCGCGCGGGCCCTGGCGCTTTGGCCGGAATTGGCCACCTATGCCGAACACCTGCTGGCTGCCTACCCGGCACTGCTGGTTCCCGGCATCCATCGCCTGGTCCTGGCGCCGTCTGTTGGCCTGACCCTGATGATCGGCGATGCCGCCGACAGCCTCGGCCGCTTGTGCCTCGGGCCGGGAGAGAGGATTGCGCACCCGGTGGACGCCTGGTTTCTCGATGGTTTCGCCCCCGCCAAAAACCCGCAGATGTGGTCACCCGACCTGTTTGCCGCACTGGCCCGCCTCAGTGGTCCCGGCACCACGGCAGCCACCTTCAGCGCGGCGGGCGTGGTCAAGCAGGGACTGCGCGGCGCAGGTTTCCAGGTCAAACGCGTACCCGGCTTTGGCCGCAAACGCGACATGGTCGCGGCACAGGTGCCATCCGGTGCCGCGCCAGACAGGGATCATCAGGCATCCGAACCGCCGGTAGCCGTCACCCACACCGACCAGCGTGGCACGACACCCTGGCACCGGATTCGCCATTACACCCCCGCCGTCACCCAAACGGCCCTGGTGATCGGCGGAGGATTGGCGGGTTGCCATATCGCCCGTGCCCTGGCCGAACGCGGCTGGCAGGTGCAATTGCTGGAACGCGAGCACCGGCTGGCCCAGGGCGCATCGGGTAATCCCCAGGGCATCGTCTATGCCCGCCTTTCACCCCGGCAGGAAACCCTGGCCAGTTTCAACCTGGCCTGCCTGCAATATGCGCTGCGGCATTACCGTCCCTATTGGGCGGAAAACAGGCTGGGGCAGGCTTGCGGCGTCCTGCAACTGGCCGACAGCCCGGAAGAAGCACGTTTGCAAGCCGCCCTGGCGCCTCAGTTGACAGGTGCCGAAGCCCTGGCCCGGCCAGTGGATGCCCTGGAAGCCAGCAAACTGGCTGGTGTCGATCTGGCACTGGGCGGCCTCTATTTCCCCGGCGCCGGATGGCTCGACCCCGCGGGGGTTTGCGAAGCCCTGGCGACGCATCCACGCATCGAGCGGCACCTGGAAACCCGGGTTATGACGCTGACGCACGAGGCAGGCGGCTGGCAGGCCAGGGTGACAGATGCCCAGGGTCGGTCGAGGATGGTCGCGCAAGCCTCGGTGGCCATCATTGCCAATGGCCGCGATGCCCTGGATTTTTCCCAAACCCGCAAGCTGCCGCTCAAATCCATCCGCGGGCAGGTCAGCTACCTGCCCGCCACGGATGACAGCCGGACGTTGCGTACCGTCATCTGTGGTGACGGCTACCTGGCACCGGCGTTTAAGGATGAGAGAGGGGAATGGCATTGTGCCGGCGCCAGTTTCAACTTGCAGGATGACGACACACGGCTGCGCGCCGCCGACCATGCCGGCAACCTGGCGAGGCTGAACCCGCTGGTCCCCGGCCTGCTGCGCGAGTGGGGGGAGCTGTCACCGGAAACACTTTCCGGCAGGGTCGCCTTCCGCTGTACCAGTCCGGATTATCTGCCCCTGGTGGGCCCCGTTCCCATCGATGAGGATTTCGTACGGGATTACCAGGTACTGCGGCAGGATGCCAAACGCACTCTTCCCCTGGCGGGCAGCTATTGGCCCGGCCTGTACCTGAGCCTGGCCTATGGTTCCCGCGGCCTGGCCTACACCCCCCTGTGCGCCGGGTTGCTGGCGGCCCAGATCAATGACGAACCCCTGCCCTTGCCCGAATCCCTGGTTGCGGCCCTGAATCCGGCCCGCTTCATCATCCGCGGCTTGAAGCGCAAGCGGGTATAACCCACCGCTGGCAAACCCATCAGCATCTATACTGGCAAAAACGCATCGCGCCGGAGTGACCATGCTGACCACCACCCCCCACCGCTATTACAGCCTCGACGAAGAAACCGATTTTATTCACAACTACTACGAACGCCAGGTGCTGCAAGCCTTGGTGGACACCAGCGAGCGGGCGCGCCAGGACCGGGAATTCCTGGCTGATGTCGCCTGCGTGGCCCTCAACCGGCTGCCGCCGCGCTATATCCGCCACGATGTGGACATGACCTTTTTCATGTCGCCGCAGGAAATGCAGGAGATGGAAGCCAAGGTCCAGCAGGCTGTGAACACTGCCCTCGCCTATGTGGAAAGCCGCGAGGCCGATGGCGGCCGCGAGGGACCGGATGACACGGCACCGGTACAGGACACCAAAACGGCTAAGAAAACGAAGGACCCGGTCAAAAAGCCGGCGCGCAAGAGTGGCCGGGAAGCACCGGCAAAAGACTGAGCCGCATCAGGGGCGCGACCGCCACCACAATCCCCAGGCCAGGGCCACTGGAATGCCGAAGAGCGCCACATGGATCGGCAGCTCCTGCGCCAGGGTGTAACCGTGTGAAAGCCCCGTGTTCAGATTCCAGGCCGATATGCCCAGCCAGACCAGGGTGAAGCCACCGGCGGCCAGGGTACGGTGCGGTGCCGGCGCCAACCGCAACAGCAAGGCGGCCAGTATCAATCCCGTCACAATGAATATCAGCGTGCGCATAGGTTGGCTCCTTTGGTGAAAGACGGGATTATCAGCCCTGCTGTGGCATGGAGATGATCTGCGAACCACTGCCGCAGGCGATCACTGTGCGCATCGCGGCCTCCACACTGACATGGGGCAGCAGGTCCACGCAATCCTGGGCCAGGTGGTAGACAAAACCGGACGTCGGAATGGGCGCCGTGGGGACGTAAACCGTGTAATCACCGTTGGGGTGGTTGGCCGTGACGATACCGGTCACCGACACGCCCGCCGCACGGCCATGAAGGTAGGCGCGGCACACCTGCCCCTTGAGCAGCGACGCATTGCCCTCGCCCCCCACGAATTGCGTCACCATTTCACGAATCGCCTTATAGCCCGGCACCAGGCGGCTCAACCAGCGATCCATCACCTCGTGCAGCCACTCGCCCACGCGGGTGCGGATCAACAATCCCACGAGAAAAAAGCCGCACAGGATCGCCAGGATACTCAGCAACTCGGCCAGGCTCTGCGCCAGGGGACTCCAACTGGCAATCCAGCTGCTGAGCGGGCTGAGCAGCGAAATGATCACGCCCAGCAACCAGGTCACCAGCAAGATGAAAATGCTAATGGGCAGCACCACCATGAATCCGCCGAGCAGCGTTAAGCCGACAAAGGATTGTATGCGCTTCATTCTTCATCACCTCTTGACTATCATGGCAGCTCACTCCAAGACGGGATCAGGCCGTGAACCGCTTCAACTGTTATTGCCTGGCATTGTGCCTGAGCCTCCTGCTGAGCGCCAATCTCTGCGCCGACACCGCCAGGGTCGATACGCCGCGCCTCTACACTTACGAACTCCTGGCCGAACGGCCGCACCATCCGAGCCTGTTCACCCAGGGTTTGCTGATTCACGATGGTTTGTTCTACGAGAGCAGCGGCCTCTATGGCCGTTCGCGGCTGGTCGGCTATCCGGTGGCGAATACCGGTAGCCGCTGGGCACAGCTCACGGGACGTTTCACGCGGGAGCTCACGCTCGATGCGCGCTATTTCGCGGAAGGGCTGACTTACTTCAACGACAGGTTCTATCTGCTGACCTGGCGGGAAGGCACCCTGCTGGTCATCGATCCCGACAGCTTCACCATCGAAAAAAAGCTGCGCTACCGCGGTGAAGGCTGGGGACTGACCCACGATGATGAACACCTGATCCGCAGCGATGGCAGCGACACATTATTTTTTCATGCGGCCGATGATTTTCGCGTGTTGCGCCAGCTGCCGGTACGTCAGGGAACGCGCCCGGTATCGCGCATCAACGAACTCGAAACCATCAAGGGTAATATCTGGGCCAACATCTGGTACGAAAACCGGATTGTTGAAATCGATCCGCGCAATGGCCAGGTGATTGGCTCGGTGGATCTGACGCCCCTGGTCAAGTCGCTCGCGCTGACCAACAGCGAACAGGTGCTCAACGGCATTGCCTACGATGAAGAACGGGATGCCATCTGGGTGACCGGAAAGCTCTGGCCGACCATGTTTCTGATCAAGCTCTCTCCCACCGGCCCGGCGCCGGATCAATAAAAAAACCCGCTCATGATGAGCGGGTTTTTATCAACGCAAGAACACGGCTCAATGGCAACTGCGCAGCAGCGACCAGGCATGCTCCCAGGCCCAGCCGGAACCCGGCGCATAGGGACCGCCCACGGTGCACCAGCCCGCGACGCTGCATTGATATTCACTGCCGCCATTCACGACGGTAGCGCCGGTTGTGTAGCTGGTACCATCGACATAGGCCGGCGATGTGCAGTGGCCAGTGTTCACAGAAGACGAACTGCTGCTCACCGCGCTCGAACTGGAACTCGAGCTGGAACTGGAACTGCTGGATGACGATGAGACCGGTGAGCCATGGCAATCGCCCAGGTCCAGCCACACATCCCACTGGTCGGAATGCGATGACGGATTCTGACCCTGTGTCCACCACTGTGCCTGGTAACGGCGGCCATCGTGCTTGACCTGGTTGCCGTTGTTGTACACCGCGCCCGCGGACCATTCAGGCAAGGCGGCGCAGGTATCGTTGGACACACTGGAGCTGGACGAACTGCTCGAACCGCCGCCGGGCACACTGGAACTCGAGCTGGAACTGGAACTCGTGCCGCCGCTGCCATCACCGAAATCCAGATCGATACACTGGTAGAAGCCTTCCGCCGCATCCCTCACCCAATCGCGCTGCCAGATGCTGTAGACGATGTGCTTGCCGGTGCGATAGGGCAGCCATACATCGTGGTAGGAAAAGGTTTCCTGATCTGCGGGACCCGAGTCGTGGATCAGCACCAGATCATCCCAGCGCAGCGGCTGGCTGTGGTCATACCCCTCGCGGGTGATGTAGTAACGGAAGTAGGTGGTTTTGTGAGCGGCGGTGTTGGTCCACACGAAGGTGGTCAACCCCGGGGTCACCACTGTGGCTGGCCAGTCGGTTCTCGCGAGGTCCATACCAAAGAGATTGGCGCGATTCACGCTGCACAGCCGGCCATCCGGAATAAAATTCTGGTGGTCATCGCGGACACCGCCCACCGCGACTTCCTGCGGCGTGTAGAGTCCCTGGTTACCGGCCGCCTTGGCCGCGATACAGGCCGGATGCGTCGGGTTTTCGATGCCGTTTTCCTTACACATGATCACGCGGCTTTTCGGTGAGGATACATAGCCATGCGCATCGGCATCGACGGCTGAGAACAGCGAAGCCACAACAACAATCAACGCCAACACACCCAGGCGATCACGATATACCGCATCCGTGATCGTATTTTTCATATCAATGGTTTTCATGTCTCAACTCTCCAGTTCAGTTTGCATTGCAACAAAGAAGGCGATAGGCATGTAAAAACGGACGTGCTGCACAGGCAGCCTTGCAGTAAACACAGGGGTGGGCTCACCGGGAGTCATGCGAACATCTTGGGTGTCGCAATTCTTATCGTTATCCATACATGTATCCCTATCAATTGGTCATGACACTGCACCCTGCGCGGCCCTCCTGCGTTCGGACACCAGGACCGAACAGGGCCAGGGGTACGCTGGGGTACCCGCTCCTCCCTGATAATCACTCAGTCACACAAGTCGCTGTACAACATCCGTCCGGACGCAGCAACGACGCTAAAACTATGCCTAACAGACAACGTTGTCAATCTTTTGTGCAAAGAAGCAGATGATTTTATGACCTGGTTATCTTTTGAAATCAAACAGATATGATTTTTTACTTATAAAAATAAATGGCAATCGTAGACTTAGGTAATATAAACCCGATTTTTGAGTCAACGTTGTATGACTGGGAAACAAAAAAGCCGCACAAACGTGCGGCTTTTTCGGAAAAGCGACCAGGCGGGATTACAGGCCGGTCACATTTTCAGCCTGAGGGCCTTTCTGGCCAGGCTTGACATCAAACTCAACGCGCTGACCTTCAGCGAGGGTTTTGAAACCTGAACCGCTGATAGCGCTGTAGTGAACGAAAACGTCCTGGCCGCCTTCGCTCTCAATAAAACCGAAACCCTTGGATTCGTTGAACCACTTTACAGTACCGGTGCTTCTAGACATAACAAACCTCTTTTGCACATAAGCAAGTTAATAAAATTGGCCACCCTGGCGCGTGCTGACTGATCACACTTACTTATGAAGAACAAAACGAGGTGCTAAGAAACTCACCGCCGCCAGTCCCAAAACACCCGGGCTGTGGCAGGCGACCTATCAAACAGCGCGGAAAGCTCCGTCTGATTGCCGCGTTTAGTACAACGATGTAACCATAAATAATGCTGCATGCTTGCCAGCCAAGGCACTATATGCCCGGCTCGCGGACAAGTAAAGCCTTAAAAACCCTCTGAAAACATTATCCTGCTGTTATTGGCGCACTATGCTGCCTGGTCATTCCGACTATCAAGGGTGCGGCAAAGGGGTGCGACAATATGTCACTGTTCCCGCTTGCGGGTGCTGTTTAGGATAACGGGCTCATAACAACAAGGATCTGCCATGTTGAGCCCTCTCTCCCGTTCGCTTGCCCTTGCCGCCCTGGGCGGTGCGGCCTGCCTGGCACAGGCCGACCATCCCCAGGCCCGTCATCCCAACCAGCTGGAAACCATCACCGTCACCGGCACACGGGACGAGGCGCGCCTTGCCGATACCGCGGCCAGCATCGGCATCCTCGATCAGCAGACTGTGGAAGCGGTCAACCCCACCCACTCCGCCGATCTGCTCAACCGCGTGCCAGGGGTGTTCATCAACCAGTTGGGCAGCACAGGCCAGGGCGTCTCGGCCGCCATTCGCCAGCCCATCACCACCGGGCCGGTGTACCTCTATCTGGAAAATGGCGTGCCCACCCGTTCCCCGGCCTTTTTCAACCACAACGCGCTCTACGAAGTGAACGTGGCCCAGGCGGATGGTGTGGAAGTCACCAAGGGACCGGGATCGGCGCTTTACGGCAGCGACGCCATGGGCGGAGTCATCAACGTGCTCAGCAATCGCCCCATCACCGGGGACCAGTTCGGCTTGACCCTGGAAGGCGGTGAGGACGACTGGCGGCGCGGCCAGGTCCGCGGCTCGCGGATCCTGGGCCAGCACCATCTGGCGCTGCGGCTGGACGCCATCGACAGCCAGGGCTGGCGCGAGCACAACGATTTCACCCGCGCCAGCACCAACCTGGTATGGCAGACAGGCGCAGCGGGCTTTGACATCAACACCGTCTACAGCGGCACCTGGCTGGACATGAACACCGGCGGTACCGGCCTCAGCGAGGCCGACTACCGCAATAGCCCCGCCAAGGCGGGCAACCTGATCGGCTACCGGGAGGTGTCGGCCCAGCGCCTGTCGAGCCTCTGGCACACATCCCTGGGCGAAGGCGATCTCAGCATCACCCCCTACTGGCGCAACAACCGCCTGGACTACCTGGCCACCTGGACCCTCAACACCGGCCGCCCGGTTCCCCGCGGCAGCATCCTGGTACTGGATTCACAGGATGCCCATATCAACGAAAGCGGCGATGACTCCTACGGCATCCTACTCAAATACAAGCAGGGTATCAGCAGCCTGGACAACGCCTTCTGGATCGCGGGCATCGACCTGGACTACAGCCAGGGCTTCACCCGCCAGATCTATATCGAACGCACCGACAATGATCCCGGCCGTTACTGGCTCAGCTACGCGCGGGCCGGCAACATCTACGACTACCGTGTGGACTTCATGTCGGCCTCCCCCTACATCCATATCGAAAGCGACCTGGGCGATCGCTGGCGCATCAACGCGGGCCTGCGTTACGACTGGGTGGAATACGACTACGACAATCACCTGGGCACCGACCTCACCAGCCCAATCCACAAGCGCCCGGCGGACACCCGGCTGGACATGGACCATGTCAGCCCCAAGCTGGGCATCATCTACAAGATCAGCGACTCCCTCAACGCCTTCGCGGCCTACCGCCACGCCTTCCGCATTCCCAGTGAGGGTCAGCTGTTCCGCTCGGGCGCCACGGTCGACTCCACCAGCCTGGCGCCGGTAAAAGCCGACAGCCTGGAAATGGGGCTGCGCGGACAACTGACCGGCAGTATCAATTTTGAATTGACCGTCTACGAGATGCGCAAGGAAGATGAGATCCTCAGCATCACCGACGACACGGGTGCCCGGCGCAATGTCAATGCGGGTGACACCACGCACAAGGGTGTGGAACTGGGATTCGATTGGCTGATTACCGGCAACCTGGGATTGGGCGTGTCCTATGCCCGCAACCGCCATGAATTCGATAACTGGGTGGAAGGCACCAGCGACTACAGCGGCAACACCATGCCGAACGCGCCCGCTTATTTCGCCAACGTCCGCCTGCACTACGCGCCTGCCTGGCTCAACGGCGGGCGTCTGGAAGCCGAATGGACGGATCAGGGCCGCTACTTCATCGACGAGGCCAACACGCTCGAATATCCGGGTCACAGTTTGTTGAACCTGCGCGCCAGCTACGTGCTGAACAATGCGGTGGAAATTTATCTGAACCTGTTGAACGCGGAAGATAAGCTCTACGCCGAAACCACCAGCCGGTTTGGCCCGACTTTCACTCCCGGCCGTCCCAGAATGTTGATGGGTGGGGTTAAATTCAATTGGTAATGTTGCGGGGGTGCTTCGTAGGGAGAGGCGGTGGAAGGCGGGTGCATGGGTGAGACACGCCGTGGACCCATCCATGGGGGCTCGGCGTCGACATCCCTGTCTCCGACGGTCTCACCCATGCACCCGCCTTCCATCGCCTTACCGGATTGCAATTTCCGATAAACACACCTAAAAACATGATCAAAACAAAAACACTTTATGCATTTCTTTACCATTGGCACCAGCGTATCGGGCTGGTGATGTGCATCGCCGTGATTGCCTGGGCGTTGAGTGGATTGGCGCATCCTGTGATTTCCCGCCTGAATCCCAAGCCTGTCGCACCGCCACCTGTTGAAATGCTTGATGTTCAACAGATGAGCAGCTTTTCGCAATTGATTGAAAGACAAGATATCCACACGATTTATCAATTGCGGCTTTTTCAGTGGCAAGGCCAACCGGTATTTCGTATTCAGAGTGATCGGGGATTGGGATATTACTCAGCCATAACCCATGAGTTGTTGACTGATACGGATTTTGAGTACGCGGAGTACCTGGCACGGCATATATTGGGCGATGAGCAGCTGCAAGTGACCAACCTGCGGCAAGTGGGCAGTTTCGACAAGGAGTATCTGTACATCAACCGATACCTGCCTGTGATACGGGTGGATTTTGCGCGGGATGACCGGGTGCGCGTCTATATCGACGCAGTTCAGGGACGGCTGGCCACCATCGACAATCAACGGAAGGTGCTCACGGGAAAATTTTTCCGCACACTGCATTCCTGGACCTGGATCGAATCCATCTTCTTGCGCCGCAGCCTGATGAGTATTTTTCTGGTGCTCGGATTTACAACGGCGGCATTCGGTCTTGTCGTCTATGTGCAAAGCTGGCGCATGGGTATTTTTCGCAAGACATTGAGTGCGCACCAGCACCATCCCCGTACACGCCAATGGCATCGCAGGCTGGGGGCGGTTACGGCGATATTTGCCATGGCCTTTTGCGCCAGCGGTCTGCTGCACTTGTGGTTGACCAACAAAACCGATCAGCCCCAGGGGCAACTGCCGTTGTCGATGGCTGCCGGAGAGCTTCGTCTGGATGCCGAATTACTGTCCCGGCATTTCCATCACACAGCCATCGATGATATCCAGTTGGCACAGTGGAATAACACCGCCTACTGGCGAATCAAAAAACGGCAACACCACACGTCGCCGGTGGACCCGCATCAACACCACCATGACCATGCTGCGGCAGCACAATCCGTCAATACCCAGGCGGTGGTATACCTGCACGCGCATACCGGTGACATGCTGGCGGATGGGTGGGAGGCACATGCCCGATTCCTGGCCACCGAGCTGACAGGCTATCCAGCGGATAGAATCCGGCATAGCGCATTGATCGAAAAGTTCTCCGGTGAGTACGGCTTCATCAACAAACGCCTCCCGGTTCATGCGGTTCATTTTGATTTACCCGGTAATCCGGCGGTGTATGTGGAGACGGCCAGTCACATCCTGGCCAGTGAAGTGCGCGATAGCAAACGCCTGGAAGGCTACAGCTTTGCCTATCTGCATAAATGGCATTTCGCGGACTTTCTGGGCAAGGATATCCGCGATCTGCTGACATCCAGCATGGCGCTACTGATCCTCCTGACACTGGGCCTCGGTGTCTATCGATACGCCAGACAAAGACAGAAGCGCCTATATCGGGGATGAACGGTCTCTGGCGTGGTGGGAATGGTAAAGCATGATGAGGGATACTATGACGTTAGGGCTCGTGGTTGCCCGATAAAATAACGTCATACCAATAGGGAATATCCCATGCTTGCTTACAAAAATGTGCTCATGTTCACAGGTGTCGTGTGCCTGGTGTCCGCCTGCGGTGGATCCGGTGGCGGTTCGGGTGGCAACAACAGTCAAAGCGCGGGCACATCGAGTGCGGTAAGCAGTTCACTCAGTGTGGGATCAAGCCTGTCGGCATCGAGTGTGACCAGTGTCTCCAGCACGGTGTCGTCGAGCAGCATCAGCGACACCAGCTCATCCAGCCTCGACAGTTCGAGTGAGGCGGCGAGCAGTGAAACAACTTCAAGCAGTGCATCGGCATCCAGCAGTCCTGTTATACCAGGCAGTTCCTCCGTATCGAGTTCATCCGCGCCCACATCGTCTTCACCAGGCAGTGCTTCACTCGGCTCTTCACTCAGTTCGTCGTCTCTCAGTTCCTCTGCCACAGACATCTCATCCAATTCATCATCGGCCGGGGAATCGTCCAGCAGTCTCAGCAGCACGTCATCCAGCGAATCGAGCAGTTCCAGTGTCAGCAGTGGCGACGCGCCCACTCCGGTGGAATCCGGCCTGGCATTCCGGGCCAGCAACAGCACCTGCCACGCACCGGATGCACCATCGTCCAATCTGGGAAGCTATGCCTTTCAATGGGTGACGACACCCGGAGGCATAGACTCGCCCATCTACCTCACCCAGGCGCCCGGTGTTAACAACCGTTACTATGTCGTGGAACGTCCGGGGCGCATCCGCAGCTTTGTCCTGGGAGATGCCAGCGCCACACTCGCGGTGGATTTCTCCTCCCAGGTGATCACCACGGGTGAAGGCGGTGCCTTGAGCATGGCCTTTCATCCGAATTTTTCCGTCAACCGTTACGCTTATGTATTCCTGACCGCATCGCACCAGACCTATGGCATCACCGACGGCAACGTATCCATGGTGACGGTTGTCAGGCGCTACACCGTCTCATCCGATGGACTGACTTTCACCAATCCTGTCGACGTGCTGGCGCCACTGGATGCCGGTGATCAGCGCTTCAACCATCGCTGGACCAACCACAAAGGTGGCTGGATAGGTTTCAGTCCCGTGGATGGTTACCTGTATATCGCCCTGGGCGACAAGGGTGAAAGTCCTGGCGGTGTGCCGCTCAACAATAATTTTTCGCATATCTCGCAAGACCCGACGTCGCTTCACGGCAAAATCCTGCGTATCGATGTGAACAGTGGGACACCCTATGGCATTCCCGCTGACAATCCTTTCGCGTCCGGTGGCGGCGCGCCGGAAATATTCGCCTGGGGATTCCGCAATCCCTGGCGCGCGAGCTTCGATAGCCTGACGGGTGATCTCTGGGTAGGCGATGTCGGTGAAGGCGAGCGTGAGGAAATCAGCCGTGTGGAATTGGGCGGTGATTACGGCTGGCCCTTCCGCGAAGGCCATCTGGACCGCTGCAACCATTGCCAGCGCGGCCAGCAATCGGTACCACCGGTCGTCGACCTGCCGCACAGCGATGGCTGGGTGGCCGTGATCGGCGGTTATGTCTATCGCGGCTCGGCCATGCCGGAATTGCAGGGCCGTTATATTTTCGGCGACTTCATCCGCTCCGGCGTTACCACGATTTCTTACGATGGTAACGGCCAGGCGTTTGTGGAAGATCTGGTTCCCAGCGGTGGCTCGTCGCCGACGTTTTCTGAAGACAACGCGGGCAATATCTGGCGCATCCACAGCTGGGGTGGTTTCGAGCGTCTGGCGCAAACCAGTGCACCGCCCGTGCAGGAATTCCCGCAAACACTGTCCGCGACCGGCTGTTTTGATCCGCAGGATATCCGCCAGCCTGCACCCGGCGTCGTTCCCTATGATCTCAACAGCCCCTTGTGGTCCGACGGCGCGACCAAGGAGCGTTATTTCGCCATTCCCGACGGAACGCATATCACCATCGAACCCAATGGGCAGTGGTCTTTCCCCATCGGCACGGTATTGATCAAGACCTTCCTGCTGCAAAACAATCCGATCGAGACACGGCTGCTGATCCGCCAGCAGAATGGCGAGTGGGGCGGATATTCCTATGAGTGGAACGATACGGGCACCGAGGCCCATTTACTGAGTGGTGGTAAAACCAAAAGCATCGCCGGGCAAACCTGGCGTTATCCCTCGGGCGCGCAATGCATGAATTGCCACACATCACCGACAGGCAATCCGGCGTGGGAGCGCGTGCTTGGGCTGGAAACAGCGCAGATCAACCGCAGCTTCATCTATCCGGGTAACCTGCTCGCGAATCAAATCCGGACATTGGCCAGTGTGGGTTACTTCACCACCGATCCCGGCCCCCATCAGGGCCTGGCGGCCATGCCCGATCCGCTGGATGCCACGGCGCCGCTCGGTGACAGGGCACGCGCTTATCTGCATACCAATTGCGCGAATTGCCATCAACCCAACGGGCCCGGCCTGGGTGGTATGGATTTCCGCTACTCAACCGCCCTGGCCAGCGCGGGCTACTGCAACCAGGTGCCCGGTTACGGCAATCTTGGCATCGCCGATGCGCGCCTGCTGAAGCCAGGCGCAGCGGAGGAGTCCATCATTCCATTGCGCATGGCACGCACCGACATTCAGCGCATGCCGCCTTTGGGTGTGGATATCGTCGATACCCAGGGACTGGCTGTCATGCACAACTGGATCAACAGCCTCACTGGATGCCCGTGATGACCTTCAGCCTGCTGCAACACTGTTGATCCGGTTTTCCAGTGCTATTTCAGGGCTCGGCGGGCACGCTGAATGCCAGGTAATAATCACCGGAGGGCGTGCCCATCTTGCCGCCGCCCGCCGCAATCACGACATATTGTTTTCCATCAACCGCGTAGACCGCCGGTGTGGCATAGCCACCGGCGGGCAATTGCGTTTGCCAGAGCAGTTGGCCTGTATCCCGGTCAAAAACCCGGAACATTTGATCGCGGGTCGCGGCAATGAACAGCAAACCGCCAGCGGTCACTACCGGGCCGCCGTAATTTTCCGCCCCTGTGGGTTCAGCGCCCGCCAGGGGAGAATCACGCATATCGCCCAGGGTGACTTGCCAGAGATATTCACCGGTGTTGAGGTCCAGCGCGTTGAGTGTTCCCCAGGGCGGTTCCACCGCCGGATTGCCTTGTTCATCCACGAAGCGGTGATAACCATCGAAAGTGTAGGGAATATGCTCGGCATGGCCGAGGTCTTCCTTGGGTGGCGCCGCGGCAATCGCCCATTCCGCTTCGGGCGCGTCGAGCAGATAGGCCAACAGGCCACGCAGGCTGTCGTCCCCCAGGTGCGCGAAACCCGGCATGAAACCACGCCCCTGGCGCATGACCGTCATGACCTGATCCGGCGTCATGCGCTCGCGTAAATTATCCAGTGGTGGATAAATCTGTTGTGGGCCACCGCGGCGGTCCTTGCCATGGCAGGCGGCACACTGCTGCATATACAAGAGATCGCCACGGCCAGCAGCCGGCTGTGTGGCAACAGCATTCATCTTGGCGATCCAGGGCATCTCGTTGGCGTTCACATAGAGAATGCCCTCGGGACTGACCGCCGCCCCACCCCATTCCGCTCCGCCATCGAATCCGGGAAACAACACCACACCCTGTGTATCGAAGGGGACAAAGGGTCCGTCGGAACGAACCTGCGCAAAACGCGCGATCAATGCGGGATCATCCTTGCGCAGATTGTCCGGCGTGAGATGCTGCCGCGAAAAAGGCGCGGGCTTTAGCGGAAAAGGCTGCGTCGGCCAGGCAACTTCACCACCCAGGGTGGAGGCGGGCACAGGCCGTTCTTCAATGGGGAACAAGGGCTCGCCCGTCACGCGATCGAACAGAAACACAAAACCCGATTTGGTGACCTGGGCCACGGCGTCGATCGACTGTCCCTGGTGGGTCACCCGCGCCAGGTTGGGCGGTGCTGGCAGGTCGCGGTCCCAGATATCGTGGTGCACTGTCTGAAAATGCCACAGGCGTTTGCCGGTGGCGGCATCCAGCGCGAGCAAGGTGTTGGCAAACAGGTTTTCACCCAGGCGGTCACCACCCCAGAAATCAAACGCCGCCGACCCCGTGGGCACATAGACGATGCCACGCTCCTCATCCAGGCTCATGCCCGCCCAGTTGTTGGCGCCGCCGACCTGCTGCCAGGCATCCGCAGGCCAGGTGTCGTAGCCTGTTTCACCGGGCTGCGGAATGGTGTGAAAAACCCAGGCCTGTTCACCGGTGCGCACATCGTAGGCACGGATGTGTCCCGGCGCGGAATGTGGTCCCTCGCCCACCCGCATGCCCTGGATCAGCAGGCTTTTATAGACCACGCCCGGCGTGGTAATGGCGACGAACATTTCAGACGGTTCGCGTCCCAATCCCTCGCGGATATCCACCACGCCCTGGTTGCCAAAACCGGTGATCAGTTGGCCGTTGTCCGCATTGATCGCATGCAGCCTGGGGCCCACGCCCAGGAACAACCGGCGATCATTGCCCTCTTGCCAGAAACTCAGGCCACGGCTGACACCCAGGGATTGCACCAATGAGCCATCGGCGGGCGCCGTGCCAACCCCCGCGGGATCGAAACGCCAGAGTTCACGGCCGGTAGCCGCGTCCAGCGCGAAAAGATTCAGCCGCGGCGACAAACCATAGAGCACGCCCTGGATGATCAGCGGATTGGTTTGTATCTGCGAAAAACGCGGGTCCCAGATATCACCGGTGCGATACATCCACGCCAATGCCAAGCGGGAGACATTGTCTTTATTGATGTGCTGGAGGGGCGAGTATTGGCTGCTGGCCTTATCGCCCAGATAGACCGGCCAGTCAGTAAACGCATCTTCAGCAACGGGCGGATCAGCAGGCTGGCATGCGGCCACCAGCACGCCCAGTAAAATGCCATGGATCAATGCAGGGTATTTCATCGATGCTCCCGTTCTTGTTATGTGATCGGCCATCGTCAGATTCTGAACTGTGACACCAACCCCTTCAACTGCACGGCCAGCTGCGCCAGGGATTCACTGGCGATGGTGCATTGCTTGACATTTTCAGCCGTTTCGTCGGCGACATTGCTGATGTTGTGGATGCTCTCATTGATTTCACGGGCCACCATGGTCTGTTCTTCCGTGGCCGTGGCTATCTGCTGCGCCGTATCGTCAATCATGGTCACCGCCCTGGCGATGGCTTCGAGCTTCTCACCGGCATCACCCGCCAGGTCCACACTCGCCTCGGTGCCCTTGCTGCTCACCTGCATGGCCCTTACCGCACCATCGGCGCCCTGCTGCAATCGTTCGATCATGCCCTGTATTTCTGTTGTGGAATCCTTGGTGCGGCGGGCAAGGCTGCGCACTTCATCGGCCACCACGGCAAAGCCGCGGCCGCTTTCACCAGCGCGCGCTGCCTCGATCGCCGCGTTGAGCGCGAGCAGGTTCGTTTGCTCGGCGATGCTTTCGATCACCTGCAGAATGCCACCGATACGGTCACTGTCGCCCTTGACCTCGGTGATAATGTCCGCGGCCTGGTTGACCTGCAATGCCAGATGCTTGATGGATTCGATGTTGGCTTGCACCGCGCCACGCCCGTCGCTGGCCGATTCACTGGCGCGGGCCGATACATCCGCCGTGCTCTGCGTGTTGCGCGCCACCTCATCCAGGGTTGCCGACATCTCGTTCATGGCGGTGGCCGAATTGCTGATTTCCTGGGCCTGGCGCTCGAGGTTATGTGACGTCTGCTCGCTGATCTGGGCCAGCTCGGTCGAGGAGGCGGCAACCTGTTCGGCATAGCTGGTGATCTCGCTGAGCATGAGCCGCAGGTTGTGCTGCATACCGCTGATGGATGCCAGCAGGCTACCCGTGTCACCCTCGCGCAGCACAATGGGCGTATTCAGATCACCTTCCGCCACCCGATGGACAACTGCCGAGGCATAGGCGGGATCTCCACCCAGGGTTCTGGTCACACCGCGCACCAATAAAAGGCAGATGCCGATCGACAGAGCAAGCACCACCAGGGTCGAAATCACCAGCAGCAGCAACACGCGCGACACATGCGCAAGGGCGGTTTCTTCATCCTGCTCGACCACCAGCCCCCAACCCAGCAGTGGAATAAAATCGGCAGCGCCAATGACAGCCAGGCCAGCCGGGTTGCGATAGCGCCCGGTGAAATCCTGCTGGCGGCGTATATGGTCCGCCGCCAATGTCTGCAAAGGCACCTGCATGGCCTGAATGGAGGGCGCCGGTGTAATGGCATGCCCCTGCTCGCCGTTCACCAGATAGATTTCCGTGCCCGGCGGGCGATTCAGTTCCGCCAGGCGCTGCACCAGGGTGTCGATTTTTACCGCACCGCGCATCACGCCGATAATCTGCCCGTGACGCCGGATGGGAATGGCAACGGTGCTCACGGTGTTGCCCGTCGCGCGTGAGAGCACCGGTTGCGAGAAGGTATCCCTCCCGGCGATAGCTGATCGAAACCAGTCGCGATCAGCCACATTGAAGTCGTGAGCTTCAGCGGCATCCAGGATGCGCACCCGCCCCTGCTCGTAACTGACGCCGGTAACGCCACGCCCCTCGGGACTCACGACAAAAATCGTGTCGTAATACCCCTGGGCTTCCGCCAGGGTTGCCATGAGCCCGGCAATGCGCGGTATATCCAGCTCCACCGCCGCGTCGACCCGCGACAGGTAGCGCATCTCATCCTGGCGGGCGAGCAGCCAGTTGGTGAAGGTATGGCCGTTGTCGCGGCTGCGCGCCTGCATCTGCTCGGTGGTGGCATCGATGGATGTCGTCCGGTACTGGTAGAACAGCAGCCCGGTCAGGAGAACAATGGCGGCAATCAGCAGCGTGACTATCGAGAGTGTCAGGCGCACACCGAAACTGAGCGAACGCCAGAAACCGGCTTTGGAGGTCATGGTCCCTCTCCTATGGGAAACACGGGAACCCGGCACATCACGCTGCCGGGCCTGAGTAAATCGGTGGAAGTGGTGTATTTATAGGCCACAAATGAAGCAGGCGCCAGCCGGGCCGGCTGGCGCCTTCAGGATCAGGAATTGCCGCACGCCCGGTTTGCGGGAATGACGACATCCATCAGGGCAGGACTGGGCAGGTCAAGGTTGTTCATCAGCGCTTCGTAGGCCGCCACATCCCTGACCTGCAAGCGCGGGTTATGGGCTTTTTCCTCACCGATGCGGCTTACCATCCAGCCTTTGTAATCGTGGGCCGGATAAACCCAGGCATCATCGGGCAATGTCAGGATGCGGTTGAACAGGCTGTTGTATTGTTCACGCGCATCGCCGTTCTGGAAATCCGTGCGGCCCGTGCCGCGGATCAGCAGGGTATCGCCGGTGAACACATAGATTTCACCCGCGTCTTGCAGGACAAAACTGTAGGAATCATCGGTATGCCCCGGTGTATACATGGCCTCGAGGCGCAGTTCACCGATCACGATATCATCGCCATCGCGCAGGCCCTGTGTCACGCACGAGGATTGTGCCTGTTCCCCTAGCAGGGTGATGCAGCCCGTCGCGTCGCGCAAGGCGCCGACGGCCGTGATATGGTCGGCGTGGGTATGCGTATCGAGGGCATACACCAGCCGCAGCTCCAATTCCTGCAAGAGTTGCAGATAACGCCCGGTTTCCTCCTTGACGGGATCGATCAAGGCCGCGGCCCGTGTTGCCTCGCAGCCGATCAGATAGGTGTAAGTGCTGGATTCACGTTCAAACAATTGCCGGAAAATCATGGCATATCCACCTCATTTCGCCTCAACGGTTCCAGGGCATGCGTGCCATCAGCATACCCATGGCACAGATGTCACTGATGCCCGCGAACACCAGGCCCGCGCCAACAAACGCTGACAACCCATAGAAGCCCGGGTGAGCCCAGGTTCCCAGAATCACGCCGACCAGGACCAGCAACCCAGCAGCGATCCTCACCTGGCGTTCCAGGGAGATGACCTTTCCGCCGCTGCTGAGCAGGGGCACCTTGGCGGCCTCCAGCCCCTGGATGCCGCCGTCGATCACACTCAAGTCGGCAGGCGTCCGTCCCTGAAGGCGGTCGGCAGCCACCTCCGCTCGCTTGCCGCTCTGGCACAGGAGATAGATATGGGAAGGGTTTTTGCCCGTGGACTGAATCGCCGCCGCCAGACGTTCGGGCGTCAGCTCATGCAGGGGAATGTGCAGGCACCCCGGAAGCGCCTTGTTGTCGAATTCCGCCCGGGTGCGGACATCGAGAACACAACTATCGGCGCTGACGCCAGCCAGTAATTCGCCGGGATAGATACGTGCATGGGCCATGGTCACCTCCGTCAATACCTGGGACAACTGCTTTACGGTTTCATCCAATGGCCTATGGTAGAAGATATTGATTTATAAATACCGGAATTGTCTGCGCCCGGTTAAAAAAAACCGGTCGAATATAAAAAACCCCGGACACTTGCCGGGGAGCCACGGAGTGATATCTTCCCTGAATCCCTTCCTGACAAAGGGGTGATCAACGCCTCAGTATCTGAAGGTATAAGCAAGCTTCAGTCGATAATCGTCGACCAATGTTTGATAGCCGCCATCCTCGAGGCGCTCGTGCAGGTTGTTGACTACCAGCGCCAATTCCTGCCCCGCCCTCGGTATCCAGCGCAGACGGCTGCTGACACCGAGTTGACGGGTGACATTGTCGTACTGTGCCAACAGCAGCCAGGCCCAGTCGCGGTTGATGGCCAGCTCGCTGCCCGCACGGGTCAGGCGAGTGGTGAATTCGCCGCCGGGTGTATCCAGCGCGGCCATGTCATACCCCAGGGTCACATACCAGGTGCGCCAGGGACGCCAGCCCAGGCTGTAAAGCTGGTCGAAACGATCGCCACCGTAGAAGTCTCCCTGGCGCCACTCGGCTGAAGCATGGAACGGCCGCGCGATGGAGCTGCTCACCATCAGTGAAAACAGGTCGGCGTCGTAGTCGCCAGGTTGCACGCTGATGGCGGGCACTGGCGAGAAATGCTCGTCCAGACGCTCGACACTGCGGCTGTACATCAGACTGAGTTTGTCACCACCCACCGATTCCAGCGCCAGTGGTGTGATGTCCATTTGATAACTCTGTTTGAGGTTGCGCGTGTCGCTGACATAGTCGGCACTGAGGCGTGGAATCGAGGATTTGAGCCAACCCTCGTTGAAATAATGCGAGCGGCTCGCGTTGATGTGGTGGTGACGGATATCGCGGCGATTCACAAAGCCCAGTGCGGGATTAAAATGTTCACCGATTTCGCGGTAGTTCCAGAAAATGTCGTAACTGTTCCGGGTCAGGCCCAGGATGAATCCCAACGCGTGGTTGTCCTCCGGGGATTCATCCTGCTCCACCTGCTGGTACCAGGCCGCGCCACGCAACCGGCCCAGTCCCCAGGCGTCACTGCGGTTGTAGTTGACGTCCAGTCCCCATACCCGGTTTTCCTCATCGGCCAACGGATTGCCCTGGGTGTAGATGAAACCCAGTTCCGACTCTTGCAGTACATTGCGCTTCATGCGCACCACCAACAGGTCCGCATGTTCGCGTGCCGGATCACTCACTTCCTGCCGCACCAGCATGCTTCCCACATCATACTCGCCGAAGCGGCCAAAGAATTTCAGGCCCGCATCGATCGGCAGGGCCTGGCCGTCTTCGCTCAAGCCGATGCGGCGTGAAAAAAACGGCATGCCATTGTCAGCGAGTCCCGCAAAAGTGAACTGGTTGGAATCGCGCAGAAAGAAATCGCGCTTTTCCGGCAGCTGCGCATCGAAGCGCGACAGGTTGACGATCCGGTCGTCCACCTCCGTGGAGGAAAAGTCCGTGTTGAGTGTCGCGGCCAGGGTGACGCTTGGCATGGGCTTGTAAAACATGTCTAGAGAAGGTTCCAGGCCGGTATCCGTGCCCAGTCCCTGCTGGTACACATGGGAAGCCACGCCCGTCACCTGGATGTCCAGCCCCCGCCCCTGGCGCACACCGGCAATCGGCGAAAGATCCGCCATCACCGTCGGCCCCATCTCCCAGGTATCCCGGCCACGGGATGACCAGACCTGGAATTCGCCCTTGCGGCGAATCACACGCCCGATGTTGAAACCCCACACGGTGTTGCGCGGATCGAATGACAGGGATTTGAATGGAATGGCCATTTCAACCGCCCAGCCCTCCGCATTCCTCCGCACCCCAGCATCCCAGATGGCGCGCCAGTGGGGATTGAAAGCGACATTGCTGATCAGGGCCTCACGGCGCAAGCCGTTGGGATTGGTTTGAAAAAAATAACCGTCCCGGTCGGTATTGAATGGATCGAGCGATATATGCAGCTGATCGTCGGATTCAAATTCCCTGCCCTGGACAGGTTGCAGCGCCACCACCAGCGACGGATCGTCATAGACCTGGGCCGCCACATACAGGTGATCCTCGTCATAAGCCACCCAGAAGCGGGTCAATTCCGTGCCGGGCGCGAATTCGACGGGATTGGTCTGATGCAGCCCTTCATAGGGTGTGTTGCTGCGCCATACACTTTCATCGAGCACGCCGTCGATCACCGGCGGGCCCTCGCCCGGCTGAACGCGAATGGCGGTGATCGCTTTGTTGGACATGGCCTCGCGGATCACCAGCGGCTGGCCGGCATTTTCCGACACCTCGGCCCCGGGCGTCTGCCCCAGCGCGTACGGCGTCATCAGACAGAACATGGAAAACCACAGACACGACTTCATCATTTGCACCCTCTGCTGGTTGAACGCGGTGCAATCCATTAGAGGGACTGGTCCAAAAGCCGGCCAGCGCAAAGGTGTGAAGCGATGAGGTGCGGGATAAGCGGACGTTAACACAGTGAGACCCGGCAGTTGCCGGGGCTTAGCCTGTGATCAGGGGACGAATGCCGGGATGTGCGGTCAGGCGGCTTGTAGGCGGTATTTTTGCAGTTGGCTTTTGTAACGCTTGCTGATGCGCAATTCCCTGCCGCATCGCAACCTGACGGTGCCATTACCCGAGGCCAGCGTCCTGATGCGGTCCACATCCCTGAGCCTGACGATATGGGAGCGGTGGATGCGGATGAATTCATCCGGCGGGAGTTTTTCCTCAACCTCTTTCATGGTGGCCCGCATGAGATAGAGTTGATGTTCGCAATAGACTTCGACGTAATTACCGGCGGCACTGATGCAGGTCACATCATCCAGCCTGACCAGGCACTCGTCGTTGCCTTTGCTCACCAGCAGACGGTCCGGATAACCCGGCATCCGGATGCCATCTTCATTGGCCGCTTCCAGGGCGGGCCGGACACTGCCAGAGCGCAGCCAGAAGTACCAGATCAGGCTGATGACCACAAAAGCCAACAGGTAGCGCGGCACGGACAGCACCAGGCTGGAACTGAGGTGCCCGGGTTCGACCACCAGGTCGATGGCCAGGCGATAGATCAATGAAATCAGGATCGCGGCCACCCCCAGCTGCACCAGGGATTGGCGCAGGGCGCGGGAGGTGCGGGAGGTGCGGGAGGTGCAGAAAGTATCGTGACGCCGCAGGAGCGCGAAAGCCGCCAGGGTCAACACTGGCCATATGGCCCACTGCTTCAATACCCAGGTCAATGATCCCAGGATATCCGGGGGACTGTCCGACACGATGACTTTGTAGAGCGTGCAGTAAACCAGTAGCAGCGCCATGTAGCCTCCCCATCCCAGGAAGGAAATCTTGATGTCCAGGGACTTGAGCCCCCAGGGGTAGGAATGTTCCGGCAAGGTCTGGGAAGACATGGGACAACCTCCTGCGCATCGCGTTATTCATCACAGATGGCGGGAAGATACTCCAAGCGGCACGGACGGACTACCGGCAGGCCATGCCATTGGTCACTCTTTCGGTCAGTTGGTCCCAGAAATGGGTTGTTCAACCTGTTTTTTCCATCCGACGGCGCTGGAACCCGTCAGATATCGGAGATTGGTGTTCCGGCCTGATCCTGTCCGAAATAAAAAAAGTCAGGGCGGCAAAGCCGCCCCGGTATCTCATTACTCGGCAGTATCCGCTTTTCCGGATTTGCCAGCGGAGCCGTCTTCACCGCGTTTGCCTTTGCGATCGTCCTGACGCTCGCGCCAGTGGCCGCGGCGCTTGTCCTTGATGTCGTCCAGCTTGGCCAATTGCTCAACGGTCAGCACACCTTCCAGTGCGATGCGCTCTTCCTCGGCAAGCGCTTCCTGCTCGGCGCGGAATTGTTCGTGCAGGGCACGGCGCTTGTCATGGTATTCCTGTAGCACCGCCTGGAAGGCTGGCAGTTGGCTTTCAGTAACGCCCAGGTGCTTGGCCAGGCGGGACCCGTCGGGATTGGCGGGACCTTGTCGTGTTTCCTGGGCATAGGCACCTGCCGCAAGACCCAGTGACAGACAGGCAAGGATCAGTAACTTTTTCATGGTGGATTCCTCCAGTGGTTGGTTCAGGTGCAGATTACGCGCGAATCAAGCAATAAATAGGGAGGAAATATGAATCTGTCGCGGTCGTTGCGCCTCACGGATTCTTGAGGCGGTATCCCGCGCCATACACTGATTCTATCCACTCGTTATCCGCGTCAACCTGTTCGAGTTTGCGGCGCAGCTTCTTGATATGGCTGTCGATGGTGCGGTCATTCACCACGCGGTGATCGCGGTAGATGCTGTCCATCAACTGGTCGCGGGAAAAAATGCGGCCCGGCTGTTCCGCCAGGCGCTTGAGCAGCGCGTATTCCACCGCCGTCAGGCTCAGCGGGCGCCCCTGGATATCCACAACGAGCTGTTCATCGTTGAACGCCAGGGGCGAGGCGGATGCGGCGTCCGGTGAGGGCTGCGCCCGCCGCAATACCGCCTTGACACGGGCAACCAGTTCACGGGGGCTGTAGGGTTTGCACAGGTAATCGTCGGCACCCAGTTCCAGGCCGAGCAAGCGATCCAGCTCATCCACCCTGGCCGTGGTCATGATGATGGGGATCTGCCCCTGGGCGCGCAGTTCGCGGCACAGGCTGAGGCCGTCCCTGCCCGGCAGGTTGAGGTCCAGCAGTATCAGATCGGTCCGGTGCGCGGCCAACCAGGGCATCACCTGCGCGCCATCGGCCAGGTGGTCCACGGCATAGGATTCGCGCTCCAGGTATTGGGTCACCAGCTGCGCGAGCTTGGGTTCGTCCTCGATGATCAGGATGTGCGTCATAGCGGCTTGTCCACGGAAGCGAAATGACAGCGGATGCGCAATCCGCCCAGCGGCGAAGCGTCGGCTGTGAGCCGGGCACCGTGGGCGCGGGCGATGTTGGCGACGATGGAAAGCCCGAGGCCACTGCCGCCCAGGGCGCGCTGGCGGCTCTTTTCCACCCGGTAGAAACGGTCGAACACATGGGCCAGGTCAGCCTCGTCCACGCCCGGCGCGGAATCCTCCCAACAGAGGGTCAATCCGCCTGCGTCGTCGAGGCTGACATGAACCTCGCCACCGGCATTGGTGTAGCGTATCGAATTCTGGGCCAGGTTCATCAGCAGTTGCTCGAGACGCAGGCGATCCGCCTGTATCCAGCGGGGCTCGGATGGCACGGACAGCTGCCAGCCCAGCCTCGCCTGTTGCAGCTGGGGCGCGATGCGGTCACCGATCTGGCGCAGCATATCCGCCAGGTCCACCGGCTCGAACTTGTAGCGCAAGTGTGAAACCTGGGTTACCGCCAGCTGGTGCAAGTCATCCATCAGCCGGGCCAGTTGGTTGACCTCCTCACTGAGAGAACGCACACGCGCCTGGTCCAGGGGCAGTACGCCGTCCTCCATGGCTTCCAGTTCGCCTTTCATGACCCCCAGGGGGGTGCGAAGTTCGTGCGAGATATCCGCCAGCCATTGGCGCTGCTGCTGGTCATGCGCCTCCAGCGCCTCGGCCAGGCGGTTGAAATCGGCGGCCAGCTGTCCCAGCTCGTCGCGGGACTCCACGGGCACGCGCTGTTCGTAGTCTCGTCGGGTAAGGGCTCCCATGGCCCGGGACAAGCGCCCCACCGGGCTGACCAGGTAACGGGAGAGCGGCCAGGCCAGCAGGCAGCTCAACAGCACTGCCAGCAGGGCGATGGCACCAAAAAAACGGTGCTGGTGTTCGGCAAACCGGGCATCCAATGCCGTATCCCGCGGTTTCACCGGGCGCCAGGCCAGGTATCCCAGCAGTCCCGACTCACTTTCCAGGGGCAGGAGATGCAGGGTTTCCAGCGGCGGCAAGGGGTGGGGCGCCTCGGCGTAACCGCCCGGCGGCAACAGCCAGACAGAGCGGCTCACCACACTCCAGCGCGGCGGATGGCGTGGCGGCGGCTCGCCCTGGCGCGCATTGGCAGGTGGTTCAGGCTCGCGCAGGTTGATCTTCAGATAGCGCTCCCAGTGCCGGCGGCTGCGCAACAACTGGTCAAACTCGGCCGCGTCCGCCACCACCTGTTCGGCCAGCAGTTCCATGCGCTCGGCAATCGTCTGGTTGAGATAGCGCTCGAATCCCCGGTCGAAACTGGTCTTGATCGCCAGCATGATGGCGAGCACCAGGGCCAGGGAAAGTCCGCTGAGGATCAGGGCGAGTTTGGTCGCCAGGGAAAAACGCCGCATGAACAGCTCCGGTTTGCCTGTCATGGAGCAAAGTCTAGGCAAGAAATACGCAAAAAATAAGGATGGATCAGCGCTGGTCGTAGAGATGGATGTTGTTGCCGCGCCCCTTGGTCTGGTACATGGCGGCATCGGCGGCGCGAATCAGCACAGCGGGGCTCTGGCCGTGCTGGGGATAGAGGGAAATACCGATGCTCGCCGATACCCGGAGGTCGACGCGGTTGACGCGGCAGGGTTCGGCAATGGCGGCCTGGATCTTCTGGGCAACCTGCAAGGCATCCTGGGCGCCGTTGATCGGATGCAGCAACACCATGAATTCATCCCCGCCCATGCGCGCCGCCGTATCCGACGCCCGCAGGCTGGATGTCAGCTGGCGGGCCAGATGCTGGAGCAAGGCGTCACCCACCTGGTGGCCATGCTGGTCATTGACCATCTTGAAATCGTCCAGATCGACAAACAACAGCGCCAGTTGCTGCTGCTGGCGCTTGACCTGCTGGATCGCCTGCTCGAGCCGGTCCATGAAGAGCACCCGGTTGGGCAGCTCCGTGAGGCTGTCGTGCTGGGCCATATGGCGGATGTGGTCCTCAGCCAGCTTGCGGTCGGTCATATCGGTGATGAAGCCATGCCACACGATGCTGCCGTCCTCCCGCTGTTCCGGCTGGGAGTTACCCACACGCCAGCGCACTTCCTGCCCGGGCATCTCAACCCGGAACTCGTGCACCCAGGGCGTCATATCACGCGCGGATGCGTCAATCGACGCCTGGAAGGCGGGGTAGTCGTCGGCATAAATCCGGCTCATTGCCCGGGTCACATCCGCCTTGACCTCTTCCGGACTGAGGCCAAAGAGGTCGCGCACACCCTGGCTGATATAGGGCATGTCGAAATGCCCTTCCGGCGACCGGCGCAACTGGTAGATAACGCCCGGCACCTGCGCCGCCAGGTTGTCCAGCAACCGTCCCTGCTCGGCGATGAGCTTGTGCTCGGCATTTTGCTTGTAGACCTGCCCTATCTGGTAACTCATCACCTGGGCCAGCAGGAGCACTTCAATCAGCACGGCAACCAGCCCTATGTGCTCGACCAGCAGGAAACTGCCCAGCGGGGTTTCCCGGCTGGTAATGGCAATCAGCGCGAAAGGAATAAAGGCAAGGTTGGCGATGAGGTAGAAATAGGCCACACGGTTGCGCGCCAGCGATCGGACGATGCCCGCTGTCAAACCGTATAAACCAAAAACAGCGACGCCGTAGCGGGCAAACTCCAGGGACCAGTTGGGCAACAACAGGGCCAACGGCCAGAAAGCCACCAGCAACCCCATGGCGACGCAACCCAGCCAGAAAAGCCGCGGCGAGGTATTGCGATTGATACCCAGCAGGACCATGACGAAGACGATGTAAATCACATTGGATATCAAGGTCGGCACGCTGACCAGGTAAAACCAGTGCCAGCCAAACAGATCCCGGAACACCAGCAGCGCCGCACCGTTGTACAGCAGGTTACCCAGGATGAACGCGGCGTAGAGCAGGTCCGTCAAGGTCCGCCGCCAAAGCCCCATGGCCAGGTAGTAAAACGCCAGCGCAAAAAACATCCCCATCCCCACCAGCGTCAGGGACTGCGCATAGCGGAGGGATTCCAGGTATTCCACCTCGCGGTAAAGCCGGGGGACGGGCGTTGCCAGGTAAAAGGGGCTGCTGAGGTGTGTTTCGATACGGTAATCGCCGGCTGGCAGGGACAGGAAACGGCCATGGCTCAGGAAGTAGTCGCTGGTTTGCGGATAGGTCAGGCCGCCATCCAGGCGCATCAGTTCATGCCCCTTTGCATCCAGGACACGGTGGGAAAAACGGGCAATCACCGAGGAGCTTGTGAAATCGACCACCAGCCGCTCGGACTGGTGCAATGTGACATACAGAACGTGGCCATACTGGCCACCCGAGGATGCGGGAACCCCGCCAGAGCTCCCTGCCATCACCTCGCCAGACGCTAACCAATAGCCTTCCTGAACCAGCGGCTCCCGATCCTGGGCCACGGCAAGGGATGAGAAAACCACCCACAAACCCACGCAGGCTCCAGCCAGACGATACCAACTCCTGTTACCCCAGACTCCCACCCACACATCTCCAGTAAATGACTTTAGGTACAAAACCTTTAGAGTCTAGCAAAGGGATGGCAGATATCTGGATTTTTTTGTCGTCGAAAACATTATTTTGCGGGCCAGCCCCGTCACGGGCCCCCATTTCGGCCCTGACTGCTGACACAGGCTGTCGGGATGGGGGGTAGACTGGTCATTCCAGCGTCCAGCCCCGGAGATTTCCATGAGCAACGACAACCCCAGCATCATTTCCCACCTGTCCATAGGCACCAACGACTATCCCCGGGCCAGGGCCTTCTACGATGCGGTGTTACCCAGTCTCGGTATCGGGATCGTCCTTGAACACCCCGACGCGACCGCCTACGGCAAACTCTACCCGGAATTCTGGGTTCAGGTGCCCGTCAACGGCAAACCCGCCAGCGTGGGCAATGGCTTCCATATCGGTTTCAACGCGGCCAGCCAGGAGGAAGTCAACGCCTTCTACGAAGCCGCCGTAGCCGCCGGGGCAACCTGCGACGGCCCGCCCGGCCCGCGTCCCCTTTACGGCGATCCTTACTACGGCTGCTTTGTACGCGACCCGGACGGCCATAAGATCGAGGCCACCTATTGGGATGCGGAATTGAGCAGGAAGCTTTACGGCCACTGACAGGTTCATTGTCATTGGGGCAACCTGATCATGCTGCGAATCAGGTGGCCCTCATCATGCCGTTGGTCAAAGGCGATCAGGGTTCCAGGGTCAGGTCACTGCCGGATTCATGGGGATCATGCCAATGGCCCGACCAGAAATAGCGACCGAAGGCATAGAGAACCCTGTCCCCATGGATGACCGCCCTGTGAACCCTGGGGTCCCGGTTACTCTCTTTCGCGAAGGAAACGATATCCTGCAAATCCAGTGATGCGGCGTCATTATCCAGTCCGGACAGCGTCATCAATGCCAATCCGCTTGTTTCATAACTTGTCATGGGCATCACCACACGCAGTTCATTCTCGCCCATCCAGAGAAAACTCAGCGCCTTCAAATCATCGAAGGCATTGCTGTGATAGAACTCATCGAAAACAAGATTGCCCTGCATCTCCGGGATTCCATCCCCGATCCTGATAAGCTGCGCCCTGGGATATATTGCCCCCGCGCCCGGACCAATGGTCAGAATATAATCGTCGTTTACAGGGTGTATGTAATTCAGGGTGCCGGGAAATTCCAGCTGGCCCGTAATATGGGGGTTGGTCCTGTCGGAAAGATCGATAACATAAAGAGGATCGACAGTATCCGGGACCTGGCCGTAGTACCAGTTGACTACCGACTTGTAAGTAGAGATATAGGCCCGTGTGGGGGTAAATCTGACGGCATAGATATCATCCTGCGGCCTGCCAATGGTGGCCGGAAAATGTTTGTTGGGCAGAGTGGCCACGACCCGCAATGCATCTTCCCTATGCTCCAGAATTGTCAGCTTATGTCTCTGTGCACCTGCTGACCCAGTGGTCACGACTCGCAGGTCATTATTGTATTCGTGCAGCCGCAGAGCGGGATCTGATCGCTGATCGATATGCCCATCGACCGTACCCGTGGCCACATAGTCAACACCGCCTTCCACCAGCTTGAATTTATAGATCTGGGTTTTTTCCCTGGAGGCATGAATGGTTCCCGCGGCCATGTAGAGAGAATCCTCTGTCATGGATATCACGTCGAGATCAGCGGACACACACTGGCTGTCGATCACCCCGGGAACATCCAGGTCGATGGTGGTTATGTGAATGACCGTCCTGGACCCATAGGCATCGACAACATATTCCGGTACATGGCAATGCATGGATAACGGCCGGGAAACACCATTGATATGGTATTTCGGCATCAGGTCACTGAGCCGTTTGGTATTGATGGTCAACAGATTCTTGTGATGCAGCCACGGATGTGATCCATATTCCAGGCCCGGGACCCAGGGATCAAATCGGGTGATCACATACAGGTGATTGCCGATTCTTCGGCTGTCAATCAGGCTGCCGTCCACCGAAATAATCGCTTGTGGTTCCGGTTGAGCCGGATCGTCAAGGTTATACAAACGAACATTCAATGTGCTGTTCTCGACCTCAGGAAAAGCCTTTCCGGAAATCGGCGAGTCCTTCCAGCTGAAAAACTGTGCCCGGGGAGCCACTGGATAGACATTTCCCCAATCAACCTGCAAGGCAACGAGCGTGTTCGCCAAATCGTGTTGATAAAGATAGAAGTTATCGGGCCGGTTTTTCACCTGACCAGGAAGATCCACACCACCCACCTGGGCAAGTCCGGCATTGACAGGATCGACAGCCAGGATATCAATGCCGGCCGACGACAGGTTGTTACGCGTATCCCGCCAAACAAACCAGTAATGGCCATCGTATTTGGCAACATCAGCTTCATCGACTCCCGAAACGCGGGTGTTGGTGCCTGAATATTGCTCCGGGGGTACGAACCTCCGATAATTTTCGGGAAAAGGTGATGCCGAAAAATCTATCCCTCCGTCATCCCCTAATGGGTGGCTGACTTCCGGGAAAGCCTGGTAGTGGGAATTGGTAAGGTCTATGCGTAATCCATTTTTGATAAACGCCTCAAGTTCACTCCCATCAATCAATTTCAGCCTGGCAACAACCGGGTTGGTCCGCATGAGGAAGTGGCTGCTCAGCAGCTCGGGAATGTCGGCCTCCGCTTCCCGCAACAACGCAGCATCCACAGCCTGCTCATAGGCCACCACACGATCGGGTTTTGGTTCGGGCCCGGGTGTCTGCTCGGGTTCGGGCTCTTGCTCCAACTCGGGTTCCAGCTCGGTCTCTGGCGGTACATCCGGATGGCCGGAATCCGCGGGGGCTTCCACCACTGGTGGCGCGACGACAGGCGGCGCGGTTGTTTTTTTACCCGAAGAGCCACCACCGCACGCGGTTACAAAACAACAGATCAACAGAATGGAAAGGCCTGTTTTCATGATAATTTCCCTGACAAGATATGAACGGACCCCCAAGGTTCCGCCTGGTAACCCGTCTCATCCTGCTACCGGCCTCCATCAAAATCTGTAAGTAAATGTACCTGCCTCAGCGTTTCCATCGCGTCTCCCAAACAGGCTCATTGGGCGTATAATGCGCACCTTTTCCGATCAACCCAAAGGCCGTTTCATGACCGTTCGCACCCGTATCGCTCCCTCCCCCACTGGCGACCCCCATGTGGGCACGGCGTATATCGCACTCTTCAACCTCTGCTTCGCCCGCCAGCACGGCGGCCAGTTTTTATTGCGCATTGAAGATACCGACCAGGCACGCAGCACGCCCGAATCTGAAAAAGCGATTCTCGACAGCCTGCGCTGGCTGGGCCTCGATTGGGACGAAGGCCCGGATGTGGGCGGCCCCCACGGCCCCTACCGCCAGAGTGAACGCATGGGGATTTATCGCCAGTACGCAGAGGAGCTGATCGCCAAGGGCCACGCCTTCTATTGCTTTGCCACCGCCGAAGAATTGGAAGAGATGCGCCGCGAGCAGGTCGCCCGGGGCGAAGCGCCCATGTACGATGGCCGCGGTCTCAAGCTGTCGCCCGAAGAAGTCCAGCGCCGCCTGGCTGCGGGCGAGCCCTACGTGATCCGCATGAAGCTGCCGCAGGAAGGCGTCTGCGTAATCGACGATATGCTGCGCGGCACGATTGAAATCGAGTGGTCACAGGTGGATATGCAGGTATTGCTCAAAGGCGATGGCATGCCCACCTACCATCTGGCCAATGTGGTGGATGATCACCTCATGGGCATTACCCATGTGATCCGCGGCGAAGAGTGGATCAACTCCGCGCCCAAACACCTCAAACTCTACGAATACTTCGGCTGGCAGGCACCCGTGCTCTGTCACCTGCCGCTGCTGCGCAACCCGGACAAATCCAAGCTCAGCAAGCGCAAGAACCCCACGTCCATCCTCTACTATCAACGCATGGGCTACCTGCCCGAAGCCCTGCTCAACTACCTGGGCCGCATGGGCTGGTCCATGCCCGACGAACGGGAAAAATTCACGCTCGCGGAAATGCAGGAACACTTCGACCTCACCCGCGTCTCCCTGGGCGGGCCGATCTTCGATGTGGAAAAACTCAACTGGCTCAACAGCCTCTGGATCCGGGAAAACCTCAGCCTGGACCAGCTGGCCACCCGCCTGCATGATTGGGCCTTCAACAAAGATACCCTGATGCAGGTGCTGCCTCACGCGCAGTCGCGGATGAATACCCTGAGCGACTTCGCTCCCCTGGCAGCCTTCCTGGTTTCCGGCATGCTGCCACTCAATGAAGCCAGCTTCAGTGGCAACAAACTCGAGCTGGAGCAACAAAAAGAACTGCTGCAATTCGCCCTCTGGCGCCTGGAGGCCCTGCGCACCTGGGAGCGGGATGCCATTTTCAATGAACTCAAGCTGCTCAGCGAGCAAACGGGCATCAAACTCAAGGATGGCCTGGCTCCCATCTTCGTAGCCATCGCCGGTACCACGGCCAGCTTCTCGGTCATAGATTCCATGGTCATCATCGGCCCGGACATGAGTCGCGCCCGTCTGCGCCACGCCATCAATGCCCTGGGCGGCTTTGGTAAAAACAAGCAGAAGGCGTTGGAAAAGACCTACCAGGCACTGGGACAGGCCGATGGCGCGGGTGAACACACCCCTGCCGGTGAGCAATAGTTAACCAATTGATTCTGCTATGAAATCCTGCCGCAAGGCGGCGGCAGAACAAACGGGCGCGCAGGCAAAGTTTGCCTTGACACCCCAAAACCGGGTGATACAATGCGCCCCGCTTCAGGACGAAGCCAAGATTTCCGGGGCTATAGCTCAGCTGGGAGAGCGCAACACTGGCAGTGTTGAGGTCAGCGGTTCGATCCCGCTTAGCTCCACCAATTCAAAACCCGCCTACCTCAATGGTAGGCGGGCTTTTTTTTGATAGGCATACTAGGCTAACGACGAAATCTCGAAACGCTCTGCCCTATTGCGTCGATGAGAAAGCTACCCCAACCCTCGTAACTCTACCAATAATAGCCCGCTGACATTTTTGTTACCATCGAATTAGTTAGATGGAAAGTTTCTCATTAAATTAAGCTTATCCTTTCCTTTAAATTCTGCAACTTGCCTGTTTGGCATAGCCAATATATTTAATTTCATAGGCAGCTTATGGCTGTATTCAGGCCTGTGAACACCTAATCCAATAATTCGAAAACTCTAAAGCCATCCCATAGCCGTGTGGGTCAAGATTATCAAGATACAATTTGGATTGAATAGCAACTCAAAACACTAGAAAGAAAATCAGTAACCAGAAAAATTGATGCCCAGCATTCTGAGTATTTTTTGTACATCACCAACATGACTTGTGACAAAGTATTCACCTGTGACGAATATCCCTCTTGTGAGGAAATTACATGCCACTTTAGCTTGTACTAACGAAACGGAGATATAGGATATTTTAAGCAAGCCTGGAATGCATGATTTTCAGCTATACTTCGCACTGAACAAGGTTGAGTTTGTCAGAATTGAGTCGATACAAATAAGGCAAATAAGTACTTTACATAGCAGAAAGCAGCCTTAGGAGAAGGAGCTTACATGCTAAAACTGATCTGACAGAAACCTTTTTAACAATTGGTAACTGTCAGATCTCGTTTGACTGTTATAAGAGGAACATTATTTTACGGCTGAATTTTATTAAAAATTAATAACCATAATTTTTAAGAACTCTAAAAAGTCCTTTATTTTTCTCTTTTCGCTCAGAACCCGCAAGTGGATAATAGCATGTATCATGTTCTACAAAATATTTACCAAGAACACCATGAGCTATGCAGCCATAAGTGGCTTTAATAGGGTTCCCCCTCTCATATGAATTTAAATGTAACAAAGGGCTTGCATCGTCCACATGCGCGAATAACCAACCAGTCCTTAAAATCAGCACATCAAAATTTTCAGTTCTCTTATTTTCTTTTCCACCCCAAGGGATATAACAAGTAGCCCTATTGATTGGATCATTCCCTCTTACTATCGCCTTTCCTACTACAGTAGTACCATCTGTACGGTTATTTTCACGGCAATAATACATGCGATTGGTTGTATAACCTCCCTCATATCCCATAAAAGTTGCCAACTCTGAAAAAATAGAATTCTTATCGACCCACTCTACTGCAACAGCGCTATTAGCTGCAAAAAAAATAAAACCAGCTAAAAAATAATTTCTCATGACACATTCCCTTAATATATTAAGACCAGTTAATTTAACGCAGTCACGTTAATGACTAGCGATGGCAAAGTAAAATATTGTGATTGAAAAATCAAGCTCAATTCGAGCTTTACGTCAGCAATGAACTTCCCCTGATACAGCAGCCCTTCCAAAGGACGACCACTATCTACAGTCCATGGGTTTTTCTCTCGAGGGATTCAGGATACGCGGGTAAAAACACCTTTGACCACCTGCCAGCTCAAGGCCACGGCACCCACAATAAACACCACATCACCAATGGTCCGTACCCAGCGCAAGGTGTGCAGGATATCGCTTTGCATAAATGCTTCGCTGCGCGCATACCACAACCCCTCGGACGCACTGGCCACGAATTGGATGATGCCAATAGGCAAAAGACTGGTGAACAACATCATGGCAAGGCCGATATTCAACCACCAGAAACCCGTCTTCATCAGTTTGTCATTGAATACCAGTTGTGGACGGATATAGTGCAGGATCAGCAACACAAAGCCCAACGCGAGAAAACCGTAAACGCCAAAGAGCGCGCCGTGGGCATGGGTGGGTGTGGTGTTCAATCCCTGCACATAGTAAAGCGAGATGGGCGGATTGATCAGAAAGCCCAGCACCCCGGCTCCCAGCATGTTCCAGAAAGCCACGGCGACAAAACACATCAGTGGCCACTTGATGCCGGCCATCCAGGTTGCGCGCTCCCTGAGCCGCCAGTTCTCCCAGGCTTCGTAACCCAGCACAACCAGCGGCACCACTTCCAGCGCGCTGAAGCTCGCACCCACCGCCATCACCGGGGTGGTGGTACCGGAAAAATACAGGTGATGGAAAGTCCCAGGCACACCACCCAGCATGAACAGCGAGGCGGATGCCAAGGTGGCCGCCGTAGCCAGGGTGCGCGACACCAGACCCATGCTGCAAAAAATAAAGGCCAGCGCCGCTGTCGCAAACACTTCAAAAAAGCCTTCGACCCACAGGTGCACCACCCACCAGCGCCAGTACTCCATGATGGAAATATGCGTGCGCTCGCCATAAAACAGGCCGGCACCGTAAAACAAGCCAATGGCAACCACCGATGCGGTCAACAAGGCGAGCAGATTTTTGTCACCGGGCTGGCGCAAGGCCGGGCCGATACCACGCAACATCAGTACCAGCCAAAAGACGATGCCCAGAAACTTGGCGATCTGCCACACGCGCCCCAGGTCCACATATTCATAGCCCTGATGTCCCAGCCAGAAATTCCAGTGAGCAGGCATGATCTGCGCGATGGCGAAGAAATTCCCCGCAAACGAACCAACCACGACCACCACCAGCGCCCAGAACAGGATGTCGACACCGAGCTTCTGGTATGCCGGGTCCTTGCCGCCATTGATGATCGGCGCCAGAAACAGGCCCGCCGCCAGAAAACCCGTGGCAATCCAGAACATGGCCGACTGGATATGCCAGGTGCGCACCAGGCTGTAGGGAAACCACTGCGTGGTATCCAGCCCGTAAAAACCCTGGCCTTCCACCGTGTAGTGAGCCGTGAAGCCGCCGAGGAAAACCTGCAACACAAACAGTGCCACCACCACAAGCAGGTATTTGCCCAGCGCTTTCTGGGAGGGCATCAGCACCAGTGTGGAAATAGGGTCCTGCACTGGTACCGCGGGTGTGTCTTCATCGTGCCGGCGCAGGAATGCCCAGCCCCAGATCAGGAAGCCGACACCCGCCACCAGCAACGCGACGCTGATGATCGACCAGACGATATTTTCCGCCGTGGGCTTGTTGTCGATCAGTGGTTCATGCGGCCAGTTGTTGGTGTAGGTGGCTGCGCCGGGGTAACGCTCGGTCGCCGCGGCCCAGGCCGTCCAGAAGAAAAATTCGGTGAGCCGCTCACGCCGCCCGGCATCGGGCAGGGTGACCTCCTTCATGGCATAGCTGGCGCGGGTGGATGTCAACGCGGGATCGCCGCCAAATAAACGGTTGTAATAATCCGCTGTCTGCGCCATGGCCTGCGCGCGCCGTTCGGACACCTGCACGCGATCCGTGGCCGCATCATAGGTATTGGTGCGATAGGTGGTTTTCAGTTCATAGCGCAGGGCATGTTGCTGACGGTCATCCAGGTCCGCATAGGACTGTCCGTGAATCTCGCGGGCAGCCAGTTCGAGCCAGGCCTCGAGTTCACGATGCAGCCAGTCGGCCGTCCAGTCCGGCGCCTGATAGGCGCCATGGCCCCAGATGGAACCCAGTTGCATGCCACCCACGGATTGCCAGGCCGTCTGGCCATCCAGAATCGACTCCCGTGTCATCAACACCCGGCCATCCTGGGTAACCACCTGCGCGGGAATGGGTGGGGCCTTGCGGTAAACCTCGGCCCCCAGATAGCCCAACAGGGCGAAAGTCGTAGCCAGGATGCCGATCAGCATCCACCAGAGCGTGCGGTACTGGCCCATGTTCGGTGCCCTCTCTTTATCAATCGACCGGTGTGTAAAATCTTTAAAGATTCATTTTATTTACATCATTAAAAGGTGCAAATGAATTACCGGTTTATTGCGGCGGGCTTGATATGGATCAAACAGGTGAGTCTCAAGCATTAAAAAGGGTTTAAATTCACATAAAACACGCGGCCTTATATTGGCACTGCAAATCATTCAATCAGACGTGCTGTTTGAACCGTGGATAAAAAAGAAGTAAATTTAATGCATCAATTGTCCGCAGGATTGACCGATGCAACCGACAGCATCACCTGTGCTCCTGGCTTACGGCTTCCGCCCCTTTTTCCTGCTGACGGCAGCCTATGCCATCCTAGTAGTGCCGGGATGGCTCGGCTTTCTGTTTGGCGGCTGGCCGCTGCCGGTCGGCTGGTCTCCCCTGAAATGGCACAGCCATGAGATGCTCTACGGACTGGTGCCGGCAGCCATTGCCGGTTTTCTGCTGACAGCCGTGACCAACTGGACGGGCGTGCCACCCTTGAAAGGCAGGCATCTGCTCGCGCTGGTGGCGCTGTGGCTTGCGGGCCGGTTGCTGATGTGGACGGTAGCCTGGATGCCGGGCTGGCTGGTCGCCCTGGTGGACCTGGCGTTTCTGGCTGTGCTGGCAGGTTATCTGGCACAGGTACTGGTTCGTCACGGCAACCGGCGCAACCTGGTCATGGTGGTGGTACTTTCACTCTTGTTAACCGGCAACCTGCTGATGCACCTGGGTTTTATCACGGGACGCCCCGGGTTGCTGTACACCGGTGAACAATTGGGGGGCAACCTGATCCTGCTGTTGATGGCGGTTATCGCCGGACGTATCGTTCCCGCTGTTTCCAGCAATTGGCTGCGGATTCATGGTGGTGATCCGGAGCGCATCATCCGTTCCGCCTGGACCGATCGCATCGCACTGATCAGCCTCGGCCTGCTGATTCCCCTGGATGCCCTGGGCGCGCCCGCTATCCTGACCGGCGGGGCAGTACTGGCCGCCGCCCTGGCCAATAGTATCCGGCTGTGGCAATGGCACGGCTGGCTCGTGTGGCGGGAGCCGTTGCTCTGGATTCTGCATCTGGCCTACCTGTGGATTGTCCTTGCCCTCTTGCTGCGTGCCGCGGCGGCCCTGACGGATATGCTACCCCCGAGCCTGTGGCAGCACACGCTGGGTGCGGGTGGCATGGGAATATTGATTCTTGGTGTCATGACCCGGGTTGCACTGGGCCATACCGGCCGGCCGCTGAAGTTGGTGCGCTACGGGCTGGGCATCTATCTGGCCATCATTGCCGCCGCCCTGTTGCGCCTGCTGGCGGCAGCCCAGCTCATCGACTACCGCCTGGGTGTCATCCTGGCAGGTGTGGCCTGGACACTGGCATTCGTTCTCTTTCTGGTACTTTACTGGCCCATATTGAGCAGCCCGCGCGCGGATGGCCGCCCGGGATAAGTTGAGGGCAAGGCATGCATATCACCCGGTACACTGATTATTCCCTGCGCGTGCTCATGTATGTAGCACTCAAGGGCGAAACCCTGTCGACCATCCGCGAAATCGCCGACAGCTACGGGATTTCCAAAAACCACCTGATGAAAGTGGTGCAGGAACTGCACAACAAGGGCTATGTCAGTGCCATCCGCGGCAAATACGGCGGGTTGCGCCTGGCTGGCAGCCCGGAGGACATCAATATCGGATTTCTGGTCAGGGATATGGAACAGGACCTGGCCCTGGTGGAGTGCTTCAACGGCGGGCGGGGCTGTCCGATCACACCGGCCTGCGAACTCAAACGGGTATTCGCCCAGGCCCTGGAAGCCTTCTTCGCCACATTGGACCAGTACACCCTGGCAGACCTGCTGCCCGACGGCCGGGCCAGCCATATGATCCGCCTGCTCAGGATAGGCTGAATCGGCAAACCAGCAGATGATGAAGGCCAAAGGGGTCAGGTTTTGTTAGAATTCCCGCCTTCACATAAGGTCAACAGGAACATCCCCATGCTTATCGAAGCCCCCATTTCCCTTGGCGAACTCATCGACAAGGTCACTATCCTCGAAATAAAAGCCGTCAACATCAGCGATCCGGCAAAACTGAAAAACGTCGCGCACGAACTGGCGGTGCTCAACGACAAAGTATCCCGACTGCTGGATCCCGGCGGCCTGGACAAATTGTCGCCACTCAAGGCCGCGCTCAAGGACATCAACCAGTCACTGTGGGTTATTGAGGATGATATCCGCGATTGCGAACGCGACAAGGACTTCGGTCCCCGCTTCATCGAACTGGCCCGCGCCGTCTACGTGACCAACGACAAGCGAGCCGCCGTTAAAAAAGATATCAACCTGGCCTTTGGCTCCGAACTGGTGGAAGAAAAGTCTTACAAGGATTATCAGTAATTTTCCATGCGGATCCTGCTGATCAAGATGTCATCCATGGGCGACATCTTTCATACATTCCCGGCAATTACCGACCTCAAACAGGCGCATCCCGAGGCCCGGATCGACTGGGTGGTCGAAGAGGGCTTTGCGGAGATCGCCGCGTGGCACCCCGCCATCGAGCGGGTGATCCCCGTGGGCTTGCGCCGTTGGCTCAAAGCCCGCAACGCGGCGGCCTGGCATGAATTCATCAACTGGCGCACTGCCTTGCGGACGCAGCATTATGATCTGGTCATCGATGCGCAGGGATTGCTCAAAAGCGCTCTTATCGCCCGCTGCGCGCGCAGTCACCGGTTCGAAGGCTACAGCAAGCGCTCTGCCCGGGAGATGGTCGCCGCGCTGCTCTACAACCGCCGCCACCGGGTGAGCCAGGATCAGCACGCCGTGGAGCGCAGCCGCCAGCTCTTTGGCCAGATACTGGACTATACACCGCCACCCCGGCTCAACTTCGGCATCAACCAGAATTTCACCAAGGTTGCCAAAAACCCCCGCAAGCTGGTGTTCATCATCGGCACCAGTTGGGTGACCAAACTCTGGGCCAGCAGCCACTGGCAAGCCCTGGCCTGCCAGGCGGTGGAACAGGGATTCAGCGTGGACATCATCTGGGGCAGCGACAGCGAGCGGACCATGGCCGATGAAATCATCACCGCCTGCCCGTCAGCCAGCCGCCCTCCCCAGCGCCTGTCCATCACCACGATTGCCGAAAAGCTGGTCGGCGCTGCCGGTGTGGTGGGACTGGACACGGGCTTCTCGCACTTGGCGGGCGCCCTGGAAACCCCTACAATTGCCCTCTACGGTGCCACATCCCCCACCAAGGTGGGGTTGATCGGTCCCCATACCAGCAACTTGCAACTGGAAACACCTTTGGACTGCATGCCCTGCCACAAGCGGCATTGCAAATGGCTGCCGGAAAATTCCACCGATACACCCGCCTGCATGACCGGGATACAGGTGGAAAACGTCTGGCGGGAATTGCAAACCAAGCTCGCCGCCCAGGCGGGAACGCAGCCCGGATAAACCACAAACCATGAAAAAACATTATTTATTCTACGGCTCCGAGCGATACACCCTCGCCATCATGCGTCCCATTGACGCCGCCATCAAAGCGCGGGGTGATGAGGTTGCCTGGTTTTTAGGCGGACCCGGCGCGGAAGACCTGGGGCCCCACGACACATTGCTGACCAGCGTCGAAGCCGTCAAGGCGTGGAATCCCATCGCGGTCATCACACCCAATAACCTGGTGCCGCATTTTTTTCCCGGTGTCAAAGTACAGACCTTTCACGGCTTTGACGCGGGCAAGCCCCGCCACATTTACATCCGCGGGTTGTTTGACCTGTATTGCACCACCGGCCCGCAGGATACCCGGGCCTTCGAGGCGCTTGCGCAAAAGCTGCGGTATTTCAGCGTGGTGGAAACCGGCTGGCCCAAGCTGGATGGTTTTTTCCAACACCTGCCCGCCGAGCTGCCTCCGGTCAGGGACAAGCCGGTCATTCTCTATCACTCCACGTTTTCGCCTTCATGGAGCGCAGCGGAGTTGTTGTATCCGGAGGTGAAACGCCTGTCGCAGTCCGGACGCTGGCAATGGATCGTGACCCTGCATCCCAAGATGAACGCGGAGACGGTGGCAAAATATCGTGCGCTGGAAAATGATCATTTGCACTTCGCCACCAATGACAACATTCTGGAACTCTTCCACGAAGTCGACATGATGTGTTCGGATACCTCATCGGCGTTGAGCGAATTTTTATTGAGCGGCAAGCCGGTGGTCACCTTCAGGAACCGCCGCCCCGGTCCACAGTTGATCGACATCGACAGGGTCGAGGACTTCGAACCCGCCATCGAACGCGCCCTTGCCCGCCCGGCGGACCTGATGCAGGCCATCGCGGATTTTGGCAGGGAAATCCATCCTTTCCGTGATGGAAAATCCGCTGAGCGGATTCTCGATACCATTGATGCCTTCATCGCCCGGGGCGGCAAAAACCCACGGCCCAAACCCTGGAACCTGCTGCGCAAATTCAAAATCAGAAAACATCTGGGTTATTGGGGATGACAACCGATACGGTAAAACTCAGCGCCTACCTCATCACGCTGAACGAAGAAGCCCACCTCGACGAGGTGCTGTCGAGCCTTGCAGGTGCGGATGAAATCCTCATCGTCGATTCGGGGTCGACCGATAAAACCCTGGCGATTGCCGAGCGGCATGGAGCGCGTGTCATCCATCAGCCCTGGCTGGGGTTTGCGCGGCAAAAAGCCTTCGCCATGGCCCAGTGCCGACACGACTGGGTGATCAACCTGGATGGCGATGAAGTCCTGCCGCCAGGTGGTGTCGAGGCGTCAAGCGGGCTATCGTCCAACACCCCAATCAGTGCTTTGCCTTCCACCGCGACGACTATTTCATGGGGGCCAGCATGCGCTTTGCGAAGATGAAACACTTCCGCAAGGTTTATCCCAGATCCGCGGCAAAATGGCGCGAAACGGACCTGGTGCACGAACATATCGACGTAGCCCTGTCCACACGAATCCTGCCGGTCATCATCAAGCACTACGGCCACGACTCCACGGAAATCCTGGCCGCCAAGAAGAATCGCTATTCCACGCTGAAGGCGCAGCAACGGCTGGCAAAATCGCGGACATTTTCACCGTTTCGCATGTTGTTTATCTATCCGGTCATGTTCCTGAAGTTGTACTTTCTGCACCGTTTTTGCCTGTGCGGCTGGCGTGGATTGATCAAGGCCAACCTCGAGGCGGGTTATTTTTTCCTGACGGAAGCCAAGCTCTTTGAACACCAGTTCAAAACCCGCCACGGCATCACCGACCGCAAACCCTGATTATCCTGTCCGATGATACCCCCGGTACCCAAGGATTCCGTTTGAACACATCAGCAATCACACCCGTTTCGCCAGGCTCCTATCAGGGGGCCGTTGCGCCCGCCTTCGACAACCCGGCATTCGTGGCCCGGCTCGCATCCATCGCCGATCTGCTTCACACAGAACAGGCGGAGCGCCTGTCCCATGGACCCGACTATGTCATCAAACTGCCCCTGGTACTGACAGACGCACAAGAGATCATCACCATCAAGATCTTCAAACGGCAACCCTTGCTGAAGGACTGGTACGACCGCCGCCATAAATCGAAAGCCGAACGCTCCTTTCGTGCGGCGGTTTACTTGCAGGAACGGGGCATTGGAACACCTGCCCCCATTGCCTGGCTGGACCGCTGGGAAAACGGCCGGCTCCTGGAAAGTTATTATCTGTGCCGTTATGAACCCGCCATCTGCTTTCGCGATGCGCTGTCGGCTATTTACTATCACCAACGTGACAACGCACCCTTGATGGAGCTGTTGCATGTGGTTGCTCCCGCGATTCGCGCCATGCATGATGCCGGGTTCATGCATGGCGACATGGGCAACCAGAACATCCTGTTGCCGCGCGATGAGCAGGGGCAATGGGAACAACCGCAGTTTATCGACCTGAACCGTTGCACTATCCAGGATCAGCCACTCAGCAA
The DNA here is from genome assembly GCA_964456865.1 of uncultured Cellvibrionaceae bacterium. Taxonomy (GTDB): domain Bacteria; phylum Pseudomonadota; class Gammaproteobacteria; order Pseudomonadales; family Cellvibrionaceae; genus Cellvibrio. The sequence goes on from CAYWCW010000011.1 coordinate 97,582, forward strand.
CGCACAGCGGGCTTTTGATCTTTCACGCATCATACTTCCCGGCGCCTACCTGAAAATCTTCAAGTTCATTTATTGCCAGCATGAGGACATCCCCAAAGAACTGGACAAGCTCGAGAAAAAGTTTCGCCGCCGGTTTGAATGGCATACACGCTCCCGCAAGTACCGCCGCCCCCTGCGCTTCTTTTTGCGCTACCTGAAGAACCGCCACAAGACGCCGGCCAAAGCCGTATACCCCTCGCCGCAGGATATCTGGCTATGGGATGAAAAGTCAGCGCAGCCGATGACAGTGCTCGAACGCCGGGAAAAGAACCGCTACCGATCGCTAGGCTATGTACTCAAAACCGCCTGGCATTCCGTGCTGGCCATGCCGACCATTGCCAAACACTATCGGCAGCTGCTCGCTGCCAGCTATCAACGGCCGCTCAATCTGAAAGGGCGTATTGGTGTCGCCTTGCATCCGCAACCTGACTACATCGAGCAAGAACTGGCCTTATTGAAGACGCTGGGCAATCCGCCAGTATTGGTGCGTTTTTGTCATCACGAAAGCGAAGCCGACTGGGAACGGGGTATTCAACTGGTCGATCACCTGCATCGGCAGGGCATAGAAATCATGGCAGCGATTCTTCAGGATCGCCGCGCATTGCTGGAGCCGGCAACATGGGCCGGCTTTCTCGATACCGTCATCGGCGCCATCGCCGATAAGGTGGCGCACATCGAAATTACCCATGCCTTCAACCGGGTAAAATGGGGTGTCTGGAGTGCCGACGAGTATGCGGCACTCATGAAACCCGCCTTCACTTTGCAGAAACGCTATCCGCAAATCCGATTGACCGGGTCGGCCTGCATCGACTTTGAATACCATCCCACTATCGCAGCCCTGAAAACCATTCCCGCAGACCAACCCCTGAGCGCACTGTCACACCTGCTGTACGTCGATCGGCGCGGTGCACCGGAAAACAAACAGGGCAAGTATTCCACACTGGAAAAATGTGCGCTGCTGAAAGCCCTGGCCCAGTGGTCGGACCGGTGTGATGACAAGGTGATTGTGTCAGAAGTGAATTGGCCGGTGAAATACACCGGCATCTGGTCGCCGATTGGTTGTCCTTACGAGGCGCCCAAATGGCGGCGCGAAGAACCCGGTGAAACCGAAGACGTTTACGCCGACTATATGCTGCGCTACCTGGCCATCACCCTGTGCTCAGGCCATGTGGAGCAGGTATTCTGGTGGCGGCTTTCAGCCCACGGGTACGGCCTGGTGGATGACCTGGATAATTTCCGCCCCCGCCCTGCCTTCAAGGCGCTAGCGTTTTTCCTGTCCCTGTTGGGCGATGCGCAATTTATCCGCAAACACGATACCCAAGCCAAAACCTATGTGTTTGAGTTTGAGACGCGGGATAAAACGGTCTTCATGGCATGGGCCAATGACTTAACAACAACCGTGCCGACCATTGCCCACGATCAGGCATACGACAGTTATGGACAATCTTTGGCATCACCGGCTGTCGAACTGCGCGGATCACCCATTTATCTAATTCAATCCAATTAAATAAATCATGGGAAAATATCGTTAATTCAGTTTATTGGCAAAACCGCAGCTGATTATTAATTTGTGAACATCCACAACAATGGCAATTTTTTATCTGACAAGTGTAGACACAAATCTGTTATCGCAGCTATTGAGTAAGTCGTGGCTGGCACCTCAGCTTTGCCTCTTATTTCGACTGAAACAGAAGTCGATCAAATCTGCAGTATATAAAATACAAAAACCCCAATGAAAAACAAAAAATTAAGTAAAAGCTAAAATCACTTGTCACAAAAATTACCGAAATGATAGGATTATGGCCGTGGTTATATGAAATAACACACGGTGTGGATGGTTTAACTTAGATGGCACTTAAAAGTTAAGGAAATTAAGATGATAGCAAATAAGTTTTCAAAGACTCTTTTTTTAGTTCTGCATTTAGTATTAATGGTTTTTCTAGGCTCCAATGCCTTCGCTCAATATACCCTACCATATCGTGTAACTTTTTAGAGGCTGTTCATAACTCTGTGTCATCCACTGAGCTACAAGCTGATGTGTTTGTC
>CAYWCW010000012.1:0-35350 GCA_964456865.1 uncultured Cellvibrionaceae bacterium
CGTTGTTGCGCTTCTGGTCGAGCTTGATAACTTTGAATTCGAGCTCTTTGCCTTCCAGGTGAGTGGTTTCGCGCACGGGGCGGACATCCACCAGAGAACCCGGCAGGAAGGCGCGGATGCTGGCCACGTCAACGGTGAAACCACCCTTGACCTTGCCATTGATGACACCCTTGATAACTTCATCAGCGGTATGAGCTGCTTCGAGGATTTTCCAGGCCTCGGCGCGCTTGGCTTTTTCGCGGGAGAGACGGGTTTCACCGAAACCGTCTTCAACACTTTCCAGGGCTACCTGGACTTCGTCACCGATTTGCAGGTTCAGCTCGCCCAGTTCGTTGCGGAACTGCTCGGCGGGAATAACACCTTCGGATTTCAGGCCGGCGTGAACAGTCACCCAGTCCTTGTCGATATCGATGACCACACCGGTTACGATGGTGCCCGGCACCATGTCAACGGTCTTCAAACTCTCTTCAAACAGCTCAGCAAAACTTTCGCTCATGGGTAATACCTGTAGATTGCCCAGAGTCCGCTATTTATAAGGCTATAAACGGCCAAACCCTGTGATACCGTACTGCCATAGGTACGGGCCAGTTGATGAATAGCTGCAACTACCTGTGGATGGCGCCAGCAGTTGCGGCCAATGCCAGTAATGGTTAACGGGTTGACGATGACGCATGTCCCAGCAAGGGGGCGCAGGCTAGCAGAAGTACCCTTGTATATCAAGTGGTTAGGGCAGGTTCCGGCAGTAAAGACAGGGGATGCCCCAACCCGGTTGCCAGGATCGGGGATATCGCGGTCATCAGATGTAGCTGAACAGGGTCAATTGGCTGACCTTGACGAAGCTCTGCTGCGCGGCGCTGAGCACGAAACTCTCCATGGCCAGGCGTGTGGAGGCCTCCGCATAATCCAGTGCCTCCAGCTGCTCCAGCACCCGGTTGCCAAAAAGGTTGGCATCCACATTCAGGTCCTTGGCGCTTTCGAGGGTATTGAGACGGGCCCCCACCTCGCCCTGTACCGCCGAAATGCGGGTTACCGCGTTCTGGAGGTTATCCAGGGTCTTTGCCACTATCTTGGCCAGTTCGGCCTTGCTGGCGGGCGAGTCCTCGACATTGCGCATGGCGTCCGCGAAACGGGCCAGGGTTCCCAATAGCGGTTCCTTGTTGCTGGAATTGATGAAGAACTTGTCACCCGGCACGCCATTGCTGGAGGTCACCCCCGCGGCCTGGGTGCTCAAACCCGTCACGGTATCGATAGCCGGGCTGCCATTGCGCAGGGTTATGTTTGCGCCATTGGGTGAAACCAGGCCATGGACCGGGTCCAGCACCAGTCCCAGCCGTTGCAGTTTTGCCTGGTTATCCCCCGCGCCGCTGCCGGGCACCGTCTCGGCACTGGCACCCAGGGCTGACAGCAGATCGGCCGTGTTGGTGACGTTTTGGTCCAGCACCAGGGTTTCACTCACCCCTCCCACGGTCACGGTCACGGTTGCCGGCGCTGCGGAAAAATCCACCGGACCCGCCAGCGTAAATGGCAGGCTCGCGGCAACAGGGGGATTGGGGACGCCGCTGATATTGAAGCGTATGCCCGCCACGTCGATCGGCTGGCCGCTCAGGTGCGGCTGGTTTGCCACCAGCACCCGCCCCGAGTTTCGCTCAGTGATGGTGAAATTCGGGCCCGACGGCACCACCGCGCCCGGATCGTTGAAGGTGACCACCAGGTTCTCGGGAAAAAGCCTGTCATATTCCTCCTGGGTGATGACCTCGCCCAGGCTGATCGTCGCCGCCGGCACGGAGCGGTTGGCGGAAGAGGCTTCGGTGATAAAGGTATTGTGAGCGCTCGGGATATCCACGAAGAGCCGGCGGCCGGAATCACTCACCGCAACCATGACCGTCGTGGACGCCTGGAGGCGCAACTGCCCTTCATCGCCGTGATAACTGACACGCCCCTCGCCATCCAGCGCAAATGGCAGGGTGCTGCCCTGGTAACCGGCAAAGATGTATTGGCCGGAAGCGTTGCGGGTATTCTGCAAATTGAGGAGTTCCTGGATGCGGCTTTCGACTTCCGCAGCCAGCGCCTGGTAATCCGCTGTCGTCATCACGGCGGTGTTACCGGCGGAGACACCGATTTCCTGCATGCGCTGGACCAGGTTGATGACCGATTTCAGCGTGGTGTCTTCCAGCGCAAGGTTGTTCTCGGCAATATTGATATTCTTGTTGTACTGCTCGATACGCGCCAGCTCCTGCTTGATTTGCAGGATGCTCGTCGCCGCCACGGGATCATCCGCCGGTGTCAGCAGGCGTTTACCCGTGGCAATCTGCTCCTGAGTTTTCACAACCGCCGTTTGCGACTGCTTCATGCTGATGTTGGCGATGTTGTAAATCTGCGATGTTGACACACGCATGATGGCTTACCTGTATCGGCTATCTGTTTGCTTAACCACGCACCGCACTCAGCAGGGTGTCGAATAATTCCCGCGCCACCGAAATGACACGCGCGTTGGCGTTGTACATCTGTTCGAACTTGATCAGGTTGGCGGCTTCTTCGTCCAGGTTCACACCGGAGATACTGTCGCGCAGGCTCTGGGTCTGTTCCAGCAGGCTTTTGCTTGCCGCTGTATTGATCGACGAGAGGTTACTCTTGGTGCCCACGACTTCCACCAGGCGCCCGTAGGCTTCGCTGAACGACAGGGACTCGCCCGCCGTGGTCGCGGTGGTTTCCAGCGCGACAAACTTGAGTGCATTACGGTTGTCGTTGCTGGCGTTGGTGTTGAAATCCACAGTGAAAACATCACCGCCCTGCGGTTGTCCCTTGATGGAAACCTGATACCCCAGGAAGGATGACTGCGCAAATGCCGGTGAGCTGCTGTCACCCAGCAACTGTGATGTGGCGGGAGCGGTCCGCAGGCTGACACCGTCGGTCAATACCAGGTCTATCCGCCCACCCACGGTCACCGCGCTCTGTTCGCGGTCCGATGTCAGCGCGTCATCCACACCGGCCAATACCACATTGGGATTTCCCTGGCTGTCATTGACGCTGATACTGTTGGGTGTTGCATCGCTGGCGGTGAAACGGATATCCAGGTTCGCGCCTGACGACGCAACCAGTCTGAGTTCGGGCGCGCCGGTGACCGGGTTGGCGCCACTGACAGCGCGTATACCCAGGTTGTTGAGATTGGGATTACTGTTGATGCGTTCAGCCAGGTAATCGTTGAAGGCTTCGCGATTGATATCTCCAGGACCCGGCTCAGGCACGGACTGCGCCAGGTTCATGCCCGTGTATTCCAGCAAGTCCTCGCCATTGATGCTGATTTGCAGGGGATGGGTAAAGCCAGCCGGATCAATATTGATATCGGTAATCGTTGCCGTGGTGAACGCATTGGCCGAGACACCGGGCACACTGTTGAGCAAGGCCGCGGTCTGTGCCGCCGACGCGCTGGCCGTCGTAGTGAGGGTGCGGGTTTGCGTCAAACCGGTAATGGGATCGGGCAGTGAGAAAATCATCTGCTCCACCGGGTAGCCATTCGACTGGGCCGGTGTCGCCGCGGTAACCGGAGACATGGGCATGCGTCCGTCAGGCAATCCCAGGCGGGCGCCCTGCCCTGTGATGCGTGTTTCGCCCGGGTCCTGGGAGAAAATAAAATTGTCGCGCCCGGGAACGAAAATCTGTTCACGGATCGGTGGATTCAAATGGACGGGATTGGCCGGATCGGTGTTATCCAGGACATCGTAGGTGGTCGGCGATGTAAAGCGAATGATGACCGGCGGTGAAAGCTGGCCGGACTGCGAGAATGCCGGCAGGCGATTACCACTGGCGTCCACCATCGACAACACCTCACCCGCACTGATGATGCCGTTGCCGATATTACCCATATCCGAACCGGTGCGGACGGGCGATGCAAACGCCAGATCCTCCGGTCGGCTGATTTCCGCCTTGATGGCGTTGGCGCCCTTGCGGGTGGGCTGGAGTGTGAAAGAATCCCCGCCCTGGAAGCTGCCACTCTGCAACTCCAGGGTCAGCCCGTCAAAGGAAATTTCCAGCGGATAGGAACCGTTGAGCAATCCCTGGGTGACCAGTGTGTTATCGGCGATGCGGGTAACCGCATAGTTGTTGGTGCCCGGCAGGATATCGAACCGGTAATCGCTGGAGGTGATCTGGCCGGGATCATCGATCCGCAACGCCAGCACGCGGTTATCCGGCGGCGCGTTCTGGCCGTGGCGAACCCGGTCGTAGGTCAGCGACAGCTCATTGATATCGCGGAACATCAACTGGCCATAATCGCCATCCAGGTCCAAGCCCTGTTGTTGCAGCTGGTTGAATTCATCGGATATGACGATCGCGATACGCCCCAGCTCATTGAGCGAAGTGGCAATGATATCTTCGCGGAACGTCAGCAACCCGCCAATCTGCCCGCCGGTGATCTGCCTGGTCACATTGGCGGATTGGATGCCGTTGGACAAAAATATCTGTCCGCCATCCCTCACGCTGAACTGGCTGACCGTCGTTCCCACCACCAGCGGCTGCCCATTCCCGATGAAAACATCAACATCCCTGCCATCCTGTTGCACCACCTGGATGGATACCAGCTCGGACAATTTGCGCAGCGCTTCATCGCGCTGGTCCATAAGGTCATTGGGCTGCGGCCCGGTACCGGAGGCGGAGCGCTGACCGATGGCCTGGTTGAGTTCGGCTACCGATTTGGCCAGTGAACCTATCTGCTGGGTGATGGCTTCGATTTCCCGGTTGACGCCCTTTTCAATGTCGACAATCCGGTCGTAGAGGTTATTGAAACGTGTCGCCAGGGCATCGACCTGCGTAATGATGAGCTGCCGTGCCGGTACGGATGAAGGATCATCCGCGCCATTCTGCAAGGCGGCAAAAAAGCTTTGCAGTCCACCGGCAAGACCCGTGGACATATCGGCGAACAGCTTGTCGACCTTGCCGATGTTGGTGTTGTATTTATCGAGCTGATGAAATGTGGAAGTATCCAGTCGCAGCTGGGCGCTGACGAACTCATCCACTATCCGCTCTATCGAGCGGGTAGTGACACCGCTGCCGATGTAACCCGCTTGTCCTGCCTTTTGTTCCGTCCGGGTGACGTAGTGGACTTCCTGTCGGCTGAATCCGGCAGTGTTGGCATTGGCGATGTTATGCCCGGCGGTACGCAGGGCATTCTGGCTGGCCTGTAATCCGGATATCGCGTTGGAGAGAATGCCCGACATGATCAGCCTCCGTTAATCTCGTCAGCAGCAGACGGGGAATCGCTGCCTGGCCCATCCGTTTGCACAGAACCGGCTGCCAGGCGATCACCGGCGAGGATATGCTGAATCTTTCTTGCATAATTCGGGTCTGTCGCGTAACCGGCATTTTGCAGTTCCTGGGCGTAACGATGGGCGTCATCACCACTGGCGAGTGCCTGGCGGTAGCGGGGATTGTTTTGCATGAAGTGCACATAGTCCGCAAAGCTTTCCGCGTAGCTCGTGTAGCGGCGGAAATCCGCGCGCTCCTGTTGCGCCACGCCCTGACGGTATTCCAGCGTCATGACATTGACCCGCTCGCCCTGCCAGCGATGGTCCGCCTTGATATTGAACAGGTTGAACGTGTTTTCACCCTCCCGGGTGTGGATGACATGCCGTCCCCAACCGGTTTCCAGCGCGGCCTGGGCCAGCAGCACATCGGGATCTATCTGCAACTGCCCGGCCGCCTGCTCGGCATAAGGCCGCAACAGGGCGGCAAAGGATTCCGGCGATTCGGCAACGGCGTTTTTATGGCCCGCCGCGGTGGCTGACTGTGCAGCGTTGGTGGAGCGCGCAAACGGATTGGGAACCGGATGCGACACCCCACCAGCAAAGGGATTCTGTGCGATAGCATCACCATTGCCCAATACCGCCGCCAGTGCATTCCATTCCGCGGATACATGGCGGTGCTTCACTGGTTCCGGCAGGCTTTCAATCGCAGGCGCCTGTCCGGATGCCTGAGCATCCTGGCCATAAGCACGCTGCAATTGTGCGTAAAGGGCATCAGCCAGCCCCAGTCCACGGCCACTGCTCAATTCCAGGGACATCTGCTGGTCCAGCAGTTCCTGATGGAATTGCATTTCGTTGCTGTTGAAGTAGCTGTCCTCGACAAACACGGCATTGGCGGCACGCATGCTTTTCAGCATCTGCTGGATGAAAATGGCTTCAAACTGCTTGGCCACTTCCTTGAGCGCCTGGGGATCATCGGTGCGTCCCATGGCCCTGACGTGACTCAGTGGATTAGCCTCCAGAACAGAGTCCCTGGCGACGGTGGCGGCAGGCAGACCGGATAGCGGCAGCATCAGATCACCACCAATTCGGCTTTGAGCGCGCCAGCCTGTTTCAAGGCCTCGAGGATGGCCATCAAATCACCCGGCGATGCACCGACGTTATTGACCGACTTGACGATCTCATCCAGGGTCGCGCCCGGCGCAAACTTGAACATGGGATTGGTTTCTTCCGTGACCTCGATCTGTGATGAGGGCACGACCACAGTCTGGCCAGCCCCCAGGGGATTGGGTTGGCTGACACCCAGGCTCTCGGTGATGGACACCGTGAGGCTGCCGTGCGTGACGGCCACGGGCGAGACACGCACATTCTGCCCCACGACGATGGTACCGGTACGGGAATTGATGATGACGCGGGCCGCTTCCTCACCGGGCGTTACTTCGATATTTTCCAGCAGCGCCAGAAAATCGACGCGATGCGCCGGGTTGACCGGAGCATCCACGACGATCGACACGGCATCCATGGGACGGGCGGTATCCGGGCCCAGTAATTTGTTGATGCTCTGCGCCACGCGATTGGCGGTGGTGAAATCCGCGCGATGCAGATTGAAAATAACCGGCTGGCCCGCGGCAAATTGGGTCTCAACCATGCGTTCGACGATAGCACCACCGGGAATACGGCCGACACTCGGCACATTCACCTTGATGCTGGAACCATCCGCACCCGCCGCACCGAATCCGCCAACCACCAGGTTGCCCTGGGCAATGGCATACACCTCGCCGTCCAGGCCCTTGAGCGGCGCCACCAGCAGGCTGCCGCCGCGCAGGCTTTTGGCGTTGCTGATGGATGACACGGTAATGTCCAGCGTCTGGCCAGGCTTGGCAAAGGGTGGCAGCTCGGCCTGGATCATGACGGCCGCGACGTTTTTCATCTGCATGCGGGTACCCGGCGGGACAGTGATGCCAAACTGCTTGAGCATGCTGTTGAAGGATTGCGTGGTAAACGGCGATTGCGTGGTCTGGTCGCCGGTACCATCCAATCCCACCACCAGGCCGTAACCGATCAACTGATTGGATCTGACGCCCGCTACCGACGCCAGGTCCTTGATACGATCAGCCTGTGCGGCCACAGCGGATAGCAGCAGGCTGATGGCAAGGGTTACATGCAGAAATTTCATTGCGTCTCTCCGCTCAGAAAGGCCAGTATTCGCTGTTGAAGAAGCGTGACAACCAGCCCATGGATTGCGTATCGGCCAGGCTGCCGGTGCCGCTGTAGGAAATCTTGGCGTTTGCCAGGCGTGTCGAAGGTACGTTGTTGTCGGGCGAAATATCATCGGGACGCACGATGCCGCTGATGCGGATGTATTCATCACCGCGATTGAGCGTCATCCATTTTTCACCGCGCACCACCAGGTTGCCGTTGGGCAAGACTTCCGCCACGGTGACCGTGATATTGCCCTGCAGGCTGTTGCTCTGATCAGCACCGGCGTTACCGGAAAAATTGCGCTGATGCTGGACATCCGTCTCCAGGGTATTGCCATTGATGGTTGGAATGTTGCCCAGTACCGAACCGGCGTTGAAGTTTATCTGGCTGTCTTTTGTGGTGTTCACGGCTGCATTCTTACGCGATACCGTACGCTCGTTCAGCGTGATGGTGATGATGTCGCCAACACGCAGCGCCTTGCGGTCGTCAAACAGGTTCAAGCCATAGGAGCTTTGGAACAGGGAACCCTCGGTCCGTTGGGGCAAGGTGCCAACACCGGCGATGGTCGGCGCGTAATAAGGATCATCGCGCACCACCTGGTTGCTGGTGCTGCAGGCTGCGAGGGACAGCGCGCCGAGCAATAACCACAATCGGTGGCAACGGAAATAGAGGCTCATGATCCGGGGCTCCAGGTAATCAGGGCGTTAAAGTGTCTGGCTGACGTACTGCAACATCTGGTCAGCGGTGGACACCACCTTGGAATTGAGTTCATAGGCGCGCTGCGTGGTGATCATGTTGACCATCTCTTCCACGATATCAACGTTGGAGCCTTCGAGAGTTCCCTGCAACAGGCGGCCCATGCCGTTTTCACCCGGCGCGCCCTGTTGCGGGTTGCCGCTGGCTACGGTTTCCAGAAACAGGTTGCCACCCACAGCCTGCAAGCCGGCCGGATTCACAAAATCCACCAGCAGGATATCGCCCAGCTGCTGCGGCGCCACCTCGCCGGTCAGATACGCATTGACCACGCCATCGGTGCTGATGGTGATACGGCTCGTCCCTTCGGGAACCACCAGCGCCGGTTCGAGCAACAAGCCCTCGTTGTTCACGATCTGGCCTTCGCCATTGATTTGAAACTGACCGTTGCGGGTGTAAGCGATGGTGCCGTCAGGCTGCAAAATCTGGAAAAACCCGCGGCCGTTGACGGCCACATCCAGAGGCTGCTCGGTGATCTGCAAATTACCTTCCGTAAATTGTTTTTGTGTGGCCACCACCCGCACACCCGTACCCAACTGCAAGCCCGATGGCAATTCCGTATCCTGGGTCGTCTGGGCGCCGGGCTGGCGCTGCACCTGGTAAAGCAGGTCTTCAAAGATGGCGCGGTCGCGCTTGAAGCCCACAGTGCCCACGTTGGCCAGGTTGTTGGAAATGGTGGTGAGCTGCTTGTCCTGAGCAGCGAGACCGGTTTTGCTGACATAGAGTGCGGCGTGCATGGTAAAAACCTCGTCAAGAATTCAGGATCAGGAGATGCGCAACAGCTGCGAAGACACCTCGGCGTTTTGTTCCACATCCTTCATCAATTTCACTTGCATTTCGTATTGGCGGTTCAGGCTGAGAATCTGGGTGAATTCATGGATCGCGCTGACATTGCTGCCTTCCAGCACACCACTGGCCAGGCGGACATCCACGGCGGGCGGCGCTATGAGGCCATCGCGCTGACGAACGAGACCATCTTCCCCCTTCTCCAGATTCTGCAACGCCGGGTTCACCAGCTTGATGCGATCCACCTCCACCATCGCCTCCGGCCCCTGCCCCAGGGCGACGAGCGAGAGCGTGCCGTCGCTGCCGATGGACAGTTTCTGGAGTGGTGGCAAGGCAATGGGACCGGCGTTGCCTATCACCGCTAGGCCATTGGCGGTGCGCAACACGCCATTGGCATCGATCTCCAGGTTGCCGGCGCGGGTATAGGCCTCGGTGCCATCCGGTGCCTGGACCGCGATAAACCCTTCACCTTGCAGCGCGATATCCATATCCCGGCCGGTCACGTTCAGCGAACCCTGGCGGAAATCCGCCACCGGTGATTCGGTCAGGGAATAGGCACGGGTCGGCTGCCCGGGTCCGTAATACACAGGCATGCTGCGGGCCTGGGTAAAGTCGGCCCGGAATCCGTTGGTATTGAGGTTGGCCAGGTTATTGGCATGGGCGGTTTGCGCCAGCATGTTGTGCCGGGCTCCCGTCATTGCGATATACAAGGCTTTATCCATGACTGACTCCGCTGTTTTTCGGTGGCCTGCCGTCCGTGGCGGCCACCCTTCGGGCCGCCGCTGACGCGGCATCAAAAATCGCTCCAGGCAATTTTTTGGCAGTTTTGCCGTTACAGGGGGTATTGCAAGGGGGATGCCAAGAGGCAGGAAGAGGGGAAATTTGCCTTAAATAGCAGCTAACTCAATGAAATCAAAAGAAAAATAAAAACCGGGGGACAAGTGCTTCCAGTAACCGGGAAATCGGGGCAGGCAAAGCGGAAAAGGTATGGCGGCAAGTTGCTGCCGCCCTTGCCGCCATACCTTGTGCCGGGTTGGATCCCGGGATCGGGATTACCGGAGGTTGATGATCGTCTGGGTCGTGGCGTTGGCCGTCTCTATCGTCTTGGCGTTGGCCTGGAAGTTACGCTGGGCGATGATCAGGTTGACCAACTGCTCCGACAGATCCACGTTGGATTCCTCGATGGCGCCGGAGTTGATGGCCCCCAGGGACGCGGAACCCGGCGCGCCGATGATGGCCTCACCCGATTCAAACGTCTGGGCCCACATGGTATTGCCCACGGGTTTCAACGCATCCAGGTTGTTGAAGTTGGCCAGCGCCACCTGCCCCAGTACCTGCGCCTCACCGTTGGTGAAGCGGGCGAAAATGATACCGTCGACGCCCACTTCCAATCCCGTGAGGCGGCCGGTCGCATAGCCATTCTGATCACGGTTTTCAACCGCGAAGCCGCTGCCGAACTGGGTGGAGCCGGTCAGGTCGATCTGGAAGTTGGAACTGGTCGCCGGTTCGACCACCGGAATGGAACCGCCCTGCAGGACATTCAGCGGTCCAAGCGCACCCAGGTCCTGGCCCTCGGTTCCCACCGGCCGCCAGTTGGAAACCAGCATGGTATCCGTGAGCGCCTGGTTCAAGGTGCCATCGGAATTGAAGTGCACATTGAAGGACGCCATGCTCGGCTCGGTGTTTTGCGGTGGAGGCAGCGCCGGATCGGGATCGCCCACGTTGCGGCCATCGATCTGCACATACATCACCCAGTGATTGGGCGAGGTGGACAGATTCGAGGGATCATACGGCTGCTTGACGAAAAACTTGGTGATGATGTGGGGATTGCCCAGGCTGTCGAATACCGTGGAGGACGTGGCGTGGTTGTAGGTATTCTGATCCAGCGGATCGAAGGCATTGATCGGCACAGCGGTAAAGCTCAACGCCGAGAATGGCGCGAAGATATTGCCCACCGCAGGCACGCTGTCCGTCACGGCATAACCTTCATCCATGACGATGGTGATGTTGCCGCCGACCACCAGCGCATCGCCGGTGGTATTCAATGTCTGCACGCCAGTACCGGTGCGCCCCAGCACATCGACGTTACCCGGCGGGGCGGTATCGGAGAATGAAAACCGCAGATCCGTACCCACGCTCGATACGATCTCGAGATCACCGGCGGTATTGACCATGGCACGGATGCCCGGCAGCAGCGATGTGGTCAATGCGTTGATTTCATCTTCAAGGCCGGCGAGCGTCGTGGAGCTGAGCACGACCCCATTAAGAGTCAGGTTGTTATTGCTGTTGTCGAATCCCGCCGCGAACACCGTGGCTTCCGTTCTCGCCGTCGCGGAGATACCGGCCAGCGCGTTCAGTTCAGAGGCTGTCTGTGCCGCTGAAGCACCTTCGACACTGGTATAGGTCAGTTCAGCGCCCGTGGGCCCTTCGATCACCAGGGTTTGCGCCTGATAACCGTTGTTCACTGAGGGAATGCCCGCTACCGATGCACCGGCGCCGCCAAGCGAGGCTGACAGGGCGTTAGCGCCGGTGATATTGGCCAGCGTGATGGTTGAGGGCGCGCCCGCCGTCAGGTCGCGGAACTCCAGGTTGCCGCCATTATCCACAGCCTGCACGTTGATCGGCGCAGCCGAGCCGTAAATGGCGCTGTTGATCAGGTTGGCGATATCCTGCACGGAGTTGGCGGTGGACGAGTTGAGCGTGACCAGAACAGTGCCATTCCCCGATGGCGGTGTACTGCCGGACAGGTTGATCTCAAAGGTTGTCGGGTTGGCGGTGAAGTTGATCGGCGTCGCCACGGCACCGACGGGCAACGCGGTGGTGGTTGACTGCAACAATCCCGATTGCGCCACACCCACCGATGCTCCATCGGTCGCAAACCGGGTGCCGGTGCTTTCCAATACGGATTCGTTGGCATTCAGGTTGTAGGCGGCCGTCATGGAGGTGGTCTGGCGCGGAGCCTGGGTGGTGACATCAACGCGCAGGTTGCCGAGAATGCCACCGATGTTGCCGGCGGAATTCGCGGTGTAACCCTGCAAGTAGGCTCCGGTGTTATTGACCACGTAGCCGTGCTTGTCCAAACCGAAATGACCCGCGCGGGTGTACAGCTGGTCGCCGTCCTGACTCACGATAAAAAAGCCGCTGCCGTTGATGGCCAGATCCAGCGAACTTTCCGTGAACTTCAGATTGCCCTGGGTAAACTGCTGGCGGATCATCTGCAAGGTGACACCGCTGCCAGGCGTATTGGAACCGCTGCCCAGTAGCGTGCTGGTATAGACATCGCCGAATTCGGTACGCGCGGTTTTGAATCCCGTGGTGCCGGCGTTGGCGATATTGTTACCTGTCACCGATAAATCTGCGTTGGCGGCGCGAATGCCACTGAGTGCGGTATTGAACGACATGGCCTACTCCTGTCTGTAGAGTTACCTGTCCCCGGTCATCAAGAATTCATGACTGGGGCTTTAGTTGAATTGTTTGACTTCACTGATATTCACCGGCCCAACGCCAGCCAGGTTCAACGTCAGGTTGCCATCGGCACCCAGCGTCACACTGTTCACGTTGGCACTCAGTGCCGTGTCCAATTGCTCCGCGTTGCCATCCTGGGTGGCGAAGACTTCAAAACGGTATTCACCCGCTGGCGCCGGTTGGCCGGCCTGCCAATCGAGCAGTTTTCCATTCACCTCGATGAATTCGCCATCCCAGCGGAATACGGTTTCACCTGCGGGCACGCTGCCCACCGGAATCTGGGCCATGAGCGAACCGACCTGGTTATAGATATTGATGGTCAGGTCCGGCGCACTTTGCGGCACGGTGATGCTGCCGGAGACCACATCGCCCGCCAGCAGGCGCGCCTGGTCACCGGCGACCGTTACTGAACGGCCCACCAGCGACGATGCCTGCAACGCCTGGTTGGACATGAAGGTATTGGTAAAACTCTGGAAGTTGTTGTTGAGCCGCTCCAGGCCCTCCACCGAACTGAATTGCGCCAGCTGCGCGACAAACTCCGTGTTGTCCTGGGGACTCAGCGGGTCCTGGTTATTCAGCTGCGCGATCATCAATTCCAGAAACGCCGACTGTCCGAGCTCATTGCTCTTTTTAGTCTGGGGCTGGTTATTGATATTCAGGTGGCTCAGTATGCTGGACGCACTGGCGCTATCGTTGTTGACCTGGCTCATCTATCCACTCCTACTGACCCAGGGTCAGTACACGCTGTACCATTTGTTTGGCGGAATTCATGACTTCAACGTTCATCTGGAACGAGCGTGAAGCCGAGATCATGTTGGTCATTTCCTCGACCACATTCACATTGGGATAAAACACATAACCTTCCTCATCCGCGAGGGGATGGTGCGGTTCGTAGCGGCGCTGCAAGGGCGCGTCACTTTCCACGATACCGAGCACCTGCACACCCGCGCTGGCATCCGCATGGGCATCAAATCCGGACACGGCCATGGCCTGCTGCTGGATGGCGGCAAACACCGGCTGGCGATTGCGGTACACCTGATCCGTGCTGGAACTGGCCGACTGCGCGTTGGCAAGGTTGCTGGCGGTGGTGTTCAGGCGCAGGCTCTGGGCATTCATGCCTGAGCCGGCGATATCAAAGATGTTTCCCAATGCCATGACGTGGCTCCCGCTTATCAATCACCGCGCAGGGCGCTGGTGAGACCTTTGAATTTACTGTTCAGGAACGTAAAACTGGCCTGGAAGGCCAAGGCGTTTTTCATGTATTCCGCGTGCTCTATCTGGTCTTCCACAGTGTTGCCGTCGATGGAGGGCTGGTGTGGCACGCGGTAGAGGACGTTGGGGTCTTCCCCCGTCCCGGAACCGGCAAAATGCTTTTCGTTGGTGACCTGCACGGCAAAACCCCGCTGGGCACCGCCGCTTTGGGCCAGGGCCTGTTTGAAATCCAGGTCCTTGGCCTTGTAATTAGGGGTATCCACGTTTGCCAGGTTGTTCGCCAGGATGGAGGCACGCTGCCCACGGACACGCAGTGCGCTTTCATGGATTCCCAGGGCTTTATCAAACGAAATGGACATAGGGGTTTCCGCTGTAACCGGGGGCACTGTCGGGTGAGAGTGCCGTTCACAGCGAATAAAGCAAGGCCTGTGCCAAAGGCCGGACCACCACATAATAGATTGATTTATCTGGTTTTTTTTAACGCTGCCGCATCGCTGGTCAAGGCATGAACAGGGAGCGGCAAGGCAAAGCGGCAAGGGTTTACCGCCCCGGCCGGGCGGCGGCAAGCCTGTGGTCAGATGGCGCGGTACAGGATACCCGGCTCACAGCGGACCATCTCGAAGAGGTCGCCGGCACCCGCCAGTCCTTCGGAGGAGCCGAGGTAGAGAATTCCCTGGGGTTTGAGCGCCGCGTGGATTTTCTGCAGGATCTGGCGCTTGAGTTCGGCATTGAAATAGATCAGGACATTGCGGCAAAACACGATGTCGAATTTGCCCAGCGCCCCATAGGAATCCAGCAGGTTGAGCGGGCGGAATTCGATGCGCTCACGGATGAACGACTTGACCCGCCAGGTGTTTTCCGAGGGCTGGTCGAAATAGCGATCCAGCCGCTCCTGTGTCAGGCCCCGCAATATCGACAGCCGGTCGTACTCGCCGCGGCGGGCCTGCTCGAGCACGATGCTGGACAGATCGGTGGCGACGATCTGCACCGGACGCGCCAGGGCGCCCATGGTCTGGCGCTTGTACTCTTCCACCGCCATGCTGATGGAGTAAGGCTCCTGTCCCGATGAACAGGCCGCGGACCAGATACGGACCCCGCCCGTCTGGCGGTTGCCCATCAGTTGCGGCAGCAGGGTGTTCTTGAGGTGCTCGTAGGGATAGATATCGCGAAACCAGAAGGTTTCATTGGTGGTCATGGCGTCGATGACCTGGTCTTTCAGACGGCGACTGCTGCTCAACTTGAGCGCGCGCACTAGCTCACTGAAGGAAGACAATTGATGATCTTCCAGCAACCGGCGGATGCGATTGGACACCAGGTACTGTTTGTTGTCACCCAGCGCAATGCCGCAGGCATCCTGCAGAAACTGGCGAAATTCATTGAATTCTGCCTGATCGAAATTATCCCGCCCGGTTTTGGGCAGGCTGCCGGCCAGCAGGCGGCTGATCTCCGCTCCCGGACCTGTGCCCGGCTGTGCCGGAGGCACAGCCGCCCCCTTGCCCAAATCCTTGCGTCCGATGTCTCTACTCATAAATAACCAAAGGCCTTCAACCCACCGCTCCGCCAGCCATCAGCCACCCGCCGAGTCCAGCAGATCATCCCCGGTCAGGGCCAGCACCCGGTCATTGACCCGGCGGGCCAGCTCATCCGGGTGGAATTTTGCCAGAAAATCATCCGCGCCGACTTTTTTCACCATGGCCTCATTGAATACGCCGCTGAGGGATGTGTGAAGGATGATATGCAGGTTTTTGAGCTTGCGATTGTTGCGCACCTCCGCCGTGAAGGTGTAGCCATCCATCTCCGGCATCTCGATATCACAGATGATCATGACCAGCTCGTTATAGGGGTCCTTGCCGGCCTTGATCAGGTCGTTCAGGTAATCCAGCGCTTCCTGGCCGTCCTTGCGCATGGTCGTGCGGATACCCATGGCTTCCACCACACGCTGCACCTGTTTGCGGGCGATGGTGGAATCATCCACGATCAATACATGCTTCTGCACCACATGGTCGGCGATGCCTTCATCCACCACCCCGGCGCTGATTTCTTCGCGTGCGGGTGAAACCTCGGCGAGGATTTTTTCCACGTCGATGATTTCAACCAACTGGCCATCCACCTGGGTAACGGCCGTCAGGTAATGCTCCTTCCCGGCGCCCTTGGGTGGCGGATGGATATCGCCCCAGTTCATATTAACGATGCGCTCCACCGAGCGCACCAGGAACCCCTGCGCCGTCCGGTTGTATTCCGTGATGATGACAAAGCAGCTTTCGATGTCAGGCAGGGGGCGGCGGCCGATGGCGAGGTTCATGTCCATGATCGGCAAGGTACCGCCACGGATATGGGCAACGCCCCGCACCACGGCGTTGCGGCCGGGAATAGCGTTCAGCGGCGGACATTGAAGCACCTCTTTGACCTTGAACACGTTGATCCCGTAAAGCTGCTGTCCGCCCAGGCGAAACAACAGGAGCTCCAAACGGTTCTGTCCCACCAGTTGTGTACGCTGGTTGACGCTGTCCATCACTCCGGCCATGTCACTCCCCCACTTGCTTATTGATGTATCGGCCAGGTCGATGACCGGCCCGGTCAAGAAACGTCCGGGTTACGGCACGTTACTTGCTTGAAATCTGTCATAGCCCATTAGCGGCAGAATTCCGTCAATCTTGAGCTGAGTGAATCCTGGTCAGATACCCGGCCCGCGTCCACCCTATGAGGATAGGACAATATTATGAGACCACGTAATTTTTGCATGACTTTATCCAGTCGCCAGATTCAACGTTTCTGGCAGGCAGGGCTGTTGCTGCTGGCCAGCGCCGCCAGCCTGGCCAGTCCCCATGAGCCCCTGGATGCTATCCAGGCCTCAGTGGCCCAGTACCTGAACCGTTTTTACCAGGAGGCGGGCCCGGAGCGCCTTGAGGTCAGCGTCAACAACCTGGACCCTCGCCTGCAACTGCCGCGTTGCGAGCAACCGCTGGCGCTCAAGGCCAATGACTCCCGCCTGGCCGGAGGACATGTGACCGTGCATGTTCGTTGCGAGGGTGAGCGTGGCTGGGCGATCTATGTACCCGCCCAGGTGGCGATCTACCGATCCGTCCCCCTGGCTGCAAGAAACCTGGCCCGGGGCGAAAGGGTCACGACAGCGGATATCGAAACCCGTACCATCAATATCAGCCAGTTGCGCCAGGGCCATATCGATGATGTGGAAAGCCTGCTGGGCATGGAGGTCCGCCGCCCCATCAACGCCGGTGAGGCCTTCCGCCAGGCCGCGCTGGATGCGCCGCTCATGGTCCGCCGGGGAGACCAGGTCAATATCGAGCTGCGGGCGGGAAGCGTGTCCATTTCCACCGCGGGCACCGCCATGGGCAATGGCCGGCTGGGCGAGCGCATCCGGGTACGCAATACCCAGTCCGACCGTGTGCTGACAGCTGAAGTTGTAGCCGCCGGACGGGTCAGGACAGCGATTTAAGGCAGGTGGCCGGGCAAAGCCGTTCAAAAAGTGAACTGGCGCGGACTTTTTGCCTCAGGCCGCTAAAGTTTGTGGAGTATTCGCCGATAGCCAGACTGAGCGCCGTCTATTCGCGGCCCTGCAGCCACTGCTATCACGCTCTGTTTTCGAAAGTTGGGGAAATACCATGGTCATTGATACAAACAACACTCTCAGCACTGGCGGTACCGGCAATGGCCGAAACCGTCCAGGGGGTATAAGCGGTCAATCCGAGCAAACCCCGTCAACCACCTCCAGCAAGGCGCCTGCCACGGGCAAGGACAATGTCGTGCTAAGCGCCGAGGCCCAGAACCTCAATCGCCTGCAAGCCAAGATCAACGACATGCCCGATGTGGACCTGTCGCGGGTCGCCGCCATCAAGAAGGCGATTGCCGAAGGCAAATTCGAGATCAATGCCGAACGCATTGCCGAGAATATGCTGAAACAGGACGAACTGCTGGGGTAAACCTGTCACCCGGGCCGGCAACCCCAACTGCCGGGCCGGATGATACGCTTTGGCTAATGCGAGGTCGCTATGTCGATAAATCCTTCTCTGGTGCAACAGATGATTGCCCAGGACACCCACACCAGTGCCCAGCTCAAAGAACTCCTGCTGCAGGAACGCGCGCTGCTCGAAGCCCGTGAGCACGATCCCCTGCCGGGCCTGATCGAACAAAAGGACCAGTTGCTCGACAGACTCAGCCAGAGTGCGCGCCAGCGCCAGCAGCTGCTGCAAAGCCTGGGGCTCAACCCGGATAACCAGAGCTGGGAAGACCTGCTCAAATCCCACAAGGCCCTCAGTCCCTTGCTTGACGACTGGCATTGCCTGCAAACGCTCTTTACCGAATGCCAGACGCTCAACGAAGTCAATGGGCGTATGATCGCCCGTTCGCGTCAGACGCTGGGAAAACTGCTGAATATACTGCGTGGCCAGGTGGGTGCTCCCCAGCTCTACAATCAGAGTGGCAACGCCACCGGCAGCGGTAGTACCCACACCCTGGCCAAGGCCTGATCCTGACCAGACTCACCATGCCCAATAAAAAAGGCCCTGCATCGTTGCAGGGCCTTTTGTTGACAGCGCATCCGGAAGCGCGCTCGAAACCGTCAGGGCAGTTCTTTCACCGTCACCTCAAAAGTGCCCAGATTATCGTGCAACGTATGGTCGTTGACTGACAGAAACAACGGACCATGTCCCATCGAAGGCGGGCTATTGGCATCAATCACCCGGCGGTCTGACACCAGAAACCAGGGACCCTGGCCAATCTTGGCGATCAAGGCACCCGTAGGTCCACCTGATACCGGACAGCCGCCACAGGTCGTGCCATTGCCGCGAGGTGTCGCTATCGCAAAATTGGGATTTGTCGGCCAGAGCATTGCCGTGCCTGTAGCGCTGATCTCGTAACGCAGCCAGGGCTTTATCTCTATACCTGTATTGAACTGCTGCCTGCTTGCAGCCAAGGATACCTGGGTAATGCTGGGTATCCGGGTATCGAGGACTTCATAGTGGACGCTCTTTTGAAGCAACTCACCGGATTTCAACCGGACACGGATATGCAGATCCTTGTTACCAATACCCAGGGCAGCGCCCGACTGATTCTTACAGAGGAAATACACTCTTCCATCAGCGGTGGTGCCTTCATTCATGCAGCCCTTGAACCATTCATCCACCGGCATACCGTTCAGCGTGTAATTGATGCTGAGGATATCACCGCCTGACACCCACGGCCTGTCCAGCACCAGCGCCAGGTCGAACTGGCTGCTATCCAGGAGTACTCCTGAGTCTGGCGAAACCCTCAAATCCTGCGCCTGCGTGTGGCTGGAGACTGCCAGCAAACCTGCCAGCAACACCGCGACGAACCTTTTATCCATTGTCCTGCTCATAAAATAAATCCTTCGATAGTTATGTTGAAAACGGTATGAGACTTCGTGAAACGACCGGAAAGCGTCCACTTTTCCGGCGGCGGGGAATATATCACACAGGATTGATTGCCCAATTCATCACCCGCCTGCAATTCATCACCCACTTGATAGTGACTCGCGGCAAATGCTTGGCTACAATGCGTCCCCTGCCCTGCTCCGGTAGCTCAGTTGGATAGAGCAGCCGCCTCCTAAGCGGCAGGTCGGACGTTCAAATCGTCTCCGGGGCACCATATTCCCTGCCTGATACGGGGTTCCCGCCAGGCCCTGACTCCTGGTCCACTAGTGTGAACTGCCTGCTCCTCACCGCTGACGACTTCACCACCCGGGAGCAGGCGGTGGTACGTGATCAGCGCCGCTGTCACCACATCATCGCTGTGCTGAAGGCCGTGCCGGGAGACAGGATTCGCCTCGGCGCCATCGACGGCCAGTTGGGGCATGGCACCCTGGAAACACTGTCCCCCGACGCCATCACACTCACCGGTATCACCCTGGATCAGCCGCCTCCCGAACCCCTGCCACTGACACTGCTGTTGAGCCTGCCGCGCCCCAAAATGCTGAAACGCCTTTTTCAATGCTGCGCCAGCCTGGGTGTCAAACGGATTTACCTGATTAACAGCTACCGGGTTGAAAAAAGCTATTGGCAAACACCCTGGCTGAGCCCCGAATCCATTCGCGAACAATTATTGCTGGGGCTCGAACAAAGTGGCGACACGCGCATGCCAGAGGTTGTGCTGGCGCGCCGCTTCAAACCCTTTGTCGAGGATGAACTGCCCGCGATCAGCGCCAACACCGAAAGGCTGGTGGCACATCCCTACCACGCCATCCCCTGCCCCGCGCAATGGCAAAAACCCACCACGCTGGCCCTGGGGCCCGAGGGTGGGTTTATTCCCTATGAAGTGGAATTGTTGCAGCAGCAGGGTTTTACGCCGGTGCATCTGGGGTCCCGCATTCTGCGGGTGGAAACCGCCGTGCCTTATCTGATCGGGCGATTGTTCAATCTACCGGCAATTTGACTATCACGCGGGATTGTCGGCGGGCTCCATGGCCTGATCGGCCATCAATATGGCCTCAAAGGCATCCAGGCTGACCGCCGGACTGGAATAGAAACCCTGGAAGTAGTGACATCCAAAGTCTTTCAGGATGGCCAACTGTTCGGCCTGCTCCACACCCTCGGCAACGACTTCCATATCCAGCAGCCGCCCCATGGTGATGATGGTTTCCACCAGCACCCGGTCGTTGCGGTCCTCGATGATGTCGCGCACGAAACCCTTGTCGATCTTGAGCACGCTGACCGGCAAACGCTTGAGATAACTGATGGACGAATAACCTGTACCGAAGTCATCCAGTGAAAAACTGATGCCCCTGTCCGCCAGGATGGTCATGGTGACAATGGCCTCGTCCACCCGCTGGATCACGATACCCTCGGTAATTTCCATATCCAGCGAGTTGGCGGGAATGGGATAGGTTTCCAGGGTTTGCAGCACATCATCCACAAAGGCATTGCGGCGGAACTGGCGCGGACTGATATTGATGCTCAGGCGCATGCCATCGCGCCACAGGCCCTTGCCCTGCCAGCGCAGGAGCGTCTTGCAAGCCTCTTCCAACACCCACTGCCCGACCTCGAGAATCATGCCCGAGGTTTCCAGCACAGGAATGAAATCCACGGGCGGAATCATGCCTTTCAACGGATGCTGCCAGCGCAACAAGGCTTCGGCGCCGACGACGGCCCCAGTGTGGACATCGATCTTGGGCTGGTAGTGCAATTCAAACTGCTGTTCATCGAGCGCGCGGTGAAGGTCGCCCTCCATCACCAATTGGCGGCTGACTTTATCGGCCATTTCCTCGTTGAAGAATTCAATGGAGTCACGGCCTTTTTCCTTGACCTGGTACATGGCGGTATCCGCATAGCGCAGCAACTCGTGCACCGAATTATTTTTATCCGGATAGACCACCACGCCGACGCTGCATGTGACACGCAGCTCCATGTTGTCGTAGAGGGTCGGCTGGGAAATGACCGTGCGGATTTTCTCGCTGATTTCCCCGGCGCGCAGTGCCGCGGTTTCGATATTCTGGTCCAGCACGGTCAACACCACGACAAACTCATCGCCGCTCAGGCGTGCGACCAGGTCCTCTTCGCGCACGGCCGAGGTCAGGCGCGAGGCGACTTCCTGCAATACACGGTCACCCACGGGATGCCCCAGTGAGTCGTTGATGGTTTTAAACTGGTCCAGGTCGATAAACAACACCGCCCCGAAATACCCGTGCCGCTCCGCACGGCGCAGTTCGTGCTCCAGGCGTTCGACCAGTTGTATCCGGTTTGGCAGGCCGGTGAGCGCATCGTGGTGGGCCATGTGTTCCATCTTGGCCTGGGCATTTTTACGCTCGGTCACATCCACGGAAACGATCAGGGCCACGGTTTCATCATAGAAAGCCAGTGGCATGATGTGCGTCTGCAGGAACAGTTGCTTGCCGGTCGCCGTAACGAAGCGTTCTTCGATCACATCCAATTCTTCGGCGCCGCGAATCACGCGGTAATCGTTTTGCAGCATGGTGTCGATATCGAAGACGGAATTCTTCAGCAGCTGGCGCACATGCATGATACGCATCTGCTCCTGGGTGAAACCCAGTTCATCCGCCAATGCCTTGTTGGCAAACAGGTAATAACCGGCGATATTGCGCGCGCCGATCATCACCGGCAGGCTGTCGATGATCTGGCGCAGGTGTTCCTCACTTTTGCGCAGCGCCAGTTCGACAGCACGCCGCTTGGCCAGCGACAGCTCGACCACATCCAGCAACTGATTGACGCCGCCGATGACCTGCGCAAGCTCGTCACGGCGGCGCGACGGCAATTGCGTCAGGCGTTGAACGCCGGGATGGTCGGGATTGATCTGCCGAATCTCCCGCGCCATGCGCACGAGGGGTTTGGTCAAGGTGAAATAAAAGGCAAAGAACAGCAGCAACACCAGCAGCATGTTGCGCAGGATGCCGGTAAACAATGCCAGCATCGAGCGGTTGTAGAAGCCGGCCAGCGCCATATCCATGTCGACGGAAAAGCGGATCATGCCACCGGTGCCTTCACTGTAACCGATGATCGGCAGATGGGCGGTGTATTGGCGGGTGCTTTCACCGATATAACTGCTCAGCCAGCGTGTGGAAGCGGGTTGCCGCGGGCTGCTGCCCTGCGCCAGAACATTGCCGACCTCGTCCGTGATTTCCACCTCGTAGATGAAGCCGTAACGCAGGAGGCCGTTGACCACTTCGTCAGACAATTCATCATCCAGCGTCTGCACTGAACGGGCGGCGGGCGGCATGGCCACCTCGATCACCCGCTGGATGAGGTTTTCGACTTCGCGTTGCTGGTTGTGGAAATCCAGATACAACTGGGCCGAACTCATCAAAAAGCTCAGCACAAATGCCAAAATGATGCCGATTTTGGCCAGTTGAAAGGATATGCCGTGATAAAAAGACGGCGGGTTATCTCGATTCAAGTTATTGATTCCAAGCCTGGAGAAGCGCGCCCAGACAGTATAGTTCAACTCTACAGGGTAGCGCCTGAAACCACGTCAGAGGCCTGTCGGAAACGGCAGTAACCCTTCCACCGGCTGCCAGTCGCCGCCCACGGCGTCAGCCACGGCGCGATGCGTAATTTTACCCCGGTAGACATTCAAACCGGCGAGCAGATGACGATGATGGTTCAACGCACTCAAACCTTCAGCGGCCAGGGCCTGCACGTAAGGCAGGCTGGTGTGCGTTAGGGCCATGGTTGCCGTGCGCGCTGCCGCGCTGGGAATATTGGTGACGCAATAGTGGATGACGCCATCCACTTCGTAGGTCGGTGACTGGTGTGTGGTCGGACGTGACGTGGCAAAACAACCGCCCTGGTCAATGGCAACATCCACCAATACGGAGCCCGGCCGCAAGGTCGCAATGTCCTCGCGTTCCAGCAGCCGCGGTGCCGTGGCACCGGGGATAAGCACGGCACCGATGATCAAATCCGCCTGGCGGGCGGCTTCCAGCAGGCCGTCGCGGGTGGGATAGGCGCCGACCAGGCGCCCGGCGTATTGCTGATCCAGATCCCGCAGGCGTTGCAGCGAATTATCCATCAGGGTGACCTGGGCACCCATGCCGAGCGCGACCCGTGCCGCCTGGCTGCCCACCACGCCGGCGCCGAGAATCAATACCCTGGCTGGCGCCACACCCGGCACACCACTGAGCAGCACCCCTCGCCCGCCCTGCGCGATTTCCAGATGGTGGGCACCCGCCTGTACGGCCAGACGACCGGCCACCTCGGACATGGGGGCCAGCAATGGCAGGCGCCCGGCGTCGTCAGTCACCGTCTCATAGGCGATGCAGCTGGCAAGGGATTTTTGCAGGTGGCCCACCAGTTCCGCGTCGGCCGCCAAATGAAGGTAGGTGAACAGGATATGGCTGGCATTGAGCCAGTTGCACTCTTCCGGTTGGGGCTCCTTGACCTTGACCAGCAGCTGTGCCTGGGCATAGACCTCGGCCGTAGACCCTAATACCTGCGCACCGGCGGCCTGATAGTCGGCATCCAGGAACCCGATTCTGTCACCCGCGCCGGTTTCAACCACCACCTGGTGACCCGCGCGGGTCAACTCGGCGACGGCGGCCGGTGTCAGGCCCACACGATGCTCACCACTTTTCAGCTCTCTGGGTATTCCTATCCGCATAATCAGACTCGCCGAGAATAATTGAGAATAATTATGGGACCAGTATAGATCACTACTGAATATGAAACCCGGAGATATATTGGACGCCGCTATCCCCGCTCCTGGCAGGTGGCGTCGGGCCGCAGGCATCGTCCTCGATCGGGGCTGCCGCACCCGGGTCCAATTGGAGGCCGATAAAATCGAACAGCGCCGTGTCGGCCAGTTGTGAGGGGACCACATTCCTGATGGCTGAAAAAATGGTTTCGGTACGGCCGGGATACTGGGACTCCCAGGTGTGCAGCATCTGCTTGATCACCTGGCGCTGGAGGTTTTCCTGCGAGCCGCAAAGGTTGCAGGGAATGATGGGAAATCCCTTGTACTCCGCAAAATCCGCCAAATCCTCTTCCTGGCAATAGGCCAGCGGGCGGATCACGATATTGCGCTTGTCATCCGCCAGCAGCTTGGGCGGCATGGCCTTGAGCTTGCCGCCGTAAAACAGGTTGAGGAAAAGCGTTTCGATGATGTCATCGCGGTGGTGGCCCAGGGCGATCTTGGTTGCCCCTATCTCATTGGCGAAGCCATAGAGCGTCCCGCGCCTGAGGCGCGAGCAGAGCCCGCAGGTGGTTTTACCTTCTGGTATCACCTCCTTGACGATGCTGTAGGTATCTTTTTCGACGATATGGAAGGGAACGCCCAGGGCTGTCAGGTACTCGGGCAACACATGCTCGGGAAACCCCGGCTGCTTCTGGTCCATGTTCACCGCCACCAGCTCAAACCGCACTGGCGCCGTCTTCTGCATCGCCATCAACAAATCCAGCATGCCGTAGGAATCCTTGCCGCCCGACAGGCACACCATTACCTTGTCGCCGTCCTCGATCATGTTGTAGTCGGCGATGGCGCTCCCCACCTGGCGGCGCAGGCGCTTCTGCAACTTGTTGAATTCGAGGCGTTGTTTACGGACGGGAAAAGCTTTCATAAGGCAAGGTGCCATCAATCGCAAATGAGGCGCGCATTGTACGGATTTTACCCAGCGCTGGGAATTGCCGGTACGGAGGCAAATCCTTGCCGTTTTCTGCCCATGCCCCGATGCAGGCATCGCCCTGAAATAGCGCCAATACTGCATCGGCCAGGGGTGGCACAGCCCTTGCTCCATACCTGCCAGTCAGTCCATCCCTGCGGAGCCGATTCATGGGCCTGTTGCAAACCGTGTTGCAGAAGCTCGGGCGTAAAATCCCCGATCAACACCCCACCACCGATGAAAACCTTGAGCGGCCAGTCAATGAGGCCCACCCCTTGCTGCACCAGCTGCAAGAGCGCCGCCAGCTGCTGGAAGTCGTCATCGACGGGCGCCAGCGCCGCTACCAAACCCTGATCCTGGCCGTGGATACCGAACGCGGGCTCCTGTGGTTGGATGAGTTGTTTCCCTCCCAGCGGCTGCTGGAGACCGGCGACAGCATCACCCTGCGCCACCACCGTGAAGGGGAGCTGCTCACCATCAATACCAGCATCGTGGCCTGGGGCGCTGATTTCGGGGCGAGCGGCATGGCCGTACTCTTGCCCGATGAGGCCAGCTACCAGCCCCGCCGCCACTTCCCGCGCTTGCTGGGGGAGAACCTGTCACTCAGTGGCAAGATCCGTACACTGGGCGAGGAACCGGTATACGGCCACATCCAGGACCTGTCCGCCGGCGGCCTCAGCATTCTGGTGGCCGGCAACCTGCTGGCCCAGATTCACCACGGCCTGGTGCTGCCGCTCTGCGAAGTCAATCTGGGCCAGGGGCTGCATATACGCTGCCGGGCCAGGGTCTGCGCTTTCCGCCTGTGCCGCAGCCCCTACCGCGGTACCCGCATCAGTCTCGAGTTTGTGGATTTACCTCCTATGAAACAGCAGCAATTGAGTCGTTTTATCAATCATCTGGGCCAAGCCCTGGATGAACAGACGCAAATCCGCGCGGCCTGAGCCGAAAGCTGAGCTACACTTTTGACGCCGGTGGCCGATACACCGGTTTGAATATCTAAAAGCAGCCTCAGGATTTTTCATGCGTAACAACGGCTCCGTCACCCAGCGCGAAGTATCTGTCTCTCCCAATGCCGAGATCGTGTCCTCCACCGATACGCGTAGCGCCATTCGTTTTTGCAATGATTATTTTTGCGAGATTTCCGGCTACAGCCGCGATGAATTGCTGGGCGAGCCCCACAATATCCTCCGTCATCCGGACATGCCATCCGATGTTTTCGGCCTGATGTGGGCCGCGCTCAAAGCGGGTAAATCCTGGATGGGCGTGGTCAAGAATCGCTGTAAAAACGGCGACCATTACTGGGTGGACGCCTATGTGACCCCCCTGCGTGAAAAAGGCCAGATCTACGGCTACGAATCCGTCCGTGTAAAAGCCGACCCTGCCGCGATCGAACGCGCTCAGCGGGTATATGCCCGCCTGAAGGCCGGCAAGGGCATTTGCCCGCCCCTGGAGCGATTCTGGCATTGCTGGGGTATCGCCCTGCTCTTCAGCCTGGGTGCCCTCGCGCTCCTGCTGCTGGCTGCCTTCTTTACCGGCGTCCTCAATGCATCGACATCAGGCACCAGCCTGGTACTCAGCCTGCTGCTGGGAGGACTGGCCCACTGGGTCCTGCAAAGCCGGCTGGCGCTGAGCCTGGCCGAAGCGCGCAATACCATCGATGACCCGGTGGCGGCTTACATCTACACCGGCCGCTGCGATGCCACCGGGGAAATCATGCTGGCACAAAAGGCCATCAAGTCACGATTGCGCACCGCCCTGGGCCGCTTCCGTGAATCGGCCGATGAACTCCACCAGAAGGCGGAAGCCGCTCACCGCCAATCCGCCAAGACCTATCAGGGCATGACCGCACAGCAACAGGAAATCGCCGGGGTGGCCAATGCCATGCAGCAAATGGCGATGGCGGTACAGGAAGTCGCTTCGGGCGCCACCAGAACCTCGGGAGCCACCGGGCAAGCCATCGACGAAGTCGACAAGGGCCACCAAGTTATCGCCGGCGCCAACGACGCCATCAGCGACCTGTCGCGCACCGTGGCTGACCTCGGGCAGATGCTGGACCGGCTCTCGGCCGACAGCAACCGTATCGGCAGCGTGGTGGATGTCATCCGCGGTATCGCGGAGCAGACCAACCTGCTCGCGCTCAATGCCGCCATCGAAGCCGCCCGCGCCGGCGAACAGGGGCGTGGCTTTGCCGTGGTGGCCGATGAAGTACGCACCCTGGCCCAGCGCACCCAGGAGTCCACCAGCGACATCCAGGACATCATCGGCAAGCTCAGCCAGGCCACCCGGGACGCCAGCGACCGGATGAACAACTGCCTGCAACTGGCGGACCGCAGCGTCACCGAGATGGTCAATGTGAAAAATGCCCTGGGCACCATTTCCGGTTCGGTATCCAGTATCGACTCCATGTCGCACCAGATTGCGGCGGCTGCGGAAGAGCAATCCTCCATGGCCACGGAAATCGAGCGCAATACCACCACCATCGCCAGGATTTCCGACCAGTCCCAAACGGAAATCGAAGCGTCCGACCGGATTACTCAGGAGATGGCCGACCTATCCCAGGCCCAGCGGGAGTTGATTTTGCGGTTCAAGTAGCCCAAGGCCGGAGCCGACTGGGGTAAAGTAGCAACCCCAACGACCTTATAAGGACTTTTTTCGACCTATGACTCGAGCAGCATTGAGTGCGGACGAGATTCTCGCCCTGGACCAGGCCCATGTTTGGCACCCCTACGCCCCCTTCCCCAATCCCAACCCGGTCTATCCGGTCAGCCATGCCGAAGGCGTCTACCTGCATCTGGCGGATGGCCGGACCCTGATCGACGGCACCGCCTCCTGGTGGAGCGTGGTGCATGGCTACAACCACCCGGCGCTCAACCAGGCCCTGACCCGGCAGTTGGACAAAATGGCCCATGTGATGCTCGGTGGACTGACCCACGAGCCAGTCGCCCGCCTGGCGCAACAACTGGCCGAGATCACTCCCGCCGGGCTCAACAAGGTCTTTTTTTCCGATTCCGGCTCTGTCGCCGTGGAAATCGCCATGAAAATGGCCCTGCAATACTGGTTTGCCCAGGGCCAGCACCAGAAAACCCGCTTCCTCGCCCTGCGCAGCGGCTACCATGGCGACACCTTTGCCGCCATGTCGGTCTGCGACCCCGTGGCGGGCATGCATCACCTGTTCACCCACACGCTGGCCCACCAGGTCTTTGCCGAGGCGCCTGCCTGCGGCTTCGACACACCCTGGGACGAGCGCTACATCGCCAACTTTTCACAACTGATCCAGCGTCACCGGCAAAACATTGCGGCCGTCATCCTGGAACCCATCGCCCAGAATGCCGGGGGCATGCGCTTTTACTCCCCGACATATCTCAAGCGGGTGCAGGAACTGTGTGAGAAAAACGACGTGCTCCTGATCGCCGACGAAATCGCCACGGGCTTTGGCCGCACCGGTAAGCTCTTCGCCTGCGAGCACGCCGACGTGAGCCCGGATATCCTCTGCCTGGGCAAGGCCCTGACGGGCGGCTACATGACGCTGGCCGCGACCCTCTGCAATGACAAGGTGAGTGAAGGCATTTCCCAGGGCGAGTCAGGGGCTTTCATGCACGGCCCGACCTTCATGGGCAACCCGCTGGCCTGCAGCCTGGCCCTGACCAGCCTCAAGCTCCTGGAAGACAACGATTGGCAGAGCCGCGTGGGCTTTATCGAACACTTCCTCAAGACCGAGTTGGAAGAATGCCGCAGCCTGCGCGGTGTAGCCGATGTACGGGTGCTGGGAGCCATCGGCGTCGTGGAACTGGAAGAGGCCCAGCCAATCGCCGATATCCAGGCACGGTTCGTCAAGCAAGGCATCTGGGTGCGCCCCCTGGGCAAGCTGGTCTACCTGATGCCCTCCTACATCATCAACGAAACCGAGCTGCGCCAATTGACCCGCGGCATTCATACAGTTATCGATTCGCTGACACTGAGCTAAACTATCGGGCAAGATAACAATGAGTGACGGGTATGAAATACCTTCTATGCCTGATAACCGGCCTGCTGGCCAGCTTGCCTGTATTTGCCAGCGAGACGGATTCCGCCCCCATGACCTACCGTTACTGGGACTGGAGCCTGACCAATAGCCGCGATGATTACCAGATAGCCGCGCTGGAACTCGCCCTGGAAAAGACCCGGGCCGATTACGGCCCCTACAGGATCGTGCGCGAAGCCCACGCCTTCACCAACGCGCGTGTTGTACGCGAACTCAAAAACGGCGAACTGATCAACATTAACGCAGCCCCAGCCTATTCAGCAAACCACCGCCTCACCCCCTTCGTCAATGAAATCAGCCTGGCCATCGATGTCCCCCTCATGCAGGGGCTTTTGGGCTATCGCCAGCTGATCGTGCAGCGCAACAGGCTGGAAGAATTCAGGAACATCGATGAGGAAACACTCAAGCAACGGGTCGCCGGCCAGGGCAAGGCCTGGGAAGATGTCTACATCTATCGGCAAAACGGCTACCGGGTAAATGACGACGGCGACTACCTGGCCCTCACCAACATGCTGCTTGCCGGCCGCTTTGATTACCTGCCCATGAGCCTGATCGAAGTACACAACGTCATCGCCCAGGCGGAAGATCCCAGCCAATTGGCCATCGTGGAAAACCTGATCATCTACTATCCCCTGCCCCTGTACTTTTACGTCAGCAAAAGCCAACCGCAGTTGGCCGAGCGATTGGAAAAAGGACTGCGCAAAGCGCAAGATGATGGCTCGTTGGAAAAATTGCTATATGAGCATTTTGGTAAAGAAATCCAGTTGTTGAAGGATCCGGATAATCGGGTTTTTACATTGCGAAATGAAGCGGTACCTGAAGGACTGGGTTTACATTTGCCTCAATTCATATCGCGCGAGGCACGAGCCAAATAGTCATATCAAGCAATAAGAAGTTATTTAAAAAATCCTGATCCCATTCGCTTTTTGTACTCATATGGCTGCGAATCATTTCGGTGTTGCACCAAGTAACTGAACGTTCTTAATTAGAAAACCTATTTGATCTCGAACCGCAGGTTCAGGCGTGATAACATGTTTTTCTTAACTACCAAGACCACAGTAAGCATAAATACATTTTGTGTGAACAAATTGGTTCCTGAGTTATTTATTTTATAGTATATATCCAGTGGCATTGCCAAAGCGAAACGCGAAGGATTTATGAGCTGCCTATACGGCAGTAAAGCAGCCGTCCCAACATCCGAATGTGTGGGGCTTTTTCTGAGCTGCCTGTTCGGCAGTAAAGGGCAATCGTTGCGTAGTCCTGGCTTCCTCCCTTTTCTGAGCTGCCTGTTCGGCAGTGAAGGCGGGCAAAATTCAGAACCCGCTGTCACCCGATTTCTGAGCTGCCTGTTCGGCAGTAAAGACTGATAGCTTTAAGCAGCGGTATACACACCTTTTCTGAGCTGCCTGTTCGGCAGTAAAGGGGTGGACCGAGGTCGTCGTGACCCCTGAAATTTTCTGAGCTGCCTGTTCGGCAGTAAAGGCGTATCTGGAGGCACAACCGGGGGTGGTTCATTTCTGAGCTGCCTGTTCGGCAGTAAAGAGACAACCGCGAGTGCTGTCGCACACAGGGACTTTCTGAGCTGCCTGTTCGGCAGTAAAGCTGGGCAGTTTTTGCGGACTCCTGGCCCCACATTTCTGAGCTGCCTGTTCGGCAGTAAAGGAGTTCAAGGCGCTGATGCAGGACCTGGTGACTTTCTGAGCTGCCTGTTCGGCAGTAAAGGCGATGATGGCGGCAATAACCCTGGCGGTGATTTTCTGAGCTGCCTGTACGGCAGTAAAGGATCAACGAGACAAACACATCGAAGCCCATGATTTCTGAGCTGCCTGTACGGCAGTAAAGAAGAACCCGCTTTGCGTTTTGCGAACGTAATATTTCTGAGCTGCCTGTACGGCAGTAAAGGCAAAGGCGGCGGGTTACATGACGAAAGGTGATTTCTGAGCTGCCTGTACGGCAGTAAAGGCAGTGACGAAAACCGGTTATCTTAAGTTTCTTTTCTGAGCTGCCTGTACGGCAGTAAAGAGCCAGCAGCAGCACCGGCTGCCGTGCCCGATTTTCTGAGCTGCCTGTACGGCAGTAAAGGGTTGCTTGCATTATCGGCGGATTATGCGGATTTTCTGAGCTGCCTGTACGGCAGTAAAGTGGGGGAAGGGGTCGTCTCTGCATAACGGCAATTTCTGAGCTGCCTGTACGGCAGTAAAGATGGCTTCGTAGCGTTCGCCGTTCGTGGTGATTTTCTGAGCTGCCTGTACGGCAGTAAAGGGACAATGAAACCCGACTGGATGCCGCCATTTTTTCTGAGCTGCCTGTACGGCAGTAAAGGCGCCAAGATCATCGTACAGGTGGCCGCCAATTTTCTGAGCTGCCTGTACGGCAGTAAAGCTCAAGCGGGAAATTGCCTTGTTCGGCCAGAATTTCTGAGCTGCCTGTACGGCAGTAAAGGGATGCGACTGACGCAGGCCCATGCACGGATGTTTCTGAGCTGCCTGTACGGCAGTAAAGGCGACAGAATGCCCCAGCTGGTTGGCCATGAATTTCTGAGCTGCCTGTACGGCAGTAAAGTCGTGACTACAGCGATGTTGGCAACTTTGAGATTTCTGAGCTGCCTGTACGGCAGTAAAGCTCGGGCGTTCTGTCAGTGCTGACTGGCTCGATTTCTGAGCTGCCTGTACGGCAGTAAAGGCGGTGTCGCAGGCTGTGCTGCGCTACATCGATTTCTGAGCTGCCTGTACGGCAGTAAAGCCCCAGGCATCGGTACTCTCGCCGGGGTTGGCTTTCTGAGCTGCCTGTACGGCAGTAAAGGCTGTTTCCGTTTTTTGCTTATTGATTGCGGATTTCTGAGCTGCCTGTACGGCAGTAAAGCATCAGCAATGCTTCGCTTTGCGCCCTGGGCATTTCTGAGCTGCCTGTACGGCAGTAAAGGAACAGGGCACCGATCGCGTTTTTAATGTTCTTTTCTGAGCTGCCTGTACGGCAGTAAAGATCGCCATCACTCTGAGCGGCGAGCGCTACGATTTCTGAGCTGCCTGTACGGCAGTAAAGGCCAGCTGCTGACGGCCACGGGCCTGCAATTTTTTCTGAGCTGCCTGTACGGCAGTAAAGCGCCATCGAGTTCGGATCCCGCGCCCGCTCCATTTCTGAGCTGCCTGTACGGCAGTAAAGCTGTCGAGACAGGTGGCGTCGATCTGTGGGGTTTTCTGAGCTGCCTGTACGGCAGTAAAGCCGCGGTGACGGTCAATTTTCCCAGCTCGGGTTTTCTGAGCTGCCTGTACGGCAGTAAAGGTAAAAAAACCGTTGATATCTTCCCCAAGCGTTTTCTGAGCTGCCTGTACGGCAGTAAAGGTTACCTGCCCCACCGGGTGGGTGATTACCGATTTCTGAGCTGCCTGTACGGCAGTAAAGATTCTTCAAATCCCGGATGACCGGCTGTCCCTTTTCTGAGCTGCCTGTACGGCAGTAAAGAATCAGCTGATTCTCGGCCTCGAAAACTGGAATTTCTGAGCTGCCTGTACGGCAGTAAAGTCCTCGGCCCTGGATGACGTCATCCTGGAGCGTTTCTGAGCTGCCTGTACGGCAGTAAAGGTGCTGATCAAAGGCAATCTCGACCGTGGCCTTTCTGAGCTGCCTGTACGGCAGTAAAGGGGTCAGCGTGTGGTCACGCGAAGATGCCTGTTTTCTGAGCTGCCTGTACGGCAGTAAAGTTCTGTTCTGCGTCATGGCGGAATTCCGTCCATTTCTGAGCTGCCTGTACGGCAGTAAAGGATCCTTTGGCTTTGCCGGTGGCGGTGGATTGTTTCTGAGCTGCCTGTACGGCAGTAAAGACCGCGCACCGAATCAACGTCAGTCTGACTAATTTCTGAGCTGCCTGTACGGCAGTAAAGGGCGCAATGGTAATCAGTCCATTGGCCGACTTTTTCTGAGCTGCCTGTACGGCAGTAAAGATTGACAGCAGACTCGACGGGCTAGCGATTTTTTTCTGAGCTGCCTGTACGGCAGTAAAGCAAGCAAAAGTGATGAACGTATGAATCGCAGTTTTCTGAGCTGCCTGTACGGCAGTAAAGGTTTCTGAAGCTCGGTAACATCAGCATATTGTTTTCTGAGCTGCCTGTACGGCAGTAAAGAAGACTCAGCATGAGATTGATGAGTCATGGACTTTCTGAGCTGCCTGTACGGCAGTAAAGAAAACAGATTCGGTGCTCGTTGTGCTGCTGTATTTCTGAGCTGCCTGTACGGCAGTAAAGTTAATCGTCGAAGATTCGACGCAGTGTTTTACGTTTCTGAGCTGCCTGTACGGCAGTAAAGAAGCAAAAACACCTGAGCTGTCAGTCGATTGATTTTCTGAGCTGCCTGTACGGCAGTAAAGTCATCAACTGTTGTCGATGTATCGCGGCTCGTTTTCTGAGCTGCCTGTACGGCAGTAAAGATTCAGGAACGTCGGCGGCTGATTGTGGATTGTTTCTGAGCTGCCTGTACGGCAGTAAAGGCAACTGCTAAGCAACAGATCGCGCAGTCGAATTTCTGAGCTGCCTGTACGGCAGTAAAGGCACGGGCTCTACGGCTGCGCCGCCGCATCATTTTCTGAGCTGCCTGTACGGCAGTAAAGTAGCGCGCTGCCTGATATTTGCGGCAGCTCGCGTTTCTGAGCTGCCTGTACGGCAGTAAAGGCGCCCAGGCGTCAACGGTAGGCAGATACTTTTTTCTGAGCTGCCTGTACGGCAGTAAAGTTACGTGCCATCGCTTTATTGAGATCGGATTGTTTCTGAGCTGCCTGTACGGCAGTAAAGAATTGCTCATAATGTTTACCTGCAAAGGAACGTTTCTGAGCTGCCTGTACGGCAGTAAAGGAGCCTCCGGGGTAGGGGGCGGCGACGGGGTATTTCTGAGCTGCCTGTACGGCAGTAAAGGGCTTAAACCCCAGCGGCAAACGTCCAATAACTTTCTGAGCTGCCTGTACGGCAGTAAAGATAACTCTCCTGTCACGTGGGGATCGGCGTCATTTCTGAGCTGCCTGTACGGCAGTAAAGCGGTTGTTCTTACCGGTGCAACTGCGACTACTTTTCTGAGCTGCCTGTACGGCAGTAAAGCGAGGACAGAGCGTCTGGACCCGGTGTTTCGATTTCTGAGCTGCCTGTACGGCAGTAAAGGCACTGCTGTGGTTCCTACCGAAGCTCCTCAATTTCTGAGCTGCCTGTACGGCAGTAAAGATGCATCTTAATCCCGATGAGCCTGTCGGGATTTTCTGAGCTGCCTGTACGGCAGTAAAGGATTACCGCTGCCCTCCGTGCGATTAAATCGCTTTCTGAGCTGCCTGTACGGCAGTAAAGAATGTCCGAGTCGCACTCTCGGCGCGACGGACTTTCTGAGCTGCCTGTACGGCAGTAAAGCCCTAACGTGCCGTGGCCGGTGTCCGTCTGATTTTCTGAGCTGCCTGTACCGCAGTAAAGCAAGGCAGAGAGGAATTTAACAATAATGTTCATTTCTGAGCTGCCTGTACGGCAGTAAAGTGATCTGTTTTGCTCGGCACCGCACCGCCTTCTTTCTGAGCTGCCTGTACGGCAGTAAAGTTTCATAAATGCGTTTTGGCCTACGCGAAAGTTTTCTGAGCTGCCTGTACGGCAGTAAAGGCGGCGGTCTTGTTTGTGCCAGCGCGCAATTTTTTCTGAGCTGCCTGTACGGCAGTAAAGTTTATGCCGTGGCGATCAAATCCCTTGGCCACTTTCTGAGCTGCCTGTACGGCAGTAAAGCGGGCACCTGGCGCGACATGCAGTCGCGCTACTTTCTGAGCTGCCTGTACGGCAGTAAAGATTTCACGTCTGCGTTGCCTTGGCCGCAAAAATTTCTGAGCTGCCTGTACGGCAGTAAAGAAGCAAAAACACCTGAGCTGTCAGTCGATTGATTTTCTGAGCTGCCTGTACGGCAGTAAAGCAGACAAGCGGTTCTGTTCCACCCGACATCCATTTCTGAGCTGCCTGTACGGCAGTAAAGGATGGCTGCCAGATTGGTACCGGCATCATCAATTTCTAAGCTGCCTGTACGGCAGTAAAGCGCATACCGAGTTTACAATTGAATGCCTGGGGTTTCTGAGCTGCCTGTACGGCAGTAAAGACTGACTCGGAGCCGCCGCCGGTGGTGGCTCTTTTCTGAGCTGCCTGTACGGCAGTAAAGCCGATCATGTCGCGGGAGGACGCTGAGGCTATTTTCTGAGCTGCCTGTACGGCAGTAAAGTCATTGCGTTTGCTCAGGTAGCGGGTGACAGTTTTCTGAGCTGCCTGTACGGCAGTAAAGGCGGCGATGACGGCGGTGGCGGCAACCCCGGCGTTTCTGAGCTGCCTGTACGGCAGTAAAGAACTTGAGCTCGGAAAGGGTAAGGTCAGATATTTTCTGAGCTGCCTGTACGGCAGTAAAGAACTCACAGGAGGAAGGACGGAAAGCTTGATATTTCTGAGCTGCCTGTACGGCAGTAAAGGCCCTGAACCGACACTAAAGGGTTCTAGCTATTTTCTGAGCTGCCTGTACGGCAGTAAAGGACAAGTCATCAAACAATCATTGCGGCGCTGTTTTCTGAGCTGCCTGTACGGCAGTAAAGGCTCA
>CAYWCW010000012.1:35450-93431 GCA_964456865.1 uncultured Cellvibrionaceae bacterium
AATTCAAGCGGTTCTGGCGGTTCGTCTTTTCTGAGCTGCCTGTACGGCAGTAAAGGGAATTGGGAGAATTGCTCTTGCGAACTCACATTTCTGAGCTGCCTGTACGGCAGTAAAGGCTCAAATTCAAGCGGTTCTGGCGGTTCGTCTTTTCTGAGCTGCCTGTACGGCAGTAAAGCGTACCGTGTCTTTGGTAACGCCGAGGAATTGTTTCTGAGCTGCCTGTACGGCAGTAAAGAAAACGTTGGCGACCGATCTTGACGTGAGGAATTTTCTGAGCTGCCTGTACGGCAGTAAAGACACTTCGTTAACGTTCCTTTACACTCCAGGATTTCTGAGCTGCCTGTACGGCAGTAAAGGAGGGCAACAGCTTTCCTGTTTGCGGGTGACATTTCTGAGCTGCCTGTACGGCAGTAAAGAGATTATCCTTCTCTTCTTATATCCAAGGTAATTTCTGAGCTGCCTGTACGGCAGTAAAGAACAGTGAGGAGGCATGGTGAATAGTCAGATATTTCTGAGCTGCCTGTACGGCAGTAAAGAACTCACCGGAGGGAGGACGGAAAGCTTGATATTTCTGAGCTGCCTGTACGGCAGTAAAGGATGTGAGCGTGTCTGTATCGACAAGTAATTCTTTCTGAGCTGCCTGTACGGCAGTAAAGAGCTGTATATCGTACCGCAATCTGCTTGTTAATTTCTGAGCTGCCTGTACGGCAGTAAAGCCTCATAGCCCGGTCTCTTAGGTGCGTGGTCTTTTCTGAGCTGCCTGTACGGCAGTAAAGATACAGGTGTCTAAGCTACACTCCTACCTTTATTTCTGAGCTGCCTGTACGGCAGTAAAGAAGTGGACCGCTGTTAATGCAGCAAAGAAACTTTTCTGAGCTGCCTGTACGGCAGTAAAGTAGCTCAATGTCAATCAATCAATTAAGTAGGATTTCTGAGCTGCCTGTACGGCAGTAAAGATAAACTGCGCTTATATGTTGTCCAGGCCGCGCTTTCTGAGCTGCCTGTACGGCAGTAAAGAAGAGAAAGCACATTTAGCTCAGAGTCAAGCGTTTCTGAGCTGCCTGTACGGCAGTAAAGTCACAGCTCTAGCTGTATATCGTACCGCAATTTTTCTGAGCTGCCTGTACGGCAGTAAAGTCATGAAGCTGGCAACAGCTTTCCTGTTTGCATTTCTGAGCTGCCTGTACGGCAGTAAAGAAACGCCTTGGGTAAGACCGAGGCTTCCGTACTTTCTGAGCTGCCTGTACGGCAGTAAAGACACTTCGTTAACGTTCCTTTACACTCCAGTGTTTCTGAGCTGCCTGTACGGCAGTAAAGAGCCATCACGATGATATTGGCCAGATCGGTCTTTTCTGAGCTGCCTGTACGGCAGTAAAGGCCAGGACAAAGGATTCTTGACACTCATCTAGTTTCTGAGCTGCCTGTACGGCAGTAAAGCTCGTAATCAACGCCCCTCTGCCACGCCGCGAGGTTTCTGAGCTGCCTGTACGGCAGTAAAGAACGCGGCAAACACACCTTGAGGCAGACGGACATTTCTGAGCTGCCTGTACGGCAGTAAAGTTAAGCTCCCTGGTGCCAACAGTGTCGTAGATTTTCTGAGCTGCCTGTACGGCAGTAAAGGCAATGCCAGCAAAAACAATGACCGAGGTAAGTTTCTGAGCTGCCTGTACGGCAGTAAAGATGACGCAATTTACAGAAGCGTTGAACGCAGATTTCTGAGCTGCCTGTACGGCAGTAAAGTTTTATCGGCTGGACAGCAAACTACGCACGATTTTCTGAGCTGCCTGTACGGCAGTAAAGTCAGCATCAGTTGCATCGATAGTTTCGTTTACTTTCTGAGCTGCCTGTACGGCAGTAAAGATAGCACCAATCCGAAATACCCTTATTGTACCTTTCTGAGCTGCCTGTACGGCAGTAAAGAATATGCGAGCGTTGAGGTCTGTCCACTGATTTTTCTGAGCTGCCTGTACGGCAGTAAAGGCGACGGCGCAGGATTTTGATATTGAGGCGCTTTTCTGAGCTGCCTGTACGGCAGTAAAGTGATAGCCGCATTATGCGGATTGTTGGTTAACTTTCTGAGCTGCCTGTACGGCAGTAAAGGCGCTGATTGCCGAACTCGAAACGATGACCGATTTCTGAGCTGCCTGTACGGCAGTAAAGGCGATTGATTACGAAAAAATACGCATC
The DNA here is from genome assembly GCA_964456865.1 of uncultured Cellvibrionaceae bacterium. GTDB lineage: Bacteria > Pseudomonadota > Gammaproteobacteria > Pseudomonadales > Cellvibrionaceae > Cellvibrio. The sequence continues at coordinate 37,638 of CAYWCW010000012.1, forward strand.
GGCACTTTCTGAGCTGCCTGTACGGCAGTAAAGGTCGCTATGGAATATTCGCTGACACAGGGCTTTTTCTGAGCTGCCTGTACGGCAGTAAAGGGAAAACTGCTAAAACCCTACCGCCCCGCCACTTTCTGAGCTGCCTGTACGGCAGTAAAGGGCGCCGGGAACTGAATAAACGCCTAGGGTCATTTCTGAGCTGCCTGTACGGCAGTAAAGATCTGATGATGCCCATCTGCCCCAGTTATCCATTTCTGAGCTGCCTGTACGGCAGTAAAGATGTCCCTGCGGGGATACAGGATATTTTTGGCTTTCTGAGCTGCCTGTACGGCAGTAAAGACGTCCAGCCGGCCGGCAGCCAGGGACCATCATTTCTGAGCTGCCTGTACGGCAGTAAAGCAAGACTCGGACTACCGCAGCGGCAGTGGATTTTTCTGAGCTGCCTGTACGGCAGTAAAGTTTGATTACCCAAACGGTACGCGGCAGATCGATTTCTGAGCTGCCTGTACGGCAGTAAAGCTCAAAAATAGTATTATGGGAGTGCCCGTTCATTTCTGAGCTGCCTGTACGGCAGTAAAGCGCCTGGCGGCAGAGCGCCGCGCCCAAGGCTTTTTCTGAGCTGCCTGTACGGCAGTAAAGACGCCACCCCTTGAATAAAAAAGCCCGCACGATTTCTGAGCTGCCTGTACGGCAGTAAAGATTTTAAGCGCGTCCTCCCATGTTTTAGCGATTTTCTGAGCTGCCTGTACGGCAGTAAAGGTGCAGTCGATACTCAAAGCGTTTATCGATATTTTCTGAGCTGCCTGTACGGCAGTAAAGCTTGTAACTTGGCAGCCTTAGCCTCAATGTTATTTCTGAGCTGCCTGTACGGCAGTAAAGAGAGGTGATCAAAATAAGCTCGTTCAGCGTCTTTTCTGAGCTGCCTGTACGGCAGTAAAGGATTGCACTTTACGGCACAGATAATCCGTCAATTTCTGAGCTGCCTGTACGGCAGTAAAGGAGGAGAAAGCACCTTTAGCTCAGAGTCAAGTTTTCTGAGCTGCCTGTACGGCAGTAAAGTCGGTTTATTATGATCTTGCTGATGTTTGTGATTTCTGAGCTGCCTGTACGGCAGTAAAGAATTTCAGCAAGCCTGCATTGAGGTGCAGAATTTTCTGAGCTGCCTGTACGGCAGTAAAGTCAAGAGCGGCTGTCCGGGTCCGCTTATCAGCGTTTCTGAGCTGCCTGTACGGCAGTAAAGCCTTACGTATCAACGTGGCATAGATCGTCTCTTTTCTGAGCTGCCTGTACGGCAGTAAAGACTTTCTCTGATGAGCTCTTCAAGGGGTTTCTTTTCTGAGCTGCCTGTACGGCAGTAAAGTCGACCCCGTTTATCGGGGTATCCACGATGTTTTTCTGAGCTGCCTGTACGGCAGTAAAGCAGGCGCCCATCATGTCTCCGTAATCCTGGTATTTCTGAGCTGCCTGTACGGCAGTAAAGCGATAAACAGTGCCCTGAATACTCCATGCGGATTTCTGAGCTGCCTGTACGGCAGTAAAGGGTAATGGCCCCGCCAATGCCCCATTTAGTGTTTTCTGAGCTGCCTGTACGGCAGTAAAGTGATATTGTTCGCATGGAGCAAGAGTTGGAAATTTCTGAGCTGCCTGTACGGCAGTAAAGGTGAACTGGGTTTCGGGCACGCCGGTATCATATTTCTGAGCTGCCTGTACGGCAGTAAAGGCGGCGAGACCGCCGACTGCACCGATGACTGCTTTCTGAGCTGCCTGTACGGCAGTAAAGATTCCTAAGCTAAAAAACAGGGCCTCCTACAGTTTCTGAGCTGCCTGTACGGCAGTAAAGGTCCAGCGCGCTGGCAAGGCTGTTCAGATCACTTTCTGAGCTGCCTGTACGGCAGTAAAGGCGGTGGAGTGCCCCAGCTGGTTTGCCATGTATTTCTGAGCTGCCTGTACGGCAGTAAAGCTGCTGGCGCCGATGATCGCCTCACTCGACAATTTCTGAGCTGCCTGTACGGCAGTAAAGAAAGACCAGGTAAAGGCCTTGCAGTTGGGTGATTTCTGAGCTGCCTGTACGGCAGTAAAGATGCGCCATACTTACGCCACATTCGGCCTCATTTTCTGAGCTGCCTGTACGGCAGTAAAGTGTGAGGTCTTGATCAGATAGAGCTCCCAGGTTTTCTGAGCTGCCTGTACGGCAGTAAAGAAGACTCGGCATGAGATTGATGAGCTATAGACTTTCTGAGCTGCCTGTACGGCAGTAAAGTCAGTGCGTGAGCAACAGACCGACGCCGCGCTTTTCTGAGCTGCCTGTACGGCAGTAAAGGCGATGTGTACCGCAATCAGGACGTGGGCAGTTTTCTGAGCTGCCTGTACGGCAGTAAAGTCCTCTTTCTCGCGGATCGCCCCGCCCGTGATTTTCTGAGCTGCCTGTACGGCAGTAAAGACCCACAAAAAAGAATTTGGATATCACGCTCATTTCTGAGCTGCCTGTACGGCAGTAAAGCTACGTACCGCTTTCCAGGTCCAACGCTTGTTTTTCTGAGCTGCCTGTACGGCAGTAAAGCTGCTGGCGCCGATGATCGCCTCACTCGACAATTTCTGAGCTGCCTGTACGGCAGTAAAGTAGACTATACCCTACCTAAGTTCCTGATTGTTAAAGAACATAGTCCTAAAAAAGCCGGTAGCCCCTTTTTCAGAGGTACCGGCTAATACATTGATTTTAAAGGACTATTTTTCGTACCTTAAAAAAGGGTCAAAAACAAGGTACCGTTGCACGCTGACTTAATCCGTAACAACTAAATTCACCTACTACTGGCTGATCTTGTAGCACTACTTGTTCAATAAACAGACAAAATGTCTGCCCTGTGCTCAGGCTACGCAAAGTCAGGAATGGCAGATCAGGGCACCGCTCTACAGAATCAGGGATTGCTTGTGTTGCTTCCTCGTAAGTTTCACCCTTGCGCTTCATTCGCCGCCTTCGCAGACGATCAGCACTGGTTTTGTATTGGCGCCGTTTGACTTGGTAATAGCGAACACCTGAAGGAATAGGTTGAATATCAGTAATCGTAGTGTGATCTTTCATTCCTTTTAGCCAATCCGCTTCCTGCAACTGACAGAGAGATGAATGACTACCATGAACGCGGAGCAAACCACCCAAGCTTTTTGGCTTGCAATTATATTCCGGAAAACTGACACCAATATTATCGGCCTTCAACGAAACCAAAGCACGATGTAACTTGCTGTAAAGCGCGTTCATTAGCATGGATGTGCTGAATTCCGGATCTGGCAATAGCCGAATATCAAGATAGTGATCCATGACCTACCCCTTATCCGCATCACCGAATACACCACCACGAATCAACGTGGCCACAACGAAATGTTGCTGCTCCAGCTCAGGTGTATTGTCCTTCAGTACCCAATTATCCAAAAGATTATAAAAATCCAGTTTCTGCTTGGGCTGCCGATAGGCTTTTCCCTGTGTAGTTACAGAACCATAGGGTTCCACTGCAATCGGGCCCAATTCATTCGCGCCTTCATACCAAGTGTCTATGGTGCGCAGAGCATTACCAATTTTCTGAGAGTGTATAGCGGCTACTCCATTGACTTCATACAGTGTCTTGCTTTTATCTCCTCGGCCACGATCCAGAATCAACTCCTGGGAAGGGAACACCTCTTGCCCTGCTCCGACACGTACAAACGCTGTTACTTGCAGTAGTACATGCTGCTTTCCGGCCAACCCTTGGTCGATTAGACCTGCAACAGATTCCAGATCGGTGTTGCTGGTATTGAAATCCCGCAATGACAAGCTCAAGGCATCAAATTTCCAGCGTGCCGCAGCCTGGCCATCACGCAGGTGAGCGATGTGTACTTCCACCGCTTCCGCACCAATACGATTGCGCCAAAGAAAACGACCATTGGCCAAGTTGGCAGCGTAGCGTTTCGCTAAAGCCGAAAAGCCATTGTTGCCAACATAACTCCCAACCGTCTGCAAGAGTTTGGCTTGATAGGCCGCATCATTACAGGCAGAGGGCTTGCCCGTGCCCGGTAATACACGCAGGGTGAAAACTACTTTCAGCGTATCCGCATCCGCAGGCAATGAAGCCACATCCACGGTTTGCAGGTTGGGATTTTCAATGGCCGCGTCCAGCTTGGCCGGGTCCTGGTCTTTGGTTTTCAGGCGGTTGGAAATAGTACCGCGCACCGATTTCTCTTTGATGGTCACTGCCGACCAACCCTGATGGTTACTCCGGTTATTCCAATCACCGGCATAAAAAAGTGCATCGGAAGGATCCAGTTTGCGTTCAAAAGCCAGTACGGAAGCTGTTTTCAGTATGTCATTAGCCATGATTAAATTCCTCGTCATAAAAAATACAATTAGTCAAAGTTATATTCAAATTCATCAACCAGCACTGGCCGGTAGTCATTGCGGCAGCGGTAAAGTCCGCTATCGGGTTGGCTGTCGGCATACCAGAGCATCTGTTGCGGGGAGTGCAGACGATGCGGACTGAGCCACTGGCCGATACCGTAGAGACTTTCCACAAAGCGAAAAGGCGTGGTGTTATCTCGCGCATTGGCTACAGTGCCCGCTGTCTGCACATCTGTAAGCGCGCCATAACCCAAAGGAACAGGGACTATCCAGCCCAACCCTTGGCGATCGTGTTGCCACTCCCCTTTATCCGATGCCTCGGTTTCACCTTGCCAAGTCCAATTGATACGCGCCAGAGACAACCAGGCATCCAGGCGAGTGGCTTGTGGATTGCTGGCGAGCAGTTCCTGATAACGCTGCTCCAGTAAATCCTGCCGCTCCACCAAAGCAAAACCCGGCAACAGTCGCAATTTGAGTTGGTTGAATAATGTCTGCTGCCCTTCCCTGTCACCGGTTAGCGACACGACAAAAGGTGTTTTTCGCCGCAAAGACACGCCTGAAGGGATTACCGTACCTCCCGCAATACGCATACCACTGACCAGATTACCGACCTGTATGGCCACCTCCTGCGTCCGCGTTTGATCCTGCAACGCCTGACTCTCCACAGCGAATACCAGACTGATATCCAGATGAATACGCCCCTCCTCCACAATGGCGGAGGTTTTGCCGTCTTTATCAACCGGATTGCGCGTGAGGCGAAAGGCATTGACGAAGCCGCCACCGGTAATCTGCTCGTCATAATCATGGGCCACGACGCCCACCGCATTGAATTGCAGATCAAGCCCCACGGCACGAGTCTGCCGTTCCAGCGCCCACATCAATCCCAGAAAGGCACTGATAGCCGGGAACCCATGGGTCAATGGGCTGGATATGGCATTGGCGTTTTGTACCTGCAAACGTGGAATCACCAGCAAATGCTCAAAGTGTGGACATTCAGCCATGAGTCACCTCCGATTCCTGATTCTCTTTTACCCCGCGCCGTTGCATGGGCGCGGGCCATTCGGCGTCGATAATGGCTTGTTTTGCCCAGTGAGCGTGTTCTGCATCACTCACCGGCAATCCCTCCTTGATCAAAATGTCATTCAGCCAATTACCGAAGCGATGAGCCACTTGGTTTGGCCAATCCTTCCATTCAAAGGCTTCCTGAAACGCCTTGTCGTTATCTTCATGTTCAGGGCGCAGCGGCAACTCTGCCCGCTCCGGATCCAGCCAGAATTGTTCGCATTCGACTAACTGACAATCAGGGTGGCGTGTCCATCCCGGCTCAAATAACTGCCTGGTTGCAAGGCCAAATGCGGCCAGAGATTGACCTAATGCCTGCTCCATACGTTCACGCTTTATCCGAGTTTCCATAGTGGGATCAGGATTGCTTTTCAATAGATTGGCCAACGAAGAAAGTAAATCGCTGACACCTTCATATCGGCGAAAACGATCCAGCACGGATTCAACAAAAAGGAAATTGCGAGGACGATCCTGATCCCAGTGCGGCGGCAGGGATGCCAGCAGATAATTCACCCCACCCCGCTCACTGTTCAACTGGCTGATATTTTGCGGCTTGGTGCCGCCAAGTTTGCGGATGACCAGATTGCGATAATCACGGTAGCCGGTATCGTGAGGGATTTTTTTTGCCTTAGCCTGGCGGGCTCCTTTATTCTCCTCCCCGAAGCGGGCATCGTTAATTTCCTGATGTACCACGTGGGCCAGACTGCTGGAGAATAAAGGTTGCAACAGGTGGTAACCGCCATCATCAGCAGGCTCACCGGATTCACACCAGTACACTTGCTTTGCAAGGGAATGTGAGGAATAGGTCGCACATTTATTCTGCTCAATTAAAACTAATTTTGATGCAAGTTTCTGAGCAACGTCAAAATCTTCACTTAATGAAAAAATCGCATCTGTATCTTCATTAACAAGAAGATCAAGAAATCGGATACCATTAAATTTCACATCCAACAAAAGATAAAGCTCATATCCCTTTTTGTTTACCGCTCCGTTTCCTGTCGCATCCACGTTCCATTCTGCATCCTTTAATACATGAGACCCAATCTCACTACGAAACAGCATGGACTCTGGCGATAAAAAAATATTAGTAACAGACTTTACTTTTAGATCTGGATGAATGGCTTTAGCTATATGCGTCGCAATTTGAACTTGGTCAGCGTATTTTGCACCTTCAGAAAGAATATTATCAAAATCATAATCATTGAATGCTTTCTCCCGTTCTTTTTTCGACTGGGAATCTTCTTTACCCTCAAGTTTCTTGAGGACATGAGAAAGCCTATTTTTAACATGACCATTAAGGACAGTGCGAATCTCCTTCGCCCGATCTGTTTTCATAAATTACTCTCCTCTTTACCGATAGTGAATTATTTTCTTCCGGCGAAACCCAACACCGGATGATAACGCCACCCCTGCTTACTTTCCAACACACTAACCAAAGTGAACTTCTTGGCGCAGCTCTCCATAGATTCATCCTGTACCTCCACCTGATTGGCCAACAGTGTCGGCAGATCATGCTGTCCCCAAGGGGCAATACGCGGCCCCAGGTTAAGTGTCAGGCGCTCCAACTGGCTTTCAGCCGTTGTGTAAATGGTCGGCTTATCCCCTTTGCCTTCTTCGTGAATGCGGTGCAGCACCAGACACTCTTCGTCATCATCAGGCAGAAATACCAGGGTGGTTTCCCGCCCTGTGTCCTCACGAAAAGGCTGCTGCTGTGGCAGCGCCCAAGTGAGCGCCGCTTGCGGGTATTCCCAGGCACAGGCGGCATTAAGCTCTGTGACTGGTGGCTTTTGGCCACGAGACCTGGGGATTTCGTAAGCCTGCGGTAGCATTCGCTTGGCCAGGCGGGCATGCTCCAGATCGACCAGACTGGTTTTGTCTTGCCATGGCTGGGGGCCGGGCTGAATACGGGGGCGTGCCGTAATCACGCTGAATTCGTCTTCCCGCAGCAATTTATCGAGCCGGTGGGAGGTCAGCCGAAACGGTTCGCTGGCCAGGGCTTTTTCGTCTTCGAAGCCGGGCCGCACAAAAGCCGCGACAGGTAAGCTATCCCGCCCCTTGCCTGCGGAGAAATGCCGCAGGTTGGTATCGAAAATAAAAATATTGGGCGTTTCGCAAGGCTTTTGCCGATGTCGCTGAACCCGACCGGCTAATTGGATCAGGGAGCGCATGGAGGAAGGTTCCACTACTGCCCAGTCATAGTCATGATCGCGCCCGACTTCCGTTACCGGCGAACCCAATACCACAAACAGATGGTTATGCTCGGGGGAGCCATCAATCAAATTTCGGATATCCGGACGCTCGTACACGGCCTGCGGATGGCGACGGTTGAGTGTGGTATCCAGTTGATGTTCGATGGTGGAACGCAGTAACAAGGGAAAGTGAGCGTGATAGACACACAGGTGAATCCGATAGTCCTCCGGTGCTCCCAGGTGAAAGAGTTCCAGCGCCGTATCAAACAGTGGTTCTATATTGGCCATACGTACCAGACCAAAGCTGACACGTTTGCCGCTTTTAGGGCAGGGTTCATTGTGCGCGTTATGAGCCTGAACCATGGCACCCTGCACCTGCGCGGCAAATTCACGGTGAATATCCTCTCGCTGCCTGGCGGTAATCTGTAAAGGCAATAAGCTGCCGCAGCGTTTCGGCCCTTCTTTTTTGATGGCTTTTTCCAGCGCCTGTACACGACGGGTAACAAAATATCCGTGGGCTTGAGTGAAACCCTCACTGTCAGTTGGTGCCGCCTGATGCACTCCAAATTCATCAACCCACAGGCAGGGAATTTCCAGCAAAGCGCTTGCCTGACCACCATGAGAGCCACGGTTTCTGTGGTAATGCATTCGCCCGGCACGATAAGCCTGAAACATGCCTTCCACCAGGGCTGGTGGCAGAGTGGCGGAAGACAACAATACCCGGCTGCCCAGTAAACCGGCCCAATAAACCAATCGGGTCAGCGCGGGCAGATCGGCGAGATCAAAATCATCCAGTTCGTCCAGTACCAGATCACTGCTCATCAGGCGCAGCATGGGCGCAATCTGCCGCCCGGCTCGCTGGGCTTCCGTGGCCGGCATCAGTTGATCAATGGTACACACCAGCAAAGGCGCCGAGAGCAGAGAACGGATACGCTGATCGGCCATGGCTTTGGACAGCAGCGGATGATCGGCGTGCTGCCCTTCGTAAAGTACATGGCTGTCCTCTTCGATCAACTCCTGAATGGAAGCGGAGCCGGTGGCTTCCGCTTTGGCTTCATAAAATTCGAACAGATCGCGGCTGGCCGAGCCACCCACACGAATAGCAAGCTCGTCGTCCCCTAAATGCAAATCGTCCCGGTAACTGCGGCCTGTTTGCAGCGTCAATGTCCGCAACCCCAACGCGAAGGTGGCGCGCATCCCCTGCCCCGGATCAGCCAAGGCATAAAGAATACGGGCATTAGCCAGGGTTTTGCCGCAGCCTGTCGAGGCCATATTGACGATAAAAACCCCTTGCTCAGCCGCAGATATGCGTAAGGCCACCGCTGCATCCGCTGCCTTGTCCTGCCAACGAAAGCGTTCGGACTCACTACGTTTTTTCAAGCCGCGATGGCGTGCAAGACGTGGCAGATGACGTTCAAAACCGGGAAAGGCATGAGTGATACTGCCCGCCAAGCGGGCGACACCCAGCAGGTGTTCATCCAACGGCTGTTTCAGTGAGCCATCCTTGTGGGTATTGGCATAGAGCGGGCTATTGTTGTCACCTCGTACTCGTTCCGTCGAATTCGGCGGTAGCGATGAATAATGGTGATCCGCCAGCATCAAACTCAAACGCGCCAAGTGCATAACGTAGGGATTGTTCAGCCAGTCACCCTTGCCATGGGTATTGCGCAAGGCCAGTAAGCGCGAAGCCAGTTTCGCAGCCTGGGTGCGCCACTTGGGCAGGACAACAGGCAAGGCATGTTCGGCCATCCAATAAGGTTGGATACTTGCCTTGTCTGACTGGCGCCGGACTTCATTCCAGTCATGTGTGACACCTTGCAACAAATCCGGCAAGTGCTGGAGATTAAAGTGAGAGGATTTTTTGCCTAACCAGGCCTGCTGCCCGGTTGTCATATCCTGTTCAGGGATTACCGGCAGACGGTGATGGGTGACAATCAACCAACCGATAGCAGCAGCCAGGGGCGGAAGATGTTTGAAGGGCGGCGGCGTATCGGCGTCCAGTCCATCACGGTGGTAACGGCCTGCGGCCATCCAACAGCTATCGTCCTTGCCCGAGGGTTCCATCATCCGGTGCAGCCAGGTTTCATCATCATCCTTTCCAACAAATGCGAGAAACAGTCGTAATGAAACCCACTCATGGCGATAGAGATTTTTCTCACTAAGTTGATTACGTAAACGCTGTTGAAAGGCTATGCTGGCCTTGCCCAGATCGTGCAGCAAGGCGGCTATCTGTGCCAACAGTTTGATGTCTTCTCCGGTATGCCAATCATTTTCATCGCTACGGCGCAGCACATCTCTCTGGGTAGTATTAGTGGGCACTGCACCTTCCATATTGAACTGGCTGGCATCGCCGACAATCCACATCAGCTCACTGTGATCTTTGCCACGAATCCAGTGACAGGCCACCGCTGTATTTTTGCGTGCGGTTTTGCGCAGTAATTTTCGCAGCGTATTCAAGCCATCCATGGTAATCGAAGTCTGCCAGGTGCAGTCACCCCGGCGCTCGGCAAACTGATCGAGAATACGGCGTGTCTCGGTCAATGCCCGCTTACTGCATTGGGAGATCAACAACACATTCATGCACTGTCTCCCACTTTAGCAGCAGTTTGCACAGCCACCGCTTTAAGAGTGTCGATCATAAAATCCAGTGATTCACTGCGTGTCAGCGCATCAATGCAATTCTGCCGGAATTGCTGCTCTTCATCGCCACGCATGGCTGACAAAAATGCCTGGGGTAAAATGCAAGCGTCTTTCACCAGGTCCGCCACATCGAATACCAGACCACCGCGACGGGTTTTGCCATGCAATACCGCCAGACCATGAGGCAGCCCAAGTACCCAGGTGGCTGTTGCGCCCAGGCCATAGGCCAGATAATTACCATGATCCAAAAAACGGTTGGCTGGGTCAGTACCTGTGCCGCGTTTGGCTCGGGTAAAGTCACCATAATTCACCGTTTCAACAGCCAACTTGAACAACGCCTTGCTCAGACGCGCTTCCTCGGTCAACAACGTCATGGTGTCCGGCATGACGCTGATACGATTGGTACTGGCTTCCAACAGGCTTTGCAGTCGATCAGTATTCACGGAAAAACCCGCATCCTGTAATGCACGCTTGGACCATTCCTGATGCAAGCGCGCCAGTCTGGCCAGTTGCAGTGCCTTTGCGGCTTCAAGACGCAAAGCATCATCAAACCAGAATTTGACCCAGACCTGCAGGTATTCCGTAGGCCGGTATTCGCTCTGTGGTGAAAACCAGGCGACGTCAATATCCACTTCATTGGCACTGAACAAGGGTGTCCCGCCGCCGCCACAAAAACCAACCAGAACACCCGCTTTAGCTAACTCTCTCATCGCCGCTTGAGTAATGGATGTGCCTGTTCCCAATAAAACAGAGGTGGTGTTAGCAATCGGGATATTCCAATAGAGTGATTTTTTGCCTTCATCTGTCACATATTCCACGCGACCGCCATTAACGAGCACCCTGCAATGTTGCAGGTAATAGATATTCGCTCGCTTGGAATGCAGAATCGTTTTTAAGTCTGACGGTGATATATCATCCATTGCTACGTCCCTACTATGATTTCACTAAACCTCAACGCTCACCACAAACCCCACCGGTTGCCAGGAATCGCTATCCAGCCAACGGATACTGGCTATGACCCTACGGTGCTGGTCCATCAACCGGCTCAGAGCCAGATTGTTGACACGGGGTACATAGCCGATTTTCCGGTCATGCCAGTAAACTATTATGGCGCTGGTGTCGTGCCTGTTGTCCGGCTCGCGCTGCAACTGCAAGGAATCACCGAGCGCCATCTGACTGAGCAGATCCAGGTTCTGATAGTAACCGTAACCAGCGATATAAGTGTCCAGTACTTCCAGTTGTTGCGGCATTCGCATAGCCGACGCTGTTGCCGCAGGCGCGGCTGCACTACCAAGCCCCAGGAATCTTAATAATGTTCTGCGGTTTAGCATTTTTCTGCCTCCTTTTGGTATCACTCTAGCGATTACCGGAGGCTTGGCAATACTGTACAAATAACACGTTAACCGTCTTTACAGGTTTCTCTTCTGATTTGACGGAATTATTCGAATAACCACCGTTTTACGTCATCCCGGTTGACAAGTACCAGTTGCTGGGCCTCCGGTGTTCCATCCAGAATCTTGGTGTTCACCTGCATTTCCTGAATCAAGTATTGCACCAGGCAGGCACGGGTGGTGATATGCAGTTGACCGTTTTGCATCTGATAGTCGTTTTCCAACACTTCGCGCTTTTCCACTGACAGTCGCGGATCAGGTTGCAATATGAGAGCTACTTCGGTATTCCAGGCGGTGTCCTGTTTTGCGGTGTGAATGGATTTATCGAGCAGTGCGGGTTCGCCGCGAAAGCGGCTGAGTACAAAGTCGCGGTACTCGCCACTTTTTTCGCACCAGGCACGCAGGTGCCAGCGCAGGCCGGTATTGATAAAGGTGTGGGGTGCAATCACCCTCCCCTCGCGGTTGGGATTGCTGAGGGATACATAATCCACGTCGAGCCGGCGTTGCTGACGAATGGCGGCCACCAGACCACGCATGATGCGAGGGGATACCTGCCGCGCCGGCAGGCTAAGGGCCAGGCTAGGTAGCTTGTCCACAGGGGGGTGGGTTTCAATGTGACCGGTTTGCAGCCAGTTCAAATATTCGACAACATTGCCGCTGATATAGCGCTGCGTAAACCTGTCCTCGGCCAGGTAGAGCTTGCGCGAGGTATTGTAGTGTAGGTTATCGGGTGCCTGTTCGCGGTAGTGGCCCAGGTCGGCGCTGGCCTGCTGGCGGGACAGGCCGAATTGCTGGCTGAGGTGACTGGCGTTGATGCAGCCTTCCCAGTAACTGATGAGTTCGATAAAGCGGTAACGGTGTTCGGGGGTGGATTTTTCCATGCTGCCTCCGGCTTTTTACCGGGGCAAATACCCGGCACCTCAGGTCCAGTGCCCTGCCTTCCGGCAGGTCATGAACCTGAAGAATAGACCAGGTTTGGCGTAAGAAACAGCAAGAATCGAATCAGGTTGCCTCAACCAAGCGCTTTTATCCCCACAGCCGACCTCACCTTCTCCAGCATAGGCTGACTATAAGCCCGTGCCTTATCGGCTCCGGCTTGCAGAACATCCTCAATATGGCCGGGGTTGGCCAGCAGGCCCTCATAGCGCTCACGGGCTTCAGCCAGCTGGCCGTTGATCAATTCAAACAGTTGCCGTTTGGCCTCGCCCCAGGCGATGCCATCGGCAAAGGCCTGGCGCATCTCGGCCGTTTGGGTTTCAGTGGCGAAGGCTTGCCAGATCTGGAACACCGTGGAGGTGTCCGGGTCCTTGGGCTGGCCGGGCTCGAGCAGGTTGGTGATGATCTTGTTGATGGATTTTTTGAGTTGCTTTTCCGGCAAAAACAGCGGGATGGTATTGCCGTAGCTTTTGCTCATCTTGCGGCCGTCCAGACCTTGCAGCACGGCAACATTCTCGTCCACTTGCGCTTCGGGCAGGGCAAAGTGTTCACCGTAATGATGATTGAAGCGCGCAGCGATATCGCGGGCCATTTCGATATGCTGGATCTGGTCTTTGCCCACAGGCACTTTGTTGGCATTGAACATCAGGATATCAGCGGCCATCAAGACAGGATAACTGTAGAGGCCCATGGTGATGCCGTAGTCCGGGTCCTCCCCTGCTTCAAGGTTGGCATCCACGGCAGCCTTGTAGGCATGGGCACGGTTCATCAGGCCCTTGGCTGCCATGCAGGTGAGAATCCAGCAGAGCTGGGGGATTTCCGGCACGTCGGACTGGCGGTAAAAAATGGCGTTATTGGTATCGAGTCCCAAGGCAAGCCAGGTAGCGGCGATCTCACGGGTGGACTGGTGTACCTGGGCCGGGTCCTGGCATTTGATCAGGGCGTGGAAGTCGGCCAGAAAGTAGAAGCTTTGCACCTCGGCAGCCTGGCTGGCGACAATCGCGGGGCGAATGGCGCCAACGTAATTGCCCAGGTGGGGTGTGCCTGTGGTGGTGATGCCGGTGAGTATCCGTTGCTTGCTCATGGTGTCTGCTTGTATCCGTCGAATCCGGGGATGGAAAAACGGCACATGATACAGGCTGCGGCAGGGTATGTGCACCCGCCTCGCTTCATCGGGGCCGCCGGCATCTCATTGCCCAGGGAGCCCGCCCTTGACCAGTGCTTTCAATAAGCACTCATAATCGTCGCGCAACGACAACCAATTGAACCGGGTGACATCGGGAGCCATCGGCCACTGGCCAGCACGATATTGCACAAACCTGCCATGCAGCGCATTGGCCATGGCATCGGCCTCATGTGCGGGGTTCTGCAAATCGCCAGGATAACAATATTCCTCGCCGAACCACTCCGGATAAGCCTGCCGCGCGGGAACCAGGGGTACGCAGCCAGCAGCCACGGCTTCCAGCACCGCCAGGCCCTGAAAATCATGCAGAGCTGTGGACAGCACCAGATGACAGCGGTGCAACAGCGACCCATAATCGGTTGCCGATGCCAGATAACCCCAGGTCCCCAGGGCATTCTTTTCCGTCAGTAAGTCACGGATGCCCGTGAATGCCGCCGGTGCCTGGCGAAACCCCTGCCCCACCACATGCACGATGACTGAACCCGGCGTGACTCCGAGATATGCGAAAAAGTGTTCAAGCATGGCCAGTAAGCGCTCGGGTCCCTTGTCATATTCCCAGCGATGATTCCAGACAACCTGAAAACAATCATCTGCCGATGGCCTGGAAACTGGCGCTGGCATATCGCGCAAAGGCACCGGCAGCACACGGCTGCGCTGGCGCAAAACGTCGTTCAAACCGGTGGGTACACCATCCGGCAATCGCTGCAACAACGCCTCGGCTCCGGCGAGAAAACTGCGGCGGTTGAAGTCGGAATTGAATACCAGGCAGTCGGCACACAACGCGCTGTACAGGCCAATGATCTGCGGTTCCACACCCTGGTGCGCCTGCCCACTCGCTGGATAGGCAAATTGGTTTTCGTGGAAATACAACAGCGTGGGTAATTGGGCGAGGCGGGGAACAAAACCGCGCAAGGACGACAGGTCCACCATGGAGGTCGCTATGAGCAGGTCGTAATCCCCATCGAGCAGTTCGCGTTGGGAGAACGCCCAGGTGAGGCTATTGCCGCGTATGCGCCAGCTGAAATAACGCGGCGGCAATGTCAACTGGGTCCAGTGGTGTTCGGGAAAGCCGTCCTGCAATGCCTGCCGCCAGCGCGCATGACTCGCGGCGTCATAAGCGGAAAGCAGCAGGATTCTCACGAGGCATCAATGACTGGGATAACACTGACAGGCATTTTGCAGGATGCAGACCTCAAAACCTGCCTGCGCCAGCAGTTGCGCCGCGACATCTCCACGGCGGCCGGCATCGTCGGTAACGGCGTAAAGGCAATCGTGATTCAGGTCGGCGAGCTGCTTGCGCAAATAGCCCAGGGGAATATTGCGGCTTTCCGGCACCGCGTGAATACGCCGCTCGATAGGGAGGCGCACATCCAGCAAACACACGGCGGGTAGTGTCTCAGCGCGGGCTTGCAGCGCAGTCCAGTCGACGTAATGGAGCACTGGCTGTTGCAGCAATTCCTTGAAATCATCTTTTTTCAAACGGCGCAGTTTACCAGGGGTGAGCATCTTGACAGTGGCATTGCGGGTGGTTTCGCCTACCAGGGCTTCCTCGCCAAAAAAATCACCGGGACGCAGCGCGGCAAGGATATTGCCGCTTTTATCCATTACCATGGCACTGCCCGACTCCAGGACATAGAAGTAGTCACCACGTTCACCCTCACGCACGATGATGTCATCGGCGGCCGCTTTCAACACGTCGAATCGCACAAAAAGCTGGCTGATATTACCCGGGGGAATCTTGCTGAACAACGGCGCCTGCAAGAGCGCGGACATCCAGTCACCCTCCTCTTGCACGGCAGGCTGCTCCTCGCCACCGCTTTCGCTCCAGGCCAACACCAGATCGAGGAAATCCCGTTCAACCACCAGCAACACCACAGGCGACTTGGCCATGGCCGAAACTTGTGTTGGCGAATTGTCATTCAGCGGCAAACGGCGTTCTTCACTCTGTTCATCAATAGAGCGAATGTCAAAACGCGAATCAATCAGGTCTATCTGGCCGGAGACCAGGTAAAAGATTTCATCCAGGGCCTTGCCGCGTTTGAAAATGATGGTGCCCTTGGGGACTTCGCGCAGCCGGGTTCTCTCGATCACTTTGTCGAGGTATTCGCCGTTGAGCTGATCGAAGGGACTGAATTGGCGAATATCGTGATGGTTGATTGTCATGCGGGAATACCTCCCGGCTCACTGCCAAAAGACAAGGGGCCGCGATAGGCAAAAAATTGCAGCAATACCCGATGGAGATACTCGGCATCGCGCCTGCCGGCCAGTTCGCGAATGGAGTGCATGGCAAAGGTTGGCAAACCGATATCCAGGGTTTTGACACCAACCTCTGAAGCCACCAGCGGACCTATGGTACTGCCGCATCCCATGTCGGTGCGCGCCACAAACTGTTGTACCGGCACCTGGGCCGCCTCACACAATAAGCGAAAGAGCCCGCTGCCATCACTGGCGGTGGCGTAACGCTGGTTGGCATTGATTTTGATCACAGGTCCCGCGTTGAGCAGCGGACCGTGGTTTTCATCATGGCGATCCATGAAATTGGGGTGGATGCCATGGGCATTGTCCGCGGAGATCATCAATGACTTATCAATCACACGCAGGCGCGTTTCAGCATCCGGCAGCAAACGCTCCAGGAACTGTTGCAACATGGGGCCCTTGGCACCGCAGGCGGAGGCACTGCCGACTTCTTCATGGTCCGTGCAGATCAACAGGCCCGACACTTCATCATCGGCTTGCAACAAGGCTTGCAGGCCGAGATAACAGCTCAACAGGTTGTCGAGGCGCGCACTGGCGATGAAATCTTCCTGCAATCCCACCAGGGATGGGGGCTGGGTGTCGTAGAGGCTGATTTCATAATCCAGCACGCGCTGCACGTCCAGATCAGGTCGCTCGCGGCGCAGTTGCCCGGCGAGCAGATCGCGAAAATCCGGTGCCGCCTGTCCGGATGGTATCTGCAACAACACGGGTACTATATCTTTTTGGGCATTGATGCTGCGATTGTCATTGACGCCGCGATCCAGATGGATGGCAAGGCTCGGAATAATCGCTACCGGGCTGGCAAAATCCACCAGGGACGTGTGCAAGCGGCCCTGGCCGTCGCCATAGCTGACCCGGCCGGCCAGCGACAGATCACGATCGAACCAGGGCGCCAGCAAGGCGCCGCCATAGACTTCCACACCCAATTGTTGATAGTTGAAACGCGTAATCTCGGGACGGGGCTTAACCCTGAGGCAAGGACTGTCGGTGTGGGCACCCAGCATACGAATACCGCAAGACAGCATCTCCTCCCGGCCATAGACAAACGCAATGATGGACGATTGGTTACGCGTTACCAGGTAGCGCTTTCCTGGCTCCAATCGCCAGGCTTCACCCTCGGCAAGGGTTTCAAACCCCGCCTCGGTAAGCTGGCGGCGCATGTTGGCCACCGCGTGAAACGGCGTGGGTGATGTGCGCAGGAAATCGAGCAGCCCCTGCAACAGGGGCTCGGGTTGAGAAGCTGGTTGAGAGGAGTGCGGGCTTGTCATGGCAGGTTCTCTTGGGTCCGTATGCGCTGGCGCTTTTGCCAGGATACATCGTTGCGCAGGTACACGGGTTCAACATCCATGACACGGGAGGTGTTTCCTTCGGCCCAGGCCTGGGCACCGATAAGCGCTATCGCTTCCGCATGGGGATAGACATCCTGCTGGCAGTGCGCGGGGCAGATCGCCTCCAGCTCCTGGTATTGCCAGCCCTGCCCCAACGCCGCGAAACGCCCATCCAGGGCAAGCACTTGGGGATCCTGGGCCACCCGTGTCGGTGACATCACCTGTTCCTCGTTGAGCAACTGTGGCGTAAGCCCCTGCGCCGGCCGGCCGTAAATGGCCCAATACACTTCTCCCATGCGCGCATCGAGGGCTACCAGGCAGGGGTCATTGTGCTGGGGGTATTCGCGCTGGTAAGCCAGGGCGACGGCTGCCAGCGTGGATACGGGAATCACCGGCAAAGACGCACCAAAGGCCAGCCCCTGTACCACACCCATGCAGATACGCAATCCGGTGAAGGAACCGGGACCACGGCCAAAGGCGATGGCGCTCACATCATTGATGGTGCAACCGGATTGGACCAGAAGCTCATCGACCATCGGCAACAGGCGTTGGGTATGGCTTTTGGCGGCAAGTTCGAAGCGGCTGGTCACCTCCCCTTCCCGGTAAAGCGCAACCGAGCAGGCATCAGTGGCAGAGTCCAGCGCGAGAATCAAAGTCATAAAAAGGCGAGGCAAGCTGAAAATCAAAGCCTGGCATTTTGCCAGACTTTGTGGGCGACCGACAGGCGCCGGGGGGCGCCTGGGTCACATTCCGGGGAATTGACTGCGCGGAGCGGCAGTGCCGCCGCTCCGCACGGGATCAACGGGTGGATTTGCGCTTTCTGGCGGCCGTTTTTTTGGCAACGGGCCTGGATTCCGCTGGCTTGGCAGGTTTCACGGCCTGGCTCAGTTTGCGCTCGATGATCGCCACCTGGCCCTGGGCTTTCTTGGCCAGCGCCTTGGTGCGGCTTGCCAGTTTTTTACTGGCGGCATTCAGTTTTTTGGCGTTCTGGCTGTCGCGCAGCTTTTTCCATTTGGTCTCAAAGGCGCGGGTCGCGCGGGCCAGATCGGCCTCCGCTTTGGCGGTCAATTGCTCATGCAGTGCCTGAATCTTGGCTTTGGCTGCTTCTTCAACCGCCTTGGCGGCACCCAGGGTTTTGAGCTTGGCCAGTTTCATCTTGGCCTCAGCCAGCTTGGCGCGTTGTGTCTTGGCCGCCTTGAGTTGTTTATCCAGGGACAGGCTCTGGCTACGCACGGTTTTTTTATCCGCCGCCGAGGCTGACTTTGCCGCCCGGGTCTTGGCACTGGCCAGCGATTTACGTGCCGAGGCTATGGCTTTGGATTTATCCGCCAACTCTTTTTGCAGGCTATCTACCAGAGCCTGCGCCTTGACAACGCCCGGGTCGGCGGACTGGTTGCGAGCCGGGCGGGATGCCGCTCTTTTCGGACTGGTTTTTCTGGCGGCCTTTTTGGCCGTATCCGCTTTGCTGTCACTGATTTTCTTAGCCGCCCCAGCGGCAGCACGTTTGATGGCTTTGGCCATGATGTTAACTCCCTTGGTGTGAACTGACTTTCACCATAGCACAGTTTTTTACGGCGGACCGTGCCGATTGCCCCGGGCCCGGCATATACTTAAGCAATCACTTGACAATTGGCGCCACCGAAATAATACTCAAGCAGCTGCTTAATTGTTGTTTATCCGGCCCGACAGGAGAACTCGCCATGACGCAAGCTCGTATCAATCACGCCACCTTTGTCATCGAACACCACTACAGCGCCACGCCCAAGCGCGTGTTTGCCGCCTTTGCCGATCCCCGGAAAAAACGCCGCTGGTTTGCGGAAGGCGAAGGCTTTGCCCTGGATAGTTACGAGCTTGATTTCCGCGTTGGGGGTATCGAGCGCTCCCGTTTTCGCTTTATGGGGGACGGTCCTGTCGAGCAAGGCGCGCCCATGGGTAACGACACCTACTTCCACGATATCGTCCCCGACCAGCGGATTATTTTTTCCTACGCCATGACCCTGGATGACACACCGTTTTCCTGTTCACTGGCGACCATTGAACTGCGCCACGATTCACAGGGAACCCTGCTGGTCTTTACCGAACAGGCGGCCTTTCTGGAAAATGCCGACGGCCCGCAAACGCGCGAAGCCGGCTGGCGGGAACTGCTCGATTCCCTCGGCCGGCACCTCGCCCACTGAGTGGAGACAAGGCCATGCCTGCAACGAGTCGAACCGATATCGACAATGTGTTCCACGCCCTGAGTGATGCCAACCGGCGCACCATCATCGACTGCCTGAGCCGCGGGCCCTTATCGGCCTCGAACCTTGCGGAGCCGCTGAACATCAGCCTGGCCGCCGTCGTTCAGCACCTGCAGATACTGGAGGATGCGGGCATAGTGGTCAGCGAAAAGCAGGGCCGGGTGCGCTCCTGCCGCCTGGAACCCGCGGCACTGTCCGCGGCCGAGCAATGGTTGAGCAAGCGCCGCAGCAGCTGGCAGCGGCGCCTCGACCGTTTGGGTGACCTGCTGGCAGAGCCATGAACCCCGGCAAAACGGCATGGGGAGTCCTTATAACCATAACCCCGCCCTATGATCGCCATTAACAAAAACATCGCCATAAAACCCCGGATTTCAGTAGAATGGGCGTGATTTGGCTTTTTCTATGGAAACCCGTAATGACCGATGCCCAAGTAGACGATCTCAACGTAATCTCGCAGGAGTTGCTCATCTCCCCTGCGGCCCTGAAGCGGGAACTGCCGCTGACCGACCGGGCCCGCGAGGTGGTAACCCAGGGGCGCGCCACCGTGCGCAACATCCTCGATCGCAAGGATCACCGCATCTTTGTGGTCGTTGGCCCCTGCTCGATCCACGATGTGGACGCCGCCAAGGATTATGCCCAGCGGCTGAAAAAACTCGCTGACGAGATCAGTGACTCCATCTATGTGGTCATGCGTGTCTATTTTGAAAAACCCCGTACCACCGTGGGCTGGAAAGGCCTGATCAACGACCCCTACCTGAACGACTCCTTCAAAATCCAGGAAGGGCTGCACATCGGCCGCCAGTTGCTGCTGGATATTTCAGAACTGGGACTGCCCACGGCAACCGAGGCACTGGACCCGATTTCTCCCCAGTACCTGCATGACCTGATCACCTGGTCGGCCATAGGCGCGCGCACCACCGAATCCCAGACGCACCGTGAAATGGCCAGCGGCCTCTCCTCGGCGGTGGGGTTCAAGAACGGTACCGATGGCAGCCTGACGGTGGCGATCAACGCCCTGCAATCCGTGTCCCGCTCGCACCGTTTCCTGGGCATCAATACCGATGGCCAGGTGTCGATCATCCACACCAAGGGCAATGCCTACGGTCACGTCGTACTGCGTGGCGGTAATGGCAAGCCCAATTACGATTCAGTCAGTGTGGCAGTTTGTGAGCAGGAGCTGACCAAGGCCAAGGTAACCCCCAATATCATGGTGGATTGCAGCCACGCCAACTCCAACAAGAATCACGAGTTGCAGACGCTGGTAATGGAAAATGTCGCCAACCAAATCCTGGAAGGCAACCAATCCATCATCGGGCTGATGGTCGAAAGCCATATCAACGCCGGCAACCAGAACATTCCCGCCAACCTGTGTGACCTGAAATATGGCGTGTCGATCACCGATGCCTGTATTGATTGGGAAACCACAGAAAGGTCTCTGCGCAAGATGCGCGAGATCATCAAGGATCCCTTGAAAAAGCGCGCCGCTGTGTAAATCGACGGCAGGCACATAAACAAAAAGGGTGTGACAAGTCACACCCTTTTTGTTTGGCCGGTCGCTATGCGATAAACAGGGTCAATCCAGCAACAACCCCCGCGCAAAGGACACCAGCTTTTCACTGCCCGACTCCACCGCCAGCCCTTCAGGCAGGCGGGTGACATGCCAGACGACATCCCACTCGAGATAGTCTCCCGGCTCAAGGCGCGTCAAGGGACCCTGCTGCTGCAACTCCAGGTAAGAACGCTCGGCGTTGACGAACAACTCAATCTCACCTTCATTTTTCGCAATCTTTTCGGCAGGCACATCGGGGAACTGCTTGACCAGGATATGTTCGCGATCCACGTGGGCAAGCCAGCCTTCATTACCATCGGTCATCAGTTTGTGATGATCCTGTTGCAGGTATTTATGGATGCAGGCGAACCATACGATGCCTTTTTCGATCTTCAGTTTGAGCGGGTAGAAGATGCCGCTTTCCACACCGCGCTCGCCACCCGGAAAAAATGTCATCCCGGAGGGCGGTACCCGGGTCAGTTCCCAGGCGGCCACGTCGCGGGCCTCGGTATTGCGGTTGTAGATGCGATACCCCAGGCGCACAGCCTCCGCACCGGGGACACGGGTGAAGCTTTTGACAAACTGGTAGCCGGTTTTGGGATCGATGGCGCTGGTCATCACCAGCCGGTCGGCTTCGATGGTGACGTCATAGGGTTTGTGATCCAGCACCTCCACCGGCGGCCAGCTCCAGTCACTTTGCGGACTGCTCCAGAGGACACTGCCCCACAGATGGTATTTGAGTGGATTCTGCTCGCGGGTGACCAACAGCTCGTGCTGATCGTACTTGAGTGAGGAAACTCGCCCTCCCATACGCGGGCTGAGCTCCAGGCGGATCTTGTCGTGCCTGAGCACAAACAGCTCGCCCTCCTGCTTGATGAAAGCCGGCATGGGAGCATTGACGGTGACGGGGATAGACTCCTCTGTTTTTTCGCAAGCTGTCATGACACAGACGAGCGCACCCCAGACCACCAGCTTGCAGGTTTTTAACATGTAAAACTCCTGCCATGGGGGATACTGCGGCTGATCTTCACAATGTTCACAATAGACAATATGACTCTTCAAGACTCTGTCCGGGAGTGTAATCGTTTTAGTCACCCCCGGCCAATTTCACCCTAGTAAAGCAGTGTAAAAAGTCGGCGCTGGTATTCGATGGCCAGCGGATCCCCTTTGCCCAGGCTGGCCAGCATATCGGTCAGGGCTTTTCTGGCCGCGCCATCGGAAAAGTTACGGTCTTTTTGCAGGATGCCCAGCAGCAATTCCAGCGCTTCACGATGATAGGACTCCTGCGCAAGCTGTAACGCCAATTGATAACTCAACGACAGGTCGCCCGGATTCTGCGCGTGCGCTGCTTCCAACGCCGCAAGCTCCGGAGTCTTGGTCGCTTGCTGGCGCAACGCCAGTTGTGCAAGCACCTGTTGGTAAAGCGCATCCTGGTCAGCAAGCTTAACCGTTTTTAACAGGGCCTCGGCTTCTTCCAGGCGTTTGAGTTCGACCAACGTCTGGGCCTGGAGGCAAGCGATCTTCGGCGCCTGTCCGGAAACATCATACAATTGGCGCAGCAAAGGCAAGGCCGCGGCAAAATCGCCTGCCGCCACGAGATCTTCTGCGG
Source organism: uncultured Cellvibrionaceae bacterium (assembly GCA_964456865.1). Lineage (GTDB taxonomy): Bacteria > Pseudomonadota > Gammaproteobacteria > Pseudomonadales > Cellvibrionaceae > Cellvibrio. The sequence continues at coordinate 60,375 of CAYWCW010000012.1, forward strand.
TTTGAAGGTCTTTTTCCCAGGGCTTGGGCAAATGCTTTGCCAGGAGTTCCCGCACCTGGGATTCCGTTTTCGCGCCGACAAAACCATCCAGCGGCTGGCCGTCCTTGATCAGCATGACCGTGGGCAGGCTGCGCACACCAAATTGCGAGGAAATCATATTCTGCTCGTCGGTGTTGACCTTGGCCAACAGAAAGGCGCCCTGATATTCCTGTGCCAGCTTCTCCAGGATCGGCATCAGGGATTTGCAAGGCGCGCACCAGTCCGCCCAGAAATCCACCAGCACGGGGCGGTTGAAGGACTCATCGATCAACAGGGCCTGGGCGTTGTCCAGATTGATCTCGGCAATGGTTTGCAGCATGGGAATTCTCCACTCAAGGCATGTCGCGCAACGTCAGCGCACAACTGTGTTCCGCATCGGCCACGTAGGCAATCTGCTCGCTGATCGTCACACTCAAATTCATGGTTTTGGCGGTCAACGCCTGTAAGGCTTGCAATTCGTCAGCGGCAAAATAGTGGATAGTTACCTTGGGCAAGGCGCTAATCGCACTCCCCTGCTGAGACCACCAGATATCCAACCCGCGCCCGTAGGTGAACACGCGCACCGCCTCGGCCTGGCCGCTGGCTTTTTTCAGGCGGTCCGGCGCAGGCTGGCCGACTTCGATCCATTGCAAAATCCGCCCGTCATCGGATTTGAGCCAGAGGTCCGGCTCATCCGCCGAAGAAAGCCCCCGGGTAAACGCCAGTTTTTCCGCCGCGCAAAAACAGTAGGCCAGCAGCCGCACCATCATACGCTCATGGGTTTCTGAAGGATGCAGTGCCAACGTGAGCTGTACGTCCGCATAGTAGTGCCTGTCGGTATCAGACAGCGTAATATTCGCTTTGTGTATCGTCGCTTTTTCAGCCACTCTAGTGCCTATTTAGTGTCTTCTTATGAATCAATCATCCGCGCCACTGACGCTGGACCTTATCGCCGACCAGCACCAGCAATCCGCATTGGAGTTGCTGTGCAACGCCAGCGGTTTATCAAAGCAGCGCATCAAGGACGCCATGAACAAGGGCGCTGTGTGGTACACCCGCCGCGGCAAGACCCAACGCCTGCGCCGCGCCACGCAAACCCTCGACAAGGGCACACGAATACAACTGTTCTACGATGCGGCAATACTCGCATGCAAACCCGAAACACCTGCGCTGATCGCACACCACAATCGCTACAGCCTTTGGTACAAGCCCCACGGCCTCATGGCCCAGGGTTCGCAATGGGGCGACCACTGCAGCCTGCTGCGCTGGGTGGAAGTCAACGCCCAACCACGCCGCCCGGCATTCCTGGTTCATCGCCTCGATGCCGATGCGGCCGGGCTCATGCTAATCGCCCACGACAGCCAAAGCGCCGCACGCCTGTCGGCCTTGTTCCAAAGCCGCGACATCCTCAAACACTACCAAGCCTGGGCCAGCGGTTTATTGCCGCTCAACAACGCAATAACCCTCGATCAGGACCTGGATGGCAAACACGCTGTCACACATATCCAGTGCGTCGTTCAAGATACCAATCAACAAAAAAGCTTGATAGACATCCTGATAGAAACCGGCCGCAAACACCAAATCCGCCGCCACCTCGCCAACGCAGGCCATCCGTTGATCGGCGACAAACTCTACGGCCAAGCCACTTCCCTACCCTTGCAACTGCTTGCCTACCGTTTGCAGTTCACCTGCCCTTTCACAAATAGGGCAATAGATTGCGAACTACCAAACGAACAAAAATTTTCCAGCAACTCCGGTTAAAAAAATAAAACCACACAGGCGGATTAAAACCAGAGACTAAACCAACAATCCTACCCAAAAAAATTCTTGCAGCACGCAGGATGTGCCAGAGTGGTGGGGGATGGGTATGGGAGACAATCGCCAACATGGATGTTGGCGCTTAGCCCCCAGGGAAGGGTTCACGGCGTGTCTCCCACACCCATCCCCCACCACTCATCACACCTATTCCGGCCTCATATGCGGAAACAAAAGCACATCGCGGATTGAAGGCGCGTTGGCAAACAACATGATCAACCGGTCGATGCCAATCCCCTCCCCCGCCGTCGGCGGCAGCCCATACTCCAGCGCGCGGACAAAATCCGCATCGTAATACATGGCCTCATCATCCCCGGCGTCCTTGGCTTTTACCTGCTCGAGGAAACGTTCGGCCTGATCCTCGGCGTCATTCAACTCTGAAAAGCCATTCGCCAATTCCCGGCCACCGATAAAGAACTCAAAACGATCGGTAACGGCCGGATTCTCATCGTTGCGGCGTGCCAACGGCGAAACTTCGGTGGGATATTCCGTGATAAAAGTTGGTTGATCCAGCTTGTGTTCGACGGTTTCCTCAAAGATCTCCGTCTGGATTTTACCCAGCGGCGTGCCGGGCTTGACCTTGAGACCGAGACTTCCGGCAACCTGTGTGGCAGCCTCAACCGTGCTGATCTGCTCAGCGGTTATATCCGGGTTGTAGTGCAGGATGGAATCGAATACCGACAGCCGCGCAAACGGCTTGCCGAAATCGTATTCACTGTCCTGATACTTGAGCAGCGTACCGCCGGTCAATTCGATGCAGAGTTTACGCAACAGGTCTTCGGTCAAATCCATCAGGTCCTTGTAATCCGCATAGGCCTGGTAGAACTCCATCATGGTGAATTCGGGATTGTGACGAGTGGAAACACCCTCGTTGCGGAAATTGCGGTTGATTTCAAACACCCGCTCAAAACCACCCACCACCAGGCGCTTGAGATAGAGTTCCGGCGCGATGCGCAGATACATCTCCATATCCAGCGCATTGTGATGCGTGACGAATGGCCGTGCCGAGGCACCGCCCGGAATGACATGGAGCATGGGGGTTTCCACCTCCATGAAGTCATGCCCTTGCATGTATTGCCGGATAAAATTGATACAGCGCGAACGCAAACGGAAGGTGTCGCGCACCTCGGGGTTTACGATCAGATCCACATAGCGCTGGCGGTAACGGATTTCCTGGTCGCTCAGGCCGTGATATTTATCCGGCAATGGGCGCAGGGATTTGGTCAGCAACTGATACTGCTCCAGGTTGACGTAAAGATCGCCCTTGCCAGACTTGTGCAGCGCGCCGGTGACACCCACGATATCACCCAGGTCCCAGACACCCCATGTGTCCTTGATGACCTCCTGGGCTGCCTTGTCGGCGTAGAGCTGAATGCTGCCTTCGCCATCCTGCAACACCATGAAAGGACCGCGCTTGGCCATGATGCGGCCCGCCACACTCACGTTATGGTTGAGCGATTCCAGTTCTTCCTTCGTCTTTTCACCAAATTGCCGTTGCAGATCGCAGCTCTTGTCCGTGCGGCGAAAATCATTGGGAAAGGCGTTGCCCTTGTCGCGGATGGCGGCCAGTTTGGTGCGGCGCTCGGCGATGAGTTTGTTCTCGTCCTGGGTGACAGAAGTGTCGTTGGTCATGCTGCTCACTTGTGTTGGCAATGAATGAAAATTACAGGCCGGCCTTGAGGCTTTCGACAATGAATTGATCCAGGTCCCCATCCAGCACCGCCTGGGTATTGGAGGTCTGAACGCCGGTGCGCAGATCCTTGACCCGGGAATCGTCCAGGACATAGGAACGGATCTGGCTGCCCCAACCGATATCCGCCTTGGTTTCTTCAAGGGCTTGTTTGTCCGCATTGCGGCGCAGCATCTCCTGCTCATAGAGGCGGGCGCGCAGCATCTGCCAGGCGCGATCACGGTTCTGATGCTGGGAGCGTTCACTCTGGCACTGTACGACGACACCGGAAGGCACGTGCGTCAAACGGACGGCGGAGTCGGTCTTGTTGACGTGCTGGCCGCCCGCGCCACTGGCGCGGTAGGTATCGGTGCGGACATCCGCGGGATTGATGTCGATCTGGATGTTATCGTCGATCTCCGGCGACACGAACACCGAGCTGAACGAGGTATGGCGGCGGTTGCCGGAATCGAAGGGCGATTTACGCACCAGGCGGTGAACACCCGTTTCAGTGCGCAACCAGCCAAAGGCATATTCTCCCGCGAAGTGGATGGTGGCACTCTTGATGCCTGCCACCTCGCCTTCGGACACTTCTTCCAGGGTGGTCTTGAAACCTTTTGCCTCGCCCCAGCGCAGGTACATGCGCAGCAGTATTTCGGCCCAGTCCTGGGCTTCAGTGCCACCGGAACCGGCCTGGATATCCAGGTAGGCGTTGTTGGCATCCATCTCGCCGGAAAACATGCGGCGGAACTCCAGCAGCTGCAATTGCTGATCCAGGCGCTCGAGCTCTGCCGCGACATCATCCACGCTGGACTGGTCGTTTTCCTCGACCGCCATATCCAGCAGTTCGCGGCAGTCGCTCAGGCCGGTTTCGAGTTCATCGATGGTATTGACCACGATGTCGAGGGAAGACCGCTCACGGCCCAGTGCCTGGGCGCGCTCGGGGTTTTCCCAGACATTGGCTTCGCCGAGCTCCAGTTCGACTTCGGTCAGACGTTCTTTCTTGAGATCGTAGTCAAAGATACCCCCTAAGCACCTGGGTGCGCTCGGCAAGGTCTTTCAAGGCATTCAACAGCGGATTGATTTCCATAGGGCAGGCGTCGCATCTGGCAGTGCCCGGGGCTGCTCGCCCCGGGGAATTAAAAGCTGCGGATTCTACCCCAGTTGGCGCCCCGACTTAAACCTCAAGCCATCTGGTTGAGCAATACGGCCAGTAAAAAGACCTGGGGCAGGGTCACCAGGGGCAGGAAAAGCGCTATTTTCCACGAGCGGGTGGTGTCCCGTATGACCATGATCTCGGTGTAATCGGTGGAGACTCCCGCCATCATGAACGCAAAGCTGTTGCCCGGCGCCGCGGCCCGGGTCATCAGGTCGGCGGCGATGGGCGTCGAACCTTCGGAACAGACTTCGATGACAGTCGCCGCCACCATGGTGAGCAGCAGGCCGACCAGGGTCGGCCCAAACCAGGTTTGGAAGGTATCCAGCGAGACAAAGGTACGGATCAGCGCGGCCAGCAGGACGCCGAACAGCAGCCAGCGCAAGACCATGCGCGATCCGCGCACACCCTCCCATAACAGCCCGCTGATCAGTTGGGGCCGCCAATCGATCTGTCGCCACTGGTGGCCGGCCTCGGCCCAGAAGCGGAAATCCGGATCGATCGCCACCCCCTGGGCATTGGGATTCGCGGGCAAGGTGCCTCTGGCCACCAGACGATCGAAAATCCAGCCGCTGACCAGCGCAATCACCAGGGACAGGAAAATGAATGCCAGGGTCCATGGCAGGCCGATCAGCGCAACCATGATCAATGTCAGTGAAAAGGAGTTCCAGGGACTGGCAATCAGGAATGCCATCACCTGCCCCAGGCTGGCGCCCTTCTGGTAAAGCTTGGCGCCCACCATCAATATGCCGTGGCTGCACAGGTCCAGCAGCACACCCGCCAGGGTGGCACGCCAAAGGCCGTTCATAGTCCCACCCCGGCCAAACGCGGCCAACACCAGGTTCTGCGGCACCCGCGCGAGAAAACCCACGAATATCACGCCCAACAGCACACCCCACCACATGGTATTCAGCAGGTCGAATACCCCATGGCTCAGATGCTGCACCCAATCCGGGCCCGCGGCTGGCGCCAGCCAGTGCGCCAGGTAAAACACCAGTACCAGGCTGAGGCATACCCACAAAAAATAATCCCGGCGCGGGCGGGTGGCGTGGGAACCGCTTTCAGGGGCACAACAACTGGCCACCGGTGAATGCCCGTGGACATCGCCCGCTCCGGCAGGGTTGGGCCCGGCCGGTTTTTCATGGCAGCAGCTACTCATTGCCCGGCTCCACCAGTGTGAACGGCATGCTTGCCTGGGGATGGGAGAGCTCCTCGATAATGGCGCACTGGGGAGAGTCATCTCCGGCACAGGCCTCCGCCATGTGGCTCAACGTCTGGCGCATGGCATTGAGCGCTGCCAACTGCTGATCCAGGTGATGGATCTTTTCCACGACGAGATGCTTGACCTGGGCACACTGGCGCGAAGGGTCGCGATAGAGCTCCAGCAGTTGGCGGCATTCATCCAGCCCGAAGCCCACGGCCCTCGCATGGTGCAGAAAACGCAGTTGCTCCACATCCGCTGCGGAATACCGGCGGTACTGATTTCCAACCTGGCGTCCGGGCACGACCAGGCCGATATCCTCGTAATAACGTATGGTTTTCGCGCTCAGCCCCGAACGTTCCGCCGCCTGACCTATGTTCATCAAAGCCTCCTGTTAGGGGAATCTTGACCTGTTGATCCCAGCATAAACCTTTCATCTAGTGGAAGGTCAAGGTATTTCTGGCTGGAGATATGGCAGAAATCGGGCAATTTTCGAGCGAAAACGGGAGTAATCTCATTGAGAAAAGGTCAGAAAATGGCTGGCCAGGTGTGAAACAGAACACAAACAACAAAGATTTATTATTAAAAATCATTGAGATACAAAACTTTCTTGACAAATAAATTTAATAATCCAGAATCAAAAGGCACAAAAACTCTCTCAGGTGCTCTTTCATGGAATATCTGGATATCAACAATCCCGAATGGCAAAAGATGTGGGATGAGCTGGCGGACTACAAGATCAACGCCGGTGATCACCTGTGCGTCTATGAAGGGGAGTGCTGGGAGTACATGGGCTCGACGCCTGACCATCACCATCTGCGCCACGCCTGCCATCCCCTGACCCAAAGGGCCGAGTACATCTACATCGAAAGAGCCCGCCCCGCTGTTCGCTGGGCTTGATACTGCCGACTATCCATGACCTCTGCTTATCAGCAACTGCTGCGTTTTCTTCTGGTCGGCGGCATGGCTACGGCTATCCAGTTTTTATTGCTCGCGCTTTTTGTCGAGCTGCGACTGCTGCCGGAAGTCGCCGCCTCCGCAACCGCCTATGGGTTTGCCGCCGCCGCCAACTACCTGGCCAATTATTACCTGACGTTCAACAGCCGCCGTTCGCACTGGCAGACCCTGCCCCGCTTCCTGATAACCGCGACGCTGGGCCTGGGCATCAACACCCTGGTGTTCGCGGCGGCATTCCACCTGCTGGGTTATTACCTGATTGCCCAGGTCATCGCCACCGGCGTTACCCTGGTCGTCAATTTTTTACTGCACAAATTCTGGATCTACTCACGGCAGGACTGACAGGGACACGCCTTGTGCGGCATGTCCCCGGCATCATCAACCGGCTTCACGCAGGACAACCGCCGGCGGTGTGGTAACCACGCTGCGGCAGCTCACGGCACCCAGGGTTCCCACGAACAACGCGCCCAGCAAGGGCCCCAGTATCCAGAACAGGTAATGGGGTTGTATCGGCGTTTCCAGCACCCAGCGTTGGAGGCTCAGCAACAGGATTTCCGCCCCCATCACGGCAATCGTGCCGGCGAGCAGACCCAATACCGAAAACTCCGCCCAGACACTGCCCACGATAAGCTGGCGGCGGCTGCCCAGTGCCCGCAGCAGGCCCGCTTCCTGGCGGCGGCTGTCGATGCTGCTGGTAACCGCGGCAAACAGCACCAGGCAACCGCCCGCCAATGTCAGCCACAACACCAGCTGCAAACCATCGCTGACCTGATTGATGATGGTACGGATATGATTGATGACGCGGTCCAGCTCGATAACCAGCGTCGTCGGATGGCTGCGCAGCAGGTCATTGATAAAAAATTTCTGTTCCGGTGGCAGATACAGGCTGGTGATGTAGGTCGGCGAGTATTCGTCCAGGGAACCTGGCTGGAAAATAAAAAAGAAATTGGGCTTCATGGAACGCCAATCCAGCGAGCGGACGCTGGCCACTTCCGCCTTGAGCTCGAGTCCACCCAGCGAAAACGTCAGATGGTCACCCGGTTTCATGCCGACTTCCTCGGCAAACTCGGCCTCGATGGACACACCGGGCAAATCCGGTGACTGCGGCTGCCAGGTATCCCACCACTCACCAGCCACCAGCTTGTTATCACTGCCGATGACGTCAGACCAGGTCAGGTTGGCTTCACGGCGCAGCACATTGGCCTGGGTGCGCTGCGCTTCCGTTGTCTCCTGGTCATTGATATGTGTCACCCGGCCACGCACCATGGGATAGAGGGGTTCGCGCGCAAAGCCATTGGAATCGATCAGGGATTGGACCTGTTCAACCTCATGGGCGGGAATATTCACGAGGAAATGATTGGGAGCGTCCTTGGGCAGTTGCAGCTGCCATTCCTCGATCAGGGAGGTGCGCACGATGGTGAGTGTCAACAACAGCATCATGGCGGTGGCAAACACGATGATCTGCACCAGGCTCTGACCGCGGCGCCGTTGCAAATTCGCCAGTGCCAGGCGCCAGACGCTGCCGGCATTGCCCGCGAGGCGGCGGCTCAGGTGCAGCAGGGTAACCGCCAGCAGCACGGATACCAGCAATACGCTGATCAGCGCACCGATGACACTCAGCGCCAGTTTGACATCGCGGCTGAACAGCATCACCAGCGTTGTCAGCGCCAACAAGGCCACACCGACCTGGATGCTCAGGTGCGTGTGATCGACCGGAAGCTCCCGGCGCAGGATACGGATGGGCGGCACATTCGGCAAAAACCAGAGCGCGGGCAAGGCAAAGCCCAGGAGGCACAGCAGCCCGCTGGTAAGGCTCAGGGCATAAGGCAGTCCCTGCGCCGGATTCAGGATGATGTTGTAGACCTGGTATAGGCTTTGCGCAACGCTGCGTTGAATCAATTCCCCCAGCAGGAGCCCGAGGGATGACGCCAGCAGCGCCAACACCAGCAACTGTGCCACGTACAGGCTGCGAACACCGTTCGCACTCACGCCCAGGCTTTTCATCAGCGCCACCTGATCCACATGGCGGCCGGCAAACTGGCGGGCCGCCAGCGCAATGGCCACACCCGCCAGCAGCACACCGATGACAGCGGCCAGGATCAGGAAACGCCGGCCGGTCTCCAGGGTACGGCCCAATCCCTGCTGATCGGAATCCACATCCACCAGCCGCTGGTGGTCGTTCATCCTGGGCTTGAGCCAATCGACGAAGCGCCCGAGGCGTCCGTCATCGGCTGCCAGCAACCATTGATACTCGACCCGGCTGCCCTCCTGCACGACGCCGGTTTTCGGCAGATCGGCCAGATTCATGATCAGGCGCGCGCCCATGAAACTGAAAGGGCTGCTGGAATCCGGTTCACGAATCAATACGCGGGTAAGCGTCAGCATATGCTCGCCTACGACGACGTCATCACCCAGGGATACATCGAGCAAGGGCAACAACCGCGAATCCGCCCAGGCTTCACCGGGCGCCGGAATACCCTCCGCAACCTCGATGTCTTCCGCACGGTTGGCAAAAGGCACGCGGCTGATGTCGAACTGGCCGCGCAGCGGATAGGCATCGGCAACCGCTTTTACCGAAGCCAGGTGCATGTGCTCGCCCGCGAACAGCATCGACGAAAAGATCACGGCGCGGGTGTGTGTGATGCCCAGTTCATCCGCAGCCTGATCCCATGCCGGATCATGGGGCTGGGGCCCGCGCAGGATGCGATCCGCGCCCAATACGGCGTTGCTCTCCTTGACCAGGGTACGCTCCAGGCGATCGGTGAAAATGGCTATGCCACTGACAACCGCCACCGCCAGCATGAGCGCAAACGCCAGCAGCTTGACCTCACCACTGCGCCAGTTTCGCCAGAGTAATCGCAGGGATAACGGCATCTCAAACCTCCGCTGTCATCAATTCGCCAGCCGCCAGTTCGATACGGCGCTGACACAGGCTGGCAAGCCGCTCCTCGTGGGTGATCAGAATGAGGGTGGTGCCCTGTTCCCGATTCAGTTCGAACAATAATTCGATAATCCGCGCGCCCGTGGCGCTGTCGAGATTGCCGGTGGGCTCATCGGCGAACAGGATGCGTGGTTCACTGGCGAATGCCCTGGCGATGGCCACACGTTGTTGCTCACCGCCGGAAAGCTGCTGGGGATAATGCTGCAAGCGCTCGCCCAACCCGACACGCTCCAGAAACTGGCGCGCCCGCTGGCGGGCATCCTTGACGCCGTGGAGCTCCAGCGGCAGCATCACATTTTCCCACGCCGTCAATCCGGGCAGCAGTTGAAAGGATTGGAAGATGAACCCCACCTGCTCGGCGCGCACTGCCGCCCTGCCCTCTTCATCCAGCGCGGTCAGGGATTGCTGGTTGAGCAACACGTCACCCGAGGTGGGCACATCCAGTCCCGCGAGTATGCCCAGCAAGGTGGACTTGCCCGAACCGGAGGCGCCGGTGATGGCCAGGCTCTCACCGGCCATGACCTGCAGTGATACATTTTTCAAAATGGTCAGGCTGCCCGCCTGGGTCATGACCTCTTTTGCGAGATGTCGAGCCTCTACCATCACTGCCTGTGCCATGCTTGCCTCGTTGCTGAAGGAATGAATCTGGGATACTCGGGGCTGATTAACGGCGAGTCAAAACGGTTGACAATTCTTTACGGCATTTATGGCATCATGGATGTTCTTAATCAGGCCGTCAGTCATAGGGGAACATCCATGCCACTCTTGCGTACCTTCATGCTGCTGCTGTTTGTGTGGAGCAGTTCCAGTCCAGCCGCCGATCAACCCCGCATCCTGGTGATGGGCGACAGCCTCAGCGCCGGTTATGGCATCGATCTGAAAGACGGATGGGTACAGCTGCTGCAAGAACGCCTGTCGCTGCAACACGATTATCAGGTAATCAATGCCAGTGTCAGCGGTGAAACCACAGGTGGTGGTCTGGCGCGCCTACCAGCATTATTGACCGAGTATCAGCCTGCCATTGTCATTCTTGAACTGGGGGGCAACGATGGCTTGCGTGGCCATCCATTGCACATCATGCGTCAAAATCTGCAATCCATGATCGAGCAAAGCAAAGAAGCCGGTGCAAAGGTGTTGCTGCTGGGCATGCAGATTCCGCCCAACTATGGCCCGCGCTATACGCGCCTTTTTCAACAGACGTTTGTAGAACTGGCCAAAGAGAACAAGCTGGCCTTTGTGCCTTTTTTTCTGGATGGTGTTGCCGGTAACAGCGATCTCATGCAGCGCGATGGCGTACACCCGACGAAAGGCGCACAGGGCATCATGATGGATCATGTATGGACCCACCTTCAGCCCATGCTCTAGTCACACTGACACTAAACGTGCCCTGCCACACCTTGCTCTAAAAGCCTCACGCTGTCCTAAAGGGCCTCGAGGTATTCCACCATCAGTTGCAGCGTCCGTTTGCCACGGTACTCATTGATGTCCAGCCGGTAGGCAAGGCGCGCGCGGCGCACACTGGCGTTGGGCCAGGATTGGACATCCACGTTGAACGCGATGGCATCCAGCAATTGCTGGCCGGCCTGATCCACCGACAGTACCAGCTTCAAATGTTTGTCGCCCACCAGGCGCTGCTGCTGTATAAAAAATTCGCCATCGAACAAAGGTTCGGGAAAATGCTGTCCCCAGGGCGCGGCTGCACGCAGCGTCTCGACCAGGGGAAGATTGAAATCCGGCGGTGCCAGTTCTCCATCACTCAACACCACGGCGGCCAGATCCTCTTCGCGCAACTGGCGGCGCACTTCTTCATCGAAAGCTTGCGCGAACGCCTCAAAATCCTGGCGTGCCAGACTCAGGCCCGCCGCCATGGCATGCCCGCCGAATTTCTGCACCAACTGCGGATGGCGGGCCGCGACCGCATCCAGCGCATCGCGGATATGCAGTCCGGCGATTGAGCGGGCCGATCCCTTGATCTGTCCCTCACCGGCATCGGCGAACACAATGGTAGGACGGTAATAGCGGTCTTTTATCCGCGAGGCGAGGATGCCGATGACGCCCTGGTGCCAGGTATCGTCAAACAGGCAGAGTCCCCAGGGCAAGGTCTCTTCATCCACCCGCAAGCGATCCTGCAACATGGCCAGCGCTTCCTGCTGCATGCCCGATTCAATCGCTTTGCGGTCGCGGTTGAGTTCATCCAGCTGCAAGGCCATCTCCCGAGCCAGGGGCGGCGACTCGCACAATAAGCACTGAATGCCAAGGGACATGTCATCCAGACGACCGGCTGCATTCAAGCGCGGCCCCAGCGCAAACCCCAGGTCGGAAGCGGTGAGCCTATGCGGTGCCTTACCGGCGACTTCCAGCATGGCCATGATGCCGGGCCGCGCCATGCCGGCACGCATACGCTGCAATCCCTGCGCCACCAGAATACGGTTGTTGTGGTCCAGGGGAACCACATCCGCCACGGTGCCCAGGGCGACCAGGTCGAGAAAGCTGGCCATGTTCGGCTCGGGAATACCCGCTTCGGCAAACCAACCCATGTGCCGCAGCTCGGCACGCAAGGCGTTCATGACATAAAAGATAACACCCACACCTGCCAGGTGTTTGCTTGGAAACGGGCAGCCGGGCTGGTTGGGATTGACGATGGCATCGGCATCCGGCAACTGATTGCTAGGCAAGTGATGGTCGGTAACGATAACCGCGATTCCCAGCCCGCGTGCCGCGGCGACGCCTTCGATGCTCGATATGCCGTTATCCACCGTGATAATCATGTCGGGCTCTTGCGCCGCGGCTACCGCCACGATTTCCGGTGTCAGGCCATAACCGTATTCGAAGCGGTTGGGCACCAGAAAATCCACCGATGCCAGCCCCATCGCCCGCAGGGCCAGGACCGCAAGCGCGCTGCTGGTGGCGCCATCCGCATCAAAATCCCCCAGAACCATCACCCGCGCCTGGGCGACCACCGCATCCGCCAACAAGCTCACCGCTTCCGGCAAGCCCTTGAAATCCGGACGCGCCAACTGCGCCAGCTGATGCTGTAATTCTTCGGGACGGTGAATGCCTCTCGCGGCATAGATGCGCTGCAAGAGTGGCGGCAGCTCAGTGGAGAAAGGCAAGGCGGATGGCGGTTCACGCCGCTGGATGGTTTTGTGCATGCAAGAATTCTGACCGGATTGAAAAACGCTGTTTGCGCTGAAACGGCGTCATACTTCAGACGCGGATCAACCCGGCAGTGAAGCCGGGTTGATCATCACGCCCACAACTCAAGCGCGAATGTTTGCTGCGATATACGACTGCACCTGGGCCAGATCCTGGGCCAACACCTGGTAGCGCTCTTCACGCTCGAAAAGATCCGACATATGGTGTGGCAGTGCCGGGTCCTGCGCCTGCCCTGCGCGGCGCACCGCCTCGGGAAACTTGGCTGGATGCGCCGTCGCCAGGCACACCATGGGAATATCCTGGCGGCGGCGTGTTTTGCGCGCGGCTTCCACGCCAATGGCGGTATGCGGGTCCAGCAGATATTCCGTGCGCTCGAACACCTCGCGGATGATCTCGACGGTCACCTCATCACTCACGCCATGGCTGGTGAACAACTCCCGTGCCTTTGACAGCGCACTTTCGCTGAGCACCATGGCGCCGGACTTGAAATCATCCATCAGTTGGCGAATGGCATTGCCATCGCGGTTGTAGAGATCGAACAGCATACGCTCGAAGTTACTCGACACCATGATGTCCATGCTGGGCGACAGGGTGTGTTGCAATTGATGCTTGCTGTGATCGTTGCCGCTGATGCAGCGGTGCAGGATATCGTTGCTGTTGGTGGCAATCACCAGCTGGTCGATAGGCAGCCCCATCCGCTTGGCGAGGTAGCCGGCAAAGATATCGCCAAAATTACCCGTGGGCACGGAAAAAGCGACCGGACGATGGGGAGCGCCCAGCGCCAGGCCGGCATAAAAATAGTAAACGATCTGCGCCATGATGCGCGCCCAGTTGATGGAGTTGACCGCCACCAGCTGCCGCCCCTCGGGCAGGAAGGATTGATCACCAAAGCTGGCCTTGACCATGTTCTGGCAATCGTCAAAGTTGCCTTCCAGGGCAATGTTGAACACGTTGGGCGCCAGTACCGTCGTCATCTGGCGGCGCTGTACGTTGGACACGCGGTTGTGAGGATGCAGGATGAAGATGTCGATGTTGTCGCAACGGCGGCAGCCTTCGATCGCGGCTGATCCCGTATCGCCGGAGGTGGCTCCCATCACGGCGACTTTCTGGTTGCGTTTTTTCAGCAGGTGATCCAGCAGATGACCCAGGAACTGCAACGCGAAATCCTTGAACGCCAGTGTCGGTCCCTGGAAAAGCTCGAGTATCCATTCATTGTGCGCAGTCTGCACCAGGGGCGCGATGGCATCGTGGCGGAAGCTGCTGTAAGCCTCGGCAATGATATTGCGGAACTCGTCGTCGCTCAGGGCGCCAGCGACAAATGGCTGCATGACCTTGAACGCCAGTTCCTGGTAGGACAGCCCCGCCCAGCCCGCGATTTCCGCGCTGGAAAACTGCGGCAGGGTTTCCGGCACATAGAGGCCGCCATCCGGTGCCAATCCCGTCAATACGACATCTTCAAAACTGAGTGCGGGCGCCTGCCCGCGGGTACTGATGTATTTCACGATAAAACCTGTCTGTTCGATTATTTCAGGGATTCCATGCGGATGCGCATCACCGGCGCGGTAATGGAATCCAGTGCCTCGATGCGTTCAATGGCCTTGCTCAGGTGCTTTTCCAGTACGCGATTGGTGAGCAGGATCAACGGCACCACCGATTCACCTTCCCGGGCTTCTTTCTGGATCAAGGCCTCGATGCTGATGCCATAGTCACTCAGGATCGTGGCCACCTTTGACAGCACACCCGGTTTGTCCAAGGCTGACATACGCAGGTAATTGGCGGTTTCCGCTTCATCGATCGGCAGGATGGTCTGCTCAACGACAAAACCGGCACCAAAGCCCAGGTAGGGCACGCGGTGTTCCGGTTCCGCTGTCAGGGTGCGGGCCACATCGATGATATCACCCACTACGGATGAACCAGTGGGTTCGGCACCCGCGCCCGCGCCATAATAAAGCGTGGGGCCCACGGCATCACCTTTGACAACCACGGCATTCATCACACCATCGACATTGGCGATCAGACGCTTTTCAGGAATCAAAGTCGGATGAACCCGCAGCTCGATACCGGCGGCCGTACGCCGGGCAATACCGAGGTGCTTGATGCGGTAGCCCAGTTCCCCGGCATAAATCACATCCTCGGGCGTGATGCGGGTG
Organism: uncultured Cellvibrionaceae bacterium; assembly: GCA_964456865.1. Taxonomy (GTDB): domain Bacteria; phylum Pseudomonadota; class Gammaproteobacteria; order Pseudomonadales; family Cellvibrionaceae; genus Cellvibrio. Next base: position 75,438 of record CAYWCW010000012.1, read on the forward strand.
ATGCCCTCGGTAAACACCTTTTTGATTTCCAATGGGATGCCAAATGCCAGGGAGGCCAGGATCACCAATTTGTGGGCGGCGTCTATGCCTTCCACATCAAAGGTGGGATCGGCTTCGGCGTACCCCAGGGCCTGGGCTTCCTTGAGCACATCGTCAAAGGCGCGGCCTTTATCGCGCATTTCGGTGAGAATGAAATTGCCCGTGCCGTTGATGATACCGGCCAGCCACTCGATCTGGTTGGCCGCCAGTCCTTCGCGGATGGCTTTGATGATCGGAATGCCGCCGGCGACAGCAGCCTCGAAGGCCACGGTGACACCGCGCTCCCTGGCTGCGGCAAATATCTCGTTGCCGTGGTGTGCGATCAGCGCCTTGTTGGCCGTTACCACATGCTTGCCATTGGCGATGGCTTTGAGCACCAGGTCCTTGGCGACGGTGGTGCCGCCAATGAGTTCAACCAGGATATCCACATCCGGATTGTCGACCACATCAAAAATATCGCGGCTCACCGACAGGCTTTCCGTATCGCACCGGGGGTTGTCGCGGCGGGCGCCCACCTGGGCAATACTGATTTCACAACCGGCGCGCGCGTTGATGATGCTCTGATTGCGCAGCAAAATATTGATGGTGCCACTGGCAACGGTGCCCAGACCGCAGATACCTACTTTGACCGGCTTTAACATGGGTTCCTCGATGACGATAACGCGACAATAACCGGCTGCCGCCGGCACAAAAGACGGCAACCTTACTGAGGCTGGTGGGCGGTGTCAATGTACCGCCCGGTGCGGGATACCGCCGGTCAGATACCCAGGGCGCGAGCCAGATTGGCTGGCGGCATATAGCCCGGAACCAGCTTGCCATCGGGGAACCAGAGCGCCGGTGTACCGTTCACACCGAGCTTGCCGCCCAAGGCATAGTCAGCCGCGACCGGATTGCTGTCGCAGAGCTGCATCGGGATGCTCTCCTGGTTTTTGAGGGAGGTCATGGCCTTTTGCTGGTCTTCGGCGCACCAGGCGGCAATCAGCTTGTCCGCCGACCCGCTGGGCACGCCCGCGCGAGGATAAGCCAGGTAGCGGATTTCGATTCCGAGGTCGCTGTAGCCAGGCATGTCCTGGCCATTTTCCTGATAACCATGAATCTGGCGGTGCAGAAGGCGACAGTAACCGCAGTCGATATCCGTGAAGACGTAGATGACTGCCTTGGTTTCACCCTTGGGTTTAAAAGCAATGCTTTGCTTGGGGTCCACATCGGCCAGAAGGCGCTTGCGCTCTTCAATGACATAGGGATCTTCGTAACGCGTGAAACTACCGGGCTCGATCAAGAAGATTTCCCCGGCAATGAATTTATCGCCATCAGGCGTCACGTACAGCAAGGGACCGTCGGCAACCTTGACCTGGTAAAGACCAGGGATGGGAGACTGCCTGGGCTCACCATAGGAAAGCTCCGGGCGGGCTTGCTGCAAACGCTCCAGGATAATGGCTTCAGGCCCCTTGCGGGTGACCAGGGAAGCCGGATCGGCAGCGGCTGAAGCAGCGGTAACAGCGACGCCCAGGGCCAACAAGAGTGCGGGTAATTTTTGTTTCAACATAAGCAGGTCCAGTCATCAAAGGCTCAAGTTATATTTCACCATCAACCACGGGGGTGGTGCTGCGCATGGGCAGCTTTCATACGTGCCCTGGCTACATGGGTGTAAATCTGGGTCGTCGAAAGATCGCTGTGCCCCAGCAACAGCTGCACCACTCTCAAATCCGCCCCATGATTCAACAAATGGGTGGCAAAGGCATGGCGCAGGGTGTGGGGTGACAGAGGCTTGTCGATTCCAGCCACCAGGGCCCAATGTTTAATACGATGCCAGAAGGTCTGGCGCGTCATCGGTTGGCCGCGGGTACTGGGGAAGACTATCTCATCGGGGCAATTATGCAATAGCAAAGGCCTGGCTTCGCGCAAATAGCGCTCCAGCCAGCGGGCGGCTTCCTCGCCCATGGGAACCAACCGTTCCTTGCTGCCCTTGCCCATCACCCGCACAACACTCTGGCGCAGGTTGATCTGCGTCAGCGTCAGCCCCACCAGTTCGCTGACCCGCAGGCCACAGGCATACAGCAGCTCCAGCATGGTCTTATCACGCAAGCCTACGGGATTATCCAGGGATGGTGCGGCCAGCAAAGCCTCCACATCCGTTTCGCCCAGGCTTTTGGGCAGGGAGCGCGGCAGCTTGGGGCTTTGCACCAACGCGAGGGGATTTTCAACCAGGCGCTGTTCGCGCACCTGGTAGCGGTAGAAGCCGCGCAGGCAGGACAGCAATCGCGCGGTCGAACGGCTCGAGTAATGCTGCGCATGGCGCGCAGCGAGGAAATCCAGTACCTGGGCCTGGCTGAGCGACATCAGTTGACCACCGGCCTCCTGAAGCCACAGGGCAAAGGCTTCCAGGTCGCGGCGATAGGCATCCAGGGTGTGGTGGCTGAGCCCCTTCTCCATCCAGACCGCATCCAGATACTGCTCCAACAAGCGCATCTCGTCAGCGGCAAGCGGGGATTGGGTCATGGCAGATGGACTTCCGGTTGGGGCTGGGCGGCGCGACAACAAACTGTCAGTGAGACGTTGCCGAACCACAAAAATTCAATAGCACACGACATGGGCGGGGCCGGGTTTGCTATTGCGTAACGCCGGGCCATAAAAAAACCAGAGGGGCACGGGCCGCTCTGGTTTTTCTGCATCTCGGTATCAGATACGGATCAGGACAGTTTTTCCTTGATGCGCGCAGCTTTACCAGCCAGGTCACGCAGGTAGTAAAGTTTGGCCTGGCGAACATCGCCACGGCGCTTCAGCTGTACGCTGTCAACCTGGGGACTGTGGGTCTGGAAGGTACGCTCAACGCCGACGCCGTGGGAAATCTTGCGCACGGTGAAAGCAGAGTTCAGGCCGCGGTTGCGCTTGGCAATCACAACACCTTCGAATGCCTGCAAACGCTCGCGGTTGCCTTCTTTTACCTTCACCTGAACAACAACGGTATCACCTGGAGAAAATTCGGTGACCTCGGCTTTCAGTTGTTCGTTTTCCAGCGCCTGGATAATCGGGTTCTTGCTCATTGATATGCTCCTGGGAGTCTATAGCTTCACAGCTAGAGTTTGTCGTTATCAAGGTCGCGACGAAAGTCCGTCAGCAGCGCCTGCTGCTCCTCGGTTAAATACAGCTTTTGTAGCAAATCCGGCCTTTTCAGCCAGGTTCGGCCCAGCGACTCTTTCAGCCGCCAGCGTCGAATCTCCTGATGGTTGCCCGACAACAGCACCTCGGGCACCCGTATTCCTTCAAAAACTTCTGGCCGCGTATAGTGCGGACAGTCGAGCAATCCGTCAACAAAGGAATCCTGCTCGGCGGATTGCGCGTGATTCAGCGCGCCGGGCAGCAACCGCGTCAGCGCATCGATCAGTACCATCGCGGGCAACTCGCCACCGCTCAGCACATAATCGCCGATGGACCATTCCTCATCCACCATGGCCTGCAACAGGCGTTCATCCACGCCCTCGTAGCGTCCAGCCACCAGCACCATCGAGGAATAGCCAGCCAGTTCCACGACACCCGCCTGATCCAGGGTGCGTCCCTGGGGGGACAGGTAAATCACCCGCGCCTCACTGCCCGCCCAGGCCTTGGCCGCCAGGATGGCATCGCGCAGGGGCTGCACCATCATGACCATCCCCGGTCCACCGCCATAAGGCCGGTCATCGACCGTACTGTGGCGGTCATGGGTGAATTGCCGGGGATTCCAGCATTCCACCGCGATCAATCCCAGCTTTACCGCCCGGCTGGTGATACCCGACGCCGTCACGGCGGACAACATCTCGGGAAAGAGTGTCACGACCGCGATGCGCCGCGTCGGCACCGGCTGGCCGGTGGCTGAGGTTCCGGCGTCCATCGAACCTGAACCTGTCATTTAAAACTCCGGGTCCCAATCGACCCGCATCTCACCCGCCGACAAATCCACGACGGTGACGAACTGGCCGGGCACATAGGGGATCAAGCGCTCGCGCTCGTCCACACTGTTGTCGTCCGGCACCACTACCAGCACGTCATTGGCGCCCGTCTCCATCAGCTTGGCGACATAGCCCAGCCGGTGCGACTGCCCCTGGTAGTCACTGATGACCGCCAAGCCCTGCAACTGGCTCCAGTAGTAATCACCATCTGGCAGATCCGGCAGTTGGCGCCGGTCAACGGCGATTTCCACACCGGTGTAGGCAGCGGCCATATCGCGGTCATCAACGCCGGTAATATGGGCAACGAAGCCCTTGCCGTGCGGCCTGGATTCGTCGATCTCCACCGGCTTGATACCGTGAGGAGTCTTCAGCATCCAGGGGATATAGCGAAAAACATCTTCCGGGTTTTCTGTGTAGGAATGGATTTTGACCCAGCCTTTTACACCGTAAACCGCAGTAATACGCCCGATATTGACCAAATTCGAAGATCCAGCTGACATCGGGCTCAGGGCTGATTAAGCCGCTTGCTGGTTGTCTTTAACCAGTTGCGCAACACGATCACTCAGTTGGGCGCCCTGGCCCAGCCAGTATTGCAGGCGATCGTTGTCGATGCGCAGACGCTCAGCCTGGCCGCGGGCAACGGGATTGAAAAAACCGATGCGCTCGATGAAACGGCCGTTGCGTGCGCTGCGGCTGTTGGTGACGGTCAGGTGATAAAACGGACGGGCTTTGGCACCGCCGCGTGACAGACGAATTGTGACCATTGAGGTTGTCTTCCTGTGTTTTTCAGTTTCGTGCCTCCGGCAGACGGCGACACACTCGTTAAGCAATCGTTACTCGCGGGCAAGCCCCGCGAAAGGCGCAGCATTTTAAGGGAAAGCACGGGCTTTGTATAGCCTTGATATTCCAGCGTTTTACAGGCCGGAATCGGCTATCGCCAGGTCGGCATAGCGGCTCGCGGCAGCCAGGGGAATATCCTGGGCAAACCCTGGCAGGGATATGGCTTCCGTGGTGATGGCGATCCGGCTTTCGTCGATCAGCCCCTCGCCAAAATGGTAGATGGTATCGAACTGGCCGCGACTGGCCTGCTGATCGTACGCCTGGGCCCGCTCGCGGGTCGACTCCCGGTTCACCTGGTAGGCATCGACCGCCTGGTCCCCGTGCCGGCGGCGCAGCATGGTTTCGACCAGCCTGGGCGACAGGACACAGGCGGTGGCGTTGTTGCCACCAAAACCCTTGGAATTGAGAAACGCCAGCTCCACCGGGTTGTCACGGCGATCCAGATCATGGATCGGGATCTGCAACCGCGCCTGGTGGACATCGTCCGCCACCCGGTCGATCGTCTTGATGCCCGGCACCCAGCCGTACTTGAACACACCCAGGCTGGTAATGAGCTGCTCACCACTGGCTGCCGACAGTGAATGCCCCACATAGGCCTTGACCGCGGCAACCGGCCAGCCGGAGATATCGAACACCTGCGCCAACTGGTCAAAAATCTGCGACTCGGTCACCCGGTTCTGGGGCGTACTGGACCCGTGGGCCTGGATCATCGAGTGCTGGCGCAGCACCTTGTCACCCACCAGGGCCCGTGCCGCCGCAAGCGCCTTGGCCATGGTGATGTAGTTGCCCGGGCCGGGAGCGGAAATGGATTTCTTGAAACCATCGGCATTGATGAAAACATCACTGACAGCGCCATGGATATCGGCGCCCAGGCGCAGTGCCAGCTCATCGTCCATCAAGACGACATACTGGCTGGCCTCGGCCATGGTAAAACCGCAATTTTCGCCGAAGGGACGGCTCGAACGGCGGGGGTCGGTCGTCTCGCTGCCATCCAGCTTCTTGAGCTTTTCCTCGCTGGCCAAGGCTCCCATGGTGGCATAGCCATCGATGATTTCCGGCAGGATGGGCGCCTCGGCATTGCCAACCACGGCAACCCGACAGCGGCCGGCAACGATATCTTCAACCGCGGCACGCAGGTTGTAGAGGAAGGAAGCACAGGCACCGACCACTGAACCGGTATGGCCCACGCTGCCGAGGATATAAGCATTTACAAAGTCGGCCGGCATGGTATTGAGCCCCAAGGGGCATTGCTTGGTGGTCACGCGGCCACCGCGCAGGCGCGCCTGCAGCAAACCGCCAAAGCCATCCTCATCCATCTGGCTCATGACATTGCCGGCATAGACACCGATGTCGTCGGGCTTGACCGCGTCCGCGATGGTTTGCCAGGGAATCCCTATCGACTGAACGGCGTCGGAGGCACCAATCACCGCCAGTTGGAGGGCGCGGGGGTGGAAGTGGGAATTGTAGAGGGTGCCAGGATCGAAGCCCCGGGGCAGCTGACCGGCTGATTTGACCGGTAATTCGCGGTAGCTGTCGAGTTTGACCGCAAGGCTGCCGGACAGGCTCACTCTCACGCGATTGGTATCGAGGGGTTCCAGTTCCCAGCCAACCGGCAGCGGTTCCGGCAAATCCCGGCGATTCATCTCGAAAACAAGGGGAGCGCTCGCGCCTGACAGGCTGGCGGACTTTTGCCAATGGGCCGCATCCACATCGAAAAATGTCTTTTCGATACGGCGCACCAGCGTGCCGTCGAGGACCGATGGGCCAAAAGTCTGTTCCACTTCCGCCAGGGTGTATCGCGTCTCCTGGGCGTCCAGATAATGACCGTCCTCGAACTTCACCAACCCCATCAGCACCGCCAATCCCGCCAGGGTCTGCTGGCGATCTTCGGCAGGCAGGCTTTCAATCACCATGCGCTTATAGGCCTGGTGACCGGAGCCGCGACCGGCGGCATTGAAACCGCCAAAACCGACAACAAGGGGTAAACGGGCGGGACAACTCCGGGACATGCAAGCAACTCCAGGGAAAACAGCGGGAAAGTGACGTCAGTGTAAGACGATGGCCAGATAAAATCACTGTCGAAGTAGTCATTATTAATGGTAAATTGGCCAATCTACGGAGCATTTCATGACCACTTCCCCGCTGATCCATATCCGCTTCCTGCTCTGCGACCGGATGCTGGCCACCAGCAGTACCCTCCCGATGGAGATGCTGCTGGCAGCCGAAAGCAGGGTCATGGCACTGTCACCCACGCCCGAGCGGCGCCTTTCCATCGCCAGCGTTGCCAGTGGTGGCCAGGCCATCACCACGCGCATAGGCCTGCGCTGGCAGGCGGACAAGGCGCTCGATATGGAGGATGCTGCGGACCTGATCTACATTCCCGGACTCTGGCGGAATCCCCGCCCCATCATCCACAGGCACCCCGACATACTCGCCTGGCTGCGGCAGCAGCATGAGCAAGGGGCGATCATTGCCGCTGTCGGCACTGGCTGCTGTTTTCTCGCCGAAGCAGGATTGCTGGATGGCAAGGCAGCGACCACCCACTGGCATTACTTCGATCAGTTCCAGCAGGACTATCCCAGGGTGCTGCTCAAACGCCAGCACTTTATTACCCGGGCGGGGAATCTGTATTGTGCCGCCAGTGTCAACTCCCTCGCCGACCTCACCGTGCATTTCATCCAGCGGCTGTTCGGAAAAAGCGTCGCAAGCCATGTGGAAAGGCACTTCTCCCATGAGATCCGCCGCGCTTATGACAACAGTGGTTTTTTTGCCGCAGAGGACAAGGACAATCCCCATCCCGACGAAGACATCATCCAGATACAGATCTGGCTACAGGATAATTATCAAAAGGATATCAACCTCGCCCATCTCGCCGAGCGCTTTGGCCTGAGTCAACGCACCATGAACCGCCGCTTCAAAGCCGCATTGGGACAGACACCCCTCGCCTACCTGCAAAGCATCCGCATACGCACCGCCCAGGATTTATTGAAAACCAGCAATCTCTCCATCGGCGATATCGCCGATCGGGTTGGGTACCAGGACAGCAGTTATTTCGGCACCCTGTTCAAGCGGCTGCTGGCTACGACACCACAAGCCTACCGCGCCACGGTGCGCGGAAAACTTTTCAGCACAAAATCATGAAAGCCCAATAAAAAACGCCCGCAAATCGCGGGCGTTTTTTCAAACGTGTTTCAAGATGATCAAGCAGCGGCGGAGTCGTCCCGCTTGACAGAGGCCAGTTTGCCCTGCTCTCCCGCGCCGATTTGGATCTGACGGGGCTTCATGGCCTCGGGCAGAATGCGCTGCAATTCAACATGCAGCAGCCCGTTTTCATAATTCGCTGATTGCACCTGCACGTGATCGGCAAGCTGGAAGCGGCGCTCGAAACTGCGCGCGGCTATGCCCTGGTGCAGGTAGGTGCGCGGATTTTCTTCCGCGGCTTTGTTGCCGGTGACGGTCAACAGGTTCTGATTGACCTCGATGGCAATTTCGCTGCGGTCGAAACCTGCCACGGCCATGCTGATGCGATATTGGTCTTCGCCGGTCAGTTCAATATTGTAGGGTGGATAACTGGGCTGGTTCTGCTCATTGCGAGACAGGCTGTCAAGCAGATTGGCCATACGATCAAAACCAATGGCAGAACGGTACAGGGGAGAAAAATCAAAAGTACGCATAATCTATATCCTCATGGTGAGCAATATAACAAGGTGACTTATCCAGGGATCAAGTCATGGGTTTCCGGTTGATCCAACCGGCTCGCTTGCAACCCTCCATCGAGCGGCTGCCCCACTTATATTGGGCACACATTTACTGATTCAAGTCTCCGCGGAAAAATTATTCATCACGAGTGGAAAACATGGCGGACAACGCCAGGTCGAGTTGCGGATAGCGGAAGGTGTAACCGCTGTTGAGTGCCGCCTCCGGCAGGACCCGTTGGCTGGCGAGCAGCAGTTGATCGGCCATCTCACCCATCATCAACCGCAGTACAGCGGCAGGAACGGGAAAAACACTGGGCCTGTGCAACGCGCGTCCCAGGGCCTTGGCAAACTCGGCATTGGTCACCGGTGACGGCGACACGCCATTGACGGGTCCGGACAGGGTGTCGTGATCGAGGCAGTGCAGGATCATCTCCACCAGATCATGCCGGTGAATCCAGGACATCCATTGGCGCCCGCTCCCCAGGCGGCCGCCGAGCCCAAGCCGGAACGCCGGCAGCATGGATGCCAGGGCACCACCCTCGCCCGCCAGTACGATTCCGGTTCGCAACAGGCAGAGGCGGCTGCCACCCTCGGCAAAACCAGCCGCGGCGGCTTCCCAGTCGCGGCAGAGTTCGGCAGCAAACCCCTCTCCAGCAGGCAGGGACTCGGTCAGCAGGCTATCACCCCTGTCACCGTAATAGCCTATGGCACTCCCATTGACCACCCGTGCGGGAAACTGCCCCCGCCGCTGGAAATAAACCACAAGGGATTCCGTCAAGGAGACCCGACTCTCATAGAAAGCCGCCTTGCGCCGGGCGCTCCAACGTCCATTCGCCAGGGGCTCCCCGGCAAGATTGATCAATGCCTCACACTTTCCATCCGGCAAGGCCTCCAGTGTTGCGATACAGGGCACACTGCGACCCAGGAGGCTGGCGGCCCGCTCGGGGTCTCGTGTCAAGGCGACCGGACATTTCCCGGATTCCCGCAGGCGGGAAACCAATGGACGGCCGATAAAGCCGGTCGCCCCGGTGACCAGCACGAACGCTTTTTCTTGCTTCATAAATCCCCCTTTTCACGATAGATCGAAGAAAATCCACGAACTTTCGCCCGCACATATTCACTACCGGAACACGCAGCCAGAAATATTATCGACAAAAATGTCATTGGCGACTTGATAAATGTCCGGCCATGGCCAATATAAGTAAAGGGAGTTGATAAAAGGCTTTGTAATATAACCGGAAGCTTTTAGAAGGCTCTTTTTATAAACGCTAAGGAGGTACGTGAATGAAACCTGCTGTTGATGTCATTTATCGTGATCTTGATTCATCTGCCGCGTTGACAGAAACCATCAGCAAGAAAGTCGAAAAGCTCTGTCGCTTCAGCGATCAAATCTTATACAGTCGTGTAGTCCTCGATTCCCCGCACAACCACAAACACAAAGGTAAACAATATCGCGCTTCCATCGAGCTCGATATGAAAGGCCATCCTATTGCCATTACGCAAGACGACGAAACCATACACCTGGCTGTGCGCAGCGCCTTCGATTCCGCTGAACGCAAAATCAAACAGCTGGCCGCTAAACGGCGCGCTCAACGCCAGACGCATTGATAGCGCATTGATTGATAGAGAGACCTTTCACCTGAAAACCTGACTTCTGCGCTCACCCCGCGCAAAAAAAAGCCGAACTCCAGGAGTTCGGCTTTTTTGGCCTGACAGCAATACGACTATTAGGCAGCTTTTTGTGCGTTGAGGCGATCTGACAATTTGCTGATCAATACATTGAGGTTGCCCAATGATTGCAGGTGACCGTAAACCAGCTCCAGGCCATCTTTCTTGAACAGGTCCAGAATATCCGCATCGCTTATCGCCTTGAGCTTGTCACGGCGCACGGCGAAGAAACCTGCCAGGTTCATGTTGGCTTCCTGATGATCCTTGAAGGTGATATTCGCCTGCATGGGCTCCAGCAGTTCGAGCTCATGGAGCTTCTGGCAAAAAGCGCGTGTCATTTCAGAGCGATACTGAAAATCCTTGAGAAACTCGACGACGTCTTTCAAGTAGGTGGTCTGCTCACCAGCGTCATCAAAAAGGCGTTTGCCTTTGGCACCCGACTGGTCCACGGCTTTGCTGGCCTCGTCGATGCATACCGTCAAGGTTTCAGCATCCTGGGCGCCAGCCAGAACGAACGGATAGCGGCGCACAAAGGCGGGAACGTAACGCGCGGTAAACAATTGCTTGTCATTGAGCATCAGGTTTTCACCCGCCCTGAGCCCCATGATGGCCAGGGGAATATACTCACCCTCATTGGCAGTCGAGGAAAACACGACCGGGTATTCAGCGGCAGCCAGGGGAATCTCGGTAGCCAGCAAAGGCACGGAATGCAGGTGGCTGACGTAATCGAAAGTCTCCACCTCAACGGACCAGCCGCGATGCTTATCCGACAGGGGCTGGACATTGTCGTAAATCATGAGTTGTTTGGTCATGTGATTACCTCTTGTTATTGTTACAGGCAACGCCTGTCGAGAAAAAATTGACGGATATGGTAGCACTTTCGCACTAGTCTGCCATCAGGAATTTAGCGGGAGGAAGTCGAGAAAAGAAATGGTCGGAACGGCGGGATTTGAACCCACGACCCCCACACCCCCAGTATGGTGCGCTACCTGGCTGCGCTACGCTCCGACGAGAAGAAATGCACTTTTCAGTGCGGCGGAGCGCCAAAAAGCTGCGCCCCGCGAGGGATCGGCATAATACCGTAAATGCATTGGAATGCAAGGGCCAAAATGGCGCGACATAATTTTTATCGCGACTTGAGAAGGGTCAACAACTGCTCCAGGTCACTGATCATCTGCGAAACCAGTTGGCCGAACTGCGTGGCGTCTTCCTGCACACCATCATTGCTCATTTGCAACCGGGCGCCGCCGATGGTGAACCCCTGATCATAGAGCAGCGAGCGAATCTGGCGGATGGTCATGACGTCCTGCCGCTGGTAGTAACGGCGGTTGCCACGGCGTTTGACGGGCTTGAGCTGGGGGAATTCCTGCTCCCAGTAACGCAGAACATGCGGTTTAACGGCGCAAAGCTCGCTGACCTCACCGATGGTGAAGTAGCGTTTACCGGGAATGACCGGCAGTTCGTCGTTATGACTTGGTTCCAGCATAAGCTTCTACTCGGGCCTTGAGTTTTTGTCCAGGACGAAAGGTGACGACACGGCGAGCACTGATCGGTATTTCCTCGCCGGTTTTGGGGTTGCGGCCGGGCCGCTGGCTTTTGTCGCGCAAATCAAAATTGCCGAATCCAGACAGCTTGACCTGCTCGTTGTTTTCCAGGGCTCGGCGGATTTCCTCGAAAAACAGCTCCACGAGCTCCTTGGCTTCACGCTTGTTCAAGCCAAGGTCTTCATAGAGCTTTTCGGCCAGATCTGCTTTGGTCAGGGCACCATCCGACATACTTGTTATCCCTATCTGAGGGTGGCAGCGAAATTTTCCTCCAGATAGCTGACGACAGAGGCTACGGAGGCGTTGATCTCATCCTCGGTAAGAGTGCGCGAAGGATGTTGAAAGGTCAACCCCATGGCGACACTTTTTCTATGCGGATCAATACCTTTGCCCATATACACGTCAAATATCTTTAAGTCTGACAAGTGCTCACCCGCCGGGTTCCTGACGGCCTCGATAAGCGCCTGGGCGGGCAGATCCCGGTCCACGAGAACCGCCAGATCCCGGCGCACTTCCGGAAACCTGGACAGGGGGGCAAAGGCGGGAATACGGCCTTCCAGCAGCGCCTCCTGGCGGATTTCGAAGACATAGACCGTCTGGGGAATATCCAGCTGTTGCTGGAGGCTGGGGTGCAACGCACCCACCAGGCCCTGGTATTCGCCCCGGCGATACACGGCGGCCGTCTGCCCCGGGTGGAGCGCCGGATGGGAGGCAGGCCTGAAACTGAACGAGGCCTGATCGCCGGTCATCGCCAGCACCGATTCCAGGTCGCCTTTGATATCGAAGAAATCGACCGCATCGGCGCCATTGGCCCAGGACTCGGGAGACCTGTTGCCATAGATCAGACCTGCCAGCACGGCATCCTGCCGCAGGCCATCCGCCCCTGGCACGAAACGCAGGCCTGTTTCAAAGAGGCGCACGCGGGATTGTTGCCGGTTCAGGTTGTGGCGCAGCACACTCACCAGCCCCGGCAGCAAGCTGGTTCGCATGGCCGCCATATCGGCACTGATCGGATTGCGCAGCACTACAGGATCGACATCCGGATCAAACAAGGCCGACAGTTTTGGCTCTATGAAGCTATAGGTAATAACCTCTTGATAGTCCCGGGCAATTATCTGCCGGCGCAGCGCTGACAAGCCCAGGCGGACTTCAGGGTGGGCTTCGATGTGCAGGGGCTTGGCCAGGCTGCGCGTTGGCAAACGGTTATAGCCGTAGACCCGGGCCAGTTCCTCCAGCAGATCCACCTCGATGGCAATATCAAAACGATACCCCGGGACGGCAAAACGCCAGCCGTCGCTCGACTCCGACAACAGCTTGAGCCCCAGGCGGGACAATATGTCCACCACCTCGCCATCGGCAATCTCCAGGCTCAGGCCGCTGACGATGCGCGCCTTGCGCAAATTCACCTGCCGCTCCGGAGGCAATTGATCATTGCTGACATGAATGACCGGCCCGGCTTCTCCACCGACAATGCCCAACAGCAACGCCGAGGCACGCTCGATCGCTTCCAGTTGCAGGTTGTAATCCACGCCCCGCTCGAAGCGATGGGACGAGTCCGTATGCAGACCATAGGAGCGCGCGCGGCCGGCAATGGCCAAGGGGTTGAAGAAGGCACTCTCGAGGAAGATATCCCGGGTGTTTTCGCTGACAGCCGTGGCTTTGCCGCCCATGATGCCCGCAATGGCCAGGACCTGTTGATGATCGGCGATGACCAGGGTATCGGCATTCAGCGTGACTTCCTGTTCATCCAGCAACACGAGCGACTCGCCCTGCTCCGCCATACGTACCTGTATGCCCCCCTTGAGCGTTGCGAGATCGAAGGCATGCATGGGCTGCCCCAATTCCAGCAGCACATAGTTGGTCACATCGACTACGGCATCGATGGAGCGCAAACCGGCGCGCACCAATTTATCCCGCAACCAGGCAGGACTTGGACGGGTGATGTCGATATTGCGAATAACGCGACCAAGGTAACGGCTACAGGCACCACCGGCATTCAGCTCGACAGGAAAGACATCATCAATACCGGCTGCGACGGGGGCGATTGCAGGCGCTGAAACAGGAACACGATTGAGTACACCAACCTCACGAGCCAAGCCTTTGAGACTCAGGCAATCACTGCGATTGGGCGTCAAATCCACTTCGATCAGTTTGTCATCCAGGTTCAGGTATTCACGCAGATTGGTTCCCACCGGGGCATCCCCCGGCAACTCCCACAACCCCGAATCGTCATCGCCGGCCTTGAGTTCGGTCTGGCCACAGAGCATGCCGAAGGACTCGACACCGCGCAGCCTGGCTTTTTTGATCTGGAAGTCGCCGGGCAATTGCGCACCCAGGGTGGCAAACGGAATCTTGATACCCACGCGGGCATTGGGCGCGCCACACACCACCTGAACCGGCCCCTCCGGCAAACCCGCCACCTGGCAAACGCGCAATTTATCCGCATCGGGATGTTGTTCGCAGGCGAGGATCTCACCGACAATCACGCCGGTAAAATCACCCGCGACGGATTCAACGGCATCGACCTCCAGGCCGGCCATGGTCAGCTGCGCCACCAACTCATCAGTACCAATGGGCGGATTCACCCACTCACGCAACCAGGATTCACTGAATTTCATAAGTCTTTTATTCCGTAGCCAGGGCTGACGCCCAACAAACGCGTATTCAATCGCCGTTTAACCAGCGAGGGTAGTGTTTCGGTCAAAACTGTTTCAGGAAGCGCAGATCGTTTTCAAAGAAAAGGCGCAAATCATTGACGCCATAGCGCAACATCGCCAAACGCTCCACACCCATCCCAAAGGCAAAGCCCGTATAGGTTTCCGGGTCTACACCGCTGGATTTGAACACCTCGGGATGCACCATTCCGCAACCACCGACTTCCAGCCAGCCGGTGCTTTTACACACACGGCAACCCTTACCGCGGCACTGGGTGCACTGGATATCCATCTCCGCGGAAGGCTCGGTAAATGGAAAGTAGGACGGACGAAAACGCACAGGCACATCCGCTTCAAAAAACGCCTTGAGGAACTGATCCATGGTGCCCTTGAGATCAGCGAAGCTGATATCTTTATCGACCACCAGACCTTCGACCTGATGGAACATGGGCGAGTGAGTCATATCGGAATCGCAGCGATAGACACGACCGGGGCAAATCACCCGAATCGGAGGCTGCTTGTTTTCCATGGTGCGCACCTGCACCGGTGACGTGTGAGTGCGCAACACGTGGGTATCATCCACATAAAAAGTATCGTGCATCGCACGCGCCGGATGGTGCGAAGGAATATTGAGCGCTTCGAAATTGTGATAGTCGTCCTCGATCTCCGGGCCGACTTCAACGTTGTAGCCAACGGCCGCAAAAATTTCCTCGATGCGCTGCAAGGTACGCGTCACCGGATGCAGGCCACCGGTCTGCAAACCGCGCCCGGGCAGCGTCACATCCACCACCTCACTGGCCAGCTTGGTATCGATGGCCGCCTGCTCGAGCAATTGCTTGCGCGCATTCAGCGCATCCTGCACGGCATCCTTGGCCTTGTTGATCTCGGCACCTGCCGCTGGACGCTCTTCAGGCGATAAGCCACCGAGGTTCTTCATCAGCGCCGTGATATGGCCTTTTTTACCCAGATAATCCACCCGCACCGCATCCAGCGCGGTGAGGTCCTGGGCATCAGCGACAAGTTTGAGCGCTTCCTGAGTCAGCGCAACGAGATTTTCCATGAAGCCTTCCACATAAGTTTATATGCCCACCACTTGATGCAGGCACTGAGGCCAGGTTGGTGGGGTCTACGACAGCAACCCTCGCGTCATGGATGACGCGCGGGAGCTACAGGACGTATCCATGCGATTGCTGTCGTAGACCCCACCAACCTGGCCGGTCTTGAATAATTTTGCCAACTAATAAAAAAGGGGAAGAACCAAAGCCCTTCCCCTTTTCATCGCATCACAAAAACCCTTGCGGGTTTCCAGTTGTTGGACGATTAAGCAGCCAGAGCTGATTTAGCCTTCGCAACAACAGCAGCAAATGCCGCCTTATCGTATACCGCCAGATCAGCCAGCACACGACGATCGAGAACGATGCTCGCCTTTTTCAAGCCGGCAATCAACTGGCTGTAGGTCAAACCTTCAGCGCGTGACTGGGCATTGATACGAGTAATCCACAGAGCACGGAAATTACGCTTTTTGACGCGACGATCGCGGTAAGCATACTGACCGGCCTTGATAACAGCCTGCTTGGCAACACGGAATACACGCGAACGTGCACCGTAGTAACCTTTGGCAGCTTTCAATACTTTCTTGTGACGACGACGCGCCTCTACACCACGCTTAACACGGGCCATAATTCAATCCTCTCAAAATTCTCGGTTAGCGCTGATCAGTTAGCGCGGAACAAACGTTTTACGCGGGGTACGTCGGCTGCATCGATGATGCTGGTGCCGCGCAGCTGGCGCTTACGCTTGGTGGTCATTTTGGTGAGGATGTGGCTCTTGTTGGCGTGCTTGAACTTGAAGCCCGCACCAGTCTTCTTGAAGCGCTTGGAGGCGCCACTATGTACTTTAGCTTTGGTTGCCATGGAAAAACTCCGCATTTTGCATTGATAAATTGCAACACCGCTTGCGCTGGCCGGACACGAAACTACCGTGACCGGCGATGCTGCTTTATAAAGTAGCCAGAGGCAGCTAAAAGCCCGGTTACTTTTTCTTTTTCGGGGCGATCACCATAGTCAATTGACGGCCTTCCATTTTAGCCGCCTGCTCTACGGTACCCAATTCCGCCAGGTCTTTCTCGATGCGTTGCATCATCTCCATACCAAGCTCCTGGTGGGCAAGTTCGCGGCCGCGGAACTTGAGTGTTACCTTGGCCTTGTCCCCGTGTTCAAGGAAACGTATCAGGTTGCGTAGTTTGACCTGATAATCCCCCTCTTCCGTCCCTGGTCGAAACTTCATTTCTTTGATCTGCTGCTGCTTTTGCTTCTTCTTGGCAGCGGCTTTGGTCTTCTTCAACTCAAACAGATGTTTGCCGTAATCCATGATCTTGCAGACCACTGGATCGCTGTCTGCCACGATCTCCACCAGATCAAGACTTGCCGCCTGGGCCTGGGCCAGGGCGTCAGCCAGGGAAACTATCCCTACCTGTTCGCCATCTGCGCCAATCAGGCGAACTTCTCTTGCGTCGATTTGATCGTTGATCCGCGGTTTTTTGCTGTTACCTTTGGCCGCGGGGGCATTATCTCGTTTGATAGTTGTATCTCCAATTCGTGAATAAAAAAGCCCGAAGTCTAGCGCCCGCGACGGGCAACATCGGCCGCCAAACGGTCAGCAAAGGCTTCGAGGCTCATGACACCCAGATCGTCCCCGTCTCTCGTGCGAACCGCAAGTGATTGATTTTCAACCTCTTTATCGCCAACGACGAGCAGATAGGGAACCCGCTGGAGTGTGTGCTCGCGGATTTTAAAGCCGATCTTCTCGTTTCTCAAGTCCGCAATGATACGGAAGCCCTTATCACGCAAGGCTTTTTCCACCTGGCGTACATAATCCGCCTGGTTGTCGGTGATATTGGCCACCACGACCTGGACCGGCGCCAGCCAGGCCGGGAAAGACCCTTCGTAGTGCTCGATCAGGATACCCAGGAAACGCTCGAAGGAACCCAGAATAGCACGGTGCAGCATCACCGGGCGCCTGCGAGCGTTGTCTTCAGCCACATATTCGGCATCCAGGCGCTCGGGCAGCACATAGTCCAGTTGGATGGTGCCGCACTGCCAGGAGCGGCCCAGGGCATCCTTGATCTGGTATTCGATCTTGGGGCCGTAGAAGGCGCCCTCACCCGGCAGTTCCTCCCATTCCAGGCCGGATTCGCGCAGGGCATGGCGCAGACCTTCTTCCGCCTTGTTCCAGGTTTCCAGGGTGCCGGCATATTTTTCCGGGCGCAGCGAGAGCTTGACGGCGATATCCGTGAAGCCGAAGTCATCGTAGACCGATTTGAGCATCTGGTTGAACGCGGAAACCTCGCCGACGATCTGCTCTTCGGTACAAAAGACATGGGCGTCGTCCTGCACAAAGCCGCGTACCCGCATGATGCCGTGCAACGCGCCCGAAGCCTCGTTGCGGTGGCAGGAACCAAACTCCGCCAGGCGCAGCGGCAGGTCTTTGTGGGAACGCAGGCCGTGGTTGAAAATCTGCACATGGCCGGGGCAGTTCATGGGCTTGACCGCAAAGTCGCGTTTTTCCGACTCGGTGGTGAACATGTTCTCGCGGTAGTTTTCCCAGTGGCCGGATTTTTCCCAGA
>CAYWCW010000013.1:0-92645 GCA_964456865.1 uncultured Cellvibrionaceae bacterium
ATCCCGTTCGTCCGCGCTGGCCTCCAAGGCCACCGGTTTCCCCATCGCCAAGGTCGCCGCCAAACTGGCGGTGGGTTACACCCTGGACGAATTGCAAAACGAAATCACCGGCGGGGCGACGCCGGCGTCTTTCGAACCGTCCATCGACTACGTGGTCACCAAGGTGCCGCGTTTTACTTTCGAAAAATTCGGCGATGCCGATGCGCGCCTGACCACCCAGATGAAGTCCGTGGGCGAGGTCATGGCTATTGGCCGCACTTTCCAGGAGTCGCTGCAAAAAGCCCTGCGCGGGCTGGAAGTCGGCTCCGCCGGTTTTGAATCCAAGGTGGACTATGCCAGCGAAGAAGGCCAGGCCAGAATCCGCCGCGAACTGGCCACGCCGGGTGCAGAGCGCGTCTGGTATGTGGGCGACGCTTTCCGCATGGGCCTGACCGTGGATGACGTGTTTGCCTCCTCCGCCATCGATCCCTGGTTCCTGGTGCAAATCAAGGAACTCATCGATATCGAACAATCGTTGCGCGGCCGTTCCCTGGTGGAGCTTTCCGCCGATGAAGTCTTTGTGCTAAAGCGCAAGGGCTTTTCCGACAAGCGCCTGGCGCTGTTGCTCAACACCACCGAAAAAGCGGTGCGCAACTATCGCCACAACCTGAATATTCGCCCGGTCTACAAGCGGGTGGATACCTGCGCGGCCGAGTTTGCCACCTCCACGGCCTACATGTACTCCACCTACGAGGAAGAGTGCGAAGCCAACCCCAGCGACAAGAAAAAAATCCTGGTGATCGGCGGCGGTCCCAACCGTATCGGACAAGGTATCGAGTTCGACTACTGCTGCGTGCACGCGGCGCTGGCCATGCGTGAAGACGGTTACGAAACCATCATGGTCAACTGCAACCCGGAAACGGTTTCCACCGATTACGATACGTCTGACCGTCTTTTCTTCGAGCCGGTGACACTGGAAGATGTGTTGGAAATCGTTCACAAAGAAAAGCCCGCCGGCGTGATCGTGCAATTTGGCGGCCAGACACCGCTGAAACTCGCGCGCGCGCTGGAAGCGGAAGGTGTGCCCATCATCGGCACCACTCCTGATGCCATCGATAAAGCGGAAGACCGCGAACGCTTCCAGCAGATGATCGACAAGCTCGGCCTGCGCCAGCCGCCCAATGCCATCGTGCGTTCGCTGGAAGAAGCCCTGCTCGCCGCGGACAAAGTGGGTTATCCCCTGGTGGTCCGTCCCTCCTACGTGCTGGGCGGGCGCGCCATGGAAATCGTTTACAAGGAGGAAGAGCTGCGCACCTACATGCGCACGGCGGTGCAGGTATCGGAAGATGCGCCGGTGTTGCTGGACCACTTCCTCAATGCCGCCATCGAAGTGGATATCGATTCTGTCTCCGATGGCAAGCAGGTCGTGATCGGCGGCATCATGCAGCATATCGAGCAATGTGGCGTGCACTCCGGCGATTCCGCCTGCTCCCTGCCGCCTTACTCGCTGCCTGCCGATGTGCAGGATGACATGCGCGAGATCGTCAAGAAGATGGCGATCGAGCTGGGTGTGATCGGGTTGATGAATACCCAGCTCGCCTATCAGGATGGCAAGATTTACGTGATCGAGGTGAATCCGCGCGCATCCCGTACCGTGCCCTTTGTGTCCAAGTGCATCGGTGTATCCCTGGCGAAGGTGGCGGCGCGCTGCCAGGCGGGTGTTACCCTCGAAGCCCAGGGCTTCACCCGCGAGATCATCCCCGATTATTTCAGCGTGAAGGAGGCGGTATTCCCCTTCAACAAATTCCCGGCTGTGGACCCGATCCTCGGTCCGGAAATGAAATCGACCGGCGAGGTCATGGGCGTGGGCGATACCTTTGGCGAAGCCTATGGCAAGTCGCAGCTGGGTGCCAACAACCGCATTGCATCTGGTGGTAAAGTCTTTATCAGCGTCCGTGACATGGACAAGCCCGGTATCGTGGATGTCGGCAGGCAACTGGTTGAGCTGGGCTTCACCATGGTGGCCACCCGCGGAACCGCGCGCGTATTGCAGGACGCCGGCCTCAGTGTCGAAGTCGTGAACAAGGTTCAGGAAGGGCGTCCCCACATCGTCGACATGATCAAAAACGATGAGGTCGACATGATCATCAACACGGTGGAGGGGCGGCAGGCCACGCGGGATTCCGCATCCATCCGGCGCAGTGCGGAAAACCATCGGGTTTATTACACCACCACATTGGCGGCCGGTCAGGCCGTGTGCATGGCTCTGAAGGATGGCGCCCGGATAGAAGTGCGCCGTTTGCAGGATCTACACAAGAGGACAGGCGCATGAGCACCAAGTTTCCCATGACGGTTGAAGGCGCGGAGAAGCTCCGTGTCGAGCTGGAAGATCTGAAAAAGGTCCAGCGTCCGCGCATCGTTCAGGCCATTGCCGAGGCGCGGGAGCACGGCGACCTCAAGGAGAATGCTGAATATTCCGCGGCGCGTGAGCAGCAGAGTTTCTGCGAGGGCCGGATCCAGGAAATCGAAGGCAAGCTGGCGAATGCCCAGATCATCGATGTCACCAGGATTCCCCATACAGGCAAGGTGATTTTCGGCACCACCGTCACCATCATCAACCTCGACACGGATCAGCAGGTGAGTTACCAGATCGTCGGCGATGATGAGGCTGATGTAAAAGCCAACAAGATCTCCGTCAATTCACCCATTGCCCGCGCACTGGTCGGCAAGGAAGAGGGGGATGTGGTGATCGTCAGGGCGCCGGGCGGTGATGTGGAGTATGAAATCGACAGGGTGGAGCATATCTAGAGAGCCTCGCGGCTCTCGCTCTCTAGTATTCGCGCTTGCATTCAGGACGAGCGCAAAATATTGGACAGCTTGGGATTGGCTTTTTTATTGGCGCGATAGAGTAAAACGATTTTGCCGATCTCCTGGATCAGTTCAAGATTGGGCAAAGCCGTCAGTTGTGCAACCAGTTCCCGGCGCTCATCGCGCTCGGTCAATGCCAGTTTTACCTTGATCAGCTCATGATCATCCAGGGCGCGATTCAACTCCTTGAGAACCGGCTCACTCAGGCCATTGCCGGCGATGGTAACCACGGGCTTGAGCTGGTGACCCAGGGTGCGGAAGTGTTTTTTGCGTTCGGGACTGAGGGGCATGCGGGTACCTTGGCTGGACGGTCTTTTGAGAAAAGCGGCTTGCCACTCGTTGACTCGCCACTCAAGTAAAAAAGGGTCGCCATTGTAGCCCAGAAGTGCCGGGGTAGGTTAATCTGCCCCGGGTATGCCGTGCCAAACCTTGCAATCGCGGATTTGACCCCCACATGGAATGATCCGGCCAGCACAGTTGCTGGAATGAAAAGATGTGTTAACCCCGCCCCCGTGATTAAGTCCGCCGGGTGGTTTTGCAGTCACAGGGCTATACTGAAACGGCTGGATATCAGCCAGAAGCCAGTATTCCAGATGTGCCAACGAGGATTCTCTCTTGAACGATATGACCAAGAATCTCATTCTCTGGCTGATTATTGCGGTCGTGCTCTTCACCGTATTCGAAGGCCTCAACCGCTCGCCCAGTAAAGATCAGCTCAGTTATTCCGAGTTTGTCCTGGCCGTTCAAGGCGACAGGGTCAAGGAAGTCACCTTTGACGGTTACATGGCTGTCGACGGTGTATTCCACGATGGCAGACCCTTCAAGGTCATCCGTCCCCTGGCCGAAGATCCCCAGCTCATGAAGGATCTGCTCAATCACCGTGTCCTGATCAACGCCAAAGAGCCTGAAAAACCCGGCCTGCTGCAACAATTGCTGGTAGCCAGCTTTCCGATTCTGATCATCATTGCGGTATTCCTGTTCTTCATGCGCCAGATGCAGGGTGGTGTGGGTGGCCGCGGCGGCCCCATGAGCTTTGGCAAGAGCAAGGCGCGCCTGCTGGGCGAAGACCAGATCAAGACCACCTTTGCCGATGTGGCCGGCGTGGACGAGGCCAAAGAAGAGGTTCAGGAACTGGTCGAATACCTGCGCGATCCCAGCCGCTTCCAGCGCCTCGGCGGCCAGATTCCCCGCGGTGTGCTCATGGTTGGCCCGCCCGGAACCGGTAAGACCCTGCTGGCCAAGGCCATCGCCGGTGAAGCCAAGGTGCCTTTCTTTTCGATTTCCGGTTCCGATTTCGTGGAAATGTTCGTGGGTGTGGGCGCGTCCCGTGTCCGCGACATGTTCGATCAGGCCAAGAAACAATCGCCCTGTATCATTTTTATTGATGAAATCGACGCCGTGGGCCGCCATCGTGGCGGCGGCCATGGCGGCGGTCATGACGAACGCGAGCAGACGCTGAACCAGCTGCTGGTCGAAATGGACGGTTTTGAAGGCAACGAGGGTGTCATCATCATCGCCGCCACAAACCGCGCCGACGTGCTGGACAAGGCGCTGCTGCGTCCCGGCCGGTTCGACCGCCAGGTCTTTGTAGGCTTGCCGGATATCCGTGGCCGTGAGCAGATACTGAAAGTACATATGCGCAAGGTGCCTCTGGAAGAGCGGGTTGTCGCCTCGGTCATCGCGCGCGGAACTCCCGGCTTTTCCGGCGCCGACCTGGCCAACCTGGTCAATGAGGCGGCCCTGATGGCAGCCCGCGCCAACAAGCGGCTGGTGTCCATGGAGGACTTTGAAAAGGCCCGCGACAAGATCATGATGGGCGCCGAGCGCCGCACCATGGTGATGAGCGAGAAGGAAAAGGAAAACACCGCCTACCACGAAGCGGGGCACGCGATCGTCGGCCGGCTGGTGCCGGAGCACGATCCGGTCCACAAGGTGACCATCATTCCCCGTGGCCGGGCTCTGGGTGTGACCCAATTCCTGCCCGAGGGCGACAAGTACAGTATGAGCAAGCGCGCCATTGAGTCGAGCATCTGCACCCTGTTCGGGGGGCGTATCGCCGAGGAAATGACGCTGGGCGCCGAGGGCATCACCACGGGCGCGTCGAACGATATAGAGCGCGCTACGCAATTGGCGCGCAACATGGTGACCAAATGGGGCCTGTCGGAAAAACTGGGTCCGCTTCACTACGGTGAAGACGAGGGTGTATACCCGGGCATGGCCACCCAGCAGTATTCGGACGAAACCTCCAAGCTGATCGATGAGGAAGTACGCATCATCGTCGATCGCTGCTACGTCCGCGCCAAGCAGATACTCGAAGAAAACCGCGACATACTCGAGGCCATGAAAGATGCCCTCATGGAGTATGAAACCATCGACGCCGAGCAGGTGGATGATCTCATGGCCCGCCGCAAGGTGCGTCCGCCGCGCGAATGGAACGACGATGACTTCAACAGCCATCTCCGGGGCCAGGGCCAGGTGGATGAGGGCAAATCGGAGCCCAAGTCCGGTCCCATCGGCGGTCCTGCCAAAGAGCACTGATCCCGGTATCAGCTACCCAACCCCGAGCTTGCTCGGGGTTGTTTTTTGTGTCTTATTCCATTAAAAATCGCCATCCTGACGATTTCTCCACCGGTGAGGTGATACATGCTGTTGCGCGCCGGTACCCACCAACTCGATCTTTCCCGCCCGGTCATCATGGGCATTCTCAACACCACCCCGGACTCGTTCTCCGACGGTGGAAATTGCTATCGCGGGCAGACGCTGGATCTCGATCTCGCCCTGGCGCGCGGCCAGCAACTGTTGCGTGAAGGGGCGGCCATCATCGATGTAGGCGGGGAGTCCACCCGCCCCGGTGCCAAGCCGGTATCCTCCCAGGAGGAGCTGGACCGGGTGATTCCCGTGGTGGAATTGCTGGTGCGTGAATGCAATGCCCTGGTGTCTGTCGATACCAGCAATCCCCAGGTCATGACCGAAGCCGCGCGGGCAGGGGCCTCCCTGATCAACGACGTGCGCGCCTTGCAGCGCGATGGAGCCCTGGCCGCCGCCGCTGCTACCGGCCTGCCGGTGTGCCTGATGCACATGCAGGGCGAGCCGGATACCATGCAGCAGGCGCCAGCCTACCGCGATCCCGTGACCCAGGTGAGGGAGTTTCTGCTGGAACGGGCGGCTGCCGCGCAGGCGGCCGGCATAGCCCGCGATCAGCTGTTGCTTGATCCGGGTTTCGGTTTTGGCAAAACCCTGGCGCATAACCTGGTGTTGTTGCAGCAATTGGCCCGCCTGGCGGATGCGGGTTATCCCCTGTTGGTGGGACTGTCCCGGAAATCCATGCTGGGAGCCCTGTTGGGGCGCGAGGTTTCCGAACGCCTGCCGGGAAGCCTGGCATTGGCGTTGTTGGCGGCGGATCGCGGTGCCGCCATTATCCGCGTTCACGATGTGGCCGCGACGACGGACCTGCTGGCGGTGCGTGCAGCCGTGATGGCAGCGGAATAACTGATCAATTGAATTGAGGGAGTCAAGCGTATATGGCGCGCAAATATTTTGGTACTGACGGTATCCGCGGTTTGGTGGGCGAGGTGCCGATTACGCCCGACTTCATGCTCAAGCTGGGTTGGGCCGCAGGGCGGGTATTGATGGACCGCTATGACGGTTCGAATCTCATCATCATCGGCAAGGACACCCGCATTTCCGGTTACATGTTCGAATCCGCGCTCCAGGCCGGACTCATCAATGCCGGGGCGGACGTGGGTCTGCTGGGACCCATGCCGACCCCCGGAGTGGCCTATCTGACCCGGACCTTCCAGGCCCAGGCGGGTATCGTCATCAGCGCCTCCCACAACAGTTACGTCGATAACGGCATCAAGTTTTTCAGTGGCAGGGGTACCAAGTTGCCGGATGATGTCGAGCTGCTGATAGAAGAGCAACTGGAAAAGCCCATGGTCACTGCCGAGCGCCTCGGCAAGGCCCGCCGTATCGGCGATGCATCCGGCCGCTACATCGAGTTCTGCAAGGGCACCATGCCCTGGGGATTCAGCCTTCAGGGCATGCAGATCGTCATCGACTGCGCCCATGGCGCCACTTACAACATCGCGCCCAGCGTCTTTACCGAACTGGGTGCCCGGGTAGTGCCCCTGTTCGTCGAGCCCAATGGGACCAACATCAACCGCAGCTGCGGTTCCACCCGGCCGGAGGCCTTGCAGGAAAAGGTGGTCGAGCTGGGCGCTGACCTGGGTATCGCCTTCGATGGCGATGGCGACAGGGTAGTGTTTGTGGATCACAAAGGCGAACTGGTGGACGGGGATGAATTGCTCTACATCATTGCCACCTACCAGCATCAGTATCGCGGCGGCTGTGACGGCGTGGTGGGAACGCTGATGAGTAATTTCGGCTTTGAGCTGGGACTCAAGACGCTCGGCGTTCCCTTTGCCCGGGCCAAGGTGGGTGACCGCTATGTGCTCGAGATGATGAATGAAAAAGGCTGGTCCCTGGGGGGTGAGAACTCCGGCCACATCGTTTGCAGCAATGTCACCACCACGGGCGATGGCATCATTTCAGCCTTGCAGGTGCTCCTGGCTGTCAGCGCCGTGGGCGACAGCCTCCACAAGATCAAGAAGGGCATGCAGAAGATGCCCCAGACCATGATCAACGTGCGCATGGCCAAGCGGGTCGATATCACCCAGGTGCCCGAGATCCAACGGGCCGTTGCCGGTATCGAGCAGCGCCTGGCTGGCAGCGGCCGGGTATTGTTGCGACCCTCGGGAACCGAACCGGTGGTGCGCGTCATGGTCGAGGGAGAAGACAAACATCAGGTCAAAGAGCTGGCCCAGGAGTTGGCGGCCGTGGTGGAGTCTGCTCTAAACTGAGGATACGGATGGATGCGATGGGCTCGGCCCTGATCCGCAAACGCACAAAAAAGTGAGGTGCGCCAGCTGCTTGGGATTGTATGTTAACCCCAACTTGGCTATTATCAGCGCCCGCTTCGGGGAGGCACTGCCGTTGAACAAGGCAAGTAACACCAAGCGCTGCCAGTTGGTGGTTGGTAACTGGAAAATGAACGGCAACCGGCACGCCAACGCCGAATTGCTGCAAAAGATCGTCTCCGGATGGTTGGCGTGCGAGGGTGTCGAGGTGGTGGTGTGTCCCGCCTTTCCCTACCTGCAGCAAACCGCGGAACTGGTCGGGCAAAGCACGATCAGGCTCGGCGCACAGACCCTGAGCGAGCACGGCCAGGGCGCTTATACCGGTGAGGTATCAGCCTCCATGTTGCTCGACTTGGAGTGCCGTTACGTGATCGTCGGTCATAATGAGCGCCGCCGGTTGCAGCGCGAGTCGGATCAGCAGGTGGCACAGAAGTTTGTCGCTGCACAAGCAGCGGGTCTGGTCCCCATACTCTGTGTCGGGGAATCAGCCGATCAGCGGCAGGCCGGGCAAACGCTCGACGTCATCGACCGGCAGTTGCGGGCGGTGATCGAGGTCGCGGGAGTCGACGCCCTGTCGCAAAGTATTCTTGCCTATGAGCCTATTTGGGCGGTAGGCACGGGCCTGACGGCAACCCCGGACCAGGCTCAGCAGGTACACGAGTTCATCCGGAGTCTGGTGGGTGGCTCGGGTTCGACAGTGAGCATTTTGTATGGCGGCAGTGTCAAGGCGCATAATGCGGCCCAGCTGTTTGCCATGCCGGACATCGACGGCGCGCTCTTGGGTGGCGCCTCTTTGGATGCCGAAGAATTTTTGAGTATATGCGCCAGCGCCAGGTCCAAAGTGACCGGACAGCAGGCGGTAAATGTAAAGTAACAGCACCTGGATCTGCCGGGTGTCATGAGTGAAGAACGATGGAAAAAATAGTCTTGATTGTTCACATCCTGATAGGGCTCGCGATCATCGGCCTTATTCTGCTGCAACAGGGCAAGGGTGCGGCTGCTGGTGCTTCTTTTGGCGCTGGTGCTTCGCAAACCGTGTTCGGCAGTGAGGGCAGCAGCAGCTTCTTTACCCGCATCACGGCTATCTTTGCCACCATTTTCTTCTGCACCAGCTTCGGCTTGGCCATCATTGCCAAAAACAGTGTCAAAGTGGTCGATGATATTCCCACGGCGATCGACGTTCGCACTGCTCCGGCTGCGGATATTCCGGTTATCGAGGATGACGCTCCCGCAGCGGATATCCCCAGTCTCTCGGAAGATCAGGAGTAACAGTTTTAAAGCCCAAGTGGTGGAATTGGTAGACACGCTACCTTGAGGTGGTAGTGGCGCAAGCTGTGCCGGTTCGAGTCCGGCCTTGGGTACCATAAAAAGTGATACAAAAAGCCGCTTACGAGCGGCTTTTTTGTGGCGTGCCGTCCATGGCCGCCACCCCTGCGGGGCTGCCGCTGGTGCAGCGTCAAAATTGCTCCCGGCAATTTTTTGTCGCTGCTGTACGTGGCGATCACCCTGGGGGCATCACTAATGCGATATCAAAATTTTTCCGACAATTTTTTTGCCTGTCATCCGTGATATCTCCAACCAAATCGCCATTTGGTCTTGTCAGCAAAACTTTTACCCTGCTTGTTGCTTATCACAGGTAAATAAATCCAGTGACCTCGACCCCCAATCAATACCAGCAGCTGCGCCAGGCGCGATTGCGTGAGGCAACCCGGACATTTCGTGCGCGGGGCGCGTCGGTCGAGCGTTGTGAGCAATGCCAGCTTGCCCGCTTCGCCTGTATTTGCCGTTGGTGCCGGCCACAGCGGGCTTCATGTGATTTTGTGGTGCTGATGCATCCCCGGGAAGTTTTCAAACCCACGAACTCCGGGCGCCTGATTGCGGATCTGCTGCCTGAGAATACGCAGGTATACCTGTGGGATCGCACCAAACCGGATGCGAATCTCCTGGCACTCTTGCAATCGCCGCGGCGGCAGTGCCTGTTGGTCTATCCGGCCCAACCGCATGAGCGGCATTGTGTGCAGTCGTTGCCGCAGACGGATAAGCGTGTGACGTTTATTTTGCTGGATGGCACCTGGAAACAAAGCGGGCGCATGTTCCATTTGAGCCGCTGGCTCGACCCCCTGCCTTGTTTGAGCTTGCCTGAACAATTGGTGCGGGGCTATGCCGTGCGCCGCTCCCACCAGGAACATTATCTTTCCACGCTGGAAGCTGCCGGCTTGTGTTTGCAGTTGGCGGGAGAGGTGGACACATCATCCTATTGCCTGGATTTTTTTGCGCTGTTCAACCAGCACTACCTAGCAACCCGCGGATGCTATCCGCCCGTACCGGGCGAATTGCATCAGCGGCTCAGTGAAGTTTGAGGTGCGGGCGCAGCCAGCGGTTGATTTTACTCACGAACACGATCAACCCGGTTTTGATCAACCCATGGATGGCGATTTGATGCATCCGGTAGAGAGAGATATAGACCACGCGTGCCAACCGCCCCTCGATAAACAGGCTGCCCTGGCTCAGATTGCCCATCAGATTACCCACGGTGGAATATTCAGAGAGTGAGACCAGCGAGCCATGGTCGTGATAGGTGTAGGCTTTCAATGGTTTATCCTTGAGAAGCGCTACCAAATTGCGGTAGCAGTAGCTTGCCATCTGGTGTGCCGCCTGCGCGCGCGGCGGAACCCGCGAACCATCGGCCTGGGTGAATTCCGCACAGTCCCCGATAGCAAAAATCCTGGGATCGCGGCTGGTTTGCAGATACGGGTTCACAACCAGCTGATTGATCCGGTTGGTTTCCAGCCCGGCGATATCCTTCAGAAAATCCGGCGCTTTGATGCCGGCGGCCCAGACCATCAGATCCGCAGCCACGGCATCATCGTCCGCTGTTTGCAGACCCAGGGCATTGGCGCTGGTGATCCGGGTATTGACCCGGACATCCACACCGAGCTTTTGCAGTTCTTTGTGCGCAGCGGCAGAGATGCGCTCCGGCAGGGCGGGCAGGATGCGCGGCCCGGCTTCCACCAGGGTGACTTTCAGATGATCATTGGATAGTGCGCTGAAACCGTAATTGTGAAACTCGGCAACGGCGTGGTGCAGTTCGGCGGAGAGCTCCACGCCGGTCGCGCCACCGCCGACGATGGCGATGCGCACATCCTGCTGGAGATCGGGCAGGCGCTGAATGCGTAAAAAAATATTCAGCATCTTGTTGCGAAATCGGTGCGCCTGGCGTGGACTGTCGAGAAAAATGCAATGGTCCTTGACGCCCGGCGTGTTGAAATCGTTTGAGATCGAACCCAGGGCCAGCACCAGGTAGTCGTAGTCGATACGGGTTTCTGGCAGGAACTCCGTTCCCTCTTCGTCGCGCATGGGCGCCAGCACGATCTGCTGCCGGTCGCGGTCGATATTCACCAGGTTGCCGACGCGAAAGTGAAAATAATTGGCGATGGCATGGCCGCGGTAACTCACCGCATCTACCCCTTCGTCCATGGTGCCCACGGCGATTTCGTGCAGCAGTGGTTTCCACAAGTGGGTGGTATCGCGATCGACCAGGGTGACTTTGGCTTTACCGCGCCGGCCGAGTTTACGCCCCAGCTTGGTGGCCAGTTCCAGTCCGCCAGCGCCGCCACCGACAACAACGATGCGTGGTGCCTGCGGGTTGCTCATGCTGTTACCTCGCGCCATGTGCCGCTGGCGGCACTGGCAAAAATGGCATCGATGATTGTCATGTTGGCCAGGGCGTCGCTGAGTGGTGTTGGTACCGGCGTTGCTTGCAACACACTTTCCGCAAAGGCATCGGCCATGATGCGGTAGTGATCACAAGGGGCAAAGGTCAGGGTGTCTGTGTGCTGATCGTGCTTGACATCGAGCCGGGTGACTTCATCGCCTGGCGGGTTGAATGGGATTGGAATCCGCAGGCTGCCAGCTTCGCCACTGGCTTCCACATATTGATTGGGCTCCATCTTGGTAGAGGCCGTAAAGGTGGCGCTGCCATCGGCAAACTCCAGTATGCCCGACACAAAACAATCCACCTCGTAACCCGGGTAGGGCGTGATCTGTCCCAACACCCGCAAGGGTTCGCTTTGGAAGAGATGGCGGGCCAGCGAGATGCAGTAGCAACCGATATCCATCAGTGCGCCGCCTCCCATGGCGGCGCTGTTGCGGATATTGCCGGCGTCGCGGTTATTGTAGGAAAAGTGCGAGTGAATGTGCCGCAATTGGCCCAGGCTCCCTTCCTTGACCAGGCTCAAGGCCTTTTGCCACTGGGGATGAAAGCGGTACATGAAGGCTTCCATGACCTTGAGTTGTGGATGGGCCGCGGCAGCGGCAAATAAGGGTGCGAGATCCGCTGCATCGAGCCCCAGTGGTTTTTCGCAGAGCACATGCTTGCCGGCTTCCAGTGCCTTGATTGACCAGGGAACATGGAGATGGTTGGGCAGGGGATTGTAGATGGCGTCTATATCCGGGTCCGCCAGCAAGGCTTCGTAACTGTCGTAGGCTTTGGCAATACCCAGCTCATCCGCCACGCGCCGCGCATCGGCGGCGTTGCGTGAACTGATGGCGGTCACCCGGCCTAGGCGGGAGGTTTGAATAGCGGGAATAACCTTGGTGCGTCCGATTTTGGCCGTGCTGAGCACGCCCCAGCGAAGTGTTTGCATGGTCACTCACAGACTTATTGCAGAGGAAGGAGAAAAGCCGGTTTCTGTCGCTCCACGTTAGTTCAGTGCCTGCCGCTTGTAAAGCAGCGGGTCTGAAAACCGGAGAGAGCGGAGGGGTGGATTGCGTTACTGGCCCTTATAGGATTGGCGGATATAGAAACGCGCATCCTTTGCCTGGCGGTAGCAGCTCTCGAAATTCTCGACAGTCTGCATGGTGCGTGCGGCGGTCAGCAGACTGAATGCCTTGGTGTAACTGACCGTACCGGCAAACCCCTTGGCCTTGGCGATATCCAGTTCATCCCAGGCGGTACTGATTTCGTTGGCGCAGGCTGAACGAAGGTGGGTTTTTCCCGTGCATCCGCCCAGGGCGCCGATGAGGATCAGGATACAGGCACAAGTCTGTAGACGCATGATGGCTCCTTTGTATGAATCAGTCCGGTGATCAGCTGTTCCAGCCTCGGACCGCATCGAGGGATGCTATGGCCTGGCTGACCACGGTTTCCAGGGGGGGCGAAATGTCCAGAACAATGACATCCGCTTCCTGCAAAGGTTTCTCCAGGCTGTCGAACTGGCTGTCGAGCAGTCCGGGGTTCATGAAATGATTGGTGCGTTGTTGCAGGCGTGTTCCTATGACGGTTTTACCGCCCTCGAGGAATAAAAACACGGTCTTGAGCCCCGAGGTACGGATGCGGTCGCGGTGTTGTTTGCGCAGGCCCGAAAAGGCAAGTATGCAGTCTTTGCCTTCGGCGGCCCGTTGTTGCAGGTAGGTACGGATCGACTCAACCCAGGGGGCGCGCATTTCATCTGTCAATGGCTGTCCGCTGGCCATGCGTTCCCGAGCCGCCTGGCTGTGGAAGTCATCGGCGTCCAGGAACAGAAAACCATAATGATCTGCCAGGGCGGACGCCACGGATGATTTTCCACAGCCTGATACGCCCATCACGACAATCAGTCGTGACGCCACCGCCGGATTGCTGATTTCGACCGGATTCATAGGGTGTGTTCTCGTTGTTCTTTTATGGGGTGCTAAGGTATCACTCAGGCAAATGATAGCGCAATCATTATATCTGTGTTAAGGTGCTGGCCTTGGTTATCACTTGCCCAAGTGAGAGATTATAGTGAAGAAGCATAAGAAAACCGCCAACAAAAACATAACCCTGGTGGATGTGGCAGTGAAGGCAGGTGTTAGTGCTATCACTGTATCAAGGGTTATCAACCAACCTGAAAAAGTGTCCGAGCAGCTGCGCCGCCAGGTGCAGGCCGCGATAGACGTGCTGGGTTACATCCCCAATCAATTCGCCAGCTCCCTGGCCTCCGCCAAGTCGCGGGTCATCGGCGTGGTGATTCCCTCGCTGTCCAATACCGTGTTCAACGATGTGCTCCGCGGTGTTTACGAAGTCGCCGAGTCGGCGGGCTACAAGGTACTCCTGGTGGATACCCACTACTCCCCGCTGGAAGAGGAAAAGATGGTGCGCACCCTGCTCAGCCAGGCGCCCGAGGCCATGATCATCACCGGGGGTGACCAGACGCGCGCCTGCCGCAACATGCTGGAAAAAGCGCGGATTCCCCTGGTGCAGATCATGGAGATGCTGGACGAGCCCATCGACATGAATATCGGTCTTTCCCATGTGCAGGCCGGCCGCGATGTGGTCGATTATCTGCTGGCGCTGGGCCGTCACCGCATCGCCTTTATCGGCGCGCGCATGGACCCTCGCGTGCAACAGCGGATGCAGGGTTACAAGGCCGCCATGGAGCTTGCCGACAAGGACTGGGAGCCCTTGGTCATTACCACACCGGAGCCGTCATCCATCGGGCTGGGTGGCGAATTGTTCAAAAGCCTCATGGCCTCGACGCGTGGCGCGGTGGATGCCGTGTTCTGCTGCAATGACGACCTTGCCCTGGGGGCGCTGTTTGAAAGCCAGCGCATGAACATCCGCGTCCCTGCCGACATGGCCATCTGTGGCTTCAATGACATAGAGGCATCGCGCTATGTCAACCCGTCACTGACCAGTGTGCATACCCCGCGTTATGAAATGGGTGTCAAGGCAACGGAGCTGGTGATCCATCTGCTGGAAGGCAAACCCGTCACCGAGAAAAAAATCGATATGGGTTTTGAAATCAAGATGCGCCAGTCAACGGCAAGGCTGACGCCCTGAGGTTGATAGTTGTTGCCCATATAAAAACGAGGAACCAATAATGACGATAAATAATAATGATCGCATGGCCAAATTGGGCATGAAGGAAAAAGTCGGTTATGCCCTGGGAGACCTGGGCTTCAATCTGTACTGGGCGAGCATCGCCTCCTTTCTCGCTGTGTTTTATACGGATGTGTTCGGTATACCCGCGGCGGCGGCGGGCACCATGTTCCTGGTGACCAAAATCATCGATGCCTTTACCGATCCGATCATGGGCGCGGTAGCGGATCGCACGCAAACCCGCTGGGGCAAGTTCCGTCCCTACCTGCTGTTTGCCGGTGTCCCCATGGCCGGCGCGGCCGTCATCACCTTCAGCACACCAGACCTCAGTGAAAACGGCAAGATCATCTACGCCTATATCACCTTCTCGTTCATGATGGCGGTGTATACGGTACTCAGTACACCTTACTCTTCATTGTCGGGTGTGATGACTGCCCAGACCCAGGAGCGCACCACCCTGGTGAGTTTTCGTTTTATCGCGGCCTTTACCGGCACTGCGCTGGTGAACAAATTCACCCTGCCGCTGGTGGCGTTTCTGGGGCAGGGCAATGAAGAGCTCGGCTGGCAGCTGACCATGGGATTGTATGGCACTGTGGCAGCCATTGTGTTTGCGATTACCTTTTTCACGACCCGCGAGCGCATTGCGCCGCCGCCCGGGCAAAAAACCAACCCGTTGCAGGATATCAATGACCTGCTGCACAACCGCCCCTGGTTGATTCTGATCGCGCTGGCGATGATCATCATGATGACGATCACCCTGCGCACCGGCTCCGGGTATTACTATTTTGCCTACTATGTCGAGCGTCCGGACCTGATTTCCGATTTCCTGTTCGTCCAGGCATTGGCGCTGGGGGTCGGTGCCGCGTTTACACCGCTGATGACGAAATTCATCGATAAGACCCGCCTGCTGATGATCCTGATGGGCATCGTGGGTGTCCTGTCCATTGCCTTTTATTTTGTGCCCAAGGATGCCATCTGGCTGATGTTCACATTCAATGTGCTGATCAGTCTCGCGCTGGGGCCCAAGTCGCCGCTGGCCTGGTCGATGTATGCGGACAGCGCGGATTACACAGAGTGGAAAACCGGTCGCCGTGCGACCGCCATGACATTTTCCGCCGCGACCTTTTCGCAGAAACTCGGCGGTGCCCTGGGATCGGCTGTCATGTTATGGGTATTGGCCATGATTGGTTATGTGGCGCGTGAAGCGCAGAGCGACGCCTCCCAGCAGGGCATCGCGCTTTTGCAGACGGTGATTCCCGGGGTCATTGCTTTTATCGCGGTGTTTGTCGTGAGTTTTTATCCCCTGACCAACGACAAGCTGGAACAGATTCAGGCGGAACTCAAGGCGAGGGAAGCCAATAGCGGCCAATAAGTGTTATCGCATCACGCCGCCTTGCCAGCGGCGTTTTTCATGATGGAGTAGACCATGTTGTACCCCAGCGAAGCGGGTGAGACTTTTACATTGGCCAGTCCCACGGCCATGCCCCGTGCTGCCGGTTTTCTATGGAACCGGCGCATGATGATCCAGATAACCTGCCGTGGTTATGCGGTGGCGCAATTCATGCAACCGGAGCCCGCCAAATACGCTTACGCGCCCAACCTCGAAGCCAAAACCTTCATGCAGCCCGAACAGCCCTATTATGCGCACCATCCGGGCCGTTTTTTTTATGTCAAGGATGAGGAGACGGGTGAGCTGTTCTCCGCGCCCTACGAGCCGGTACGCGCGCCGCTCGACCGGTTTGTGTTCATTGTTGGCAAGCAGCAGATACGCTGGGAAATCGAAAAGATCGGCATTGCGCTGGAGCTGTGCCTGTCGCTGCCCGTGGATGACGTGGTGGAGTTGTGGAGCCTCAAGGTGCGCAACCTGTCTGGCCGTCCACGCCGCTTGAGCCTGTATACTTATTTTCCCATCGGCTACATGTCATGGATGAACCAGTCGGCGGAGTATCGCGCCGATCTCGGTGGCATAGTCGCCAGGTGTGTCACGCCTTACCAGAAAGTGGCCGATTATTTTAAGAACAAGGACTTCAAGGATGCGACATTTTTTCTGCACGAGCAGGTACCACAAGCCTGGGAGGCGCGCCAGGAAGCCTTTGAGGGCGAGGGCGGCCTGCACCGGCCGACGGCAATCCAGCTGGAACAACTGAGTGGCAGCGATGCGCGCTACGAAACGCCGGTAGCGGCCTTGCAATACCGCCTGACCCTGGTATCGGGTGAATCACAGACCTACCGGTTTTTATTTGGCCCGGCCTATGATGATGCGGAAATTCTCGCCCTGAAAGACAAGTATCTCAGTGCCGAGTCGTTTGCACGCGCCCGGGTGGACTACGCCGATTATCTGGCCGAGGGGCGCGGTTGCCTGCAAATCAGCACACCGGATGCGGCGCTCGATAACTTCGTCAACCATTGGTTGCCGCGCCAGGTTTTTTATCACGGCGATGTCAATCGCCTCACGACCGACCCGCAGACCCGCAATTACCTGCAGGACAATATGGGCATGACTTTCATCAAGCCCGCTGTGACCCGGGCGGCGTTCCTGCATGCCTTGAGCCAGCAGGAGGCCAGCGGTGCCATGCCCGATGGCATATTGCTGGTGGAGGGCGCCGAGCTCAAATACATCAATCAGATTCCCCATACCGATCACTGCGTCTGGCTGCCGGTTTGCCTGAAAGCCTATCTCGACGAGACGAATGACTACGCGCTGCTGGATGTGTTGGTGAAAGATGCCGAAGGAGCGCGCGAGGCCAGCGTCTTCGAGCGCATCACGCTGGCCATGCATTGGCTGCTGGGCGCGCGCGACGAGCGGGGTTTGAGCTACATCGCCCAGGGCGACTGGTGTGATCCCATGAACATGGTGGGCTACAAAGGCAAGGGTGTCTCCGGGTGGCTGTCCGTTGCCAGCGCCTATGCGCTGAATCTCTGGGCGGGTATTTGTGAACATCGCGGTGATACAGTCTTGGCGGAAACGTTCCGGGCGGGTGCCCGCGAGATCAATGCGGCGGTCAACCGTCACCTCTGGGATGGCGATTGGTTTGGCCGTGGCATCACCGATGATGGTGTCGCATTCGGCATCAGCCGCGATGCGGAAGGGCGGATCTTCCTCAACCCGCAAAGCTGGGCGATCCTGGCCGGTGCGGCTGATGCCGGTCAGCGGCAGAAGATGCTCGCCGCCATCGAGCAGCAATTGGAAACACCTTATGGCGTGATGATGCTGGCGCCCGCCTATACGGCGATGCGTGATGACGTGGGACGGGTAACGCAGAAATTTCCGGGGTCGGCGGAAAATGGTTCCGTCTATAACCACGCCGCCGTGTTTTATATCTACAGCCTGTTCACGATCGGCGAGCAGGAGCGCGCTTTCAAACTGCTGCGCCAGATGATCCCCGGGCCTGACCCGGAAGATTATTTGCAGCGGGGCCAGTTGCCCATCTTCATTCCCAACTACTACCGCGGTGCCTGGCATCAGTATCCGCGCACGGCGGGCCGCTCCAGCCAGTTGTTCAATACCGGAACCGTCTCCTGGGTTTACCGTTGCCTGGTCGAAGGGTTGTTCGGGTTGAAAGGCTGTCCGGAAGGCTTGCGTGTCGAACCCCGGCTGCCTGCCTCCTGGCAGAAGGCGAGGGCTGTCCGCTTGTTTCGTGGGGCGCGTTTTGAAGTCAGTTATCAGCGTCAGGCTGGCATCGATACCTTGCAGCTGGACGTCAACGGCCACTTGCTCGATGAGCCGTGTATTCGCGAGATCAGTGAAGGGGAAATCTACCAGCTGCGGGTTCTGCTGCCCGGTTGATATGGGCCGGGGGCGGCTGCGGCCGCCCGATGACAAATCAGGTGGACTTTTCGGCTTTGGCTTTTTTGCCGGTTTTGACGGGTGCCGGTGTGGCGGCTTCCTGGCGGGCCTTGACCAGGCTCAGGTATTTGACCCAGGCCTGCTCGACCGGGGTTTTGGGCGCGCCCTGGTTGGCCAGGACTTTCAGCAGGTGCAGGTCTTCGCTGTTGGGGTCGGCCACGTTCTCTTCACACAGGGCATTGATCAATACGCCGTGCTTGCGTACCAGCCGTGCCTGAATACTGGATAATCCGCCTTTTTCGAATCCCTCGGGAAAATGAATCGGATCCTGGAACGCTTGTTTCAGATAATGTTCACGCGGCAGCATAGACATCTCCGTTGTTGGTCTGTGCATGTTTTACAGCTCATCGGGCCCAAACGCGCGGCCCCGTAAAATGCAGGGCGAAGATAATCGGTTTTTGTTGCAGTGTATAGATGGTTTACCAGGCTTGACCTTTGGCCGCGAGGAATGTCCAGAAGAGAGGGGTAACGCAGCGCCAGTGGTAGACATGGATGTATACACCATAAAAAAGCCGACTCAAGGTCGGCTTTTTGGGGCTGTATCGTCGGGCTGGAACGATCAATCAGGCAGCTTTGCTGGACAGTGCCTTGAGTTTGGCGTTCAAGCGGCTCTTGTGACGGGCAGCCTTGTTCTTGTGGATCAGGCCTTTGTCGGCGATACGGTCGATAACCTTCACTGCGGCGGTATAGGCAGCCTGAGCCGTTTCGAGATTACCGGATTCAATGGCATTGACCACTTTCTTCAGGTAGGTACGCCCCATGGAACGCATGCTGGCGTTGTGCTTGCGGGCTTTCTCGTTTTGGCGTGCGCGTTTTTTGGCTTGGGCTGTATTTGCCACCGTGGTGCTCCTGTAAAAATCGGTTTCAAAGCGGGTCTGGATTCAAGGACGCGACATTATGCCGTTTTGGAAAGGATTGTCAACACTCGCCGGAGGGATATAAATGCGCGTCATGCGTGTCGGATATTCCGGGGGAGGATGGTGCTGGCTTGGCCTATAATGCCTCTCTGGCAGCCCTGCTGGGGTGATGACATAACGCGGATAATAAAGGTGGATCCCATGGCGCATTCTGAACTTCTATCGGCACTGATGCCTGGATTATCGCTCGTACGACAATTGCCATTTGGCATCGGCAGGTGTATCTGGCCGGCCTTGCTGGTGCTGGCATTGGCTGGCTGCGGCTCCAGTGGCGGCAAGGGAAGCAGTTCCACGCCGCCCCCGGCCAGCAGTAGCAGTTCGGCTGTTTCATCCTCATCGAGCAGCGAGAGTTCCAACTCATCCAGCGAGTCGTCCTCGAGTACCTCGTCAGCCGGCAGTGCGGCGGCCATGGTGCCGTTTGTGCTGCCCTTTGATGATGACAGTGCGGGCATCATCGATCTGTCCCATCTGAACCACAAGCCGGCCGGTGTCCACGGTCCCTTGCAGATCAACAGCGAGGGCCACTTTGTCCTCAATGGCGAGCGCCAGCGGTTTATCGGCGTCAATATCACCCAGGGCTCGGCCTATCCCTCCGCGGCCAATGCCGAGAAGGTGGCCCGGCGGCTGGCCAAATTCGGGGTCAACCTGGTTAGGTTCCACCATATCGACAACGGCTTTGGCGCCCCCAGCCTGATCGACTACAGCGGAGGCAACAGCCGCAACTTGAACGCCGCCAACCTGGACAAGCTGGACTATTTTATTGCCCAGCTCAAGGCCAATGGCATCTATACCAACCTCAACCTGTTGAACTCCCGCTATTTCTACCCGGGTGACGGCTTGCCGGCTTCCATCAGCCAATTGGCCTGGAAGGAGAGCCATGTGCTGGGCTTTGTCGATCCGCGGGTGCGGGCGCTGGAGAAGGAGTATGCCCAGCAGCTCATCAACCATCGCAACCCCTACACGGGCCTGACCTATGCCGAGGACCCGGCCATCGCGTTTGTGGAGATCAACAACGAAAACGGCCTGTTCCAGCAGTATTTCGACGGCGCCATGGATGCCTGGCCAGCGGATTTCCGCAGTCTGCTGGATGCCCGGTGGAACACCTGGCTGCGCGCACGCTATCCGGACTCGGCCGCGGCGGAGGCCGCCTGGGGCGCCATCGACGAGCCGCTGGGTGCGGAAAAACTCACCAATGCCGATTTCTCCAACGGCATCACCGGCTGGACACTGGAGCAGCACGGCGGCGCCCAGGTGACGAGCCAGACGGGGAATTTTGCCGGGCGCGCCGGTTTGAGGTTGCAGGTGACGACCGCCGGCTCGGCAGACTGGCATGTGCAGTTGAATCAATCGGGCCAGACGGTGGTGAAAGACCAGCTTTACACCCTGAGCTTCTGGGCCAGGTCGCCGGACAACGCCAATCTCGCCGTCAGCCTGCAACAGGCCTACGATCCCTGGGGAACCCTGGAGTCCCGTAACCTGGCCCTGACAGACAGCTGGCAGTATGTGGAAACCCAGCTTGTAGCCAATGTCACCGACAACAACCTGCGCATCAACTTCAATGGCTTCGGCAACCGCCTGGGGCAGGTTTTCCTCGCCGGGATCAGCTTCCGTCCGGGCGGAAGCCTGGGCGCACTGCCGCCGGGGCAATCCCTGGAGGCGGGCAATGTGGCGAGTAATGTCCGCTCGCAGGGCTACACCCAGGGGCGCAACCGCGATTGGGCCGATTTTTTGCGGAGTGTCGAGGCTGAATACTGGACGGACATGTATGACGCCATCAAGACCGGCCTGGGGTATTCCGGCCTGGTTACGGGAACCGCCATCATGAACACGCCACCCAGCACCCAGAAGGCGCTGGATTTTGCTGACGCCCATGCCTATTGGGAGCATCCCCAGTTCCCCGGCGCCGATTGGGACCCGGTCAATTGGGTGGTCCAGAACCGCTCGATGGTCAATCATTTCAACAACACTTTGTCAGGCATGGCGAAACAGCGGATCGCCGGTATTCCCTTCACGGTGTCCGAATACCAGCATTCCTCGCCCAATACCTATGGCAGCGAGGGTCCCTTGCTGATCGCGGCCTATGGCGCGTTGCAGGACTGGGACGCCATCATCTTTTTTGCCTATGACGCCATGGCCAATGACAACTGGAATGCGCGCTACTTCAACGACTTCTTCAGTATGAATGCCCATCCCACCAAGATGGCCAACCTCGCGGTTGCCGCCAATCTCTATCGCCGGGGTCATGTGTCTCCCGCGCAGCAGGCCGTGGTCATGAATTTTGATCCTGACACCGAGCTGGATGTCCTCGCCACCCGCGGGGCCGCCTGGAATATCGCCAACGGTGCTCACCTGGCGGTTCCCGATACCCTGGTACTGGTGAATCGCCTGGCACTGGATGTATCGCCCGAGCCCCAGGGCCTGGCGGTCCCGCCTGCGGCGCCCTCGGGTAACCTGGTGGTTTCTGATACCCAGCAGCTGCGCTGGGATCTGACACGCAGCAACCGCGGCCTGGTCAGTGTGGACACGCCCCAGACCAAGGCGGTCATCGGCTTTGGCGATGGCCGGGT
This sequence comes from uncultured Cellvibrionaceae bacterium, assembly GCA_964456865.1. Taxonomy (GTDB): domain Bacteria; phylum Pseudomonadota; class Gammaproteobacteria; order Pseudomonadales; family Cellvibrionaceae; genus Cellvibrio. Next base: position 21,936 of record CAYWCW010000013.1, read on the forward strand.
GGTGGAGCTTGGCAACGTGCGCATCAGCGTCGGCACGACCCTGCAAAACTGGGCCACGGTTGCGCTTAGCCTGCAAGAGGGAAGTTTCGCCCAGCCCCAGGCAGGCGCCAGGGGATTCCTGGTGACCACCGGGCAGGCGGAAAATACGGCCATGCAGTGGAAAGACAGCACCCGCACATCCGTGGGTACGCAATGGGGCAGGGCGCCCACGCTGGTGGAGGTGATTCCGGCGGTGATTGATTTGCCCTTCTCGGCTGACCGGACGCGTGTCTGGGTGTTGGATGAATCCGGCCAACGCCGCGAAAGCCTGGCGGTAACCGATAACGGTGGCCAGGCCCGCATCACCTTGACCCTGGCGGCGGCCAGCTTGTGGTATGAAGTGGAGGTTGATCCGCTACCCTGACGGTGGTTTTCTTACCGTCAATAAACACAAAGGCCGGGGTTTTCCTGGCCTTTGTGTTTTCGCGCTTAGAACAGAATGGCAATCAGAATAATGATGGGAATGGGTACACCCAGCAGGAACAATAGAATGGATCGCATGGTATATCTCCTTTTTTGTGCTGATTATCTGTCGCGTTGACGTCCGCCCCAGGTCGCCGACAGGCTGGCGACGAAAGCACCGGCCAGCAGCGAGATGAATACCCACAGCGAGGCATAGGCTGCTGCCTTAGCGGCCGCGTCGGCAGCTTCCTTGATTTCCTGCTCAGCTCTTTCCCTGGTTTGCACAACGGTTTCATAAGTCTCGCGAACGCGCCGTGTGGCTTCCTGTTCGGAAATACCGGTGTACTGGCTGATGATCTGGGTCACGTAGCGGGTGTCGCGGTCCGAGAGTGATCCAGAACCCAGGCTGTGAACAAAGATGCGCACGACTTCGGATTTTTGTTCAGAGGATATCGTCGGGCGCGAGCGGTTGCTTGGTGAGGATTGCGTGTCGTCATCGGAGGCGGATGATCGTGTGCCGCCTTCGCGGCGGAAAAGCGCATCCCAGAAATATTCCAGTGGCTCACTGTCGATATCCGCATTCTGAACCGCGCTGGCACCGGCGGAAACAGCTTGCGAGGCAGCGGAGGTTATACCGCCCACGACAGCCGTGCCTGCCTGGACACCGCCACTGATCGCCGTGGTCACGGCGGATGCCATGAGCGTGGCGGTCAACAGGGTTGCCAGTGCCCAGGACAGGAAACCGTGTGCGGTGTCGCGGAAATAAACTTCATCAGTGTGAACGCCGGACCATTTCACCCTCAAGCGTCCCGCCAGGTAACCACCCAGGGCCGAGGCGGCCAGGGAAATAAAGGTTATCCACAAAATAGCGGAAATGCCCAGGGTTTTTGCGCCTACACCTTCGCCGGACCAGGGTGATATCGAGGAAAATCCGAGCCCGGACCCGAGTACGATGAGAATGAGCGTAATTGCCGCCGCGGCAAGTGCGCCAGCAAAAATGGCCGCCCAGGAGACGCCGCTGACGAGTGAAGCATCGGTGGTGGTGCCGTGATATCTTTCATTGCTTGTTTCCATGTCGACCTCCAGTCATTCTCCTCTCCCGCGAGTGGGATTGAAGAGTCAAAGCAAGAACGATGAATACGGAAAAATACGTCTTACAACCTCATGTCGATTCGATGTCATTGTGAAGGAATGGCACATAAATCATTTCATCAGGATGATTGATGCGATGTATTTTTTCCGTTGCCATCTAGAGGATAGTTTGTTGAGGGATGTTGGCAAATTTTTGTGAGTAATAAAGAAGGATATGCGAAACACTCTGGAAGAATCACGCCTGGCTATAACGTAAAGCTATATTCCACGCAGTTGATATTGTGATACAGAAAACGTTTATCGATCTCTTTGCCGCCATTTGCTCCGTACTGACCTATACTTGACCTGTGTATGACCAACACACACGTTTGTTTTTCATTCATCCAGGAATCCTTCGGTTTGCGCTTTCCGAGGTTTCGCAAATACAGGAGTATCGACTATGACGTTAACAGGACTGCTGATTTTCTTGGTAATCGGTGCCATTGCTGGTTGGTTGGCCGGAACGCTGGTCAAGGGCGGCGGCTTTGGATTGGGTGGCAATATTGTCATTGGTATCATTGGTGCGTTGATCGGTGGTGTGTTGTTCAGCTTTTTGGGAATTGCCACCGTGGGGGTGCTGGGGCAGATCATCAGTGCCACCATCGGCGCCATCGTGTTGTTGCTCATCGTCAGGGCTATCAAGCGGGCCTGATGGCCGGGCTTGATAATCGAGCTTAATTAACGTGTCTTGATGGCAAAGCCGGGTATGCCCGGCTCTTGCCCCGTATCTTCCCCGCCTTGTTCCCGCCTCGGTGGTCGACGGGATTCGCCTGGATCGTCCGGCGTCATCACCTTGCGTTGAGGGTGGTGGTGATTGAGCCTTCCGGACCAGCCGTCTTCCTGTGTTCCTGATCCTTCTGGCGCTGCGGTATTCCTGCGGTCCGGCAAAAGTTCAATCCTTTGTTGATGATAAGAAGCAATAAAGTCTTTTATTTCATTAACTTGCCAATTTCCATGCGCTAATGATAGTTTTAACGGGTTTATGCCCGAGCTGACAGTCACTCATCACCGACCATCCACACCATGCCATTACTGATTCTGATCCTACTGCCGTTTCTGGGATGCCTGATTGCGGCCCTGATGCCGACAAATGCGCGCAATCGTGAAGCCTGGATGGCGGTGCTGTTGTCGCTTTGTGGCTTGCTGATCACCATCATGCTCTATCCCGGTGTACGTGGGGATATCCAGCGCTTCGATGTGGAATGGCTGCCGACACTGGGGTTGGGTTTTTCGCTGCGGATGGATGGCCTGGCCTGGCTGTTCGTTCTCCTCATCCAGAGCATCAGCATCCTGGTGGTGCTCTACGCGCGCTACTACATGTCGCCCAAGGACCCGGTTCCCCGGTTCTTTTCATTTCTGATGGCCTTCAAGGGTGCGATGCTTGGCATCGTGCTCTCGGGTAATCTCATCCAACTGGTGATGTTCTGGGAGCTGACCAGCATCACCTCCTTCCTGCTGATCGGTTACTGGCATCACCGCGCCGACGCGCGCCGGGGTGCGCGCATGGCCTTTACGGTGACGGCCACCGGTGGTCTCTGCCTGTTGCTGGGGGTGCTCCTGCTGGGGCAGATAGTCGGCAGCTACCGGCTGGATGATGTACTGGCGGCGGGGGATGTGGTGCGCGAGCATCCCTGGTACCTGCCGACCCTGATACTGATCGCGCTGGGTGCCCTGACCAAGAGCGCGCAGTTCCCCTTCCATTTCTGGCTGCCCCACGCCATGGCGGCACCCACGCCGGTATCGTCGTATCTCCACTCGGCCACCATGGTGAAAGCGGGCATCTTTTTGCTCATGCGGCTGTGGCCGGTGCTGTCGGGCACCGATGCCTGGGTGTGGATCATCGGCACGGCCGGTGTCTGTACCATGCTCATCGGCGCATTCATCGCTATCTTCCAGCATGACATGAAAGGCCTGCTGGCCTATTCGACCATCAGCCACCTGGGGCTGATAACCGTGCTCCTGGGGATCGGCTCGCCGCTGGCCATGGTCGCCGCCATTTTCCATACCCTGAACCATGCCACCTTCAAGGCATCGCTGTTCATGGCGGTGGGTATCATCGACCATGAATGTGGTACCCGCGACATGCGCAAGCTGAGCGGGCTGCGCAAGGCCATGCCCTATACGGCGGTATTGGCGATTGTCGCGAGCGGCGCCATGGCGGGTGTGCCGTTGCTGAATGGCTTCCTGTCAAAGGAGATGTTCTTTTCCGAGGCGCTGCTGGCCGACCACACGAGCGGCATGTCGATCGCCGCCGTTGCCATGGGGGTTTTTGGTGTTGCCTACTCCTTGCGTTTTATCAATGTATTTTTCGGCGCGCCCGCAAAGGACCTGCCCCAGGAACCGCATGAGCCGGTTCGCTGGATGCGGCTGCCGGTGGAACTGCTGGTGCTTTGCTGCCTGGTCGTTGGCATCATTCCCGGCATCAGCATAGGCGCCTTCCTGCATCTGGCGGCGGTGTCCGTACTGGGTGAACAAACGCCCGAGTACAGCCTCGCTATCTGGCATGGTTTCAACATCCCCCTGCTGATGAGCATCGTGGCGCTGATAGGCGGTATCGTTTTCTATATCCTGCTGCGCCGCTATGCCAATCTCACCTACCGCGAGCACGAGCCGCTGCTGCATCGTTTCAATGGCAAGCAGGCGTATGAAACAACCTTGCTGCTGCTCTCCGCAGGTGCCGGCAAGCTGGAAAAATTGTTGAGCACCCGGCACATCCAGCCGCAGTTGTTGCTGATCATGGTGGTCGGGTTTGTGCTCGCCCTCGCCAGCTGGCCGGACCTGATCAACTGGCGCATCGCGGAAATACTGACGGAAATTCCACCCCTGTTTGCCAGCCTCTGGGTGATCGGGTGCGCCTGCGCATTGGCCGCGGCCTGGCAGGCCAAGTATCACCGTCTGGCGGCGTTGATTCTGGTTGGCGGCACAGGGATCGTGACCAGTATCACCTTCCTGTGGTTGTCAGCACCGGACCTGGCGCTGACGCAGTTGATGGTGGAGACGGTCACCACCATTTTGATTCTCCTGGGACTGCGCTGGCTGCCGCCGCGCCTGCCGCCGCAGTATCTGCAACAGGTTGTTCCCCGCAGCGTCTGGATACGGCGCGCGCGCGATCTGGCGATTGCGGTGGCAGCCGGTGTGGGGCTGGCCGCGCTCAGCTATAGCGTCATGATGACGCCACCCGGCGATACCATGGGTGACTTCTTCCTGGAGCGTGCCCTGCCGGAGGGTGGAGGCAGCAATGTGGTCAACGTGTTGCTGGTGGATTTCCGGGGTTTTGATACCTTTGGTGAGATTACCGTGCTGGCGATTGTTGCCATCACTGTCTATGCGCTGCTGCGCCGCTTCCGTCCGGCCAAGGAAAGCCTCTCGCTGCCCCGGCAGCAGATGGACCCGATGGATCCCGCAACCCGCCAGTCGCCGGCGGAGCAGGCCGAAAGCGGCTACCTGATGATTCCCGGTGTCTACCTGCGCCTGCTGTCACCGATGATCTGCCTGGTGGCGATTTATCTGTTCATGCGTGGCCACAACCTGCCGGGGGGTGGTTTCGTTGCCGGCCTGACGTTTGCCATCGCCATCATCGTCCAGTACATGCTGGCCGGCACCCAATGGGTGGAGTCGCGCCTCTCCCTGCAACCGCACCGCTGGATCACCTTTGGCCTCACTATTGCCGCCCTGACGGGCATTGGAGCCTGGTTCTTCGGTTATCCCTTCCTGACCAGCCACACGGCGCATATCAGTGTGCCACTGCTGGGTGATATGCACCTGCCCAGTGCTTTCTGGTTCGATATCGGTGTTTTTGCTGTAGTGGTCGGCACCAGCATGCTGGTGCTGACGGCGCTGGCGCACCAGTCAGTCCGCAGCCATCGCCAGCCCGGCGCCGCCGAGGCGTCGCCCAATCTTCAATCCAAGACGGAGAAACCCTGATGGAAGCCGTACTGGCCATCGCCATTGGTGTGCTGTTTGGTTCGGGGGTGTGGTTGATCCTGCGGCCACGCACCTTCCAGGTCATCACCGGCCTGCTGCTGATGTCCTATGCCGTCAACCTGTTTATCTTTGTGATGGGGCGCGCGCAGATGGACAAGGCGCCGATCACCCTGGTGGAAGGCATAGATCCGAGCCAGTTTGCCGATCCCTTGCCCCAGGCGCTGGTATTGACGGCCATCGTTATCGGCTTTGCGACGACGGCGCTTTATCTGGTGGTATTGCTGGGCTCCCGTGGCCTGACGGGTACTGACCACGTGGACGGAAAAGAAAGCTGATGATCGATCACTGGACCAGCCATCTCATTATCGCTCCAGTGCTGCTGCCCCTGTTTGTGGCAGCGGGGCTGATGCTGCTCAACGAACGCCGCCACGACCTGAAGCTCGCCATCAACCTGATCAGTACGCTGCTGCTGCTGGGTATTGCCATAACCCTGTTCTGTCTGGTCGACGGTGAATACTGGCCCGATGGCACGGGCGTCTATCTGGCGGCCAACTGGATCGCGCCCTTCGGCATTGCGCTGGTGGTTGATCGCCTGGCGGTGCTGATGCTGTTGTTGACGGCATCGCTCGGCTTTGCGGCAGTGATTTATTCCAGCGCCCGCTGGGGCCGCGTCGGTGTGCACTTTCACTCGTTGTTCCAGTTTTTGCTGATGGGGTTGAACGGTGCCTTCCTGACAGGTGACCTGTTCAACCTGTTCGTGTTTTTTGAAGTGATGCTGGCGGCCTCCTACGGGCTGTTGTTGCATGGCTACAACAGCACACGTATTCGCGCGGGTATGCAGTACATCATTATCAACCTCTTATGCTCTTTCTTCTTCCTGGTTGGGGTCGCTCTGATCTATGCGGCGACCGGCACGCTGAACCTGGCGGATATCGCCTCCCGCATCGGAGGATTGGAACAGGACAATCGCCAGCTGATGGAGGTCGGCGCCGCCATTCTGGCCGTTGCCTTCCTGACCAAGAGTGCTATCTGGCCTTTGTGTTTCTGGTTGCCGACCAGCTACTCCGCCGCATCGCCCCCGATAGCGGCCATGCTGGTGTTGATGACCAAGGTGGGTATCTACGCGATCATGCGTTTGTGGTTGCTGTTTTTTGCCGGGGAGGCTGGCGATTCCGAGGGCTTTGGTGCCCAGTTGCTGTTCTGGATCGGCATGGCGACGATCGCCTTTGGCCTGGTGGGGCTTTTTGCGAGCCAGGAGCCAGGCAGGATGGCAGGTTACAGCGCGATCATTTCGTCCGGCACCCTGCTGGCAGCCCTCAGCTACCAGCAGCCGGGAATGGTAAGCGCCGCCTTGTTCTATCTCTTGAGTTCGACCCTGGCGGTTGCCGCCTTCATGTTGCTGATCGAATTGATCGAGCGTATTCGCAATCCCGGCACCGCCATGCTGGCCTTGACCATGGAAGCCTTCGCCATTGAAGATGAGCCGCAGGAATCGGCGGGTGTCGCCATCCCGGCAGCCATGGCTTTTCTCGGCCTGGCATTCATTGGCTGTGCCATGATCATGGTCGGCCTGCCGCCCTTGTCCGGTTTTATCGCCAAGTTCAGTCTTTTTCACGGGCTGTTGCAGCCGGACACACTGAGCGGTGTCAACTGGGGGCTCATGGCGTTGATCCTGTTGTCGGGGCTGGCCGGCATCTTCGCCTTGATGCGTTTTGGCGTGCGCACCTTCTGGGCGACCGGGCAGGCCATCCCGCCGGTTTTGAAGGTCAATGAAGCGGGGTCGGTTTTTCTGCTGTTGATATTCTGTGTCGGTATGACGATATTTGCCGGGCCGCTGATGGAATTCCTGGAGCGTGTTGCCGCCGATCTGGATCAGCCGGGCATTTACATCGAACAGGTATTGAGCCTCACCGCCATCCCAAATCCGGGGGCACATCCATGAAACGCTGGATTCATTCACCGCGCCTGTCGTTCACCCTGCTGATCATCTGGCTGCTGCTCAACCAGAGTTTGGCATTGGCTGACATCCTGCTGGGGAGTGTATTGGCGCTGGTGGTGCCCATGCTGTTGCGTCCCCTGACGCCCTTCGACGTCCGCATGCGCAAACCCAGGGTGATCGTTCACCTGATCATGGGTTCAATGGTTGAAATCCTGCGCTCCTGCATCAACGTCAGCCAACTGATCCTGTTCACCAGCAAGGATAAATTGAATTCGCAGTTCATCACCGTGCCCCTGGAGTTGCGCAGCCCCTACGGTCTGGCGGCGCTTTCCTGCATCATCAACTGCACACCGGGTACCGTATGGGTCGAGCTGTTGCCGGAAACCCATGAGCTTGCCCTGCATGTGTTCGACCTGCATGACGAGCAGTGGTGGGTGGAGACCATCAAGACCCGCTACGAACAACCCTTGATCGAGATTTTTGAAGGGGAGGATGGGGCATGACCTCATTGCTGATATTCGCCATCCTGTTTGCCGAAACCTGCATCATCATCGCCATGCTGCTGTGTGCGTTTCGCCTGCTGAAGGGCCCGACGGCGCAGGATCGGATACTCGCGCTGGATGCCCTGTGGATATGCGCCATGTTGCTGGCCTTGATGATGGGCATCCATTTTGCCGATCAGCTTTACTTTGAACTGGCCATGCTGATTGCGCTCACCGGTTTTGTATCGACTATCGCCCTGGCCAAGTTCCTGATGCGCGGAGAAATCATCGAATGATCGGTAATATCGAAAGTCTTTCGCCCTGGTTTGCCGTGCCGGTGAGTATTTTTTTGATCGCCAGTGGTTTGATCACAGTGATTGGCGCCCTGGGGTTGTTGCGCCTGCCAAATTTCTACCAGCGGATTCATGGGCCGGCCATCGTGGTCACCTTTGGTGCCGGTGGCATCCTCATCGCTTCCATGCTCTACTTCACCGGTTTGCAATCGCGCCCGGTCATACATGAACTCCTGATCACACTCTTTGTATTTTTGACGGCGCCAATCATCGCCATGCTGATCATGCGCGCCGCGGTTTACCGCGACCTGCGCGCTGGCCGGATCGACTATACCAAGAAAGCGGACACTCATACCTTTCCGCAGGAAGAATGACATTCACCAGAAACCGGTAGCAGGCCTGCACCGAGGGGGAGGCTGAAGTGAGAAAACGCAAAGGTCGCTGGTTGTTGCTGTTGTTCTCCCTGATCTTCATCGCTGCGGGACTCGGTTTCCTGTTTCTGAGCATCATTCCCAGTTTGCAAGAGTGGCGGGACATGCGGTTCTGGCCGCTGGTGGATGCCCGCCTGGAATATGTGGAGCTTGACCAGCGTACCCGGGATGGCAGCACGACTTATCAGGTCATTGCCCGCTATACCTACAGCTACCAGGGGCAGCGGTATACCGGCAATCGTGTCGGCATCATGGGCGGCAGCGATAACCAGGCCGATTTTCACCGGCAGCTGGCCTCCCGGCTCGAGGCCGCCTGGCGGGCGGATGATCCGGTTGATGCCTGGGTAAACCCTCATGAACCCGGGGATGCCGTACTCCATCGGGATATGCGCTGGAACATGCTCGGTTATCAGTTGTTGTTTGCCTTGATATTCGGTTGTGCCGGGGGCGTAATGCTTTTTGGCGTCCTCTGGGTAAAGTCATCCTCACTGGGGCATCCCCGGGCCGGGACTCATCCCTGGCTCGACCGGCCGGAGTGGTCCGATAACCAGATTGCCTGTGATGCCCGCGGCAGTGTCTGGTCTATCTGGGTATTCGCGTTGTTTTGGAATCTGGTTTCCCTGCCCTTGTGGTGGGTCATTCCCAAGGAGTTGGCCGAAGGCAACAAGGTGATGTGGATCGCCGCGTTGTTTCCCGTAGTGGGTATTATTTTGCTTGGCTCGGCGGTGCGGACCACACGCAGCTGGCGCCGCTTTGGTCAATTGACACTGGTGATGGACCCTTTCCCGGGTGCCCTGGGTGGTCAGGTGGGTGGTCATCTCGAGCTGCCCTTGCCTTATGACAACCAGCAGCGTTTCCCGGTGGCGCTCACCTGTGTGCGCAGTTACATGTCTGGCAGTGGCAAACACCGTACCCGTAAGGAGTCACTGGTATGGCAGGCGCAGGGACTGGCATACGCCCGCCCCGCAACGGCAGGCACCCGGCTGGATTTTTGCTTCGATGTGCCTGACGGGCTGCCGGCCTCTGAACTCCATGCAAACAGCTATCATCTTTGGCGGCTTGAATTCAAAGGCGACCTGCCGGGGGTGAACCTAAGCCGCCGGTTTGAGATTCCGGTCTACCCCACCGGCGAAAAATCCCGTTATCAGCAGTTGTCGGTGGAACATCCCCAGGCGGTCGAGGAGCGCGATGCGCTGATCGAGTCGGTGCTGGATATCCGGCAGATTGCCGGTGGTGTCGAGCTGTTCTTTCCCATGCTGCGCAATCCGTCGGCCGGTGGGCTCGGGCTGCTGTTTGGCGTGGCGTTCCTGGGGGTGGGATCGATCATGCGCAATTCATCCGATGCGCCTGGCTATATGGTCTGGTTTTTTATCATCATTGGCATCCTCGGTGTTTTCTTCAGCCTCAAGGCGTTGTTCAGCAGCCTGCATGTGCGCCTGAATCGTGAGGGATTGTTCAGCCAGGGTTATTGGTTGGGCATTCCCGTCAGAAAGGATATGGCACCGCGCACAGAGATTGTCAGACTGGCCATTGAAACCAGCTACCGGCAGGAAGCGAACGCAACGCACACCGAGGTTTTCAATATCAACGCGATCACCCGCTCAGGCAAAAAAATTCCGGTGGCCAAAAGCCTCAAGGGCAGGGAGACGGCACAGCAGGCGTTGGAAGCCATTGCCGGATTGAGCGGCTATCCCATCGAATGATAGAGAGTTGAGGTTTCCCGTGGACAGCAGGCTGGTGTATCCCTGGTTGTTGGTCGTGCTGCTGTGTGGCGCAGTTATCTATGCCTATGAGCAACGTCCCAAGGTATTGGAAGCCGACGGAGAAGTGTCCACCCTGATCCTGCCAGATGGTTCCCGCTACAGTGGTGAATTGCAGCGTGGACTTTTCCACGGCCAGGGGCGGTGGACACTGGTGTCGAAAGACGAGTATGACGGGGTGTTTGTCGATGGGCAGTTGGAGGGGCCTGGCCATTATCGGGGTGCGGACGGCACAGAATACCAGGGCGATTTTTCCCAGGGCGAATTTCACGGTCAGGGTGAATACCGCGATGGCCGTGGCGCGCGTTACCAGGGGCAGTTTGTCAATGGTGCCTTTACCGGCAGTGGTGAATACTGGGGTGCAGAAGGTGAGCATTACACGGGCGAATTTCAGAACTGGTATTACCATGGCCAGGGTGTATTGCGTGATGCCCGCGGTGTCTACACCGGACGTTTCCAGCACGGTTATTTTGATGGCGAGGGCGAACTGCGCCACGCGGATAGCAACCGTGTCGACAGCGGCAGCTGGAACTGGGGCGAATTCAACAGCCCGGAACTTGCCGAGCGTAAAAAGGCCCAGGCTGAAGCACTGGAAGCCGCCATCTATCACCAGTCCACGTTGATCGATGAGGTAACGAATCGGCTCCTGCCGAGTGATCCCGATCATATCAACCTGTATTTTGTGGGCGTGGGTGGATACAGCCGGCAGGATGTTTTTCGCAAGGAACTGGACGTGATCCACGCCCGCATGGATGAAAGTTTTGGCAGCAGGGGGCGTTCACTGCTGTTGCTCAACCACAACGACACGCTGGACCAGTGGCCCCTGGCGACCATTACCGGTATCAGGAAAAGCCTCGAGGCCACGGCGGGCAGGATGGATGCGGAAAAAGATATCCTCTTTGTCTACCTCACCAGTCACGGTTCCAAACAACACGAATTCAATCTGGTGCAGGAAGGATTGACGCTACCCGATCTCACCGCGGCGAAGCTGGGCGACATCATCAAGTCGCTGCCTGTGCGGTGGAAAGTCGTGGTGGTTTCCGCCTGTTATTCCGGTGGTTTCATTCCACACCTGGAAGCGCCGGATACACTGGTGATCACGGCCGCCCGCAAGGATCGCCGTTCTTTTGGTTGCGGCGATGATTCCGATATGACGTATTTTGGCCGAGCCTATTTTGTGGATGCCTTACCCGAGGCCACATCCTTTGAGCAGGCGTTTGACATAAGCCGCCAGTTGATTCGTGAGCGGGAAAAAGCCCTGGATCAAAACGTCCGGCATTCCCATCCGCAGTTGGTCATGGGTGAGGAGATCCGCGAATACCTGCCCCGTTTCTGGCAGCAGCGACAATAATAAGACCGGCTCACTCGAGCAGTGCCAGCGGAAAACGCTTACCTGCCCGGTAATCGTCGATGACCTGTAAGGTCATGGGGCTGCGCAACTGGTTGCGGCGCGCCAGCAGCTCTTCATAGGTCAGCCACACGGCAGCCAGTATGCCGGTATCCAGCGGTTTATCCGGATACTGGCGCAACGCCTCGGCAATAAACGTGATGCGCAGATAGGTCACGCCATTGCTGGGCGCCCGATATAGATTGACACCGACAACGCCCGTCAGCCGGACATCCCACCCGGTTTCTTCCAGTGTTTCGCGCAGGGCGGCCTGGGACAAGGTTTCGTCCGGGTCCAGGTGGCCAGCCGGTTGGTTATAGACCTGGCGGCCATCGGCTTCTTCGTAAACCATCAGATAGCGGCCGTCGCGTTCGACAATGGTGGCGACGGTGACATGAGGCGCCCAGGTCATGGTGTTTCCTTTAAATATGGAATGAGCGTTGGCGATGACAAAAAACTCGGGGGCTGAAACGTTAACGCAAGTGCCGCAGCATTGCCACATGTCGATGAATTTACCCTCTTGTCTCTGCCGATGTCCCTATTTATAATCGCCGCGGGTGCTAGCTGCATTGTGCAGTGAGGCAGGTTCAAGCGTAGGTCGGGCCGCCACGCGGAGCCCTGCTGCCTATGAACCGGCGTTCATTGCTTTTATTGTATTTTGTTGTTTTCCCCTTCTCGATCAGGCGCCCCTTTTCCTCGCGTCAATCGCTGTATTACCCCGAACATTGCCATCGCCTCGCTCGTTGCCGCGAGTTTGATACCCGTTTGGGCTGGCTGTCCTGCCATCGGGCGCTCTCGCATCTCTCCATGCCCACCGTTGCTGATCGATCTCGTCCGTTTGCGTTTTCCATGCCGCCAGGGATTGTCATTATCGGCATGACCTCCCTCCTTGTGTGGTTGGCGTATTCGTGGCGAGCGCGATGGCGGCGGGTAGGTATGGTTGCCAGTTACTCGCCTGATCACACCTCGGAATACCGGACTTCTGCACGGGAGGTTCGCTGATGGAACACCTGCTGACGTTATTTATCCGCGCTGTGTTCATTGAAAACATGGCACTGGCTTATTTCCTGGGAATGTGTACTTTCCTGGCGATTTCCAAGAAGGTCGATGTGGCCCTGGGGCTTGCGGTTGCAGTGGTTCTGGTATTGACCATCACCGTGCCGCTCAACAATCTGATCTGCACCTGGCTGCTGGCGGATGGCGCGCTGGCCTGGCTGGGGCCGGATTTCGCCGATATGGATTTGAGCTTTCTCCAACTGGTTGTTTTTATTGGCGTGATTGCCGCGGTCGTGCAAATTCTCGAGATGTTTCTCGATAAATATGTCCCCGCGCTCTACAACACCTTGGGTATTTTCCTGCCATTGATCACCGTGAATTGCGCGATCATGGGGGGCGTGCTCTTCATGGTGGAGCGAAGTTATACGTTTACCGAGAGTATTGTTTACGGCGCTGGCGCAGGTACCGGCTGGGGGCTGGCACTTGTCGCCCTGGCGGGCATCCGGGAGAAACTCAAGTACTCCGATATCCCGGAGGGTCTGCAGGGCCTTGGCATTACCTTCATTACAGCGGGGCTCGTAGCCCTGGCTTTCATGTCCTTCGGAGGCATTGATCTCTGAAGGGCGCCGCTGGCGGCCTGACCGGCTGCAAGCAATCCGCTATCCCTGGCAGCGCATAGATCCTTGCGGCCAGATGATCCAGTTGTCCCCGGCGCATCTACCCCGAGTTGGTATCACTCGGGAGCCGGGGTTTGCCTTTCTGGATGATCACCGGTTGCCCGGTATTGGCACTGGTTTTGTCTGGGGAAAGACCGCTGGTCTTGCCCTGCGGGTGGGCAGCCTTCACCCTTGTTTTCTGTTGCTTGGGAATGGCGGGCTTTTTGGCGGCCCTGCCGGGTTTTGCGGTTTTCGGGGAAGTACCTGTCCTAGGCAGATTGATCGTCTCGACCTGGTACTTGCCCGGCTCTATATCCTCGATACTCCAGTTGCCTATTTTTACCCGCACCAACCGCAGCGTCGGGTGGCCCACGGCGGCGGTCATGCGCCGTACCTGACGGTTGCGTCCCTCGGTAATCACGATTTCCAGCCACTGGGTCGGGATGTTGCGCCGCTCGCGGATGGGGATATCCCGTTCCCACAGCCGGGGTGGCGGGATCAGCCGCACCTGGGCGGGCAGGGTGATGCCATCGTTGAGCGCCACCCCCTGGCGTAATTGCGTCAGCGCGTAGCTGGTGGGTGCGCCTTCGACCTGGACCCAGTAGGTTTTGGGTAGTTTATGCAGGGGGTGGGAAATCTGGTGTTGCAGCTGGCCGTCGTCGGTGAGCAGCAGGAGTCCTTCGGAGTCGTGATCCAGACGGCCTGCCGGGTAGACGCCGGGCAGCTTGATGTACTGCGCCAGTGTGGGGCGCTGCTCCTTATCAGTGAACTGCGACAGGACACCATACGGCTTATTGAACAAAATGAGTTTGGCCATGGAGTCGATTACCAAAATTGGTTGATAAGCAGTCACCCGGGTGACTGCGAATGCGAAAAGTGTACATCACTGTTATACTGCGCGCGATTTATCGGGTCGTATATCCGGCCTTCAGCGTGACCTGCCTTCGAACCAGGCGTCGAGTCTCTTTTCCGGAGGCACCTTTTATCCCTCTCCACAGCAAGTGTGCCTATGGGTCAACCCCGGCGGGGCGCGCTTTTGCTCGACAGCACGACTAACGGAGTTAACCTGTAAATGACAGATTTCAAGATTATCTACACCGAAACCGACGAGGCTCCCGCGCTCGCGACCTATTCTCTGTTGCCCATCGTCCAGGCCTTCACCCGGTCGGCGGGTGTTGCTGTCGAAACCCGTGATATTTCGTTGTCTGGCCGGATACTGGCCGTTTTCCCCGAATACCTGACCGAAGACCAGCGTATCGGCGATCACCTGGCCGAACTGGGACAACTGGCCACCAGGCCGGAAGCCAATATCATCAAGCTGCCCAATATCAGTGCGTCCATTCCCCAGCTCAAAGCGGCCATCAAAGAATTGCAAGTCCAGGGATACAAGCTCCCGGACTATCCCGAGAATCCCGCCAACGACGACGAAAAATCCATCAAGGCCCGTTATGACAAGGTCAAGGGCAGCGCGGTGAACCCGGTGCTGCGTGAAGGCAACTCCGACCGCCGCGCGCCACTATCCGTGAAAAACTACGCGCGCAAGAACCCTCATAAAATGGGTGCCTGGGCCGCTGATTCCAAGTCGCATGTGGCGCACATGAATGCCGGTGATTTCTACGGCAGTGAAAAATCCGCGCTGATCAGCGATGCCGGCAGTGTGAAGATCGAACTGGTGGCCGCTGATGGCAGTACCAAGGTGCTGAAAGAATCCACCAAGGTGCTGGCCGGCGAAATCATCGATGCCTCCGTCATGAGCAAAAATGCGCTGCGCGCGTTCATCGCCGAGCAGATCGCCGATGCCAAGGCCAGGGATGTGCTGCTTTCTGTTCACCTGAAAGCCACCATGATGAAGGTATCTGATCCAATTCTCTTCGGTCATTTCGTCTCGGTGTTCTATGCGCCTGTGCTGGAAAAGCACGCGGCTGTGCTCGAGCCCCTGAAAGTGGATGTCAATAATGGCATCGGCGACCTCTATGCCAAGATCAAAGCGCTGCCGGCCGACAAGCAGGCTGAAATTGAAGCCGATATCAACGCGCTCTACGCTGAACGCCCGCAACTGGCCATGGTGAATTCCGACAAAGGCATCACCAACCTGCATGTGCCCAGTGACGTGATCGTGGATGCTTCCATGCCGGCGATGATTCGCGATTCCGGCAAGATGTGGAATGCCGAAGGCAAGCTGCAAGATACCAAGGCCTGCATTCCCGACCGCTGTTACGCGGGCGTTTACCAGGTGGTTATCGACGATTGCAAGAAGCACGGCGCGCTCGACCCGAAAACCATGGGCAGCGTACCCAACGTGGGCCTGATGGCTCAGGCTGCCGAGGAATACGGCTCGCACGACAAGACTTTCCAGATCCCCGCCAATGGCGTGGTGCGAGTAACCGATGCGTCTGGCAAGGTGTTGCTGGAGCAGGCGGTGGAGGAAGGCGATGTCTGGCGTATGTGCCAGGTGAAGGACGCCCCCATCCGCGACTGGGTCAAGCTGGCGGTGAATCGCGCCCGCGCCTCCAATACACCGGCTGTGTTCTGGCTCGACGCGAAGCGCGCCCACGATGCCCAACTGATTGCCAAGGTGAATACCTATCTCAAGGATCACGATACCTCGGGACTGGAAATCCACATCATGTCGCCGGTCGAGGCCACACAGTTCTCGCTGGATCGTATCCGCGCCGGCAAGGACACCATCTCGGTAACCGGCAATGTGCTGCGCGATTACCTGACCGACCTCTTCCCTATCATGGAGCTGGGCACATCCGCCAAGATGTTGTCGATCGTGCCGCTGATGAATGGTGGTGGCCTGTTCGAAACTGGCGCGGGTGGGTCCGCGCCCAAGCATGTGCAGCAGTTCCTGGCTGAAAATCACCTGCGTTGGGATTCACTCGGTGAGTTTCTCGCGCTGGCGGAATCCCTGGATCACCTCGGGACTGTCGCCAATAATCCCAAGGCCAAGGTGCTGGCCAAGGCCCTGGACCAGGCCAATGGCAAATTCCTGGACAACAACAAGTCGCCGGGCCGTGCACCGGGCGAGTTGGACAATCGCGGCAGCCACTTCTATCTGGCGCTCTACTGGGCTGAAGCCCTGGCGACTCAGACAGAGGATGCGGAACTCCAGGCGCGCTTCGCCCCCCTGGCAAAAACATTGGGCGAAAACGAAGACAGGATCGTGGCTGAGTTGCTGGCCGTGTCCGGTAAGCCGGTTGATATCGGCGGTTACTACCGTCCCGGCAAGGCATTGACGTCCAGTGCCATGCGCCCCAGTGCTACTTTCAATGAAGCCTTGGCCGCACTCTAGGTAGCTCGCTCCGGGTAACTCTGAAAACCCGGCGTTGCCTGATCAGGCTGCTGACAAAGCCCTTGCCTCATGCTGGCAAGGGCTTTTTTTATGACCTGACGTTGCCAGTCAGGGCGTTTGCCATACTCCGCATCCGCTTCCAGACTCAAACCCGATGTGAATTCGCCTGTATCAACAAACGGTTGCCGCTGCCTGTATACTCGGGTGTTTAATTACTCGCCAAGTTGACTACAATGGGCCCGATGGTTGAACCGCCACCCGTCGCACCGTCCTGACCTGGATTACAGAGGATCGTTATGAATCATATCTACAGCCTGATCTGGAACCCCACCGCCCAAACCTATACCCCCGCCCCCGAGTCAGCCCGTTCCCGCACCAAAGGCCGTTATCGCAAGCTGGCGCTGGCGCTGGCCATTTCCGCGGCCTGCGGCGTGCAGGCCGCGCCCCAGGGCGGTGTCGTGGTGGATGGCAGTGCCGGCATCACCCGGGCCGGTGATACGACTCATATCGACCAGTCCAGTCAGGCGGTCACCATCCACTGGGACAGCTTTGATATCGGTGCGAACGAGACAGTCAATTTCTATCAGCCGGATGCCACGTCCCTGGCGCTCAACAGGGTGCTGACGGGTGATGGAACCCAGATCCACGGCCAGCTGAATGCCAATGGCCGGGTGTTTATCCTGGATGCCAACGGTGTGCTGTTTGGTGAAAAAGCCCAGGTGAACGTGGGCTCCCTGGTAGCGTCCACCCTGGACCTGCACAGCAGTGGTGACGGGCACTTTGCCTTTTCCGGTGATGGCGCGCCCGCGGCGGTGATCAATCGCGGCACCATCAGCGTGGCCGATGGCGGCGCCGTGGCGCTGCTGGGTGGCCAGGTCAGCAACCAGGGTATCGTGCGCGCCCGCCTTGGCCATATCGCTCTGGCGGCCGGTAACGACATTACTCTGGATTTTGCCGGTGACGGCCTGCTGCATGTGCAGGTCAACCAGGGCGCGGCACAGGCCCTGGCGGCCAACGGCGGCCTGCTTCAGGCCCACGGCGGCAGTGTGTTGATGACGGCTCACGCCAGCGATGCCCTGCTGCAAACCGTGGTCAATAACCAGGGGGTGATCGAAGCTCGCACCCTGGAGGAACGCGATGGCAAGATCCTGCTGCTGGGTGGTTTCGACGGCGGCACGGTCCAGGTGGGCGGCGTCCTCGATGCCAGTGCGCCCGACGGCGGCAACGGCGGCTTTATCGATACCTCCGGTGCCATTGTGAAAATCCAGGCGGATGCCCGGATCAGCGCCGCCGCCCCCGAGGGTGAGGCCGGTACCTGGCTGCTCGATCCCACAGATCTCGAGATCAGCTACGATCCCCAGGGCGCCAGTGACAACAACAGCCATGTCCACACCCAGGTGTTGCAGAACAGCCTGATCGGCGGCACGAATGTCACTTTGGAAACCCAGGCTGCCGGTACCCAGGATGGCAATATCACGGTGGTGGATCCCATCGTCTGGTCGGGCAATGCGACCCTGACGCTGGAGGCGCACAACAATATTGTCTTCAACGACTATATCCATGCGCCGGGCGGCGGCTTGACGCTGTCGGCGGGCAACAACATCACCACCGGTGCGGAAGGGCATATCAACGTCGGCACCTTTATGCTCTCTGCCGGCAACTGGAGCCAGGTGAGCGGCAACCTGCCGGTATTCATCGCCAGGGATTTCCGCTTCGATAGCGATAACAGCTCATTCATACGCGCCCTGGGCGGCAGCGGCACCAGCGGATCGCCCTGGCAACTGACGGATATCTACGGCTTGCAGGGCTTGGCCACGACACTGGGTGCCCATGCGGTACTGGCCAATGATATAGATGCGACTGGCACTGCCGGTTGGAATAGCGGTGCGGGATTCAGCCCTGTTGGCAGTGCCCTGGAGTCGTTCACCGGTAGTTTGGATGGCGATGGTTTCGTGATTGACGGTTTGACCATCAATCGGGCGGGCCAAGACTATGTCGGTCTGTTTGGTTCTCTCGGGATGGGATCTTCCGTATCGAACCTCGGCCTCGAGCGGGCTTCCATCGTTGGTGCCGACCAGACCGGGGCGCTGGTTGGGGTCGGCCTGGGAAATATCGATGGTGTCTTCTCTTCGGGTAGCGTCACCGGCGGCAGTTACACGGGTGGTTTGATAGGCATCCAGCCTGCGGGTAACACCAACGCCAGTTACTCATCTGCAACGGTGGCAGGAAGTCAGTATGTTGGCGGCCTTGCCGGTCGCTTCCAGGGCACGCTTGTTTCCAACAGCTATGCCACCGGTAGTGTGACCGGTGACATCGATGTTGGCGGTCTGGTGGGTAATCTCTATGCCGGTGCGCTTTCCAACAGCTACGCCACTGGCAGTGTGGAGGGGCAGGACAATGTTGGTGGCCTGGCGGGAGTTAACGCTTCTCCCTCCACTATTTCGCTGAGTTACGCCTCAGGTCGTGTGACATCGGCTGGTGCGGCAACAGGTGGCCTGGTTGGCACTAACGCAGGTGCTGTTACCGGCAGTTTCTGGGACACATTTACTACCAACCAGACCGATGGGGCAGGTGTGGGTTCAACCGTGGGTATAACAGCGGTGAATGGTGAATGGAATAATGGCCAGAACGCCTACAACCAGGCCACTTATACGGGCTTCGATTTTGTCAATACCTGGTTTATCGCCGAAGGCTTCTCCCGCCCCATGCTCAAAGCGTTCCTGAGCAGTGATGGCTCCATCGCCAATCTCTATCAATTGCAGGGCATGGCCGCCAATCTGAGCGGCGACTATTTCCTGACCCGTCATATTGACGCCTCGGCCACCATCGCCAGTGTGGCTTCCGGCAACTTCAGCGATGTCTGGGGGGGGCGCGGTTTTTCGCCGGTGGGCAATCTTGCCGATATCTTTACCGGCAGTCTGGATGGCCAGGGCTTTGTGATTGACGGCCTCACCATTGACCGTCCAACTCAGGATTATGTGGGCCTGTTTGGCCACACCCAAGGTGCCAGCCTGAGCAATATAGGGCTGGAGAATGTTGATATTACTGGTGGCAGCTTCTTCACAGGTGCGCTGGTAGGCTTGAATGACGTGGGCAGCAGTATCACCGCCAGCTACGCCACAGGCGCGGTAGAGGGTAGTGAAGTTGTGGGTGGCTTGGTGGGCAGGAATTCAGGCAGCATCACTGCCAGCTATTCCACGGGTACGGTGGCGGGTAATAGTTTGATGGGTGGCTTGGTGGGCCAGAATCTCACTACCGGCAACATCACCTCCAGCTATGCCACGGGTGCGGTGCAAGGTGATAGTTTTATCGGCGGTCTGGTGGGTTATAACGGTGGCAACATTACCCAGAGCTACGCCAGCGGGTGGGTGGATGAGGATAATATCGCCACCGCTGTCGGTGGTCTGGTGGGCCAAAATGATGGTGCCATCAGCGATAGTTATTGGGATCAGGATACCACTGTCCAATTCGATGGGGTGGGTATGGGTGATGATGCGGGTGCCAATGCCGTCACCGGCCTCGATTGGGGGGGCATGCTCAGTGCTTATAGCCAGTCCAACTATACCGGGTTCGATTTCGACAATGTCTGGTTCATTGCCGAAGGTGGCACCCGCCCCATGCTACGGGCCTTTCTGAGCACAGACAGCTCCATTTCCAACCTCTATCAATTGCAGGGCATGGCCGCCGATCTGAATGGTGACTATTTCCTCATCGGCAATATCGATGCCTCGGCCGCCACCTCCACCATGGCGCCTGGCAGCCATTCCGATGTCTGGGGCGGACTGGGCTTCGCGCCCGTGGGTAATGAGGACGACCCCTTCACCGGCTCCCTGGACGGTAACGGTTTTGTGATCGATGGGCTCACTATCAATCGCGAGTGGGGGGGGCAGGTGGGCCTGTTTGGCCGTACCTCTGGTGCAACCCTGACCGGTGTGGCGCTGGAAAATGTGGACATCACGGGGAACATTGAAACCGGTGCTTTGGCGGGGCAGATAGGGGGTTTTACAACGGTCAGCCAGAGCTATGCCACGGGTGTGGTCCGTGGCGATCAAGTTGTCGGCGGCCTCGTGGGCGTAAACCTGGGTGAAATCACCCAGAGCCATGCCACGGCCACAGTGACGGGAAATGAGTCTATCGGCGGCCTGGTGGGCGTTAATGGTTTATCCATCATCCAGAGTTACGCTACGGGTGAGGTGGAAGGTAATAATTATGTTGGCGGTCTGGTGGGTGTGAACGGTGGTATTCCTGGCGTCAGTGGTGATATCGGCCAGAGCTATGCCACGGGCGCGGTGAGTGGAGGTAGCCAGATCGGTGGCTTGGTGGGTTTCAATGGCGGCAATGGCTATATCACCCAGAGCTATGCCACGGGCGCGGTGGATGCTACTGGCATAGCCGGTGGTTTGGTGGGTGAAAACGATCCTGAGAATACCATCTTCATCACTGCGAGTTACTGGCACACCAGTGCCAACCCCGGCCTGGATGGCGTGGGTAGCGGTGATGGCGCCGGCGCAACGGGCCTGACCACCACAGAGTTCACCCAGATCGACAGCTTCGATGCCTGGGGCGATGACATCAACGCCGACGGCAGCGGTAGTACGGCGGATGTGGTGTGGCGGATTTACGAGGGCCACTCCGCGCCGCTGCTGCGTGCTTTCCTCACAGATATTGACGTGATCGCCTACGACGCTGAGAAAGTCTACGATGGCGCAGCCTTCGATGGTCACCACGATATCAACGGCACCACCGGCAACGGTGTGCGCTACGGCAGCAATTACGCGGAATTCCTCGCGGCCTTTGGCGAGAACGGCACGCCCTACGGTGCATCGGACGACCTCGGCAGTGCCGACCTGCGCTACACCGGCGATAGCCAGGGCGCGGTGAATGCCGGCACCTACGAGATCGGCGTGGATGGCCTTCACTCCCATCAGCAAGGCTACAACATCCTGTTCACACCCGGCGAGCTGGAAGTCACACCGGCCTCGCTGGTCGTGGACATCACCATGGGCGTGAACAACGCGACCAAGGTCTACGGCAACGCTGACCCCACGTTCACCTGGAATCTGGTCAGCGGCACCCTGGCGCCCGGTGACCAGGCGACCGGCATCTTCAGCCGCACGGCGGGTGAGAATGTCGGCACCTATACCATCACCGCCACACCCACGGGTGACTTCGCCAACAACTACAACGTCACCGTCAACAACGGGGTCCTCACCATCACCCCGCGTCCGGTCACGATCACGGTTGATGACGCCAGCAAGATCTATGGCGACCTGGACCCGGATTTTGCCTGGGCGATCACCAACGGCACCCTGGCATTCAGCGATAGCCTCTCGGGCAGCCTGGTGCGCGAGCCGGGTGAAAACGTCGGTCACTACGCGATCAGCGCCAACCTGAGCGGTGCCCTGGCATCGGGCAACTATGCGGTGACGCTGGTGGACGGTACCCTCACCATCACCCCGCGCGATATCGTGATCGATATCAGTCACCTCGATAAAATCTATGGCGATGCCGATCCGGAATTCACCTGGGCGGTCACACAGGGTGGCCTGGTCGATGGCGATGAACTCACCGGCACCCTGACCCGTGTGGCTGGTGAGAATGTCGGCAACTACGCCATCAGCGGTGTGGTCGATGGCGACCTGGCCAATGGCAACTACACCTACACCATCAATAACGGCCTGCTCACCATCAGCCCGCGTCCGCTGGTGTTGACCGCGGACAGCCTCGCCAAGGTCTACGGTGAAGACGACCCGGCCCTCACCTGGCAGATCACCAGCGGCACCCTGGTCGGCGATGACACCCTGGTGGTGGGCATCCGCCGTGACGATGGCAGCAACGTCGGTATCTACGCGATCCGTCTGAACGCCGACGTCGAGGACAACAGCAACTACGCGCTGACGCTGGTCGATGGCCAGTTGCAGATCACCCCGGCACCACTGACCGTCAGGGCCAACGACATCTCCAGCTACTGGGATTTGCTGCCACCCTTCACGGCAACCGTCGAAGGCCTGGTCAACGGTGATACCGAGGCCGGCGTGCTGGGCAACAGCCTGGTGGTGACCTCCAACCTGACCCTGCCCCTGCCGGGCGACTATGTGCTGACACCCTCTGCCACCCAGATCGGCAACAACTACACCCTCAATTTTGTGGAAGGTGTGTTGACCCTGCTCAGCTCCAACCCCGGCGGCAACTACATCGACGCGCTGACCGCCACGCAGCTGCCCGCGCGTGAAGCTCTGGGCCGGGAAGACCGGGCCAACATCTTCGAGGGTCGCCCCCTGCTGGATGGCAGCGAGGACGGTGTGCTCCTGCAGGTGCTGGATGGTGGTGTAGCCCTGGATGCGGAACAACTGTCCGCCTGGGGTATCCGGCTTCCCGAGACAGTGCTCTTCCCGGTCAACAGCTCGGTCGTGGGCCAGCAGTACTTCGCGGACCTGCGTCAACTGGTGGAACAGCTCAAGCGCTATCCCCAGGTGGAGTTGCTGGTTGAAGGACACACCTGCAATACCGGTTCCCTGGAACTGAACCAGCGCCTGTCGCAATCCCGCGCCGACGCCGTGGCCCAGGTACTCCAGA
This sequence comes from uncultured Cellvibrionaceae bacterium, assembly GCA_964456865.1. GTDB lineage: Bacteria > Pseudomonadota > Gammaproteobacteria > Pseudomonadales > Cellvibrionaceae > Cellvibrio. The sequence continues at coordinate 45,247 of CAYWCW010000013.1, forward strand.
CGATGGGACTGGACAACGGCCGTATCCGCGCCCTTGGCTATGACTACCAGCGTCCCGTGGCGGACAACCGCACACCGGAAGGTCGGGGTCTCAACCGCCGCGCGGAAATACGCGAGGATGAGGGCCGCTAGGCCCTCCACGCCCTCTCATCATTGGCGCACTACGGTGCATGACTCTGCTGCCCAACAAGGAATGCCTGAATGACACGTAACACACTCGCCGTCTGCCTCTCCCTGCTCGCTGCCCAGGGCCTGCTTGCCACCAGCCTCCAGGCACAGGTGGTCACACCACCGGATGCGGGCAGTTTTATTCGTGATATCGACAGTGAATCCCGCCAGCAAACACTGAGTGAAGAACCGCCACTGGTATTGCCCGAGGCAGCACCGGATGCGCCACCCGCACCGGCTGGCGGCCCGGCCGTCCTGGTGGACCGCTTCCGCGTGACCGGCTCGGAAACCTTCTCCGCCGCCACCCTGGAAGCCCTGGTGGCCGACCTGCAAGGCAAGGCACTGACCCTGGCCGAACTCCAGGGCGCCGCCGCGCGCATCACCCGCCACTACCGTGACCAGGGGTACTTCCTCAGCCGTGCCTACCTGCCGCAACAGGATGTGAGCCAGGGCGTGATCACCATCGCCGTGCTCGAAGGCCGTCTGGGCAAGGTGCAGCTGAACAACGAATCCCGCGTGCGCGACAGCGTATTGCAGCGCCCGCTGCGCAGTCTGCAACCAGGACAGATGCTGGTGGCCCATGAGCTGGAAACGCCGCTGCTGCGGCTCTCGGATATCGTCGGCGCGCGCCCGACCACCACCCTGGTACCGGGCGAGACCACCGGCACCAGTGACCTGAGGGTCGATGTGGCGTCAGCACCGCTGGTGAGCGGCACCATCGAGTTCGATAACTTCGGCAGCCCTTACACCGGGGAATACCGGTTGGGTGGCAGTCTCCGCTTGAACAGCCCGCTGGGTTTCGGTGACCGCCTGGATCTGCGTCTGCTGGGCAGTGACGAAGACCATCGTTTCTACCGCGCCCAATACGTGATCCCCGTCGGCACCTGGGCCACGGAAATCGGCGCCGCCTATTCAGATATGTCTTACGACCTGGCCGAAGAGTTCGCCTCCATCGGCGCAACGGGTGAAGCTCAGATCACCAGCCTGTTCGTACGCCAATCCCTGGTCCGTACCCGCAAGGCCAACCTGGAAGTCCAGTTCCAGTACGACAGCAAGGCACTGGAAGACAGGATCGCCGCGTTCGGCAGCCGCAGCGACAAGGAATCCGAACTCTATACCCTGACGATCACCGGTGATTACCGCGATAGCTTCGGTGGCGGTGGCATCACCCGCGCCAGCCTGGCCTATACCTCGGGCGATCTCACCATCAACAGCTACCTCGATCGTGTGATCGACAGCGTCACCGCCAAGACCGCCGGGAGCTTCAACCGCTGGACGCCCTCCCTCATGCGGTTGCAGAACCTCGGCGGCAACTGGAGCCTGCACGCGCAGGTCTTTGGCCAGATCGCCAGCAAGAACCTGGATTCCTCGGAAAAATTCAGCCTCGGTGGCGTCTATGGCGTGCGCGCCTACCCGCAGAGCGAAGCCAGCGGCGACCAGGGCTGGCTGGCCAACGTGGAACTGCGCTACGACCTCAACCGCCAGTGGCAGGTCTTCGGCCTGCTGGATCACGGTGAGGTCAAGCGCAACAAGAAGCCCTGGGAGGCCGGCGATAACAAACGCGACCTGTCCGGTGCCGGCGTGGGTGCGCGCTGGCGCCACGGTGGTGTATCGGTCAACGCGGTGGTGGCGACGCCCATAGGAAGTGAGGATTCGCGCATCGATGACCGCGATCCGCGTGCCTGGATACAGGTGGTGTGGAGTTTCTGACAGGCAGCAGGTGACAGCGGCACAGCAAAAAAGTGAGCCGGAGAACTGCCTGAGGAGACTGCTGATAAGCCCCACCTTCCTAAAACCGGTTTTTACCGATGTTGAGAAACCTGGGGTTTACAGGCAACCTGAGCCCGGCAATGCCGGACTTTTGGGTAATCATCGCCAATGGTGGGATGACGAGAGATGATGTGTTGGGTATTAGTTGGCGACATTCTAATAGCTTTGGGCTATATGCTGTCGCCTGACGAACCCGCGTGGCATACACGGGCTCCAGACATGAAGAGCAATCAGGCCAAGGCTGTGCTGGCCTGAAAACTGTCTTCGGTTTTGGCGGCGCTGCCAGCGGGGGCAATGTTGACAGCATGCAGGCCTTTATCGCCGCGGGTCACGTCAAACGTCACCAACTGGCCAGCCTTTAGCGTCTTATAACCGTCCATCTGAATGGCAGAGTAGTGCGCAAAGAGATCTTCACCGCCTTCATCCGCGAGGATGAAGCCATAACCTTTTGCATTGTTAAACCATTTAACTGTACCTGTAGGCATGATGGAGTCCTTCAGCCTTGGGCAGGAGAGCAGGGCGCTCCTGTACCATGTCGTTATTATGTCCCAGGGTTATGAAATCCCTGGCGTGTTTTTGGCGTCTATCGAATTTTCAGGCATAACTGCAACCCCAATTCCATAAACTGCTGATTATTTGATCAGCAACCATGCGTTTTATCCAAGAATTGCACCAAAGTCAAGCGACCCATCAGACGGCCGGCAGTTAGTGTGTGTGAACCGGCATTGGGTTAAAATAGCCGAACATTTTTTATCTCCGCAGATACGCCATGAGCAATTCGCCAAGCCTTCAACTAACCTTAAGCCAGGACCGTCCCGAGGAGCAGGATGGTGATGGCAACCTGGCCGTCCTGGAAGCCAAGCCCAAGTTGCGCAGGCCTCCCTTGTATAAGGTGATGATGCTCAACGATGACTATACCCCCATGGATTTTGTGGTTGAGATTCTTGAAGTGTTTTTCGCCATGTCGCGGGAAAAAGCGACCCACGTGATGTTGACAGTACATATTCAGGGCAAAGCAGTTTGTGGCGTCTATACTCGTGATATAGCGGAGACAAAAGCCGCGCAGGTCAATCAGTACGCCCGGGAACACCAGCATCCACTGCTGTGCGAAATCGAAGCAGTCGAGGATGAAGAAAGGTAGCGCTCAAGATTCCGGCGTGGTCGGATATCTTCTCAGGGGTGGAGGCAAGGGTAAAAAAAGGAAAAGCTCTGAGAGATATGCCGGCAACCCGTGGTCAAACGCATCAGATGAACCGACCGAAGATTTGCTAGCTGCCAGAGGTAGAAACAATGTTGAGTAAAGATCTCGAAGTGACATTAAACCTCGCGTTCAAAGGGGCTCGCTCCAAGCGTCATGAGTTCATGACGGTAGAACACCTGTTGCTGGCACTGATCGACAACGATTCCGCAGCCAATGTCTTGCGTGCCTGTGGCGCCGATCTGGCGGGTCTGCGCAAGGAGCTGATCGAGTTCGTCGATTCCACCACGCCCCTGATTCCCGAGAGCGATACCGAGCGTGAAACCCAGCCCACCCTTGGGTTCCAGCGCGTGTTGCAGCGGGCGGTTTTCCATGTCCAATCCTCCGGCAAGCAGGAAGTCACCGGTGCCAATGTGCTGGTGGCGATTTTCAGCGAGCAGGAGAGCCAGGCGGTCTATTACCTCAAGCAGCAGAGTATTGCCCGGATCGATGTGGTCAATTACATCACCCATGGCATCCATAAAGTGTCTGGCCAGGCTGATCACAGCCAGGACCACGGGCACTCGCAGGATCACCAGGATGACGATGCCGTCGGCGGCGAATCCAGCGGCCAGAGCCCGCTGGAAAACTACGCGGTCAACCTGAATGAGCAGGCCATGCAGGGGCGGATAGATCCCCTGGTCGGGCGCGAGCTCGAGGTTGAGCGCGTATGCCAGATACTGGCGCGGCGGCGTAAAAACAATCCCTTGCTGGTCGGTGAATCCGGTGTTGGTAAAACAGCCATCGCAGAGGGCCTTGCCAAACGCATCGTGGATGGCGATGTGCCCGACGCCCTGATCGACAGTGTCGTCTATTCGCTGGACATGGGCGCCCTGTTGGCGGGTACCAAGTACCGCGGCGATTTTGAAAAACGTTTCAAAGGTCTGCTCGGCGAGCTCAAGAGACAGAAAAAATCCATTCTCTTTGTCGATGAGATCCATACCATCATCGGTGCCGGTGCGGCGTCCGGTGGTGTGATGGATGCGTCCAACCTGCTCAAGCCGCTGTTGTCTTCCGGCGAGATACGCTGCATGGGCTCCACGACCTATCAGGAGTTCCGTGGCATCTTCGACAAAGACCGCGCGCTGTCACGCCGTTTCCAGAAGGTGGATGTGACCGAGCCTTCGGTGGACGAAACCTACCAGATTCTCAAAGGCCTCAAGAGCCGGTTTGAGAAGCACCACAACCTGCGCTACACCGACCCGGCCCTGCGTGCCGCGGCGGAGCTGGCCGAGCGTTACATCAACGACCGTTTCCTGCCGGACAAGGCCATCGATGTCATCGACGAGGCGGGCGCTTACCAGCAGTTGCAATCGCCGAGTAAACGCAAGAAAACCATTGGCGTTGCCGACATCGAACAGGTGGTGGCCAAGATTGCGCGGATTCCTCCGAAGAGTGTGTCTTCTTCGGATAAGGAGCAGCTGCGCAAGCTGGACCAGAATCTGAAGATGACGGTGTTCGGGCAGGACGAGGCCATAGATACCCTGGCGACCGCCATCAAGCTGTCCCGCGCCGGGCTCAACTCGGTGGAAAAACCCATTGGCTCTTTCCTGTTTGCCGGTCCCACCGGGGTGGGTAAAACCGAAGTCTGCCGGCAGCTGGCCAAGTGCATGGGCATGGAGTTGCTGCGCTTCGATATGTCCGAGTATATGGAGCGCCACACTGTATCGCGCCTGATTGGCGCGCCGCCCGGCTATGTGGGCTTTGATCAGGGTGGTCTCCTGACCGATGCCGTCACCAAGCAGCCCCATTGCGTGCTCCTGCTGGATGAAATCGAAAAGGCGCACCCGGAGGTATTCAACCTGCTGTTGCAGGTCATGGACCACGGGACGCTGACGGACAACAACGGCCGCAAGGCGGATTTCCGCAATGTGATCCTCATCATGACGACCAATGCCGGCGCGGAGATGATGAGCCGTCCATCCATTGGCTTCACGCACCAGGACCATTCCAGCGATGGAATGGAAGCCATCAAGCGGATGTTCACCCCGGAGTTCCGCAACCGTCTGGATGCCATAGTGCAGTTTGCTCCCCTCGCCCTGGACGTCATCAAAACGGTGGTGGACAAGTTCCTGATGGAGTTGCAGACGCAACTGGACGACAAGCGCGTGACCCTGGAGATTTCCGAGGATGCCCGCGAATGGCTCGCCATCCACGGCTACGATGTGAAGATGGGTGCCCGTCCGATGGCGCGCCTGATCCAGGAGAAGCTGAAGAAGCCACTGGCCGAGGAAATCCTCTTTGGTTCCCTGGCTCAGGGTGGTGTGGTGGCTGTGGACCTGGACCCGGTGGAGGACAAGCTGGTGATCAATATCAAAACCAGACAGGCCGAACCCGCTTGATGCCACGCGGCATCTGCCTCAGGCAGCTTGCCGCCATAAAAAAAGCCGCAGCGATGCGGCTTTTTTTATGGGCTTGTGAAGCAGCGGGCTTCAGCGAGCGCGGTAGGTGATGCGACCCTTGGTCAGGTCATAAGGCGTCATTTCTACCTTGACCTTGTCGCCTGTCAGGATCCGGATGTAGTTTTTGCGCATTTTGCCGGAGATGTGGGCGGTGACGACGTGGCCATTTTCCAGCTTGACGCGAAAGGTGGTGTTGGGGAGGGTATCGACCACTTCGCCTTCAAATTCGATATTGTCTTCTTTTGCCATGCGGCAGTGTCCTCGGTGTCCTGACGGATAGGGGGGTAAAAATAGGTGCGAATTGTGCCTGAATTAGCCAGTGGCGCCAAGGGGACAAGGGTGCAAAAAGCGGGGGAGCGGGCTATTTAAGTCGCATCCAGCGGCGATTTATCAATAATTCCAGCGGGCGATACTGGATTTTGTAACGCATTTTGTCACATTCCTTGATCCAGTAGCCCAGATAGAGGTAAGGCAGGTCCTGGCTGAGCGCCAGCTGCACCTGGGCGAGGATGGCATAAACCCCCAGGCTGCGGCGTTCCTCGTCGGGATGATAGAAGGTGTAGACCGCCGAGAGGCCATCCCCCAGCTGATCGCACACGGCCACCCCCAGAAGGCGTTGTGCCTGGCGGATTTCGAGATACTGGGTCACTCCCCACTCCCGCGTCAGAAATGCTTCGTATTGGGAGACGGATGGCGGAAACATATCGCCATCCTGGTGCCGGTGATTGATGTAGGTTGCATACAGCTCGTAGTGTTCACGGGTGTTGATCGCATCGACCGTTCGCAGTTGCAGGTCCTGGTTGCGCAGCCAGCAGCGGCGCTGGCTGCGATTGGGCTTGAACAACTGGACCGGGATACGGCAGGAGATGCAGGCCTGGCAACGGGCACATTGAGGCCTGTACAGGTGATTGCCGCTACGGCGAAAACCCAGCTGCGATAACTGGGTATAAAGGCTGGAGTCTACCCTGGCATCAGGATCGACAAACAAGGTGGTCGCTTCCTGATCATCCAGGTAACTGCAGGGGTGAGGCTGGGTGGCAAACAGCTTTAGCGTCGATAGATCAGTCATGTCGCCTGTCTCCAGTCCGGAATGTCCAGCCGCCAGGGGCCTGGTATCGCGGGTCTGTGCGTAAAGTCTATCAGCAATCGCTGGAATTCTTCACGGGGTATTTCCACCGCGCCGAGGCTTTCGAGGTGCGGGTTGGCCACCTGGCAATCGATTACGCCAAAACCCTGGTGCTCGAGATACCGGCAAAGGTGCGCAAAACCGACTTTGGAGGCATTGTCGGCCCGGCTGAACATGGACTCCCCGAAAAACATCCGCCCGATGGCCATGCCGTAGAGTCCCCCAACCAGCCTATCTTCCTGCCAGACCTCCACCGAATGCGCATATCCGGACTGGTGCAACCGGGTGTAGGCCTGGATCATGGCATTACTGATCCAGGTACCGGATGCATGGCGCCTGGGACCTGCACAAGCACGCATCACCGTCTCAAAGCAGTGATCGACAGTCACCCGGTAGCGTCCCTGGCGCAGCAGCTTGTGCAGGCTGCGCGACAGATGCACCTGATGGGGATAGATGACCGTGCGGGGATCGGGGCTCCACCAGAGAATCGGCTCACCCGGGTTGAACCAGGGAAAGATACCCTGGCGATAGGCTGCCAGCAGTCGCTCGGGCGACAAATCTCCCCCGGCAGCCAGGAGGCCATTGGGTTCGCGCAGGGCCGTGGCCAAGGGCGGAAAATCGTAGTTGTCGGGCGCGAGCCAGGGTAAGTGAATCATAAGGCGGGTGGCTGGTGAGATACTTCCGGGGTATGAGTCTAGTCTGTTTTGGGTAGCTGGGGGTTGATCGGCCACCAGCCGCGACATTGTCCCTCCATGATGCATGGTGTTTGCCAACTGACGTCTTCTGGTGCATCTTCCCTGCTGAACAATTTTCCAGTGTGTTCCGCGCAATATAACAACATCTGCCCCAAGGTGTTGAAAAATCAGGCAAACCTCGCCTTGCCGCCGCTAATCCCGCGTTGTTGCATAACTTGGTATGCATTCTGCTTTGATTAAATCGCACGTTTTATTGTTGTTCTCCACCTGTCCCCAGCTTTTGGCACGGATGCCCTTTCCCAGCCGGTGAAGGCGCTACTGGGATTGCATGGCCGGGATGACGCAAGCCGTGTCAGCCTCGGACTGGCGCGTCTCTTTGCCGGGGGCCTTATCCAACCGCTTTGCGGTTGCGCGGTTGTTGCCGGGAGGGCAACAACCGCCGGAATGAGCCCCCAGGCTTTTTTTTGCGACGAAGGCGTGAATGCATTCAGGTGGAAGCAGCGACGTAACCATTCACGGCAACGGCACCCGCGGGGGACTTCAATCGAGGTCCACTGGCAGGGTGCCGTTTTTTTATGGCCTGCCGTCCCTGGTGGCCACTCTCAGGGCCGTCGGCGCGACGTTGAAAATAGCTCCCGGCCTCATATCCACTCCATCCTTGGGAAATCCATGCGGCCTGCTGATCTCAGGCGGGTTTGGCGATCCCCAACGCCAGCGCCTCCCGATCTGATCTTGCCGGCTTCTTATCCGTTCATCGTTTTACTCAGCTTACTTTTCGTTCAATCTCCTTTTCGTTCAGCTTTCTTTACGTTTGCTGGCGCAACAACCTGGTGGTTTTGCCAGTCAAAAGCGTCGTTGCGTTTGGCGGGAACGTGGATACTTAAGCGAGGCCGGCCAAGGCAAGCTGATGTGGCTCAGTCGCTGAGTTGATTCCTGGATTCCGGAAAGCAGGGAATCGCCAACCCGTTCCAGCCGATGAAAAAGGTTTACAAAAAGTTACTCGCGAACTGGCGCGATTTTTGATTGTTTGAAAACAGGTCTTTGTGACGACTCGTTGTCGTTTATTTATTTGGCTCAATTGTCGTTTCAAGGGGCATTTTGCGACTATGCTTAATCAGGAGTTCACCGCTGCCATCCTGCCGGATGCTGCCGCCGCCCGGCGGATGATCCTACTGCCAATCCGAGGTCTGTCATGAGTATTTTTAATCACTATCGCGAGCGTTACGACGCTACCCAGCAAGAAGACATGTCGATTAAGGAATATCTCGAGCTGTGCAAGAAAGACCCCAGTGTTTACGCGTCGGCGGCAGAGCGGATGCTCATGGCCATTGGTGAACCGGAGATGGTGGATACGTCGCAGGACTCCCGCCTGAGCCGGATATTCTCCAACAAGATCATCAAGCGCTATGAGGCCTTCAGTGACTTCTACGGCATGGAGGAATCCATCCAGCAGATAGTGTCGTTTTTCAAGCACGCCGCCCAGGGGTTGGAGGAAAAGAAGCAGATACTGTATCTGCTGGGCCCGGTGGGAGGCGGCAAGTCATCCCTGGCGGAAATGCTCAAGACCCTGATGGAAAAAATGCCGATCTATTGCCTCAAGGGTTCGCCGGTGTTCGAGTCGCCCCTGGGCTTGTTCAGCCCGGAAGAGGATGGCCATATTCTCGAAGAGGATTACGGTATTCCCCGCCGTTATATCAAAACCGTGATGTCGCCCTGGGCCGCCAAGCGGTTGCAGGAATTCAATGGTGATATCACGCAATTCCGCGTGGTCAAACTCTATCCGTCCATCCTGAACCAGATTGCCATCACCAAGACCGAGCCTGGCGATGAAAACAACCAGGACATTTCTTCCCTGGTGGGTAAGGTGGATATCCGTAAGCTGGAGGAATTTCCCCAGAACGACCCGGATGCCTACAGTTTTTCCGGTGGCCTCTGCCGCGCCAACCAGGGGTTGATGGAGTTCGTGGAGATGTTCAAGGCGCCCATCAAGGTCCTGCATCCCCTGTTGACGGCCACCCAGGAGGGTAATTTCAATTCAACGGAGGGGTTGGGCGCTATTCCTTTCGATGGCGTTATCCTGGCGCACTCCAATGAGTCGGAGTGGCAGAATTTCCGTAACAACAAAAACAATGAGGCCTTCATCGACCGGGTATACATCGTCAAGGTGCCTTATTGCCTGCGGGTGAAGGAAGAGATGCAGATCTACGAGAAGTTGTTGCAGAATTCCTCTCTTTCCAAGGCGCCCTGCGCACCCGACACCCTGCGTATGCTGGCCCAGTTCTCGGTGTTGTCGCGGCTCAAAGAGCCGGAAAATTCCAATATCTTTTCCAAGATGCGGGTCTACGACGGTGAAAACCTCAAAGACACCGACCCCAAGGCCAAGTCGTTGCAGGAATACAAGGATACCGCCGGTGTCGATGAGGGCATGACCGGCCTGTCCACCCGTTTTGCGTTCAAGATACTGTCGCGGGTTTTCAACTTTGACCCGACGGAGATAGCCGCCAACCCGGTGCACCTGATGTATGTCCTGGAGCAGCAGATCGAGCAGGAACAGTTTCCCAAGGAGGCCCAGGAAAAATACCTGGGTGCGCTCAAGGAGTATATCGCTCCCCGCTATGTGGACTTCATCGGCAAGGAAATCCAGACCGCCTATCTGGAGTCCTACGCCGAATACGGCCAGAACATCTTCGACCGCTATGTCACCTACGCGGACTTCTGGATTCAGGATCAGGAATACCGCGACCCCGAGACCGGCGAGATTCTCAATCGCGCCGCGCTCAACGAGGAATTGGAAAAGATCGAAAAACCGGCGGGTATCAGCAATCCCAAGGATTTCCGCAACGAGATCGTCAATTTTGTCTTGCGGGCCCGGGCCAATAACGCTGGCAAGAATCCCGACTGGCGCAGCTATGAAAAACTGCGCACGGTCATCGAAAAGAAAATGTTTTCCAATACCGAGGACTTGTTGCCGGTCATTTCCTTCAATGCGAAGGCTTCGGCGCAGGACAAGAAAAAACACCAGGATTTTGTGCAGCGCATGATCGAGCGTGGCTATACTGAGAAACAGGTGCGATTGTTATCCGAGTGGTATCTGCGGGTCAGAAAGTCTCAGTAACGAATGTCCGGCGGCTCGGTGCCAAGAGGTGTTATGAGTTATATCATTGATCGTCGGCTTAACGCCAAGAACAAAAGCGCTGTCAATCGCCAGCGCTTTTTGCGGCGCTACCGCGACCAGATCCGCAAAGCCGTATCCGATGCTGTTACAGAGCGCTCCATCAGGGATATTGATAAAGGTGGAAAAATCAGTATCCCCACGCGGGATATCAGCGAGCCGGTCATCCACCACGGACAGGGCGGGCGCAGCACCCGGGTATTGCCCGGTAACAAGCATTTTTCCCAGGGTGATCTGATTCCCCGGCCGGAAGGCGGTGGTGGTGGCGAGGGCGGCAGCAAGGCAAGTGACTCAGGGGAGGGGGAGGACGATTTTTCCTTTACCATCTCCCAGCAGGAGTTCCTTGATTTCATGTTCGATGGACTGGCCCTGCCCAATTTGGTTAAACGCCAGCTATCGGGCGTGGAAGAATTCAAGAGCGTCCGCGCCGGTATTGCCAATGAAGGTCATCCGGGCAAGATCAACATCGTGCGCTCGCTGCGTTCAGCCAACATGCGCCGTATCGCTTTGACCGGTAGCAAGCGCAAACGCCTGGCGGTCCTGGAAGCCCAGCGTGACGCCACGCCGGAGCAAGAGCGCGAGGGGCCGGTGTGGCAGGCGATTCTGGATGACATTCAGCAGTTGCGCCACGCCATTGGCGCCACCCCGTGGCTCGATACATTCGACCTCAAATACAATCTGCATATCAAGCAGCCCATACCGCGCTCCAAGGCGGTCATGTTTTGCATCATGGATGTATCGGGCTCCATGGACCAGGCGACCAAAGACATTGCCAAGCGTTTTTTCATCCTCCTTTACCTGTTCTTGCAGCGTAACTACGAAAAAACCGAGATCGTCTTCATTCGTCACCATACGATTGCCAAGGAGGTGGATGAAGACGAATTTTTTCATTCGCGGGAAACTGGTGGTACGGTGGTATCCAGCGCGCTCAAGCTCATGCAGGCCATTGTTGAAGCGCGGTATTCCCCTGGCGAGTGGAACATCTATGGCGCCCAGGCATCGGATGGTGACAACTGGGAGGATGATTCGGCCAGTTGCCGCGATCTGATGCTCAACAGCATTCTGCCTGTGTGCCAATACTACGCTTACATCGAGATAACCCCGCGTGAGCACCAGTCTCTCTGGCACACCTATGAAGAGGTTCGCCAGACTCACGCTGACAGTTTTGCGCTGCAACATATTGTTGGCGCGGAAGATATCTATCCCGTGTTTCGCGAACTTTTTCACAAGAAGGCCTCATGACACAGCCATTGTTTACGTCATCCGAGTGGACGTTTGAGCTCATTCGTGATTGTGACCGGGCATTGGGAGGGCTCGCCCGCGAATTTGGCCTGGATACCTACCCCAACCAGATAGAAGTGATCAGTTCTGAACAGATGATGGATGCCTATGCGGCTGTCGGCATGCCGATTGGCTACCATCACTGGTCTTATGGTAAGCAGTTCCTCAGTACTGAGCATTCCTACAAACGTGGACAGATGGGGCTGGCCTATGAAATCGTGATCAATTCCAACCCTTGCATTGCCTATCTGATGGAAGAAAACACCATGGCCATGCAGGCGCTGGTCATTGCCCACGCCTGTTATGGCCACAATTCCTTTTTCAAGGGCAATTATCTGTTTCGCACCTGGACGGATGCGGATTCCATCATCGATTACCTGGTCTTTGCCAAGAACTACATCAGCAAATGTGAGGAGCGTTACGGCATCGACCAGGTGGAGGATATCCTGGATTCCTGTCACGCGTTGATGAATTATGGCGTGGATCGTTACAAGCGTCCTTACCCGATTTCCGCACAGGAAGAGGAGCAGCGCCAGGCCGAACGCGCCGAGTATCTGCAAAAGCAGGTCAACGACCTCTGGCGGACCATACCCAAGGCAGGACCCGGAGAGGTCGAAGGGCAGCAAATCCGCTTTCCTGCCGAACCACAGGAAAACCTGCTCTATTTTCTCGAGAAGAATGCGCCCCTGCTCGAGCCCTGGCAGCGTGAGATCATTCGTATCGTGCGTAAGATCGCGCAGTACTTCTACCCCCAGCGCCAGACCCAGGTGATGAACGAGGGATGGGCCTGCTTCTGGCATTACACATTGCTGAACGAGCTGTATAACCGGGGTATGGTGACGGATGGCTTCATGCTGGAATTCCTGCAATCCCACACCAGTGTCATTACCCAGCTGCCCTATGATCATCCTTATTTCAGTGGTATCAATCCCTATACCCTTGGGTTCAGTATGATGATGGATATCCGTCGCATCTGTGAGAGCCCGACGGCGGAGGACAGGGATTGGTTTCCCGATATCGCCGGCAGCGACTGGAATGAAACCCTGCACTTTGCCATGCGGAATTTCAAAGATGAAAGCTTTATCCTCCAATTCCTGTCACCCAAGGTCATGCGCGACCTCAAGCTGTTTGGTATCGTGGATGATGATGTTCGTGACAAGATCGAGGTAACCGCCATCCACGATGAATGGGGTTTCCGTCAATTGCGGGAAATGCTTGCCGGTCAGTACAATCTGGGTAACCGTGAACCGAATATTCAGGTATACAGTGTCAATGTTCGCGGTGATCGCTCCTTGACCTTGCATCACAGCATGCATGATCGCCGCCCCCTGGCGGAGTCTACCCCGGAAGTGTTGCGGCATCTGCATCGCCTGTGGGGATTTGATGTGCATCTGCATTCTGTCGATCGTGGTGAAATTTTGACGAGCTATCATTGTCCATAATCAATGAATGTTGGGCGTGTCCGAGCCTTGGTGGTGATTTGTCGCAAAATTCTACTAATAGGCAGGATACGGGTTCTAACAAATAGAAAAAAGGAACATTTTCATTTTTTCTAATAACGGAATATTGGGTTGACTGTAGCGCTATTGTGGCAAATGCTTAAAGTTGTAAGGTAGTAGACAAATTTATCCTATGGGGTCAAGTAAGCTACTACCATCGGCCCGTTGCAGTAACCTCGGAAATCCGATTGGCCGATTTATGTGTTGAATGCCTCCATGGTCTTGATAATCAGTCTGGAGACACAGGGCGTGGTTATGGGATCCATGGATATCGGGTAGATTTAGATGATCAAACAGGAGCAATCATCATGAGTAGTAGTAAAGTGAAACATATCGAAGCCAGTGCAGGCCATGCTAAAAAAGCTGTTCGTGAAGCCGCTGAAGATACCACTTCTGCTGTGTCCACTGAATTCCGTAATTTTGTTGCCGATATTGAAGACCTGATCAAATCCAGTGCTTCATTGACGGGTGATGAATTGGATAAGGCCAAGGAAAAAATCGGCGAACGCATTACCCAGGCCAAGGAATCCTTGGGCGAGGTAAAAGAATCCATCGTTGAACAGGCCAGGAAAACGGCCGAAGTCGCCGATCACTATGTCCATGAACAGCCCTGGACGGCGGTGGGGGCCGGCGCGGCCCTGGGATTGCTGATAGGTTTTCTGTTGGCGCGTCGCGACTAGGTAAAAGGATATTGGTATGTTGTTGAAGCTTCTGATGGAGGCTTTTCAGTTTGCGGTGTCATCGGACTCGTCCGATGACAATCGCACGAGTTTCATGGATGCTGTGCGCACGCTCAAGTCCCTCGGAAGCACCCTGAATGCCCAGGCTGGACTTTATGTCCAGCTGGCTGAACTGGAATGGAAGCAGGAGAAGGAGCGCCTGCTGAAAATGTGCGTGGCCCTGGTGATCGCGCTGTTCAGTTTTCTATGCGCAATGTTGTTCCTGGGCATCCTGATCATGGCAATTGTCTGGGATACGGAATATCGCATTCCCGTCATTGCCGGTCTGATAGGTGTTTACCTGTTGGGAATCGCTCTTGCTGTCTGGCGGTTCAAGGTGCTGGCCCTCCAGGGGGAGCGCGCCTTTGCGTCGATCAAGGAAGAGCTGGCCGCCGACATCGCGCTGATCAAGAGGGAATTATGAATCCGACTGAAGAGTTGTCGTTGGAAGAGAAGCGCCTTCAGCTGCGGCAGCAGATGTGGGCGCAGCGCCAGCAATTGGCGGAAAAACTCCATCCGCCTCCCCGTACCGATGTGTATCCCCGAAGTATGACCATGCGCTTCTTGACCAAGCAAGGTGGCCTGCGAGCTGCATTAGCGCTTGCGACGGCTTTCCTGGGTACCAAGAGGTTCAAAAGCCTCTCCACGCTTTTTCTGGTTTCACGTATGGTGAGTTCCTCCATGAAAAAGTCCCGCCGGCCCACGACATCTGACGAATAAACCCGCTTCGCCGTTGACGGTCGCTCAGGATGCGGGCTTGCTCGCCCACGCGGGATTGATAGCGCTATCATCCTCCTTGTGTTAGTGTGTGCCTGCCTGAAGGCTGATCGGCGAACAAGCGCCTGAACAATAATCGATAATGCGCAAGCAGATAATGAACAAGCACGTAATCAACAAGGCCTTTATCGGTCTGGTCGTCGGTTTATTGACCAGTCTGTGTCTTGGTGCGGAGTCCATCCGAAAACCGGGGGATTACCCCTTTACCCCTGACTCGCTGGTTCAGCCTGGCGTGACGCGGGGTGAGCTTCGTGGACCCTTCGAGTTTCACAGCCGTATCTTCGCCGGGACGGTGCGCCGCTACTGGGTCTATGTTCCCGCGAATTACAACCCGGTGGAGTCGCCCAATCTCCTGGTCTTCCAGGATGGCCAGCGCGCCACCAATCCCCAGGGTTCCCTGCGTATTCCCACTGTGCTGGACAACCTGATTCACCGGGGCGATATTCCGCCGACCCTGGGGCTTTTCATCACGCCCGGCAATCTGAGTGAGGTCTACCCGGATGATCTGGGTATGTCCAATCCCGACCATCGCGCTGCGGAATACGATGCGCTGAATGATCTTTACGCGCGTTTCATTACCGACGAGATGCTGCCGCTCATCGCCCGGGATTATCGTTTCAGCGATGATCCCCGCCGCCGGGTGATCGGCGGTACCAGCAGTGGCGCCATAGCGGCTTTCACGGTCGCCTGGCACAGGCCGGAAGCCTTTGCCAATGTCATCAGCATCATTGGCAGCTACACATCCATCGGCTACAAGCCCGCCAGGGCCGGTTCGCCCATGGAGCCTGGTGGGGATATGTACCCCACCTTGATCAGGAAAAGTCCGTTGAGGCCGCTGCGTATTTTCTTGCAGGCGGGCAGCAATGATATCAATAACGAGCATGGGCACTGGTTCCTCGCCAATCAGCAGATGCTGGCCGCGCTCGAGTGGGCCAATGCCAATGCCGATGAGCAGGGGACCGGCGGTGCCCGCTATGACGTCCGGCATGTCTGGGGTGATGGAGGCCATTCGGATCAGCATGGAGGCTCGCTGATGCCCGGGATTCTACGGTGGATCTGGCGTGATCAACCCCGGAGGGGCGCGCCTGGTCCGGCTATTGTCGAGGAGTAATACCGGGTAGTGAATGGTGGTTTGTGGTTTGCCATAGAGATAATTTATCGGTCACCTATTGTCTCTGCTGCATGCCTGAGATAAAAATCCGGGTGCCGCAACATATCCAAATGATCTGACTGCCTGATCAAAGCATAAACCGGCGCAGGTCATGAATTTTATGGGGCATGCAAATTTCTTGGAAGTCCTGGAAGATTGAAACCTATTTCATAGGGGAGAATGATTTTGAATACTACAGATATAAGAAAAGTTGTCATCGCCGGCGGTGGAACAGCGGGTTGGATCGCTGCTGCCGGCCTGTCAAAAATTCTCGGCAAGGTACTCGATATAACACTGGTGGAGTCTGAAGAGATAGCGACGGTTGGGGTAGGAGAGGCAACAGTTCCGCCCATGCGTTCTTTTCACAAGTTATTAGGTATTGACGAACAGGATTTTATGCGGGCTGTGGCTGGCAGTATCAAGCTTGCCATATCCTTCGAAAATTGGGCGCGTATTGGTGACCGTTATATCCACTCTTTCGGCAGAAATGGTAAGCCCACATTTTTTGCTGAATTCCATCATTACTGGTTGCGCAGTCTGGAGTTGGGTTCCACCGCGGGACTGGGTGAATACTGCTTTGAGTTTCAGGCTGCCCTGGATCATAAGTTTGCAACATCACCGCAGTCCAAGATCAATTATGCCTATCACCTGGATGCGGCTCTTTATGCCAAGTTTTTGCGAAAGCTGTCTGAGGAATGTGGGGTCAAACGAGTCGAAGGAAAGATCAGGGAGGTGAAGCTGAATACCTCGACTGGCTTCATCGAGTCGCTTGAGCTTGAATCCGGCCAGTCCATCGCGGGCGATCTTTTTATTGACTGTACTGGTTTCCGCGGCTTGTTGATTGAAAAGGCGCTGCATACCGGTTTTGAGGATTGGTCCCATTGGCTGCCCTGCGACAGCGCTGTGGCCATTCAGACTGAATCAACCGGTCCGGCAGTGCCCTATACGCGTGCGGTGGCTCATGAGGCTGGTTGGCGGTGGATCATTCCGCTGCAGCACCGGGTGGGCAATGGCATTGTCTACAGCAGCTATCATATGTCCGAAGATGAAGCCACAAGCAAGCTGCTGCGCGATGTCGAAGGCGCTCCTACAACCAAGCCCTGGAGTATCAAGATTCGTACCGGACGGCGGCGCAAAGGCTGGAACAAGAATTGTGTGGCGATGGGATTGGCAAGCGGATTCATCGAGCCACTGGAGTCCACGAGCATTCACATGATTATTACTGCCGTCGTTCGCCTGATGCGGCTCTTTCCAGGTAGTGGCATCAAGCAGGATTTGATTGATCAGTACAATCAGGAAGCACGCGCAGAGATAGAATGCATCCGTGATTTCATTATCATGCACTACAACACTACCGAGCGCGAAGATACCGCTTTCTGGCGTTACTGCAAGAATATGGAAATCCCCGAACATTTGCGTCGCCGGATCAATATCTACCGTGAGGATGCCCACATCCTTCTCACGGAAGAAGAACTATTCCGTGTGGACTCCTGGACTCAGGTGCTGGTAGGGCAGCGCCTGATACCCAAGAACTATCATCATGTGGTTAGAAAGGAGAACGAGCAGGAGTTCATGGCCTATATGGACAACTTCAGGGTTGCGGTCAGGCAGGCCGTAGAAAAGCTGCCCAGCCATCAGGAATTCCTGGAACAGTATTGCCCGGCCCATGATGTCTGGCAGCGACAGTAAAAACCATCCTGGACAACCTCAAAGGTTGTCCAGGTATTTTTCTGCATCCAGCGCCGCCATACAGCCAGCACCCGCTGAGGTGATCGCCTGGCGGTAAATATGGTCGGCCACATCACCGGCGGCAAAGACGCCGGGAATGTTGGTCGCGGTGGCATTCCCACTCAGTCCGCTCTTCACCTGGATGTAACCATCTTTCATATCCAATTGACCGCTGAATATATCGGTATTGGGTTTGTGGCCGATGGCGATAAAGACTCCGGCAACGTCAATCTCTTTGGTGCTGTCGTCCCGGGTGCCCTTGAGCCGAAGGCCGGTCACGCCTGAGTCATCACCCAATACTTCGTCCAGGCGATGGTTCCACAGAATCTTGACGTTGCCGCTTTCCGCCTTGGCCAGCAGTCTGTCCTGCAGGATTTTTTCGGCCTTGAGGTGATCGCGGCGATGGATCAGTGTGACTTCACTGGCGATATTGGAAAGGTAGAGCGCTTCTTCCACAGCGGTGTTGCCGCCACCCACAACGGCGACTTTTTGACCGCGATAAAAAAATCCATCACAGGTGGCGCAGGCGCTCACGCCCTTGCCCATGAAGGTTTCCTCCGACGGCAGGCCCAGATATTGCGCGGACGCGCCGGTGCAGATGATCAGGGCATCACAGGTATAGGTATTGGTACCGATCAATTTGAAGGGGCGCTCGGTCAGGCGTGCTTCATGAATATGGTCAAAGACGATCTGCGTATCAAAGCGTTCGGCGTGTTCCTGCATCTTGACCATAAGGTCAGGACCTTGCAGGTCATGGGGACCACCGGGCCAGTTTTCGACCTCGGTGGTGGTGGTTAATTGACCACCCTGCTGCATGCCTGTGATGACAACCGGCTTGAGATTGGCCCGGGCAGCGTAGATCGCGGCTGTGTAGCCCGCCGGGCCGGAACCGAGAATAAC
Organism: uncultured Cellvibrionaceae bacterium; assembly: GCA_964456865.1. Classification (GTDB taxonomy): domain Bacteria; phylum Pseudomonadota; class Gammaproteobacteria; order Pseudomonadales; family Cellvibrionaceae; genus Cellvibrio. The sequence continues at coordinate 63,870 of CAYWCW010000013.1, forward strand.
CAGGCGATGATGTTGGGTCTCACTCATAAGTCAAAATCCTTGCACAACGTCATGAAAAATTGCTGGCCATCATAAGTGAATACCCCCGGGGGCGCAAAATTGTCTGCTGCTATGCGCCGCATTGGGTCTCGCTATGGCGGGACACCAGCGTTGTGGCCGCAGGGTGCGTAGTGGCAGCCTACACCTTGGCAGGTAAATGTAGGATACTGTCGGCCTTTGATCCGAATAAGCGAAAAAGCCGCAGGACAGTGTTTTGAAAGTGAATAATCCTCCCGCCACACGACGCAAATCCGCTGCCGCGCCAGTGGAGCCTGGCCCCTGGGTGCGCATCGTCAAAGAGGGCATGCTCATAGGCTTGGCGCTGGTTTCCTTGTATCTGCTGCTGGCCATGTTCAGCTATGACGCGGCAGACCCCGGCTGGTCGCGCACGGGCGAAAACCGGCAGATACAGAACCTTGGGGGGCCTTTCGGTGCCTGGTTGTCGGATGTCTTCTTTTCCCTGTTTGGCTATATGGCCTACCTGTTCCCCGTCATGCTGACCTGGCGTACCTGGATGGTGTTCCGTGAACGCAGCTACCAGCAGGACATTGACTGGCTGATGCTGGGATTGCGCTGTGTGGGGCTGGTGCTGGTGATGTTGTCGGGTACCGCCCTGGCGGTCATGCATTACAGCACCGGCGACTCGGTGCTGCCTTATTCCAACGGTGGTCTGATGGGGGCCGCCGTGGCTGACTGGGTACATGGTGCCTTTAGCTACACGGGCGGTACGCTGCTGCTGTTGGGGCTGTTTTTATTCGGCCTGACCATCTTTGCCGATATTTCATGGTTCGCGGTCATGGATGCCATTGGCTGCCGGGTATTGCAGGCCTGTGGCTGGCTCCAGGCCCGTTGGGTTCAGTATCAACGGGAGCGCCATGAGCACCGTTTGGCCAACGATGCCCAGCAGCATCGCCGGGAGGTGGTGGCGCAGCACGCGAAAGTCGAAGCCAGGCGTATTCCGCCGGTGATCACGGAACCGCCCCGCAAAAAGCCCGCACCCAGCCCGAGGGTGGAAAAAGAGAAGCAGGTGCCTTTGTTTGACACCCTGGACAGTGTTCCCCAGGGACAGCTCCCGCCCCTCAATCTGCTGGACCCCGCGGACAAGCGGAGCGACAAGGGGTATTCCAAGGAATCGCTCGAGGCCATGTCCAAGCTGCTGGAACTGAAGCTCAAGGACTTTGGCATAGATATCGAGGTCGTCTCGGTCCAGCCGGGGCCAGTGGTCACCCGGTTTGAGATCCAACCGGCCCCCGGCATCAAGGCCAGCCGGATTTCCGGGCTGGCCAAGGACCTGGCGCGCTCCCTGGCCGTGGTCAGCGTGCGCGTGGTCGAGGTCATTCCGGGAAAATCGGTCATGGGGATCGAAATCCCCAATGCGCACCGTGAGATCGTCCGCCTGTCGGAGGTCATTGCCTCCGAGGCCTATGACCACTCCAAGTCGGTGCTGACCATGGCGCTGGGGCATGATATCTCCGGTGAGCCGGTGGTGGCTGACCTGGCACGCATGCCCCACCTGCTGGTGGCGGGGACCACGGGCTCGGGCAAGTCGGTGGGCGTCAATGTGATGCTGCTCAGCCTCCTGTACAAATCCTCCCCCAAGGAGGTGCGGTTGATGCTGGTGGACCCCAAGATGCTCGAACTGTCGGTCTACGAAGGCATACCTCACCTGCTGACGCCCGTGATCACTGATATGAAGGACGCAGCCAACGGTCTGCGCTGGTGTGTGGGTGAGATGGAACGGCGTTACAAACTCATGGCTGCCCTGGGCGTGCGCAACCTGGCGGGTTTCAACCGCAAGGTGGAGGATGCTGCCAAAGCCGGCAACCCGCTGCTGGACCCGCTCTTTAAACCGGAAGATCACTACGAGGCTGGTGAGGATGTCGCCAGTGCTCCGCCCCTGCAGACCCTGCCGGCCATAGTCGTGGTGATTGATGAATTCGCTGACATGATGATGATCGTCGGCAAAAAGGTGGAGCAGTTGATCGCGCGCATTGCGCAAAAGGCCCGGGCGGCTGGAATTCATTTGATCCTGGCGACTCAAAGACCGTCAGTGGATGTGATCACCGGTTTGATCAAGGCCAACGTGCCGACCCGGATGGCCTTCCAGGTATCATCCAAGATCGACTCCCGCACCATTCTCGATCAGGGCGGCGCAGAGCAGCTGTTGGGGCACGGTGACATGCTCTACCTGCCACCGGGTACCAGCGTGCCCGTGCGCGTGCATGGCGCCTTTGTGGATGACCATGAAGTGCACCGGGTGGTGGCCGACTGGAAAAAGCGTGGCGAGCCGGATTATATCGACGGCATCACCGACGATAGCAACAACAGCATTCCCGTGCCGGGCATGAGCAGCGAGGGCGGTGAAGACGGCGAGGGCAGCGAAGGTGATGCCCTCTATGACGAGGCGGTGGCTTTTGTGATCGAGTCGCGCAAGGCGTCCATCTCCGCGGTACAGCGCAAACTGCGTATCGGCTACAACCGCGCGGCGAGGTTGATCGATACCATGGAGGCGGCGGGTGTGGTGTCGGCGGCGGGGCACAATGGCAACCGCGAGGTGCTGGTGCCGGGGCGTTGAGTTCTTTATATCGTTGTATGGATCATAATCCCGGCGCTCCCTCTGTGCTGATTTCCAGGTAACCGTTATTTTTGGAACCCCTATGAAACTCCTGTCAAAACTTTCTGTTTCTCTGTGTGTGCTCTGGTTGAGTGTGGGTGTTCAGGCGGGCGACCGTGATGTCGAGCAGCTGCACAAGCGGCTCGATGCCATGAATAGCCTGCAAGGGCAATTCACGCAGACCCTGTTTGACAACCAGGGGGCTCAACTGGAACAGAGCAAGGGTACCTTCGTCTTGCAGAAGCCCGGTAATTTTCATTGGAAAACCGAAACGCCCTACGAGCAGTTGCTGGTGTCCGATCAGCGCAGCATCTGGCTCTACGACCCCGACCTGGAGCAGGTGACCGTGCGTCCGGTGGGCGAGGATCTGCAAAAGTCTCCGGCGTTGTTGTTCAGCGGCGACGCAGACAAACTGCGTGAGCAGTTTGAGGTGTCCCTGGCGACGGGCACCAATCAGCAGGAGACGTTTACCCTGGTATCCCGGGTGCAGGATGGCCTGTTCCAACAGCTCTTGCTGGTGTTTGTCGCCGGGCAATTGCAGGAGTTTCATATCCAGGACAACCTGGGCCAGTCCACCCATTTCGTGTTGAGCAATACCCGCAGCAATGTGCCGGTGGATGCCAGCCTCTTTCAATTCACGCCCCCGCCAGGGGTCGATGTCCTGCACGACTGATGAGCGGCGATCTTTTTGCCCAACCCTCGGCATACCAGCCTCTGGCGGCGCGTATGCGTCCGCGCAGCCTGGATGAATACATTGGCCAGGAGCATTTACTGGGGCCCGGCAAACCCCTGCGCGAAGCGGTCAGCCGGGGGCAATTGCATTCCATGATCCTGTGGGGACCGCCGGGCGTGGGCAAGACGTCGCTGGCGAAGCTCTTTGCGGATCAGGCGGACGCCCGCTTCGAAAGCCTCTCCGCCGTGTTATCCGGCGTAAAGGAAATTCGTGCGGCCGTGGCGGCGGCCGAGCAGGCGCGGGTCAGTGGCCGCAAGACTATCCTGTTTGTCGACGAGGTCCATCGTTTCAACAAATCCCAGCAGGATGCCTTTTTGCCGTATGTCGAGGACGGCACCTTCATCTTTATCGGCGCCACCACCGAGAATCCCTCATTTGAATTGAACAATGCCTTGTTGTCGCGCTGCCGCGTGTATGTGTTGCGTGGTTTGCAAAACGAACAACTACAGGCAGTGCTGCGCCAGGCCCTGGGTGACAAGGAGCGCGGTTTGGGTGACCGGGGGATTCGTATCGATGACGAAACCCTGCTCCAACTGGCGCAGGCGGCGGATGGCGATGCCCGTAAATCACTCAACCTGCTGGAGATAGCTGCCGACCTGGCAGAGGAAGAAGACGGCGATCTGCGCATCAATCAAGCGGTGCTGGCGGAAGTACTGAGCAGTGACGTACGGCGCTTCGACAAGGGCGGGGATTTGTTTTACGAACAGATTTCCGCCCTGCACAAAGCCGTGCGCGGCTCGTCGCCTGACGGGGCGCTCTATTGGCTGGTCCGTATGCTGGATGGCGGTTGCGATCCACTGTATATCGCTCGCAGGGTGGTGCGCATGGCCAGCGAGGATATCGGCAACGCCGATCCGCGCGCATTGCCCCTGTGCCTGTCCGCCTGGGATGTGCAGGAGCGCCTGGGCACACCGGAAGGCGAGTTGGCCCTGGCGCAGGCGGTGGTTTATCTGGCCTGCGCGCCCAAAAGCAACGCCGTGTATAATGCGTTCAACCAGGCGATGGCTGAGGTTCGCGGCCAGCCGGCTTATGATGTCCCCCTGCATTTGCGTAACGCGCCCACCCGGTTGATGAAATCCCTGGATTACGGCGCGGAGTACCGTTATGCCCACGATGAGCCCGGTGGTTACGCGGCAGGGGAAAACTATCTGCCGCCGGAGCTGGCGGATCGCCGTTACTACCAACCGGTTGACCGGGGGTTGGAGTTGAAGATCCAGGAAAAACTGGCGCACCTGCGCCAACTGGACCGGCAAAGTTCCTGGCAGCGTTATCCATCATCAGGGCAGGCGGAAAAATAATCATGCAGTGGTTGGCAGTGGCAATCGGTGGAGCTCTGGGTTCCATGGCGCGCTTCGCGGCGGTTATCTATCTGACGCCTTTGCTGAATACCCGTTTTCCCATCGCTACCTTCAGTGTGAACCTGTTGGGTTCATTTCTGATTGGGGTAGCCTATGTGGTGTTTACGCGAAAATTTACGGTCATGCCGGAATGGCAATTGTTTTTCATGACAGGTCTGTTGGGCGGGTTTACAACCTTTTCCGCTTTTTCGCTGGAAACCCTGCGACTGTTGCAGAGTGGTTATTGGGGGTCGGCACTGGCCTATGTGCTGGCCTCCGTCGTGGTATGCCTGCTGGCGGCCGGCCTGGCGGTCTTCATTACCGGAAAATTCATTTAACGATTTTTTAATCCACTTTTTTGGCAAAGACATCATGCTCGATTCAAAACTGCTTCGTACTTCCCCTGAACAAGTGGCTCTCGGACTGGCCAAGCGTGGTTTGCAACTGGATGTCGGCAAGATTCAGGCACTGGAAGAAGCCCGCAAGGCCATCCAGGTCAAGGCTGAAACCCTGCAACAGGAACGCAATACCCGATCCAAGGCCATCGGCAAAGCGAAACAGTCCGGTGAGGATGCCGGCCCTTTGCTCCAGGCGGTGGAGTCGATCAAACAGCAGCTGACCGATGCCGAAGTCGACTTGCAAAAGGTGCAAGGCGAATGGGATGAGTTTGTCAGGGCATTGCCCAACATCCCGGCTGACGACGTGCCGGAAGGCAAGAGCGAAGAGGACAATATCGAAATCCGTCGCTGGGGCATGCCGCGCAGTTTTCATTTTACGGTCAAGGATCATGTGGACCTTGGGTCTGATCTGGGCGGCCTGGATTTTGATACGGCGACCAGGATTACCGGTTCGCGCTTCGCGGTGCTGCGCAGTGGCGTGGCGCGGCTGCACCGTGCCCTGGCGCAGTTCATGCTGGATACGCATGTCAACCAGCACGGATATGAGGAAGTAAACGTTCCTTTTATTGTCAACCGTGATTCATTGTTTGGTACCGGTCAATTACCTAAGTTTGAAGAGGATTTGTTCAAGCTGACGGATGATCGGGAGCTCTATCTGATTCCCACCGCCGAAGTGCCGGTTACCAATATATACCGCAATGAGATACTGGAAGAGGCGCAATTGCCCATCAAGTTCGTTTGCCACTCGCCTTGCTTCCGTTCTGAGGCGGGCAGTTATGGCCGGGATACGCGCGGGATGATCCGCCAGCACCAGTTTGAAAAGGTGGAGCTGGTCCAGTTTGTTCGTCCGGAAGATTCGGATGCTGCCCTGGAAGCGCTGGTTGGCCATGCGGAAAAAATTCTCCATGATCTGGGGCTTCCGCACCGCACGGTCATTTTGTGTGGTGGCGATATCGGATTCGCGTCAGCGAAAACCTACGATATTGAAGTCTGGGTACCCTCACAGGATAAATACCGCGAAATTTCCTCGTGCAGCAATTTTCGTGATTTCCAGGCCCGCCGCATGATGGCCCGTTACCGCAGCAAAGAAACAGGAAAACCTGAACTGCTACATACCCTGAATGGTTCTGGCCTGGCTATTGGGCGCACACTGCTTGCGGTGCTGGAAAATTACCAGCAGGAAGATGGCAGCGTGGTTGTGCCTGAGGTCTTGCGGCCCTATATGGGTGGTCAAGAGGCGCTGGTGCCTGTACGAAAATAAAAAAGGTGGGCCGAGCCCACCTTTTTTATGGTTGATGTTTCGCCGGTATTTGATGGCTACAGATTTTATGAATTACTTCCCGATTTTTCTTGATCTCAATCAGCGCCGCTGCCTGCTTGTCGGTGGTGGCGATGTGGCTACGCGCAAGGGCAGGCTGCTGGTCAAGGCGGGAGCCTTGTTGCGTGTGGTAGCACCGGATGTGTCTGCGGAGTTGCGCGAGCTGGTGGCAACCCATGGCGGCGAACTGCTGGAGCGGACATATCAAACCGGCGATCTGGATGGTTGCGTCATCGCCATAGCCGCCACCGATATTTCATCACTCAATGAACGGGTTTCCGCGGATGCCAGGAATCGGCATTTGCCCGTGAACGTAGTGGACAATCCCGGGCTTTGTACCTACATCACCCCTGCCATCATCGATCGCTCACCCTTGGTGATCGCTATATCCAGTGGTGGCGAGTCACCGGTGCTGGCACGATTGATCCGCGCAAAACTGGAAAAGTTGATTCCTGTCGGTTATGGCAAAGTAGCACAACTCGCCAGCCATTGGCGGGACAAGGTGAAAGCACGTTTTGGCAACGGCGACAGCCGTCGCCGCTTTTGGGAAAAAATCCTGCAAGGCCCGGCCGCCGAACTGGTGATGAACGGCCAAGCCGAGGCCGCAGACCGCTATGTCGCGCAAGAACTCCAACGGGATGACGAAGCGCTTGTCAAGGGTGAGGTTTATCTGGTGGGCGGTGGTCCTGGCGATCCCGAACTCCTGACCTTGCGTGCCCTGCGTCTGATGCAGCAGGCGGATGTGGTGCTGTATGACCGGTTGGTATCAGATGGCGTGATGGAGCTCGTGCGACGCGATGCCGAGCGCATCTACGTGGGCAAGCGCCGCAGTGAGCACAGCATGGCTCAGGAAAATATCAACCAGCTGCTGGTCGATTTGGCTCTCCAGGGTAAGCGTGTATTACGCTTGAAAGGCGGCGACCCTTTTATCTTTGGTCGCGGTGGAGAAGAAATTGAATTGCTCGCCCAGCATCAGATCGCTTTTCAGGTGGTGCCGGGCATTACCGCTGCTTCCGGGTGTGCGGCCTACGCCGGCATTCCGCTGACCCATCGAGACTATGCCCAATCGGTACGCTTCGTCACAGGTCACCTCAAGTCTGACAGCGCAAACCTGCAATGGCCTGAATTGGCCATGCCGGGCCAGACGCTGGTGTTCTACATGGGGTTGCTGGGGTTGCGTGATATCTGCGATACCTTGATTCGTCACGGCCGTGCACCGACGACACCCGCTGCATTGATCGAAAAGGGCACCACGCAGGAACAGCGTGTATTGGTGGCGAGCCTGGAAACCCTGGCGGACGAAGTCGAGGCGCGGGAAGTCCATGCGCCCACGCTGGTCATCGTGGGAGAGGTTGTGCAGCTTCACCAACAGCTGCAATGGTTCAATCCGGGCGCCTGAGTGCCTGGTAGATACGACCAGGCACTCAGGTGTGATCATCAGCTGTTGGGGGTGCCGCTCGAGCCCGGACGTGTCTTGATCCAGGAGATCAGTACAGAGCCACCGATCAACAAGGCAACAACCAGCAACGACCAACCCACCGGAATTTTATATATATCGATCAGCAGCATCTTGACGCCGATGAATATCAGTACCAGTGACAAGCCGTATTTGATATAGCTGAATCTGTCCGCGACATCGGCCAGCAGGAAGTACATGGCGCGCAGACCCAGGATGGCGAAGATGTTGGAGGTCAGTACGATGAAGGGGTCCGATGTGATGGCAAAAATCGCAGGGATCGAATCGACCGCAAAAATCACATCCGATATTTCTACCATGATGAGCGCCAGGAACAGGGGCGTCATCAGTTTTACACCATTCTCCACCACAAAGAAGCGCTCGCCGTGCAGCTTGGTGCTGATGGCAAAGTGCTTGCGCACCCAGCGGATGACGAAATTGTTTTCCAGGTCGGGCTCCTTTTCCGCCATGAACCACATTTTCAGGCCGGTCAGCAACAGGAACAGGCCAAATCCATAGAGTATCCAATGGAAACGGACGATCAGCCACACACCCGCGAAGATCATGATGGTGCGCAATATGATGGCGCCCAGAACACCGTAGGTCAGCACCCGCTTTTGCAGTTCGAAGGGAATGGCAAAAAAGTTGAACAGGAGCAGCCACACAAAAACGTTGTCGACCGCCAGGGATTTTTCGATCAGGTAACCCGTGAAATATTCCAGTGTTTTGACATTCGCCAACTCGCGGCTGAAAGCGGCATCCAGGTACCACCAGAGCCCGGCGCCGAAGAGGCAGGCAAGTGTCACCCATATCAATGACCAGGTAGCGGCTTCCTTCAATGACACCCGGTGCCGCTTGCCACCGCCAACAAAGATCAGGTCGACGGCCAGTACGATCAGCACCAGCGCGAAAAATATCAACCACATCCACCAGGTGCCTATGGATTGGAGATGCGTTGTGGATTGTGGCAAGCCCGCTTCTGCCGCCGGTGAGGCGAGGGCGGCCGGACTGGCCAGGAGTACAGCGATCAGAGGCAGGGATGCCAGTCTGACCATAAGATTGGTGATCATGAGAGAACAGCTCCGTCAATATAAGGGTATTACCTACGCAACGACGGGGCACGAAGGACGATAGCCTTTTGTCATTGCGACAAAGGTCTCGTTCACAAGGCATGGCCTTGCCCGCGTGACCGGAGTGGTGGGTAGACCTCTCGTATTGACGACCATCGCGGCGGGAACTACTCCCCTTCGTGGTGGCGAGTATAGAGCGCCGGAGCCAGGGGTCACAAGGGGGAGATAAGGTTTCGGGGCTGAGACAAAAATCCGGCATTTGCAGTCTGATCCCGGTTTGAAGCGGGCGGCCTGTCACATTTTTAGCGTTTGGCGTTCAAGTCCCAGCCCGGTTGGTCGATATTTATACTGAGAACACTGGCTGGCGGGCTTGTCCAAGTGTCATGCCGGTAGCCATCAGCAGGAGATGTCCCATGGTTTATATAGGTCCGATCAATACCCTCAGCCTGACGGCCAAGACCCGTGCTGTCAGCGGTTATGCGCCGGAGCAGGATATGCCGGTCAGCAAGCAGGTGGATTCCACCCAGCGCGTGGCGCCTGAGCATGACCGCCGCCGCCAGGACCGCCGCAAGGAAAAACACAATCCTATGGTCGAAACCCGTCAGGGACGGGATCGCCGCCGCGCTGCCCATCCCCGGGTGGATGTTTCCGTTTGAGGCATCGGCCGCCTAGCGCCGAAATGTAAAAAACGTTTACTCCTGATATTGTCATACTTACAATAAGCTGCTGTTGGCCTCTTTTCTGATCGGGCAAGTGATTGGAAAAGGGGCTTTGCGTTTTATAACAGTGGCCTTCAGGGCCCTATAATAAAGAGACCCCAAGATGTTGACTTATCCGCGTGCGAGCCTCCTGGTCGGGGTTCTGCTGTTGTCTGCCTGTGGTAGTGGAAGCGGTTCTGGCACCTCACCTGTGACGTCCAGCATTTCCAGTGTTATCAGTTCTTCAGTGGCATCTTCCTCCAGCCAGGTATCCGAGTCTTCAGCGGCGTCCAGCCTATCCAGTGAGGGCGTGTCTTCCTCGAGCAGCCTCTCCTCACTCAGTTCGTCAGTGGCCAGCTCGGCGGATATAGGGTCATCGTCATCGGTACAAACCTCGAGTGAGGGTGCTTCATCTTCCCTGCTCCCGGTGAGCAGCAGTTCCGGGTCTTTGGAGTCCTCCGCATCTTCCGCATCTTCCGCATCGTCAGAAGAATCTGGCCCCGATTCATCGTCCTCGGTGTCTTCGGTTGAATCCAGTATCGGTTCTTCCTCTTCCTCGTCGTCCAGTTCCAGTGTCGTCTATCCGGCGGGTGAGCTGGCCATCAACGGTGGCTTTGAAGAAAGCCCATTGGGGACAGCGGCTGCAAACTGGGTGCTCGGCAGTGGTATGCGGATCGTCGAGGGCGAGCATGTGCTCACTGGCAACAGGGCGCTGGAGGTAGTGGTCACGACACTCGGCAGTAATCCCTGGGATATCCAGCTGGTTTATTCGGGTGCTGATGGGGCAGGGGTGCCGGTCTTGTCTGGCACCGAGTATCTCTACAGTATCTGGATCAAGGGGCCGGCAGGCGCCAGGGTCAATTTCACGGTGGGCAGGCCTGATTATCAGGAGCTGGAACGTCGAGAGGAGACCTTGACGGGCGCGTGGCAGCAGGTGGTCCTGGAAATCACCACCAGCGCGGATGACACGGTGCTGCGCATGCCCACACATTTTTCGATCTCGGGTAATGCCGGCGCTACCTTCCATCTGGATGATTTTTCCTTCCGGCTCAAAAATCCGCCTGCCACGGGCTACTCCCCGGTGACGGTGGCCCATCTTTATGCGCTCAGCCCCAATAACATGCCTATCGGGGTTGCCGTGCCTGCCGGTGATGCCAGTATCAGTCTGCTGAACAGTCCTGCGCGGCAGGCCGTGGTCAATCAGCATTTCAGCCAGATCACGGCGGAAAACATCATGAAGCCGAGCTACCTGCAACCGGCACAGGGCACCTTCTTCTGGACGCATGCCGACGCGCTGGTGAATTACGCCGAGGCCAATGGCTTGACGGTGCATGGCCATACGCTGCTGTGGCATACCCAGATTCCCAACTGGATGCAGAACTTCTCCGGTACCCGGGAACAGTGGCTGGACATGATGAGGACGCACATTGCAGCGGTCGCGGGCCGTTACGCGGGCCGCAACTCCGTTGTGAGCTGGGATGTGGTCAACGAAGCCTTTGAAGATGCGGGTAGCCGTTACCGTGGCGATCCGCTGGCCGACAGCAACTCCCGTGTTTCCGTCTGGTATGAAAACATCGGTCCGGAGTACATAGAAGAAGCCTTTAAAGCAGCGCGTGCCGCCGCGCCCAATGCCGATCTTTACTACAACGATTTCAGCATCGAGTGGAATCAGCCGAAACTGAACGCGGTGATTGCCCTGGTGGAGGATTTCCTGGCACGGGATGTTCCCATCGATGGCGTGGGTTTCCAGATGCATGTCTGGGCCAATGCCAATGTGAATAACATCCGTAATCATCTCAAGGCGGTGGCTGACACGGGCGTCAAGGTCAAGATCACCGAGCTGGATGTGCGTTTCAATCATGTGAGTCCGCCGCTGGCAGCCAATGCCTATACGCCAGCCCTGGCTGACCAGCACAAACAATTAATCAGGGATATCGTCAAGGCGTACCTGGATGTGGTGCCTCCGGCCCAGCGTGGTGGTATCACGGTTTGGGGCGTAGCTGATGGCGACAGTTGGTTGTTGTCGCTTTATGGGCGCCCTGATTGGCCGTTGTTCTTTTTCAACGACATGAGCCCGAAACCGGCATTGCAAGGCTTTGCCGATGCCTTGAGCGGTAGCTGACGGAGATAGCCGGCAAGGGTGGGCAGCCTTACTGGCCAGCAGCAAAAACGCCGGGATCAGCAATGGCCCCGGTGTTGCCGGATGTGCGGCAGACATCAAGCCATCAGTCAGTCAGGCAGGCCGGGTCGAAGGTGTAGGCGCCATCCAGCCAGTCGCACACTTCCTGGGCGCTGGCCTCGGTTGGTGCCCAGTTTTGGTAGCGCAGGCGCAAGTGTTGCCGCTGCTGCCCGGTCAGCTGTCCCAGGCCCAGATCCTGAAACAGGCCCACGTCCTCGACCAGGGCGGCGGCCAGGGCGGGGCTACAGCTTGCCTGGCAAGCGTTTATGAAGGCTGATTGCGGGTCGTAGGCATCGCCCAGGGCATAGGCTCCAGGCAGGCTCAGCAGCGGTATTCGCGATAGCCAGGCCTGGTTCATGGGATTTACCGCGTGACCAGCCACTTGTCCGGCCAGATGGGCGTGGCCCTTGCCGAAGGCGCGCAATTGCAGGTGTCTGGATTTGGCCGCGCCGTCGTTGACCGGGTAGTTGTCCCACAGGAAGGGGCGGCGTTGCAGCAGCTGGCTCACTGCTTGCAGGTGTTCCCGGGGATATTCCGTGGAGCAGACTTGCGGGCCGGTCCAGAAGATGTCGATGGCCGGGTCCAGCGCGTTTCCCAGATACTCCCAGTAATTGGCGGGGCGCTGGCCGAAGACCTTTTCCAGCACTGGATCGAGGCTGTAATAACTGGGGCAGAAAATCACGCGCCGGGCGGTGGTTTCCTCGGCGGCCATGTGGACCAGCTCGGTCTGTATGCGCGCGAGATCCGGCAGGTCGCCGCGCATGTCATCAAACAGCAGGCAGAGGATGTCCGGTTGCAGGCGGTTGATCTGCCGCAGGCGTTGTTTCAGGGCGGCGCGGGATTCCGGATCTGGATTCAGGTGGATTTCAAAAGGGCTTAGCCCCAGGCCAAAGGCTATTCCCTGGTCGGTAAAGGCCTGGCGCAGCCCCAGCAGTTCATCCCAGGTGTCGGCGGGCCAATCCTCTTGCCAGCGGCGCCGCAGCCAGGGGTCGTTTTTGGGGGCGTAGAGGTAGAAGCCGTAGCCGGCGCGGGCGAGAAAATCCGCATAGGCGCGGCGTACCGGCCAGGACCAGGCGCGGCCAAAAAAACCTTCGATCACACCCAGGTCCGGGTTGATGGCCGGGCTGATGGCCGAGCTCGTGGATAGGGTCACGGTGCGTTTTTCCTCGGGACTGCCAGGGAGCCGGGGAGCATAGCATTAACGCGGTGTGCAGGGCAGGCGTGGCCGCCGGTTTCATTGACACTCCGGGGCTGACTGCCTATGATAGCGGCCTTTTTGAGCCGCCCGGCAAGGGCGTCATCTCCTCGGTCGACGAGCCCTTCCCCGTTGTGATTTGTGCCAGCGAAGGCAGAGACTCGCGCTCCTCACGTGCGCCTGTCCCATCCTGAAATTGCCATCAGTTTCAGGGCGTTTTCGACAGGGCCACAGTTCCGGCGATAGAGGTCAACAAAGGGCTTCGCGAATTTCGTGCAATGTATTCAACAATACCGTGTAGCAGGCGCAGATCCGCACCGGTGGTGTTGTCTCAGCTGTTTAAGACGACAGGAATCAACCCTATGAACACCGCTTGTTATGCCTATGTTGGGGTGACCCATGGCTAATCCCACCCATTTTTCCTCCTGGCAAGCACTTGCCCAGCACGCGCAAACCCTCAAGCAGACTCACCTCAAGGATCTCTTCAAGCAAGATTCCTCGCGCTTTGACAAATTCTCCATCGAACTGCCGCACTTTTTGTTCGATTACTCCAAAAACCTGATCACCGATGACACCAGGGCCGCGCTACTGGCTCTGGCGCGCGAGGCGGATGTGGAAGGCTGGCGGGCGAAAATGTTTGCCGGCGAGCACATCAATGCCACCGAAGACCGTGCCGTCATGCACGTTGCCCTGCGTGACAGATCCGCCAACCCGATCCTGATCGATGGCGAGGATGTCCGTCCGGCGATCAATGCCGAGCTGGAGCGGATGCGCCGCCTGTCCCGGTCGGTGCGTTCCGGCGAATGGCTGGGGTATACCGGCAAGCCGATCAGCGATGTGGTCAGCATCGGCATTGGCGGTTCCAACCTGGGTCCCTTGATGGTGACCGAAGCCCTCAAGGCCTACAGCGATGGCCGTCTGCGGATGCATTACGTCTCCAATGTCGATGGTGTGCAGATTGCCGAGGTGCTGGCGGGGTTGAACCCGGAAACCACGCTCTTTGTGATTTCCTCCAAGACTTTTACCACGCTGGAAACCATGACCAACGCCAAGACGGCGGAAGCCTGGTTCATGGCGGCTGCGGGCGACAAGTCCGCCATTGCCAAACATTTCGTGGCGGTTTCCACCAACCGCAAACTGGTGACGGCGTTCGGTATCGCCGAAGAAAATATTTTTGATATGTGGGACTGGGTGGGTGGCCGCTTCTCCCTGTGGTCCGCTATCGGCTTGCCCATCGTGTTGTCGCTGGGCTTTGAGCGCTTTGAGGAACTGCTCCAGGGCGCCTATGAGATGGATCAGCATTTCCTCAGCGCGCCGCTTGCCGAAAACGCGCCGGTGATGCTGGCGCTGGTTGGCATCTGGAACCGTAATTTCCTCGGCTATCCCGCCCATGCCTTGCTGCCGTATGACCAATGCCTGCACCGTTTCCCCGCCTACATGCAGCAAGCGGAGATGGAGAGCAACGGCAAGTCGGTCAACTGGGCGGGCGAGGCCATCAGCTACGGCAGTGTGCCACTGGTATGGGGTGAGGTCGGTATCAACGGCCAGCACGCCTTCTACCAGATGCTGCACCAGGGAACCGACATCATTCCCGCGGATTTCATCGGGTCGGTCACGCCCAACCTGGAAGTGCCGGGTCACCACGATGCGTTGATGGCCAATTTCTTTGCGCAATCCCAGGCCATGATGCTGGGCAGCGATGCGGATCAGGTCCGCGCCGAGCTGACCGCCAAAGGCCTGCCGGAGGCGCGAATTGCCGAATTGATACCGCAGAAGGTCCACCGCGGCAATCGTCCGACCAATACCCTGTTGCTGCATAAAGTGGATGCCCGCAGCCTGGGCGCCCTGATCGCGCTCTATGAGCACAAGATTTTTGTCCAGGGCATCATCTGGGGTATCTACTCCTTTGACCAATGGGGTGTGGAACTGGGCAAGGTGCTGGCGTCGGGTATCCAGCCAGAGCTGGCGGCGGACAAGGCGATCGGTGGCCATCACGATGCCTCGACCCGCAATCTGATAGACTTTTACAAAAAGAACAGACACAAACAGCAGTAATCTCGGCTGTTGGGAGTGAGAGAGCGTCGTGATTTCCGGTGGCAAAGTACTGTCGGGAGCACGACGAAAAAAATCGCCAACAGGTTGGCTTCGGTCGGATGGTACAAGAGGGCAGAGCTCCAGACATCCCTTCCCGAGGGCGCCTGTGTTCATCTCCAGCGACGTCTCCACAGGGAAGAGGTCGCTGGGGTCCGTGGCAGCCTTAATCGAGAAATGGTATCCAAATGACCGACTCTAGACTCGTCGACATTACCGAACGAATCATAGCCAGGAGTCGCGACACCCGCGCGGCCTATCTGGAAAAAGTGGCCCGGACACGCAGTAACGGCCCGGCGCGCAAGCGCCTTTCCTGCGGTAACCTTGCCCACGGTTTTGCAGCCTGTGGCAAGGACGACAAGCTGGCCCTGGCGGAAGGCGAAGCGCCCAACCTGGGGGTGGTGTCGGCCTATAACGAAATGCTCTCGGCCCACGTGCCTTACGGCACCTACCTGGAGCCGATCAAGCGCGCGGCCCACGCCGTGGGTATGACCGCCCAGTTTGCCGGTGGTGTGCCGGCCATGTGCGATGGTGTCACCCAGGGGCGCGAGGGAATGGAAATGTCGCTGTTCAGCCGCGATGTCATTGCCATGTCCACGGCCATTGCCCTGTCCCACGATATGTTTGACGGGGCGATATGCCTCGGCATCTGCGACAAGATCGTTCCCGGCCTGTTGATCGGTGCCTTGTCCTACGGCCAGTTGCCGACGATCTTCATCCCCGCCGGCCCCATGACGCCGGGCCTGCCCAATGCCGAAAAAGTGCGAGTGCGCCAGTTGTTCGCCGAGGGCAAGGTGGGCCGCAAGGAGTTGCTGGACGCGGAAAGCGCCTCCTATCACAGCGCTGGCACCTGTACCTTCTACGGCACTGCCAACTCCAACCAGATGTTGATGGAAATCATGGGCCTGCACCTGCCGGGCAGTTCCTTCGTAAACCCGGATACCCCGCTGCGCCACGCCTTGACGGATGCGGCGGTGTATCAGCTGGCGCGCATCACACGCGAACAATTTACCCCGCTGGCCGAGATCGTCGACGAAAAGGTCATCGTCAATGGCATGGTCGGCCTGCTGGCCACGGGCGGCTCCACCAACCACGCCATCCATATCATGGCGATTGCCCGGGCGGCGGGAGTCCTGGTGGATTGGCAGGACCTGTCGGATTTGTCTGATATAATCCCGCTCCTGTGTCGCATCTATCCCAACGGACTGGCGGACATCAACCGCTTCCAGGCCGTGGGCGGCATGGGTTTCCTGATGCGTGAGTTGCGCGCGACGGGCCTGTTGCATGACGATGTGAAAACCGTGATGGGCGAGGGCGGCCTTGCTCCCTACACCCGGGAGCCTTTTTTGGAAAACGGCCAGCTGGTCTGGCGCGAAGCGCCGGACAACAGCCTGGATGATTCAGTATTGCGGCCGGTGTCCGCGCCCTTCAGCCCCGAAGGCGGCATGAAACTGCTCAAGGGCAATATCGGCCGTTCGGTGATCAAGGTATCCGCGGTCAAGCCCGAATACCGCAAGGTAAAGGCGCCAGCCGTGGTGTTTCATACCCAGGAGGCCTTGCAGGCGGCATTCAAGGCGGGTGAGCTGGACAAGGATTTCATTGCCGTGGTGCGCTTCCAGGGGCCCAAGGCCAACGGCATGCCCGAACTGCATAAACTGACGCCCGGCCTGGGCGTGCTTCAGGATCGTGGATTCAAGGTGGCCCTGGTTACCGACGGGCGCATGTCCGGTGCGTCGGGCAAGGTGCCCGCCGCCATCCACATGACACCTGAAGCCCTGGATAATGGCCCGATCGGCCTTATCCGCGATGGCGATATGATCGAGCTCGATGCGGAAGCTGGTACCCTGACACTGCTGGTCAGTGCCGGGGAACTGGCCAAGCGCGAGCACGCCGTGCCCGACTTGACGGCTGGCAGCCAGGGTATGGGCCGTGAGCTTTTTGCGCCTTTCCGCCAGGCAGTCGGCCCGGCGGAGGAAGGCGCTACCGTATTCCGCTGGTAACGCCAGCAACCGAGACCGGGGCCGGCGGCAACCCGCCGGTTCTCGACAAGACAGCGACAACAGGACCATTCCATGCTCGAAGCCTTTGATTTTGTGATTTTTGGCGGTGCCGGTGACCTGGCATTGCGCAAGCTGGTGCCCGCTTTCTACCGCGCCCATCGCGCCGGTGAATTGCCCGATGGCGCGCGCATCATCCCCACCTGCCGCAACACCCAGGTGATGGAGAGTTACAAGGAAAAAGTGCGGGAAGCAGCGCAGAAACATTTACGCTCCGGTGAATTTGTCGATGCGGACTGGGATGAATTCGCCAAGCGTATCCACCCGATTTTCCTCGACATCGCCAAGAAAGATGACAAGTGGGATGACATGGCGGCCTTGCTGAATGCCGGTAATGCGCAACGGGTGTTTTACCTGTCGACGCCGCCGTCGGTATTCAGTATCTGTTGCCAGCATCTCTCGGAAACCGGGCTGATCACCAAGACCTCGCGTGTGGTGGTGGAAAAACCGCTGGGCTACGATGCCGTCAGCGCCGAGGAAATCAACAGCCAGATCGCTGAGTATTTCGACGAGAACGCCATCTTCCGCATCGATCACTACCTGGGCAAGGAAACGGTTCAGAACCTGCTGGCATTGCGCTTTGCCAACGGCATGTTCGAGCACCTGTGGGATGCCAGGACCATCGATCATGTACAGATCAGTATTGCCGAAACCGTCGGGCTGGAAGGCCGTGCCGGTTTTTATGATGGCGCCGGCGCCCTGCGCGATATGGTGCAGAACCACATCTTGCAATTGCTCTGCCTAGTGGCCATGGAATCGCCCAACAAGATGACCGCCGAGCGCATCCGCGCGGAAAAGCTCAAAGTATTGGAAAGCCTGCGCCCGCTGACGGGCAACACGGTCAAATTCAATAGCGTGCGCGGCCAGTATTCAGCGGGTGAAATCGATGGCAAGGCGGTAGCCAGCTATCAGGAAGAGCTGGGCAATTCCAGTTCCACGGAAACCTTTGTGGCCGTGCGGGCCCATATCGACAACTCGCGCTGGGCCAATGTGCCTTTCTATCTGCGCACCGGCAAGCGCATGAAAAACCGCTTTGCGGAAATCGTGATCCAATACAAAGACGTTGCGCATCGCGTCTATCCTGAGTCGGCGGGCAACCCGGTCCCCAACCGTCTTGTCATCCGTCTGCAACCGGAAGAAAGTATCAAGATCATCATGACGTCCAGGAACCTGGAAAAGCGTGAAACCGAACTGCGTCCGGTGGTGCTCAATTTCAATTTTGCCGACACCTACAAAGATTTCTTCAGTGATGCCTACAAGCGCCTGATGCTGGATGCGGCGGCTGGCGATGCGAGCCTGTTCATCCATCGCGCGGAAGTGGCGGCGGCCTGGGCCTGGATAGACCCGATCATCGAAGCCTGGAAGCGCCCCGAGAACAATCCCCAGTTCTACCACGCCGGTGGCTGGGGACCGCGCGCTGCCGAGGAACTGATCCACGCCGATGGCCGCAGCTGGTTCAACATCGATGACCTGCAGGTGAGAGACGAACACTGATGGTGACGGAAAAACTGTTTGATGACCGTGCCGCGATGATCGCGGCGCTCAAGGCCGAGTGTCTTTCCGCGTTGCGGGCCGGGCTGGAGGCGCGTGGCGAAGCCACTTTCATGGTATCCGGCGGCAGCACACCCGAGCCCTTGTATCAGGCCCTGAGCCAGGAGGCCATCGATTGGCCGTCTGTCTATGTGGCCCTGGTGGATGAACGCTGGGTTGCGTTTGAGCATGACAAGAGCAACGAGGCATTTACGGTCAGGACCCTGATGCAGCACCACGCCGCCAGTGCCCATCTGATCGGCATGAAAAATTCCGCGGCGACAGCAGCCGAAGGACTGGAGGATTGCGAACGCGCCTACCAGCAATTGGCGCAGCCTTTCGATATCACGATCCTGGGCATGGGGTCCGATGGGCACACCGCGTCGCTTTTCCCGAAGGCAGTCGGCTTGGCCGACGCACTTGACCCCGATGGCGACGTGCTTTGCGCGGCCATCACGGCACACCAGAGCGAGGTGACCGGCGCAATCACTGAGCGGATGACGCTCACGCTTGCCGGTTTGCTGCGTTCCCGCCGGCTGGTCCTGCTGATTACAGGAGAAGAAAAACTCCGCGTACTGCGTGAGGCCCAGTCGGGCACCGACCAGGAGATCATGCCGATACGCGCGGTCTTGCAACAAGAAAGGGTGCCGGTTGATATCTACTGGGCGCCTTGAACCGTTTTTTTAAGAGGATGAGAACGTGGGTTTACCAATCAACGAGATAGTCAAGGTTGCGCCGGTGGTGCCGGTGATGGTGGTGGAGCGTATCGAGGATGCGGTTCCCCTCGCCAAAGCGCTCTACAACGGCGGCCTGAAAGTGCTGGAAATCACCCTGCGCACACCCTGCGCGCTCGATGCCATCACCGCCATGGTGGAAAACCTGCCCGCCGACGCGGTGATCGGTGCGGGCACCATCATCACGCCGGACGATCTGGCAAAAGCGGTCAAGGCCGGTTCCACGTTTCTGGTAAGCCCTGGCACCACCCCGGCGCTTATCGAAGCAGCCAAGGCCAGCTCCGTGCCATTGCTGCCGGGTGTGGCTACGCCGACCGAAGCCATGAACCTGCTGGTGCAGGGTTTTACTCACCAGAAATTTTTCCCCGCCGAGGCGGCGGGTGGTGTGCCCATGCTCAAGTCCATCGGCGGTCCCCTGCCGCAGATCACCTTCTGTCCCACCGGCGGTATCGATCTGGCCAAGGCGCCCAGCTACCTGTCACTGCCGAACGTGGCCTGTGTGGGTGGTACCTGGATGGCGCCCAAGGAATTGATGAAAGCGGGGCGCTGGGACGAGATTGAACGCCTGGCGCGCGAAGCTGCCAGTCTGCCACGCTGAGGTTTTCAGGCCCCGACAGGGCAATCGGTTTAACGCATGATCAGGCCCGCTTGTGCGGGCATACTTTTTTAACTTAGGAGACAGCAATGACTATTCGAGTGGCAATCAACGGTTATGGTCGCATCGGTCGCAACGTGTTGCGCGCCCTGTACGAGTCCGGCAAGCGCAGCCAGATCCAGATCGTGGGTATCAATGACCTGGGCGATGCCAAACTCAATGCCCACCTGACCAAATACGATTCCGTGCACGGCGCTTTCAACGGCACTGTGAAAGTGGAAGGCGACCAGTTGATTGTGAACGGTGATTCGATCCGCATCACCTCCGAGCGCGACCCATCCAAACTGCCCTGGGGCGAGTTGAACGTGGATGTGGTGTACGAGTGCACCGGCATCTTCACCAGCAAGGAAAAAGCCGCCGCCCATATCGCCGCTGGCGCCAAGAAAGTCATCATTTCCGCACCGGGCACCGATGTGGATGCCACGGTTGTCTTCGGTGTGAACGACAAGGTGCTTAAGGCCACGGATACCGTGATCTCCAATGCATCCTGCACCACCAACTGCCTGGCGCCCGTGGCCAAGGTGCTGAACGACAAGTTCGGCATCGTGCAGGGCTCCATGACCACCATCCACGCCTACACCAATGACCAGGTGCTGTCCGACGTATTCCACAAGGACATCTACCGCGCCCGCTCCGCCACCCAGTCCATGATTCCCACCACCACCGGTGCGGCCAAGGCTGTGGGGCTGGTATTGCCGGAACTGAAAGGCAAACTGGATGGCATCTCCGTGCGAGTGCCCACCATCAATGTGTCTCTGGTTGACCTGAATGTGCTGGTGGAAAAAGACGTGAGTGTCGAAGCCATCAACGCAGCGATGAAAGAAGCGGCCGAGAAAGAAATGCCCGGCGTGCTGGCCTATGTTGACGAGCCGCTGGTTTCTGTGGATTTCAATCACAATCCGCACTCGTCCAACTACGACTCCCTGCAAACCAAGGTCTATGGCAAATGGGTCAAGGTCCTCGCCTGGTATGACAACGAGTGGGGCTTCTCCAACCGCATGCTGGACAATACCCTCGCCCTCATGTCCGCCAAATAAGAGAGACGATCATGTTAAGACGCACCAAGATCGTCAGCACCCTGGGCCCGGCCTCGGAATCGCCCGAGGTGCTGGAAAAACTGATTCTCGCCGGCGTGAATGTCGTCCGCCTGAATTTCTCCCACGGCTCGCCGGAAGATCACAAATACCGTGCGGAAACCGTGCGCGCCCTGGCTGCCAAACACAACCGCTATGTGGCGGTGCTGGGCGATTTGCAGGGACCCAAGATCCGGGTGGCCCGCTTCAAGGACGGCAAGATCTGGCTCAAGGTCGGTGATAAATTCATCCTCGATGCATCGCTCGAGCGCGATGCCGGCAACCAGGAGCAGGTTGGCATCGACTACAAGGAATTGCCCAACGACTGCAAGCCGGGCGACATCCTGTTGCTGGACGACGGTCGTGTCGTGTTGCAGGTGGACAGGATCGAAGGGCCGCGCATCTACACTACGACCCGCGTGGGCGGTCCCCTGTCAAACAACAAGGGAATCAACCGCCAGGGTGGTGGCCTGACCGCACCGGCCCTGACGGAAAAAGACATGGCCGACATCAAGACGGCAGCGGAAATCGATGTGGATTATCTTGCCGTGTCCTTCCCGCGCAGCGCCGAGGATATGCACTACGCCCGCCGTCTGATGGAAGAGGCGGGTGGCCGTGCCGGCCTGGTGTCCAAGGTGGAGCGCGCCGAAGCGGTGGCGGATGACGAAACCCTGGACGAGATCATCCGCGCCAGCGACGCTGTCATGGTCGCGCGCGGCGACCTGGGTGTGGAGATTGGCGATGCGGCCCTGATCGGTGTGCAAAAGCGCATCATCGCCCGCTCCCGCGCGCTCAACAAGGTCGTGATAACCGCTACCCAGATGATGGAATCCATGATCAACAGTCCGCTGCCAACCCGCGCGGAAGTGTTCGACGTGGCCAACGCCGTGCTGGATGGCACGGATGCGGTGATGTTGTCAGCCGAGACCGCGGCGGGCAGTTATCCGGTGGAAACGGTCCAGGCCATGGTGCGCATCATTCTCGGTGCCGAGAAGCATCCCACCGCCAGTGCCGATACCTACCGCATGGACCAGGCGTTCAACAACATCGACGAATCCATCGCCCTGGCTGCCATGTTTACGGCCAACCACCTGGCTGGCGTCAAGGCGATCATTGCCTTCACGGAATCGGGCAGCACGCCGCGGTTGATGTCACGGGTCGGTTCACAGTTGCCGATTTTTGCGTTTTCACGCCATGTGAATACCCAGCGCAAGGTGGCCCTGTACCGCGGCGTCAATCCGGTCGCCTTCGATACCGATGCCGTGCCCTCCACCCAGGATTTCCTACGCGCCATTGACCTGCTGAAAGCCAAGCAGGTACTGGAGGACGGGGATCTGGTCATCGTCTCCTGTGGCGATACCAACCTGCTGGGTGGCACCAACAGCTTGAAGATACTGCGTGTGGGCGATCAGATCCGGTAAGGGAATTTATCGGCTGGATTGCAGGTCACAAAAACGGCAGCTTGGCTGCCGTTTTTGTTATGGATCAATGGTTTTTCGTACCTGAGGGGGGTGGCTGTGTACAGGTTGGCGATTCTTTGCCTGTTGGGTTGGAGCGGTTTGCTCAATGCGTTGGAACTGCGCGGTGACTGGCAGCAGGGTGCCGTATTGCGCGGCACGGTGGAGCCGGGCACGCGGGTCGAATTCCTCGGGCGCCAGGTGCGCCTGACGGACGATGGCCGTTTTGTCATAGGCATAGGCCGCGATTTTCCGGCGGAGGCCGTCATCACCACCCGCGATACCCGGGGCAACACCCGCGTGCACCGGTTTCCGGTCACGCAGCGCGAGTATCTGATCCAGCGGGTTGAGGGCGTGCCTCAGCGTACGGTCACGCCGGACCCGGAACAAGTGGAACGCGCCCGCCGCGAAGCGGCCCTGGCCACCAACGCCCGCAAGCAGGATTTGCCCCTGAGCCATTTCGACGAGACCTTCCAATGGCCGCTGCTGGGGCGCATTTCCGGGGTTTATGGCAGCCAGCGGTTCTACAACGGCGAGCCCAACAATCCCCATTATGGCGTGGATATTGCCGCGCCCACCGGCACCCGGGTGGTAGCGCCCGCGGCCGGGATAGTCACGCTGGTGCACCCGGACATGTTCTTCTCCGGCGGGACTCTGATCATCGACCACGGCCATGGCCTGTCTTCCACCTTCCTCCATCTCAGCAAGATTCTGGTGGCCGAAGGCGATGCAATCCGCCAGGGGCAGGATATCGCGCTGGTGGGAGCCACCGGACGCGCGACAGGCCCCCACCTGGACTGGCGAATGAACTGGTTCGACCAGCGGGTGGACCCCACCTTATTGGTTCCCTCCATGCCCAAGGTGGACAAGCCCGGTCCCCCATGATTTTTTAATAGCAGCACCTGAATATCTCGGGGCGGGTTTGGGGCAAGAGCGGCAAGACCGTCGCCAGCATGGATGCTGGCGCCGAGCCTACAGGGAAGTATCCACGGCGTGTCTTGCCGCTCTTGCCCCAAACCCGCCCTTCCCGAGGGATGATGGGCCCACGACACTGGAGGCGGGCACCGGGTTAGAGTAAGATACCGCCCCTTATGAACTTCCCGGTGGCGAAAGGCGTTGCCCGATGATCGACAAAAAACTGCTGAGCATTCTGGTTTGCCCCGTCTCCAAGGCACCGCTGGAATACCTGCCCGAGCAGCAGGAGCTGGTGTGCTGGGCCAGTGGTCTGGCCTATCCGATCCGTGAGGGAATACCTGTGATGCTGGAGAGCGAAGCCCGCCAGCTCACCCTGGAGGAAAAGGAGCGCCATCAGGCCGCCAAACCCCATTGAAACGCCTGGACAGTCACCACACCCAGTCAATGCCCGATTTGAATCCCTGACGGAAACCCTATGAAGAGCGCTGAAATCCGCAACGCCTTTTTAACGTATTTCGAGAGCAAAGGTCACACTGTCGTCCCCAGCAGTTCGCTGGTGCCGGCCAATGACCCGACCCTGCTGTTCACCAATGCCGGCATGAACCAGTTCAAGGATTGCTTCCTCGGTGCGGAGAAGCGCGCTTACACCCGCGCCGCCAGTTCACAGCGCTGCGTGCGTGCTGGCGGTAAGCACAACGACCTGGAAAACGTCGGCTACACCGCCCGTCACCACACCTTCTTCGAGATGCTCGGCAATTTCAGCTTTGGCGATTATTTCAAACGCGATGCCATTGCCTACGCCTGGGAATTCCTGACCGCCAAAAACTGGCTGAATATTCCCGCGGAAAAACTCTGGGTAACCGTCTACGCCTCGGATGATGAAGCCTACGATATCTGGCATAACGACGTGGGCG
Source organism: uncultured Cellvibrionaceae bacterium (assembly GCA_964456865.1). Taxonomy (GTDB): domain Bacteria; phylum Pseudomonadota; class Gammaproteobacteria; order Pseudomonadales; family Cellvibrionaceae; genus Cellvibrio. The sequence goes on from CAYWCW010000013.1 coordinate 88,333, forward strand.
TGCCCGCCGACCGCATCGTGCGCATCGGCGACAACAAGGGCGCCCCCTACGCCTCGGACAACTTCTGGGCCATGGGCGATACCGGCCCCTGCGGTCCCTGCACCGAAATTTTCTACGATCACGGCCCGGATATCTGGGGCGGTCCGCCGGGCTCGCCTGAAGAGGATGGCGACCGCTACATCGAAATCTGGAACAACGTGTTCATGCAGTTCAACCGCACCGCGGACGGTGTGCTGCACCCCCTGCCGGCACCTTCGGTGGATACTGGTATGGGCCTGGAGCGTATTTCGGCGGTGATGCAGCATGTGCATTCCAACTACGAGATCGACCTTTTCCAGCACCTGCTGCAAGCGGCGGCGGACGCCACCGGCAACCACGACATGGAAAACAAATCCCTGCGCGTGATCGCCGATCACATCCGCTCCTGTGCCTTCCTGATCAGCGACGGTGTACTGCCCTCCAACGAAGGCCGCGGTTATGTCCTGCGCCGCATCATCCGCCGCGCCATTCGCCACGGCAACCAGTTGGGCCAGAAGCAACCCTTCTTCCATACGCTCGTAAAAGCCCTGGCTGAGGTAATGGGTGATGCCTACCCGGAACTGCACAAAAATCGGGCACATATCGAAAAGGTCTTGCTGCAGGAAGAAGAACAGTTTGAAAAAACCCTGGACAAGGGCATTGCGGTATTGGAAGAGGCCTTGAGCAAACTGTCCGGTACGGAGATTCCGGGCAGGGTGGTGTTCACCCTGTATGACACCTACGGTTTTCCGGTCGATCTGACCAACGATATCGCCCGCGAGCGCGGCCTCACCATCGACCATGAGGGCTATGAAGCCGCCATGGCCGAACAGCGTGCCCGCGCCCGCGCCGCCGGAACCTTCAAGGTAGATTACAGCGCGGCCGGCCTGGATCTGCCTGCGACGGAATTCCTCGGCTACCGCCAATTGGCGGAACAGGGCAAGGTGGTGGCATTGATCAAGGACGGCCAGAAGGTCGAGCGTCTGGTGGAAGGTGACGATGGCGTCGTTGTACTGGATCGCACTCCCTTTTACGCTGAATCCGGTGGCCAGGTGGGTGATTGCGGCTACCTGGAACTGGGTGGCAACCGCCTGGAAGTCCGCGATTGTCAGAAGCAGGGCGGTACCCACCTGCATGTCGTGCATGTCTTGCAGGGTGCGGTTTCTGTGGGTGACCAGTTCAGTGCCAGGGTGGACGCCGGCGTGCGCCAGGCCACCGCGCTCAACCACTCCGCCACGCACCTGATGCACGCCGCCTTGCGCCAGGTATTGGGTGAGCATGTGACCCAGAAAGGTTCCCTGGTGGATTCGGAGCGCCTGCGCTTCGATTTTTCGCATTTTGAGGCCGTCACGCCCCAACAATTGAAAGCCATCGAAACCCTGGTCAATGATCAAATTCGCGCCAACTCTCCGGTGACCACTGAACTCTGTGACATGAATACCGCCAAAGCCAAGGGCGCCATGGCACTCTTTGGCGAGAAGTACGGCGAGACGGTCCGCGTATTGACCATGGGCGATGGATTTTCGATTGAGCTGTGTGGCGGCACACACGTCGACCGCACCGGCGACATAGGCCTGTTCCGTATCACAGCCGAATCCGGCGTCGCCGCTGGTGTCCGCCGTATAGAAGCCATCACGGGCGCCAAAGCCTTGTCGCTCTTCGATCAGGTGGAATCCCTGGTGGATACCGCAGCCCGCAGCCTCAAAACCAACCGCGACAACCTGCTGGAAAAACTGGACGCACTCGTGGCGCAAAACCGCAAGCTCGAGAAAGATCTCGCGGGTCTCAAGACCAGGCTGGCGACCGCTGGCGGTGGGGATGTGTTGAGCCAGGCGCAGGATATCGGCGGCATCAAGGTATTGGCCTTGAGTCTCGATGGCGCGGATGCCAGGTCCCTGCGCGATACCGCGGATCAGTTCAAAAACAAGCTGGGGCCTGCGGTGGTCCTGCTGGCGGCTGTCGAAGGGGACAAGGTTTCCCTGGTGGCCGGTGTTACCCAGGATATAACCGCACGGGTCAAGGCTGGCGAGCTGATGGGGTATGTGGCCGGTCAGTTGGGCGGCAAGGGTGGTGGACGCCCTGATATGGCCCAGGGCGGCGGTACGGAGGTTGCCAAACTGGATGACGCGCTGGCATCTGTTGTGCCCTGGGTGAGGGAACGGCTGGGTGCCTGATCGGCAATCCAGGTAAATTTCTGCAAAAGTGCCGATATGCCCGGTTTTTGCGGTTTTATGGCGGCATCTGGTTAACTTTTACTTTTGCCGTAAAGTGTTGTTTAATTGCCCGCCATTTCGTGACCTGGTCGTGAAATGGCGTTTTCGCCACAGACTTGATTGAGGAATAGGCCCGGAATGAGCTTATTGGTGCAGAAGTACGGTGGTACCTCCGTGGGTAGCATCGAGCGTATAGAGGCCGTCGCTGAAAAAGTATCCCGCTTTCGTGCCGAGGGTCACGACATGGTGGTGGTGGTTTCCGCCATGAGCGGGGAAACCAACCGCCTGATCGCCCTGGCAAAAGATATCCAGGAAACCCCCGATCCCCGTGAGCTTGACGTGCTGATATCCACGGGAGAACAGGTCACCATCGCACTCCTGTGCATGTCCCTGAAAAAACGCGGTGTTGACGCCCGCTCCTACACAGGCGGCCAGGTTCGCATCCTGACCGACAATTCCCACACCAAAGCCCGTATCCAGGCCATCGATGAGGCCAACATCCGTGCCGATCTCCAGGCGGGCCGGGTGGTGGTGGTCGCCGGCTTCCAGGGCGTGGATGAGCAGGGCAATATCACCACCCTGGGCCGCGGTGGCTCGGATACCACGGGTGTCGCGCTGGCGGCGGCGCTCAAGGCTGACGAATGTCAGATCTATACTGATGTGGATGGCGTATACACGACCGACCCCCGTGTCGTTCCCAATGCACGCCGCCTGGACAAGATTACCTTTGAAGAAATGCTGGAAATGGCCAGCCAGGGCTCCAAGGTCCTGCAAATACGTTCGGTGGAGTTTGCTGGTAAATACAAGGTGCCCCTGCGCGTGCTCCACAGTTTCCAAGAAGGCCCCGGCACCCTGATTACCCTCGACGAGGAAGACTCAACCATGGAACAACCCATTGTTTCCGGTATTGCTTTTAACCGCGATGAAGCCAAAGTCACTGTTACCGGTGTGCCCGATACCCCGGGCGTGGCGGCAAAAATTCTGGCGCCCATCGGCGCTGCCAACATCGAAGTGGATGTGATCGTACAAAACGTATCTGCCGACGGTACTACCGACCTGACGTTTACCGTTCACAAAAACGATATGCAAAAGGCGGTGTCTGTATTGGAGAGCGTGGCCAGGGAAATCGGCGCGCGCGAGGTGCGCAGCGACGATAAAGTCGCCAAGGTTTCCATCGTGGGTGTGGGCATGCGTTCCCACGCCGGTGTGGCCTCCAGGATGTTTACGGCGCTGGCTCAGGACAGCATCAATATCCAGATGATCACCACGTCGGAAATCAAGATTTCGGTCATCATCGATGAACGTTATTTGGAACTGGCAGTGCGCAGTTTGCACACTGCTTTTGGCCTGGATGCCGAGCCTACTGAAGGCCGGGTAAAAGGCTGATTCAGGGGAGGCCGGTTACCCTGCCGGTCGACCCTGGGGGGTAATGTTGCGTTAAAGTCTGGGGGTTTTCTTCCTTTTCGTCAAAAGTAGTCAATACTTATCCAGGCGTCCGCCGGGTGACGATAGGGGTTAGTCGAGAGCGGAGCGAGATGAGGAATCTTGAGTCGCTCTTACAGGATGAGTGAAGGAGAAATGTAATGTTGATTTTGACCCGCCGTATCGGCGAAACCTTGATGGTAGGTGACGAAGTCACCGTGACTGTACTGGGTGTAAAAGGCAACCAGGTTCGTATTGGTGTCAATGCACCCAAAGATATTGCCGTGCACCGCGAAGAAATTTATCAGCGCATCCAGCGCGAAAAGCAGAATCAGGACGAACACGATAATTAATCGCCCCGTTTGTAGTGCGGCTTTTTGTTCTCTTTCGGCGGGCTCCTTCGGGAGTGCGCCGGAGAAGCCTTACAGGTTTGCTGCGCTGTCAGGTCTATAACCAAAGAGCAGGTCGCCGATAATTTTTAGCGTATTAAATTGCGCTTAAGCCTTTGATTTTCGATCAGATATGGTATTATGCCGCACCTGTTGAAACAGGCGCAGTTGCCGCCAGGTCGACAGTCGCTGTTAAAAAACAGCCGTGTTAAACAATGTGGAGAAGTGGCCGAGTGGCCGAAGGCGCTCCCCTGCTAAGGGAGTATACCTC
>CAYWCW010000014.1:0-80589 GCA_964456865.1 uncultured Cellvibrionaceae bacterium
GTCGAAGTCAAAGGCTCAGCCAGCGTGCGCGCAGCGGACAGAACCATTGCGGCGCTGGCTGCCGACGGGTTGTATCGCACCGATCAGCACCTTGCCCATGCCAGGTCACAGGCTACTCCCGGCCGCGAACCCGCTGAAGTGGTGGCGGCTCATGTTCGTCGACTGGAAGCCCTGCGCCGGGCGGGCATCGTGGAGCGCCTGGCCGAAGGCGTCTGGCAAGTGCCAACCGATCTGCCGGAGCGCGGACGGCAGTACGACGCACAGCGCGCTGGCGGCGTGGCCGTGGAGCTGAAATCGCATCTGCCTGTGGAGCGGCAGGCCCGCGTGATCGGTGCTACCTGGCTCGACCAGCAGTTGATCGGCGGTACTCAGGGTATTGGCGAATCCGGTTTTGGTGGCGAGGTTAAACATGCTTTGCAACAGCGCGTCGACTTTCTCGAACAACAGGGTCTGGCCGAACGGCGGGGCCAGCGCGTGATCCTGGCGCGCAACCTGCTGGCGACATTACGCAACCGCGATCTGACCCAGGCGGCGCAGAGTATTGCCGCCGAAACCGGCCTGGAGCATCGACCGCTACATGACGGCGAGCGTGTCAGTGGTGTCTACCGGCGCTCTGTCATGTTGGCAAGCGGACGCTACGCCATGCTTGATGATGGTAAAGGATTCAGCCTGGTGCCCTGGAAGCCTGTGATTGAACAGAAGCTGGGGCAGCAGATTGCCGCAACGGTGCGCGGCAGTGGGGTGTCGTGGAGCATTGGCAGGCAACGAGGACTCACTATTGAATAATCGGGGACCTGTGGCAGTAGGAATGCGCCGAAAGCCCGTGCTGCTGTAACTTGCTGCGATGCAAAAAACAGGTTAAAATACGCGCCAAAATTTCAATCTGCATCCAGTCAATTCGGAGCTTCTTCCAATGTAACTATCAGTCTCGCAGCGAGCCCGCTTTTCTAAAAATATCAATACTTCGCTCGCACGAGGCTGTACGTTCGACTGGCTGTGCCTTGCTGACCCCTTATCGTCTGGGGGTTGGTTCTCTTTTCCGGAACCGGAAAAAAGCATTCGCGTCTGTAGTTCGTTCCAGCCTGTGGCCGAGTTTACACTGGAACAGAACTAATGATGAAATCTATACGCCAGGACTGGCTATCCAATGTCCGGCACGATCTACTGGCGGGCATCGTTGTCGCGCTGGCCCTTATCCCCGAGGCGATTGCCTTCTCGATCATTGCAGGTGTTGACCCCAAAGTCGGCCTGTATGCCTCTTTCTGCATTGCCGTGGTGATTGCGTTTGTCGGCGGGCGCCCAGGCATGATTTCGGCTGCGACCGGCGCCATGGCACTGCTGATGGTGACCCTGGTCAAGAACCATGGTCTCGAATATCTGCTGGCTGCCACGCTACTGTGTGGCGTGTTGCAGATCGCCGCTGGCTACCTGAAGCTCGGCTCGCTGATGCGCTTCGTCTCGCGCTCGGTGGTGACAGGCTTCGTCAATGCGCTGGCGATTCTGATCTTCATGGCTCAGCTACCTGAGCTGACCAACGTCACCTGGCACGTCTACGCCATGACAGCCGCCGGCCTCGGCATCATCTATCTGTTCCCCTATATCCCCAGGATTGGCAAGCTCATCCCATCGCCGCTGGTGTGCATCATCGCGCTGACCGCCGTCGCCATGTCGGTTGGGTTGGATATCCGCACGGTCGGCGATATGGGCCAATTGCCGGATACCTTGCCGGTCTTCCTTTGGCCTGACGTACCGCTGACTTTCGAGACGCTGGCAATTATCTTCCCTTACTCGGCAGCATTGGCCGTGGTCGGCCTGCTGGAGTCGATGATGACGGCAACCATCATCGACGACCTGACCGACACCTCCAGTGACAAGAACCGCGAATGCAAAGGCCAGGGCGTTGCCAATATTGCCTCCGGCCTTCTGGGCGGGATGGCCGGTTGCGCCATGATCGGTCAATCGGTCATCAACGTGAAATCAGGTGGCCGCACCCGCCTGTCTTGTCTGGTGGCCGGCGTGGTCTTGCTGCTGATGGTGGTTTTCCTCAGTGACTGGGTCAGCCAAATCCCGATGGCTGCGCTGGTGGCGGTGATGATCATGGTGTCCATCGGTACTTTCAGCTGGGATTCGCTGCGCAATCTGAAGAAGCACCCGTTGTCGACCAACATCGTCATGGTCGTCACCGTGATGGTCGTGGTGGCCACCCACAACCTGGCCTTCGGCGTGCTGGCCGGCGTGCTGCTGGCAGCGATGTTCTTCGCCAACAAAGTCGGCCATTACATGGATGTCAGTTCCTCGCTGGACGAGGCCGGCGAGCACCGTCTCTACACCGTCACCGGCCAGGTGTTCTTCAGCTCGGCTGACAAGTTCGTCGCTGCCTTCGATTTCAAGGAGGCGCTGGACAAGGTAACCATTGACCTGTGCCGTGCGCACTTCTGGGATATCACCGCCGTTGCCGCCCTGGACAAGGTGGTTATCAAGTTCCGCCGCGAAGGCACCGAAGTCGAAGTGCTGGGCCTCAACGAAGCGAGTGCCACTATCGTGGATCGCTTCGGTGTTCACGATAAACCCGATGCCATTGACCAACTCATGAAACACTGAAGGAGAACAACAATGACCCATGTGATTGCTTGTATCGACGGTTCCGCCTCGGCCCCAGCCGTGTGCGACTATGCGGCTTGGGCCAGTCTGAGTCTGGAAGCACCGCTGACCTTTCTGCATATGCTGGATGAACGACAGTACCCGGTTGCAACGGATCTGAGTGGCAATATTGGCCTGGGTAGCCGCGAACACCTGCTCGACGAGCTTGCTTCCCTGGATGAACGGCGCGGCAAATTGGCCCTTGAACAAGGGCGAATTATCCTTGCGGCCGCAAAAGAGCGGGCCATGAGTCATGATGTGGACGCACCGGAGTCCAGGCAACGTCATGGTAACCTGCTGGAGAGCCTGCAAGAGCTGGAAAACGAAACGCGCCTGCTGGTCATCGGTCGCCAGGGCGAGTCCAGCGGTGGTCTGAGCCAGCATGTCGGAAGCCAGCTGGAGAGTGTGATTCGTATCATGCACCGACCGGTCCTGGTCACCCCGGCCAGCTTTCAGAAGCCCGAGAGCGCGATGCTGGCCTTCGATGGCAGCGCTACCGCTCGCAAGGGTGTGGAGATGCTGGCGGCCAGCCCGCTGCTCAAGGGGCTGCCGATCCACCTGATCACGGTTGGGTCCGTGAGCGACGAATCGTCGGCGCAGCTGGGCTGGGCGCAGAAAGTGTTGCTTGATGCCGGATTCACCGTTCGTGCGGAGACCCGGAGCGGCGACATAGAGCCCACCCTGCACAGCTATCAGAAAGAGCATGGCATCGATCTGCTGGTGATGGGGGCCTATGGTCATTCACGCATCCGGCAGTTCCTGGTCGGTAGCACCACAACCAACATGCTTCGCTCCACCACCAGCCCGCTGTTGCTGCTGCGCTAATGGCCATGGCGGACGCTCTGGATCTTGCTCATTTCAAGGAACTGCCGGAGCAGCGGGTTTTCAGACGGTTGGATGTCACGCAGTTGCTGTGCGGGCCGCGTTGTCAGGTGAGCGCGTGGGCTGTGTTCTTTTCATGGTGTGTTCCATGTGGGCTCAGTGGGTGGATGGAACCTGTTTGAGCCAGTCCGTTTAATATATTGATCCGAAATTACATTGATAAGATATAATAATCGGCATGCGTTCTTGAATTGGATTCAGTAATGTCCAGAGCTGGCTACAGCGATTTGCTCGCTTTTATCCACGTTGCTCGCGAGGGCAGCTTCACCCGTGCTGCCGCCCAAACGGGTGTTTCACCCTCCGCGCTCAGTCATGCTGTGCGGGCTTTGGAAGCTCGTATGGACGTGCGGCTGTTGACCCGTACTACCCGCAGCGTCTCCATGACGGAGGCCGGTATGAGGCTTTATGAACGCACCGCGCCGCATTTCGATGAGATCGACGCTGAACTGACGGCCACCGCCGAACAACGCAAAAAGCCCGCAGGCACAATTCGGATCACGACGGCAGAACATGCTGCCAACACCGTGCTTTGGCCAAAATTGTCGAAGATTCTTCCCAACTACCCGGATATTACCGTGGAAGTGACTGTGGACTATAACCGTTCGGATATTGTCGCAGAGCGTTACGATGCCGGGGTTCGCCTGGGTGATGAATTGGCCAAGGATATGATTGCTGTACGCATCGGTCCCGATATGCGCATTGCTGTCGTCGGTTCACCCGCTTATTTTGCTGGACGGAAAAAACCCAGAAAGCCGCAGGACCTTGCTGAGCACAATTGCATCAACTTGCGTCTGCCTACACATGGTGGTCTGTTGCCCTGGGATTTTCAGAAAGGTAAGCGCGAGTTCAAGGTGCGTGTAACCGGGCAGTGGATCTACAACAGCATTTCCCCCATTGTACGCGCCGCGCTCGCGGGGCAAGGCTTGGCTTTCCTGCCGGACGATGCTGTGGCAGAGCGCATCGCCGAAGGCCGACTAATCCGCGTACTGGATGACTGGTGCCAACCCTATACCGGTTACCATCTGTATTATCCGAGTCGCCGTCAGTCATCTGGCGCTCTGGCCATCATCATCAATGCGCTGCGGTATCAGGAGTAACCCCGCAAAATAACGAAGCAGAAGCGTTGTCCTGCTTCGTGCCAGACCCCGGCGTGGGTGAGTAGTTTATTGAATTCTATTCAACACTGCTTGCAGATTCCTGGTCTTAATCAAAAAAATCCTGCTGCTATAATGAATGATTCTCAATAAGACTATTTGGGTGCAGACCATCCACATATTTGTGGTATTTGCTCCCTGCACATGAAGGAATCCCTATGAGAATTAAGCTCATTGTGGCGGGAGCGACGACGATAATGATGATGACTGCCTCGCTCGCACACGCACAAGGCATCCAGATCACCCCGGCGGGTTCGGCGCCGTCTGCCATTGCTCCCGCCGACAATTTCTCCGGCCATGCTGTGGTGAACAGAATGGCTGCCGGCAATAGCGGCCAGTATGGCAGCGTGGGTAAGGTCGATTTCGCGCCCGGCGCGCGCACTGCCTGGCACACGCATCCGGCCGGGCAGTTGCTCATCGTCACTGAGGGCAAGGGCTGGGTACAGGAAAAAGGTCAGGCAAGGCGTGAGATCCGGGCCGGTGACGTGGTCTGGATCGAACCCGGCGTCAGGCACTGGCATGGCGCTACGGATAGCACCAGCATGAGTCATATCGCCGTGGCATACATGCAAAACAACAAGGCCGTGGACTGGCTGGAGCGGGTCAGCGACGAACAATACCAGACACCGGACCAGGCTTCGGAAAATCCGTAAAGGGGTACTCATGAAAACCGCATTGACCGCGCTAATAGCATCCACTGTTCTATGGGCACCGTTGAGTCAGGCTGCTGAACCTTCAACGTCGGCCCAGGCTACCCGCAACGCCCTGCACACCAAGGCTCCGGCCTCCGTCTCCGAAACCCTGACCGAGCGGCAGCAGGCCATTCCGCTGATTGCCTCCTTTATGGCCGCGAGCGACATGCCCCGGCTCAACGCTGCCCTGAACCAGGGACTGGATGCCGGCCTGACCATCAGCGAAGCCAAGGAAATCCTGGTGCAGCTCTACGCCTATGCCGGTTTCCCGAAAAGCCTGAACGCGCTCGGCGAATTGCTGAAAGTGGTGGAAGATCGAAAAAAACGCGGCATTGAGGACGATCCCGGCCGCGAACCGAGCCGGGTGATTCCTGTCGGGGATGAACTGATTGCGGTAGGTACAGCCAACCAGACCAGGATTTCCGGTGCACCGGTCAAGAACGCGGTGACGGACTTCGCCCCGGTCATTAACCAGTTTCTGCAAGCCCACTTGTTCGGCGACATCTTCGAGCGCGACAACCTCGACTGGCAGAGCCGCGAGCTGGCTACGGTCGGCGCACTGGCTGCCATGCCGGGTGTGGAAGCCCAGTTGCGCTCACATATGGCCGCCAGCATGCGGGTGGGCCTCACGGAGGCGCAATTACGGCAGTTGACGCAGGTGCTGGCCAGACAGGGTGATGCGGACGCCGCCAGTCGGGCCAGCGAAGCATTGAGGCAGGCGCTTGCCGTGCAGCAGAAACAGGAATAACCCGAATGCCCATGATTGCTTCCCACAGGAAAGAACGCAATGCAGACGACATTAAATAATGGCGTACAGATGCCGGTGCTCGGACTGGGCGTTTTCCAGTCCCCGCCCGAGGACACCGCAGCGGCGGTTCTGGAGGCGTTGCGCCTGGGTTACCGGCTCATCGACACGGCTGCCGCCTATGGCAACGAGCGCGAGGTCGGCGAAGGCATCCGCCGCGCTGGTATAGCCCGCGACGAGGTCTTTATCGAAACGAAGATCTGGATCAGCGACTACGGCTACGATGCCACGTTGCATGCCTTCAACAAGAGCGCAGGCAAGCTCGGTGTCGATACGATCGACCTGTTGCTGCTGCACCAGCCGCTGACCAGCCGCTTTGATCTCACCCTTGATGCCTACCGGGCGCTGGAGAAACTGCTTGCCGACGGCAAGGTACGCGCCATCGGCGTGAGCAACTTTATGCCGGAGGTACTCAATCGCCTATTGGCGGAAACCTCGGTAGTACCAGCGGTGAACCAGATCGAAGTGCACCCCTATTTCCAGCAGAAGGAACTGCAACGCCTCCATGCCCGGCACGGCATTCTGACCCAGGCGTGGTCGCCCATGGGGGGCATTACCGCGTACTGGGGCGGCGAAAAGCGCACATTCGATGATCCCGTGTTGCAGAAGATTGCGCACGCGCACGGCAAATCAGCGGCGCAGGTGATGCTGCGCTGGCACTTGCAGCAAGGCCGTTCGGCGATCCCGAAATCCATCCGGGCCGCGCGCATTGCGGAAAACTTCGATGTTTTCGATTTCAAGCTCAACGGCCAGCAGCTTGCGGCGATCGATGCGCTCGACACCGGCGTGCGCAGCGGGCCGGAGCCCGACAGTATCACACTTGAGAACTACGGCAGAGAGATCCCGGAGGCGTGATGCCACGCTGCGGTCGCGATGACAAGGTTCCAATGCCAAACGAGGAGAACACTATGGACGACAACCACACCAATCGCGACCGCCGCAGACTGCTGAAGGGCGTGGCCGCACTGGCCGCGGCGCCGCTGGTCGCAGGAATGGTGGCCGGCTGCACGTCTCGCGCCGCTGCCGGCGGCGATGCAAGTCAGGGCGGAACGAAGACGCTGGGCGAGCGCCGCAAGCTCGGCTCGCTGGAAGTTTCCAGCGTGGGGCTGGGTGTGCAGAACATGCACCGCACCTACCAGACCACCGTGCCGTACCGACCGGAGATGATCAACATCATTCGCACCGCTCACGAGCGCGGTGTCACTTTCTTCGACTGCGCCGAAGCATATGGCCCGCACGAGAACGAACGCATCCTCGGCGAGGCCGTCGCGCCGTTCAGGGATCAAGTTGTGATCGCTACCAAGTTTGGCTGGAACATTGATCTGGAAACCGGTGAACGGCACCCAGGGCTGAACAGCCGCCCGGAGCACATCAAACAGGCAGTGGAAGGCATGCTCAGGCGGCTGCGTACTGACCGCATCGACCTGCTTTACCAGCACCGCGTCGATCCGCAGGTGCCGATCGAAGACGTAGCTGGCGCGATCAAGGACCTGAAGGCGGAGGGCAAAGTGCTGCACTGGGGGCTGTCCGAGATGGGCTTGCAGACCCTGCGCCGGGCGCATGCCGAACTGCCCGTGACCGCCGTGCAGAGCGAATACTCAATGCTGTGGCGCGGACCGGAGAATGAGGTGCTTCCCCTGTGCGAGGAACTGGGCATCGGCTTCGTCCCTTGGAGCCCGCTGGGTGTTCAGTTTCTCACCGGCGCCATCGACGAAAACACCCGTTTTGCCGACGGCGATTTCCGCAAGACCGAAACCCGTTTCGCGCCGGAGAATCTGCCTCACAACATGGCGTTGGTGCGTCTTATCAAGACCTGGGCCGAACGTAAGGATGCCACCCCCGCGCAAATTGCACTGGCATGGTTGATGGCGAAGAAGCCCTGGATAGTGCCGATTCCAGGCACCACGCAGATGGCGCACATGCTCGACAACATTGGCGCGGCAACTGTCACCTTTGGCGAGGGTGAACTTCAGGAACTGAACACCGCTGTTGCGGCAATCACAATTCAGGGCGAACGCTTGCCGCCGGCGGTACAGGTGTTCAGCGACGTCGAGGCACCACTACGATAGGAAAAGTATTATGAACAATATCGACAGTCCCTTTCCCCATGCTATGGGCGCTACCGGCAGCCTTGTCCGCCTGCTGGGCGTCATGATGCTGGTCTTGCTTACTGCCTGTACAGCGCTTCCCGGTGGCGCTGGTAGTTCTACTGACCGCCTGGTGATCCAGGAGCAAGGCAGCTTCGCCGCTGGCGGGACAGTCGTGGGCAACCCCGGCACTTACGACAACAACAACCCGACTGCCACTGGGCAGACGTTCCATGGCGATCACCTCTACGCCTTCTATCAGGTGCCGCCCAATCCCAGGGCACTGCCCATCGTCATGCTGCACGGTGCGTTCCAGTCGGCACGCAGTTGGGAAACTACCTCGGATGGACGCGAAGGATTCCAGACCCTGTTCCTGCGCCGTGGCTTCCCGGTCTATGTTGTCGATCAGCCGCGCCGCGGGCGAGCCGGCAACAGTACCGTTGCCGCGATGATCGAACCGGCACCTTTCGATCAGCTTTTCTTCGATCAATTCCGGCTCGGCAAGTGGCCAGACTATTTCGACAACGTGCAGTTCGACCGCACACCCGAAACGCTGGATCAGTTTTTCCGTTCGGTCACGCCAAACACCGGGCCTTATGATGCGGGTGTGATTTCGGATGCGATGTCGGCGCTGTTCGACAGGATCGGCCCCGGCATCCTGTTCAGCCATTCGCAGGCCGGTGGGCCGGGCTGGCTGACCGCAATCAAGAACCCGAACGTCAAGGCCATCGTCGCTTTTGAACCGGGCAGCGGATTCATCTTCCCTGAAAAGGAAGTGCCAGCGGATATGCCTAGCGCGGCCGGCACGTTGAAACCCGAGGTGGTATCGCTGGCAGACTTCGAGAAGCTGACGCACATCCCGATCATCATCTACTACGGCGACAATTTCCCCGTCGAACCGACCACGGAACGCGGGCAGGACAACTGGCGCGTGCGTCTGGCGATGGCGAAGCTCTGGGTGGATACCATCAACCGACATGGCGGTGACGCGCAACTGGTGCATTTGCCGGAGATCGGTATTCAGGGCAACACACACTTTCTGATGTCTGATCTCAATAATATCGAGATTGCTGATCAGGTTTCCCGGTTTATGACGGAGAAAAACCTGGACTAATTGGTTCCAGGCTATCTCTCACAAGGCTCTACGAGCTATTTATTCGTAAAGACTGACAAGGAGAACAAAATGCCCAACACAATCTTCAATGTGAAGAGACGTAATTTCCTCGGAGCTTCCGCACTTATGTTCACCGGTGCACTATTAGGAGTTTCAGCCATGACTACTGCTATCGCTGCTGACTACCAGCAGAACCCGTTTACCCTGGTCTACGAAGGCGCAATCACCGAAAACGAGCCAGGCAAAGTCAATATTCATCCGGTTACTTACAAACTGAACGGCCTGGATATCGCGGCCAATATCTATACGCCAGCCAACTACAATCCTGAGCAGGAGTATCCGGCCATCGTCGTGGCACACCCGAACGGTGGGGTGAAAGAACAGGTTGCGGGTCTCTATGCCCAGCGCCTGGCGAATCAGGGCTATATCACGATTGCGATGGACGCCGCGTATCAGGGCGCGAGTGGCGGCGAACCGCGCAACGTCGACAAACCGGCATACCGTATCGAGGACATCCACGGTGCGGCAGACTTCATCACTCAATTCAATGGCGTTGATCCAGAGCGTCTGGGCGTGCTGGGCATCTGTGGTGGCGGTGGCTACACACTGGGCGCAGCGGCAACTGACAAGCGCTTCAAGACGGTGGCTACGGTGAGTATGTTCAATTCCGGGCGAGTGCGCCGCAATGGCTATGTCGATTCACAACTGGACACGATCCAGCAGCGTCTTCAGCAGGTCTCTGCCGCGCGCGCTCAGGAAGCGGCTGGCGGCGAGATTCTCTACTCCGGCGATGCCAACCTGAGCGATGAACAGATCGCCGCGTTGCCGTTCGACCTGTACCGGCAGGGCTACGAATATTACTGGAAGACCCATGCGCATCCTGGCTCGACCTTCAGATACACCAGCAGCAGCCTGCTGGACCTGATGCGCTGGGATGCCACCGACCAGATCGAGCTGATCCAGCAGCCACTGCTGATGATCGCCGGCAGCAAGGCCGACAGCCTGTACATGAGCGAGGATGCCTTCGCTAAGGCGACTGGCACGAAGAACAAGGAGCTGTTCAAGATCGAGGGCGCCACACATATCGAAACCTACTGGGTTCCCAAGTATGTAGACGCCGCTATGGACAAGCTGACAGCATTTTTTGCAAAGACACTTTGAAATGTGATGTGGTGACAGCTGAGGTGTGCACCTCAGCAGGCTGTGCTTCTGCCGTCCGTACGGCCTGACCTGAACCTAATAGAACGGTCAACCATAGCTTGTAGAAACGAGCGAAGACCTGAAGCGTTCCAGCGGTAACGGAACTTGCTCAAGGCTGGCGGCTTTTAGGCTTGTCGGGTATTGATGAACACTACTCGTGGAGAAGTAGTAACGATTCAAACTCGCATGCAGGAGGCATGTATGCCAAATGGAAAATGTACAGCCCCGTTCTCGCTACCAGTGGGAGGGGCTTGAATGGAGCTTCGCCATCTTCGCTGCTTTATTGCTGTTGCAGAGGAATTGCATTTCGCCCGTGCCGCTGAGCGACTGCATATTGAACAGTCGCCATTATCCAGAACCATCAAGGAGCTGGAGGAAGATCTTGGGGTCAAACTGTTTGACCGGACGACCCGCAGCACGCGCCTGACCCGTGCTGGTCGATTGTTTCTCGATCATGCCCCGCGTGTCTTTGCTGCGCTGGAGCAGGCACGTCACAGTGTCAAAGCGGTTGCCGCCGGGTATCACGGTCAGTTGCGTGTTGCGTTATCAGACGGCATCACGCCGCCACGCCTGGCAGCGTTACTCGCACAATGCCGGCAGGATGAGCCGGAAGTCGAAGTGCGTTTGTTTGAAGTCTCACTGTCACAGCAACTCAGAGGATTGCATGACGATCTCTACGATGCGGGATTTGCACAATCTGCCGATGTAGGCGAAGGCATTATTGCCGAACCTGCGTGGAGCGATCCTCTGGTTGTTGCTGTACCTGTGCGGCATCCCCTCTTAACGCACAAGCGTATTCCCCTGGATGAGGTTTTGCGTTATCCCCTGGTCATGTGTGATCCGCAGTTATGCGAAGGCTATGGCCGACAGATTGCACGCCTTCTGCGCCGGGTGGATATGGAGCCACTGGTCGCGGAGAAAGTGGCTTCGCTTGATCTGATGCTGACATTGGTAGCTGCCGGATATGCGTTAGCTCTCGTTGGTGCATCTCAGGTTTCCGCTTGCAATAACCCTGATGTGGTGTATCGGCCACTGGCAGGGCGTTCACCAATACTCACCACTTATTTACTTCGCAGCGATGTTGAACCTTCCAATGCTTTACTGCGTTTTATTGACCGCGTAAGCCCCATAGAAACGGAGCCGCATTCGACATTGGCCTCGGTACAACTACCCCATTCAACCAGGGAGAACGACGAATGAAAAGACGATCTATTCTGTTGTTGGCGTTGATGCTGACGGCTTGCAGTGAACCGGCGCCTACGGACACTGTGGAATCGCTGATTGCCAACCCCGAGCGTCTGCAAGAATTGCGTGAGCAGTGCCAGACCGATTACGCAAAACTGGGGGCAGAACTGTGCAATGCCGTGGCTGAAGCCACACGGCGCCGCTTTATGGGGGATGGCAAAGTGCCTTACACACCGCCACAGGAAGAACCCGTATTCTGATTGCTGGTCACAGCGGCCTCAGTCGCTAAAAAATATTCCATAAATTGCACCACACGCTGCAATACGCTTTCGCTCGCCATGTTTTTTTCTTCTTTTATCCAGCAGGAAATATTGCATATTTGTTCTGAATTGCGCCGATATTAGTCTTTGAATAACACCAATCCAGCACCCAATCTGATGCGTGCGGCACAGGCTCTGCCCTGTGACGCACGGACGATAACGGGAGGTTGGAATGCAGGCGACAAGTGTGCTGTATGGTCAGGTGCTGGCGGTGTTCGGCATTGTGATCGCCGGGGTGTGGACGGCCACGCAGTGGACGGCCGCCGCCCTGGGTTATCAGGCACGCCTGGGGTTGCCCTGGTTCGATCTGTTTGGCACGCCGGTCTATCACCCGTGGCGGCTGTTCGAGTGGTGGTTTTTCTTCGACGCTTATGCGCCCGATGTTTTCCTTCAGGGTGGCATTATTGCCGGTTCCGGCGGCATGGTGGCCGTGGTGGTTGCCATCGCTATGTCGATATGGCGCTCGCGTCAGGCGCGCCGTGTCACCACTTACGGCTCGGCACGCTGGGCCGATGCTGCTGAAGTCCGCAAAGCCGGGTTAGCCAGTCCGGGCGGTGTTTTCCTCGGGCAGTTCGAGCGCCAATACCTGCGCCATGAAGGGCCGGAACACGTGCTGACCTTTGCCCCCACACGTTCCGGCAAGGGCGTGGGTCTGGTTGTCCCCACCTTGTTGAGCTGGCCTGAATCGGCCGTCATCCATGATATTAAAGGCGAGAACTGGCACCTGACGGCCGGTTGGCGTTCGCGTTTTTCTCACTGTCTGCTGTTCAACCCGACCGACGCCCGTTCGGCGGCATACAACCCACTGCTCGAAGTACGGCGCGGCGCGCATGAGGTGCGCGATGTGCAGAACATCGCCGACATTCTGGTCGATCCCGAAGGTGCACTGGAGCGACGCAATCACTGGGAAAAAACCAGCCACGCCTTACTGGTGGGTGCCATCCTGCATGTGCTTTACGCCGACAAGGATAAGACGCTGCGCGGCGTCGCCAATTTTCTTTCCGATCCGGCCTGTCCGTTCGAGGTCACGCTGCACCGGATGATGACCACAAAACATCTGGGCAATGCACCGCATCCCGTGGTGGCGTCGGCAGCACGCGAAGTGCTGAACAAGAGTGATAACGAGCGCTCCGGGGTACTGTCTACCGCCATGTCGTTTTTGGGGTTGTACCGCGACCCCACGGTCGCCGATGTGACCTCCCGTTGCGACTGGCGCATCGCCGACCTGATTGCCGCCGAGCATCCGGTGTCCCTGTACCTGGTGGTGCCGCCATCTGACATCAATCGCACCAAGCCACTGATCCGTTTGATCCTGAATCAGATCGGGCGGCGTCTTACCGAGTCACTGGATGGTAGCGACGGCGTAGCGCGTAAGCACAAGCTGCTGTTGATGCTCGATGAATTCCCGGCCTTGGGGCGGCTCGACTTTTTTGAAAGTGCACTGGCCTTTATGGCGGGTTACGGCTTGCGCGCCTTCCTGATTTCACAATCGCTCAACCAGATCGACAAAGCCTACGGCCAGAACCATTCGATTCTGGACAACTGCCATGTGCGGGTGACCTTTGCCACCAACGACGAGCGTACCGCCAAACGCATCTCCGAAACACTCGGCACCGCCACGGAATTGCGCGCACAGCGCAACTATGCCGGGCACCGGCTGGCGCCCTGGCTTGGGCACCTGATGGTGTCACGTCAGGAAACGGCGCGGCCATTGCTCACCCCCGGCGAAGTGATGCAACTGCCACCGGATGACGCGGTGGTAATGGTCTCGGGCCATCCACCGATCAAGGCGAAGAAGCTGCGTTATTACGCTGACACCAATTTCATATCCCGTGTACTGCCGCCACCGGTGCTGACGTCGGGAAGCTACGCCGACACCCCGACGCCACGGCTTGATGACTGGAGTACGCGGGTGATCCCCTCAGTGCCTGTGGCACCGGTAGCGGCCGCCCCCCTTAGCGATGATGGCGAGGGTGGTTTACGTCAACAACCGGAGTTGCCTGAAACCGTTGCCTATCACCCCACACCCGAAGGTGCGGCCAGTGATCTGGCGCTACTCGATGATGACGACGACTTACCGCTCCCGTCCCAGCTTGACCCGCGCCTGAGCCGTGCGGCACGGCTGGCCGCCCTCGACCCTGACGACGGAATCCAGTTATGAGCCGACTTCATTCCCGCCATCGCCTGAACCTGTTTATTGAGCGTGATCACGCCAGACGCCTGGAAGAACTGTCGGCGAAAAAAGGCGTATCCAAGTCCTCCATTGTGGCTGCCGCCCTGGCTTCCTGGCTCTCGCCGGATGCGGCGGATAAGCGTGAAGCAGCGATGGCCAAACGGTTGGATCGCCTGTCGCGCCAGTTCGAGAAGCTGGAGCGTGACCAGAACATCCTGATCGAGACACTGGCGCTCTACGTGCGTTATTACCTGACTGTCAGCACGCCATTGCCCGAGGCACACCAGGAGGCCGCAAAGGCACAGGGCAAGGCGCGCTTCGAGCAATTCATCGAACAACTTGGTCGCCATGTGCTGCGTGGCCGCAGCCTGGTGCGCGACGTGTACGAGGAGATCCAGCCCGACAGGCAGCAACTGGACGAGACGGCTGCGCTTGCCGAGGCGCAGGAGCAAACCGGGGAGACGACCTCATGAGCACCCCGGTACAACAGCCGTCGTCCTCGGCCCAGTCACTGGATCGGCGCATCCGCATGCTGCGCACGGCGATGGGGCCATTGATCGCCGCCGCGCTGGAAGACCCGGACGTGGTGGAGGTGATGCTGAACCCGGATGGCACGCTATGGATTGACCGGCTGTCATCGGGCCGCACTGCCACGGGCGAATCGCTGTCCGCCGCCGATGGCGAGCGCATCATCCGTCTGGTTGCAGCCCATGTGGGCACGGAGGTGCATCGCGGTCAGCCGCTGCTGACAGCCGAGCTACCCGAGACCGGTGAACGCTTCGAGGGCATCCTGCCGCCAGCGGCACCGGGTCCGGCTTTTGCCTTGCGCAAGCGCGCGGTTGGTGTGATCAGCCTGGCCGACTATGTGAGTGATGCCGTCCTGAGTGCCGAACAAGCCGACCTTCTGCGCCGCGCGGTGCGGGCGCGGCAGAACATCCTGATTGCCGGTGGCACCAGCACCGGCAAAACCACGCTGGCCAATGCGCTGTTATCCGAGATTGCGACTACGGGTGACCGTGTGCTGGTGCTTGAAGACACGGTGGAGTTGCAGTGCTCCGCACGCGACCACGTGCCACTGCGCACCCGCGCAGGCGTGGTGTCGATGACCGAACTGGTGCGTGCCACCATGCGCCTGCGGCCTGATCGCGTCATCGTCGGCGAGGTACGCGGTGGCGAGGCGCTGGACCTTATCAAGGTCTGGGGTTACTGGTCACCCTGGCGGTATTGCCACCCTTCACGCCAGCTCCGCCCACGGTGCGCTGCTGCGCCTTGAACAACTGATCCTCGAAGTTGCCATGACACCCCCTCGGGCGCTGATCGCCGAGGCGGTGAACATCATTGTGTTTATCGCCGGGCGTGGCCGCGCCCGTCAGGTCCAGACCATCGCCCGTGTGACCGGTTTCGATGGTCAGGGCTACCAGCTCGACGACGCACTGGCGTCGTTTCCTTCAACGACTAGCGGAGAACAACCATGACACATGCCTTCCGTATTTTTGCCAATCCACCGTCACAGCGGGTGTTGCACACGCTGGTGCTGACAGTCTTCTTATTGTGCTACGCCGCGACGGCGCAGGCCGCCGGTTCCAGCATGCCCTGGGAGGGGCCACTGCAAGCCATCCTGGATTCCATTCAGGGGCCGGTCGCCCGCATCGTGGCGGTCATCATCATTATCGCCACCGGCCTGGCGCTGGCGTTTGGTGATACCAGTGGCGGCTTTCGCAAGCTGATCCAGATCGTATTCGGCCTGTCGATTGCGTTTGCGGCATCGAGCTTCTTCCTGTCGTTTTTCAGCTTTTCCGGCGGGGCCGTGGTATGAGCGCGCCCGATGAATTCGCAGCGGGCTTTGAAGTGCCACTGCATCGCTCGCTGACCGAACCCATCCTGCTGGGCGGTGCGCCGCGTACCGTGGCGATTGCCAATGGCACGCTGGCCGCTGCGGTGGGCCTCGGCCTGCAACTGTGGATCCCTGGCCTGGTGCTGTGGCTGGCCGGTCATTCACTGGCGGTGTGGGGTGCACGCGTTGATCCGCAGTTTATGCAGGTGTTTGCACGGCACATCAAACACAAGCCGCTGCTGGACGTGTGATGTCAACGATGGAGATCAGGCCATGCTGAACCTCACTGAATACCGCCAGCGTCCGGCACTGCTCGCCGACTGGCTGCCGTGGGCCGGGCTGGTGGCGCCGGGTGTCGTGCTCAATAAGGACGGTTCGTTCCAGCGCACCGCGCGTTTTCGCGGGCCGGATCTCGACAGTGCCACACAGGGCGAACTGATCACTACCTCGGCACGGCTGAACAATGCGTTGCGCCGGCTGGGAGCGGGCTGGGCCTTGTTCGTGGAAGCCGAGCGGCTGGCGGCGGCCGACTATCCGCAATCGGCATTTCCCGAGCCGCTGTCGTGGCTGGTGGATGAGGAACGCCGCGCGGTGTTTGAGGAAGACCAGAGCCATTTCGAGAGCCGCTATCACCTGACATTCGTTTACCTGCCGTCAGAAGAATCCCGCGCCCGCGCTGCCGGGTTGCTCTACGAAAACACGCCACAGCGCGGTGTGGACTGGCACGAGCGGCTGACTGCGTTCGTGGCCGAAACGGACCGCTGTTTCGACCTGTTCGACGGCGTGATGCCGGAGATTGCCTGGCTCGACGACGGTGAGACGCTGACCTATCTGCACGCCACCATTTCGACGCGCCGCCACCGCGTGGCCGTGCCGGAACAGCCATTCCACCTTGATGCGCTGCTGGCCGATAGCCCGCTGACCGGCGGGCTGGCCCCGATGCTGGGCGATATGCACCTGCGCGTGGCCTCGGTACGCGGTTTTCCGACCTCGACCTGGCCGGGGCTGCTCGATGATCTGAACCGCCTTGGCTTCACCTATCGCTGGAGCACGCGCTTTCTGTGCATGGACAAGGCCGAAGCGGAAAAAGAACTCGGCCGCCTGCGCCGCCAGTGGTTCGCCAAGCGCAAGAATGTCGCCGCCTTGCTACGCGAAACCATCTTCCAGCAGGAGTCGCCACTGGTCGATACCGATGCCAGCAACAAGGCGGCGGATGCGGATGCCGCCTTGCAGGAACTGGGCAGTGATCAGGTCGCCTTCGGTTATGTCACGGCGACGGTGTCGGTGCTCGATGCCGACCCGGCTGTCGCCGATGAAAAGCTGCGCATGATTGAGCGCGTTATCCAGGGTCGTGGTTTTGTCACCATTCCTGAAACGCTCAATGCCGTGGATGCCTGGCTGTCGTCGATCCCAGGCAACGCTTACGCCAATGTGCGGCAGTCCATCGTGTCGACACTGAACCTGGCGCATCTGCTGCCGGTGTCGGCCGTGTGGGCGGGGCCGCAGAAGAATGCGCACCTCGATGGCCCACCGCTGATTGTCACGCGCACTGACGGCTCAACGCCGTTCAGGTTGGTGACGCACATTGGCGATGTGGGGCACACCCTGGTCTGTGGCCCGACAGGCATGGGCAAATCAGTGCTGCTCGCCACGCTGGCGATGCAGTTCCGCCGTTATCGTGGCTCGCACATCTTCGTGTTCGATATGGGGCGTTCAATGCGCGCCACCATCCTCGGCCTTAACGGTGAGCATTACGATCCGGGTACGGATGGCGACATCGCCTTCCAGCCACTGGCCCGCATTGACCAGGAACACTACCGCGCCTGGGCCGCCGAGTGGCTGGAAGGCCGGATGCAGCAGGAGGGGCTGGACATTGGCCCCGACGAGAAGGCCGCCATCTGGTCGGCACTGGAAAGTCTCGCCGGTGCGCCAGTAGAGCAGCGCACCCTGACCGGGTTTTCGGTGCTGTTGCAGAACAACGCCATGCGTCAGGCGCTGGCGCCTTACCTGCTCGGCGGCGCCCACGGCAGCCTGCTGGATGCCGACCATGACCGGCTGGGCAGTGCCGACGTGCAAGGCTTCGAGATGGAAGAACTGATGAGCAGCCGCGCCGCTGTGCTGGCGGTATTGCGCTACCTGTTTGCGCGCTTCGAGGAACGCTTCGACGGCGCACCCACCTTACTGATCCTGGATGAAGCCTGGCTGTTTCTGGATGACCCGGTGTTCGCCTCACGCATCCGCCAGTGGCTGAAGACACTGCGCAAGAAAAATGTATCCGTGATCTTCGCTACCCAATCGCTGGCCGACATCAAGGAATCCAGCATCGCGCCAGCGATCATCGAAAGTTGTGCCAGCCGGATTTTCCTGCCCAACCCGCAGGCGACCGAGCCGCAAATCCGCACCATCTACCAGGGCTTCGGGCTGAATGCCCGGCAGATTGAGATCCTGGCCACCGCGCAACCCAAACGCGATTACTACTACCAATCCCGTCTGGGCAACCGCCTGTTTGACCTCGACTTGGGGCCGGTGACGCTGGCGTTTGCCGGTGCCTCCACACCGCAGGACCAGCGCGATATTGACCGTATCCGGCAAGCCCCCGGTGCGACCGACTTTGCCGCGACCTGGCTACGCCATCGCGGCCTTGACTGGGCAGCCGACCTGTTGCCGTCGGCACCTGCTGTTTTCAACCCGTCACAGGAGACTTCGCCATGAAAACCCGCCTGCGTTCTCTGTCACTGATCACGGTATTAGCTGGCGCATTGTTGGTAGTGCAGCCAGCAACAGCGTTCACCGTGATTGACCCGACCAACCTGATCCAGAACATGCTGATTGCGATGCGCACCATGCAACAAATCGACAATCAGGTGCGACAGCTTCAGAACGAAGCACAGATGCTGATCCATCAGGCACGGAATCTGGAGCGGCTGGACTACAACACCCTCAACCGCCTGCGTTCCACGCTGGCAACCCTCGAACGTCTGATTGCGGGCGCCGAAGGGTTGGCGTTCCGGGTTGATAATCTGGACCAGGAATTTGCCCGGTTGTACCCGCAGCACTATGCCGCCGCCGTCAGCGGCGAGCAAATGATGCAGGATTCGCAGCAACGCTGGCGGCACACACTCGACGGCCTGCACACCGCGATGCGGGTACAGGCGCAGGTGGCGCAAAACCTCAATGAGGATGAAGGGGTACTGGCGGATCTGGTCGGGCAAAGCCAGTCAGCCGCCGGTGCCCTGCAAGCGACGCAGGCCACTAATCAACTGCTGGCGTTGCAAGCCAAGCAGGCGATCCAGACGCAGCAGCTTCAGTTGACACAAGACCGTGCAGTGTCGCTGGAACTGGCGCGTCAGGCGGCAGAGGCTGAACGTGCGCGCGAAGTGCGCCGCCGTTTCCTTGGCGAAGGCACGCCTTACACGCCACAGCCTGTCAGCTTCTACGGTCAGTGAGGAGCCGGCAATGAACGACGTGGCGGTTATTGACCGGTTCCTGGTGGTTTTCTCCAGCTACATCGACTCGGGGTTCGGCTTGCTGGGTGGCGAGGTCGCATTTCTCACCGCCACGCTGATCGTGATCGACATCACCATCGCGGGCCTCTACTGGGCAATGAGCCACGCCACCGGTCAGGGCGACGATGTGATCGCCAGGCTGATACGCAAAGTGCTCTACGTTGGTGTATTCGCCTACATCATTGGCAACTTCAACTGGCTGGCCAGCATCGTGTTCCGTTCTTTCGCCGGATTGGGGCTGACCGCATCGGGTTCGACGCTCACGCAAACGGAATTCCTGCAACCGGGCCGTCTGGCCAAGACCGGTATCGATGCCGCCGCGCCGATCATGGCGCAGATCGGTGACATGACCGGCTTTCCGGGCGTGTTCACCAACCTTGACGTGATCACGGTGCTGTTTCTTGCCTGGCTGGTGGTGATCCTCAGCTTTTTTATCCTGGCCGTGCAGCTTTTCATCACCCTGATTGAATTCAAGCTGACCACGCTGGCCGGTTTTGTACTGGTGCCGTTCGCGCTGTGGAACAAGACCGCGTTCCTGGCCGAAAAGGTGCTGGGCAATGTGGTGTCCTGTGGCGTGAAGGTGCTGGTGTTGGCGGTAATTATTGGTATCGGCTCGGGGCTGTTCTCGGAGTTTCAGGCCACGCCGGACGAACCGTCCATCGACCATGCGCTGGTCATCATGCTCGCCTCCTTCTCGCTACTGGCCCTTGGCATCTTCGGGCCAGGCATTGCCACCGGTCTGGTGTCCGGCTCGCCGCAACTCGGTGCGGGCGCGGCGGCGGGAACCGCCTTGGCAATGGCCGGAACAGCCGTCGCGGCAGGTGCCGCCGTCACAGGCGTGGGCGGTGCCGTTGCCGCAGGGGCACGGATGACGCCAGGTGCTGCCCGTATGGCTGTCGGGGGGTGCACGCTCAATGGCTTCAACAGCCAGCAGTGCAACGTCTGCCTTCAGCGCGGGCTCTGCTGCGGCTGGTGGTGGTTTGAAAGGTGCGGCAGCAGGACTTGGCAAGGTTGCCCGAAGCGGCGCGCAGTCGGTCGGGCAACGGATTGCTGCCGGTATGCGTTCGCTGAAAGCGCAGGCCACTGCGTCAAACAATGCTGACACTGCTACCGCCAGCACCGCATCCGAAGCACCCAACACCGGGCAACCCGCCTGGGCACAACGGCTGCAACGCCGCCAGCAGCTTTCCCAGGCTGCAACCACCGTCGCGCACACCATGCGCGGTGGTGACGGCGGTGGCGCAGGCAGTGGCCCCAGTTTGCGCGACCCATCGAATTCATAAGGAGAACCCGCCATGCGCTTCAAACGACCGCAAGTGCGCTATGCCGACACACCACAACCGGCAACGCCGTATCAGGCGGCAGAACAGGTATGGGATGAACGTATCGGCTCCGCCCGCGTACAAGCCAGAAACTGGCGGCTGATGGCCTTTGGCTGCCTCGCACTGGCACTGCTGATGGCGGCCGGCCTTATCTGGCGCTCGGCCCAGTCCATCGTCACGCCCTATGTGGTGGAGGTTGATCACGGCGGGCAGGTGCGCGCCGTCGGTGCAGCGGCCACGCCGTACCGGGCCAACGATGCACAAATCGCGCATCACCTGGCGCGCTTCCTCACGCTGGTGCGCTCGCTGTCTATCGACCCTGTGGTGGTGCGGCAGAACTGGCTGGACGCTTACGACTACACCACCGATCGTGGCGCCGCCGTGCTCAATGAATATGCCCGCGCCAACGATCCCTTTGCGCGCATCGGCCGGGAAACCGTGACCGTGCAAATCAACAGCGTGGTACGTGCCAGCGAGGCGTCGTTTCAGGTGCGCTGGACGGAGCGGCGCTATGTCAATGGCGCGGCAGCGGGAGTGGAACGCTGGACAGCGGTGGTTTCCATCGTGCTGCAAACGCCGCGCACCGAGGAACGGCTGCGCCGCAATCCACTGGGTATCTATGTCACCGGCTTGTCGTGGAGCCGGGAACTCGACTCAACCGAAGGAGACAGGCCATGAATCCGTCTTTGCGTTTTTACGTCATTGTTGTGTTCGCTGTGGTACTGGCAGGCTGTGCCACACCGCGCAAGCCGCCAACCATCACGCTGGATGAGCCGGTACAGGCTCACCCCTTGCCCGAACCACCCTTGCCGATAGAGGTGGTTGCGGTGCCGGAGCCTTTGCCACTGCCGGGGCAGTTGATGCCCTTGCCCGAGGTCGTGACTGCGGAGGTAGCACCTGAGCCGGAGGACGAGCGCAAGCGTGTCGCCCGAGCCAACGAGGAAGCGCGTATGGCACCCACACGTGACGGCTACATCAATGCGATCCAGGTCTGGCCGTTTACCGATGGCGCGCTGTACCAGATTTATACCAGTCCTGAGCGGGTCACTGTGATTGCACTCCAGCCTGGCGAAGAACTGGTGACGGTCGCCGCCGGTGACACGGTGCGCTGGATTGTCGGCGATACCGCCAGCGGAATGGGTGATGAACTGCGCATCCATGTACTGGTGAAGCCAATTCGTAGCGGGCTGAAAACCAATCTGGTGATCACTACCAGCCGCCGGACCTATCTTATCGAGTTGACGTCAACCGAGCGGGCATGGATGGCATCGGTGTCCTGGGACTATCCGCACGACCGCATGCTGGCCTTGCAGCGTCAGGCGCAGGTGGCGCGTGCAGCGGCACCACTTGATAGCGGTCTGGCGCTGGAGAACATTCGCTTTCGTTACGCGATCAGTGGCAGTCAGGCACCGTGGAAGCCGCTGCGCGCTTTCGATGATGGCGAAAAAGTCTATATCCAGTTTCCATCCGGTATCGCCCAGGGCGAACTGCCGCCTTTATTCGTCATCGGTGCCCAGGGCGACGGCCAACTGGTGAACTACCGTTTTCGCTCACCGTACTACATTGTGGACCGGTTATTCGGTGCGGCCGAGCTGCGCCTGGGAGGCGACAAGGGTGATGTGGTGCGCATTGAGCGCACTGACGGCGTGCGGAGGGATTGAGTATGGACCCTGACAATGTAACCCGCCAGCCGGCACCCGATGTTCCGCCGAAAGTCACACCGGAGCAGGTCACGCTGCGCGCGCAGCCTCGCCCGGTTACGCGCCTGAACCGGCGCATGCTGGTGGTCATGGTTGGCTGTGTGGCGACCGCGCTGCTGGGAGCAACACTCTGGTCATTGCAAACGCCACAGCGCCGGGGAATCAGCGAGTCGACCGAGTTGTATAACGTCGAACGTGTCTCGCCCTCCGAAGGGCTGGCCCGTTTGCCTGCCGATTACTCCCAACTGCCGCCAGCGCCGCTGCCGGAAATACCGCTACTGGGAGAGCCGTTACCCGGTGACCTGGGCGGGCCGATACTGCGTGCCGAACAGCAGGGGCTGACCTATGCCCAGCCCGGTCATGATCCGGCCGAGGCCGAGCGGTTGGCGCGACTGAAGGAAACCGGAGAGGCGGCCGCTTCATCCCTGTTCTTCAGCACAGGTGGACAACGCACCGCCGCTGCGGCTGTACCTGCTCAAGACATGGGGAGTGCGCCGCCGCTGACCGGGCTGGCAGGTTTCGATCCGCTGGCCGCCGGGCCAGCGTCGACAGCGGCACAGTCACTCGATCCCACCGTCGTACAGAACCGGCAGGATCAGAAGGAAGCCTTCCTGCAAACCGGTTTTACGGAAACCCGTAATTCCGGCAACCTGCAAATGCCTGTCTCCCCCTATCAGGTGATGGCCGGTACGGTGATTGCAGGCGCACTGGTGACAGGCATCAAGTCTGATCTGCCGGGCGATGTGATTGCTACCATAACGGAGCCGATTTACGACACAGCTACCGGCCACCATCTGCTGATCCCGCAGGGCTCACGCATCCTTGGGCGCTACAACAGCCAGGTAAGCTACGGGCAGACCCGTGTACAGGTAGTGTGGAACCGGGTGATCCTGCCTGATACCTCATCGTTCCAACTCGACAACCTGGTCGGCACTGACCCGGCTGGCTATGCCGGTCTGGAAGATGGCGTTGATTGGCATTGGGATCGTATTTTTGCCGGCGCGGTGCTGACCACGCTGCTCGGTGTCGGTGCCGAACTGGCCGCACCGGAGAATCGCCAGGATGGCGATCGGGTCATTATCGCCGGACGTGACAGCATGCAGGACAGCGTAAACCAGATCGGCCAGGAAATGACCCGGCGCAACATGAACATCCAGCCCACGCTGACCAGCCGCCCCGGTCTGCCGGTGCGCATCATCGTCAACCGGGATCTGGTACTGCGGCCTTATCAGCCGCTGTTCTTCAACAGGGGAACCTTGCAATGAGCACAAACAAGCTGCGGCTCGGGCCGCTACCCAAAAGTGAGACCGTCAAGCTGACATTCGTATGTCCCGCCGACCTGAAAGCCAATCTCGACCGCTACGCCGCGCTGCACGCACAGACTTATGGCGAACCGGTCGATGCGGCGACACTGATCCCGCACATGCTGGAAGCGTTCATGGCGCGGGATCGGGGGTTTCGTCGGAAAGAGTAATCGCCTTGTTACGGCTTCAAGATGGCGTTACATCGTTCAGGGGGAATGGTCATAAGCTCGTTCTTGGTCGGATCGAGCTGGTAGATTGTTTTTGCTTCGTTCTGAATCTCAAGCAGTGTTGCCTTATCTATGTATATGCCTGCATGAACACCGATTCCGCCAGGATAATCGCCCCCACGAAGTAAAGGATTGAGATAGTCAAGAGCAAAAATAGGTGACCAAGTGAAGTGTTTCAAGCCTACGTGTACGTAAATGTTTGACCAGCTATAAATTCGTTCTATGTGTTGCAATGGAATTTTTAGTTTGAACTTGTTTTCGTGCTTCTTGATCGCCATGAGGATCTTACTCATATTTAGAGGCAGAATCGTTTGATTCGAGAGATCGAGAACACCCAGTAACCCGAAGCCAAAACGTATTCTGGTTTCTAGGGCTACGCGAAGTAATGCAGTTCCTGAGTCGGTTGCGAGGTCTGCGAAGGCGAAGAATGGTGATCCTCCAAACATTAGTTGTTCTGCTGCATGGGAAATTTGGAATGAATCGTGGAGACGATTTTTTCCTATACCGTACATTGCTGGAGTTTCTTGCGTCGTCGCTGCCCAGTCACTTACAAGTGCTAGGGCGTCTAATACCATGTTCCGAAGTAGAGAGTAGTGCTGGGATGCGAACGCTTCACTTCGAGGGTCAGTACTGGCTTTGATTACAGCTTCAGCTATTGATGTGCAAGTCATAGAAAAAATTTGGGCATTGGACGTATAAAACGTCTGTTGGGCTTGTTTCTTCTCGGTCTCATTTAGGCTTTTCGGATAAGCCTGTTCGATCAGCTTGTTGTTAGGAAGATTCGGAACAGCTTGATTTGTTTCTTGTGCAAAAGCATCTTTGAAGAGTTGAATGCCACGAGCCTTAAGCCAGTTGGCAATGTCTACCGCGTGCTGTGGGCTTGGAGTACCAAAAATGGAATGTTGATGGAACTCTTGCCGGAATTCGTCGATGTGGTGCATATATCTCCTCATTATTGTTATATGGTCTGCAACGAAATTGAATAGGAGCAAACTCCTAAAGTCGATGGCCGTGCAGTAGGGCGGTTGGGGTGTAAGCATCACATAGCATCAGTACATGATGTCGGGCACGGGTGATACCAACTCGTACTAGCTTGCGGCAACGAGGATGAGGTTCTGCTTCCTGAGTGAATATCAACGGACTACTGTTAGGATCGTCGAAGATAATTGCTGCATCGAACTCCTTACCTTTCGATTTATGGATTGTCATGACGTGGATACCTTTTAGGTCGTTTCCACCTGACAATAGCTGATCTTCAGCAATGGCTGCATCAAGTGCGCTGCGCGCATTTCTATATGCTCCTTGTATTTGCCATAGTTCGGTCAATGCAGCGGAAATTCGTCGCCCTCTCTGAAAAGCGACGAGTTGTTCAGCGTCCTGAGCTATCACTTGAAATGGATTGGCGCCTGCATTGCGGAGAATGCTTCGTGCATCCAGCCAATCCCGTTTAGGGTCTCCAGAGAATTGATGAATACGCAATGCGCGCAGTGCTCCCAGTAGTTTGGCTGCAACACCATTGGCTCGGGGTTGAGTACCAGCTTTACTTTGAACAGAGCTTGCTGCCAGCCGCTGTGCGGTAGCAAGATTTGTATTCCCACCGCGAGCCCGAAAAACCATTGCCGCCAAATCAAGGCCATCGGCCAGATCCTGTAACTCCAGTGCTTCTGGTCTGCGTGGTTCCAGCATGAATGCAACCATGCGGCTTGACAAGAGCACAGAAGCTTCGTCGATCATTACTCGATGAGGAATCAGATTTGTACCGTCACCAGTTAGTGCACGGGATATGACGTTGACGCCTCGCCCCCATGTCGCTAGTACGGCTATGCTTTCGATATCACTTTGCGCAGCTTCTTTGGCTCGTTGAATGGCAATTCCCAGAGCTTGACGGATTGCCCGGTCACGATACTCTCGATTGGAGCGATAATTCATGCGTGACACGCCGCGATAAGCCATTCCACGCGGCGTATTCAGCAAAATATCATTAGCGAAGGCCACGATCTCTGAATTTGGACTCCGGTGATTCTGGCCCGCCAAGTCCACACGCAGGGGTTGTAAGGCAGCCATGATATGCGTCACTCTGTCTGAACTTACACCTGGTCGGAAGTCGTAGATTTGCTGATCCAGATCAGCAAGACACATCATTTGCGTACGAGTAGATAGCAGACGAACACACTGCCATTGATCTTCTGCGGTGTCTTGTGCTTCGTCCACAACAATCAATGGATAACATGACGAGAAAAGTTCTTGAAGGCGTGCACTTCGGGATAGCAACTCATGGGCTTTCGGAGCGAATAAGTCGAACGCAACCTTACCCTCTTCGCGAAACAGGCGCTCGCATTCGATTCTCCAATCACCGCCATTATTCTCGAAATCGTGCCGCATTGCTGCTTCGTCATGAGGCATCAACAACCGCAATGATCGTGGTGCTCCCAACAGGTATCCATGAGCCTGCAAGATACGCCAGAAGAACGAATGGAATGTTTGAATCGAAAGCCTGCTTTGCAGAGCAGTAGGTAACTGTGTCTTGCTTGCTTCAATGACACGTGCAACGGCAGCCCGCGAAAAACTGAGAAACAGGACGGATTGACCAGGTGATATACCCTGTTCTATTACAAGTTTAGCCTTGGCGAGAGCGACTGTTGTCTTGCCGCTGCCAGGGCCGCCTGTAACAAGGATAGCGCCATTTTCATCAAGAATGCTTTGTCGCTGTGGGCAAATGACCAAGGTCATGACTTAATTCCCTTGAGCTAAGGCTGCTGCATCTGGGACAGCCTCAGCCTGTACCACCGGGATATCCCTGCGTTTCGGTTTCGGATAGCGTTGATATATGTCGGTAAGAAAGTCAGTGATGGTTTTTGGTAGCTCGTTGATAGTACAGAGTTCCAATAATTTTGCCGCGCCACCTTCGCCTTTCAAACCCTTTAGTGTAGAAATTGTTAGCCCACGGATTACATCGTCAGTTGGACGAACAGCAGGGATCATAAATCGACCATCGGCATCTTCGGCGCGTAGTATTTCCAAATACTGCCATTGGCGCTCCAAGGGGGTTTCCTCGGCCATTAGAACTTCTGCCCCTTTCTGTTGAATCTCTTTGGCGATTGTATAGTTACCCTGTAGTGCAGCAATTTCATCAGCTGTGCGCTTCTTTCGATCAAAGAATGCAAAGGCTGGCGTTCCGATCTCCTTGAAAAAGGCTCCTAGCTTTTCCAGATTCCCGTCACCATCTGCGTTGATGACACAAAGGCCAGCCACATCAAGTGGGAACAGATTAGGATCGTTGTCTTCCATTGTTTGGGCAACAACCAGTAAGGCATCCTGTTCGGTAATACCTTCTCCAACAATCACACCCTTGCCGAGCATAGCCTCAGCAATAGCCCGGCGAAAGTTCTGTCGATAGTTCTTGGCTTTCATACCAGCGGGCAATTTGATTGCAGTGCCGTCCAACATACCTTGACTATCGCGATTGAGCTTTAGTATCCCATCAGGCTCGAAGCGTTCGATGACATAAGGAGAGTGCGATGTGATAAAGCACTGGGAGGTTTCTTCCAGAAGGTATTTAGCAATTCGCCTTTGAGTATATGGTGGAAGGGCAATTTCGGGTTCTTCCATCGCAAAAATGACATTGTCTTTCTTGAGATCGGCGATAAAGGTTAATAATGCCAGAAGAAGAGTATTTAATGTTCCACTACCAGTCTGCTGAAATGGAACAGCTTCTTCACCGTGACCCATTGTCAGGAAGAAAGCGATGGTTTTCCGCAGATGTTCACGTGTAAGCTGGGAAACGAATAGCCGGGTCGAACGACCTTCTCCTCCGGGCGCGATATATTCTGCAAGCCGTGCCTCTATTTCATCAAGTATAGGGCCTAGCTCAGTAGCATCAGCATCTATTGGCGGATCAATGGTAGCTAGTCTGCGACGAATACTTTCCCACATACCTTTGCGAGCTTCTTTGAGACGCAGAATATTGTCGAGCAGAGTGCCACGTTCCAGGCTCAGCGCGCGTGACCCAGTGCGGATAGTACGTAGGTAGAGGAAACCTATCGCACGTTTTACTTTGGTAGGAATTGATCTGGGGTCTAGATCGTCATCATCGTCATTTCGACCATAGATAGTTTTAGCGTAAAACTGATCTTCTTCGACATCGTATCGAGCAATGGTGATGAGACGAAGGCAAAGTTCCACGTTGGGATCGTCAGCATTACCGATTTCTCCTTCGCCGAGAAGGCGTTTATCAGTCTTGTGCCAGAACTCCAGGTTGGCTGCACAAAGTTGCTTGATATCATCAGTGAGGTCAACCAAGATAGCTTCGATGCGGATTGGAATAGGTGTTTCACCGTCGTCGCTCAAGTATCCGGCATTTCTAAAATCGAATTCTTCAACGGGCGGAGTGCGGTTCAGGCGGTCTGGCCCAAGTACGAGATCAAGTGCTTCACAGATGGTACTTTTGCCGATGTTGTTGCCACCAATCAAAAGTGTATGTCCTGAGAAATGAAGTTCTGCTGTCTTGATGCCGCGGAAATTCTCTACCTGTAACCGTGAAACGCGCATAGTTCCTCCGAGAACCCTTATTGTTACTTGATTGCCCTGTTTATCGTGGTTTCCAAATTGGCACATATTTCAAGAAGATCGTCGAAGGCTAGGGCATCGCCAACCATTACTTCATCGGCCAGCATTGCCGTATAGTCCTTTTCAAGAGCGGCCTTGGCCTCACCGTCTGGGACAATTTTTAATTGTCCTTTCGTTGCTGCTGTATAGTCGATCACTTGGCCGCTTGCGTCCTTCTCAATAAAAAAGTGCGACTTATGATGGGCTACATCTGTTGCCACCTGGCGATCAGCAAGTACTGTTGCAAAATGAGGGCTTCGTGCGATCGCTGCCAGGTCATGCCAGTGCCGTGCGTAGCGTTCACTACGAATACGGCCTTGTGCGCAGAATACGTGTATGGCCGTGGCTTTCTCCCAAAAGGTGCGTGCGACACTCATCACCAGCGGTGATGCGTTAGGGAAGGACACGTCAGGCAAATAATCGGCAAGGTCACAGGAAACTTGGAATACCTCATGTGGCTCGCCCGTGGCACGGCCACCGAATTCCAGTGTAATTGTGGGCGCTATATACCCGGTGCCTTGTGTCAGGGCAGGATAGTGCAGGAATAATTTATCGTTCCCTTGTCCACCAAGTTCGAGCCGGGCGTCCAGACCATCACGAACCAGGGCTTCCTGAATCACAGGCTGTACATTTTCCTTGATCCAGCCGGGTAGCCGATGCCGCACAGCTTGTGTCCATTTGCCAGCCTGGCTACGGCTGGCAGGCAATTCTCCACCTTCACCGATTAAATCCGGGATGAGTTTGCGGATGTCGTAGGTCAGGTCGATATCTTCGGAAAAACGGTCAATGACTTTATAGACCTTTGATAATGACGTGCCGCCTTTGAAGGTGAGGTCACCCGATAAGGGTGACTCGAACAGGGCGCGGAGAGCCCACACCACCCATAGATCCTTTTCGAGCAGGTGAGAGGGGCGGCCGGTTTCAGCACGCCCTTGCTCCAGGGCATCGTGTTGATCTTGCTTGCTCAGATCGAAGAAGTACTCAGGCACGGGCGGCTTCCTTACCTATGGCTTGAGCCATCCAGCCGGGTAATGTTGCGCGAGCCTGAATAAGTGCCTGCCACTCGGACTCTGACAAGGTGCGATGCAGCGAAGTCAGTGATGTTTCGGCATGGGTCTGTCCAATCCAGGCCAGTGCCCGTATCGCAGCTCCGGCTGGTCGAGCACCGAGCGCCAGCATCCAGCGGGGAGCATGCTTGACCAGCACTTCCGAACGGCCAAGCTGCAATTTCCGGGTTTTTCCTGAGGTTAGATAAACCTCGCGAATAGGCACTTGCTGTGTCAGGCCAAGGACATTAGCAGCATTGGCGCCGTGTGGAACAACGACTTCACCACTTTGCTCAGCCAGCGCCTTGACGAGTTTTTCAGCGGCAGGCGCACGCTGGCCGAACCGGCTGGACACCGGAACAGAGTAGGTGCCACGCGCCACGCGCAGCAGTTTGCCCATTTTGGCAAGGCGAGAAAATGCCTGATCTACGGCGGACCTGCTTCCCAGATGCAGGAATTCTTTAGGCGATAGCACGCCTCCCTCGGGGAGGGATAGTGCTTCTTGAAGAATGGTCTCTGGCAATGTGTTCATGGTCACCTCTTTATGTGAGAGAAAGTATATGCCAGTTTCTGACATTGTAAAAGTAAAATAGCTCCCGGAGCTTGTGATTGGGGGCTGATTTAAGGTTGGAATTGTTTAAAAAGCTGGAAGCTGGAGCGTTATGCAGGAAGGTTTGGCGAGTACCAGCAAGGTGTGCCTGCACACGCTAGGCTATGCCCCAAGTTACGAGCTAATTTCTTGGGGCAAATTTGGGGCAATTTTGTCGCTAAATCATGCCAATCCATGCCTATTTTATGCTCCAGCGTAGAACAGCGTAGTATGGTTAATTTATTGTAATCAAAGGAGAAATAGCCGTTTTCTCACCAGAGACCACCATAATTAGCCCCACAATCGGGGTATGGAGGGATAGATCGGCTTCACTCATGAACGGGAATCGCTGGTTAACCGGAATTTATGTGACATGAAAGGGGAAGGATTGTATGCCCTCCGGGGATGAGGCGCCAGAGAATCAGCAGGCACTCTGTTTGGCAGTTGGGTGATTTACCGCTATACCTATTCAGGAGGCCACACATTTTCCAGACTGCAAGGAGACAAGTCTATGAACCGGAAAAAGTCGCCAGTATCGGACTCGCGGAAATCCCCAGGCAGCGGCACCGCGCCAACCCTTGGCAAGGGCGGCGAGCTGCACCAGTGGGTTGGTGGCGTTCATCCACCACTGACCACCAACCAGGGAATTCCTGTCGCTGACAACCAGAATTCATTGCGCGCCACCGGGCGTGGACCGACCCTGCTGGAGGATTTTATCCTCCGCGAGAAAATCACCCATTTCGATCACGAACGCATTCCCGAGCGCATCGTCCATGCGCGCGGTTCCGGCGCGCATGGCTATTTCGAGTTGACCAAATCGCTGGGCAAATACACCACCGCCAGGGTACTGACGCAAACTGGCAAAAAGGTGCCGGTATTTGTGCGCTTTTCAACTGTCGCCGGGGGTGCCGGATCCATCGATACGCCACGGGATGTGCGGGGTTTCGCGGTAAAGTTCTACACTGAGGAGGGTAACTGGGATCTGGTGGGCAACAATATCCCGGTTTTCTTTATCCAGGACGCGATGAAGTTTCCCGATCTGGTTCATTCGGTGAAGATGGAACCCGATCGCGGTTTTCCGCAGGCTGCCAGTGCCCACGATACCTTCTGGGACTTCATTTCCCTCACCCCCGAATCCATGCACATGATTATGTGGGCAATGTCCGACCGGACAATCCCGCGATCACTGCGCATGATCGAAGGTTTTGGCGTGCACAGTTTCCGCCTGGTTGATGACAAGGGGCGCAGCACTTTCGTCAAATTCCACTGGCGTCCCAAGCTTGGCCTGCAATCGACCCTGTGGGATGAGGCGGTGAAAATCGCTGGCGCGGATCCGGATTACCACCGGCGCGACCTGTTTGAAGCGATCCAGCGTGGCGACTACCCTGAATGGGAGTTCTCGGTGCAGCTGTTCACTGAAAAAGAAGCGGCGGCATTCCCCTTCGATCACCTCGACCCGACCAAGCTGATACCCGAGGAGCTGGTGCCCCTGACGGTGATAGGCCGGTTGGTGCTGGATCGCTCGCCAGACAATTTCTTCGCTGAAACTGAGCAGGTGGCGTTCTGTCCGGCTAATCTGCCGCCCGGCATCGACTTCAGTAACGATCCGCTGTTGCAGGGGCGGTTGTTCTCCTATCTGGACACCCAGCTCATCCGGCTGGGAGGGCCGAATTTTCACCAGATCCCGGTAAACGCACCCCAATGCCCCTTCGCCAATTTGCAGCGTGATGGCCACATGCAGGTACGGATACCCAAGGGCCGGGTGAATTACGAGCCCAGTTCCCTCCAGGACGACAGTCCGCGGCAGACACCAGCCGGGTTCCGCAGCTTTGCACAGCCGGTCGATGAGGGGGCCAAGGGCCGTGTCCGCCCGGAGAGCTTTGCCGATCATTATTCGCAGGCACGGCAGTTTTACCGCAGCCAGAGTGAGATCGAGCAGGCGCACATAGCCTTTGCACTGGTATTCGAGCTGTCCAAGGTCGAGACAGGACAGGTACGTGAGGCAGTGGTCGGTCACCTGCGCCATATCGATGCGGACCTGGCCAAACGTGTCGCCGATGGGCTGGGACTGGCAAAACTGCCACCCGCGCCGCCAGCTGTGGTGAAACCCCTGGACCTGCCTCCCTCGCCGGCGTTACGGATCATCGGCAAGATGAAACAGACTCTCGCTGGCCGCCAGGTCGGCATCCTGGTCGATGATGGCTCCGATGCGGCTATCGTCGCTACGTTGCGTAAGGCCGCCGAAAGTGCCGGCGCGGCCGTCAAGATAGTTGCGCCGAAGATCGGCGGTGCCAAGGCCAAGGGCGGTAAACACCTGGCTGTCGATGGCCAACTGGCCGGTACACCCTCGGTCATGTTCGATGCTGTCGCGCTGGTACTGTCCAATACTGCGGGTAAAGCCTTGGCCCGGGAGGCTGCCGCAGTGGATTGGGTTCGGGATGCCTATGGCCATCTCAAGGCGATTGCCGCGGACGCTGGTGCCCAACAAGTGTTGGATGCTGCGGGGGTAGAGCCGGATCCCGGTGTATTGAAGGCGGCGGACACCAAGGGGTTCATCAAGGCGGCCGCAACGCGCCAGTGGGCGCGAGAACCGGGGCTGCGAACCCTGCCTTGATTCCGCGTGCTGAAAAGTCCCCCTTTCGACCGAACCTTCGATGACACAATGCGCAGGCCCCGCCTCCCGGTGGGGTCTGTCGCATATCAAGCAAGCGGATAGACAGGTAATGGCGCGCAGAGTCCGCTATGCGGTACGGAATCAATCGTAGCGACAACATACGCATTTCGCGTGCGCTCGCCGGTGGTCTCCCGCGGCTGGCTGAGATACTCTTTAACCCTGGATTTCCATCTCCCTCAGCCCAAGGATTCCCATGTCTTCGACACACGTTGTTGCCCGTACAGGTAAAACCCCCTACACCATTGAACTGCAAAGCCGTGATCACCACTGGCTCGCCGATGAGGCCGCTGAGCACGGTGGCGCCGATACCGGACCGTCACCCAGTGAACTGCTGCTGTCGAGCCTGGCAGCCTGCACCGCCATCACCCTGCAAATGTACGCCGCGCGCAAAGCCTGGCCCCTGGCTGCGGTATCCCTGGACTTGACGCTCAACCCCGATGGCAAGCCCGCGTCGGGGACAGATATCCTGCGCCGTTTGCGTTTGGAGGGTGATCTGGATGAC
Organism: uncultured Cellvibrionaceae bacterium; assembly: GCA_964456865.1. Classification (GTDB taxonomy): domain Bacteria; phylum Pseudomonadota; class Gammaproteobacteria; order Pseudomonadales; family Cellvibrionaceae; genus Cellvibrio. Next base: position 33,562 of record CAYWCW010000014.1, read on the forward strand.
AGCCAGCGCCAGCGCCTGTTGCAGATCGCCAGTGCCTGTCCGGTCCATAAACTCCTGACTGGTGAAGTGCGGATCGATACCCTGCTGGCAGAGGAGGATTCATGAACCTGTCCAACCTGCAATTGATTGAAGCCCATGCCAAGGATGTGGGCGGCATCCCCGTGCGTCGCGCCTTGCCGAGCCGTGAAAAGCGGCGCATCGGCGCCTGGTGTTTCCTGGATCACATAGGTCCATCGGTGCCCCCGGTGGACAAACCACTCAATGTAGGTCCCCATCCCCACATCGGTTTACAGACATTCACCTGGATGATCAGCGGCGAGATTCTCCACCGCGACAGCCTGGGCTATGAGCAATGGATACGGCCGGGACAGGTCAATCTCATGACTGCCGGGTGCGGTATTGCCCATTCTGAAGAGTCGCCCCATGGAGGTGGCAAGCTGGTGCATGCGGTGCAACTCTGGATTGCCCTGCCGGACAGCGAACGCCAACGCGCGCCTGACTTTACCCATTACCCTTCATTGCCACACCACCGCGAACAGGGGCTGGATATCACCCTGCTGGTGGGTGAAGCCTTTGGCTTGACGTCACCGGCCAGGGTTTATTCGCCATTGGTTGCCATGGATGCCTTGGCGGCGGCCGCAACCCGGGTGACGCTGCCCCTGCGGCCGGATTTCGAATATGGCCTGATCTGCCTCGAAGGTGGGCTTGAGTTCGACGGTACGGCAATCAAACCCGGCCAATTGCTATACCTTGGTCCGGGCCGGGCGTCGCTTCAACTCGCCTGTGGTGATGCCAGCCGACTGCTGTTGGTGGGAGGCGAACCCATGGCCGAAGACATTCTGGTGTGGTGGAATTTCGTAGCGCGCACGCCGGAGGAAGTGGTGCGGGCCACCCACGACTGGAATGCCGGCCGGCATTTCGACGAAGTGAGCCACTCCCCGCTGACCCGCCTCGTGGCGCCTGACGTGGATGGCCTCAAATTGGCTGTCCACCCATGAATACGGCTGAAACAACCGCTGGTGTTCAACGGCTCAGCCAGGAACTGGGGCGGGCTCTGGCGGCGCATGGCTGGCGTGTTGCAACAGCGGAATCCTGCACCGGCGGTGGCGTTGCCGCGGCGATAACTTCGGTGCCTGGTAGTTCCGCCTGGTTCGAATACGGGATCGTCAGCTATGCCAATCGCGCCAAACAACAGCTGTTGGGGGTGTCGGCGGATACCCTCGCCCGTGAAGGCGCCGTCAGTGAACCGGTTGTGCTGCAAATGGTCGAGGGTGTGTTGACGGTGTCCGCTGCGGACATCGCGGTCGCCATCAGCGGTATCGCGGGCCCCGGTGGCGGCAGCCCCGATAAGCCCGTCGGCAGCGTATGGTTTGCCTGGGGACTGGCCAGTGGCGAGCGGCGTACGTTCTTCCGCCGGTTTGAGGGCGATCGCCAGGCTGTCCAGGCGCAATCGGTCCTCTGTGCCCTGGAGGGGATTTTCCAGCTCTTGCCAGGGTCGCAAAAAAGTACTGTATAAATTGCTAGTACTGTTTGCGCATACAGGTTTTTGGTGTATGCTGTGGCCATAGATCGCTATTGCGGTCAGACAACAACAGACCATCTTCTTCTTAAAACTTGAGGTGTCAAATGGATGCGAATAAAGAAAAAGCGCTGCAAGCCGCGTTGGCGCAGATCGAACGTCAATTCGGCAAAGGGACTGTCATGCGTATGGGCGACCGTGAAGAGGTTGCCATTCCCGCCATTTCTACCGGTTCCCTGGGCCTGGATGTCGCACTGGGCATCGGTGGTCTTCCCAAGGGGCGCATCATCGAGATCTACGGTCCCGAATCCTCAGGTAAAACCACACTCACCCTGCAGGTGATCGCCGAGGCCCAGCGCCTGGGTGGCAACTGCGCCTTCATCGATGCCGAGCATGCCCTTGATCCCATCTATGCCGCCAAGCTGGGTGTGAACGTTGAGGAACTCATCATTTCCCAGCCGGATACGGGTGAACAGGCCCTGGAAGTGACCGATATGCTGGTGCGCTCCGGCGCTGTTGATGTGCTGGTGGTCGACTCGGTGGCCGCCTTGACACCCCGTGCGGAAATCGAAGGTGAAATGGGTGACCATCACGTGGGATTGCAAGCGCGCCTCATGTCACAGGCATTGCGCAAGATCACTGGCAATATCAAGAACGCCAATTGCCTGGTCATTTTCATCAACCAGATTCGTATGAAGATCGGTGTGATGTTCGGCAATCCGGAGACGACCACCGGTGGTAATGCGCTCAAGTTCTATGCGTCGGTACGCCTGGATATCCGCCGCATTGGCGCCGTAAAAGAAGGCGAAGAGGTCATAGGTTCCGAAACCCGTGTCAAGGTGGTCAAGAACAAGGTGGCGCCTCCCTTCAAACAGGCGGAATTCCAGATCCTGTATGGCAGTGGCATCAACCGGCTGGGTGAAGTCATCGACTACGGCGTCAAGCTGGGGCTGATCGACAAGGCCGGAGCCTGGTACAGCTATCAAGGCAACAAGATTGGCCAGGGTAAAAACAATGTCATGAAATTCCTGCAGGAGAATCCCAGCATTGCCCAGGAACTGGAGCAGAAAGTACGCGCGGAACTCCTGGCTACCCCCGTTCTGTCCCTCAGTCCCGGTGGCGCAGAGTCTGACGACATAGACTTGGCGTGACGGATGTTCAGGCCGCGTTCAGCCAGTCATGCGATAATGGCTGAGCGCGGCCGACGTGGATTTGGGTATGAATTAATCAACACATCCTCTGATGCTTGCGGCGCGTAATAAAAGGGCTCAGTATGCTCTTGAAAACCCCTGTTCAGATCGGAGTGTATGCCATGAAAACCGCTATCATCACCACGCTGTTGATTCTCAGCCTGGGTTTGCTCAGTGGCTGCGCCAGTAAACCCAGAGTCGTTACCGATTACGACTCAGGCTACGACTTTTCGGCCTTGAAAACGTTTACCCTGGTTGAAGCCAAACAGGAAAATCGCGATGAATTGCTGATTTCCCCCTTTACGTTTCAGCATGTCCACCGTCTGGTGGAAAGTGAGCTATCCAAAACCTACAGGGCTGTCGAGGCTGATCCGGACTTTTGGGTGCATTACCACATCGTGATCGAGGAAAAGCTGGACCCGGGTACCTATGATCGCTTTTACGGTTATGGCTATTACGGCCGCTATTACCGCTATCACCCATCACCACTTTTCTACGGCACGACCGGAGGCCCGCGGGTTTACGACCAGGGCAATCTCATCATTGACCTCGTGGATGCCAGGACACAGCAGCCAATCTGGCGTGGTGTATCCCAGAAGCGGTTGCGCAGTGGTTTGTCGCCTGCACAGCAACGCCAGTTGTTGAGCAATGCGGTGAATGAAGTCTTGTCCCGGTTTCCGCCTGTGCAGGGGCAATAGTGTCCACAACCAACACTGAGGCCGATTATGCGGGCGTGCGCCTGGCCGCGATGAATCTGTTGGCCATGCGCGAGCACTCCGTGCTGGAATTGAGGCAGAAACTGTCTAGAAAGTTCGCTGTCCCTGCTTTGATCGATGATGTGCTTCAGGGCTTGATCGCGGATCGGTTACAGAGTGATGAACGTTTCGCAGAAGCCCTGATTGCAGTACGCCGCCGCCAGGGGAAGGGCCCGCTGTGGATTTCCCGGGAGCTGCGCGAAAAGGGTATTCAGTCCGATGTGATTGGCTCACTGCTGGATGAAAGTGATACCGACTGGCTGTCCCTGGCTCGGGATATCAGGGATCGGCGTTTTGGATCGAATCCTGTATCGGATCCAAGGCAGCGTGCAAAACAGGTGCGTTTCCTTTCCTATCGTGGTTTCAGCCATGAGCAGATTCGCTGCCTGTTGAGCTGAAATCCATCGCTAACACTCTCCATCGTGCCGTCAAACCCCGGTTAACCTGTGTTATCCCTGGTAAACAATTGTTAATCGTGATTGTTTTATACTTGTCGCTGCGTATTGCGTAATAAAATGCAATCCGGATCACGGACCATTCCCTGCCTGATAAATCCATTAGAAGTGAGAAAAACTATGCCGTCGCGATATCTGCGTATATTCGCTCTGGGACTGCTGTATCTGTTTCCGCTGGGCCTCAGTGCTCAAACCAAGCCGGTCGATGTGATAGTACAGGCTGTGGAAACGCGCCAGCTACAGACCCGTATCGAGGCGCTCGGCTCTCTCAGGGCCAACGAATCCATCCGTTTGACCTCCAATGTCACTAAGACAGTCACCAGAATCAATTTTGAAGATGGCCAGCGGGTCAACAAGGGTGACGTGCTGGTCGAGATGACCAGTGCGGAAGAACAGGCCCTGCTCGATGAGGCCCGCTTCAACACCGACGAAGCGCTCAAACAACTGGACAGGGTGCGCTCACTGGTGGCCCGCAACGCCGCGTCCCAATCCCTGCTGGATCAACGTGTCCGGGAATATGAATCCGCCCGCGCCCGTTATGCCGCCATCGAATCGCGTCTCAAGGATTTGCGCCTCGATGCTCCTTTCAGTGGCGTTGTCGGCCTGCGCAACATCAGCGTTGGTGCTCTGGTGACGCCGGGCAACCTCATCACCACGCTCAACGATGACAGCCAGATGAAGCTGGATTTCACCGTGGCTGCCGTCTATCTGCGCAGCCTGCGTCCTGGTTTGCCCATCGAAGCCAGCAGCCGCGATCTCGGCGGCAAAACATTCAGCGGTGAAATCTTCAGCATCGACAACCAGATCGATCCGGTGACCCGCGCCATTACGGTGCGGGCCATATTGCCGAACGAAAACTATGAGCTCAAACAGGGCATGCTCATGACCCTGGTGCTTTATGCGGACCAGCGGGATGCCATCGTGGTACCTGAAGCGGCACTGGTTCCCCTGGGCAGTAATAACTTCGTGTTTGTCGCCAAGGAAGAAAACGGTGTAGCCAGTGTCGAGCGGGTACAGGTCCAGATCGGCGAACGGCTGCAAGGCGTGGTCGAAGTCCTCAGCGGCCTTGCGCCTGGGCAACGTGTCGTAACCCATGGCTTACAGAAGATTCGCGATGGTCAGGTGGTCCGTGTGATTGCGGAGGCCAAACCTGGCGATAATCTGGCGGAACTCCTCAGCCGTCAGAAATCCTGAGGTAACCGACCATGATTCTTTCTGATGCCTCCATCAAAAGACCGGTTTTCGCGTCGGTCCTCTCCATTCTCCTGATCGCCTTTGGTCTGTTGTCCTTTGATCGCCTGACCCTGCGCGAATACCCGAACATCGACCCACCGGTGGTCTCCATTCGCACCACCTATCCCGGCGCGGCCGCCAATGTGGTGGAAACACGCATCACCAAGGTTCTGGAAGACCGCATTGCCGGTATCGAAGGTATCCGCTACATCGAATCGGCCAGTGAGAACGGCGCCTCCAACATCACCATCGAATTTGATGTCGGTGTGGACATAGACGCGGCCGCCAACGACATCCGCGATCGTGTATCGCGCGCGGCGCGCAACCTGCCCCTGGAAGCGGATCCGCCCCAGGTGCAGAAGGTCAGTTCAGACGAGGACGTAATTCTCTGGTTCAATTTCGCGGGCGAAAACATGACCATGCCGGAATTGACCGATTATGCCCAGCGCTACCTGATCGACCGTTTCTCGGTGGTGGATGGGGTCGCACGGGTCCAGATCGGTGGCGAGCAGCGTTACGCCATGCGTATCTGGCTGGACCGCCAGCAGATGGCTGCCCGTGAGATCACCATCAATGACATCGAAACGGCCCTGCGGGCTGAAAACGTTGAACTGCCGGCGGGCAGCATCGAGTCCAATGAGCGCCAGTTTACGGTACGTATGGCGCGCGCCTATCTGACGGCCGAGGATTTTGGGCGCCTGGTGCTGAAGCAGGGCAGCGATGGCCATTTGATTCGCCTGGGTGATATCGCGCGGGTGGAAAAGGGAACCGTTGAAGACCGCAACATGTTCCGCGGTAACGGCGTGACCCAGGTAGGTATAGGCATAGTCAAGCAGTCCACGGCCAACACCGTCGATGTGGCCCGTGGCGCCAAGCGCGAGCGTGACCTCATCAACGAAAACCTGCCAGCGGGCATGAAGATCGAGGACAGCTTCGACAGTTCAGTTTTTGTGGAACGCGCGTTGAGGGAGGTCTACCTGACATTGGCGTTGGCCATCTCCATGGTCGTGCTGGTGATCTACCTGTTCCTTGGCAGCGCGCGAGCCATGATCGTGCCCGCTGTGGCGGTGCCTGTTTCCATTATCGCGACCTTTACTGTGCTCGCTGTCTTCGGATTTTCCATCAACATGCTCACCTTGTTGGCGCTGGTGCTGGCGATTGGCCTGGTGGTGGATGATGGCATTGTGGTGCTGGAAAACATTGTGCGGCACATGGATGAAAAGGGTAAGACACCCTTGATGGCCGCCTATGATGGTACGCGTGAGGTTGGTTTTGCGGTGGTGGCTACCACCCTGGTGCTGATCGCGATCTTCGTGCCGATCATTTTTCTGAAGGGTGATATTGGCCGTCTGTTTTCCGAATTCGCCATCACCATGGCGGCGGCGGTGGCCTTTTCATCCGTGGTTGCGCTCAGTTTCTCATCCATGCTGGCGTCCAAGATTTTACGGCAGCAGAAAGAAAAAACGGGCATGGTCAAGCGCGTGGAGGAAGCGACGATTTGCCTCCGCCACTATTACATGAAGGCGCTTGATACCTGTCTCCGTCACACCCGCATCGTCATGGCCGCGTTTGTGTTGTTGCTGGTGGGCTCTGTCGGGCTGGCCCAATTCATTCCCTCCGAGTATGCCCCGCAGGAAGACCGGGGAGCCTTCTTCGTCATGGTTAATGGCCCCGAGGGCGCGAGCTATGCCTACATGGAAGAGTATATGACCGAGATTGAAAGCCGCCTGATGGATTACGTCGAGACCGGCGAGATCACCCGGTTGATGGTGCGCGCACCGCGCGGGTGGGGTGGGGTGGAAAACTTCAACACCGGTTTTGTCATCGCTGTGCTCAACGACTGGAGCCGGCGGCGTAACGCCTTTGAGATTATGGATGAAATCCGGGACAAGCTCAGCGACCTGCCCGGCGTCACCGCGTCGCCGGTAATGCGGCAGGGATTCGGATCGCGCACGCAAAAGCCGGTGCAGTTTGTCTTGGGTGGCGGTTCTTATGAGGAACTGGCTGAATGGCGTGACATCCTCTTGCAGAAAATCGATGAATCCAATCCCGGTCTGTCAGGCATTGACTGGGATTACAAGGAGACACGTCCACAACTGGAAGTGGTGATCGATGCCCATCGTGCAGCGGATCTGGGTGTCAGCGTGAGCAATATCGGCCACACGCTGGAAACCATGCTGGGTTCCCGGCGTGTGACGACCTACATCGATGATGGCGAAGAATATGATGTGATGTTGCAGGGCGAGCGGGACGAGCAGCGCACCACGGCCAGCATGCAGAATATGTATGTGCGTTCCGAGCGTTCCGGCGAACTGATTCCGCTGGCCAACCTGGTGACCATCCGCGAAGTGGCGGATTCCAGCCGTCTCAACCGTTACAATCGTGTCCGTTCGCTCACCATCGAAGCCAATCTGGAAAACAACCTGACACTGGGCGAAGCGCTCGATTATCTCAATGGACTCGTTGCCGAGCACCTGCCCGCGACGGCGGTGGTGGATTACAAGGGAATGTCGCGCGACTATCGCAATGCCGGTGGCTCCGTGATGTTCATGTTTATGCTGGGCATCATCATTACCTTTTTGGTCCTGGCTGCGCAGTTTGAAAGCTATGTGCATCCCTTTGTCATCATGGTGACCGTGCCCTTGTCCGTGGCGGGAGGTATGGTGGGACTTTTCCTGACTGGCTCCACCTTCAACCTCTATTCGCAGATTGCCTTGATCATGCTGGTAGGACTATCGGCGAAAAACGGCATTTTGATCGTGGAGTTCGCCAATCAGTTGCGCGACCGGGGCATCGAGTTTGGCGAGGCCCTGCGTGAAGCCTCGGCGGCCCGGTTGCGCCCGATTCTGATGACGGGCCTGACCACGGTGGCGGGCGCGATTCCGCTGGTGATTTCATCGGGTGCCGGTGCCGAGACCCGGTTTGTCATCGGTGTCGTGGTGATGTTCGGTGTCGTGGCCGCGACTGTGTTTACCTTGTTCCTCGTGCCGGTCGCCTATCAGATGATTTCACGCAACACCGGCTCTCCCGGCGATGTTGCACGGCGGCTGCAAGATGACCAGCAGCGCTATGCCAGAACACATATACCCGAGCCGGATGATCTCCCGCCCGCGTAAATGAAAAAGGCTGCTGATGCAGCCTTTTTCATTTAAGCTTGGCCCTCAAAAATCACAACAAGACCTTTGGGAGAGAGACATGCCAACCAGATCGGGTTGTATCGGATTTGCGGTACTGATGTTATTGCTGAGCGCGTGTGCCACGCAGCCCTCATCGCTGTTATGGCGGGTGGATTCCCTGGAAACCATCGGCGGCCTGCCGGTGACGGTGGAGGGAAATCCACGGCGGATCGACAGTCCCCACGGCCCGGCAATGTATTTTGATGGTGATGGTGATCGCCTGGTGCTGGATGTGAATCCATTGGGAGATGCCCGCGAGTTCACCATCGAAATTCTGTTCAGGCCGGACGATGCCTATCCGGCCAATACTGAGCCCCGTTTTTTCCATATCGAAGACCCGAACAACCCGGACCGGCGGATCACTATCGAGCTGCGCCTCAATGATCAACAGCAGTGGTATCTGGACGCCTATATCAAATCCGAGATATCACAGTACACCCTGATCGATCCGACCCTGGTGCATCCGGTGGAACAGTGGGCGCATGCGGCGATTACTTACAGGGATCGCCAGTTCGTGTCCTACGTCAACGGCAAACGGGAACTGACCGCCCAGGTGGATTATCTTCCCATCGGTGTGGGAGGGAAGACATCCATAGGCGCACGCATGAATCGCGTGCATTGGTTCAAGGGCAGCATTCTGGCCGTGCGAATCACCCCGGAGGTGATTGCGCCCGACCAGTTCTATCGTCCCTTCTGATCAAAGCCTTAGTGATTAAAGCCTCAGTGATCAACGCTTTGGTGATAAAGACTCTGGCGACGACGCTCGATCCGGTAATTATTTTGGCTGTGGTTGTACCGGATTAGCGGATACTGATTTTGTCGCGCAGGAAATCCAGCAACTCGGCTGCGGGGATTTCCTGCTTGTCGGCATCGCGGCGGCCCTTGTATTCCAGGGTGCCGCTTTCCAATCCCCGGTCACCCACCACGATGCGGTGCGGGATGCCCATGAGTTCAGTATTCGCCAGCATCACGCCCAGGCGTGCCTTCTCATCATCCATGTAAAGCACGTCATACCCGGCATCTTGCAGAGCGGTATACAGTTCCTCGCACTTCTGCGCAACGGCTGGCGACTTGGCCATGTTGATGGGGATGAGCGCAATCTGGAAAGGCGCGATGCTGTCGGGCCAGATGATGCCGTTATCATCGAAGTTCTGCTCGATGGCTGCGGCCACCACCCGTGTTACGCCTATGCCGTAGCAGCCCATGATCATGGTTTGCTCCTTGCCGTTCTCATCCAGTACCCGCGCCTTGAGCGCTTCGGAGTATTTGGTACCCAATTGGAAGATATGACCCACTTCGATGCCGCGCTTGATATCCAGGCTGCCCTTGCCATCGGGGCTGGGATCGCCCGCCACGATATTGCGGATATCCGCCACCATCGGCAGGTGCAGGTCGCGTTCCCAGTTGACGCCGGTGAGGTGATAGCCGTCTTTGTTGGCACCGCAGGCGAAGTCCGCCAGATGGGCGGCGGCGTGGTCCACGATCACCGGAATTTGCAGGCCTACCGGGCCTATGGAGCCCAGCCCCACGCCAAGTTCCGCCTTGATGCGCGCTTCCGGCGCAAAGGCCAGGGGTGCGGCAACACCCGTGAGTTTTTCCGCCTTGATTTCGTTGAGCTCGTGATCGCCGCGCAGTACCAGGGCGACCAGGGGTTGTTCCTTGCCGGTATCGGCCGCGCCCAGCACTATCAGGGTTTTTACCACCTGGCTGGCTGGAAGCTTGAGGAACCGGCTGACCTCTTCGATGCTGTGCTGCCCGGGTGTCGCTACCTCGTGGAGCGGCTGGGAGGGCAGGGGACGTGGTGTGGTTGGCGGCAGCGCCTCGGCTTTTTCGATATTGGCGGCATAGTCGCTGCCGTCGCTGAACGCAATCGCATCCTCGCCACTGGCGGCGAGGACGTGGAATTCGTGCGAGAAGGCACCACCGATGGAGCCGGTGTCGGCCAGCACCGGCCGGTAGGCCAGGCCTATGCGATCAAAGATATTGCAGTAGGTGCGGTACATGACATCGTAGGTTTCCTGCAAGGAATCCTGTGTCAGGTGAAAGGAATAGGCATCTTTCATGATGAATTCGCGGGAGCGCATCACGCCAAAACGGGGGCGGATCTCATCGCGGAACTTGGTCTGTATCTGGTAGAAGTTGGCGGGCAGCTGCTTGTAGCTGTTCAGTTCGTTGCGGATCAGATCAGTGATGACTTCCTCGTGGGTTGGTCCCAGGCAGAAGGGGCGTTCGTGGCGGTCGCTGATGCGCAGCAGCTCGGGGCCGTACTGTTCCCAGCGGCCGGATTCCTGCCAAAGTTCGGCGGGCTGTACCACCGGCATCAACACTTCCTGGGCACCGGAATTATTCATTTCCTCACGGATGATCCGCTCCACCTTGCGCAGCACCCGCAGCCCCAGGGGTAGCCAGATATACAGGCCCGAAGCCAGCTTGCGGATCATGCCCGCCCGCAGCATCAACTGATGGCTGATGACCTCGGCGTCGGAAGGGGTTTCTTTGAGTGTGGCAATTAAAAATCGGGATGCGCGCATAGGATAGGCTTCTTGGGTGTCTATACTGTTGGGGTTGAAAGGCGCCTATTCTACGGTGCCTGCTGTTCAGGGTACAGCCGCCAGCGCTGCCCTGGTTCTCACTGGGTAAGAAGATTGCCGAGGTGCTTCCTATGTTCGAACTTCATCCGCGTCTGGCTCAGGATTCTGTCGTGGTGGGCCGCTTTCCACTCTCCCTGCTCCTGCTGAGCAGGGACGCCAATTACCCCTGGTGTATCCTGGTGCCCGAGCGGGAGGATGTGTTTGAGATCCATCATCTCGGCGAGGAAGACCAATTGCAATTGATCCGCGAGTCCTGCCGTCTGGCTGAGGTGATGACCAGCCTGTTTGATGCCCACAAGATGAACGTCGCCGCCCTGGGGAATGTGGTTCGCCAGCTGCATGTGCACCACATCGCCCGGTTTGTGGATGATCCGGCATGGCCGCAGCCGATCTGGGGACGGCAGCCCATGCGCGACTATGCGCCCGACGATCTGGCCGACCGGGTCAGGCGCCTGCAGAGCGCGCTGGTGGGCGAGGACTTCCAGTTGCCGGAGTGAGCCCTGGTAATCGAGACATCCAGCGGTTTCCGGCAACCAATAAAAATTGCCAGGAGCAATTTTCAACGTCGCATCAGCGACGGTCCGAAGGGTGGCGGCCGGATGGCACGCCATAAAAAACCCCGCAGCGCGGGGTTTTTTTATTACGGAGAACCTGACGTATCAGATCACCATTTCCTTCAGTTTTTTCAGCGGACGCACTTTGACGGACGTGCTGGCCGGCTTGGCTTTGAAGGTGGTCTCTTCGCCAGTGAAGGGGTTGATGCCCTTGCGCGCTTTGGTGGCGGGCTTTTTCACAGTGGTGATTTTCAGCAGGCCAGGCAGTACGAATTCGCCAACGCCTTTTTTCTTGACGTGGCCTTCGATGACGTTGCTCAGCTCATCCAGAACCGCTTGAACCTGCTTTCTGCTCAATTGGGTGGCATCGGCGATCTGGGTCAGGATCTGGGTTTTGTTTTGACGCTCAGCGATTGGCTTGACAGCCACAGGCGCTTTCGGAGCTGCTTTGGGTGCGGCGGCTTTCTTGACGGGTGCTTTGGCAGGTGCTTTTTTCGCAACGGGTTTGGCTACAGCCTTGGCAGGTTTTGCAGCGGGTTTTTTAACGGCCATGGTCAATTCCTTAGTAGGTTGGTCAAAAGTGGGTTAATCAAGCGAACGGGCTTGCGGGCTGGGTAGCCCCAGGTCAGTAGAACGCCAACCGGGAGTCCCAAGCGTGGTGTTTTTGCGGGTTGATAGGCAAAAAAACCCTATATTTATAGGCTGAAAACGCCCCTGGCTCCAGGTTGCCGCTATATATATCGGATAAAATTGTGGTCGGCAACAGAAAACTGGTTTTTTCCCGGTAAAAAAGCACTTTTTGTTTATTTTGTCGCCGGGTGGCTGGCGGTCAGATGTACAGGTGCTGCAATCGGGGTTCGGGTTCCGCATACTGCCAAAGCAGGTCGAATTCTTCACGCAGGCGCTTGACCTGAGGTGCTGCCTGGAGATTGAAAAATCCTCTGTAGTCATCCTCGTCATTTTTATAGAGCAGCCCTTGGGTATCGCACAGCATGTAGCTCATGGCGCCCTTGTCCGGTTCGCGCACCAGTTTGCGCAGGCTCAGGGTACTGGGCAGGCGTTGGCAAAGCCGCGCCAGGCGGTGCCCGTGTTCCACCAGCGGGTTCGTGTCCTTCACCAGAATCTGGATGCGGGTATGGCGGCTGCGCCTGGCCAGTGTGGAAATGGCATCGGCCATGGGTTGGTTGTCATAGACGGCGGCGTCCAGGCTGCGGCTGTAAATGGCCAGTTGGCGGTAGGCCGTTTGCGCCAATCGCAGGCTGTAGGTTTGAAAATCCTCCAGCCCTTCCAGCAGCAGGCTTTTGTGAACAGGCGCGTCAGTCATACTGTCCCCGCTCTATATTTCATGGTGGTCCATGCGGATATGCGGTATGCCGGCATCCATGAACACCCCGCCCCGGACACGGAATCCCAGGCGCTGGTAAAAGCCCTGTTGCCGTGTCTGGGCATGGAGATAGATGCCCGCCGATGGGTTTCCGGCATTACACCAGTCGAGCGCGCATTGCATCAACTGTCGCCCGAGCCCCCGGTTGCGCAGGTGCTCGAGTATGGCAACCCTGCCAATGTGGAACCATGGGCCTTCAGCATCGGTTTCTTCAAGCAGGCGGGCGCAGCCAACAGCCTCTCCCCTGGAATCCTGTATGAGGAAATGAATGGCTCCCTGGTCCAGTCCATCCCACTCGTCCGCGGCGGAAACCTGCTGCTCGTCCATAAACACCCGGGTACGGATATGGGTCAGCTCGGCAGCATGGGTATGCCAGTCGGTCTTGAATATGTTGCAGGAGATCATGGCTTGGTACGGTAAAGGTTCACGGCAGATATCCCGTAAGACATATCGGAACCCCTGCGCCTGTTGTTCATCGCTTACTCGTCTACCAGCAAAGTTTCCTGGTTGATGAGTTGCGATAGCGCGGCCACGTCGAAGGGTTCCTGCACAAAGGGTTTGACTTGGGCCCAGGTGATTTCGGTTTCGGTACAGACTAACTCAGCCAGTCCGCGCGAACAGTTAATGGCTTCACCATCGGCAAACAAAAAGGTCCCGTTTTTATCGCTGTGGAAGGCGAGCCGCGCCGCCGGATGGCGCCACAGCAGCTGGCCATCGGCCAGCGCGGCCTGCCACTCGTCAGCGTCGATATCCAGGGGCTCCTCGTCGGTTTGTTCCAGGTATTTGCGTTCGGTCATGTACTTGCCGAACCAGACGGCGATGTTTTCGGGAGTCAGGTGTCGTTGCAGAATGGCTTGCAACTGGGCGATGGCCGCAGGGCCGATTTCGCCGGGATTGTCCTGCTGTGTCAGATCCGGGTCGCTGTAGCGCAGATCATCGGCGATGTTGAGCGCAACCTCCTGGCCGATGTCCGAGAGAATATCCGCATGACCGGGCGCGCGGAAACCGATCGAAAACGTCATGCAGTCATCGCCATCCGCGTTGCCCCAGTGGGCGATGCCGGGCGGAATGTAGAGCATGTCGCCGGGTTCCAGCACCCACTCATTCGTGGTGTGGAATTCGCTCAGGATTTTCAGGCGGGTACCTTCGACTCGCGGCGAGTTGCTGTCGCACATCTGGCCGATTTTCCAATGGCGTCTGCCCAGGCCTTGCAGCAGAAAGACATCGTAATAATCGAAATGGGGGCCGACACCACCCTGGTCGGGCGCGTAGCTGATCATCAGGTCATCCAGGCGCCAGTTGGGGATGAAGCGAAAGTGATCCAACAGTTGGTTGACTTCCGGTACCCACTGGTCGACTGCCTGCACCAGCAGCGTCCAGTGCTTTTCCGGCAGTGTGGTGAAGGTGTCTTCAGTGAATGGACCGTTGCGCAGTTCCCAGGGCGTTGCGCCATTTTCCAGCACGATGCGGGATTCCACGTCCTCTTCCAGCGCCAACCCCGCCAACTCGTCGGGCGTGATGGGGGATTCAAAGTCGGGGAAGGCATTGCGGATCAGCAGCGGTTTTTTCTGCCAGTAATCGCGCAGGAATTCTTCAATCGGCATATCGCCCAGGTGGGTGAGGGGAGCAATCATTTTTCGGTCCACTAGTTACTTGTTCAAAAACAAAAGGGCTCTGTAGAGCCCTTTGTGTCGCCGCCACCTGTTAGATGGCCCTGGCTTGATCCACCGCGTTGCCGATGTAGGTTGCCGGCGTCAGGTCGCGCAGCAGCTGCTTGGCTTCTTCGGGAATATCCAGGGTTTCCACGAACTGGGTCATCAACTCTTTGGTGATGGCCTGGCCGCGGGTCAGCGCTTTCAGTTTCTCGTAGGGTTCTTCCACATTGTAACGGCGCATCACGGTCTGGATGGGCTCGGCCAGCACCTCCCAGGCGTTGTCCAGGTCTTCCGCCAGGCGTGCGCGGTTGATTTCCAGTTTACCCATGCCTTTTAACGTCGAGGCATAGGCAATCATGCCGTAACCAAAACCCACGCCCATATTGCGCAATACCGTGGAGTCGGTGAGGTCGCGCTGCCAGCGGGAGATGGGCAGCTTTTGCGCCAGGTGGGTGAAGATGGCGTTGGCGATACCCAGATTGCCTTCGGAGTTTTCGAAGTCGATGGGATTGACCTTGTGCGGCATGGTGGAGGAGCCCACTTCGCCCGCGATGGTTTTCTGCTTGAAGTAACCGAGGGAAATGTAACCCCAGATATCGCGGTTGAAGTCGATCAGGATGGTATTGAAACGCGCGATGGCATCGAAGAGTTCGGCGATGTAATCGTGGGGTTCGATCTGGGTGGTATAGGGGTTCCAGGCGAGGCCCAGGCTTTCGACGAATTGCTGCGCGTTGGCTTGCCAGTCGATACCGGGATAAGCCGACAGGTGGGCATTGTAGTTGCCCACGGCGCCGTTGATCTTGCCCAGCAGCTCCACGGCTTTCACAGCATTGACCTGGCGGCGCAGGCGCGCGGCCACGTTGGCCATTTCCTTGCCCACGGTGGTGGGGGAGGCCGTCTGGCCGTGGGTGCGCGACAGCATGGGCACGTCGGCGTAGTCGTGGGCCAGTTTGACGACGCCATCGACAATGGTGTGGGCATCTTTAAGAAATGTCTCGCGGCCTTCGCGCAGCATCAGGGCATGTGACAGGTTGTTGATGTCCTCGGACGTGCAGGCGAAGTGAACGAACTCGAGCACCGCCTCCAGTTCGGCGTTGCCGGCGAACTGTTTTTTGAGGAAGTATTCCACGGCTTTGACATCGTGGTTGGTGGTGCGCTCGATATCCTTGATCTGCTGTGCCTGGCTTTCATTGAAGTTGGCGACCAGGCCATCCAGAACGCTGTTGGTGGCAGCGCTGAAGGCGGGCACCTCGGGAATGTCCGTGTGGCGGCTGAGTTGTTGCAGCCAGCGCACCTCCACCTCGACGCGAAAGCGGATCAGGCCGAATTCGCTGAAGATGTTGCGCAGGGCAATGGTTTTACTGCCGTAGCGTCCATCGATGGGAGATACGGCATTGAGGGCACTCAGGGTGGCAAAAGGAGTTTCCATGGCAGGTCTCTTGCTGGGATATCACGAAAAAAATCCGGGAGAAATGGATGATGCCGTATTGACGGCGGCCATGTCTGGATGGCGCGCCACGACAAAGGGCGCAATCATACCCGAAAACCAGCCTCTTTTCAGTCCCGCTAAAGGCTGCGCAGCAGTCTGTCCACCTCTTCCGCGATCCGCTTGCGGTGAAGCAGCAGCTGCCAGCGGCTGCCGCCCAGCTGCCGCCAGAGCGTGGCGGAGCGTATCCCGGCCAACAGCAGCGCCCTGACCTGGTGGGCGATGCGTTGCTGCTGGAGGTAGCTGTGGTCCCCGGTCACCTGGATACGGAAACGGAAGGTGCTGATGGTCTGGGTGTAGAGGTCGCCCAGGTTGGCAATCACGTTGTCGTGGGTGCTGGAAAAGTGCTGTGCCTGCTGCTGCGCCTGTTGCAGGCGGCTGGCAATGACTCCCAGCATGTCGCGCCGCCCGCTGAGCTTTTTCTGCAGGTGCAGCACGCCCAGGCTGTAGCGCAGGGCATCGCCGTGGCGCTGCTGGGCCTGCTGGCTGTCGCGCAGCATGTCGGCCAGCAGCCGCAGCCCGAATTCCAGCCCGGCGATATCGCCGCCGTAAACCGCGAGGGTGTCCCGGGGATTGAGCTCAAACAGGCTCTCGATACTGCATTTGTAAGGCTGGCTGGGCACGTAGCCGGTTTTCGCCAGTTGCTCCACCAGGCCAGTGGCTTGAAAGAGGCCAGCCAGGGAGAGGGTAAGATGATTCCAGTTCTTCACAGTGATAGCGTCCAGGTTCGACAGCAGTCAGCCGAGGTGGGGGCCGAACGTCGGTGTTTCAATGGTGATGGCTTTCAATCGTGGTAGCTTTCAATGACCGCGCCACCCAGGCAGATGTCGCCCTGATAAAAGACGACTGACTGGCCGGGTGTCACGGCGCGCTGGGGCTGGTCGAAGTCCACCCTGACGCGCTGGTCGGGCAGCAGCTGCACCCGGCAGGTCTGATCGTCCTGGCGATAGCGCACCTTTGCCGCGCAGGTAAAGTCGTCTTCCGCCGGACGGCCGTTGATCCAATGGGTCTGCTGGGCCAGCAGGTAGCGGCTGTAAAGCAGGGGATGGTCGATGCCCTGGGCGACGACCAGCCGGTTTTGCTCCAGATCCTTGCCCACCACGAACCAGGGCGCCTCGCCAGCGCCCTTGACGCCGCCGATCCCCAGGCCCTGGCGCTGACCCAGGGTGTGGTACATCAGGCCGGTATGCTCACCGAGTATCCGGCCTTCGGGAGTGATGATCTCGCCAGGCTGGGCCGGCAGGTACTGTTGCAGAAAATCCTTGAAGCGGCGCTCGCCGATAAAACAGATGCCTGTGCTGTCCTTCTTGGCATGGGTTGCCAGGCCGTGCTGTTCAGCGATACGCCTAACCTCGGGTTTTTCCAGCTCGCCAACCGGAAACAGGGATTTGGCAAACTCCGCTTCTCCGACCGCGTGCAGGAAGTAGCTTTGATCCTTGTTGGGGTCCAATCCCTTCAGCAGCCAGGTATGGCCGTCCTGATCCAGGCGGCGCACGTAATGGCCGGTGGCGATCAGGTTGCCGCCGAGCATCGCGGCGTACTCGAGGAAGACCTTGAACTTGATTTCGCGGTTGCAGAGGATGTCAGGGTTGGGCGTCCTTCCCGCCTGGTATTCGGCCAGGAAATGTTCGAAGACATTGTCCCAGTATTCCGCCGCGAAGTTGGCCGTGTGCAGGCGGATGCCCAGGCGATCGCACACCCGCTGGGCATCCGCCAGATCCGCTTTGGCCGTGCAGTATTCGGTGCCGTCATCCTCATCCCAGTTCTTCATGAACAAGCCCTCAACCCGATAACCCTGCTGTTGTAACAGCAGGGCGGAAACCGAGGAGTCGACACCGCCGGACATGCCGACGATCACCAGGGGCGCGGAAGAATCTGTCATGGGAAGCCTGTAACCGTTGAGGGCGGCTATTCTAACGCTTGAGTGGCCAACAGGCACGGTTTATGTACCGTCGGTCTGGCTTCAGGCGCCGAAAAGGAAATGTAAAGTCAAGGTAAAGACGCTGTGAAAAGCGACACAAGTGGTGGACGGAAGACCCTGCTTTGACTAGTATTGAGTCAAGCAACAGATTTTCTGTCGTACTGGTGCTAACCCAAGAGATCAGGTAATGCGCAAGGCTCTGCTTTTCATCAAGGTTGTGTTGTTGTTGGTGACGTTTGTCAGTGCCAGCAGCAGCCACATTGCCCAAGTCGGCAGTCACGACCTGCTCGCCTCCGTTGTCCTCGACTCCAACATTGGCTTCGTTCATCAGAGCAATTCCGGCGAAGATGAAAAAGCGATCCTCGACGACTCCCAGCAGTCTCCCCCTTCCGTCGGCGTAACCGCTGACATTTCCTGGCAATCCCGGCAACCGGCAGAACGGTTGGTTAGCGGATTCCTTGCCAGGGCTCCTCCAGTAAATACCTCCATCATCTAAGGCTGTTCGCCGGGTCATCAGCGTTTGGTGTTTTACGCTCCGCATCCGGTCGTTTAAACCCATGCTTGCCGCAAGGCTTGGCGATGATTACTGCGTTCATGGCACTGTTTGCCGGCGCAAAGAGAGGCATTTATGAAAAAGTTAAACGTCTACAGTGTTGATGTTATCGATCACCTGGTTCAACCCGATGAGTTCGATGATATTACCCCGGAGTCTTCCGCCCTGACGATCCTCACTGATTTCAAGGCGCACCGTCCCCATGTTGTGGAAGCCCACATCCCGGCGGCGGAAGCCGCCGAACGGATGCTCCAGGAAAGCGTTACATTCAAGCTGGTGGTCGACAGGCACAATGAATTCATCGGTGTGGTCAGTATTGATGACCTGTCTGGCCAGAGCATCCTGCTGACCCAGATCACCAGCGGCCTTGCGCGGGCCGAGGTGCTGGTGTCCGATCTGATGCATTCCCGCGAATCCATCCGCGCCATCAACTATGACGAGTTCAAGCACTCCAGCGTGGCTGACATCATCTACACGATGCAGCGTCATGGCCAGGAGTACTACATCGTGGTTGATCGGGATCAGCATCATATCCGCGGCGTGGTGTCTTCCGCGGAAATCTCCCGTCGCCTGCATTCGCCGGTGTTTGTCGAGCGTCGACCCAGCGTGGCCGATATGCTCTCGCTGGCCAGGGGTTGAGTGCCTGCCTTGACCCGCACCTGATCGCGTCGGCGGTGAATCCGCCGATCGAAAAACCATAGCCCTAGTATGTGTGTTTGTTAAACCCACCCGTAACCAGTTAGTTTCGGTTACGGGTTTTTTTTGCCTTTCTTTTGGTGACGGGGCTGGCGGGGCACTTTTCACCGGCCCCAGTCCCGGCAAGCTTATGGTCAAAATGCCTATATCCTTTAGTAAATTTGTTTCTCAAATTTGCTGATTCTTGTGCAATATTTGATTTGACAGCGCTGTCAACAAGGAGTAGTTTGCTGAAAATTTTGTATGGGGTAATGATTGCGCTACCTGCGCAAAAATAAACATAACAGCTTGATTTGCCTGAAATTTTTAGTCAGCGACGCAGCTTTTATATATAAAAACCACTCCCCGCTCAGAATTCGCCTTGTCAACAGGGCGATAGTGCTTCCGGCGACAGAGCCTCGATGGCTGGCGCAGGGGCATGCAGCAGTACGGATTAATTCCTGACGATAAATCTAAAGGAGAGCTCCATGTCTACAACAATCAATTTCAAGAAAAAGCTCATAGCTACGGTGGTGGCATCGAGCGCTGTGGCTGGTTTCAGCGGTACCAGTCTGGCGCAAGGCTCCGGCGTAGTTGAAGAGGTGCTGGTCAGCGGCATTCGTGCGTCCCTTGAGCGTTCAGTGGACGTCAAACGTGAATCAACCGGTGTGGTTGATGCCATTTCGGCGGAAGACATCGGCAAGATGCCTGACGCCAACCTGGCGGAATCACTGCAACGTATTGCGGGTGTATCCATTACCCGTACCAACGGTGAAGGTGCCCGTGTAACGGTTCGGGGTATCGACCCCAGCATGAACATGGTGACCCTGAACGGCCGTAACATGCCGACGGTGACCAATGATGGCGGCGATGGTGACCGTGCCAGCCGTGCCTTCGACTTTGCCGCCCTGGCGTCTGAAAGTGTCAGCGGCGTCGAGGTTTACAAAACGGGCAAGGCAACCGTTTCCGGTGGCGGCCTGGGTGCCAACATCAACCTCAGGACGATACGCCCATTGGATGTGGGTGATACCAAGGCATCCATTGCGGCCAAGGCGGTCGAGGACACCACGGTATACCGCAGCAATGCGGGCAAGCAGTTCACCCCGGAAGTGTCCGGTATCTACAGCTGGGCAAATGATGAGGGCACCTTTGGTGTGGCATTGAGCGCGGCCTACCAGGAGCGCGACAGCGTTCGTTCCAATGCCTTTGTCAACAACTGGCAGTTGCGTGAAGTCGCAGCGGATGGTTCGCACGGCGGCACACCCGCGTCGGCGACCATTACCAATCCGCTCAGCCCCGGTGATTTGTATGCGATTCCCACCGATTTGCGCTACTCGCTGGAAGACAACCACCGCGAGCGCACCAACGGTCAATTGACACTGCAATACCGTCCGGTCGATTCCGTCACGGCGACTGTCGACTACACCTATACCGAATACGAGCAGGATTCCCGGCGCTACCAGCAATCCACCTGGTACAACGAATGGGCGATCACCGCCTTGACATTCGACCAGGGCAGGGAAGTGGCCACGCCGATCATCTACACCGAACACTACACCGTCGGCGAGGGTGCGAATAACAAAGACGTTTCATTTGCCCAGCAGAAATACCATTCCATCTCCACATCAGAGTCCGTTGGTGTCAACCTGGCGTGGGATGTGACCGACAACTTCTCATTGGCGCTGGACTACCACGACTCCAAAGCCAGGGCCAACACCGACCGCCTCGAACTGGGCCTGAATGCCAACGTTGCAGTGCGCGAGTATTCCGACTGGTCCAGGGATATGCCGGTCATGGGCGTCATCATCGATGACTCCTACGGGTCGAAGGGCAACCAGAACGGTATCCTCGACGGCGGTGATGTCAGCGGTGCGATGGGTACACCGGCCTGGGATATTCAGGATGCTTCCATAGAACAGTTGAAACTGGATGGTGTGCTGGATCTGGGCGGCTTTGCCTTCTTCGAGGAAACGGCGCTGAGATTTGGTGCTGACGTAAGGACCGACAAAAACAGGTCACGGGCAAACAACCCTGATGCCGACCGCATCACCATGGGTAACTGGAGCGGCGTGGACCCGGATGTATTCGGACCCAATTGGGCCAACTACTTCTCTCCAAAGGATTTTGCGGATGGCTATCCGAGCTTTGGCTCCACCACAGGCGACTCCAATTTCTTCAGGACCGGTCTCGTTGGCGACTTTGATGCGATTCGTGAAAATCTTGAAAGGGTATATGCCAGTGGCGTGGACCCGGACAATTTCCACAGCTTCCCCAATGGCAAGCTCCAGGCCACTGGCCTGGTCGCACTCGACCGCACCATTACCGAGGAAGTGACCAGTTTCTACGTCGAGTTCCAGGGTAGTTTCGACATTGGTGGCATGGCCTCCAATGCGGTACTGGGCCTTCGTCATGAAAGCACGGATCTCACGTCTGTCGCGGTCATGACCTTGCCGGTCAACCTGAACTGGACCGGGGATAACGACTGGGCGCTGGTGGTATCGCCCCAGAAGCAGAATTACACGGTAACCAACAGCTACGATAATCTGCTTCCCAGCTTCGACTTCGATATCGGCGTGACTGATGATGTCAAGGTGCGTCTCTCCCTCAGCGAGACCATTGCCCGTCCGGCCTATAATCACCTGTCCGCCGCGACCAATATTTCAAATAACTATTTGAAGCAGGCGAGAGGTGGTAACCCCAATCTGGATCCATTGAAGTCAAGAAACTTTGATATTTCCGCGGAATGGTATTACGCCGATGCCAGCTATGTGTCCGTTGCCTACTTTAACAAGAAGGTGTCTGACTTTATTGGCACGACGGTGGAACGTGAAGAAATTTTCGGTCTGCGCGATATCCGCAACCTGAACAGTGCCCGCTTCGCGGAAGCCAAGAACCTGATTGAGTCCGGCCAGGCCGATATCCTGTATCCAAGGGTTGGCGGTGAGCCCTGGGAGTGGGGTGTCGCTGACGCTGACGAAATCGGCGGTGCGGAAGTCCACCGTTATGAAATGGTGCAGATACTGACTCGCGGATTGACCAGCCATGCGGATATCCAGACCGAAGGCTATGCGATTCCCGCCAACAACACTGACCCTCTCCTGCAGTGGTACGTCACCAAGCCCAAGAACTTCAGGGATGACACCATCGACGGTATTGAATTGTCGATCCTGCATTGGTTCGGTGATTCAGGATTCGGCGTTCAGGCAAACTATACCTCGGTATCTTCCGATCTGGATGTGGATAACACCAGTACGGAAGAGCAGTTTGCCATGCTGGGCGTCAGTGATACCGCCAACGTTGCCGTGTTCTACGACAGGGATGGCCTGCAGGCGCGTATCGCCTACAACTGGCGCGACAAGTACCTGACCAGCTTGAGCCAGGGCGGTAACAACGCACCCGGTTATGTGGCGGCTTACTCACAGATCGACTTCTCGGTCAGCTACGATGTCACGGACAATGTGACCTTGTCGCTGGAGGGGTTGAATGTCACGGGTGAGGACTCCCGCCTGTACGGCCGCTCGGAGCGTCAGATGTTCAGTCTGGAAGACCTGGGCGCACGTTATCAGGTCGGTGTTCGTTACACCTTCTAAGACGGGTTGAAGCAAGCAGTACCCATGAAAAGCCGCTGGTGACAGCGGCTTTTTTATTCGTACCCTTCCAGATCCGGATGTGACCAGTATTGCGTTTGGTCCAGGATGCTGGTTTATTGGGTGATAAACATGTTGGTCGGGTTTATTCCTGCGTATATCGATAAAAATCCTAAGCCGGTGATCCTGCCGGGTGGGTCACCGCGGGTAAATGAGAATTCAACACGGGAACTATCCTCGTCATGCTAAACATTGCTGTTCATACAACGTCTGTCTCCGACGCCAGTCCGGATACGTTATTCGAGATCATTGGCGATGGTCGGCAGCCGCTGGTTTTCAAGGGGCTGATCCGCGACTGGCCCCTGGTGCAACGCGGACTGGAATCGGATGAATCGCTGATCGACTATCTGCTGTCCCACTACTCGGGGCGGCCGGTGGTTTTTTACCAGGCGGCGCCGGATAAAAAAGGACGTTTTGCCTATACACACGATGGGAAGAGCCTGGATTTTGCATCGCAAAAAGGATCGCTTGCGACCGTGCTGGAGCACCTTGTGCACAGCAAGGCGCAACCGGATCCGGACACCTATTATGTGGGTTCTACAACGGTGGATGTGTGCCTGCCGGGGTTGCGTGAACACAATGATCTGCCCTTGTCTCACCTGCGCCCCCTGGTCAGTATCTGGATAGGCAATCGTTCACGGGTGCCTGCGCATTTTGACTCGCCGGATAACCTGGCCTGTTGCGTGGCTGGCAAGCGCAGTTTCACCCTCTTTCCTCCCGATCAGCTTGAGAACCTTTACATAGGTCCATTGCACCATACACCTTCGGGACAGGCCATCAGCCTGGTTGATTTTGGCAGCCCGGATTATTCCCGGTTTCCCCGTTTTGCCGAAGCCCTGGCCCATGCCCAGGTTGCCCACCTCGATCCGGGCGATGTCCTCTTCCTGCCTTCCATGTGGTGGCACCATGTGGAATCCTTTTGCGATATCAACGTGCTGATCAATTATTGGTGGCGCCAGGACAAGCCATTCATGGATGCTCCCCTGGATGCGCTGTCCCATGCGATGCTGTCCATCCGCGACTTGCCACAAAAAGAGAAAGACGCCTGGCGCAAGATATTTGCGCATTACGTCTTTGATGAGCAGACGGACAAGTACTCGCATATTCCCGAAGAGGCCAGGGGATTCCTGGATCCGCTGGACGACATATCGGCGAGAAAGCTGCGCGCCTGGTTGATGAACAGGCTGAACAAATAGTGCTCAAACACCGATAACCATGATCTATTGGGATTTCACATGACAAGACATGTATTGCTCAACAATATCGACCACCATAACCTCAAGGTCATCACCCGTCATGCGCCGGCGTATGGTGACAGCGTCAACAGCGTACTGACTTTTCCCACCGAGTTTGCCGATATACAGCGTGAATATCCCATACTCTTTCAGAAAAACCGTGAGACTGGCGAATACCAGTCCATCGCCCTGCTGGGTTTTGCCCGCGATGAAAACCTGTTTCTGAATGAGCCGGCGTGGAATGCCAGTTATGTCCCCTGCATCCTGGCCCGGGGTCCATTCCTGATCGGCTTTCAGGAAAATGACGTGAATGGCGATGTGGTCAGCAAGCCGGTCATTCATGTGGATATGGATGATCCCCGCATCAGCGAAAGCGAAGGCGAGGCTGTCTTCCTCGAGCACGGTGGCAATACCCCTTACCTGGAAAGGGTCGCCACCATCCTCCGTGCCATCCACGAGGGACTTGCGGTAAGCAAAGCCATGTTCGCGGCGTTTGAAGCCTTTGATCTTCTGGAGGCGGTCAATATCGACGTGGAAATACATGAGGAAGAGGTGTACAGCCTCACGCAATTCTATACCGTCAGCCGCGAACGGCTTGCCGCCTTGACGGGCGATCAGCTGGCGCAGTTGAATCAGGCGGGTTTTTTGCGCGGCGCCTTCCTGGCGGAGGCGTCCCTGGCGAATATCCACAAAATGATCGAGATGAAGCACCGTCGCCGGCGGGCATGACCGCAGAGTCATGCCGATAAAAAAAGGGCTGCATATGCAGCCCTTTTTTACAGGTTGGCCGATCGGCAGCGCGGATCAGTTGCTGGGATAATCGCGCTGGGTGCTGCCAGTGTAGAGCTGGCGCGGACGGCCAATCTTGTAGGGACCGCTGACCATTTCGTCCCAATGGGCATACCAGCCCACCGCGCGGCCGGTGGCGAAGATCACGGTGAACATCTCGGTGGGGATGCCGATGGCCTTCATGATGATGCCGGAATAGAAGTCCACGTTGGGGTAGAGCTTTTTCTCGATGAAGTAATCATCTTCCAGCGCTATCTGCTCCAGACGCTTGGCGATGGCCAGCAGGGGATCATTGCCCAGGCCCAGCTCGGCCAGGACTTCGTCGCAGGTCTGCTTCATGACCTTGGCGCGCGGGTCGAAGTTCTTGTAGACCCGGTGGCCGAAGCCCATGAGGCGGAAGGGGTCGCTCTTGTCCTTGGCGCGGGCAACGAACTTGTCGATGTTCTCCACGCTGCCGATTTCCTCCAGCATGTTGAGTACCGCCTCGTTGGCGCCGCCGTGGGCCGGTCCCCAGAGGGTGGCGATACCCGCGGCTATGGCCGCGAAGGGGTTGGTGCCCGAGGAGCCGGAGAGGCGCACGGTGGAGGTGGAGGCGTTCTGCTCATGGTCGGCGTGCAGGATGAAAATGCGGTCCATGGCCTTGGCCAGTACCTGGCTGACTTTCGAGGGCTGGCCGGCCTTGCCGAAGGTCATGTTGAGGTAGTTTTCGGCATAGCCCAGGCTGGGGTCCGGCGCAATGAACGCCTCGCCCTGGCTGTGCTTGTAGATCATGGCTGCCAGGGTCGGGATCTGGCCGATCAGGCGGTAGGCCGTCTGCTTGCGCACTTCTTCGCTGGTGATGTCCAGCCCGTCGTTGTAGACCGCCGCCAGGGCCGCCGTGGCGCTGCACAGGATGGCCATGGGGTGGGCGTTGGGAGAGAAGGTTTTGATCAGTTGGGCAACGGAAGGATCGACAGCGGCGTTTTCTTTGACTGCCTTGGTAAAGGCTTGTTTCTGGTCGGGGGAGGGGAGTTCGCCGTTGAGCAGGAGGAAACAGGTTTCGAGGTAGTCGGATTGGGTAGCCAGTTGGTCGATGGGGTAGCCGCGGTGGAGCAGAATGCCCTCGTCCCCATCAATAAACGTAATTTTGGACTCGCAGGAGGCGGTGGACATGAATCCCGGGTCAAACGTGAAAAAGCCCTTCTTGGTAATGCTGGTAACGTCAATAACGTCAGGACCGGTTGAGCTGGCATAGATGGGCAAATCAATGGTGGCATCTACGCCGTCAACCGTTAAATGCGCTTTCTTGTCAGTCATTACTGACTCCTGTAGTTACAAATACAAGGCTTACGTACATGGCAGCTCTAGCCAAGACAGGTGGATAAACGGGGCACAACCGTGTGGCGCTCGTGTGGAGGCCGTTGATCAGAGTGTGAGGTTTCCGTTTGAGGGCGGGATTATAGATGAGATAGTTGGCGCGAGGGTAGGCTTTTACCGATATTTATCCTTCCAAGGCACTGTTTTCGCAGAAGGTTTCCCTGCAAACGTATTCAGGATTTGTCACGCTGTTTTGAAACCGTTTTTTTCATGGACCATGGCATTCCTGTCGCGTGTATCCCTGTGCACAATGACGGCGCAAGTCTGCCGGGGTTTGGTTGATTTTGGTGCGTAGTGGTTTGAAATTACAGGAAAAATCCGTCGCCGGCGCGGGTTGGGGGAGGGTGTTTCCAGCCGGGTTTTTGTTTGTAATTCTGCATGTCACTCACTATAATGCTGCGCGACTTGCAGGATGCGATGGGCAATAGCTGTGTATGTCCCTGATTTTATTGCATTGCGATTCCCGCCGCTGATATCAGACAACTTGTCCGTCCGGACACAAAAGTGATTCCCAACCGTGAACAAACACAGACCTGTCAACCTAGAAATATCCACGATCAAACTCCCCATAACTGCTGTTGTTTCCATTCTTCACCGTGTGTCGGGCGTCTTTCTCTTCGCAGGCATCGCATTGCTCATGTGGCTGCTGGATACCAGCCTGGATTCCGCCGAAGGCTTCGCCGCGGCCCGGGAGGCCCTGGCATCGCCCCTGGCCAAGATCGCCCTCTGGGTGGTGCTGTCGGCCCTGGCTTATCACCTGGTGGCGGGCATCCGCCACATGATCATGGACTTTGGCATCGGTGAAACCCTCAAGGGTGGACGGCTGGGGGCCACGCTGGCGCTGGTCATCGCCGTCATTCTGAGCCTTCTGGCGGGAGTGTGGATATGGTAACGGCAGTAACCAGCTTTGGCCGCAGCGGCCTCTATGATTGGCTGATTCAGCGTGTCAGCGCCGCGGTCATGGCGGCGTATGTGATATTCCTGGTGGCCTATATCGCGTTAATCCCCGAGTTCAGCTATGAGGTCTGGAGTGCGCTCTACGCCCAATTGTGGATGCGTATTTTCAGCCTGCTGGCACTTGTTTCCTTTATTGCCCATGCCTGGATCGGCCTCTGGGCGGTACTGACCGACTACCTGACCAACCGCCTGCTGGGCGCCAAGGCCACCTGGCTGCGGGTGCTGTCGCAGATGGTTCTGGGTGTGGTCGCGGTGACCTATTTCGTCTGGGGCATCGAAATTCTCTGGGGATTTTAACGAATGGCTAGTATTCGCACGATTTCATTTGACGGTATTGTGATTGGCGGTGGCGGTGCCGGTATGCGCGCCGCTCTGCAACTGGCCCAGTCGGGTTACAAAACCGCTGTTATCACCAAGGTATTTCCGACGCGCTCGCACACGGTATCCGCCCAGGGCGGCATCACCTGTGCCATCGCCAGTGCCGATCCCAATGACGATTGGCGCTGGCATATGTACGACACCGTCAAAGGTTCCGATTATATCGGCGACCAGGACGCGATCGAGTACATGTGCTCCGTGGGTCCCGAAGCAGTGTTTGAATTGGAACACATGGGCCTGCCTTTCTCCCGCACCGACAATGGCCGCATCTACCAGCGTCCTTTCGGCGGCCAGTCCAAGGACTTCGGCAAGGGCGGCCAGGCCGCGCGTACCTGTGCCGCGGCCGACCGTACCGGCCACGCGCTCTTGCACACCCTCTACCAGAACAACGTGAAAAACCAGACGGTGTTCCTCAATGAATGGTTCGCCGTGGACCTGGTCAAGAACCAGGACGGTGCCGTGGTGGGTGTCATCGCCATCAATATCGAGGACGGTGAGACCGTCTATGTCAGGGCCAAGGCCACGGTATTGGCCACGGGTGGGGCGGGGCGCATCTACTCCTCCACGACTAACGCCCACATCAACACCGGCGACGGTATCGGCATGGTGCTGCGTGCCGGTTTCCCGGTGCAGGACATCGAAATGTGGCAGTTCCACCCCACCGGTATTGCCGGTGCCGGTGTGCTGGTCACCGAAGGCTGCCGCGGTGAGGGCGGCTACCTGATCAACAAAGACGGCGAGCGCTTCATGGAGCGCTACGCGCCCAACGCCAAAGACCTGGCGGGCCGCGATGTGGTGGCCCGCTCCATGACCCTGGAAATCCTCGAAGGCCGCGGCTGCGGCCCCAACGGCGATCACGTACTGCTCAAGCTGGATCACCTGGGCGAGGAAGTGCTCGAGAGCCGCCTGCCGGGTATCTGCGAGCTGTCGCGCACCTTTGCCCACGTGGACCCGGTCAAGGCGCCGATTCCTGTGGTGCCGACCTGCCATTACATGATGGGTGGCGTGCCCACCAATGTTCACGGCCAGGCATTGATGCAGGATGCCCAGGGCAATGATGTGGTGATCGACGGCCTCTTTGCCTGTGGCGAAGTGGCCTGCGTCTCCGTGCACGGCGCCAACCGCCTCGGCGGCAATTCACTGCTGGACCTGGTGGTCTTTGGCCGCGCCGCCGGCCTCTATATCGAAAAGGCGCTGCGCGAGGGCATCGAGCACCGCGACGCGACCCAGGCGGATATCGAAAAGTCCATGGCGCGCCTGAACCGGATCAACACCTCCGCGAGTGGCGAAAGCGCCGCGGTGCTGCGCAAGGAATTGCAGACCATCATGCAGAACTACTTCGGTGTGTTCCGCAAGGGCGAGTTCATGCAGAAGGGCATCCAGCAATTGGCCGAGCTGCGTCCGCGCATCGAAAACGTCAGCATCACCGACAAGAGCAATGCCTTCAACACGGCGCGCATCGAAGCGCTGGAGTTGCAGAACCTGCTGGAAGTGGCCGAGGCCACGGCCATCGCCGCCGAAGTGCGCAAGGAGTCCCGCGGTGCCCATGCCCGCGACGACTACCAGGATCGCGATGACACCAACTGGTTGTGCCACTCGATCTACTCCCCCACGGACAAACGCGTCAGCAAGCGCGCGGTGAATTTCGCACCGCGCACCATGGAAGCGTTTGAACCCAAAATTCGCACTTATTGATCGGGGGCAGAATCATGTTGAAAGTTGAAGTCTACCGCTACAATCCGGACACCGATAAAGCGCCCTACATGAAGACCTATGAGATCGACACTCAGGGTAAGGATCTGATGGTGCTGGATGTGCTCGAGCTGCTCAAGGCCCAGGACGAGAGCCTGGCCTACCGCCGTTCCTGCCGCGAAGGGGTTTGCGGCTCCGATGGCATGAACATCAACGGTGTGAATGGCCTGGCGTGCATCAAGCCGTTGTCGGAATGTGTCAAGAGCAACCGGCTCATACTGCGCCCGCTGCCGGGCCTGCCGGTGATCCGCGACCTGGTGGTCGACATGACCCAGTTCTACGACCAGTACAAGAAGATCGAGCCCTATCTCCAGAACGATACCCCGGCGCCTGCCATCGAGCGGTTGCAGTCGCCGGAGGATCGCGAGAAGCTCGATGGGCTTTATGAGTGTATACTTTGTGCCTGTTGCTCAACCAGCTGTCCCTCCTTCTGGTGGAACCCGGACAAGTTCATCGGTCCGGCTGGTCTGTTGCAGGCCTACCGCTTTCTCGCCGACAGCCGCGATCTGGCGACCGAGAAGCGCTTATCCAGGTTGGATGACCCCTTCAGCGTTTTCCGCTGTCACGGCATCCAGAATTGTGTGGCCGTGTGTCCCAAGGGGCTCAACCCCACCAGGGCCATAGGCCATATTCGCAATATGCTGTTGCAGAGCGCTACCTAGGGGTGGCGCTTTTCTGTATCTGGCAGACGATAAAGGGTGGGTTGGCCGGGCATGACAGGCTTCCGGTTTACCCACTGTCTCTGTTCGCTGTATTCAGTTGACAGCGGCTTAAGCGGCGCCCGCTGCCACAAGCGGAGGGCGTTAGGGTAGCTAACGGCTAGTTGATAGCAGGGGCGGCGGATTGTCAGCCGTCGCGTCCCGGTCCGATTGAGAGGCGGGCCGGGCGCTCGAGCCCCGTGATTAAGGTGGGTGGAATGCAAGACAGCATAATGGAGCGTTTTTGGAGCACGTCGCACATCTCCGGTGGCAACGCGGCTTACGTCGAAGAGCTCTACGACACATATTTACACGATCCCAATGCCGTTCCCGAAGAATGGCGCAATTACTTCGAGCAGCTGCCCCGCGTCAACGGGGTACTGACCCAGGATACCCCGCATTCGGTGATCCGCACCCAGTTCGAGCAGTTGGGCAAGTCCCGCGTCCGCTATGTGGCAGGTGCACCCACCGCTGCCGGCTCGGTGAGCATCGAGCATGAGCGCAAGCAGGTCAAAGTCCTGCAACTCATCAGCTCCTACCGTTTCCGTGGCCATCAGAAAGCGCAGCTGGACCCGCTGGGCCTGATGGAGCGCGAGCAGGCTCCCGACCTCGACCTCGGCTTCCACGGCCTGACCCCGGCGGACCTGGATACCGTTTTCCACACCGGCACCCTGTTCATCGGCAAGGACGAAGCGCCCCTGCGCGAAATCATCGACGTGCTGGAAAAAACCTACTGTGGCCATGTCGGCCCGGAAATCATGCACATCACCAACCTGGCCGAAAAGCAATGGTTGCAGCAGCGGCTGGAGAGTGTGCGCTCCAATCCCGAATTCAGCGCTGAACAGCGCCTCGCCAACCTCGAGCGCCTGACCGCTGCCGAGGGACTCGAGCGCCACCTGGACAGCAAATACCCGGGTACCAAGCGCTTTGGCCTGGAGGGTGGCGAAAGTTTCATTCCGCTGGTGGATGCCCTGGTCAAGCGTGCTGGCGGCTATGGTGCCAAGGAAATCGTGCTGGGCATGGCGCACCGCGGTCGTCTCAATACCCTGGTCAATGTCTTTGGTAAGAGCCCGGCAGAGCTCTTTGCCGAGTTTGATGGCAAGCGTTCGCTGCACACCTCGGGCGACGTGAAATACCACGCTGGTTTTTCGTCCAACGTCATGACGCCCGGTGGCGAGCTGCACATAGCCATGGCGTTCAACCCTTCCCACTTGGAGATCGTGTCTCCCGTGGTTGAAGGCTCGGTACGCGCCCGCCAGGACCGCCGCGATGACGGGACAGGTGCGAAGGTGGTGCCTATCGTCGTGCACGGCGATGCGGCTTTTGCCGGCCAGGGCGTGGTCATGGAAACCTTCCAGATGTCCCAGACCCGCGCCTACGGCACCGGTGGCACGGTGCATATCGTGATCAACAACCAGGTGGGCTTCACCACCAGCCGCCGCGACGACGCCCGCTCCACCGAATACTGCACCGACGTGGCCAAGATGATCGAAGCGCCCATCCTCCACGTGAATGGCGACGATCCCGACGCAGTCCTGTTCGTGGCGCAACTGGCCATGGATTACCGATATGAATTCAAGAAGGACGTGGTGATCGACCTGGTGTGTTACCGCCGCCGCGGCCACAACGAAACCGACGAGCCTTCAGCGACGCAGCCGCTGATGTACAAGGTGATCCGCAGCCACAAAACCACCCGTACCCTCTACGCTGAAAAACTGGTGAGTGCCGGCATCCTGAGTCAGCTCGACGCTGATGAAATGACCTCCAACTACCGCGCCGCATTGGACCGGGGTGAATATGTCGCCCATGGCCTGGTGAGCGAGCCGGATCGCAGTTTGTTTGTGGACTGGTCGCCCTACATTGGTCACGATTGGACGGCTTCGGCCAGCACCAGCGTCGAACTCAAGCACTTGCAGGCGGTGGCGCACAAGATGTGCGAAATCCCCGATGGCATCGTGTTGCAGAAGCAGGTCGAAAAAATCTACGAAGACCGCCGCAAGATGGCGGGTGGTGCGCTGCCGATCAACTGGGGCATGGCCGAAACCCTGGCCTATGCCACGCTGCTGGAGCAAGGCTATTTCGTGCGCATGACCGGCCAGGACGTGGGCCGTGGCACCTTCTCCCACCGCCATGCGGTTGTGCACAGCCAGAAAGACGGCAGCAGCTACATCCCGCTCCAGTACATCAAGGCTGGACAGCCGGAATTCGATCTGTTCGATTCCTACCTGTCGGAAGAAGCCGTGCTGGCGTTCGAGTACGGCTATGCCACCACGGCGCCCCAGGGCCTGGTGATCTGGGAAGCCCAGTTCGGCGACTTTGCCAACGGCGCCCAGGTGGTGATCGACCAGTTCATCACCAGCGGCGAGCACAAGTGGGGACGCCTGTGCGGCCTGACCATGCTGCTGCCCCACGGTTACGAAGGCCAGGGGCCGGAACACTCCTCCGCCCGTCTGGAGCGCTTCATGCAGCTCTGCGCGGAACACAATATCCAGGTCTGCGTGCCCACCACACCGGCCCAGGTTTTCCACATGCTGCGCCGCCAGGCCATCCGGCCCATGCGCCGTCCGCTGGTGGTGATGAGCCCGAAATCGCTGCTGCGCCACAAACTGGCGACCTCGTCCCTGGAAGAGCTGGCCAATGGGCACTTCCAGAACGTGATCGGCGATGCCAGCGTGGACCCGGCCAAGGTTGCCCGTGTCATACTTTGCTCCGGCAAGGTGTACTACCATTTGCTGGAGGAGCGCACCGAGCGGGGCCTGGACAATGTCGCCCTGATTCGCCTGGAACAGCTCTATCCCTTCCCAGAACAAGAGTTGCAGACCGTGCTTGCGCCCTATACGGCCCTGAAAGACATCTTCTGGTGTCAGGAAGAGCCCATGAACCAGGGCGCTTGGTACAGCAGCCAGCACCATATGCGTCGCGTGGTTTATCAGCATAATCCATCCATCTACTTGGATTATGTGGGCCGCGATGCCTCGGCAGCACCGGCGGGTGGCTATATGTCCGCCCACCTCGAAGAACAGACACGCTTTATCAATGCGGCACTCAGCGTATGACGCCCCGGCCGACAATCACAGCGAGAGAGTAAGGAATAGCAATGACTATTGAAATTAAAGCCCCAACTTTCCCTGAGTCCGTGCAGGACGGGACCATAGCCACCTGGCACAAAAAGCCTGGCGAAGCCGTCGCCCGCGATGAGCTGATTGTCGATATCGAAACCGACAAGGTGGTGCTCGAAGTCGTTGCCCCGGCGGATGGCAGCATCAGCAAAATCGTCAAGCAGGAAGGTGATACCGTTGGCAGCAGTGAATTGATTGCCTTGTTTGAGGAAGGTGCCGGTGCTTCGGCTTCGGCGCCCGCCGCCGCGGAGCCTGCCAAGGCTGAAACCGAAGCCAAACCCGCTGCCGCCGCTGAAAAGCTGGTGAATCCCGCCGCCCGCAAACTCGCCAGTGAAAACAACGTGGATGCGGCCGCAGTGGCCGGTACGGGCCGCGATGGCCGCGTCACCAAAGAAGATGTGGCCAACCATCTCAAGTCGGCGCCCGCCAGCGCACCGGCGGCCAAACCGGCCGCGGCAGCACCTGCTGCTACGGCAACGCCCGCCGCCGCGCCGGTTGAAGCAGTTGGCGAGCGCGTTGAAAAACGTGTGCCCATGACCCGCCTGCGCAAGCGCATCGCCGAGCGCCTGCTCGAAGCGTCCAGCAGCACCGCCATGCTCACCACCTTCAACGAAGTCAACATGAAGCCGGTGATGGACCTGCGCGCGAAATACAAAGACCAGTTCGAAAAAGCCCACAACGGCACCCGTCTGGGTTTCATGGGCTTTTTTGTCAAGGCGGCGGTTGAAGCCCTGCGCCGCTTCCCCGTGGTCAACGCCTCCATCGACGGCAACGATGTCGTGTATCACGGCTATCAGGATATCGGTGTTGCCGTGTCCACCGACAAGGGACTGGTGGTTCCGGTATTGCGCAATGCGGAAAACCTGGGACTGGCGGATATCGAAAACACCATCCGCGATTTCGGCCTGCGTGCCCGCGACGGCAAGCTGGGCATCGAAGAAATGACGGGCGGCACCTTCACCATCACCAACGGTGGTGTCTTCGGTTCGCTCCTGTCCACGCCGATTCTCAACCTGCCGCAGTCCGCCATCCTCGGTATGCACAAGATCCAGGAGCGTCCGATGGCGGTCAATGGCAAGGTGGAAATCCTGCCCATGATGTATCTGGCACTGTCCTATGACCACCGTCTGCTGGACGGCAAGGATGCAGTACAGTTCCTCGTGACCATCAAGGAACTGCTGGAAGATCCGGCGCGTATCCTGCTGGAAATTTAAACCTTCTTGCGCGGGAGCCTCGGTGGTAAACCCCGGGTCTCCTTAAATTTCATGGCCCCGGCCCACAAGGCTGGGGGCGAGCCTGACAAAATGGGAAATGCTTATGTCCGACAAATACGATGTCATAGTGATTGGTTCCGGCCCGGCCGGTTATGTAGCCGCCATTCGCGCCGCGCAGCTGGGTTTGAAAACCGCCTGTGTCGAAAAGTGGCGTAACGAGGAAGGCAAGGGCGTCAATGGCGGTACCTGTCTCAATGTGGGCTGCATCCCCTCCAAGGCGCTGCTCGACAGTACCTACAAATATCACGAAGCCAAAGAAGACCTGGGCATCCACGGTATTACCACCAGTGGCGTGAAGCTGGATGTGCCCGCGATGATCGCGCGCAAGAACCAGATCGTTAAGCAATTGACCGGCGGTATTTCAGCGCTCTTCAAAGCCAATGGTGTGACCAGCATTTTCGGTACCGGCAAACTGCTGGCCAACCGCAAGGTGGAAGTGACCGATCACGATGGCAAGACCAGTGTTTATGAAGCGGAAAATGTGATCCTGGCTTCAGGCTCAAACCCCATCAATATTCCGGTGGCGCCTGTGGACAACAAGATCGTTGTCGATTCCACCGGCGCCCTGGCGTTTACCGAAGCCCCCAAGCGTTTGGGTGTGATCGGTGCCGGCGTGATCGGCCTGGAACTGGGCAGCGTGTGGAACCGCGCCGGTTCTGACGTCGTGGTACTCGAAGCCCTCGACAGTTTCCTGGCCATCATGGACCAGCAGATCGCCAAGGAAACCTTCAAGATTCTCACCAAGCAGGGCCTGGATATTCGCACCAGCTGCCGCGTTACCGGTTCCGAAGTCAAAGGCAAGCAGGTTGTCGTGACCTACACCGACAAAGACGGCAAGGAACAGAAAGAAACCTTCGATAAACTCATCGTGTGCGTTGGCCGCCGCCCCTACACCGAAGGCCTGCTGGCAGCGGACAGCGGCGTCAACCTGGACGAGCGCGGTTTCATCTACGTCAACGACCTCTGCTCGACCAATGCGCCGGGTGTCTGGGCGATCGGTGACGTGGTGCGCGGCCCCATGCTGGCCCACAAGGGCTCTGAAGAAGGCGTGATGGTTGCCGAGCGCATTGCCGGCCAGAAAACCGTGATGAACTACGATGTCATCCCCAACGTGATCTACACCCACCCGGAAGTGGCTTCCGTGGGTAAAACCGAAGAGCAGGTGAAAGCCTCTGGTGAGCCCTACAACATTGGTACTTTCCCCTTCGCTGCTTCAGGCCGCGCCATGGCTGCGAACGAAACCCAGGGCCTGGTGAAAATCATTGCCCACGCTGAAACCGATCGTATCCTGGGTGCCCACATTGTTGGTCCGAGTGCTGCCGATTTGATTCAGCAAGTTGCCATCGCCATGGAATTCGGCTCCAGCGCCGAAGACCTGGGCATGATGGTATTCGGTCACCCGACCTTGTCGGAAGCGATCCACGAAGCTGCCCTGTCAGTGCATGGCCACGCCATCCACACTGCCAACAAGAAGAAGCGCTAAACCGCCGGGGCCGGCAGCCCCGATCGCACAAAAGGCCATCAGAGTCTTGCGTATTACCAACTCTCAGGCGGCGCCCGGCTCACAAGGCCGGTCGCCATCGATAATCCAGGCGGTGCATTCCGTATCCGCCTTTCGTCAAATGGAACAACACCATGAATTTGCACGAGTATCAGGGTAAACAACTCTTTGCCCAGTATGGTTTGCCTGTGTCCAAGGGCATAGCTGCCGCAACAGTGGAAGAAGCTGTTGCCGCCGCCGATCAGATCGGCGGCGACATGTTCGTCGTCAAGGCCCAGGTTCACGCGGGCGGCCGCGGCAAAGCCGGCGGCGTCAAGCTGGTCAAGACCAAAGATGAGATCAAAGCCTTTGCCGAAAAATGGCTGGGCCAGAATCTGGTGACCTACCAGACGGATGAAAAAGGCCAGCCGGTCAGCCGCATCCTGGTGGAAACCTGTACCGACATCGCCAAAGAGTTGTACCTGGGTGCCGTGGTGGATCGTTCCAGCCGCCGCATCGTATTCATGGCGTCCACCGAAGGTGGTGTGGAAATCGAAAAGGTTGCCCACGAAACCCCGGAAAAAATCCTCAAGGCCACCATCGATCCGCTGGTGGGCGCACAGCCGTTCCAGGCGCGTGAGCTGGCGTTCAAGCTGGGCCTCGAAGGCAAGCAGATCAACCAGTTCGTCAACATCTTCGTCAACCTCGCCAAGCTGTTCCAGGAAAAAGACCTGGCGCTGGTAGAGGTCAACCCGCTGGTGATCACACCCGAAGGCAACCTGCACTGCCTGGATGCCAAGCTGGTGATCGACAGCAATGCGCTGTACCGCCACCCTGAATTGAAAGCCCTTCAGGACCCGAGCCAGGAAGACCCGCGCGAAGCGCACGCGGCCTCATGGGAACTGAACTATGTCGCGCTGGATGGCAACATCGGCTGCATGGTGAATGGTGCCGGCCTTGCCATGGGCACCATGGATATCGTCAAGCTGCACGGCGGTCAACCGGCCAACTTCCTCGACGTGGGCGGTGGTGCGACCAAAGAGCGTGTGGTTGAAGCCTTCAAGATCATCCTGTCCGACAGCAATGTGAAAGCCGTCTTCATCAACATCTTCGGTGGTATCGTGCGTTGCGACATGATCGCCGAAGGTGTCATCGGCGCGGTCAAGGAAGTCGGCGTAAAAGTGCCCGTGGTTGTGCGCCTGCAAGGCAACAACGCTGAACTGGGTGCAAAAGTGCTGTCTGAAAGCGGCCTGAACATTATTGCGGATACCGACCTGACTGGCGCTGCCCAGAAAGTGGTTGCTGCAGCGGCTAACGCATAAGGGGTTGAATCATGAGCGTTTTAATCAACAAAGATACAAAAGTGATTTGCCAGGGTTTTACTGGTTCCCAAGGTACCTTCCACTCTGAACAGGCGATTGCTTACGGCACCAAAATGGTGGGTGGCGTAACGCCGGGCAAGGGCGGCCAGACGCACCTGGGCCTGCCGGTTTTCAACACCGTCAAAGAAGCAGTTGACGCGACAGGCGCGGAAGCTTCAGTGATTTATGTTCCGGCACCTTTCTGCAAGGACTCCATCCTGGAAGCGGCCAATGCCGGTATCAAACTGATCGTTTGCATCACCGAAGGCATTCCCACACTCGATATGCTCGACGCCAAAGTGAAATGTGACGAGCTGGGCGTGCGCCTGATCGGCCCCAACTGTCCCGGTGTCATCACGCCCGGCGAATGCAAGATCGGCATCATGCCCGGTCACATTCACAAGCCCGGTAAAGTGGGCATTGTTTCCCGCTCCGGTACCCTCACTTATGAAGCCGTGAAGCAAACCACTGACTACGGTTTTGGCCAGTCCACGTGCGTTGGTATCGGTGGCGACCCCATTCCGGGTTCCAACTTCATCGACATCCTGAAGCTGTTCCAGGACGACCCGCAAACCGAAGCCATCGTCATGATCGGTGAAATCGGCGGCTCCGCGGAAGAAGAAGCCGCGGCCTTTATCAAAGCCAATGTGACCAAGCCTGTTGTGTCCTACATTGCCGGCGTGACCGCACCTGCCGGTAAGCGCATGGGCCATGCGGGCGCGATCATCTCTGGCGGTAAAGGCACGGCTGCCGAGAAATTCGCCGCGCTGGAAGACGCCGGTGTAAAAACCGTCAAGAGCCTGGCCGATATCGGCAGGGCGCTGAAAGAAGTGACTGGCTGGTAATCAGCCTTTGTACAGCAATACATGCACGGCAATAAAAAATTTCCGGGAGAAATTTTCAACGTCGCATCAGTGACGGCCCACAGGGTGGCGGCCAGGGATGGCACGCCATAAAAAAGGCGGCCCAAGGCCGCCTTTTTTATTGGTTGCAATAATGAACTTGGCAGGGACTTCTACTATCTTAAACAAGGCGTGGGCCTGCACGAATCAGCGCTTATTATCAGTAAGCCAATACTGTATGCCTGTTACCAACGGGGTGTGAGAGCCCTCATTGAATAACAACCGGAAATCATCATGTTGATCAACCGCAACTACTTCCGGGCGGTTGGAGTCCGAGCCAGGGCTTTGATCTGTCTGCTGTGTATCTTCTTCTCCTGCTTTGCCGGGGCCGCTCCCTCGCGTGACGCCGTGCTGGACACCATGAAAAACGCCACCCGCTTCATGGTGGAAACCGTCAGCTATCGCGGTGGTTATGTCTGGCACTACCTGCCGGATTTGTCGCGTCAATGGGGTGAGCTGGAAGCCTACCGCAGCATGATCTGGTTGCAGCCGCCGGGTACGGCCACCATGGGGCATGTGTTTCTCGATGCTTACCATGCGACCGGCGATGATTACTACTACCAGGCGGCTGAACAGGTAGCAGGTGCGATCGTCTGGGCACAGCATCCCAGTGGCGGGTGGAACTATGTCGCCGACTTCGCGGGTGAAGCCTCGCTCAAACACTGGTACGCCACCGTCGGCAAAAATGCCTGGCGTCTGGAAGAGTTCCATCACTACTACGGCAATGCCACCTTCGATGATGGCGGCACGGCGGAAGCGTCCAAATTCCTGTTGCGCCTTTACCTCGAAAAGCTCGACCCCAAATACCGCCCGGCCCTGGATAAATCCATAGATTTTGTCCTCAACGCCCAATATCCCATCGGTGGCTGGCCACAGCGCTTTCCGTTGCGCCACGATTATCCGCGCAAGGACCAGCCCGACTACACCTCGTTCATTACCTTCAATGACGATGTGGCCGAGGAAAATATCGAATTTCTTCTGATGTGCTACCAGGCCCTGGGCGAGCAGCGGGTGAGGGAACCCATCATCCGCGCCATGAATGCCTTCCTCGTGACCCAGCAGGGGCAGCCCCAGCCGGGCTGGGCCCTCCAATACACGCCGGAGCTGCAACCCGCCGGGGCGCGCAGCTACGAGCCCCTATCCCTCTCTCCCCAGACCACAGGCAACAATATCCGCCAGCTGATCAAGTTCTACCGCATGACGGGCGAGACAAAGTTTCTGGCGCGGATTCCCGAGGCGCTGGCGTGGCTCGACAGGGTTCGCCTGCCCGCAGCACAGATCCGGGATGGGCGCACCCATCCCACCTTTGTGGAATTGGGGACGGGCAGGCCTCTCTACACCCACCGCCGGGGCTCAAACGTGGTGAACGGGGAATACTACGTAGACTACACGCCCGGCAACGAGCTGATGCACTACCGTTCGGTCCGCTTTGTGGATGTGGAAGGGCTCAAACATGATTACCAGCAGGTGCTACAACTGAAACCCGAGGAAGTGACAGCGGGTTCACCCCTGAAAACGACCCGGCTGGTGGCCTTGCCTCGCTATTTCACGCTGGAGGATGACTCCAGTCCGGACGCTGACTCTGTGGGGGACGGCGCGGCCCTGGTTGGTACGGTCCAGCAGCTCATCGCCGGGCTCAACACCCAAGGTTACTGGCCCACTCCCTTGCGCAACCAGACCCATGCCTACCAGGGTCCGGGACCCGCCACACCTCCACGCAGGCCCGTTGGTACCCTGGTGGGGGATGCGTGGGATACCTCGCCTTACCCGGTCGATAACCCGCCACTGGGAATTTCCACCCGCACCTATGTCAAAAACATGGGGCAGTTGATCCGCTATCTGCTACAGGAGTCGTAGCACCCGGCGGGACTGCTTGCGCATCCGCTCGGCGGAACTATGCTTGCCTTGCGGTGGATCTATGCTTTCCCTTCGGTGGATCTTTGCTTGCCTTTCGGTGGGTCTATGCTTTCCCTTGTCATAAATACGGGGTGACAGGGGCAATGAAACTTTATTTTTCATGAAAAATGTGGACAATTGCGCACCCTTTGGCGTTTTTGTGGCGTGCCATCCATGTGACGCGGCGCCAAAAATGTCTCCCGGACGTTTTTTGCCCCTCGGAGGCAGGCGTCGTTTCTCTTACCCGCAGGCCGTCAGGCCTGTTTGTTTCTCTGGGGTGGTGAAAATTGAATACATCCGTACAGATCTCCGCGTGGAATGCGCGTAAATCCGCCGAACTCTACGGCATCGATGAATGGAGTGGCGGCTACTTCGGGGTTTCCGAGGCGGGCGAGGTGATCGTGCGTGTCACCAGCGCCGATGGCGAGGCAACGGTTTCCCTGGTGGAGATCATCGACGGCCTGCAACAGCGCGGCCTGGCCATGCCGGTGCTGCTGCGGCTGGAAAACCTGGTGGACACCCGCATCAGCACCCTCAACGATTCCTTCGCGCTGGCCATCGAGGCCAGTGGTTACCAGGGCCAGTACCGCGGCGCCTTTCCCATCAAGGTCAACCAGCAATCCCACGTGATTGCCGAGATCGCCCGCTTTGGCGAGCGCTACCATCACGGCCTGGAGGCGGGCAGCAAGGCGGAACTGATGATCGCGCTGTCCACCCTCAAGGACCGCGACGCGCTGATCGTCTGCAACGGTTACAAGGATGCCGAATTCATCGACCTGGGCCTGCAAGCGCGCAAGCTCGGGTTCAATTGCTTTTTTGTGCTGGAAACCCTGGCCGAAGTGTTGCTGGTCATCGAGCGTAGCCGCCTGATGGGCGTTGATCCACTGATCGGCGTGCGTCTGAAACTGTCCACCAAGGTGGAAGGGCACTGGAGCGAGGACAGCGGCGACCGCAGCCTGTTTGGCCTCAATACCAATGAACTGGTCGCGGTGCTGGACACCCTGCGCGATGCCAACCTGCTGCATTGTTTCCAGTTGCTGCACTTTCATCTCGGCTCCCAGATTCCCAATATCCGCAGCATTCGCGCCGGTGTGCTGGAAGCCTGCCGCTATTACATCGAGCTGGTGCGCGAGGGCGCGCCGCTGGGTTATATCGACCTGGGTGGCGGCCTGGCCATCGACTATGACGGCACCAGCAGCACCAGTGGCCACAGCCGCAACTACTCCATCCAGGAATACTGCATCGACGTGGTCGAGGCCATCCAGGAATCCCTGGATGAACACGACATTCCGCACCCGACCATCGTGACCGAATCGGGCCGTGCCACGGTGGCGCATACGGCGGTGCTGTTGTTCAACATCCTCGATGTCACTCACTTCGAGCCCGCGCCGCTGCCCGATCAGTTGCCGCCGGACAGCCACGAGATGATCGAGAACATGTGGCACTCGCTGGCATCGATCAAACCCGCCAATGTGCAGGAGTGTTACAACGACGTCATCTACTACCGCGATCAGATCCGCGATCTGTTCCACCGCGGCGACATCAGTTTGCGCAGCCGCGCACTGGGTGAAAACCTGTACCTTGCCGGATTGCAGAAGATTGCGCATTTGCTGCCGCAGCTGAAACGTATTCCCGCGGAACTGGAAACCTTACAGCAGCAATTGGCGGACATCTACTACGGTAATTTCAGTGTTTTCCAATCCTTGCCTGACTCCTGGGCCATTGCCCAGGTGTTTCCGGTCATGCCCATTCACCGCCTCAATGAAGAGCCCGACCGCCAGGCTATCATCGCCGACCTGACCTGTGACTGTGATGGCAAGTTGCAGAAATTCGCCGGCCCGGAGGGCGAAACCAACATTTTGCCTTTACATGGTATCAAGGCAGGGCAGGAGTATTACCTGGGTGTCTTTTTGGTCGGGGCCTACCAGGAAACCCTGGGCGACCTGCACAATCTTTTTGGTGATACCAACGTTGCCAGCGTGCGCATCAATCCCGACAGCAGTATCGAGTTTGTGCATGAACTGCACGGCGACAGCATTGCCGATGTGCTCAGTTACGTCGAATACAATCCGGCGGATATGTTCCAGCAATTTCGTGCAACCGCTGAACAGGCCGTGCGTGATGGCCGCATCACCGTGGCGGACCGCCAGCAGATGCTGGCGGCTTTTTCCGAAAGCCTGCGCGGCTACACCTATTTCGAACGCTAATCCATTCAGGGGAAAGTGACATGGCGAAAGTCTTGATTATCGGCGCCGGTGGCGTTGGCAGTGTGGTGGTACACAAGTGTGCCCAGCTGCCGGAAGTCTTCAACGAGATCGTGCTGGCCAGCCGCACGGAATCCAAATGCAAGGCCATTGCCGCGCAACTGGACCGCCCCATCAAAACCGCGCAGGTGGATGCCGACAATGTGCCTGAACTGGTGGCATTGATCCGCGCCGAAAAACCCGATCTGGTCATCAACGTGGCCTTGCCATACCAGGACCTGACCATCATGGACGCCTGCCTCGAGGCCGGCGTGGACTATCTCGATACCGCCAACTACGAACCGCCGGAAACCGCCAGGTTCGAATACTCCTGGCAATGGGCGTATCAGGACAAATTCAAGCATGCCGGCCTCATGGCGTTGCTGGGATCAGGCTTTGATCCGGGCGTGACCAATGTGTACACCGCCTATCTCAAAAAACATTACTTCCATGAAATCCACTACCTGGATATCATCGACTGCAACGCGGGCGACCACGGCAAACCCTTTGCCACCAACTTCAACCCGGAAATCAATATCCGCGAAGTCACCGCCAAGGGCCGTTACTGGGAAAACGGCGACTGGCGCGAAACCGACCCGCTGTCGGTGAATCGCGTATACGATTTTCCCGCGGACATCGGCCCCAAGAAAATCTACCTGATGTACCACGAGGAACTGGAGTCCATCACCAAGCACTTCCCGGAAATCAAGCGCGCGCGCTTCTGGATGACCTTTTCCGACAATTACCTCAAGCACCTGGAGGTGCTGGGCAATGTGGGCATGACGTCCATCGAGCCGGTGATGTTTGAGGGTAAGGAAATCATTCCGCTGCAATTCCTGAAAGCACTGTTGCCCGATCCGGCGAGCCTCGGCCCCTTGACCAAGGGCAAGACTTGCATCGGCTGCCTGGCGCGCGGCATCAAGGATGGCAAGGAGCGGGTGGTTTTTGTCTACAATGTGTGTGACCACGAAGCCTGCTATGCCGAGGTGCAGTCCCAGGCGATTTCCTATACCACCGGCGTGCCTGCCATGATCGGTGCCAAGATGATTCTCGAAGGCAAATGGAAGGCGCCGGGTGTCTGGAACATGGAACAGTTTGATCCGGATCCTTTTATGGAGGATCTGAATAAATACGGTTTGCCCTGGCAGATATCGGATGTTACCGAGGCCAATAATACTGTGATGAAGGATTGATTGTTGGGTGCCACTGGAGCCGGTTTTGGGTGGGGGATAGTCCTGGCAAGACACGCCGTGAACCCATCCATGGGGGCTCAGCGACAGCATCCATGCTGTCGATGGTCTTGCCAGGACTATCCCCCACCCAAACCCTGATTGTGCCAACATTCCAAATTTTTTGTCGCAGTTGAGAGTTTGGTGGTGGTGATGCAATGGCACAATAACCAAAAAAATATTTCTTTAAACCAGAGTAAATACCACCATCTGCTACC
Organism: uncultured Cellvibrionaceae bacterium; assembly: GCA_964456865.1. GTDB lineage: Bacteria > Pseudomonadota > Gammaproteobacteria > Pseudomonadales > Cellvibrionaceae > Cellvibrio. Next base: position 77,243 of record CAYWCW010000014.1, read on the forward strand.
CTGGCCATCTCCCCACAGAGTCCCAACCCCAATGCCCTCAAACTTCGATCAATTCAATCCTCACCGCGTACCTTCCCCCTGCTATGTGATAGACAAGGCAGTTGTTGAACGCAATCTGCAAATCCTCCATCGCGTGCAGCGCGAGAGTGGAGCAAAGGTATTGGCGGCGCTCAAGGCTTTTTCCTGCTGGAGCCTGGCGCCGATGTTCAGGCAATATCTCTCGGGGACCTGTGCCAGTGGCTTGCATGAGGCACGTCTGGGAAAAGAAGAGTACGGTGGTGAAGTGCACTGTTACTCCGCCGCCTACAAAGAAGAAGACCTGCGCGAGATTCTGAAAATCGCTGACCATGTCGTATTCAATTCCTTTTCCCAATGGGAAAGGTTCAAGCCCATGGCCATGGCGGCCAAGGCACAGCGGCCGCAGCTGGCGTTTGGATTGCGCATCAACCCCGAACACTCGGAAGGCGAGGTGGCACTTTATGATCCCTGCGCGCCCTGTTCGCGCATGGGCATTCCGCTCAGCCAGTTCAAACCAGAATTGCTGGACGGTATTTCCGGCCTCCATTTTCACACGCTTTGCCAGCAGGATTTACCGCCGTTGGCGAGAACCCTGGCGGCCGTGGAGGAAAAATTCGGGCAGTGGTTTACGCAGTTGCGCTGGATCAACTTTGGTGGAGGCCACCATATCTCCCGTGCCGATTACCAGGTGGATGACCTGATCGCGCTGATCCGTGACTTTTCTGCGCGTACGGGCCTGCAAGTCTATCTCGAACCGGGTGAAGCCACGGCGATCCATTCCGGTGTGCTGGTCACCGAAGTACTGGATGTGATCTGGAACACCATGCCGCAAGCCATCCTGGATACCTCCGCGACCTGTCATATGCCCGACGTGCTGGAAATGCCCTACCGGCCGGATATCCTTGGCGCGGGTCGGCCTGAGGAACTGCCACATACCTACCGCCTGGGCGGCATGACGTGCCTGGCAGGGGATGTGATTGGCGATTACAGTTTTGAAAAACCCTTGTCAGTTGGCCAGCGGTTGCTGTTCGATGATATGTCTCACTACACCATGGTAAAGACCACCACCTTCAACGGCATCAATTTGCCATCCATTGCGTTCTGGGATTCCCGCACCGATGAGCTGGACGTGATCCGCCGTTTCGGCTATGAGGATTTCAGGCAGCGTTTGTCCTGATGTGAACCTTGATCTCAAAGGGGAACGACGCCCTCAGCGGCGGCGAGTATTTTTATCGGATAGCAGCCTGATTCCCTCGGCAGGATCCAGCTTCAGGGCTTCGCAGTATTGAACATATTCGTGAACAGCTAACCGTCTCTGTCCTGTTTCCACCTTGCTGACAAACTGGAAGGGTTCATCGATCAGTGCGGCAAGATCGCGCACGGTCAAGCCCCGCTCCAGGCGAGACTTTTTGAGGTACGCCAACAGGGCTTGATATTTGGGGTCGTAGACGGACTTGATCATTGTCCCGATTATGAAGACATGCTAGTATGTCCCCGAATTGGGGACTAGGCGGCATCTTGGGTCCTCGGGTAATACAGGATTGGGACATATAAGATGGATTATCAATGTCTGGATGCGATGGTTTATCAAAATAGTCGCTATGCACTGATTGAACTGTTCAGTGAAATGTCTGCTGGCAGCAGGGGATGGGTAAAAAAAGCACCCGACTTGTCCCCGGCATTTTTCAGGCGCTTGGATAAGCAGGAAAGGCAAGCACTATTTAACAGTATCGCCGAGGTATGTGAAGCAAGAATTGACCGGTTCGTCGCGGGTATTCCACCGTCGGAAGAACGTCTGGCATTGTTTTCGATGGCTTATGACGGTTTCGATTTTTCCGATGAGGCTCTGAGGGCGGCCTTGATCGCCGGAGACAGGGAAACAGCCTGGATGTGTATTCGGCATGCCCGTGCTTCATTGTTTACAGTAGATCGGATGCCGTACAACCGATCCAGGTATGAGGCTGAAATCTTTGGCCGGTAGTTGAAGCAGGGTATATACAAAACCACAACGATGAAGCTATGCTTCGGGTTCGTTATGGGTAACAGCAACGAGCCTTGAAGCATGGCATTTTGCTGTTTTCTATTTGAGACGTTGCCCAAAGCTCACGTATGTAAAAGCGGTTTGATGCCTTTCGCAGGATCTATTTCCAGCGCTTCACAGTATTGGACAAACTCATGGACAGTCAGTCGTCGCTGTCCGGTTTCCACCTTGCTGACAAACTGGAAGGGCTCATCGATCAATGCGGCAAGGCCGCGCACGGTCAATCCTCGCTCGAGGCGAGACTTTTTAAGGTATTCAAGCAGGGCTTGATATTTGGGGTCATAAACGGACTTTATCATTGTCCCGATTATGAGGACAAGGCATGATGTCCCCGAATCGGGGACTTTGTGGTGTTCCTTAGCCCGTGCTTAAGATTGAATTGGAGTGTCTGATGATAGGATTGGTGATAATTGCTATTCTTGGAATCTATGTATTGGCGAGTGCTTTGATAATAATATTTTTGGATTGGGTAACTTTCAAATTTACCGGGTAAAAAAGGAGAGCGTTTGTAATTTCATGTGTTGCTTTTGTGGTTTTATTTTTAGGACAATTTTGGGATCTTATTCCAACAGTTATTAAACATCAATATTATTGTTCAACCAAATCTGGGTTATGGATATATAAGGATCCAGAAAAATTGCTTGTTGATAATCCAGATTTTCTGGAAAAAAATAACTCTGACGAATATTTTTTTGATCTTAAAAATAATAACAACAATGAAAGTTATTCTCCAAGAATACGAGAAGAGTTTTATCAGGTAAAGGCATTTGATCATGCTATTGGAAAGCAAGAAAATATAATTCGAGATACAAAAAATAATGAAATTCTAGTTATAAAAATAGATTTTTTTCTTGGGTCAGGCATGGGTTCGATTCATGGGGGTGGAAGTTTGGAGTCGTGGAGAAAATCGCTAGTGTTTGGTTGGATTGAAAATAGAGGATGTAAGATATTTGATGATTCAAAAAAAGAAAGTTACTTTTCTATAAGTAGGGAATTTTTAGAATTGATGAAAGAATGATTGGTATCATATCGCGGCCTACTTGCGAAGGAGAAAAAGTGGATTTTATTAATAAATGCGTTACAGAAGAAAATGTTAAAAAGTATGGAATTGAATAGGTTAAATATCGGTTAGATTCTGTTTGGCGCTATCCCGGATAGCCTGCTGAAGCCTAAAAATTTGTGTCGTTTCCACATCCTGTGGTTATGAATCTGTTGGTATAAACAAGGAAATCTTCATCATGACTGAAAAAACAAAGCGTCCAAACAGTTTGTGGATCGTTTTGACATT
>CAYWCW010000015.1:0-79456 GCA_964456865.1 uncultured Cellvibrionaceae bacterium
GTCGCACACCAGCATTTAACCGCGCAGTCAATTACGCCTTAGAATGAACGCTTACCGATAAATGACCGTTTGTGTAATACACGCCATTACGCCAAGGGAAGCGGTCCAAATTGTCCAAAATTTGATCAAAACAGGGCCTGATTTCACCTTTAAAGGGGTCCACACGTTATCCACGCGGGCCTTTGTTAAGTTGCTTAGCCTGGAAGGAATTGCCAGGGAGGCGATTTGCTCGGTTCTGGGCAGGATGTTGCATCTTCCCATTCGCCAGGGTTATTACGTTAATGTGGCGAATACACAATTCCACCAACAGGTAGGGAATCTGGAGCATTTGGCCTTTGGAGCCCTGGATGATGGTACGCGGCTCTTCCCGCTGAAAGAGTTGTCCAGTTTTGAGGCAGATTTACTCAGGTGGGATGATTTAGTAAAAAGCGCTGTGTTTGATGAATGGATTGTCAATGGGGATCGGCTACCGAATAACATGGCCTTTGAACGAGGCGGTATATTTTGGTTGTTTGACCATGATGAGGCTTTTACCGGGCATATGAGTGCCGCTACGCCGGTTAGCCCCCAGCTGTTAACTATACTGGCCAGGGGTAAATCGGAGCTTGAGCTGCATCGTATCCGCCATCACGCGATGAAAGTGGTTGAGGGTTACGAGCAAATAGACTGGGATGAGGTTTATGATTGCCTCCGCGTAAAAAAAGAGGGAAGGTGCATGAAGCTGTATTTCGATAAGCAAATTCACTTTTTAAAAGCACGTATGCCGGAAATGCACAACATCCTGACGCAGGATCTAGGTATAAAGCAGGCAGAATTATTTTCTGCCGTCCACAAAAATGTAAAGAATCAAAACCATGATCACTAACTTTCCGACATTGCCAGAGTACGAATTCAGTTGGTGCAGCCTTCAGGTTGAGCCTATCCCATTGTCGGGCGAGCGCATTACCTTGGGTGCTGTTATTAAAGGTGGTGATCAAGCATTGATTGCAGCCAAGTTGATACAAGCAGAAAAATTAAAAAAAATGTATGGCGATCAATTAGGTACGGGTATAGCCGATGCGCTGAATGCCTGTATTAAATCAGCAGAACTTTTTTATAGCAATAAGCCGCTGTCGATGGAGTGGGAGCCACCGTTGGAAGGTTTTTATTTGGGCAATGTGAATTCATCGTTAGCTGAAAATATTGAGGAAGGGCTGCATAGGGCAGCCATGTATTGTTCATCCTTTAGTTTTTCGGCCGAGGTGACAAAAACGCCGTCACCTAAAAAAACAGAGCTTTCCGCACTGGAATCCTGGCGCAAAAACATTTATGAGGCTGTTGCCAGGCAGCGGTCCGACTTTGTCGGTTTTTTTGATCGTGCGATTGCGATCCGGGGTTCCGGCGTCCCGATTACGTTTGGGTTTTTATCGGATACCTACGCGGCGCAATTTGATGCAGTTCCCGATTCCAGCCGTATTCAACAGGCTTTGGTAAGGGCACAAAGTAAATTGTGGCAATTGGACAGGCTGCGCGATGAAGCGACGTTGTTTAAGCCTGAGTTATGCGAGTTGCTCATACAAATTCCATCACCCTCAGTAAGCGATCCGGAAGGCAGAGCTTTTAAAGAGTTTGTTGAAGAGCTGCGTTATGAAGCATCCAGAAGGGCACTGGATGTTTACGCTTCCGAATCGCCTGTTGAAGCGGCACACCATGTAATTGCCAGAGTGGCTTAGCTTCATTTTCTAAGTAGTAAACACCTATTGATTTCCGGGAGCTATGCTTCGTCGCGTAGCCTGGGCCGCCTTTTTCCATTCGCTGCAGAAGCGAGCGGGAGATGTCAGCGCGCTGGGCCAGGGCTTCAGCAGTCATATTAGCGCTGATACGACCTTCACGGATAAGGTTTTCCAATAATGCCTAAGAGTCGGTCAAATTCTGTCCTATTCCAACCCCTCAAATATCAACGATCTGTGCACAGCAAACCCTGCCAAGGCACCATCCCCTATCGCAAAAGTCACACTGCCCGCTGGCCGCGCCAGATCACCGCAAGCGAATACGCCGGGTACAGAGGTTTGCTTGAGTTCGTCGGTTTTGACGTAGAAACCTATGGGGCTTTCGGCGAGTTCGCAGCCCAGGTCCTGGGCGATGGGGCTGGCCGGGCTGGTGAGGGAGGCGACAAACAGTCCGGCCAATTCCACCGACTTGCCGTTGGTGAGTTTCACAATAACGGATTGCTCGCCACCGATTTCGCTCACGGCTTCGGTTTCTATGCGCACCTGGCGTGCAGCCAGTTGTTGGCGCTGGGCGTCGTCAGGTGTGAAGCAGTGGTTGGTGAATAAGGTGGTGGGGCCCCAGTCGGGGATGAGCAGCGCCTGGTGCAGGGAGACTTCGCCCACCGCGAGGACGCCGAGTGGACCCTGGTTGAGTTCGTAGCCGTGGCAGTAGGGGCAGTGGAACACGGTTTTGCCCCAGCGTTCCTGCAAGCCGGGAATGGCGGGGAGTTGATCGCGCACGCCGGTGGCGAGGATCAGGCGTTCGGCGCTGAAGGTTTGCTTGTCTGTTGTGATGACGGTGAAACCGCTGGCGGTTTGTTCCGCCGCCTGTTTTTCAACAACAAGGGCAGCGCCTTCCCGCCAGGTGACGTTGGGGTAGTTGAGCAGCTGTGCCTTGGCGTCAGGGGATTTGCCGTCTTGTCCCAGTAACCCGTGGGAATGGGCGGCAAAGCGGTTGCGGCGGATGCCCGCGTCGATCACCAGTACCCGGCGGCGTCCGCGCGCCAGTTGCAGGGCGGCGGCCATGCCGGCGTAGCTGCCGCCGATGACGATCACATCATAGATAGCCATGGTGTTTACCTCTCATTGCTGTCGTCATTTGACTTGCATGGGGAAGGCTTGCAGGGAAAGTCGTCCTCACCAAAAAAGCCTTGGGATTGCGCGGCTCAATGCGCCTGCCCTATTCTCCTTCTCAATCCCGGCAGATAAACACCGAGACACACCGCCCTGGCAATCACATACCCGATAAACGCGCACCACAAGCCGGTGTTGCCGTAACGCCCGGCCCACCACCAGGCGAGCAGCAGGAAAACCCCCAGCGACAGGATGCCCGCGTTGCGCAGCGCGCGGCTGCGGGTGGCGCCGATAAAAATGCCGTCCAGTTGAAACGCGGCAAAGGACACCAGCACATAGATCGCCGCATAAGGCAGATAACGCAGGGCCTGTGCTTGCACATCGGCCAGGGGGGCCAGCGCGGCTATCGCCCAGGGGCCGGCGAAGGCCAGCAGGAGTGTCAAACCCAGGGCATTGGCGGCGGCCAGCCGGGTGGAGGCGATCATCACGCGGTCCAGCAGGTCCCGCCGCCGCGCGCCCAAGGTCCGGCCCACCAGGGATTCGAGCGCGAAGGCGTAGCCGTCGAGGAAGAACGCCGAGAAGGAAATAAACTGCAACAGGATGTGGTTAGCCGCGAGCGTGGCATCGCCGAAGCGTGCGCCCTGGTTCACGAACCAGGCAAAGCCCAGCAGCAGGCTCAGGGTGCGCCAGAGGATATCGGCGTTGACCTTGAAGGTATTGAACAGTGCCTGCCGCTCCAGCAGTTGCCGTCGCGGCCAGAAACCATCACCCGCTTTGGGCCGCAACAGTCTCCACACCAGCCACAGGCCAACGACAAAACAGGTCCACTCGGCGATCACCGTTCCCAGCGCGATGCCTTTGACGCCCCAGCCGAACCCCACCACGAAAACCACATCCAGTATCAGGTTGATGCCGTTGAGCAGCAGTTGCAGCCACAGCAGTTGCCGCGTTTTGCCCAGGCCGATCAGGGTGCCCATGAGCGCGTAGCTGCCGAGGCAGGCGGACGCGCCCCAGATGCGCAGTGTCCAGTAATCGGCAAGGCCGGCTTCCACCTCGGCGCTGCCGTCGAGCAGTTGCAATGCCAGCCATAGCAGCGGCTGTTGCAACAGGAGCAATGCCAGGCCGATACCGGTGCCGAGCAGGAGTGCGCGCCCGAAGGCAAGGCGCACTTGCAGCCAGTCGTTCGCGCCTGCGGCCTGGGCGGTAAAACCGCTGGTGCCCATGCGCAAAAACCCGAAGCTCCAATAAACGAAGCTGAATACCAGCGAGCCCAGCGCGATAGCGCCGAGATCCGCGGTGCTGCCGGTGTGACTGATGACCGCCGTGTCCACCAGCCCGAGCAGGGGCACGGCGGCGTTGGCGAGGATGATGGGAAAGGCCAGGCGGAAAATCGCCGCGTGGCTGGTGGGTATATCAGGCAGTCGCGTCATGGGTGAACATACATCCAACGGAAACCGGGGCCATCAAAACGCACCCCGGTGTCGTTGCGTCATGAGCCTGGGGGCCCATGATGACATGATCTTGCCGGCAGGGCTTATTCCTGTTCACCCCAGGCAAGCACCAGCCACAGGTCCTCCATCGAGTTATCGTCCAGGTACAGGGTCAATTCACCCAGGGCGGGCGGCAGGGGATCACTGAGCGCGCCTGTGCGAATGCCGCCCAGGTTTGCATCCCTGGGTAAGGCGTATTCCACGCGGTCTGGTTCGCCATTTGCGGCGGTGGCCAGCGTGATGGTTGGTTTGGTTTGTCCGCCGGGTTCCGCAAATAAGGTCGCGCCCCGCAACGCGATGGGCGCAAGCTTCCTGGCCCAGAAGGGGTAGTGTTCTTCGCGCAGGGTGATGGTGAGTGGTGCCTCCGGTGTCTGGGCATTGAGCCGGGTTGCGGTAAAGCGGGCCCATTCGGTGGGGAATTCATGGCGCACCGAAAAGAGCCTGACGGAACCCGCCGCCGTGGCGTCAGCCATTTTTTGTTTCAGGTCCGTCACGGCCGCCGTGCGCAGCGGCAGGCCGCCTTCGCGCGCGGTGTAGCGCAGGTGCAATACCACGTCGGCAATGGTGTCGTGATCGAACAGCGGCAATTCGGCGGGCAAGTCGAGCCGCCAGCTACTGATGGCGCCGGAGCCTTCAAAGGGCAGGTAGCGGTCGTCGCGCAGGTTGGTTTCAAAAAGCCCGTTATCCTGGTTGGCCGAGCTGATCACCACCGACTGGACGCTGCCGAAGTGATCATTGAAGCGCTGGGCATCGTCGCCGTTGCGCGGGTATTCGCCGTCCGACAGCAAGGGACTGACGCGCACCGAACTGCGTTGCAGCGTCAGCGTGGCATTGATGCTGGTATAGGGGCCGCTGACGCAGGGAATGCTCAGCGCCACGGATTTGATGCGGCGGAAGTAATGCCCGGGGGATTCCAGATCGAAATAGGCTTCCGGCAGCACGAATTCGCAACTGCCGGTGGCGCGCAGGCGCAGGAGGGCTACCGGATCGAGCTGGCGCAGGCTGACGTGGGTGGTCAGTTCGTATTCGCGCCGGTTCTGTTCGTGGTAGGCCATTTCCATCCGCTTGATGTCCAGGTACAGCTTGTCACCGGCCAGCAAACCTTCCTTGCCGGCCTGGTAGCCGTATTGCAGGAAGCTTTGCCCGGTATCGCCCAGCTCGAATTGCAGTGCGCGCTCGGCTTTTTTGGCAACGTCGAAAGCAAACTGGAAACATTGTCCATACAGGCTGCGCACTTCGCGGCGCATCCAGGTGTAGAGATCGACATTGCTGGTCTTGCCGGTTTTGGGGTTGGTGAGGAACGCTTCCACTTCCTCGGCCTGGCGAATTTGTTGCTGGTGGTTTTGCCATTCGCGTTCCGCCAGGGCTTCACGGATTTGCGCTGCCCGCCATTGCTTGTAGATGCCGGTGATCTCGCTGGCGATGACGTTACGCTGGAACAGCCAATCCTGTTCGCGGCGCGCATAGCCGCCGATTTTTGCGGCCTTGCCCGCTTCGTAATTGAGCCGCCCGGCGACACCGCGCGCCAGGTGGGCGCCCGCGGACACGGCGCGCGATATGTTGGTGCCACCGAAAGTGATACCGGCACCGGCACCCATGGGCTTGGCGGCCGCTTCTATATCCGGAATCATCGCCAGCCCGGAAGACAGCGCGTCCAATCCCGTGGCGATGTCCTGGGCCAGTTGGGCGCCCCACATCAGATCCAGTTCCTGGGCTTCATAGCTGGAAATCTTTTTGCCCTGGACATCCACAATGGTGGGTTCCGCGATATCCACCTCGATCCTGTGGTGCGAGAGTTCCGGTTCGCGCGCCCGCAGCCGCAAGCGTTGCAAGGCATCCGTGTCCAGGTCATCCAGCGGGGGAATGTCGATGGTGCTTTCATCGGTTCCCAATTGCCGTTCGTGGTAGACGAGGCGGGCGACGGCACCTTCAAAGGATTTCTCCAAACCTTCGCGCGCTTTGATGGCTTCCTGCCACTGCCCGTAGCGGACCACCTCGCCCAGTTCCAGCAATGTCCTTTCGTGCCTGGCGCGCAGGATCGCCAGTTTTTCAGCGTCTTCTTTTTCGATGGCGGAGAGCAGTTGACCGCCGAGGGATTTGACTTCCTGGCAGAGTTCGCCGGCCTTGGCGATCAGCACCGAGAAGCGCACCAGTGGCAAGGGTTGGCTGAGGCCGGCAACGATCGCGCCGATATCCAGGCCCGCGGCGGCGGCCTTGGCCAGCAGCGCGGGATCGATGGGCGGCTCGAAGAGTGCCAACCGGCGGAACACGCCGTGGATGTTCAGGCTGTTACGGATCTTGAACAACCGGTCCGCCACCGTATCCCAGTAAGCGAGCAGCTTGTCGTTGCGCGGCACGCAAAAATAAAGTGATTCGCCGATGCTGCGCAGTGCCGCCACGCTGCCTTCGTCGATGGTTTCCGGCACATCCACCATGCTGGCGAAGGGCACATCGGCTTCCAGCTCGCGCAGTGCGTTGCCGAACTTGTCCAGGTCGGCGCGCAGGCTGGCGTAGGTCTGCGGCTGCTGTTGCCCTTTTTTAGGTACTTCCTGCGGACGGGGTCCGAGGATGCCGGCGGCCAGCACGTAGAGTTGGGTGGCTTCGTTGATGCTTTCGCCCGTGTCCTGGCGAAAAAGCGCATCGCCCCAGTCGATCAGGTTGTCGAGATAGGTCATCACGGCTTTGAGCATGTAGGCCGTGTGGCGGTAGCGCGCGACCGCGTGCGGCCGGAAGGGCGTGTCCATCCACTTGTCGATGCTGGCAACGGTTTCTTCCCACAGCTTGGGATCTTCGCCGGTGGACAGGTTGAGCAGGACCCGTTCGATCAGCGTCGGGGTGTTTTCGCGGAAGGGTTTGACTTGCCAGTAGCGCTCCGGCGATGGCGCGTTGCTGTCGTCGGTGGGATCGAAAATGTAATGCAGCCATCGCTGGGCCTCGGCGAAACGCTGGTTGCGGCTCAGGTGGATCGCGATGGTGATGGGTAGGTGATAGAAGAGTTCCCAGTTGTAGACCGAATAGGCGCCGCTGGACGAAAAATCCAACTCCTTCACCGGATGGCGATGCCGTTCGTCGTTGACCACCAACAGCGAACTGGGTGCGTAGCGGCTGTTGCTGAAAAGCTGCTGGAAAAGTGCCGGCGTTGCCGTGTCCGCGCTCTGCAATCCGCGCACCGATCCGCGGATGAGCTTTTGCATCAGCTCATCCACGTAGGGATGGTAATGGGTGTAAAAGCGGTACCGCAGCAAGCGCATCTTGATGATCTTGAAATCCGGCATCCGAGCGATGGGATAAAAACCGAGGCTGGCGCTCAGGTTGGCGGCGGTGTGTTGTTCCAGCCCCAGGAAACGGCTGTTTCCGTGGAAGGACTGGATGTTGAAAGTCAGTTGATCCGTTGGCATGGTTGTTCGGCTCCTGTGCTTGACGATCGCGGTGGCTTAGCGATCGATACGGCTGTCGATCGTTTGACGGCCCGTTGCGGTGAGTTGTGAATGGGTTCTGACCAGGCGCCCGTGAGGGCCGGTTCGCATCAGGTCGCCCGCGTTGATCTGTGTCAATCCGCCGCTTGGACCTATCGCGCGATCGCCCAGGGTGACCAGGGTATCGGGATGCGTGATCACATCGGTCAGAATGTCTCCGGGCCGCGGTAAATCCTGCGGTTCGATCCGCACGTTGACCGGTTTTGGAAAAACCGCCTTGATCTGCCGTTCGAGCCAGTACTCCTTGCGGTCAAAGTCATGCCATACCGGCGTTTGCGCCATCACGGCCCGGTCCGCCTGCCAGATGGGCAGGTCGAACCATTCCGGTTCCACATAGAAGGTGTTGTCGCGGTCGAGGAAGAAAAACGGATCTTCCGGTGCGTGAGCGGGTTGATTTGCCGCCAGTTGGGATTTGCCGTTCTTGCTGGTGACATACCGCTTGGCGGGCGGCGGTGTCATCACCAGATGGTAACGGTAGGGCGTTTTCGCCAGGATATCCTGGGTCATGTCACAGGGACGGAATGTTCCGTTGACGATGGTGTGGCCGTCCAGGTGAACGGCGAGTCTGGGTGACTGCCCCCTCCACCGTCCCTGCCCCACCCGTGCGAGCGGTGTTTCGGTGCTGCCGGTGAGATAAGGCGGGTTGATGGGTATACGCACGGATGTGGATTGATTCGGCGATGCGTAAGGGCTGTAGACGGTGAACGATTGGTTGATGCCGCCGCCCAGCAGCGAGAGGGATACGGCGTCGTTGTCGAGCACATCACCCCACATATGAACATCGCGCGCACGGAAGTTATCATTGACGGGTTTGGTCAAGGGTTCCTCCGCTTCCAGCAGAACGGGATCGCTCCACTCGCCCTGGAAAAGCGACGATGAAAACAACAGCACATCCACCAGTTTTTTGGGCTTCATACCGGCAATTTCCCTGGCGCTGAGTTCCGTTGCTTTCTTGGTGCTGCTGCCCTGGGTGTCGGCGGCAGACTGGGGCAGTATTTGCACCCAGAAAAGATGCACGCGCTCGCGCCAGACCACCAGCACCACATGGTCGCTTTCGATTTCAGCGGTGACCGGTTGCCAGGGCGTCCAGGAACGGTGCGACCAGGTGCGGTAAAAATATTTGTGGGGCGCGTTGGTCGTGCGCGCCACCACGTGCAGCACATCGCCGGCAAGCCGTCGCTCCTGGTAGATGGCGCGGATATCCAGGCGCGCGATTTCTTCGAGACCGGCGAGGTATTGATGCAGCGCGGCCTCGACGGCCTCGTCATTCAGGTCGCTTTCCAAAAGGCTGCTTTCCAGTTCGGCAAACAGATGGGTTTTGTCATCGCGGAATTCCGGTTCCAGCCAGTTTTCCGGCCACAAAAAGATTTTGCGGTTTGCCTCCCACACGCGGTAGCGCTTCATCCACTCCCAGCGGTCGGCCACGATGGACGAGGGCGAGACATCTTTTTCCAGGTTCAGCAGGCAGCGCTGGATAAAAGTCTGCACGGACGAAATGGCGAGCCGCAGGCGGGAAGTGTGCACCACTGGTTCCGTGCCGGGATCGACCAGGAAGTGCTCGAAGAGCCGTTCCATCCGCTCGTATCCGGTGATCTGGAGCACCTGGGCCACCAGCGCGTCGCGCCGCTGCTGGCGCAGCTTGTCGAAGATGGGTTGCGCCACCTGGCGCCATTGGGCGATGGCGTATTTGGCTTTGACGGTGTCGCGCACGTCGCGCGCGACCCTGTCGTCCGGTTCCGGCGTCGCCCAGCGGCCCAGTGCCGCCGGGTCCACACCCAGGCGGGCGGCCAGCGACAGCACCTGCCACAAGCGCGCCAGGCCCTGCTCGTTGATGAATGCCGGGGCGACGACCTGGCCGCTGACCAGTGCCGTTTCCCGGCTGGCGAGACGGATGGCAGACACCAGGGTGGCTTCGCGACGGCGGGTGATGGCCGCGAGGCGCGCCGCCATCTCTTGCAGGATCTCCTCGCCGACATCGACTGGATCGGCACCGGCGGGCAGGGTTTTCCGGGCGTGGGCGAAGATGCCGATCAGGTCTTCGGGTTCCGCGGCCAGGTCCGCGCGCAGCCGTACATAATCGACCAGGCGCATGATCCGCGCGAAGCCGTCGCGCGCCGCTTGCGGCGTGGTACCGGCAGCGGTTGGCAGTCGTGAGAAGTCCAGGCCGGCAAAATCCTGGCGGTGGGTGAGCAGGTAGTTGAGTTCGACATCGGTGAGCTTGAGCCGGTCGGCCAGGCGCAGTGCCTTGGTCAGCAGCAGGTGGCGTTTGTGCAGCGCCACGACTTCCGCGCGCGGATAGGTGATAAGCGCATCCACCGGCGTTTCCGGCACCTGCTGGCCGCGTATCCAGAGCCCCACGTCCGCTCCGGGGGTGTATTCCAACGTGAAGCCGTAGGGTACTCCGGCCCGCAGTTCCACCTGTGCGGCCGGTTCCAGGGCGCCATCGGCGGTGGTGGCCAGCAGCGCGGGTTCGCTCAGGTGGTCCATGCCCAGGTTGACCTGCACACCCGCGGCCTCGCAGCGGACAGTGAGCTGGTAGCCCCCGGTTACCGGCACTTCGAAATAGCCGGTCAGCCTGCCGTTCGTACTGGTCAGGCCATGGTTGCCAGCGGCCACATAGGCGTTCATCAAGGGCTGGCCGGCGGCATCCGGGTCCTCCACCAGCGATGGGCTGGTCAGCAACCTATCCAGCAGGACGGGATCGCCCCCCAGGTTGGCCGCCGCCGCAGTTACGACAGCCTGGCGGATCAGGTGCTGCTGCACATAGGGCAACAGCTTTTCTGTCAGCCGGGTGCGGCGGTTCAGTTCGTCCGGCTGGTCGCCGGGGGTGACATCGAACAACACGGGCAGGTCAGCGGCATCCAGGAAGCCGACATCGCCCACGCCGGGGATCACGCGCCGCTCCAGCTGCGCCGCGAAAAGCTCGGGTGGCAGGTCCGTGTCGGGGTCCGTCCAGGCCTCCAGGAATGGCTGCACGACCGTGGGGCCAAACACCAGCCCCAGTGTCCGCACCAGTTGGTCGTCGGTAAATGTCAGCGGGTCTTTCGGAATGGCATGCTCGGCGCGGATACGGGAGATGTCGGCGGCGAGCGCGCGCACCAGCGGCAGGGGCGGCTCGCCGGATGAGCGGAAGGAGCCGACGGGATCGAACCTGTGCCGCGTCAGGAAGTCCACGTCCTCGACGGTCAGGCCGCTGGCACGCAATCGCTGCGCCTGTTCAACAAACCGGATGGTGTGGCGGTAGGGATGGTCCTCATTACTGTTGCCGACGGGATGTGCCACCAGGGGCGTGAAGGGATCGAGGCCGGTCAGGTCCTTGAGCACCAGCAGATCAGCCACACTGAGTTTCAGCAGCCTGGCCAGGAGCCCGTAACGATGCAGCAGGGAGACGTTATCCATCGTCAGCGGCGTGTTGTTTGCCGCCAGGCCGGCGTCCTCCAGGATATGGCCGATATCTTCGGCGGTGAGTTGCAGCGCCGCCTGCACCGTCTCCTGATGGTCATGGAGCAGCACGCCGGGCGCGGACAGGTAATTGCCGGGTGATCCGGTAAACGCGGGATTGCGCGTCTGGGTGGTGCCCGACAGGAACAAGGCTTCATAACGGCTATCGGACAAGCGTCCCCACAGCGGCAGCAGGCTGCGCCGCCCCGCGCGGCCGGCGTTGAGGGTGTCGATAAGCCGCGCCAGGTGCGCAAGCCCCAGTAGCGCGCTGGCGAGGGCCGGCGCGAGTGTGGCGAGGCTGCGCGGGTCGGGCGTCGTCGGCAGAAAGGTGTTCAGGGCTTCATCCAGTTCCTCGATCGACCAGCCCAGCCGCCGCCACAGGCGCACCAGCACATTGAGCAGCACGACATCGATGGCGCCCGCCGCCGAACCATTGCGGTGCCGCAGGCGCGTATCTTCCCAACTGCAGGCACCGGCGTTTTCCGGATCGACCAGCACCAGCGACTGCGCCGGGTTGACGAACCGGGTGCGCAACAACGCCAGGAGTTCGCGGTAGCTGACGCCCAGTCGGCGCGCCAGGGTTTTGGCATGGCTCAATTCATTGAGCGCCGCTGTTGCGTTGCTCGCCGCATAGCCGAACAGTTCGGGCCAGTTGTCC
The DNA here is from genome assembly GCA_964456865.1 of uncultured Cellvibrionaceae bacterium. Lineage (GTDB taxonomy): Bacteria > Pseudomonadota > Gammaproteobacteria > Pseudomonadales > Cellvibrionaceae > Cellvibrio. Next base: position 11,888 of record CAYWCW010000015.1, read on the forward strand.
AGGGAGGCCTGGGTGGTCAGCAAGGCAAGCTCGGCCGGTGACAGGCCGAGGCGCTCATAGGCGATCGCCGCCTGCCCGTAGCGCTCGCCACCGGTTGGATACAACTGATCGCTGGGGCTCAGGGCCTCCAGCAATTGCCAGAAGGGCACCTCGAAATAATCCGTGAAGGCCCTGACCGTGGCCAGCCACAGGTCGAAGGGCGCGGTGAGCGGATAGCGCGCCGCCTTGAGCCGGGTATAGGCTTCCGGCAACAGGTTTTGCGGCTCGGCGATCAGATCCTCGCTGTTGGCGTCGCCCGTGTCATAGGCCACCGCCGGCGACAGGCCGTGGGGATTCTGCACCAGCCAGAACTCGAGGATTTCGTTGACGATGTCGATGTAGGGCAAGGGCGTGAGTGTGTTTTCGCAGGTCAGCTTGAGGTGCGGCAGGTCGGGCCGGCGCTCGATCAGGGCGTTGTAGGGTTTGCGGGGTTTTCCCGGCGCGTCGTCCACGAACTTCAACAAGTCCACGAGATAGGCCGCGGGGCTGAGCACCGACCGGCAGTGCTCGCATTCGCAAAAATCGAGCGAGCCGAACAGCGATTCCAGTGTCGGGAATTGCCTGATCAGCGATGCCTGCGCCTGGGATACCAGGGCGGGAGGCTGCGCCATCGACAGGATGGGGCGGGACCAGTCGAGCTGTTTGGCGATGGTGACCACATTGAGCGCCACGGCGCTGATCTGGTGGGCCCGGTGCCAGGTCAGGTCGGCTTCCACCGCGCTGGGAAACGCCGTGCCGTGGACGGCGAGGAATTCCTGCCGGGGCATGACGGCAATATCCCGCGCCGAGTGCAGGCCCGCCTTGCGTAGCGCCGCGAAACCTTCATCGCTGGCCGACAGCTGGTACTGCCGGTAGAGCGTTTTCAATTCCGCGGTGACATCCTGCCGCTGTTCGCTGGTGATGCCCTGGAACAGAGCCTGGTCGTAGTCGCTGAGGAACTGGCTGAAAGGCTGCTGCCCAAACGCGAATTCCCGTTCGGCCGCACGCTCCAATACGCTGGCCACCGCCGTTGCCGGCGTGTTGCCCACCGTGTTCAGCGTCAGTTCCCCTGCGCGCAACTGCTCGGCCAGGATCTGCATGGGATAGCTGCGCTTGACGTTGGCGGCAAGGTCCTTGGCATAGGCGCGCAACCGGTCGGACACGGTGTCGGCCTCGAACGCCGTCGGAATCATCTGGGCAAGCAGGCGTTCGTCGTCCCTGGCGAGCGAGCGCAGTTTTGCTTCCCAGGCTTCCGTGTTGTAGAGCTTTCCCTTGACGAGGGTATCGGCCATCCTGGCGGTGGAGCCGATCTCCTCGCGCAGGTTCTCCACCAGCCGCGAACTGTTGAGCGTGAAGATACCGAGCTGCGCGGTGAGCTTCAGTTGATCATCCGGCAAACCGGCCTCCCGCGCCTTTTGCCAGAGTTCGTCGGTGTCGCCGGTGTGCGCGGAAAATAAGTCGTCGAATCTGTCCTGGTCTTTCTCATCCAGCCCGGTGGCCTTCAGCATGGAACCATAGGTGGACGCGGTGCCGAACATGGCGAGCTTGCGCCTTTCCTTGCGCCCGAACGTGTCGAGGGTTCCCTGCGCCTGTTTGACCTGTTCTGGACTCAGGGAAACGACACCGGCTTCCACGGCATGGTTGAGCGCCTGCTCGACACCTGCACGGCTGACCCTCGCCAATTGCATCGGGTCCGCAGGGAGTCCGGCGCGAACGAGTGCATAAGCGGTTTCCGTATCCAGCTTGATGTGTTCGGCAAGCTGCTCGGCGGACGCCGCCAGCGCGATCAGCCGCGCGTCCCAACCGCTCGCCTGGTGCAACAGGGTGATATCCCGCCGCTCGTCGTCCTCCCGCGCGCTCGACAGCGGCAAACCATTCAGGCGCGGACGGAGATCGGTGATGAGCCGCTCGAATTCCGATTTGGGCGCGGGCAGTTTTTCCGCCGGAATGATCAGCGCCAGCACCTCCCCCGGAGAAACCTGCTGGCCCGGTTCGATCAGCGATATCTCCTGATTGCCGATCGATGCCCGGATATCCAGCGCCGTGGATTCCGCTGGCAGGTTGAGTTCAACAGCGAAGCTGCCGTCATGCGCGGTGACCGTTTTATCGAGCGGCTTTTCATTGCCGCCAAAACTGCGTTGATAAACGCTGAGTGTGACACCTTCCACCGCAACACCCTGATCGCTGGTCAAGGTGCCGCGAAGGTGAAAGGTATCCGCGCTGACGACGAGGTTGACGGTTTCCAGAGGACCGGCGTTCTGGATGGTTTTGGAGGCCTGCCGTTTTTTTCCGTCATGTCCAAAGACGATGACTTGCAGGTTGATGCTGTCCACACCGGGCAGGGATTCGTAGCGGATGGTGTAGCGCCCCTCGATATCCGTGGTGTCATCGCCCAGGCGAATCCCGCCGCCCTTGGCATCGTGAACCGCGCGCACCTGCGCGCCATGCAGCGGCTGCTTGTCGTGGCGGCGAATGGTGCCGGTAACGATTCTGGACGATACACAAGGCTCTTCTTGCTGCGATAACAGTCCCCAGCGCTGGAGCAATGCATTCAAGGCATCGGCGGTTGCCTTGTCGACGTCGCCGCTGGCTTGCAGATTGTGTTCTTTCTGGAAGATGGATACCAGTTTTAGGGTTGCTTCGCCGTAGTATTGCTGTGAACGCTCGCGCCGTAACATGACAATCCATTCGTTCCTGCCATGCTCATCGCCTGCCAGCAGTGCACTGCGGCTCAGGCATTCATGCAAGGCGTCTTGCAGGTCGGCTATAGTTGATTCTGACATCCCTTGTTTTAAGGGGTGAATAATTCTGTTCATTATTGCATCCTCTTCTGATTCTGATCATGTTGTAATGATGAGAATCTGATAGTTATGTCCTAATATTAAAAAACATGGACGGTAAAAAACTCTTACGCAGGTTTCTAATTCATAAAATATTTTTTGCGTTGGATTTATTTATGTTTATGGTTTTTTTGAGAATTAAATCCCAGACCTATTAAAATTTTCATCAGTGGTGATTGCAGCCATGGATTGACGAAAATTGTTGTTAGATCATTTTCATTTTTGAATTCCAGTGTGAAAAAATTCTTGGTTTTAACAGAGATAATGGAAACGTATTGTTCAGGGTTTTCATTAGGCTTCAAAGTGTTTGTAATATTAATGGGGAAAAAATACCAGCCAATCATAATTCGGCCATCTGGATATACGCCTATCGTTTGCCCATTTAGTATCCAGGCAATAAATAAAATGGATAAGAAAGCGCGCTGGCCTATATTCCATTCAATAGAGTAGATGCTATAAATCAGCGATATCACAAGCACAAATGATATTAACGCAGAAATCCACAATGGAGTACGTACAACTTGTAGGACTGAATCGCTACCTCCGGCAAAAATAAATGCTCCAATCCTGTTATAGGTTAACCAAACTATGATCAAGACAGGTAAGGATACTATGAGGGAAAAAATGGCTTTCATAGTCTGAATCCTGCTCCAAATGGAATTGTATTGTTTTTTAGATTTCCTGGTTGTATGGTAACTGTACTGTCTCTCACTAAAGTAGCTGAATCTGATCCGTCCCAAGCTAAAGCATCATCAACACCCATGCTTGTGAGTGAGTCGCGAATTTGAGAAAGTCGCATGCCAGACGCTCCATGCTCTTGAACCATAATAATAAGAAGGTTACTTTCTCGTTCAATGCCCATGATGACTTTACCCATAGTCGCCCCTCCACCTTCTAAACTGGTAAAACCTAAATTACTGCGTTGCGTGAGAAAGCGTCGATTGCTTTCTCCGGGATCCCCTGTTGTTGGCAAACCAGATGGCGCACCAGATGCGTATCGATTTTCTGTACCAAAAGGAAGTCCGTTGATGATTACAGGTATTCCTCCTCCAAAAGCAACATCTGCACTGCTGGGTGGATCCCCTTGTCCAAACTGCCATGCGTCTGAAGGGTCAGGTGGTGCAGGCGGGCCTGCTTCACCACTAGCCCAGCGCTGTTCTTGTTGTTCTATGGCAACTTGTTCCGGTCTATTCCTGGTCCAGGCGAAATGATAAGTAGATGGTGAAGACCGACCGCCTACAACGGTACCTCCCCTAATAACTTGTCCTTGGGCAGGCCAATTTGCAGGATTAGTTGGTCCACTACCCGCGGCTGCTCCTGCACCCATGCGCCCACCAAAACCGGAATACTCATAAAGATTTGTATTGATTACAGTTTCTGATGCAGTGGTATTCGTCGCCACTGCCGCATCGGTAAATGTTTGTCCAGCCCCTCGTTGAACGACATATGGTTCTGGGAGCCTCATTACAACTACCGAGACTCCCCGATCTTGAAACGCTACAGGTGAGTTCGGACTTGCTGCAATCCGAGTTCTTACATCCTGAATAAAGCTCCGACCTTCAGCTGCGGTATTTGGTAGTCTTAAACTGGGAGGCTTTGTGGTTTGCTTACCATCGGGATCAATTGATTTAATAGGATTTGATTTTGTATAAATGTATAAACTTAGGCTGTCTATTAATCCTTTTGGATCACAGCTTGTCCATATTCCGAGCCAGGCTGAATAGTATCTTGCTCCATAGTAGTACAATCCACTTTCTTCATCTCGTTCTTTCCCGGTATATCGATACCGGTTGGCTGTTTCGGTTTGAGTGCGAACAGCCTGATAAGTTGAACTACCGTAAGGTGAGTATTCCTCATAGGAAATAATTTTCGCCTGTTCATCCAACTCCAGATGAGATGAACCGAGGTGGTTGCCAAGTTGACAACGAATGATTTGTTTCGGTATTGGATCATTGCCAGTGACGTCAAGGGACCTGATGTCTACAAGCGCGATACGCTGTTGATCATCCATCACATGCAGGGTTTCACGTTCCAGTGTGATGCTGTCATTACCAATGGCGCCGTTGTGACGGCGGAAAATTTCAAAGCCGCCAAGGTAAAAGCGTTCTTCAACCAACCCCGGAGCTTTTTCCCATACCTTGCGTACTCGCTGTCCCGCGGCGTCGTAAACATAAAAGGCCGTGCCGCTTCCCGGATCGACCTGATACAGCTGGTCCCGGTAATCCCAACGCATATTTTCGTTCGGGTGCGAACCGCCCAGGTGCGGCATGCGGGTCATATTGCCGTGGATGTCGTGGCGGTAATGTTCCGCAGCATGACCATTGCCGAGGCTGGTATGGCTCAGGCGATTACTGGTCTTGAGTAATCCACCACCCTGCCCCGTTTCGATCAGGCTGCTTTCTTCGTAGACATAATGGCGGGTCCAGCCAGGATGCGCTGGATCGCTGCCGCGGTGTTGCATGTGCAGGAAGTTGCCGACAGCATCGTAGACGTAGCGCTCGATATAGGTGCCCATGGCATTGCCATCGCCGGCCTGCAACAGGCCCGTGCGGTCGGCGTCACTGTGAGAGTGAGGGATGGGCGAACCGCCGATCTGTCCCAGGTGTTCGCGGCCATTGGCTTGTATCAACCGGTAGAGCGCGTCATAGACGTAATCGTTGCTCGGTTCGACGCGCTTGTTGCGGAAAAAAATGGCCTGCTGCGCCTGGTCGTGGATATGCGTGATGTTGCCGGCCGGGTCATAGGTGTAGTGCAGGTTTTGCAGATGCCTGCCCGGCCAACTGGTGGGAGCGGGCGTGGGGTCGTCATCCGGGAAACTCGCGGCCTGGCGCCGGGTAACCAGCTGTCGGAGCCTGTAGGTCAGCGGTTCATAGTCGTAAAACGTGCGGGTGCCATTTTTATAATCGATGAGCAGGCGCTGGCCCTTGGCATCGTAGTCGATATTGCTGATTCCAACGGGCGATGGCGCTTCCTGGCCGGAGTCGATGAGCCCATCGGGTTTGCTGGCGCGCTCCAGCCAGACATCTACACGCTCCAGCAGGCCGGCCTCGTTGAGCACGGGTTGAATAATGTTGTAGTGGGCGCGGTCCAGATTGCTGTGGGGCGCAATCGTCTGGGTGGGGCGATTGACCGCATCGTACAGGGTGCTGCTGGTGAAGGTCTCCGTGCCGAGCGGTGGCGATTGCGACCAGTCGGGGATGTTCTTGTAGTCGATGACGAGGCGGCGCGTGCTGGCCAGCAGGTTGCCTTTGAAATCGTAGGCGCGGATGGGATTGCCATGGGTATCGAGCCCCGCATTGATCAGGACTCCGGCGGAGTCATAGTGCCGATAGACGCGGGTGCGCAGATTGAGTGCCGCGGCATTGGGCAGGCTTTCGCCATAGTCGATCCTGTCCACCAGCAGGCCGGCCGGATTGGGTGGACTCACCGAGCGGGGGTCCGCGTGTGTTGTCGATCCGAGCAGATACTGCCCCACCGGTCGGCGCAGTGCATCGTAGGTGATGGAGATGCGGTGGCCGCGCTCGTCCCAGGTGCGGATGACCTTGCCTGCGACATCGTTGAGCATCCACCGGCCACCGGCTTCCATGCTGAGTTGATGGATGCGATTGCCCAGCATGTCATAGGCGTAGTGCATGACGATCCGTCCCAGGGGATCGCCAGCCTGCTGCACGGCGTCGCGGACTTCACGCTCGTTGCCTTCGATATCCAACTGGATGCGTGTCGCGAAGTTTTCTTCGGTGCCGTCGAGATCGTGGCCCGCGCAATTGACGCGGTTGCGCGCGAGCGTCAAAAATGGACGGCCCAGTGTGTCGACATAACTGGTGGTCGGTGTATCGGCGTGGGCGGCGGCGCGTTGCGCGGCGTTTTGCTCGTGTTGCCCGAGCTGGCCACCGATGCGCTGCGCATGCCAGGTCTGCCAGGTGCCTGGTTGCGTGCGGAAGTATTCGGCAACATATCCGCGGATATCCGGGTCGGTGCGCGGATCGCCGGTTTCGGTATTGTGTGGCGCGCAGGTATCGTTGACGTCGTAGCGGGTTTCCTGCCAGGGATCGAAGACCACTTTTTCATAGGTGTGATTGGGATGTAGCGTGGTGATCACGCGCCCGATGGGATCGTAGAAAAACACCGGACTGATCCCGACCCGGAGGCCGAATTCAAAATGATGCGTATCACTGAAAAAGGGTTCGTATTGACGGACAGGCTTGCCCTTGTTGTTGAAGATGGTCCAGCCGCTGCCAATCCAGCGTGGATTGACGGGCTGTGAAGTCATCTGCGGTTGGCCCTGCGCGTCCAGCAGTATGTCGCCATCGGCGCTGCGTTGTGGCGCGACGCCGGGTTCGGCCTGGAGTTTGTTCTGGATTTCACGGCCAAAACCATCGGAGTAACTGAAGCTGATTTGCAGCGGACTTTGCTCGCCCGCGGCCAGATCACTGACATGGACGTCGCGGATGATGGTGGCGGCGACGGGAGGCTGCCATTTTTCCGGCTCGCCGGGAAAGTCCTGGCGCGAACGGTTGAACCGGTCCGGGTCGTAGATGACGCGCGAGCTGGCCTTGCCCAGCAACTGGTGAACCAGCGGCGTAGCGCGCCCGCGTTGTGGCCCGTGTTGTAGATCGCCCGGCGAGGCCTCGCGCGGCTGCGCCAGGAGGTGATCGATCTGAGCCTGGTTGGGATCGATGATGAAATCCTCGAGCGAGTCACCCAGGTTTTCACCGGGCTTGCCCATCACGGCGGTGCCGCTCACCAGGCCGAGGATATCGAATGCCACCTGAGTGCGGTTGCGGTTGGGGTCGCTGACCAGGCTGGGTTGCAGCACGCGATAATCGTTGCGGTCCACGCTGGTGCGGTTATCCAGAGCATCGCGGGTCTCGCTGATCAGCAGGTCATAAGGATCGAAATCAACCACCGTGTCCTGTCCAAAAGGATCGCGGTAGCGGCGCGGCAGGAAAAAATGCTGGCGTGCCCGGGCCAGTTCCGCAGTAGGGTTGTCGCCCGGCGCGAGGCTGAAAAAAGAACGGCCCGAGGGCGTCCACCAATGGCTGTCGTTGTCCAGATCGACATACCCGCCATCCACCAGGACATCCGCGGGGTCGGTTGGCAGCAAGCGCTGGCCATCCCTTACGAAAACCTGATCCAGCAGTCCCGGCGTGAACGCCAGCTGGTAACTCTCCCCGGCCAGCGCCAGGGACCCCACCTCACCCAGGGGCAACAATTCCAGAGGATCGTTTTGCGCCTGGCCCAGGTCATCGGGGCGGTAGTGGATGCGCAGGTGTTCGATCAACCGTTTTTGCCGCGTTGCCGTGCCTGCCGGTTGTTCGTAGGCGATGCTCGCCGCCGAGGTTGCCAGCGCGAAGTCGTTGTCGATCCACTCCTGGATGGCGAAGCGATGCGCAGCCTGTCCGGGGTTGAACCCGGTCAGCTCGTAGGTGCGTATTTCACTGGGTAAAGGCGCGCGGTGGGTATCGGTTGATGCAGTGGCGTGGGTGAAGCGGTTTTCGGTGTAGGTGATCAGTGTGGTGGTTTGCTTTGCCTGGTCGGCGGGATGGAGTCCGGCAAGGCCGGGGTTGGGAATCTGCTGCACCTGTCCTTGTGCATCCACGACCCTGACGGTTGCGCGGCGCCCATAGCCGATGGATATTTCCTTCAATGTATTGCCGAACGTATCAACCTCCAGGGTCATGGCGTGTTGCACGCGGGGATCGGCGGGATGGCGTTCGTAGTGATAGCTGATGACTTCGCGGGGGTGCTGGAAAAATACTGCGTGCCGGTTATCGCCACGCGCCTGTAACCGGCGGAGGGTGAAGTCCTGTTCGACCAGGGTATAGGGATGCCCCAGGGGGTAGGTGTCGTCGTCACCCTTGCCATCCAGGGCGTAAACCTCCTGCCGCAACATCATGCCTTTGAGCGCGCGGCAGGCTTCCCGCTCCTCGTCCGCCGTCAGGCCGCCTGGCAGGTGGGTATCGGGCAGCAACTGTGCCTGGAATGCCGCGTCACTCACACCGGGTTCGCGGTAATATTCCTGCGCAAACTGGCGCGAGATGTGATCGCGGTCGAAGTAAATGCCGGTGTGGAACCAGGTTCGCGTCAGTACCGGCGGAACCTGCGACGCCGTGTCCAGGTTGACGGCATCTTGCAAGGGACTGCCCTTGTCGAGCGCGGACAACATCTCGGTATCCCACTGTTCCACCATCCCGAAACCGCGGAATTCCCGTTCTTCGCCGTCGAAGTAGCCATGATGGTAGGCGTATCGCGTCACAAACCGGTTGCGGCTGATGTGGTCCAGGGTGTCGATGCGTTCGACCACATGGACGGGAAACGGCAAGCGCGTGATCCAGGGCCTGCCCGCGAGCTTGTCCTGCACGTAGAACCGGGTTGACGGCGCATAGTGGATGCGGGTTTCGGCTCCCAGGTTGTTGACGGTGCCGATCAACAGGTGCGGTTTGTCACTGCCCATCAGGTTGACATAGCGCAACGGCCGCTGCGCGTCGTCAGCCAGCGGGGATGACCACACCAGGCAGGTGGTGCCATTGCCGAGCAGGTCCAGGGGCATGATGGTGGCAACGTCATCCACTCGCGGGAACACCCGCAGGATCTGTGGCTCACTCCAACTGTTGCCCGACTGGTTGAAATACAGGCGCACACCATCCGCATGCAGGTAGATGATGTCGGTGGTGCCGCTGCCATCGATATCGGCGAGACGGATACGCTTGTGATCGAAGTGTTCCTGGTGGTCGAACCAGGGCGACCGGTCCATGGTGACCCTGGCGCCGAAGCGGCAATAACCCAGGTTGGGCCAGTAACAGACTTCGCCGTTGCGAATGCGCACGATGTCGGTCAGGCCATCGCCGGAAAGGTCGGCCAGGTGAATGGATTGCGTGGCATCGGCAAACAGCACGCGCGGGCCTTTTTCCTCATCCAGCGTGCGCGACACCCGCTGCGCGGGGCCAAATCCCTCTTCGGCCAATGACGCGTGCCAGACAAAGGCATCCTGTTCGGTAATCAGGATGTCGGCGTGGCCGTCGCCATCGAGATCGATGAACTTGAGATTGGGATCTTGCAGGTCGCGGTTCAGGCGCGACGGGAACGACTGGAAGTTGTGCCAGCCCTCGTCGCCATCGTGCTCATAGAACCCCGGCACAGGGCCGTCCATCACCACCAGGTCGGGTTGGCCATCGCCAGCCAGGTCCATGAATTCCGCACCGTCCGCCAGGGAAAAATGCGGTTTGAGCGCGACGGTTTCGAGCGGGGCAAATCGGGCGCGGAGTTTTTTGTCGCCTGCGGGTTCACTGTCGGGAGCAGGGCTGAGGTTGCGCTTGTAATACCAGGTGCCCGCCTGCTCCGTCACTATGCCGGGAACGCCTTCGCCGTGCAGGTCGGTCCAGCGGTAGCGGCTGCCATCCAGCCCCACCGGCAGGTTTTGCAGGCTCTCGCGGTCGGCTTCTTCAACCGTCTCTTGCACTCTGGGTTGGGAATAGTCGAATTCCACCGGTGGCAGGCTGCGTTTGTCATAACCGCTGGCCGTGCGCCGGTAGCCGGTCTGGGTGACCCTGCGCAAAAAGGTGTAGATGGGATTGCGCGGGTCCGCGGCATCGAGTTGGTCGGAATAGGTAAAGTCCGTTGAGCGCACCAGGCAATGACGCCCGACGCCGGCCTCGTTGGGAAAATGGTGGAACATCAGCACGCGCCGGCAAAGCCGGTAGGTGCGCACCTCAAAACCTGCACGATAGGATGAAAAAGGGTCCTGGCGGGCCGGCCAGATATCCGTGCCGTTTGCCGTCGGCGCTGCGTCGTCGTGTTCTCCGTAATCGAACACTGTTTCGAAAAGCCAGGCATCGCTGGCATCGTCGGCATGGGCAGCGGCGGGTTCAGGCCAGGGCGCATCGGCTGACAGCACGGGATAAAAGGGTGCGCGGTTGCCGTAGCGGATAAATTGGATGTAGCGCTGGGCCGAACGCGATAAATCCGAACGGTTGCGTTCATTGGCCCGGGGCAGCGGATCGCCGTTGATATCCTCGAACAGGCGTTGCGAGTCCTCGGGCTTGTAGCCGTAGACCATCACATTGCCTTTGTCGTCGTGGCTCTGGCAGATCAGCCAGCTGAAAATCCGCCGTGGATCAGCGGGATCGGTGATGCGGCTGTGGCTTGTCTTGCCGTACCAGCTGGTGATGTTGTCTTTGGAGATGGAGCGCCAAAAAACATCGGTGTCGTCATCCCTGTTGGTCCAGCGTTCTATGCGGGCAAACAGACCCTCGATACGGGGGCGGTAACGCTGAACCAGGTAGGTGCGGCCATCCAGGCGGCGTTCGGGCACTGTCTCCCGCGCCCAGTTTCCCTGCGCATCCTGAATCAGCACCGGCACCAGGTCTTCGGCCCCTGACAGCAGAAAGACATCCGAATCATGGCCATCCTGGTACTTAGGCAACCCCTGGTCGGTTTTGCGCGTGATGGATGGCAGCGAAAAATGCCAGCCGAAACCGAACATACCGTTGCCGGAGCCCGAGTCGTAACTGATGGAAAGCTCGGGGCCAAATCCTGAGCGTCCGGGGCTGGTGGCGATAGGCACCGTCATGGCGCCGGTGCCGGTCACCGGATTGGCTGCGAACTTCTCGCCGATACCGCGAATGGCGCCGCCACCCTTGGGCAGGGTGATACCGGGCGCGCTGACAGAGAAACCCTTGCCGCCGTCCGGCGTTGCATCCGGTGTGGGGGACTGAGGGGTGGATGACTCAGTGGACGCCTTTCCCGCCGACGGCGGGGGCGGCTGCTGTGGGGACATGTATGTTCGCATCCTTGTTCATATTGATTTTGCAATCACGCGCCAAGCGGACCCATCTTAAAGAGGCGTCAATTCACAGGTAAAGTGAGGGAGAATAATTTCGGCGCCAAAAAATCAGAAAGATAATCCGGTTCACCTGAAAAATGGGCGGTAGGTTTGATGTGCGGTGAGCAATCCGGCCTGTGTTCACCAAACTGCTGAAGTGTGGGCCGTGTCAGGGCAAAAAAATGAGATCATGCCCTGTTAATGTGCAGGCATGATCTTCGAAAAAATGATGCGGGTTCGACGTCGTTACTTGGTATCGAATTCGAACAAGGTCTTTACCGGCACCTTCAGGGCCAGGGCGATCTTTTCCAGATTATCGAAACCGGGACCGTGGATACCACGCTCCATATTGCTGATGGATTCCACCGTCAACTCCACTCGCGCGGCCAATTCTTCCTGGGTAACGCCGATGGAAGAACGAACCTGCTGCAGACGACGACCAAACTGTTTTTTTAATGAGGGCTTTTCGCTGGGCATGTTGGCAACCTTATGATCAGGAAGCCTGCATCCTATGGAAGTTGGACTTCGCGGGTAACGAAGCACGGCTTCGTTAGTGAAAAATACGCTTTTATTGAAGGCATTTTTGCGTATTTTTATGGCGTGTCCGCCAGTTCTCATTGCCAGTTTTCCTCGGTTGAAGCACGCTATGATTGTTCACCATGGATCAAGGACTCCGGGATTATTCCGTAAGAAAAACGCATGACAATTGATGAAAAACCAACACTGACATCCAGCGAGCCGTCGCTTGCATCCCCCACGCCTGTTTCCCGTCGCGCCGCTTTTGCCTTCTGGCTCAAGCTGGGCTTTATCAGTTTTGGTGGTCCGGCGGGACAGATCGCCATGATGCACCGGGAGCTGGTGGAACGGCGGCGCTGGATCAGCGAACGGCGGTTTCTGCATGCACTGAACTACTGCATGCTGCTGCCAGGGCCTGAAGCGCAACAGCTGGCCACCTATATCGGCTGGCTGCTCCATCGCACCTGGGGCGGGTTGATGGCCGGCCTGTTATTTATTTTGCCGTCGCTGCTGCTGTTGATGGGGCTGGCCTGGGTTTACCTGGCCTACGGCCAGGTGGCCTGGGTGGCGGCGCTCTTCTATGGCATCAAGCCGGCGGTGGTTGCCATCGTGCTGGAGGCCGCCTGGCGCATGGCCGGGCGAACCCTCACCAGTCCGTTGTTGTGGGCGCTGGCGCTGGGTGCTTTTGTGGCCATGTTCTTTTTTAAATGGCCCTTTCCCTTGATTGTCTTGGTGGCGGCTGTGTGTGGTTATGCCGGTGGGCGATACCTGCCTGACCGTTTTCGCGGCACGCTCGCGCATGGCGGGTCGGTGCCGTCGTATGGCCCGGCGTTGATCGATGACCAGACGCCACCCGCTGCGCACACGGATTTTCGCTGGCACCGGCTTGCCGGCGTGCTGCTCACCGGTGCGCTCTGCTGGCTGGTACCCATGTCGCTGCTACTGGCCGTCTATGGCTGGCTGCACCCATTTACCCAGATGGCCTGGTTTTTTACCAAGGCGGCCCTGCTCACCATTGGGGGTGCCTACGCGGTTCTGCCCTACGTGTACCAGGGTGCGGTGAGCCACTATGGCTGGGTGACACCGGCCCAGATGATGGATGGCCTGGCCCTGGGCGAATCCACGCCCGGTCCGTTGATCATGCTGGTGGTGTTCGTGGCTTTCCTCGGTGGTTACGGTCAGGCCCCCTGGGGACCGGATGCGCTTGTTGCCGCGGGCTGCATGGCGGCGGTGATCGTCTGCTGGTTTACCTTCCTGCCCTCCTTTGTGTTTATTTTCGCCGGGGCTCCCTTTATCGAAACCACCCGCAAGCAATTGAACGTCGGCACGCTCCTGGCGGGAGTCACGGCGGCAGTGGTGGGAGTGATCGTCAACCTTGCGCTCTTTTTTGCCTGGCACCTCTTTTGGCCTGGTGGCTTTGCCGGGGGAATGGACTGGCTGGCGCTGTTGATCGCCCTGGCCGCCGGGCTTGGACTTTTCGTATTCCGCTGGAACGTGATGATCGTCCTGACCTATTCGGCCCTGGCGGGATTGTGGATCGAGCAGGTATTGCGTCCCGCCCTGGCTGGTTGAGTGCGCGCCTTCCCTGGCGGGCTGCCTCGGATCACTGCCTTGGCTACCAAACCGCGGCAGCGGGTTGCCAGGGAGAGTCCGTCAGGTAAGCGCTCAGCAGCGCCACCTGGCTGGGCGACATGGAGCGCACCACCGGCATGAACAGTGTGGTGTTTTTATAGGTATCGGATGTGCGCGCCAGGATGGCCCGCTTAGCGTTGAGGATCGCGTCCGGCTGGTTGAGCGGGATAAACCGCGACATGGCGGGGAATGCGAGGTAGTGGAAGCGCAACACATAGGTATAAACCTGTTCCCAGGTGATGTGACTGCCGGCGGGAATGCCAAAATCCGTCTGCGCGTATTTGCGGAAGTTGGTGAAATAGCTTCCGTCTCCACAGGCATAATTGAGCGTCTCGAATCCGGCAACGCCAGCCGTATTGGGTTTGGCTGACGCCGTGAAGGTAACCGATCCCTGATTGGCCGGCACGGTAAGGCTGGCTGGAAAATCCAGATACCCTGGATCAGGCAGGCCACCGGATTGACCGCTGGTAATGGCAATCTCCGCAGCCTGGGTGACAGCTTGCCCGAGATAGCGCAGTTGCAGTGTGATGCTTACGGCGCCCTGATGATCATCCAGGTAGAGATTGCGTTGGTCGCTGTAAATCCGGTAGGCGGATTCTGTGATACCGAGACTGGTATTGCCCACCGTTTTATCGCCCTGGATTGTCAGGGGTTGTGATTTCAATGCGGCGATGCTGGCGGGTGCCAGTGCAAGATCGACGATGCCGCCGTAAACATAATACTCTTCCAATACGGGATCACGGCAACTCAAGGTGGCGAGTGGTGTGGCGCCAGCCGAAAAATTCAAGGTGCCGAAATCGATGTTCGGGCCTATGGGACTGGTGATATCCGTGCGCACTTTCCGGAAGTCAGCCTTGGGTATCAGGTTGACCATATCCAGGCTCATCAGATCGTTTACGATTTCCAGATAGCCTCCCGCACCGGTTCCACCGTTCACCAGCTGCCGCCCGTTCTGGCAGATCTGCGGCTCTCCGGCAAAGGCCGGTGCCAGGGTGCCGATGACGCGGCCGATACTGGGATTGGGCGTGTTTTGACCGGATGCGTAGTCCGCATTTAGCTGGTCTGTCGTCATGGTCGGACACATTTCAAACATGACGAAGCGCAGCACTATGCCCGTTGCGCCCGGTGCCTCGATGATGGCGTTGAGTATGCTGCTGTTCTTGTTGTAACTCACCACGCTCGATAACGGAAAGGTAAGCTGGAATGTGCCGCTGATGGGACTCGACGGCGGTGCATCCTTTGCGCCGACCAGGATGCGCCGCGCCAGGTCCTGGCTGCTGCATACAGTATCGCAACGGATCAGCAGCTCGGGCGCATTGCTGGGGCCGATTTGCAGGCCACCCACATAGATCTGCGTTGTCTGGCCACTCGTCGGGTCCAGGTCGACCATCATGGGGCCGGATACGGGTGACTGTCCCGTTACCGGGTCCACCGAACCCAGCAGGAACACCGGCTGCCCCACCAGGTCGCCCTGGGTGCTGATATTGCCAGGCGTGCCCTGGGAGCTGATCAGCGCGCCCTGCATATCCACCACATGCTGTCCGTAATGGTTCCAGCCACCCGCTGTGTAATAGTTGCCGGAAGGCGCGTTGATCATGGCGTTCAGCTGGTCATCGCTGAAATCCTGTGCCGCTGGCGCGACTGTCGATGTGGCCAGGTCGAAAAGATCCAGCGTGGTGTTGTTGTAAGGAATCGTCGGTGAGTTGTTGGGAACACTGACATCGGTGCGGATTCCTCCCCAGAAATTGAGGCGCGGGCCATTCAGGATACTCATTTAGTGCTCCTTGTCCGTGAGAGTTGTCGCGGCGGGCGCCTGGGCAAATTTGAACAGATAGGAAAAATCCGCCTTGTAGGCGCTGTCCACCGGCGTGGCCATGGAATGGCAATTCATGCAGCTGCTGTTGGATTGGATATAGCTTTCCATGGTGACGTTGGCCGACAGTGCAGGTGTCGGCTGCCCCAGGGGATTGCCGGGGTTGTCCGGTATCAGTGGCCGTTGCGTGGTGATCAGCTGGTAGTACCTGAACAGGGTTTGCGACAGATTTTTTTCAGCAAGCTCGTTGGCTTTTTGTGTGTCGGCTGCGATGGGTGTCAGACGATTCAGGGGATTGGGCGTTTTGAATGTGATGCCTGGCTTGGGCACACACACCTGCTTATCATCGCGTCGTTGCCAGTCGCAGGGTGATTGATTCACGGCCGATGCGGGTGCCTTGGGGTCGTAATAGGTATAAAAAACGCCGCTGACGGGTTGATCGATCCATTCATTCTTGTGCTCCACCTTGGGTGGGACATTGTCGATGTGTTCAAAGGTGGACCAGATCCACTGCGGATAGCCAGTGGCTTTGGTGATGATATGCAGGCCCACCAGTCCCAGGGTCGCCTGGCGGGTTTCACCGGTCGGCTTTCCCTGGTCATCGAATTCGGCCACCTGCGCGTCTATCGCCAGGTAGCGCGTGGTGTCGTCCTCGTTCGTGAGTATCCGCCAGCTGGCCTTGATTTCGGTGGCGAAATCCGGAAAGTTGATGTTCCGCGCCTGAGCCACCACTGTCGTGTCATAAAAAAGATTATCGACGATGTAGTCGTAGGATATTTTGTTCGCGTGAATGGTGTAATACGTCGGATTGCCGCGCTGATCAATGAGCCACCCGCCCACGGCCTGGTCATCCGACTGCACCACATGGGTATTTTTCAGGGTGGCGATATTGATCATGTTCATTTGCAGCATGCCTGTGCTGGAATTCCAGGGACCGGGGTTCTCCGCATCCGGCAGGAAAATCTGATCGACGGTCTTGTAGGTTTGCCAGACCACCGGCCCCGCTGCACCGATGCTTTGGTCGCAATCAGGCTGTCCGCGTTGGCCTGTTTGCACAGGCCAGTTGAGCGCGGCAAACATCTGCCAGCTGTAAAAATCGAATTCCTGCTGACTGGCTGTCGGTGGCGGCACCTGTGTGGGAAAGTTGCAGGACCATGTCCACTGCAAACCGGTTTTCAGGGTTTGCTGCACATCCCGCGCCTGTGCCGTCAGGCACAGCAAGATCAACAGGCAAAAACCTCCTGTGCGAATTTTCATGGTAATCACTCCGGGGCTTTTGCGGGCTTATATTCAAGCTGGTTCCACTGGGGCTCCTTGCCTGTGTCGAGGGATTCCGGGGGATTGAACAGCTGGCAGGCTGGCGGGTTGCTGGGACACATCCGCGCAATCCTGTCCCAGGTGAAGGCGGGGTCGGGTTTTTCGATACGGAAGTTTTGGTAGTTCTGGCTGATGATGGGCGCATTGGCCAGGGTGACATCGCCGGAAAAATAAAATGATTGCGGGTGGCGGTAAAGCGGGCCGCCGCCTTTGTCGGAGGCGGCCGCTTTATAAAAGGCATACCCGAACAGGATGGGACCCTGTGGTGATGACAATTCAAGTGAGTAAGCCTGGAGCGAGTTGTTCAGGTGTGCGCTGCGAGTGGGGCTGTAGGGCAGATGCTTGATGAAATCCTGCCGCGGCGGATGGTTCAAGGGTGAAAACAGACAGCAGGGCGGCATGTTCTTGGGCCTGTCTTCCGGGTATGTCAGAAAGTAGGCCTTGTTGCCCAACGAAATGAATGTACAAGTGTAGTTGTTGTCCCTGATGGGAAAAATCGGCAGACAATATTTTTCATAGTGTTCCATCATGGCGCCGTAGCCATCGCCATCCGCGGGGATGTAGGTGGTGTCGTAATAGCTCGAACCCCTGGATACGGTGTAATCCTGCGGCTTCAAGGTGGATGGCGGACTGTCGTAAGGCGGGGGATTCGTCTGGTAGTTCTGCGTCACCCGATACATGATCCAGTCGCTGATCCATACCGCGGGAAAAAAGGGATCGCTCGGTGTGTCGTCGGTGCGTGGCGCAATGCAGTTGCCATTGGCGCTGTTGCAACCCAGGTTGTTGTGCACGCCCATGGTAAAAAAGACATTATCGTCATCGCCTTGTTTCTGGGCTGTGGCAAGGTGGCTGGCAAGCAGCAATCCCGCCACGAGTATCCGGTTGAGTCCAGACTTGCTCATATCATTCTCCTGTCCATCGGTGTCTATCAAGGTTTATTCCGCTGTTTAGCCTGCCATGTCGCTGGCACTGATGGGCGCGGGCGGATAATTGCGCTTCACCAGGGATTTCGACCACAACTCGAGAACCGCGCGCCGGCTCTGTGGCAGGTCGCGGGTGATCGGCATGGCCAGGGTGCTCTCTTCCTGGTACTCCTTGCTGACCAGCACGATCAATTGGTCGATGGCGCCTTCGATGCGCTGCAACGAATTGAGGGGCATGTATTTGTCCATGATCGGATACAGGTAGTAAAACGGCTGAAGGATTTTAGGGAAGATGAAATTCTCCCAGATGAGTATCCGGGCATTGGCCTGTTTACAGATACTGTTCCAATAGCTCACGAAGTCCCGTATCAGCTGCGGCTCCTGTGGCAATACCCGCAGGGGTGCCAGAAAATCCGTGTAGGCTTCTGACACATCAAAGCTGAACGGAATGGCCGGCTGCTGCTGGCCTTGCTGGACAAAGAAACGCAGAGTGGGAAATCCGGGCGCGACCGCCGTGACGTTGAGTTTTGCATTGCCCTGGGCATCGGTCTGTATTCTGGTCAGCTGGTATTGCACCCTGCTGCCCTTGGGGTCTTGCAGCTGTCCCGTCACTGTCGTGGAATTGGCAAATCGCAAGCAGGGCTTCAGGGATACAGCAACCGGTGTTTGCAGGACCTGTTGGTAAGAAACACCGGTTGATACATTGCCCGGCGATGCCTCGGCCATGGATACCAACTGGCGCCCGGTGCCAACTGTCAATAAGCCCGCTTTTGGTGGGGAGCCCGTGAATTGCGGCAGGTTGGGTGTGTTATTGCCAGGGTTGGAGGGATCGTTGTAATAGAGGATGAAATCCGCAGTGTTGCTGAACGCCAGGTAATAATTGCTCGTGGTGATCATGAAGGGATTGGCGTACTCGGCAACCCACAACACGGTGCCCGCGGGCGCTGGCTGGCCGCGGTACTTGACCATGATGTTGAGTGTTTTGCTATCGCCGACATCGACAAAACCCGCGCTCTCGACGATTTCAGCCGTCCACAGTTCTTCATCGGCGGCGGTGACGGCCGGACTCGCCTGTAGCTGCAACTCCAGCGTACCGGTTTGCAGAACCTGTATTGACGGGGACGGCAAGGGTATATCCACGATGCCGGAGCGCCGGTCAAAGGCGGCCTGGTTGTACTGGTCATAGCCGATATTGGCAACCGGGATGAACTTGCCCTGGTTGCGCGCACCCAACTGGTAGCTGCCCGCATTGAATTTCTGCGCGACGGGAATGGCGGCCGTCGCGTCCACCGGATAAAACGGAAATGTGTTCGACAGGTCCAGGGACACCCGGTCATTGAAAATTTCCGCCGAGATCACGCCCAGGGTCGTGCTGTTCGGCTTTGTGTCTCCAGGTTGTTTTTTCCATACTGGAACGCGATTCCTGGCCACCAGGCGCCGTCCACCCGGCGCGGTGGGAAACTCGTTGGCGAACCACAATCCCAAAGTACCCGCCGTGCGGCTGTAAGCCGGGTTGAAAAAAATATCGGCGACGTTATCCAGCCCCTGCTGATACATGGCCTTGAGTTTGTTCAACGAGTCAGGATCGTGCGCGCGGGTATTGATTGGTGGATAATTGTTGAAGATGCCGTTCTTGTCGTAGAACGTCAGGTAGGTGGAAAAACGGAACATCAGGCCCTGGGCATTTTGCTGTTGTATCTGGTTTTGCAGGTTCCTCAACAACACTGAATCGCCGATGACCCATTGCAAACTGTTTTTGGGAAAACAGCTTTGCCAGGTGGTGGTGACATAATTCAATCCACCGAAAGCGCCCCAGTTAAAATTTAAAAACCGGTCCATCATCCGGTACTGGCGATTGAGCGTCAGTCCGCAGCGGTCGTCACCGAGCACCAGCTTGTCAAAAAACAACGCGGTAAAGGTATTTTGCCAGGGGCTGACATCCACAAACCGCGCGGGCGTCGGATTGGTGCTGCCAAAAGGATTGCCGAGCAGCTGGTAGCTTTTGTTGACCAGGGCATCCTGGCTGATAAAGGCATTTGTCTGGAATTCCCCGCCAGTGACTACGGACCGGGTTTGCTGGTAATTGACGGTGCCACAGGCGTTATCGCCGAACAGATCCCATTCGGCCGGCAGCATCGGATAAGTGGTCGTGCTGCCATTGCCCGGCACCTGCAGGACATAATCCGGCACTTGGTTCATTGCCAGTGGACTGATGACCCAGGGCATGAGTTTGTCGGGTGCGTTTTGTGCTGTGATGCCATAGGTGGACAGAAACGGCCAGTTCAGTTCCATGTTCACCGCATCATAGAGCGGTAACACATCATTGTTGTTGGCTGTGGGCGGATTCCAGAACATGTGGCCATTGAGGTAAATGCGGGGAAAACTCAGAACGCTCATCGGTTGCTCCTTAACGTTGCCATTGGGCGCGTTTCAATGACCAGACAAAATCCAGTCTTTTGTAGCCGGCAAAATCGCTGGCAGGCAGCGGCTGGGTCGGATAGACGATGCCTCCCTCCCGCGCAAGCGCGAAATTGAAATAGCCTTTTTGCGCGGAATAGGCGGCGGTGCCGTGGCAAGCGATGCAGGACGATTGGGATTGAAAGGCGGATTCCAGTTGCGAGTTGGCCAGCAGTACCGGTTGTTGGCCTGGCTGGAATTGCACGCCGATCAATTCGTACTGCGCCAGTTGGGGATATTCAGCCTGGAAGCGGGCATTGGCCACCTGCGCCGCCCTGGTCGGGCCGGTGGTATTGATCATGGGGGTGGCGGGAATCGCATTGGTGACCGTGTATTTGGGGTTGTTCTTGTTTTCAAAGGTCGTCCAGACCCACTGCGGCGTCAGCTTGTTGATCACATGCATGCCGCTCAGGGCGGCGTAGCCAACCTGGTAGCCTTTTTCATCCAGGTAATAGGCCTGCACGATGTAATAGCCATCCGCCTGTAACCGTCTCAGAAAATCGCGATCCGTGCCTATCCACAGCCAGGAGGTTTTGAGTTCCCAGGACGTCGCCGGAAAATTGAGGTCGGCGGTCAACGCGGCCTGGCCGTTGACGTTATAGACTTTCAATCTGTTGATGTAGTCGAAGGTGTCCTGCCCCATCAGCAGTTGAAAGCGAACCGCCTGCCCCCGCTGCGCGGCGGGAACCTGTCCGCCCATTTCCACGATCAACCCATCCACCTGCTGGATGCTGTCCAGGTTATGGAACAGCCCATTGGGATTGAGTCCCAGGCTGGCGGCTTTGGCCATGACGTCTCTGGGTGTCGCTGTGCGTTGTGCATAGGGCAGGGGTACGGCGCCGTTTGGCAGAAATACCTGATCGGTGGGTTTCAATCCTTCCCATACCCGGTTGGTGCCGGCGTATTGGTTGAGGCAGATAAACCAGAACCAGGCCATGGCTTCCGGGTTTTGCACGAATTGCCGCCGGGTGGTGTCTGTCGCGTTGCCAAACCGCAAAAAATCCGTGCAGTTAACCGCCGTGGCATCTTGCGCGAGTATGGTTTCCTGCGGGGGTGCCTGTGTCTGACAGGCGACGATGACGCTGCTCAACAGCAGCATGGATAGCAGCGATCTCATGGGCTCTCCTTGATCACGGTTGTTATTGGCGATTGCGGGGATGCTGCAACGCCGGGACAGTTGTTATGAGTGCGTGTGTTCTTGCCTGCCTGATTGCCGCCCCTGCAAGAGCGTGCGCAGAATCAACAGGAGTGCGGGCAGAAACATGGAGGCCAGGATGACCAGCAGCAATGCCTGTTGCCCCGCGAGAAATGACCCTATGTATCCGTAAGCCAACGCCAGTCCGGCATTGGCCAGCGTGGTGACCCACACGAATTGCCGCAGCGGATAGCGCCGCATGCCGGCGGCCAGCACGGATATTTCCGCCAGCAGCGGGACGCCCCGCAGGCAGATCAATGCCCAGGTGCCCAGATGATTGGCGAGCCGGCCCGCTTCCTGTTTGTCCTGATCACACAGCCAGCCCGATGCCAGCCGCAGGTAACCCGCGCCCAGCGCGTAACCGAACAGGGAACCGCCGCAAAGGCCGATGAAGATCACCAGGCTGCCACCGGCAATGCCCAGCGAAGACGCGGTCAACAACGCCACCATGGCGGACGGCACCGGCAGCAGCACATCCAGCACCAGCAGCAACTCGATCATGATGATCAGGCCGATGTTGTGAAGGGTTTGCGAAGACGCTGTCTGATTCAGTTGTTCGAGGCTTTGCTGGATATGCGCCTCAAACATCAGGGCGCTGATCGACATCAGGAGGGCGAACGTCAGGAGGGACAACCAGAAGGCGGTGTTTGAGAATTGCTTGCGGAAAACGGTCGATGGGTGGATGCCCAGTTTCATCAAAGATCCTCCGTCATTCGAATGGCGCTTGAATTTCCCTGACGGTCGTTTGATTTATTGTCAGCGCGAATGGATTTTTTCAGTAAATACCAGAAGCCGGGCAGCTGCCATTACACCTTATTACGCAGGGGATCACAGATTGAAAAAATCCAACTGTCCGCCGCGTTGCGCGCTGGCGGCGGGAATCTCGCGGGGACGGCGAAAATGCGTGGTGTCCAGCGCGCGAAAGCGGCCGCTGTGATTGAAACCGAGGCGGGCGCAGGCTTTGACAAAACGTTGCTGAATCAGGTCCGCCCACAGTCCTTCGCCTTTCATGCGCGATAAAAACTTGGCGTCGTAATCCTTTCCGTTGCGCATGTCGCGTATGCGATTCATCACCCGTTCCGCCCGCTCCGGAAAATGCACGGACAGCCACTGCTGAAACAGGGGATTCAGCTCCCAGGGCAGGCGCAGTACCGTATAACCGGCATTGGTCGCGCCGGCTTCCGCGGCGGCGGCCAGCACTTTTTCCAGTTCCTGTTCGGTGATGAAGGGAATCACCGGCGCCACACTCACTGCCACGGGAATACCGGCGGCGGCAAGGCGGCGGATGGTTTCGAGCCGCCGGGTGGGCGAGGCGGCGCGGGGTTCGAGCGTGCGGGATAGATGGTGGTTCAATGTGGTGATGGTTACACAGGCCACGACCAGCCTTTGCGCCGCCATGGGTGCCAGAATATCCATATCCCGTTCGATCAGCGATGCCTTGGTGATCAGGCCCACGGGATGGCGGCATTCGTGCAGCACCTCCAGCAGCTGCCGGGTCAGCAGGTAGTGGCGTTCGCAAGGCTGGTAGGCATCGGTATTCACACCCAGGGCAATGGGGCTGGGCTGGTATCGCGGTTGCGCCAGTTCCCGGCGCAGCAGCGCGGGTGCGTTGACCTTGGCGTAGAGCCGGGTCTCGAAATCCAGCCCTGGCGACAGGCCGAGATAGGAATGGGTGGGCCGTGCAAAGCAATAGATGCAGCCATGTTCGCAGCCGCGGTAGGGGTTGATGGACAGCTCGAAGGGCAGATCCGGTGACTGGTTGCGATTGATCAGGCTTTTGGCCATTTCCTCCGTGACCAGGGTCTGGCCGGCCCTGGGCGGATCGATATCATCCGGGTCCTGCCACCAGCCATCGTCTATCCGTTCGCTGGTGTGGGTCTCGTAGCGCCCGGCCAGGTTGCTGACCGCGCCCCGCCCTTTCTGCGCCTTGAGCGGCGGTACGATCCAGGCCGTTTCCCAGGCCGTGTCTGGGGCCGGCTCATCAGCGGGTATCTCGTCTGGCCAGGGGCCGGTGGGCGGCAAGGGTGTGTCGCGGGTCATGGAAACATGCTCAATACTGTATTTGCATACAGCATTCTGCCTTGGGTCCAGGCGGCAGGCAAGCCTGTTTAATGTTTATGCCCTGTCGATTTCAGGACGGCTGCTTCGACTAACCTCACCATTACCGATGCAACAGAAGGAAAAACACCATGAGCCATGATCATCCCATCGACCCGGAGCTAGACCTGGTGCTCGAACGCACCATCGACATCCCTCCCCATCGGGTCTGGACCGCCTGGACCCTGCCGGAACACCTGATGCAATGGTTTTGTCCCCGGCCCTGGAAAACCACCGCCTGTGAAATCGACCTGCGGCCGGGTGGCATCTTCAGCACCACCATGCGCTCCCCGGAGGGTGAGGAATATCCCAATATCGGCTGCTATCTGGAGGTGGTGGAAAACCACAAGCTGGTATTCACCGATGCCCTGCATCCCGGCTACCGGCCCGCGGGCAGTTCATTCATGACCGGTGTCATCCTGCTGGAACCTGCCGGCACGGGCACCCGCTACATGGCCATTGCCCTGCACCAGGATGTCGAAACGCGCAAGAAACATGAGGAGATGGGTTTTCATGAGGGGTGGGGGATAGCGCTGGATCAGCTGGTGGCGTATATGAAAGAGTTGCGGCAGTGATTCAGCCGTTGCTTCTGTGTTCCAATGCTAAACCGCGCTTACACCAAGCGTTACTGAGACTATCGACATTGATTGGAGATGCATATGGCAATTGATAACCAGGTTAAAGGTCCGGCCTCGTACTTCCCTTCCATCGAGAAGACCTATGGAAAACCCGTTGCTCACTGGTTCAAGGTTCTCGATTCCCTCAAGGACAAGAAACACATGGAGCAGGTAGCCTTCCTTAAGGAACACCATAAGATCGGGCATGGTCATGCGAATGCGCTTGTTGCATTTCATCGGGCCCGGCAAGGGGCTTGACCATGCAATTCAAGAAAGAGCGCAATGGCTATGAATCCACCACTATCAGGTTCAGCAATTGCCGCAGAGATATTTATCGCCACAGCGTCGATTTCATAAGTTCTCGTTCGACAATCCAGTCAGCGGCAGGGATTTTCCAAGATACCTGGTTGGAGACTCGGTTCTGCTGCCGTTACTGACGGATTGATTTGCAAGATGAACAAACTTACTTTAGGAGACCACCATGTCAAATGAAACAGGCACCGTCCGGTTGCACCGGGTACTGCGAGCGCCAGCCGAGCGGGTTTACAAGGCGTTCACAGATAAAAGCGCGTTGGAGCGCTGGCTTCCACCCTATGGATTTACCGGCCAGGTCCACGACATCGATGTCCGGGTTGGTGGTGGCTACAGCATGTCTTTCACAAATTTCGGTACGGGAAGCAGCCATTCGTTCACAGCTAAATATGTTGAGTTGGTAGCCAACAAAAGCATTCGCCATACAGATCGCTTTGATGATGAAAACCTTCCCGGTGAAATGCTTGTGTCGATCGAGCTCACAAGCGTGCTCTGTGGAACGGATATCCGTATCGTCCAGGAAGGTATTCCCCCGGTGATTCCCGTCGAGATGTGTTACCTGGGGTGGCAGGAATCGCTTGAGCAGCTCGCCAGGCTGGTTGAGCCGGATATCCCCGATAATGTGTAAGTGAAAAAAGCAAACAACATGCGCTGTTTTTCGAGCCTATGTCGTTGCCAGTTTGTAGCCGGTAGTCCTCCCGGCGTGGCGCGACATTTTTATTCCCTGTCTTCCAGAAACATCTGCATGGCCTCCAGTGCCCCGGGATTGTCAAACAGGTTGTTGTGCCCTACCCCCGGCAGGCGCAACAGCTGTTTGGGACTGAGGATGGCTGAGTAGGTGGCGAGGGAATCGTCGGGAGGAATCACCCGGTCATCTTCGGCGATCAGCACAAGCACCGGGCAGGTAAATTGTGGCGCCATGGCGTGGAGATCCATGGGGTGGCGCAGCAGTGGCCGCACGGGCAGGAATGGATAGGCCCGTTGACCACTGGCGGCGGCGCTCTTGAGTGGTGTGAGCAGCATCAGTCCCTGCACCGGCCGTTTACTGGCAACATGGCCCGCCACCGCCGAGCCCAGGCTGCGGCCAATGATCACGAAGCGACTGTCAGGCTGTTCGGCAACCACCTGGTCGAAGAGTGCGAGCGCATCGGCAAACAGCGCCTTCTGGGAAGGGCGTCCCCCGCTCTGGCCGTAGCCCCGATAGTTGAAGGTGTAGGCGTGCTCGGCCCCGAGGCTGTCGAGCATGGGCAGTGATGTCGCCACGTCCTCGGCGTTGCCGCCGAAGTAAAGCACCACCTGTCCGGTCCGGCCCGCTGGATTGTGCCGGTGCCAGCCGTGCAGGCTGATGCCGTCGCGCACCAGGGTGCGCTCGCTCGGGGCATAGCGCTGATAGGTGGCGGCCTGGGCGCGGGCGCCGGGAAAGATCAGCGTGGCCTGCAACAAAAACATCAGCAGGCAGACGCCCAGGTAGATACCTATCGCCGATAATATCAAGCGCATCAACTGCCTCCTTCTTCCAATTCCTGACAACCTTCGTTACCGCAAACTGTTAGACTGCGCATTTTCCCCGGAACCCATTATGCGCGGTATTCACAAGGAATCCCTCCCCTCAGCGCCCAATCCGCAATTGCCCCACCTGGGTTTGCGCCAGGTGATCGGTTATATGCTGCCCTATGTGTGGGAATTCAAAGGCCGTGTGGTGCTGGCGGTCATCGCCCTGTTTGCGGCCAAGGGGGCGAGCCTGCTCATGCCGTGGGCGCTCAAGCACATTGTTGATGGTGTGGATGCCAGTTTGCAATCACCACTGATACTGCCGGTGGCTTTTGTGTTGTTTTACGGGGCATTGCGTTTTGGCAGTGTGTTTTTTGCCGAACTGCGCGATGCGCTGTTCAGCCGTGTGACCGAACATGCCATGCGCAAGATGAGCCTGCGCGTGTTTCGCCACCTGCACAAACTGGAGCTGGGCTTCCACCTGGAGCGACAAACAGGCGGCATCAGCCGTGATATCGAGCGCGGCACCCAGGGCATCAGCACCCTGATGCGCTTTTTGATGTTCAATATTCTGCCCAGCCTGTTTGAAATTCTGATGGTGGCCGGTATTTTTGTGCTGGCGTTTTCCTGGTGGTATGGCCTCATCACCCTGATAGCCGTTATGGTGTATGTGATTTTTACGGTGTTCACCACCGAGTGGCGCAACCGTTTCGTGCGCGAGGCCAACCAGGCGGATTCATCCACCAATACACGCGCTGTCGACAGTCTGATCAACTACGAGACGGTGAAGTATTTCAACAATGAAACATTCGAAGCGCGCACCTATGACGATTTCCTGGCCCGCTGGGAGTCTGCAAAGCTGAAAAACCGCCTGTCGCTGCTGGCGCTCAACTCGGGGCAGGCGTTGATCATTGCATTGGCGATCACCGCCATGATGTGGATGGCCGCGCAGGGCGTGATGGATGGCGCCATGACGCTGGGCGATCTGGCCATGATCAACGCCTACATGATCCAGTTATTCATCCCGCTGAATTTCCTTGGTTTTGTATACCGTGAAATCCGCCGTGCGTTTACCGACCTGGAAAACATGCTGGCGCTGCTGTCGCGCGAACCGCGCATCCAGGATTCACCCACCGCCCGGCCCTTGCTGTTGCAGCGCGGCGATATCGAGTTCCACTCGGTGCATTTTGCCTATCATCCGGAGCGGCCCATACTGCGCGACCTCAGCCTGAAGATTGCCGCCGGATCGCGCGTGGCCATCGTCGGCGCCTCCGGAGCGGGCAAGAGCACCCTCGCGCGGTTGCTCTACCGTTTCTACGATATCCAGTCCGGCAGCATCACCATCGACGGCCAGGATATCCGCGAGCTGACGCTCGACAGCCTGCGCCGCCATATCGCGGTGGTGCCCCAGGACACGGTGCTCTTCAACGCCAGCATCCGCGACAACATTGCCTACGGCAATCCGGCGGCTGATGCGGCGGCCATCGACCGGGCGATAGACTCCGCCCATCTGCGCGCCTTCATCGACAGCTTGCCCCAGGGTGACCAGACGCTGGTGGGTGAGCGCGGACTCAAGGTGTCGGGCGGCGAGAAACAGCGCATCGCCATTGCGCGGGTACTGCTCAAGGGCGCGCCTATCCTGATATTCGACGAGGCCACCTCGGCGCTGGACTCCCACGCCGAAGCGGCCATCGTGCAGGCCATGCGCGAATTGGCGGCGGGCCACACCAGCCTGGTGATCGCGCATCGCCTGTCCACGGTGGTGGATGCCGATCAGATCCTGGTATTGGCGCAAGGCAGCCTGGTGGAGTCCGGTACCCATGCCCAGCTGCTGGCTGCCGGTGGCCGCTATGCGCGGCTGTGGGCCGCGCAGCAGGAGGAACGGCACCCCGGGGGATCACCCGGGGACTGGTAAAGGCTGCCCGGCAGTCAATCAGGCTTTCTGGCCAGTTCGTGCATATCGTGCCCTGTCGGATTCTGGAAAACCCTCAGGCCGAATTCCGGCAGCACCGCGAACACATGATCGAAGATATCCGCTTGTATGCCTTCGTAGGCCACCCAGGCGGTATCGTTGGTAAAGGCATAGATTTCCAGTGGAATACCGGTGGGGCCGGGATCCAGCTGGCGCACCATCTGGATCATCCCGCTGTGGATCCGCGTGTTCGCGCGCAGGTAGGCGGCCAGGTAGGCGCGGAAGGTGCCCAGGTTGGTCAGGCGCCGGCCGTTGACCGGCGATGAGGGATCTATGGCGTTTTCATGGTTATAGGAATCGATTTCAAGGAGCTTGTCCTCGATATACTGGCTCAGCAGCTGAGCGCGGCGCAGCCGGTCGACATCGTCTTCCGCTAGGAAATGCACGCTGGTCGCATCGATGAATACCGAGCGCTTGATGCGCCGCCCGCCCGATTCGGACATGCCGCGCCAGTTTTTGAAGGAATCGGCAATCAGCGCGTAACTGGGTACCGTGGTGATGGTCCTGTCCCAATTTTGCACTTTGACGGTCGTGAGGCTGATATCGATCACATCGCCATCGGCGCCGTACTTGGGCATTTCCAGCCAGTCGCCGACAGACAGCATGTTGTTAGCGGACAACTGGATGCCCGCCACCAGGCCTAGCAGGGGGTCCTTGAAGACCAGCATCAGCACGGCGGTCATGGCGCCCAGGCCGCTGAACAGGATCAGCGGTGATTTGCCGATCAGCAGGGCCACCGCGAGGATCAGCACGATGATCGAGGCAACCAGCTTGATACTCTGAAAGATGCCCCGCAGCGGCAACTGACGCAGGGCCTTGGAGGACAGCGCGAAATCCTGGAGGGTATTGAGCAGCGAGAACAGGGACAGCAGGCCGTACAGCAGAATCCACAGGTGCGTGACCACTTCAATGAATGACAGGGCCGCCGAGCCGGGCTCCAGCCAGATGCGCGCCTGCACATAGAGGATGACGCCTTGCAGTGTCAGCGCAAGATGCTTGAAGAGTTTGTATTTGAAAAAAACATCATCCCATTGGCCGCGGGATTTCTGGGCCGCGTGTTCCAGCAGCCTGAGCACCACCCGGTGCAGCAGCAAATGGATGATCAGCGCGGTCAGCAGAATCACCAGCAGTATCACGCCGGTGGCAAGGAGGGGGGTCACTTCCAGTCCGAGGGAAGCCAGCCAGTTGAACAGGGGTTCTTTCATAGACAGTCATCACTTCTTGGCAGGTTGGTTTACAGCACTTTTTGGATCGCGGCCAGATTGCTGCCCCTGACGCGCTTGTAGCCGACCCAGGTGGTGGGCACGCCGCGAATCTGCAAGGTGTCGGTGATCAGGCGGCGATCCTTGTCTTTTTCCACATCGATCTCTGTAAAGACGATCTGGTTGTCGGTGAGTTCCTTGCGCAGCCGCGCGCAGTAGCCGCACCAATCGGTGGCGTACATCACGATGCGCGGTGAACCATCGCTGTTGAAGTGGCGGCGGAACACGAGTTTTTCCCGGGCGTGCAACACCGATGGGCCGAAATGTTCGGCAAGCAATGCTCCCAGTTCCGCCGGTGGCAGCTGTACGGCCGGAACCTTGCCCACCAGCAGCAGCGGAAAATGATGCTTTCCGTAGCGCCGCCAGTCCCGGGTATCCGGATGGTCCGCTTGTTTGGGGTCCACCAGCTTTTCGGTGAAGGCGAGGCCGCGCGCCTTGAGGTCGGCGCGCAGGGTTGCGCAGGGGTCGCCGCAGTCGGCGGAGGTATACAGCCATACCTGGGGCGCGCCACTGGCATCGAATGCCTGGGGCAGAACCTGCGCGGAAGGTTGCTGGCTGTACCAGTAGGCGCCGCCCAGCAGTGCCAGGCCAAGGATCAGCGTCAATGTCTTCATAGCGTCATTCCCTGTGGTCGAGAAATCATCGAATACCCGGTTGATAAAACCATCTTAGACGCGGAATCCAGGGTGGCCAACTGTACATTTGCCCAGTAAACTCTGCAAAACCTGTCCAAACGGGCCTGAAAACGGGGTAGACTGGCCGCCCTTTGATCGCCCGATTCCGCTGACCTGCTTATGGATGTTTCACGCCTTCTCGACCACCTCAACGATGCCCAGCGCGACGCTGTGGCCGCACCGCCCGGCAACCAGCTGATCCTGGCCGGGGCCGGCAGTGGCAAGACGCGGGTGCTGGTGCACCGCATCGCCTGGCTGATCCAGGTGGAGCGGGTGTCGCCCTATTCCATCATGGCGGTCACCTTCACCAACAAGGCCGCGCGCGAGATGCGCAGCCGCCTGGATGAACTCCTGGGCGACATGGGCCACCCCATCAACACCCGCAGCATGTGGGTGGGCACTTTTCACGGATTGGCGCACCGCCTGCTCAAGGCTCACTGGCAGGATGCGGGCCTGCCGCAGAATTTCCTGATCCTCGACAGCGACGACCAGCTGCGCATGATCAAGCGCGTGTACCAGGCGCTCAACCTCGATGAGGACAAGTGGCCGCCCAGGCAGGTCCAGTGGTACATCAATGGCCAGAAGGACGAGGGCCTGCGGCCCCAGCATATCGACGACCACAATGATCCCTTCATCCGCACCATGGTGCAGATCTACCGCGCCTACGAAGAGGACTGCCGCCGCGGCGGCATGGTGGATTTCGCCGAACTGTTGCTGCGCGCGCACGAACTGCTGCGCGACAAACCGTCCCTGCTGGAGCATTACCGCCTGCGTTTTCCCTTTATCCTGGTGGACGAGTTCCAGGATACCAACAGTGTGCAGTACGCCTGGCTGCGCGTGTTGGCTGGCGATCGCGCCTGCGTGACGGCGGTGGGCGATGACGACCAGTCCATCTATGGCTGGCGCGGCGCCCGCATCGAAAATATCCAGCGGTTTGCCGAGGATTTTCCCGGAACCGTGACTACCCGCCTGGAACAGAATTACCGCTCGACCTCGACGATACTCAAGGCCGCCAACGCGGTCATCGCGCACAATTTCGGCCGCCTGGGCAAGGAGCTGTGGACCGAGGGTGTCGAG
The DNA here is from genome assembly GCA_964456865.1 of uncultured Cellvibrionaceae bacterium. Lineage (GTDB taxonomy): Bacteria > Pseudomonadota > Gammaproteobacteria > Pseudomonadales > Cellvibrionaceae > Cellvibrio. The sequence continues at coordinate 42,922 of CAYWCW010000015.1, forward strand.
GGCGAGCCGATTTCGCTTTATGCGGGCTACAACGAACAGGACGAGGCGCGCTTCATCGTCGAGCGGATCCAGGAGTGGACCCGCGCGGGCAATGACAAGCAGTCCTGTGCGATTCTCTACCGTTCCAACGCCCAGTCGCGGGTATTGGAAGAGGCCCTGCTGCGCGAGGGCATCGCCTACCGCATCTATGGCGGCCAGCGCTTTTACGACCGCCTGGAAATCAAAAACGCCCTGGCCTACATGCGCCTGATCGCCAACCGCCATGATGACAGCGCCTTCGAGCGGGTCATCAACACGCCGACCCGTGGCATCGGCGGCAAAACCCTGGAAGATATTCGCCAATATGCGCGCGATCATGGGAGTTCGTTGTGGGATGCCGTTGCCGGCCAGATTTCCCATCGCCTGCTGTCCGCGCGCGCCGCGACGGCGGTGCAGGGTTTTATCCAGCTGATAGAAAAACTGGCGGCTCGCGCTAACGATATCGACCTGCACGGCGACACACCCGACCTGGCGGAAATTGCGCGGCTGGTGATTGAAGACACCGGCCTGCTGGATTTTCACCAGAACGAAAAAGGCGAGCGCGGCCAGGCCCGCGGCGAAAACCTGCAAGAACTGGTCAACGCCTGCCGCGCCTTCGAGGCTGATGAAGAAGATGAAGCGCTGACGCCGCTGCAACAATTCCTCGACACCGCCGCACTGGATGCGGGCGAAAACCAGGCCGACGAGTTTGAGGATGCGGTACAGATGATGACGCTCCACTCGGCCAAGGGCCTGGAGTTTCCACTGGTGTTCATGGCGGGGGCGGAGGAAGGCCTGTTTCCGCACAAGATGTCCGCCGACGACCCGGACCGCCTCGAGGAGGAACGCCGCCTCTGCTATGTCGGCATCACCCGGGCCATGGAAAAACTCTATATCACCTACGCCGAAACCCGCCGGCTCTACGGCAGCGAGAGCTACAATGCGGTATCGCGTTTCGTGAAGGAGATTCCCGACAGCTGTATCCAGGAAGTGCGCCTCAAAACCGCTGTGACACGCCCGCTCAGTTATCAGGGCGGCCAGGGGGGAAGTCGTGCTAACCTGAGCGACTCCGGCGAAGGCAGTGGCTTCCGCCTCGGCCAGCGTGTTCGCCACGGTATCTTTGGCGAGGGGGTGATCCTCAAGTTTGAAGGTTCAGGCCCCAATGGCGTCATCCAGGTGAACTTCAGGGAAGCGGGCAGCAAGCGCCTGGTCGCGCAATACGCCCGGCTGGAGGCCATATAATCTTTTGGCCTGCCGCCATCACGGCAGGCTGCTGCAACACACAATAATCAATAACGAACCTGACATCATGACAACCGACTCTTCATCCAAAATCCACTGGTATCCCCTGGTGGTGATCGTTCTGCTCGCCGCGCTGGCGCTGGTGTTTTCGCTGCTGGTGATGGAAAAGGCGCGGCAGCCGATGGTATCCCGGGGCGTATTCTAGGAAGCGGATCAGCAGCAGGTGTACCGCTGGCGCATGGTGACTACCTGGCCGAAAAATTTTCCCGGACTGGGCACCACGGCCGAAACCTTTGCCGACTATGTGAAGGCCATGAGCGCCGGCCGCCTGCAAGTCCATGTGTATGGCGCCAATGAGATCGTGCCCGCCATGGGGGTGTTTGACGCGGTGTCCGCCGGCAGCGTGGAGATGGGCCACGGCGGCGCCTATTACTGGCGCGGCAAGGCGCCCGCCGCACAGTTTTTTACCACCATTCCCTTTGGTATGAACGCACAGGAAATGAATGCCTGGCTGCATCACGGCGGTGGCCTGGAGCTGTGGCGTGAGATCTACGAACCCTTCAACCTGATTCCCTTTGCCGGTGGCAATACCGGCATTCAGATGGCGGGCTGGTTCAATCGTGAGATCAACAGCATCCAGGATTTGCGCGGTCTGAAGATGCGCATCCCCGGCATGGCCGGTGATGTGTTCAACCGCGCGGGCGGCACCTCGGTGAATATTCCCGGCGGGGAGCTTTACACGGCGCTGCAAACCGGCGTGATCGACGCGGCGGAATGGGTGGGGCCGGAAAACGATCTGGCGTTTGGTTTTCACCAGATCGCGCGCTATTACTATTATCCCGGCTGGCAGGAACCGGGCTCTACGTTGGAATTGATCGTGAACAAGCGTGCCTACGAGTCGCTGCCGGAGGATTTGCAGGCGATCGTCACCATCGCCGCCCGTGCCGCCAACCAGGATATGCTGGACCGCTACACGGCGCGCAACAATGCCGCCTTGCAGGAACTGGTCGAACAGCGCGGAACACAGCTGCGCCGCCTGCCCGATGAAGTCCTGCAACACCTGCACGATATCGCCATGCAGCTCTATGCGGAGCAGGCCGCGCGCGATCCGCAGTTCAAAAAGGTCTACGATTCCTACAGGGCGTTCCTGGAAGATGTAACGCCTTACCACAAAATTTCCGAGCACACCTATTACGATGTGCGGGAAAAAACCACCGGGAAAAAAGCTGCCGGGCAATAGGTATGCCGCGTTGTAAAAAAGAGCGCGCTGGCGCTCTTTTTTGTTTGTGCAGACCCTGAGGTATCAGCGCTCACTGGGTCAGCAGGATTCTTATCTGGTTGCGCGTATCTTCGCTGTCCTGGGCGTCAAACGGCAGCACCAGGTCTTCTTTGCCATCGCCATTGATATCCATCACTTTCACCCGCCTGCCGTCGCGTGGCAGGGGCGTGGAAAAACGCATGCTCTGGTTGGCAAAGAGACGGCGTTTGCCCTGGGGGAAGATGCGCAATTTATCCTGACCTTCGCCAATGATCAGCTGCTTGTGTGCCGTGCCATCCAGGCTGGCGATCTGCAACATGGGCAGATCGACGCTGCCGCGGCTGATGCTCACCGCGGCACTGGCTTTCTGGCTGTAGTCCGGACGCTCGGCAAACTGCCGTTCCTCATTCATCAGATAGAACTGGAAATCCAGGTTGGCGCTGCCGCTGACCAGCGCGCGGATGATGGCGCCCACGCCAAAGGTGGCGCTCGGGGTGTAGAAATCCTTGCGGCCATCCCCGTCGATATCGGTAAACCAGGCTTCAAACTGGATGCCGTGGGTGTTGATCTGGGTATCCGGCTCGGCATTGAAGGCCAGACCCGATTCGCTGCGGTAGCCGTAGTGGATGCGGTAGCTGTAGCTCTGGTCGACGGCGGATGAAAATGCCTCGCGGCGCATGATCAGGTCGGTAAGCCCGTCGCCGTCGAGGTCGAGGAAATCATGCACGCGATAAATGGCCAGATCGCTGAAATTGCGCCCTTCGTTTGTGCGTATATCCGCTTCGTGGTCCGAGGAAATATAAACCGGCGGTGTGATCAGCCGGGGTTTGGCCGGGAAGCTTCCATCCTCCTGCTGTGCAAAGACCACCAGCTGGCCGTTGCGCACAAATACCAGGTCATTCCTGCCATCCAGATCGATATCAACGACATAAGGTTTGCGGGGTATGAAGTTGGGCGAGGTTCCCCACAGCTGCACCTCGGTCTCGATTTGCAGGGGATAGTGGGAAAAATCCCCGTTGCTGCTCTGGATGAACAGGTGGTAGGCGCGGAAGTCGGGAATCAACAGATCGCTCAGTCCCGAGCCCTTGATATCCTTCACCATCTCCAGGTGCCAGAGGCGCTTGGTGTCCACGACCGGGTGCAGGGATGGGGATTTGATGAGAGCCTGGGTCTTGCCCGTGTCGGGATCGTAGCGGCTGAGGCCGTTGGTGGTCAGGAATACCAGCTGCTGTTGCGTGTGACCGGCCAGCTTCATGGCCGCAAAGAACTGGATATCGTCGGATAAGGCCACAGGTGTCGCGGTGAAACTGGCCAGGTCGATCAGACTCAGCCATCTCCCATCACTGCTGTGTCCGGAAACGGCAAGCTGTCCATCCAGCTGCAACAGGCTGGCATTGGCGGGATGCCCGAGGGGAATGGTCTTCAGGTGAAAGCTTTGCGCCGAGACGGTACCGGTGAACAAGAGGGCCAGCGCTATCCATGATCTTCTCGTCATGAGTCAATCCCACGGGGCGTGTGTCGATCATAGACATACGCCCCGTGGTGGAGTTCAGACAGCAGTCACCCGGCCATGGCCAGTATGTTCCGCCACACTTATTCCGGCTTGCGGAACAGCAGTGTCATGCGATTGGACTCGCCGATCTTTTTGTAGGCTTCCTGCTGCTCGGGGTTGTCGCGGCTGGTGTGCAGCCCCGGCGGCAGGCGCCATACGCTGTCTTCCTCGCCCGGCTGGTCCAGCGGGTTGGTGTTGATATCGCTTTCCGCCACCAGCTCAAAACCGGCGTCTTGGAGGTGCTCGATCAGCAATGACTTTTTGAGGTAGCCGCGGGAGCCGTCGGCCCACTCGTCGCTTTTGTCGTCGCTGGCCTGGTGCTGGACGATACCGACAACCCCGCCCGGCTTGAGCAGCATCAGCGCCTTGTCGAGCGCACGGGTCAGGTGCGCGCCGCTGATTTCATAGCGGTACAGGTTGTGCAGGGCGCGAATGAAAAGCACCGCGTCCACCTGGCCATTGAAGGAATCGGGTATGGCGGAAAGCGGATAGGCGAAAGCCGTGGCGCCACCGGCATCGCCGGCCCAGTCTGCGGCCTTGGCTGTCCACTCATCGGGCCACCGGTTGCGATTGTTGATGAATTCGTCGGTGACCCAATCGAAATTACTCCACATGTCCAGGTCGTAATCCAGGCCGATCAGCCTGCCGTGGCTGCCCAGGTAGGGCACGAGTATCTGTGAGTACCAGCCGTCGCCGGGCAGGACTTCCACGACCGTCATGCCGGGCTTGATACCAAAAAACTCCAGGGTTTCCTTGGGATGGCGGTATGCATAGCGGGCCTTGACGGCTTCGGGCTGGGCATCCAGCACCTGGTCCAGGCTGAGGCTGACCGACGGGGGCTGGACGCTCGTCTGGGAATCGGGGGGCGTGGTGGTCTTGCTGTCACAGGCGGCCAGTACCAGGCAGCCGACAAACAACAGGTGGGTGGGTTTCATGGAAAGCCTTCCTTACAGACGGTGAATGACAGGGAGAGATGATAACCCGGGTCAATACCCGTTTGGCAAAACAAAAAAGGGGCCTTGAGGCCCCCTGGCGACCCGGAGGCCGGCGGCTATTTCTTGACGCCTTCGATATGCAGCTTGAGCTTGACCTTTTGTGATTTCTCACCGAGATCGCGCTTGATATTGAAATCCTTGAGGGCGAATTCGGTTTCACCTTTGAAGCCGACGCGGTAGCCGCCCCAGGGGTCCTTGCCCTCACCCACCTTCTCCACTTCGATGGTGATGCTCTTGGTCACGCCGTTCAGGGTGAGATCGCCAACCACATCGAATTCGTCATCGTCGTCCGGCACGATGCGGGTGCTGACGAAGGTGGCGGTGGGGAACTTGGCCACGTTGAGGAAATCATCGCTGCGCAGGTGCTTGTCGCGCTCGGCGTGGTTGGAGTCGACGCTGTTGGTGTTGATGGTGACCTTGATGGTGCTGGCGGCCACGTTTTTGGGATCGTAGGTGAATTCGCCGCTGAAATCGTTGAAGCGGCCGGTCAGCCAGGAATAACCCAGGTGGTTGACCGCGAAATTGATCGACGCGTGGGCGCCCTGGGTGTCGATGACATAATTGTCGGCCAGTGTCGGCACACTGGTCAGGGCCAGTGAACCAAAGGCGATACCGGCCAGGGCTTTTTTGACGCTATTCATGATGACTCTCCTGAGAGGATGGGGTTGGTTGGTGATCAACAGATTTCTTGAGGGGTTTCAGCATACGCAACAATGTGTGATCGCGCATTACAAAATGATGTACCAGCGCGGCCACGGCATGGAGCACCGCAAAAAAGACAATGGTCCAGGCCAGGAGTTCGTGGATGTCCCCTGCCAGGTCCACGCCCTGGGCATCCAGGCGCAGGCTGGCGGGTATAGACACCCAATCAAAAAAACTGGCGGATTTACCATCGGCCGTGGTGATGAGATAACCCGTCGCGATGACAGAAAAAATCAACAGATAAAAAAGGTATTTGACCAATCCGGAAAAAACGCGCGTCGCACGGGTGTGTTCGGGAAGGGGGTGTGGTTTGCGGCTGATCAGGCGCCAGGACACGCGAACGAGCATGATAAACAACAACAGCAAACCAAAGCTGATGTGCCACCAGGGCGCTTTGTGATACCAGGGATCGTAGTAATCGAGGTCCACCATGTAGACGCCAAGTGCGACCAGCCCGAAAACCAGCAGGGCCGACACCCAGTGCAGCAGGATACTGAACCAACCGTAACTGCTCGTGGAATCCTTGAACATGATCTTGACCTGAAGACTTGCGCAGCACACATCTGTTATCGCGATCTTTCCAAGTTACCAGAATCACCGCGGGGCCAGCGTTAAGAAACGTTAGTCGTGGGGTACCGGGCGCGTGCGGCCATTGTCATCTATTGCCACATAGACGAACTCGCCTTCAGTGACCTTGGATATTTCACTGCTTTTGATTTCCTTGATCCAGACTTCGATCAGTGTGCGTATGGACGTGCGGCCGATTTCCTGCGCGCTGGCGTAGCAGCTGACGGTGGCGCCTACAGGCACCGGCCGCAGAAACACCATGCTGCCCACGGCGACGGTCGTCACCCGGCCCTGGGCGATTTCCTGGGCGAGTATGGCGCCGGCGATATCCATCTGGGCCATGAGCCAGCCACCGAAAATGTCACCGTAGGGATTGGTGTCCGCCGGCATGGAGAGGGTTTGCAATGTCAGTGTGCCGCCTGGAGTCGGCTCTTCGTCTATGCCCTGCATGATCATGAATCATCACCTCGCCTGTTTATCGGGCTCGTCGTGTTGTTAATTAACCGTGCCTGGCAACCAGGTTACCAGTTGCGGCCAGATAGCCAGCACACACAGCAGCAGCAATTGCATCACAATGAAAGGCGCTGCTCCCCGGTAGATGTCGCCGGTGCTCAGGCTTGCCGGTGCGACACCGCGCAGATAAAAAAGTGCGAAACCAAAAGGTGGCGTGAGAAAAGACGTTTGCAGATTCACGGCAATCATGATGCCCAGCCACACCGGGTCCACTCCCATAGCCAGCAAAACCGGTGCCACAATCGGCACCACGACAAAGGTGATCTCGATGAAGTCGAGGATGAATCCCAGGATGAAGATGGCCAGCATCACAATGAAGACGGCGGTGAACACGCCACCGGGCAGGTTATTGAAAAAGCCGTGTACCAGCTCCTCGCCACCGAAGCCCCGGAACACCAGGGAAAAAAGCGAGGCGCCGATCAGGATGCTGAAGATCATGGCGCTCATGCGCGTGGTGGAGCGCATGACTTCCTGCAATTGCGCCAGGTCGAGGCGCCGCTTGAGCAACGCCAGCAGCAGCGCGCCCAGGGCGCCGACGCCCGCCGCCTCCGTGGGGGTGGCGGAACCGGTCAGGATCGAACCCAGCACCAGGCCGATCAACAACAGCACCGGCAGCAGGCTGAGCAGGATGCGCAGCGAGGATACCTGTTCGCGCTCCGCGATCCGGGGAACCAGCGCGGGGCGCCAGCGGGCGGTGGCAAACACGTAGATCAGGTAAAACACCACCAGCAACAGCCCCGGCACTATGGCCGCGATGAAGAGGTCACCCACCGACACCGTGCGTGGGTTGAAGATACCCTGGCTCAGCTGGGCCTGTTGGTAGGCGCCGGACAGCACGTCTCCGAGCAGAATCAGGGCAATGGACGGGGGAATGATCTGGCCCAGGGTACCCGTGGCGCAGATGGTGCCAGCGGCGAATGAGGGCGCATAGCCGCGCTTTAGCATGCTGGGCAGGGAGATGAGGCCCATGGTGACCACCGTGGCGCCGACGATGCCGGTGCTGGCCGCGAGGATGGCCCCCACCAGCACCACAGACAGGCCCAGTCCTCCCGGCAGGCGGCCGCAGGCCTTGCCCATGTTTTCAAGCAGCTCTTCCGCCAGCCGCGATTTTTCCAGTATCACCCCCATGAAGATGAACAGCGGCACGGCCACCAGGGTGTAGTTGTTCATGATGCCGTAGAGCCGGCTGGGGAAGGTTTTCAGCAGGTTGGCATCGAAGTAACCGGTGGCTATGCCCAGGGCGGCAAAGATCAGGGCGATGCCGCCCAAGGTGAACGCGACCGGATAGCCCAGCAGCAGGGCGCCGCAGATGACCGCGAACATCAACAGCGGGATAAGCTCCACCAGCAGGCTCATAGCGTGGTCTCCCCGTCGGCCACACCCTCGGGCGTGCTCAGTCCCATGAGCACCAGCAGGTTGCGCAACAGCTCCGCCAGCGCCTGGAGGCTGAGGCAGGCGGCCGCGGCGGGGATCAGGGTTTTCAGCAGGTAGATGGCGCCCAGGCCGCCGGAATCCGTGGAGCCCTCACGGATCTTCCAGCTGGCCTGCACAAGGTCCCAGCTGATGAAGCCGATGAACAGTGACATGGGCAGCAGCAGGATCAGGGAGCCCAGGCTGTCGACCCAGGCGCGGGTGCGGTGGCTGAAGCGGCGGTAGAGGATGTCCACCCTGACCTGGGCGCCCTGGCGCAGGGCATAGGCGGCGCCGAGCATGAAGACGGCCGAGTGCATGTAGGTTACCGACTCCTGCAAGCCGATGGAGCCGATATCGAAACCGCGGCGCAGTACCACGACGATGCAGGTGGCGAGTACCATCAGGAGGGTCAAGCAGGAGACAGTGTGGCCGATAAACTGATTGAAGGCATCCAGGTGGGCAATGAGTTGCCGGGGCCAGGATCTGGCCCCGGGTCTGGCGTTGTGCAGTGAAGCCATGATGCGGGAGCGTCCGGTTATTCTTCGTTGTTATCGCAAGGGGCGCATTATACAGTAAACGCCGCCGGGCCGGCCCGGCGTTGTAAAAGCGATGGAACCATGTCTAGAGCGTTTTTTATCGGCCTCCTGTGCCTCGGCCTGCTGGCCTGCCGCGGTGACACCGGCCTGCAGCGCATGAGCGACTATGAGTTGGCCCAGAAGCATAAGGAATGCGTCAAGCGCAAACCCACGGCGCCGGGCGCCATGCTGGCCTGCGACAACATCCGCCGCGAGTGCGAGCGGCGCCACAAATCCCTCGGCAACTATATCTGTGCCGGTTGAGGGGTTATCCAGTCCCTGATTCATGCGCCCACGCGCATCAAGAGCCCCCTGTCGTGGGTGGCTCTGTTAAACGATCATTGCCCTCACTGCACCTGTAATTTGGCCAGCTGTCCCTTGGCCGCCTCGCCTATCTCGCCGCCACCCTGGGCCGCCGCCTGGAAGTAGCGCACAGCCTCGGTGCGCTGCCCCTTGGCCAGGGACAGTTCACCCAGGTGATAACTGGCGATCTGGGTGGGCAGCAGTCGCTGGCTGGCTACCAGATCCTGCTCCGCCTGGGTGGCATTCCCCAGCTGCTTGTAGATCAGGCCGCGGTAGACATAGGGGCGGAAGAATTCCGGGTTGGCCTGAATGGATCTGTCAAACGCGCTGACGGCTTCATTCGGCTTTTTCTGCTGGACCAGCAACTGGCCTTTCAATTCCCAGAACAGGTTTTCCCGGGGCTGTTGTTTGATGGACTGCTCCACCAGTCCCAGGGCCTTGGGATAGTCCTTCTCGTTGGCGGCCTTGATGGCTGCCTGGTAACTGTCGTAGGCGGGCTTGTCGCGGCGCAGCTGGGCCATGGCCTTGTCATAGGCGGCCTTGTTGCGCACGCCGCCAGGGCTTTGCTGGGCGCGGCGGAGGTTGGCCTGCACCCGCTCCTGTGACGGCGGGTGGCTGGCGAAAAGCCCTTCGAGCCAGTTGCTCTGGCGGCCCTCGGACAACTTGACGAAGGTCTGCTGGAGCTCCACGGCTCCCATGGGGTCGTAACCGGCCCTGATCATGTATTCCATGCCATAGTGGTCGGCCTCGAGTTCATGGTCGCGGCTGTACTTGGACATCCAGGCATTGGCCCCCACCCCCAGGGCGCCCATGGTCAGCGCGCCATATTCCTCGTTCTGGCTGCCGACGGCGACACCGGCCAGGAGGACGCCGGCATTGATGAGCGTGCCCTTGGTTTGCTGCGAGGCGCCGTGGCGCGCAGCCGCGTGCACGATCTCGTGACCGAGCACGGCGGCCAGCTGGGACTCGTCTTCCAGGTGCACCAGCAGGCCCCGGTTGATGGCCATCTTGCCGCCCGGCAGCGCCCAGGCGTTGGGGACGTCGTTGTTGAGCACCACGATTTCATAGGGCAGTTCGGGACCGGTGCTGGCGGCAACCAGCTTGCGCGTCACGTTGCTGATGTAGGCATTGAGCTCGGGGTCCACGATATAGCGCCCGCCCTGGGATTGCTGGCTGGGCTGGTAATGCTGGCGCCCCGTGGCGATATCCTGGTCCACGCCACCCAGGATCAGTTGCTGTTTACCGGTCACCGGGTTGACGGCGCAGGCGGTGATGCCGCTCGTGAAAACCAGAATCAGTATGCATCTTGCCAGGTAAGCCATGAGTCTCCTCCCGAAGTGTGAGATGCCTATAATGCCACACAACAATCTGTTGCCGACCTCCACGCGTCAAGTCGGCATGCAAAGCCACCGGATGATGGCTGTTTTCATGATGTGGTTCCGCCAGGCCCGGTGGGTGTGCAAACCGGGTATCAGATAGCCGGTATAATCCACGCTGGCCAACTCCTTTGGGATACCTAGGGAGCCTCTGAAAAATTACCTGCGTTGCCAGCACTGCGTTAAAAACAGGCTCAAAATGCTCATTTATTCCGTATAAACTCCGCTTTTTCGCCTGTTTTTGCCTTGCGCCGGCTACCTCGCTAACACTTTTCAGAGGCTCCCTAGATGCTGTTTGTTATTTCTCCCGCCAAGACCCTCGATTTCGATTCTCCCCTGGCGACCCGCACCCATACCCAGCCACGTCTGCTGAAGGACTCGGCGCAATTGATCGATGCTCTGAGGAAGCTGTCGCCCCCCCAGGTGTCCAGCCTGATGGGCATCAGTGACAAATTGGGGTTTCTGAATGCCGAGCGTTTTCACGACTGGCAGTTGCCCTTTACACCCGGCAATGCCCGCCAGGCCATCCTGGCCTTCAAGGGCGACGTCTACACCGGCATGGCCGCCGAGACTTTCCGGCAGGCCGATTTCACCTTTGCCCAGAAGCGCCTGCGAATCCTGTCCGGGCTTTACGGCCTGTTGCGGCCTTTGGACCTGATCCAGCCCTACCGCCTGGAGATGGGCACGCCCTTCAATAATGCACGGGGACGCAACCTGTACCAGTTTTGGGGCGACACCATCACGCGCCTGCTCAACGAGGATCTGGCGGAACAGAAATCCCGTGTGCTCATCAACCTGGCATCCAATGAGTATTTTCAGGCGGTCAACCCCCGTGAACTCCAGGCGGAGATCATCACGCCGGTGTTCAAGGACGGCAAGAACGGGCGCTACAAAGTGATCAGCTTCTTCGCCAAAAAGGCCCGTGGCATGATGAGTGCTTACCTGATTCGTGGGCGGCACAAAACGCCCGAGGCCATCAAGGATTTCGATCTGGGTGGTTATGCCTTCAGCGAGGAGGATTCCAGTGCCCGTGAATGGGTATTTTTGCGCGATGAACCGGTCTGATCATGCTTATGCAACCTGGGCTGATTATGACGCTGGCCATAGCAAAAGGATCTTAAAACCCGATTGATTTTGTCGGGAGGCATCCTTAGAGTTTCCTCCGTTTAACCCGAAGAATAACCAGCTCGTTACTAGTGTACGCCAAGACCCATGAGTGTCAGCCAGGACTATCTTGCCCGCATCATTGAACGACTCGCCAGGGTCGTTCCGGTGTCCTATCGGCGGATTTTTCATGGTTATGGCGTTTATCACCGCGGTGTGCAGTTCGCCATCATCGTCAATGACCAGCTCTATTTCCGGGCTGATGAATTGTCCTGCCAGTTGTATGAGCGCAAGGGCATGAAAGCCTTCCAGCCCGGCAGCATCGGCCGCGCGGAATCCAGTTTTTACCAGTTGCCCGACGAAGTGCTCGATGCGCCGGAAGAGCTGGTCTACTGGATGCGCACGGCCGTCGAGGCGGCGCAGCAGGGCTATGACCCGGAAGAGGAAGAATCCCTGCGCGACGCGATGATGCGCCACCGGCGCCAGGGATAAACCCCGGCCTGGCCGAATCGGTAAACTCGGCTAGGCTAATGGGATATGGATATGCCGTTGTTGGGACACCCCCGCCTATGACCCTCCGTATTCTCGTCGTCGATGACGCCAGCTTCGTGCGCGACATGGTAAAAAAACACCTGCGCGATCGCATTCCCGGTGTGGAAATCCAGGACGCGGTGGATGGCGCCCGCGCCCTGGCGTTTCTGAAGAGCCAATCCGTGGACCTCATCCTGTCCGATTGGGAAATGCCCAACCTGAGCGGCGAAGAACTCCTCCGGGCGGTGCGCGCCCAGCCCCATAACGCGGCAACGCCTTTCATCATGATTTCCAGCCGCGGCGACCGCAGCCACGTCATCCGCGCCGTCGAGGCCGGGGTTTCAGACTATCTGAGCAAGCCCTTTACCCCGGAAGAGTTGCTGCGCAAGGTGTTCAAGCAGCTCAAGAGCATCGGCAAGGAGCCGAGCGCGGCCCTGCGATCGGGGGCGAGTACCCAGGGCATCGCCTTCGCATCCGTGGATGTGCTGACGGGTGGGCGAGGCGCCGAGCCTACCGAGGCGGGAGCGAAACCGGTGGCAGCACCGGCGGCGCCACCTCCCCGTGCGGCCAGGGATATCAGGGCCAAGGCCCAGCTGCGCTTTGCCGACAACCTGGTCTGCGGTTGCGTGGTGCGGGAATTGTCCTTGCAGGCGCTCAATGGCCTCATCCAGCGCGGCGAACGCCTGCCGGGCCTTTTCGAGCAGGCGGTCATGGATATCGAGCTTGGCGATACCGGGCAGGTCGCCAGGCTCAACGGTTATGTGCACAGCCTGACGGCGGGCGAGCAGCATCCGGATACCAAAATCGTCAAGATCACCATACGCTTCGTCGACCAGGACGCGGAAAAGTTTGAGATACTTTCCCGCTTCATCGCCCAATCCTAGGTTTTCAAGATGACGTCAGTGGATATTCACCGGCCCTTTCTGCAACGGTGCCTGACGCTGGCCGCGGAGCAGGCCCTGCGTCCGGGAGGTGGTCCCTTTGCCGCCCTGGTGGTGCGCCAGGGCGAGGTCATTGCCGAAGCGGGGAACCAGGTGACCGGCAACTGTGATCCCACGGCCCACGCCGAAGTGATGGCCATCCGCGCGGCCTGTGCCCGCCTGGGGGATCACCAGTTGCGTGACTGCATCATCTACAGCAGCTGCGAACCCTGCCCCATGTGCCTGGGCGCCATCTACTGGGCGCGGCCCCAGGCGGTCTATTACGCGGCCGGACGTGAGGCTGCGGCCCGGGCCGGCTTCGATGACAGCTTCATCTATCAACAGCTCGACCTGCCCGGACCGGACCGCAGTATTCCCTTCCACGCGGTGCCGCTCGAGGAATCAGCGGCGCCGTTTACGGCGTGGCAGGCCAACCGGCATCGCCGCGATTATTGAGGCCTGCGAAGGACCCGGATAATAAAAAGCCGCCCTGGTGGGGGCGGCTTTTTGCGAGGTTGCCGCAATTGCGCGGCTCGTCGGGCAAGGCTGGTGGTTATCCGCGGCGGCTTTTGCGGCGGGCGAAAGCCAGCCCCAGCAGTCCCAGCAGCATCAATACCACAGGACTGGATTCCGATAGCGTGGCCACGATGCTGCGGTAGCTGGCTCCCGCGCCATCCGGGGACGTCTTGAAATCGAGCAAGGCGCTGCGGAAAGGCATATCCCAGGTGCTCGAGGCGATGGGGTTCCAGGTATCCGCATTCAGCAGCCAGCTGCCGGACGGGGTTTTGCCGATGATCAGGCCCGCGCCATCAGCCCCGAAAAGCGCCTGGACGTTGATGGCCAGCGGGTCGAGGGCAAAATCCGGGTGCAAATGCTGGTCGCGCAGGCAGTCCGTGGTATCGGACGCCAGGCCGGTGTGGTCAACCTGGCCAGCGGGACAACCGACAGGCAGGGCCTGTGCAGGCAGCACCACGAACAACAGGCTGGCTAACAGAAACTTCCAAAACGGGGAGTTCATCATCTGATCCTGGGTATCCGCTATTGGGGAATTGGTTCTCACAAAAAGTGTGATCTATTTCTCATTTCATGAAGCAAAAAATAGACCGGCCCAGGAAAAAAGCAAATGAAATTTTTAATTGATTGAAAAATAAGCGATTTTGCAGAAAGGCAGACGCCAGATAATTGGCGGTTTTTTCAACTTAAGTCAAGAAAGTCGACACAGGATTGTTGAAAACGCGGTTTTCAACGACCGTCGGTGGCTCAAAATGGCCACCAGGTATCGGGCAGGCCGGATTTGCGCATCAGGGCAGCGATGTCCATGCTGACAGCAACCCCCGCGTGAACCAGCACCCCGCCCCAGATGGACCGCGAACGCAGTGCCAGTATGCCCAGGAACAGGCCGAACAGAATGGCACCCGTGGCCTCCAGCCATAATTTGGGGAAGTGGATCATCAGATAGGGTACGCACATGACCCAGACAGCGTTGGCCCCCATGGCGGGGCGCAGCGCCTGGAGCATGAAGCCGCGGAAGAAGAACTCCAGGAACACGAACTGGCTCAGGTAGAGGAATTCCCAGGCCAGCAGGTCGGCCCAGCTGCGCCCTGCGTGGGGATAAAAAGGGTAGTGCGCGACAAAGTCCTCGCCAAAACTCACCAGTACCACAAACACCAGGATCGGGCTCAGCAGCAACAGATAACCGCGCCAATGCTGCGCCGTCTCGTTGACGCGCCAGCCGAAGTCGCGCATTTTTTCGCGGAACACCAGGCGTATCAGCAACCAGGGCATGAGCACGAAGGTGATCAGGTGCATCAATGTCCACCAGCTGTAAGCCACCAGCTCATACCAGCCGGAATGGCGCAGGGCCTCCAGGTCATCGGGATTCAGCCAGTGGAGGATGGCGACCAGGTTGCTGGAGTATTTCCCGTAATGGAGCAGCAGGAGGCTTACGCTGACCAGGGCCAGGGTGGCGAAGACCCGCCGCAAGGCCTGGGGGCGCGACAGGCGGTAGGACCCGGGAGCCTGGTCTATCTCATCCAGGGCGGTGAGGATGCGGCGCGGATCGAGGAACCCGGGCAAGATGTTGAGCGGGGTGGACCAGGACATGAAAGCGGCTCGTGCGACGTGGGTGGCGCCATTAAAACCAATTTGCCCCTTGTTGTCTGCTTTATTGGTGGCCGCGGGCGTTTGGCGATAAAATGGGGTCCGTCATTCACTATCCGGGCAAGACGGGTCCATACTGGTGAGACAAGACTCGAGTACATTGCTATGGAACGGTTGATACGACGTTTCCCGATTGTCCTGCTGATCTGGTGCCTGGCTAGCGGCGCCAGTCAGGCGTGCGAGCTGCGCGGCGATCAGGATTCCCCGGTTCCCTCGTTGATCCTCCCCAAATCCAAGCCCAGCAGTTCGGAGCAGGAAAGCTATTTCTCCGGCCTGCTGGTGCAGATTCTGGAACGCACCCGCGAAGCATTCGGCCCCTGCGAACCGGTTTACACCGGTGAGGTGCTCACCCGTATGCGCTCGGCGGTGCTGGTAGACCGGGGTCATGTGGACCTGCTGTGGGGAGCGACCACGATCGAGCGCGAATCCTTGCTGCGGCCCATCCGCATTTCGCTGCTCAAGGGTTTGATGGGTTACCGGATACTCCTGATCAATCCCGAGGACCAGCCGCGTTTTTCCGCCATTGAAACCCTGGATCAATTGAAGCAGCTGCGGGCCGGCCAGGGTACCGATTGGCCGGATACCACGATTTTCATGACCAACGGCATCGAGGTCATCACCAGCACCAATTATGAATCGCTCTACAAGATGCTCGCGGCGCGGCGCTTCGATTTTTTGCCGCGGGGGGCGAACCAGGTGTTATCGGAAGTTCGCCACAACGAGAGTATCCAGTTGGCGGTGGAACAGGATCTGGTGCTGGTCTATCCCTCGCCCGTGTACTTTTTCGTCAGGTCGGATAACGAGCGCCTGGCCGAGCGTATAGAAACCGGCTTGCAGGCCATGATGGAGGATGGCTCCTTCGATCAGTATTTTTATTCCCACCCCTTGATCCAGGAGGCGCTGACAGAATTGCGCCTGCACGAACGCCGGCCCATCCACCTCAACAATCCGCTGCTGCCCAAGGGAACGCCGGCTGAGGCCAGGCTGGATTGGCTCAGGCCCCGGATCGAGCCCTAGGCTTCGCGCCGGAAGGGCAGGTATTCCCTTGCCTCCACCAGGTAATCCTCCACGGCGTCCGCCTCGGACTGGCTGAAGGCTGCCGCCGCCCGGTGGAAGTCCGGGTGCGCCAGCCAATGGCAGGACCAGGTGGCCAGCGGCTCGAATCCCCGCGCCAGTTTGTGCTCCCCCTGCGCCCCGCCATCGAAACGCTCCAGCCCGCGGGCCAGGACATAGTCGATTCCCTGGTAGTAGCAGGTTTCGAAGTGCAGGAAATCCACATCCGCCGTGCAGCCCCAGTAGCGGCCATACAGCCGGCGGCTATCCTGCAGGAACAGCGCGGCGGCGAGCGTCTGCCCCTGGCGTTGGGCGCGGATCATCAGGGTGTTATCCGGCAAGGACTGCCCCAGCCGCTGGAAAAAATCCCGAGTCAGGTAGCCCTGGTGGCCGCTGCGCTTGAGGTAGGTGTGCTGGTAGAGGTTATAGAAGGTGTCCCAATCGGCAGGCGCCAGTTCGCGGCCGCTGCGCCAATCGAAATCAAAGCCCTGGACCTCGGCCCGCTCCCGGCGAATCATTTTGCGTTTGCGCGCATTGAGCCGGGCGAGGAAATCATCAAAATCCCGGTAGCCCCGGTTGAACCAGTGGAACTGGCAGCCGAGACGCACACTTGCTCCCAGCTGCTGGAGCTGGTCTTTCAGCGCGGCCTCCGGAAACAGGCAATGCCAGCCCGAGGCCCTGAGGCGCTGGCACTCCTCACTCAGGGCCGCCACCACCCTGGCGGCCAGCGCCGGGGTCAGCCCGCCCAGCCAGCGAGGCCCATGGCAGGGGCTGAAGGGCACGGCATTGACCAGCTTGGGGTAGTAATCCAGCCTGTGGGCCGCATAGGCCTGGGCCCAGCGCCAGTCGAAGACATACTCGCCATAGGAGTGGGTTTTGATATACAGCGGCATGGCCAGCTGCAAACGGTCCTGGTCGCGCAGGATCAGGTGATGCGGCATCCAACCCTGCTCGATGCCCAGGCTTCCCGAATCCTCCAGGGCGGCGAGGAAGGCGTGGCGTACAAAGGGATAATCATCCGGGCACAGGGTGTCCCAGTCCGCGGCGGTGACCTGGTGGATGGAGGAAAGAAAATCGACATTCATGGAATTAACAGCCGGACAAGGGGCGGGCGCGGATGAAATCCCCGCCCTGCCCGGCTAGAATACGCGGTTTTTCGCCAGCCGGTTAACCGGCACCGCCGAGGATTTGCCATGGGACAACGTACCCCCCTTTATGCCAGCCATCAGGCCATGGGCGCCAAGCTGGTCGATTTCGGTGGCTGGGACATGCCCCTGCACTACGGTTCTCAGCTGGAGGAGCACCACCAGGTCCGCCGGGCGGCGGGGATATTTGATGTGTCCCACATGACGGTGGTGGATGTCCGGGGGCCCGAGGCCAAGCCCTATCTCCAGCAATTGCTGGCCAATGATGTCGCCAAGATCGAATCCCTTCCCGGCAAGGCCTTGTACAGCGCCATGCTCAATCCCCGTGGTGGTGTGATCGATGACCTGATCGTGTATTTCCTGGGGGTGAATGATTACCGCCTGGTGGTGAACTGTGCCACCCGCGACAAGGACCTTGCCTGGATGGGCCAGGTCGCAGCCAATTTTCAGGTTGAGCTGACCGAACGCCCCGAGCTGGCCATGATCGCCCTCCAGGGACCGGAAGCCCTGGCCATCGCCGGCCGCGTGTTGGGCGAGGAAGCCCTTGCCCTGATCAGCCGCCTCAAGGTTTTCCAGGGCGTGTTCCAGGGTGACCTGTTTATCGCCCGCACGGGCTATACCGGTGAAGACGGTTTGGAAATCATGCTGCCCGGCGACCAGTCTCCCGCCTTCTGGCAATCCCTGGTGGATGCCGGTGCCGCGCCCTGCGGCCTGGGCGCGCGCGATACCCTGCGCCTCGAAGCGGGCATGAACCTCTACGGTCACGAAATGGACGAGGACACCTCGCCCCTGGTTGCCAACATGGGCTGGACCATCGCCTGGACCCCCGCGGAACGCAACTTCATCGGCCGGGCGGCACTGGAGGCTGAGCGCCGTGACGGACCCACGCAAAAACTGGTGGGCCTGGTGCTGCGCGAGCGGGGCGTGCTGCGTGCCCGCCAGCTCCTGAGCGCCCCCGGTTGCGAGGATCAGGGCGTGATCACCAGCGGTACATTTTCGCCGACCTTGGGCTATTCTATTGCTTTGGCGCGGGTACCCGTTGCCTTCGACAGCCAGTGCCAGGTTGATCTGCGTGGCCGGCTGCTGACCCTGGAAATCGTGCAACCCAACTTTGTTCGTCACGGAAAACCCGTGCTTTAACTTTTCTTCGACAGGATCATCACCATGAGCGAAATTCGTAAAGAATTGAAATACCTCAGCAGCCACGAGTGGGCGCGGGTGGAAGAAGATGGCACCGTGACCATCGGCATCACAGATCACGCCCAGGAGGCCCTGGGTGATGTGGTGTTTGTTGAGCTGCCGGATGTGGGCACCAACGTCAGCGCTGGCGAAGAGGCCGGTGTGGTGGAGTCGGTCAAGGCGGCATCGGATATCTATTCCCTGGTGTCCGGTGAAGTGATTGAAATCAATGAGACCCTGCAAGACGCCCCGGAAACGGTCAACGCTTCTCCGTATGATGACGGCTGGTTTTTCCGCGTGCGCCCCGATGATCTGTCGGAGCTCGACGAGGCGCTGGACGCGGCTGATTACCGCCAGCTCCTGGAAGACGATAATTGACAGTGATCAAGCGCGGCCACAGCGCCGCGTTTTTTGTGCGTGAATGCCATTGATTGGAATGCCATGACTTCATATGTTGCGTGCGGCGTATTGGTTGGATTGCTCCTGGTATTGACTGCCTGCAATACGTCCACACCCACCAAAGCGAGCCGTCCGGCGAACGATAACAATTACGAGACGGACTTCCGCTATCCCGAATTGACCGAGCATTACGCACTCCAGGAAAAAATCATTTATCCGGACCCTGGCTACGGTGTCATGCTGCGGTACATCGACAGGCGTATGTACAATGACCAGATCACGGTTTATGTCTACCCCGTCAATGCCCTCGACTGGTCCGAGCCGGATGAACTGCTGGCGGAACACCGGGAGCAGGTGCTGGCAGAAATCCAGCAGGCCGTTGCCATGGGCTTATACCTTTCCAGCACGCCGGCCCAGCTGAGTGATTTTATGGTTGATCATGAAGGAAAGGTATTTCGCGGAAAAAAAGCGCGGCTGCAACTCGTTCTGCCAAATGGCAGTGCAATGGATTCGGACACTTATCTGTTTATTGGTGAGGACAAGTTCATCAAGTTTCGCATCAGTTTCGATGCCGGGTTTACGCCTGACATGAGTGGCGATGACATAGTCCGCGAACTCCTGCCGGGCATAGTGCCACCGCCTGAATCCGAGTTCATGCGGGAAGTGCGTGAGTCACACCGCCAGCGCGTGGCCGATACCCTGCTCAAGGTGCTGCTGGAAAACAGCAGAGGCAAACGCGAAGCCACCTCCGATTGAGCGCGGCTGCTTGAAGGCTATTCATTGCTGTCAATGGTGAATCACGCCACCTGGTCCAGTGTGACAGGCTCCAGGGCGCGGTGGCGGAATTCCTCCAGCAGGTCCGGCAGCAACCCGATCAGGCGGTCGGGGCGGTTGTGCTGCCGCCGACCGTCGTGCATCAGGATGATATCCCCTGCCTTCACGGCCCGCAGCCGCCGGGCAATTCCCGCCTCCGATCCCAAAAATCCCCAATCGATGGCACTGCGGCTCCAGAGGACGGTGCGCATCTGTTCGCTGCCGGCCTGATCCAGCATGGCGCGGCGCAGGCGCCCATGGGGCGGACGAAACCAGCGTGGCTTCTTGCCGGTGATATCGCGGATGACATCGCTGGCCCGCGCGATTTCCTGCCGGGCATCACCCGGCGACAGCGTCCAGGGATGGCGGTGGCTGTAAGTATGGTTGCCAATCGCATGCCCATCGGCCGCTATGCGTTCCAGCAGCCGGGGATGCTGCTCGGCGGCCTGCCCCAGGACGAAGAAGGTGGCGCGGCATCCATGGTGGGCGAGGATATCGAGGATCGACGGTGTATACGCCGGGTCCGGTCCATCATCAAAGGTCAGGCAGATGGTGCGGTGATGGCTGCTGTCGTCCACCTGCGACAGATGCTTAAGGACAGTCGGCGAGCGCATGGGCAGGTTCCGGTGGAATGGTCTGGGGATTGGTGTCTTCCACGGCAGGGGAATCTTCCCTGGCCGGATCGGCATCTTCCCCGAAGTTCTTGATCAGTTGATAGCGTGTCAACCAGTACTCGTGCGCTTCGAGGCGATGATTTTCCCGCGCCGCCAGGCTGGGGAAGAACACCTGCAACAGCAGGCGGAAATACGCCTTGCGCAGGCGGTTGAGCCGCGAGTCCGGGACACGCTCGATCATGAAGCCGACTTTCTCGCCATGGGGCGGTAGCCAGCTCATGCCGTAAAGCGCCTTCACCTGGCGGTAACGGTCGTCGTGCTGGAAGCGCCAGGCCAGTTGCTTCAGCGAGGCGGTCAGCAGCCGCCGGAAACGCAGCGCGGCGCGCGCATAGTCGCGAGGATTGGTGCCGGTCTGGATGAAACCCTCGCGGTTGAAATGAATGATCGCCAGGCAATCCCCCGGCTCGATCCGGGTGCCGTCATTCATGGTGCGCGCCTCGCCGCTGTGGGCTTTCAATGACAGGCCGAGCAGCTCGTCGATTTTTTCCACGCGGAAAATGCGGCGCCACAGATCGTCATAGAGGCACATCAGGCGGTAGAACAGGCGTTTAAACATGGTGCTGGCCACCCGTCAGTGAATGTTTGGATGCGGTGCTGGACAAGGGTTGCAACAGGGCGCCGATGCTGTCGACAACGGCCTCGGCCGCATAACGCCTGCCTGTCCGGCCTGCCCGGTCCTGCATGGCGGCCAGCCGGCCGGGTTGACTGTACAGCCCGTTCAGGTAGCCGGGCAAATCCTGTGAGCTGACCAGGGTGCCTATATCGTGCCGGCGCAGGAACGCCAGGTTGTGACCCTCCTGGCCACCCAGGCAACAGGTCGCGATGAAAGGCCGTTCGCAGGCGATCGCCTCGCTCACCGAAAGCCCTCCCGGTTTACCCACCACCAGGTCCGCCGCCCGGATGAGGCTGGCCATGTCGCTATGCCAGGGATGGAGTGTCAACCGCTGCGGATGCCGCGCGGCCAATCCTTCCAGCGCTGCATGATCGGTGCCGCCCTTGCCGGCGGTAACCAGTATCCGGCAGGCGTGGGCATCGTGGGTCATCAGGTGTTGCACGGTTTCCGCGATACCGATATTGCAATGGCCGCCGGTGACCAGGATGGTTGGGCGGTCATCCAGTCCCAGGCGCTGGCGTGCCTCGGCCTGGGAGGGAGGACTCTCGAAGCTGGGCATCAGGGGAATGCCGGTTACCCGGATGCGCTCCGGCGGCACGCCCTGGCTTTGCAGGGATGCGCTCACCGAGGCGTCGCTGACGCAGTAGAGCCGGGTGGTATCGCGGACCCAGACACCGTGGGCGCCGTAATCGGTCAGGATGCCGACGACCGGCTGGGTGATGGCACCCTTCTGGATGTAGCGGCTCAGCAAGGCGTTGGGGTACATCTGGGTTGCGATCAGCAGATCCGGGTCGTAGCTGATCACCTGGTTCTTCAGGCGGGCCGCGAGTATGCGGTAGATGAGTCCGAGCAGTCCCTGCAACAGCAGCGGACCGGCCGGCATGCGGCGGTAATGGCACAGGCCGTTGATCAGCGTATTCAGCAGGGCGCTGTCGAGGCTTTTATGGGAGCCGGTGGCTGAGGCCTGCCCGTAATCCGCTGAGTGAAAGAACCGGTGCTGCTGCCGCAACAGCAGTTGGACCAGCTCCTTATCCGCGGGCACCTTGCCCGCCAGCTGCCGGTAAACGTCCTTATCCATGTCGTAGAGTTTCTGGTACAGCCTGGGGTATTCAGCGGTCATGTACAGATAACCGTCCTGAACCGCCGCGCTCACCTGTGGGTCGATCAGGTGGGTGATATTGAGATAGCGTGTCTGTATGTCCGGATATGCGTTGCGCAAGGCCACATCAACGGCTTCTGCGGCGCGGGTGTGTCCATATCCGGGACTCGACGTGAGAAACAAGACTTTCATGCCACAATCTTCCTTATTCATTAGGTCTTCTGATGCTGCGACAGTCTTTGACCGGCATCAGCCGTCGAACCCCCTGGTCTGGACGGCAGTCATGCTTTGACCAGGGTCGGCGGGAGAGGTTCTCAGGGTATCGGGCCATGTGAATGTCCACCGCCGATGGGCTGCTCCGCGCCGATCGGCTGTGAACGGCCTCGCTTGCTAATTGTTACTGTATTTTGACGAATTGCACGTTCGAATAAAGATTAATTCGGTCTAAGGAAGGGGGCGTGATAGTGCTCGTCGCAAGCATTTAAAACAATTCAGTTATTAGACGAATGCCCATCATTTCATTTTTGCTTTTTTAATAAAACTACAGCACTTTGGTGTAAAGCCTGGCTGCCAGGACGGCAGCCAATCGGTACTGAAAATCAATCGGTCTGGAGCGCTTCGATCTCCTCGCTGGTCAGCAGCCAGCTTTCTTCATCATCGTCCAACTGCCGGCGCAGATTGGTCTGCTCATCCAGCAATGTCTGCAATTGCGGTTTATTGGCGGCTTCATAGAGCGCTGAATTGGCCAGGTGGACTTCGATGTCACCGAGCCGCGATTGCGCACGAGTGATCCGTGTCTCAAGTTGCTTGAGCTTGTTGGTCAACGGCTTCAACTGCTGGCGTTGCGCAGCGGATTGCTGGCGCTGAGCTTTTTTATCGGGTCGGGCGTCGCCAGTGGTGGATTTGGCCGGTGTGGCAGATGGTTCGTCCTGTGGTTTGCGCTGCGACAGCCAGCGATAGTAGTCATCCAGATCACCGTCGAACTCGCTCACCCTGCCATCCGCTACCAGCAGGAACTGATCCACGGTATTGCGCAACAGATGGCGGTCGTGTGATACGAGAATGATCGCGCCGGCAAATTCCTGCAAGGCCATGGTCAATGCCTGGCGCATTTCCAGATCCAGGTGGTTGGTGGGCTCGTCCAGCAACAATACATTGGGTTTTTGCCAGGCGATCAGGGCCAGTGCCAGGCGAGCCTTTTCGCCGCCGGAAAAATGCGTGATGGGCTCGAAGGCGCGGTCGCCGTGGAAATCGAAGCTGCCAAGAAAATTACGGATTTCCTGCTCGCGTGCACTGGGTGATAAGCGTTGCACATGCAATGCGGCCGAGGCGTTCAGGTCCAGCGCTTCCAGTTGGTGCTGTGCGAAATACCCGAGTTTGAAATGCTCGCCACAGGTGTACTCACCGCCCAGCAACGGCAGGCTGCCCGCCAGGGTTTTGATCAGGCTGGATTTGCCGGCGCCGTTGGGGCCCAGCAGGCCGATGCGGGTCTCGGGCACGATACTCAATTCGAGCTGCCGCAACACAGGCTTGCCCGGATAGCCGACCTCGCCGGCGGTGATATGCACCAGGGGGATGGATACCCTGTCAGCGCAGGTGAAGGTAAAGCTGAAGGGTGAATCCACATGGGCGGGCGCGATTTTTTCCATGCGCTCCAGTTCCTTGATGCGGCTCTGGGCCTGGCGGGCCTTGGAAGCCTTGGCGCGGAAGCGGCGGATGAAATCTTCGATATGCGCGATTTTTTCCTGCTGCTTCTCAAAGACCTGTTGCTGTTGCGCCAGCTTTTCCGCGCGCTGGCGCTCAAAGGCGGAGTAGTTGCCGGCATAGCTGTCGAGCTTGCCACGCTCGATGCAGACAATGCGCTCGACGATGTTGTCGAGAAAATCCCGGTCGTGGGAGATGATGATCAATGTACCGGCGTAGGCCTGGAGCCAGTGTTCCAGCCAAAGGGTGGCATCCAGGTCCAGGTGGTTGGTGGGTTCATCGAGCAGCAACAGGTCAGACGGGCACATCAGGGCCTGGGCCAGGTTCAGGCGGATGCGCCAGCCACCGGAAAAATCGCTCACCGGGCGCTCGCTGTCGCCGGGCGCAAAGCCCAGGCCCGCAAGCAGTTGCTGGGCTCTGGCCGGTGCGGTGTAGGCGTGGATATGCTCCATGTCACCATAGAGTTTTGCCAGCAGGTTGCCGTCATCCTGGGCTTGATCAATGGCGGCTTCAAGGCGGCGCAACTCGCTGTCGCCGTCGAGGACATAGTCGAGCGCCGAACGGCGGGTGTGGCTCACCTCCTGCGCCATATGCGCGATACGCCACTGGCGCGGCAGGTCGCAGCTGCCGGTATCCGCGCCCAACTGGCCCAGCAGCAGCTGGAACAGCGTGGATTTGCCGCTGCCGTTCGCGCCGATCAAACCGACTTTCTGTCCGGGAAAAATGGTCAGGTCAGCGGATTCCAGCAGGAATTTGCTGCCGCGCTGGAGACTGAGGTTCTGTAATTGAATCATGGAGATGGGTTCTGTGAGAAAGCGAGGGGCGCTATTCTACCCAAATCCTTGCCGGGAGATGGCCATGTCATCCACAACAGAATCAGACCTTTGGGCGTTTGCCGTGCAGGCCTATCACCGGCCCGGTGCTGCGGAGATCTGCCTGACCTGGCAGGACCGGCATCAGGCAAGGGTCAATATCGTGCTGTGGACGCTGTGGCTGGAGTTCCGTGGCCAGCCGTTGACGGATACCCTGCTTGACCAGGCGCTGGCCCAGCCCTGGCACGGGCAGGTGATACAACCCCTGCGAGCCTTGCGGCGGCAGGTCAAGCAGGCGTTGCTTGCGGATGATGCACTGGTGGACGCCGCCTATGAACAGCTCAAGCTGGCAGAGCTGGCCGCCGAAAAGGTTGAACTGATGCGCCTGCAGAAGCTGGCGGAGACGGCCGCCGCAGGAAACCAGTCCCTCAGGCCCGGTGAGAATCTGTGTCGCTATGCCTCGCGCCTCGGTATACCGTCCAAAGCGGTCGGAGAGCTGCTCGAGCGATTGGCACCCTGAATAAAAAACGCCCGCATTCAGCGGGCGTTTTCACAACGGATGTCAGTTGACCGGCGTGGGTTTGGGCAGTACCTGTTCGCGCGGTTCGATCAGGCTGGTGGAAGCATGGCCTGGTAACAGGCTGCTCTCGCCGGGCGGTACGGCTGTCAGGCTGGTCGGTATCACCTCCGGGGTCACCGGTGCCGGCTTGGGGAGTGGCGCCTTTGATGCGGCGGATTTCTTCCTGGGGGAGGCGGGTTTTTTGGCGGTCTCCGCCGCAGGTTTGTCCACTGGCGTCGCAGCGGCTTTTTTCGTGGGAGATGCCTTGGCGACTTTTTTGGCCGCTGGCATTGTCTCGCCAGTGGTTTTGCTGCCGGCCTTTTTCTTGTCCACCACCTTGTCGGTTTTGGTGGATCGATCCGCTGTCTTTTTGACCTTGGCTGTGCTGGCAGCGGCCTCTTTGGCCGCCTTTTTTGCCGCTTTTTTCCTGGGTTTGTCAGCCTTGGCCAGGTTCGCGGTGACCAGCTTGGCCGTTTCGGCGGCGATCTGCAACGCCGTTTTGGCGGCTTCGACCTCTGCCTTGGCTTTGGCGATCAGTACCTCCTGACGGGCTTTTTCCGCCTTGGCGTTGAGAAGCCTGGTTTTATCGCCCGCACCGGCTTTTTTTGCGGCTGCGAGGTTGTCGACCTTGGTCTCGATGGCGGTCAGGCCCGCCTTGGCGGTGGCGAGGGCCTTTTCGGCATCGGCCAGCTTCTGCATACGCGCTCGTTGCAGTTCGCTGTTGAGTTTTGTGATCTGCTTTTCAATATCGGCAATTGGAGCAATCGGGGATTTTTTTGCAGCCATAACAGTGTCCTTTCGGAATGGGGGGTTGGTTGAGCGAGTGCCGGCAGCCAGGGCGAAGCACACTTGTTGACAACAAACGGAATATACGGTGGGTAGTGGCCTGGATCGGCAGGGGCCGTCTCCAGGGCTGATCCAGCGCTATTTTAGTAGCGCCAGGTCAAAAAGTGTATGTGCCAGATGGAGCTCCCGAAAAAGATAAAAAGCCCGGATGCCCCGGCATTTTTGTGCATCGCTGCTGTCCAAGGGCAGCAATTTACCCCTGAGTTGGTATAACATTGCCCCTTGCCCGCGCCCCAGGCGCCGCAAACTCAATGCCTCACGGCTGGCTTATAAGCCGGGATGTGCCGTAAAGGCCACACATTTTATCAATAATGTTAGGGTGTCCCATGATCAATAAAAAATTACTGGTTGTAGGTCTGATTTCATCCGCGCTGGTCGTCGGTTGCAAGAAGGACGAACAAAAGGAAACAGCAGTAGCATTGACCACGCTTGAACAAAAAGTGAACTATGCAATTGCACAAAATATGGCTGAAAACTTCAAAAACGGTGGTCTGACGATCGACGTCGATGCGTTTGCCCAAGGCCTCAAAGATGTGCGCGATGGTGTCACCCTGCGTTTGACGGAAGAAGAAATGCAAACCGCCATGCAGGAGTTCCAGGAGCAGGCAATGGCCAAACGTGCTGAAGAGCAGCAAAAGATCAGCGATGCCAACCTGGCTGAAGGCCAGGCATTCCTCGCGGCCAACAAAGACAAAGAGGGTGTCATCACCACTGAGAGCGGCCTGCAATACCGCATCATTACCGAAGGGAGCGGCGTCAAGCCCACCGCGGAAGACAGCGTGACCGTACACTATAGCGGCAAGCTGCTGGATGGCACTGAATTCGACAGCTCCTATGTCCGTCAGGAGCCGGTGACCTTCCCGGTTGGCGGCGTCATCGCTGGTTGGACTGAGGCCCTGCAATTGATGCCGCAAGGCTCCAAGTGGGAACTCTACATTCCGTCTGACCTGGCTTACGGTCCTGGCGGCAACGGCCCGATTCCACCCAATTCTGTGCTGACGTTTGAAGTTGAACTGCTGGAAATCAAGGCTGGCGAATAAGCCCCGCCAAGTTCCACCGGATTTCCTTCGCAGGGGTCCGGTGGAGTCCATCCGCGTATATCATCGTACAGACCTAAACGATCTGGCATAAACGTCCAGGGCAGGCAGGTATGCCAGGCTCCTGGCCAGTCCTTTTTCGATAGCAACCCCAGTTGTCGGCACAGGTCTGATAGCGATTGTCAGCCTTCAGGCAGCTTGCCTGCCTCCCTGTTCCTCGAGTTTGATGACCTGCGCCGGGATGTATGAGCCGTCCCTGGGTTATCCTTGTGCAGCGTACAAAGTGATGACAAAGGCATCCATGACCATATCCTATAATTCCCGTGCCATTCTGGAAGACAGAAAACCGGGTGGCGAACCTGCGGTGGCAGGCTGGAGCCCTTGCCTGTGAGTCGTCTTTCCCGGGCGACGATCGGGAAAATAAGGTATTCATCACTGTCGTGGTGAGTATGCAAGGGTAAGATACCGCCACGCCGGCAGCAGACGCCTGCCCTGCTGAGCAATTTCCTTATTTAAGTCGACATTTTGTAGTTGAAGAATCGAGAGTATAAACTGCAAAACGGAAATGCCATCGTGCGACGTCTTAGCACACCGATCCCTTGGGGTATGAAAGGATTTATGAGCGGTATCCTTCTTACAGGTAAAAACTGCGCCTATATTCTTTGCTGTGCTGCTGTCAGCACGGCAGGTGATATGTGTATAAATGCGCCATCCATATCAAGACAAGCACCCCGTAACCATCCTTGCCCGGACCAGTGTTGATGTTGTCCGGACACGCGTTATCAACCTTTAGCGTCGATCATGCCCATGCGCTGTTATCGGCGTATGGACCAAACCTCACCTCACCAGTTTGATTAAGATGACCCAAAAAATTTTTACACTATGGTTAACAGGGCTCAGTGGATCGGGAAAAACGACCTTTGCCGAGGCCTTCAAGGCAACTTATGAGCGCGGTGGCAGGTCGCTTGTGATCCTGGATGGCGATGTATTGCGTCGGGGGCTTTGCCGGGACCTGGGTTTTTCCCTGGCAGATCGGGCTGAAAATAATCGACGCATTGCGGAAATTGCAAAGCTGCTCAATGAGTCTGGTGTTAGTGTGGTGGCGGCCCTCATATCGCCGTCGCGGGAGTATCGCTCGGCGGCCAGGCAGATCATCGGGCCTGAATTCTTCCACGAAGTCCATGTGAATACGCCGTTGGATGTATGCGAGAAGCGCGATCCAAAAGGCCTGTATCGAAAAGCGAGAGAAAATCTGATCCCGGAGTTTTCAGGTATCAGTTCACCCTATGAGGCGCCGGAACAACCGGATTTTACCGTTGATTATCACCTGACTCCGCAGGAATCCGTTGATCTGATATATAAAAATTTATCGTAAATGATTTTTATATAGGAGTACCGGTGAGTATGAATGATGAGCAACTGAAAACCCTTCCCCACTGGGATTATTTGCGGATGATCCGTGTAAATCATCCAACCGTGTGCGACAACCTGCCCGGGCATTACCGATAAAAGGGATCTTCCTGCATGTCATCTGATCTCTCCATCAGCCTTGAGGATGTTCACAAGGATTTTCAGATCTATGAAAAGCCCGTGGATCGACTCAAGCAATTCTTTCTGCCCAAGGTTCAAAAGCTGCTCGGCGTTGGCGTGAGCCGATACTTCAAGCCCTTTGTTGCATTGAGTGGTGTTTCATTTTCCGTTCGCCGCGGGGAAACGGTGGGCATTGTCGGAAAAAATGGCGCAGGCAAGTCCACACTGCTGCAAGTAATCTGCGGGACCTTATCCCCTTCGGGTGGAAAAATTCAGGTGGGTGGCAGGATAGCTGCCCTATTGGAGCTGGGTTCCGGGTTCAACCTGGACTACACCGGCAAAGAAAATATTTACCTGAATGCCGCCTTGTTGGGGCTGACAAAGCATCAGGTGGATGCGCTGTATGAATCGATCGTTCAGTTTGCGGATATAGGCGATTTTATTGACCAGCCCTTGAAAACCTATTCCAGTGGCATGGTCGTCAGGCTGGCGTTTGCGGTCGCGATTAACGTGACTCCCGATATTCTGATCATTGACGAGGCGCTTGCCGTTGGTGATGAGCTGTTCCAGCGAAAGTGCTTCTCAAGGATCGAATCACTGAAAAAGCAAGGGATAACCATATTATTCGTGTCGCATTCCGCGAACCAGGTTGTCCAGTTGTGCGACAGGGCCATATTCATGGATGCCGGGCAGATACTGGCGGTGGGGGAACCAAAAGACATCGTAAAGCTGTACCAGAAATTCCTTTATGGATCGCATGCCGTTCAGGCTGACATCAGAAACCAGTTGTTGGCTGATGCCACTGACGTTGACGAGTGTGTTCCTGACTCAACACCTTTGAAGGGTGGTGAAAGGCCCCAAGGGAAAGATGAGGAGTTTTTTGATCCATACCTGACCTCCGAAAACCATCTTGACTATGAAATGCGCGGTGGGGAGATCCGTGACCTGGAAATCCAGACCCTCCAGGGAACAAAAGTCAACAACTTGAAAAGAGGCAATACCTACAGCTTCAACTATAAGGCCGTGTTTCATAAACGCATTGAACATGTGCGCTTTGGCATGTCATGCAGGTCTGTGACGGGACAACCCCTGGGTGGCGCCTATACCCATTCCTCCATTGTCGACGCGATACCCTGCGTCGACGCGGGCCAGGTGGTTGAAGTGAGATTCAGCTTCGATTGTCATTTGAATCCGGGAACCTATTTTCTCAATGCCGGAATATTTGGTCATATCAACGGAAGCGAAGGCTACATTCACCGCCGCGTCGATGCGGTTGCTTTTCGTGTCATGCCCATCCCAAACAACATCGAAACCGAGCCAGTCAGTTTGGCGTTCAAGGCCAATGTGCAGGTGGTAAAATGAGTGCCATATTTCATGATTTGATCATATCCTGTCCAAATGAGGGCGGCCTTTTTCATGCATCGCAAGGTAAGGCCTACAGGCTGGATGTCAGGGGAACCACGGGAATAGCGGTTTCTGATAAATACCTGCTGAGGGGCGTCCAGCCCAACGGCATAGAGATCTATGATAATGCCGGTACTTGTATAAAACGCCATTCCGAGCTTTTCGAAGATGTGCACGACCTGCTGATTCACCAGGATAATTTTTATGTGGTCAGCACGGATACCAATTCGATCATTCAAATGAATACCCAGGGAGACATACTGCGAAAGACGCAAATCAGTCAGGAAAGGGATTCCTTCCACATCAATTGCCTGACGTTCTGGAATCATGAAATCGTATTTTCCGCCTTTGGCGAATTCAAGGAATACAGAGGTTATAAAGGACGTACAGAAGAATCAGGTTTTGTCCAAGGCCTGGAGTCCGGCAAAAAATGGGCTGTTGGCCTGTCGCAACCCCATAGCCTGCTCGTTTTTAACGAGAATTTGATTCTGGCCAATTCTGAATATAAAGAAATACTGGAAATCTCCCCCCACGGAAAAATCGAGAGAAAAAAATCCCTGGACGGCTACACGCGAGGGTTGTGTATAAAAGACAACATCCTCTTCGTCGGGATCAGCAAAACGCGCAATATCACCACCGACCAGATAAACAGTGCTTATGTCGTGGCGTTGCACGCCGATACCTGGGATGAAATGGACCGCCTGGAAGTTGACGCGAATGAGATATACCAGATTTTTTCCATTGCCGATTGCCAGGACAAGTCATCGTTTCTTTCGCGGATCGCCCAGGAAGGCCTGCTTTCCCTAAGAAAAGATGCCGATGAGTTAAAAAAGTTACACCAAGCCAGCAGCCAGGAAAATGAAGGGCTCAACAAAAAAATCACAGAGACTTGCCAATGGGCGGATGGGCTCAAGAAAAATATAGAGGACAGGGACGATATCATCAGGTCGTTAAACGCCAAACTGGATGATATGACGAGTTGGGGCCTATCCATATCAAAGGATGTCGAGGATAGGGATAAGGAAATCAATCGGATCCATCAGCTTTTGAAGGAGCAGTCAGGTTGGAATGTCCGTTTGAATGAAGAATTGTCCCAACTGAAAGGTTTGGACAATAGAGATGACACCATCAAGTCGTTGACTGCCCAGCTGGACGATGCGATGGCTTGGAGAAAGGCCACCCTGAAGGATCTGGACGATAGGCATGAGACAATCAAATCGTTGACCGGCCAGTTGGACGATACGATGGCCTGGAGAAAGTCCATGCTTAAGGATATTGAGAATAGGGGCGCGGAGATTCACAAAGCCAATCAAATGTTAGAAGAACAGCTGAGTCGAAATGCCCACCTATGTGATGAATTGTCCAATAAGAACGAAGCACTATCCCGGATCGCCATAGAGGTCATCGAATGCAAGGAAAAAATCGATGATGTCTCTGAGAAAAATACCCGGCTGAGCTCAGCGCTGGTGGATAGAAACCTGAAAATTGCCCAGCTGGAAAGCAAGTGCAATGAGGCGATTCTATTGATGAGCGAAGCCGAAAACAGGAATTCGACGCTTGAAGAAAAAATATCGGGTGTTGAGCGGGAATTCGAACGTCTGTTGGCCGCCAAAATGGATTTGGAGGATCATTTGTCCACAGCGAAAAATGAACTGAACCATTCAATCGCTACGATCAGGGAAATATCCGATCAATTGGAAGTTGCCAATGACGAAAACGCAAAATCCAATCAAAAGCTGGATGCGTACCGGGCTGAAGTGGACTTCCTGAAGCAGCAAATCATTGCAATCAACGGCAATAATGCGAACGCTATCGAGGGATTCCAAAAAGAAATCAATGCGCTGAAGTATGAATTGGAGTCAACCCGGGCACGCTTGTTCCAGATTTCTGACTGGGCACAGGCTATCTCGGCAGGGCCAATGACCTATGCCGCTAAAAAATATGCCCTCAATGTGGCCAGATTCGCTTGGAGAAAGCTACCGATAAGGCCTAACTCCAAAGAAAAACTACGGGTTTTCCTCAAGCAGAGGAGGAGGTCAGTCCATACCGCGGAACAAAGTGGCCTACCTGTCGGTTTGGTGCATGCCGGCAAAAGCCAGCTTGCAACGTCTGGATATCAATCTTTACCGAGGGATGTCTTCGTATTTGCCGTTATTGATTGGCATTTCCGGATTCAGCGACCCCAGCATCTTGCACGGAGCCTGGCTAAATCGGGGCGGCGAGTCTTCTATTTCAGCAATCACTTTGTTGACGATCCGGAACCCGGTTATGAGATGGAGCGGTTGGACCCTCATTGCGATATCTACCAGATAAAACTGCATGTCCAGGGAGCACCGGCTATCTATTTTGCACCGCCGACTGCTGAAGCACAGGCAATGCTCGAGCAAAGCATGGCCGTTTTTCTGTCGGACCATGATTGTTTCGGCAGCGTTTCCATTTTACAGCACGCGTATTGGCACAGCCTGGCCCAGAAGCTGCCGAATAATATCAAGATATACGATTGTATGGACCACCATGAGGGCTTTGGCAATGTGCCCCATGAACTGATTGATATGGAAAAGAAGGTCGTAGCCCAATCCGATCTGGTTATCGTGACATCAGGCTGGCTGGCCGATGCCATGGAGAGCTCGAACAGGAATACGCTCATCATAAGGAATGCCTGCGAATATACGCATTTTTCCAAGAGACCGGAGCATGTATACCGCGATTCGGGCAACAGGAAGATTATTGGCTATTATGGCGCTATTGCGGAATGGTTTGATGTCGATCTGATTCGCAAGATAGCCCGCAGGTTTAAAGACTGCCTTATTCTGATGGTCGGCGCGGATACCGCGGGTGTGCAACATCAATTGAAAGGGCTGAAAAATGTCATATTCACAGGCGAAGTGGCTTATGGCGAACTCCCCTTCTATCTCTATGCGTTTGATGTTTGTCTATTGCCGTTCAAAGTCATTCCGTTAACCCTGGCAACCAACCCGGTCAAGGTTTACGAGTATCTGTCGGGGGGCAAGCCGGTCGTTTGCGTGGATCTTCCGGAAATGACTCAATTTGGCAACCTGGTTTATAAGGCATCAGGCCATGATCAATACCTGGAGATGCTGAAGGACGCATTATCCGATTCCGCAAACGACCCAAGCCTTATCGCGACAAGAAAACGGTTTGCGTCCGGACAAACATGGGATCACCGCGCCGAGCTGATCAGTGGCGCCCTGGGTGATGTGAAGCTGCCAAAGGTCAGCATCGTCGTGTTGACGTATAACAACCTCGAGCTGACAAAGGCCTGCCTGCACAGTATCTATGAATACTCGAACTATCCCAACATGGAAGTCATTGTGGTTGATAATGCATCGAGTGATGAAACACCGGCCTTCCTGAAGGAATTCAGCCACCAGAATTCCAATGCCAGGATTATCCTGAATGGCAAGAACCTCGGTTTTTCCGCAGGCAACAATGTCGGCCTGAAGGCGGCGACGGGTGATTACCTGGTGTTGTTGAATAACGACACCTATGTGACGCCCGGATGGATCATGACCCTGATGAATCACCTGAGAAGCGATAATTCGATAGGCATCATAGGCCCGGTAACCAACAATATCGGCAATGAAGCCAGGATAGATATTGCATACGATTCCATGGAATCCATGATCGATCAGGCGAGATCCTACACACTGAGCCGGATAGGCCAGCATTTTCCCATAAAAACAGTGGCGTTCTTTTGCGTCATGTTTCCGAAGGCCACCCTGGATGAGGTTGGTTTCATGGATGAGAAATTTCAACGAGGCTTCTTTGAAGACGATGATTATTGCCGGCGTGTGGAGAGCACGGGGAAAAGAATCGTCTGTGCAGAGGATGTGTTTGTTCATCATCATTTGTCCGCCTCGTTTAACCAGTTGGGACAGGAGGTCAAGGCAAAACTGTTCGAAGAAAACAAGGCTTATTACGAATCAAAATGGGGAACGTGGATTCCACATAAATACAGGGCTTGATGTGTCTGGCCTGGCAATGGTGCGAACTTTATAAAGTTGATGTAATCATGACGTTGAGTAGAAAAAAAATTATTTGTGTTGTCGGGACACGACCAGAGGCCATAAAAATGGCTCCTGTTATATTGGCATTTAAAGAAAATCCGGAATTTGATGTAAAAGTGCTGGCAACCGCCCAGCACAGGCAGTTGCTCGATCAGGTGCTGGATATTTTTGGTATCCAGCCGGATATAGACCTCGATATCATGCAGCCCAACCAATCGCTAACGACATTGACCGGGCGTTTACTGGTTGAGCTGGATGATGTGTTTTCAAGGGAAAGGCCTGATGCTGTGCTCGCACAGGGGGATACGACGACGGTAATGGCCGTTGCCATGACCTGTTTCTATCACAAGGTTCCCTTTGGCCACGTTGAGGCGGGTTTGAGAACCTGGGACATGAAAAACCCCTTCCCGGAAGAAATGAACAGGGTTATCGCGGGAAAGTTTGCGACCTGGCATTTTGCACCGACGGAAAATTCCAGGAACAACCTGCTCAAAGAGGGCTTCAGCGCTGACTCGATATATGTCACCGGCAATACTGTCATCGACGCCTTGCACAGTGTTGCCGGTAGGGGCGATAGCTTTCCCTTGGCTATCGATCCGGGTAAAAGGCTGATCCTGGTCACCTCGCATCGCCGGGAGAATTTTGGCGAGCCCTTTGAAAATATATGCAGGGCTATTTTGAGAATCGTCGCGGAAAATGATGTTGTCGTTCTCTATCCCGTCCATCCAAACCCTAATGTAAGAGAAACCGCACATAGGTTATTGGGCGACCACGAGCGTATCATCTTGTGCGATCCCCTCGATTACCTGCCATTTGTCTCTGCAATGAAGCAATCGACCTTGATACTCAGCGATTCCGGTGGCGTCCAGGAAGAAGCACCTGCCCTGGGCAAACCGGTCCTGGTGCTGCGTGAGGAAACAGAGCGCCCTGAGGCTGTGGTCGAAGGTGTTGTCAAGCTGGTGGGCACCAATGTTGAAAAAATCGTGGATGAAGTAAACCGATTGCTTGCAGACCAGGAATACTACATGAGCATGGCAAAGGGCGCCTCTCCTTATGGTGACGGAAAAAGTGCCGCCAGGATTTTCAACATCATCAGTGATTACGTCAAAACATCATGCTGATCTATTTTTCACCCGTCAGCTGGAACGATTTTGACCAGCGGCCTCATGAGTTTGTGAGAGCCTTTTATCGCGTCCATAAAGAGCCTGTCGTATGGATCGAGCCGTATCCGACAAGATTGCCGTCAATCAATGATTTTTTCAGAAGAAATTTGTTGAGGACGGAAAACAGCGAGCCTGAATGGCTGAAAATTATCAGGCCGCACGCCCTGCCCATAGAGCCGATATTCCCGATCAACCAGATCAATAAAATCCTGTTTGGTTCCTTGCTGTCATTCTTTGCCTCACTGAATTCCCCGGGAAATGTCCTGGTGATAGGCAAGCCGTCGTTATTGGCCCTGCTCGCGGTGCGCAGGTTGAATGAAGTAACCAAGCTGTATGATGCCATGGATGATTTTCCCCTGTTCTACACAGGGATT
Source organism: uncultured Cellvibrionaceae bacterium (assembly GCA_964456865.1). GTDB lineage: Bacteria > Pseudomonadota > Gammaproteobacteria > Pseudomonadales > Cellvibrionaceae > Cellvibrio. Next base: position 78,583 of record CAYWCW010000015.1, read on the forward strand.
TCCATGAGGTCCATGAAAAAGACCGAGTTCGATGTGGCAAGCAGCGTCGATATGATTTCCGTGTCCTCGACATGTTTGCACCAGAAATTTTCTTCATTCGACAAAAATGTCGTGTACTTGCCAAATGCCTGCTCGGAACAGGTGCGGCACCTGACACGGCCGGAGAAAGCCAGCCGGCGACCGGCCAACAAGCAGCTTACCATGGGTTATGTGGGAACCATCGCCGCCTGGTTTGACTGGAAGCTGATCATGAAGCTTGCCAGGGATTTGCCGGCGGCAAGAATTGTCCTCATCGGTCCGATCCATGGCGCGTTGCCTCGCGGCCTGCCCGGCAATGTTGAAATCAGGCCTGCTGTCAGCCATGATCAGGCGATCATGGAGATGGCCCAGTTCGACTACGGCCTTATTCCCTTTCTGGATACGCCACTGACCAGGGCGGTTGATCCGATCAAATATTATGAATATACCCTGCTGAATTTGCCGATCATCTCGACAAGGTTTGGTGAAATGAACAGCCGCGGCCATGAGAAGCATGTGTTTCTTGTCGATCAGGATCAGGATTTTTCGTTTGTCAACAATATCCACGATTGCTCATCGGATGGCGTGGATACATCCCGGTACACGTGGAATGAAAGGTTTGATTGCTTCTTCAGGGAAGTGATTTATAAGGTCAACTAGTCTATTGGATAAACATCATGTTATCGAAACACACACAAGAAAAATTACTGGATTACCGGGAAGCCTTCAAGACCGCTGACCCCTTCCCTTTTGTCTGCATGGATGATTTTTTGGATACCGATTCCATTGTGTCGCTCAACAGGAGTTTTCCTACAGAGAAAGACCCCGGCTATGCCGACTACTGCATAGAAGACGG
>CAYWCW010000016.1:0-71985 GCA_964456865.1 uncultured Cellvibrionaceae bacterium
GGCCTGGGCTTCCAGGGGCAGCTCGCCGATTTCATCGAGGAAGAGGGTGCCCCTGGAAGCCCAGGCCCGCCTGCTGCGGGTATTGCAGGAAGGCGAGGTTCGCCCGCTGGGCTCGGTGGAATCGCGCAAAGTGGATGTGCGCCTGGTGGCCGCCACCCACCGCGACCTGCGCAAGCTGGCCAAAGAAGGCAAGTTCCGCGAGGACCTCTATTTCCGTATCAACGTGGTCCAATTGGAGCTGCCGCCCCTGCGGGAGCGCGGCAAGGACATCATCACCCTGGCCGAGTCGCTGTTGCAGCGCTACTGCGCCCAGTTCGGCAAGCCGCAGCTGAGCCTCTCGCCGGAGGCCATACAGGCCATCACCACCTACACCTGGCCGGGTAACGTGCGTGAGCTGGAAAACGCCATGCAGCGGGCGGTGATCCTGTGCGAGGACGAGAAGGAGATCAGCCACGAATTGCTGTCCATCGACCTGGACCTCGTCCGCTTCGATGCAGACGGGGAGGAATCCGCATTCGGACTCCATCGCGCCACCCAACGCCACACCCGCAGCACACCCCAGGACCCGACCGAAGACCTGTCACTGGAGGATTATTTCCAGCGCTTCGTGCTGGAACACCAGGACACCATGAGTGAAACGGAGCTGGCGCGCAAACTGGGCGTCAGCCGCAAGTGCCTGTGGGAGCGCCGCCAGAAACTGGGCATCCCCCGCAGCAAATCCGCCAGTTCCGTCAAATAGCCCCGGATCGTCGGCGGCAGCCCGCCCCGCCCGGGTGAAGAAACACCCCGTTTTTCTATCTTCTGTCACCCGGCGGGTGACAGAAATGGGCAAAAATCCGCCAATAAATAGATTCGTGCGCCATATTCGTTACCCCTTGTCACGCCGTGTTACCCATCCAAAACTGTTACCCGATACCCTCGGAGTAACAAAAGTTCCTCAGATTTGTAACCCTTGGAAATAACAAATTGGAATATGGACCTATCAAAAAAACTTAACCAGCTGAATTTATTACATATTTTAACATTGGCACAGGAAGTGCTCTCTAAGCGCCAGAACATAACAACAACAAAGAATAAGAAATAACCAAAACTCTAATAACAACAACAAACAATAAAAAACTGAACACCAGCAATAACAACAAGAAACAATAACAACAGAACGCAGTACCTAATAACAACAAGACGAATAACAAGACTGACCAGCGCTAGAAGACAATAAAGATAAAAAACGACAATAAAGCGGAAACACTGACTAGGCACAGGATGGGATAGCGAGCAAGTTGGAAATGGGCATGGAAGCACCCCATTTAATGCCAAAGGCACCTTTGTTGTGCTGCCCTCCAAACGGGAAATCGCAAGATTTCCCGTTTTGCTTTATGGGAACTCGTAAATACCAGGGCTGGCGGCACGCCTTCGCTTTATTCCCCATCACCCCCTATAATTGCCGCTTTTCTCTTTTGACCGTCTTTCAATAAGGCACAAGCCCCAATGCACGAGCAATACGACCCCGCCCACATAGAAGCAGAAGCCCAGCAATACTGGGAAGAACACCAGAGTTTCCGGGCAAGCGAAGACCCCGGCAAAGAAAAATTCTACTGCCTGGCCATGTTTCCCTACCCCAGCGGCAAGCTGCACATGGGCCATGTGCGCAATTACACCATCACCGACGTGATCGCCCGCTACCAGCGGATGCAGGGCAAGAACGTCCTCCATCCCATGGGGTGGGATGCCTTCGGCCTGCCGGCGGAAAATGCCGCCATCAAGCACAACACCGCGCCCGCCACCTGGACCTACGCCAACACAGACCATATGCGCACCCAGCTCAAGCAACTGGGCTTCGGCTTCGACTGGTCCCGGGAAATCGCCACCTGCAAGCCCGACTATTACCGCTGGGAACAGTGGTTCTTTACCCGTCTCTACGAAAAGGGCCTGGTCTACAAAAAGATGGCCACCGTCAACTGGGACCCGGTGGACCAGACCGTCCTCGCCAACGAGCAGGTGATCGACGGGCGCGGCTGGCGCTCCGGCGCCCTGGTGGAGCGCAAGGAAATTCCCCAGTGGTTCATCAAGATCACCGACTACGCCGAGGAACTGCTCAACGACCTGGACAAGCTGCCCAACTGGCCGGAACAGGTCAAAACCATGCAGCGCAACTGGATTGGTAAGAGCCGCGGTCTGGATATGCGTTTCGACCTCGCCCAACCCCTGGGTGAGTTCACCGGCTTCGACGTCTATACCACCCGCCCGGATACCCTGATGGGTGTTACCTATGTCAGCCTGGCGGCCGAACACCCGATTGCCAGATACCTCGCCGAAAGCGATCCGGCGCTGGCAAGCTTCATTGCCGAGTGCAAGGTGCAATCCGTGGCCGAAGCCGATATGGCCACCATGGAAAAGCGCGGCCTGGATACCGGCATCAAGGCGCTGCACCCCATCACCGGTGAGCCGGTGGCCGTCTGGGTGGCCAACTACGTACTGATGGATTACGGTTCGGGCGCGGTCATGGCAGTGCCCGCCCACGACCAGCGCGACTACGAATTCGCGCAGAAATACGGTCTCCCCATTCAACAGGTGATTGCACCGCGCAACAAGGACGGTGAAGCGCCAGTAGAAGAAGTCGATCTGTCCAGGGCCGCCTTTACCAACAAAGGTGTGCTGATCAACTCCGGGGAGTTCGATGGACTGGATTTCAACGCCGCCTTTGATGCCATCGCCGACACACTCCAGGCCGCGAAGAAGGGCCAGGTAAAAACCAACTACCGCCTGCGCGACTGGGGTGTTTCCCGCCAGCGCTACTGGGGGGCGCCCATTCCCATGTTCAACCTGCCGGAAGGCGGCGAGATTCCCGTTCCGGCCCACAAGCTGCCGGTGCTGCTGCCGGAAGACGTGGTGATGAACGGGGTCCAATCACCCATCAAGGCCGATCCCGAGTGGCGCAAGGACGAACTGAACGGCAAACCCGTCGAACGCGAAACCGATACCTTCGATACCTTCATGGAATCCAGCTGGTATTACGCCCGCTACACCTGCCCCCAGTTTACGGACGGCATGATCGACAAAGCCGCCGCCGATTACTGGCTGCCGGTGGACCAATATGTCGGTGGTATCGAGCACGCCATCCTGCACCTGCTCTACTCCCGCTTCTTCCACAAGTTGATGCGCGACGAGGGGCTGGTCAGCGGCGATGAGCCTTTTGAACGCCTGCTCTGCCAGGGCATGGTGAATGCCGAATCCTTCGTCATCAAAAAAGATGGCAAGGAAAACTGGATCGAGCCGGAAAATGTGGTTATCGAGCGCGATGACAAGGGCCGCCTGATCAAAGCATCCCATAGGCAAACCGGCGAGCCGGTGGAGTTCGGCGGCGTGATCAAGATGTCAAAATCCAAAGCCAACGGCGTGGACCCGGAGAGCGTGATCAGCCAGTACGGCGCCGATACCGTGCGCCTCTTTACCATGTTCGCCGCGCCGCCGGAGCAAAGTCTGGAGTGGAGTGACGCCGGCGTTGAAGGCGCCAGCCGCTTCCTGCGCCGGCTGTGGAAAGCGGTAGACGGCCATATCGCGGCGGGCAAGCCGGGACCATTGAATGTCGGCACCCTGCCCCAGACGCAGCTCGACCTGCGCCGCAAGACCCATGAAACCATTGCCAAGGTCAGCGATGACTTCGGCCGCCGCCAGACCTTCAATACGGCGATCGCGGCAGTCATGGAACTGCTGAACGAGGTCAGCCGATTGGCAGACCGGGCCAACCCCGAGGGACTGGCCGTTGAACGCGAAGCACTGGAAGCCGCCCTGCTGCTGTTGGCCCCGATAGTCCCGCATATCACCCAAGCCTTGTGGTTTGCCCTGGGCCGGCAGGGTATCCCGCTGGACACACCCTGGCCCACCGTGGACGAGAGCGCCCTGGTGCGTTCGACCATCGAGGTAGTAGTGCAGGTCAACGGCAAGGTGCGCAGCAAGCTCGATGCGCCGGTGGACGCGCCCCGTGAGACGCTCGAATCCCTGGCGCTGGCCCAGGACAACGTGCAGCGTTTTCTCGAAGGCATCACCGTGCGCAAGGTGATCGTGGTGCCCAATAAACTGGTCAATATCGTTGCCAACTAGGTTCAGACATGATGCGACTACTCGTTCTGCTTGTGATTGCCAGTCTCTGTAGCGCCTGTGGCTGGCAATTGCGCGGGAGTACGCCGGTGTCCTCAACCCTGCAAAGCCTCTATCTGACGGCGGAGGACGCCTACAACCCCGTAACACAGGAATTGAAGGAGTTGCTGGCCATCCATGGCGTTGCCCTGGCCAGCGAGCCTGAAGCCGCCAATCTTCGCCTGCATATCGAGAATGAGATATCCGACCGGCGCACCGCCGCCGTGGGCGTGGATGCGCTCACCAGCGCCTATGAGATTTTCCTGAAGGTACGATACGACATGCGTGCGCCGGACAACCGCCCCGTCACCAGCCTGGGCAGCGCCACCGTCACCCGCATCTTCAATTACAGCGCCGACAGTGCCAGCAGCGGCGCCCAGGAAGAGGCCCTGCTGCTGGAGGAAATGCGCCGCGAAATGGCGCAGATACTCTTGCGGCGGCTGAGCGCCATGAGCGCTCACATCCAGGAACAGGGTTTCTGACCCCATGCCCAGATTGCGCCCGGAACAGCTTGGTGCCAGTCTGGCCAAAGGGCTGGCTCCTGTTTACCTGGTGTCCGGCGACGAACCGCTGCTGGCCCTGGAAGCCTGCGACAGCATCCGGCGGGCGGCGCGTCAGGCCGGATTCGACGAACGCGAGCTCTACCATGGCGACAGCGGTTTTGACTGGGGCCAGCTGCTGGCAGCGGCCAACAGCCTCTCGCTGTTCGCGTCGCGCAAGATTCTCGAGTTGCGTTTGCCGGGTGGCAAACCGGGCGACAAGGGAGCCAAGGCGCTCATCGACTATCTGCAAAACCCCTCCACCGATAACCTGCTGCTGATCGTCACCGACAAGCTCGACAGCGCCGCCCTGAAAAGCAAATGGTGCAAAGCCGTGGAAGACACGGGCATCCACTTGCAGATATGGCCGATCACACCGGCGCAGCTTCCCCGCTGGATTGGCCAACGCCTGCAACAGGCTGGTTTGCGGGCGGACAGCAGCGCAATAGATCTGCTGGCCTCGCGTGTCGAGGGCAACCTCTTGGCCGCCGCCCAGGAAATCGAAAAGCTCAAACTGCTGGCGGACCAGGGGCTGGTCAGCCACGAACTCATGGCCGCCGCCGTGGCCGACAGCGCGCGCTACGATGTGTTCGGCCTGACAGACAAGGCACTGCACGGCGACGCACGGGGCGCGGTCAAAACCCTGCATGGCCTGCGCGCCGAAGGTACCGACGCCATCAGCCTGCTTTGGGCGCTGACGCGTGACATCCACCAACTCAACCAGATAGCCCAGGCCCAAAGCCAGGGAAAACCCTTCGACCAGGCTGCGCGCCAGGCGGGCGTCTGGGACAAGCGTCAACCCTTGATGCAGACAGCTCTGCGCCGCCTCAAACCCTCCCAGCTGCAACAGCTGCTGCGCAAGGCGCGGGGCATCGACAGCGCCATCAAAGGCATGCGGCAGGCCGACCCCTGGGACGAATTGCTGGAACTCATCCTCAACCTGGCTGGCGTACAGAGCCTGACCCCGGCCAACGAGCGCCTGGCCCTGAAACTCTGAGGCACCTGTGTGCGACCGGCACAGGCTTCTGCTAAGATTGTAACCGTTTACATTTTAATAACGCCTGCACTCCGGAATATCCCCATGAACCTGTCGAACCTGCGCGCCCCGCTGGGCATGATCCTGACCTGCCTGCTGCTCTGGGCCTGTCAACCCGACGACGCCACACCACCGGCGCTGGGAACGACACCGGTACCGCGCAATATCGACTACGACTGGATGACGATCGCCGAGTGGCAGCAACAACACGATGAAGACAGCCTCCTGGCCGAACAAGGAGAGGCGGAAGTCATCTTCCTGGGGGATTCCATCACCGCCGGCTGGCACTGGCCGCTGTGGGAAGCCGAGCTGCTCCCGTTCAACGCCGTGAATTTCGGCATCGGTGGCGACCACACCGGCAACATGCTGTGGCGCCTGCAAAACGGCGCGGCCGGCAAGCTCGAGCCCCGCCTGGTCGTGCTGCTGGCCGGCGTCAACAACATCGGCCACCTGAATGAAACACCGGAGCAGGTGTTCCAGGGTGTCCAGGCCCTGGTCCGGCAATTGCGTACCAGCTTTCCGCAGGCCCGGATTCTGGTGAATGGTGTGTTTCCCTTCGAGCAGTTCCTGGACAGTCCAAAGCGCAGCCTTGTGCGTGAGTTGAATTCACGCCTGGCCACACTGGATGACGGCCAGTGGATAAGATTCCGGGATTACGGCGACCGTTTCCTGGAGGAGGATGGCAGTATTTCCCCGGCCATCATGGGCGACTTCCTGCACCTGACGCCCGAAGGCTATGCCCGGTGGGCCGACGCCCTCTTACCCGATATCCGCCAATGGCTCGCGGAGGAATCATCAGACATGCGCTCCATACCCGCCGCCGATTCGCACGTACAGATCATGGGCCGCTATCTCACCCTGGAAAACGGCGGCATCCGGCTGGGCTATCCCGGTGTCACCCTGAACCTTGCCGCCAAGGCCAGCCGCGGCCGCCTGCTGGCCCGCAGCAGCGGTGAACAGAGCCATCTGGAAATACTGCTCGATGATCAGGCCCCCCGGCTGGTACGCCTGACAAGCGCCTGGCAGGAGATACCCTTGTTCATCGGGGCTGAGGAGGCCCGACACCGGGTGCGGATCATTCACAGCGGCGAAACCTGGCACGGCCAGGTCGAGATTGCCGGCTTCCAACTGGATGGTGAACTGCTGCCGCCGACACCGCTATCAGCACGCAAACTGCTGGTGTTGGGGGATTCCGTCACCTGCGGCGAAGCAGTTTTCAGGGAATCACATTGCCGCAAAGGCACCCACTGGTGGCGCCCACGCCTCTCCTACGCCATGCTGGCCGCCGAGGCGCTGGATGCCCAGGTTCATCTGGTGTGTTACGGCGGGCGGGGGCTGGTGCGCAGCTGGGATGGGAAAACAGACGACCTGAATCTGCCGGACTTCTTTGAACTCGCTATCGCGGATCCTGCCCAGACACATGCCCAGACACATGCCTGGGACCACGACCGCTACCAACCGGACCTGATCCTCAGCGCCATCGGTACCAATGATTTCAGCCAGGGAATTCCCGATGCGAAGCAATACATCGACACCTATCTGGCGCTGGTCCACCGGCTGCATCAACTGCATCCCCAGGCCGTGATTGCCTTGACCGAGGGAGCGATCCTGAGCGGAGACAAGAAGGCGGCGCTGGTTGCTTACCTCGATCAGGTGGTTGCGGCAGCGGATGACCCTGGCGTCCATTTCCTGCCATCCGCAACCTATCCGGGGGACGACTGTGATGCCCATCCGACAGGAGAGCAACATGCCGCCATGGCCAAGGACCTGGTGCCCCACCTGCGGTTTCTGCTTCGCGATGACTCGATGCCACCCTGACGGCCTGCCATACCGTCAATCTGGCTGTAAACAGGCAGCCTAATAACCTGAAACCCTGCCTATATACATTTTTCATATTATTCATACCAAAAGCGCATAAACAATCGCTTGGCAGACTTATGGTCTTTTTGTATATTTTACCGTAATGCCTACTAGTAGACATGTGTACCATGAAACAGGCCTCCCTGTGATGGCACCCGTGCCTATCCATTGGCAAAAAACAAACATAACAAATAATGCCGGTCCATGAGACTATGCAAACAGGGTTCATCGAGTAGCAGGTTTACCTGCGTCCAAGAAATACCAATCTGATTGACGGCCTTCGCAAGCCCTCCAGGGACAGCCGCCTGCATTCAGCGGTAAAAATTGCCACACGACGGAGCCTGTGCTTCTGATTGTGGCGCAGAGTCGGTGACGACCTGAACTTCAATAACAGTGATAACAATGAGGTTTTACAATGTCAGACCATAACAGCACCCCCTTAGTGCGCCTGAAAACCCTCAGTATCGTGCTGCTTTCCACAGCACTGGTTGTGGGTTGCGGCAGCAGCAGTGACAGCAAGAAATCCAGCAGCTCATCATCCAGTTCGTTGAGCTCCCAGGCACCCAGCAGCCAGGCGTCCAGTTCCGAGGCATCAAGCAGCGAGGCCTCCAGTTCTGAAGCATCAAGCAGCGAGGCATCCAGTTCCGAAAGCTCCACGACCTCCAGCAGCGAAACCTCCAGTTCCGAAAGTTCTGCAACGAGCAGCAATGACTCCAGCAGCTCCGCCGCCTCCGAGTCTTCCAGCTCATCGAGCGCAGGCGTCGATGCCGAGCCTGAACCCAATGACGTCCTGCCCTTCCCCTCGGCTGGCGCCAATGCTTTCCTGCGCCATTTCGGCACTGCGAGCCATGTGGATGATTTCACCGCCTCGGCAAACCCGGGCATCAATCCCCAGCTGAGCCATTCACAAGGGAAACTGAAAATCACTCCGCAGTGGACCAGCGAGTCCGACAAGCTGTCCCTCGAGGCCGGCTTCCCGATCAAGAATCTGGCGGGCGGTTCCGTGTCCTTCAACCTGTACCTGACCGAAGGCTACATCGATGATGGCAACCTGTACGTCCAGATATACCTCAAGGACTCGGGCGGCCGTTATGCCAATACCAAGGCCGGCATCTCCGCCAACGGCAAGACCAAGCGCGAGTGGATATCTCACAGCGAACTCATCAGCACCGCCGAGCTGGATTTCGTCACCAGTGGCTTTGACATCAATTCGGTCAACACCATCGGCATCGAAATCGTTGCCCAGGGCAAGCCCGTATCAGTTGGTGGCGATATCTACATCGACAACCTGCTGGTCAACTTCGGCGCGGACATCCCTGTGGAACTCTCGGCCGGCCACAACATCATCTATCCCTCGGCTGGCTACAGCTTCGCCAGCTTCGAGAGAAACTGGGGCCACGACAACCTGGTCCTGACGCCCAGCGCCAGCGGCCTGACCATTACCGGCTGGAGTCCCACGCCGACGGCCAACAGCACCAGCGGCAGCCACACGGTTCTCCATACCCATAATGCGGCCAACATCAGCTTCACCAATGCTTATCTGGAGATGATCGTCACCCTTACCGAAGAACAGGTAAACGCGGGCATCACCCTGCAGATATTTGCCCAGAACGCCAGTTGGGACGGCTCCTATTCGGGCTTCAGTCTGCCGCTCCGTTCCGGTGACAACCTGCTCAGCTTCCAGCTGTCCGCTGCTCACAGCGAACTGGACCGCTTCGGGCTGACCATTGGCATGGACAGCTATACCGGCACCATGGGTACACCAGTCATCATCAAGGCCATCGGCATTACACTGGACCCGAGTGAACAGCCTGCGCCACCGCCACCAGCCGCTTCTTCGGTTGATTTTGAGACTGATGCTCCCGGCACCACCTACACAGGCTTGGGCTGGAGTGCTGATAACCTGAATGCCAGCGTGGTCAACATTGCGTCGGTCACCGGCCTGCCTGCCCACGGAACTTCCACCAGGGCCCTGAAAGTCAGCGTGACCAACTACAACGCCATGCCCAAAGTCACCATTGCCGTCCCCAGCGGGAAGACACTGGCAGACTATGATGTGCACGTGGATATCTACTTCCCGGTCAATTCGGCCGGCGTCAGCGGTGATGGCGACAATGGCTGGAAAAGCGTGTGGCTGTTTGCCGGTACCAGCTTGAGTGGCGGCGCGCAGGAAACCCATGCGGATTACCAGTCGAGCTTGCCCAATGGCAGCTTCCACGATCAGTGGCACACCTTTGAATTTGCCGTTGATCCAGCCAAGGCGGCCTTGTTGAGCGGTAATATCGAGATCGCGGTGGGTATCAACAGATCAGCCAGTAATCACACGAATGATGCCTATTACATCGACAGCATCCGCCTGATCGAGCGGTAATCGTCTCCACCTGTTAGAACCCCGCTCCGGCGGGGTTTTTTATTCACATATGGAATCTGATAGACCAGGCAAATAGCTTGACTTGCATGGCCGCACAGGTATTTTCAACCCTTCGGGGCCTACCCAAGAATTAGCGCCTGACTTATAGTGACTTTAGCTATAAGTATGCTATGTTAGCCAGGGCCTGTATACCAGTGGGCAAGTTCGGCTTTTTTGGCTGGACGGCATCAAGACAAGAACGCATCCCGCTGGCCATACCCCACGGACATCTATCGTCAGAATCTGCAACCAAAGGCGTCCTTCCGAGACACCTCACCCATAAATGATAAGAGGAATTACTTATGATTCGGCCAACCCTCACCAGTCATCGATTGCTGAAAGTCCTGTGCACCGCGACTGCCGCCAGCCTGTTGTTGACAGCCTGTGGTAGTGACAACGACGACTTCTGCTGTAATGTGACACCAAACCCCGTTGTTTCCAGCAGCTCCGCCGCCTCCAGCTCTGATGCTGGCAGCTCTAACGGTGCGAGTTCCTCGGCACCATCCGCCGACCTGAGCTACGGCTTCAGTGAAAGCATCGAAGGCTGGTACATCAATGGCCAGGATGCGGGCACGACCGTCTCTACCCAGATTTCGCTGGAGCATGACGCGATAAACAATGCACTGAAGATTACCCCACTGGACTGGACGGGTGACAACTGGCGTTTCCAAGCCCGGTACGACTTCGATGAAGTTGTCGATCTGTCGAATTCCACCATCGAGTTCACGGTGAGTATTCCGTCGTCCTACATCACCGACAATACCCTGGAATTCCAGTACATCATCAACAATGGTGAAGCCAACGCCAGTTATGGCAGTACTACCCCCGTTTCTGGTCTGCCAGAAGCCAATGCCGATGGTGACTATGTCATCGGCCGCGACATCAATATCGTCGATGCCAAAAACTTCGGTCTCCAACTGGCAAAAGCGCCAACCGATACCAGCATCAAGGACGCCATCCTGGTTAAAAATGTGTTGATCAAGCGCCCGGCTGGTGCTGGTGGTGGCAACAGCAGCTCATCGTCTTCTGCCGGCGGTGGTGATAATACAATTCAGGTCAGTGTGACCAGCGATTGGGGCAACGATGGTTCTCCTGTTACTATCAGCTATGACAATGGTGTCGTGGCAACACCTGACTGGGCTACTCCTGCCCAATATGGCCACACCGCGATGATCGTATTGCCTGAACCTCTGGATCTCACCGGTGCAATCATCACCTACGTGGTTGATATTCCTGAATCCTATGTCAATAACGGTGGCGCCAGCGGCGGCATGACGTTGCAGTTGTTTGCCCAGCAAAACAGCGGCAGCTATGCGGGTGTCTGGAATGGTACCTTGCCTAATGATCAACAAGTTGTTGGCGAGAACACCTATGTCCTTGGCCCGCTGGAAAGCCCACCGGCTGATCTGCAACGTATCGGCATCAAGCTGTTGGAAGAAACCAAAGCAGCTGGTGTTACCGGTTCTGTCGTGATCAAAAGCATCACCATTCAACTGCCGTAAGTAAGATGACCAAGCTCCCGTACGGAGTTTGGTCATCCTTTTAAAGTAAATAGTAACAGCAATAAAAAACCCGACGTTAAGGTCGGGTTTTTTATTGCTTGTCTATCGCACCGGACTCAACCTCAACAAGTTCAGCCCGGGTTCCGCTCCGGGCCAAAGGGCTTGCTCAGCAAAATCAATTTGGGCAGCAAGGTCAGTGATCCCAACAACGCCGCCAGCATGGCAAAGGCCGTCAGCAAGCCAAAATAAATCGATGGAATAAACTGCGACAACGCCAGCACCGAAAAGCCCAGGATGATAATCACCGCCGTATAGTACATGGCCCGGCCGATGGATGCATGGGAGCGATGCATCGCCTGGATGTAGTTGCCGGTTTCCGCGAACTCAATGCGGAAACGGTAGAAATAGTGAATGGCATGGTCCACACCGATGCCGACGGCAATCGCCGCAATCGTGATGGTCATCATATCCAGGGGTATGCCCGCCAGCCCCATGCCACCCAATACCACGCCCGCAGCCAGCATATTGGGCAGGATGGAAATAATCGCGATGCTTATGGAGCGGAACAGCATCAGGAACATCAGCATAATCCCCACAAACACCACACCAATCGTCACGATTTGCGAATAGAACAGGCTTTGCAGCATGTTGTTGTACAGCACCAGCATGCCAGTGAAGTGAACCTGCTCCGGCGCATAGCCCATTTCATCGATCACAAAGGCGCGGATTTTTTCAACCAGTTCCGCACGGCGCAATTCGGGGCTGGTTTCCTTGACGCGCAGGGTGATCCGCGTTTCCTGGTCCGCATCGGACAGATAAGGCTTGATCAGCAGATTGGTAATATCCTGCGACAACATGCGCCTGAGTACGCCAAGCTCAAAGTCATTCAATCGTCCGCGATTGATATCCCGCGCTATCTGATAGACCGTGGCCAGCGACTGCACCTTGCCGACTTCCGGCAAGGATTCCAGATAATGGTGCAGGCGCTGCACATCATCCAGACCTGACACGCTGAACCAATAGCTGGGTACATTGGACTTGCCGTCACCGGAGGCATCCTCTCCAAAGGCGTCATCATCAAACGCATCCTCTTCAAATGAATCATCAAAACCGTCCGCCTGATCAAAGTCGGGCTCGGCGAAGGGGTCATCATCAAGCGGCGTATCCGATACCGCCAGGGAGGCGGGATTTGCGGTCAGGATGATATCCAGGGACACGGTACCGCCCAGTTGCGTATCGATGACCGACATGCCCTGATAGATTTCCGTATCCTTGTGAAAATAATCAATAAAACGGTTTTCGACTTCCAGCTTCGTCATGCCATAGGCACTGGCGATGGCAGCCACGGCGGCGATCACGATCACTTTACTGCCATGACGCTCGGCGATGCGGGAAAAATGCAAGGTGGTGGCAGCGGACTGATCACCTTTATCGCGGGACAGCCCCTTTGGCAACAACATCAAACTGGCAGGCAGTATCACGAAGGTAAGCACAAAGGCCACCACCAATCCGATGGACACCATCCAGCCAAAATCGATCACAGGGCGGATATCACTGACCACCAGCGAAATAAAGGCAACGAGTGATGTCAGCACCGTATACAAACAAGGAATAGCCATCATGCCCACGGTGGTCAGCACCAATTGTTCGCGCGTCCAATCGGGATAACGTGAATGCAGCTCGCGGTAACGCACCACCAGGTGAATGGCGATGGCCAGTGTCATGATCAGCAGCAGCGCCACAAAGTTGGACGAAATAACCGTGAGCCGCCAGTCGATCCAGCTGAGCCAGCCGAGCATCAGGAGCACCGTCAGCACACAGATGGACAGTGGCAACACCACAAAACGCAACTGGCGGAAAATGAAGGTCAGCATCAGCACGATGAAGGCCAGAATCGCAATACCGAATACCAGCAGATCGCTTTTGATATAGGCGATCATATCGGCGGTGATCATGCTGACACCGCCCAGGAACAACCGGGCCTCACCCTGATAGTCATCCAGGATGGTGCGCACCTTACCAACCCGCGCGTGGTTTTCCGCTTCGACACGGGTGCGGTAATCGCGGAACTCGCGGGTGATCTCCTCCAGTTCCTGCGCTTCCGTTTCGGTCAACCCGTCGGTGGCGCGCTTAAGGCGCAAGGCATCGCGTTTGCGCACCATCTCGATGTACAGGTTGTTGACCTTCAGGTTCAACAGCAGGGCTGTGGTCTTGCCGTCCGGGCCCAGGAGCATGTCGCGGTAGATGGGGCTTGTCAGGAATTCCTGGCGAGCCATGTCCCGATCCACTCCCTCGCTCATCAGGGTCAGGGTGGACTCGCGCTGGGCCTGCAAACTGCGCATGGGGCTGTAGAGCAGCGGCACATCGATCATGGAGCTGACACTTTCCACACCGTCCACCTTGGCCAGGTCATCGCGCAGCCGCTGCAACAGGCTCAGGGATTCATCAGAGAATAAGTCGCTCCTGGGGGTAAAGGTCACCACCAGGAAATCACCGCTCTGGTAGCGCTTGGCAATCTCGCGGAAATAGTCGATATCCCGGTCACTCTCCAGGGTGAGCGAATCGGCCGAGGCATCCAGCTTGAAGTTTGGCAGTCCGAGCGCCGCGACCAGCGCGAGGAGGATGACTATCACAAGGGATACCAATGGCCGCTGGATAACCAGGGCCCGATAAAAGGATGAGAGTCTTTGCAGCATGTAGATACCTTGTTCCGCAAGAGGGGTGGGGAGATGAGGGCTGTTCGTACCTGACCAGTACAGCAATCACCGGTTTACCCGGGGCCGGCCATTATGGAGTAGGCGTGGCCGCTTGCAAACCGCCAGCGTTCCCGCAGGGTTCCACGGGGTATTGATTTAAGAAAACCAAAGGCTTATAACGTGAAAATATCAAGTTATTCAGAAATGCGCCTTATTGCAATAAGGACGATCGTCCCCCAATGATGGCCCGAGGGCCTACCGCAGGATACTTGCATGCTCAAGATCCAGTTCAAGGACAAACGTCATCCGCCCCTGTGGGTCGTCGAAAAGCTCTACAACATAGGCACCGCCCCTGACAACCAACTGGTTCTGGAGGGTGAGGGAGTCGATTCACTGCACGCGCGCATCATCAGTGGCGAAAACAAAAGTTATCTCAAGGACAACAACAGCTCCACCGGCTGCTTTGTCAACGGCCAACGAATCACCAACAAGGAAATCCTGCCGGGCGATGTCATCCGTATCGGCGGCATAGAACTGGAAGTCCTGGACCCGACCACGCAGGCCACCGCCGAGCCGCCCGGCACGACCCAGTCCTGGCGGCTGGTGTCGGACAGCAGTTGGCTGGCAGGCCAGACGTTCAATATCCCGGGCGACCGCCCGGTGACCGTCGGCCGCAGCGCCCAGTGCGATATCGTGATTCCCGGCACCCATTTGTCCCGCCAGCATGCCGAGCTGAGTGTCCAGGGAAGGTACCTGCGAATAAAGGATCTCCAGTCCGCCAACGGTACCTTCGTCAATGAAAAGCGGGTGGAATCCGCCCTGGCGCACAACGGTGATCGCCTGAGGCTGGATGTCTACACCTTTCGTCTGGTGGGACCGGAAGGGGATGAAAAACCCAAAACCCGCGTCCGCCCCCCGATAGAATCGCTCGCCAAGCCCCTCGAGCGGCGCCAGCCCAGCCACGAACCCAAGCGCTGGAAAACCCGCCCCACATCCCCCGGCAATCGCACCGAGCCCACCTACCACCAGGGCAGGAAAAGCGACATCTGGCTCTGGTCGGTATTGGTGGCGATTGCGATTGGCTTAGTAGCGATTTTCTATCTCCTGTGATTCCGCCTGTCTCATGTAAAACCGCTTCTGTGTGCTAGAATCCGCGGCCTTAATCTTCCCACCAGCTACGAACGGATTGATCCTATGAGCCTTGATCGTGTGCCCGCAGGCAAGAGCCTGCCCGACGACTTCTATGTCGTGATCGAAATCCCCATGAACAGCGCCATCAAATACGAAATCGATAAAGATTCCAGCGCGCTCTTTGTCGACCGCCTGGTCAGCACTGCCATGCACTACCCCTGCAACTATGGCTATATCCCCCACACTCTCTGTGGCGATGGCGACCCGGCCGATGTGCTGGTGTTGTTTCCCGAGCCCGTGCAGGCAGGTTCCGTGGTTCGCTGCCGCCCCCTGGGTGTGCTGAAAATGACCGACGAGTCCGGCGAGGATGCCAAGATACTGGCCGTTCCCCATGACAAGCTGACCACGATCTACAGCAAGGTGCAGTCCACTGACGACCTGCCCGCGATTACCCTGTCCCAGATCGAGCATTTCTTTGAGCACTACAAGGATCTGGAAAAAGGCAAGTGGGTCAAGGTCGCAGGCTGGGAGGGACTGGATGCCGCCCGCCAGGAAATCCTGGACTCGGTCAAGCGCTACAACGCGGCCAGTAAGTAAGAAGCACAGACACCGCCCGCCAGGGCGGTGTCTGTTTGTACCCGCTGAAAAAAGCTGCGGGGTTTATCACTCGGCCAGGCGTATGCCACTGATGTCGGGAGTCACGGGTTTTACCTGCGGCTTGATCTGCCCCAGATCACTGCCCACCGGCGCCAGGCCATAATCGCCCACGACAACAGGAGCGGCGTCCGGGCGGGCTTTTTCCCCGGCACTCAGCAGATCGGCGCCCGCCTCCGCCAGTTCCCAATCGCCCGCCTCATAGCTCACCAATGGCAACCCGGGGCGTTCCTCCGGCGAGAGCAGATCTGCACCGACCTCCGCCACGTCGAAATCGGGTACGTCCACCGCGGCGGGCTCCACCACGCGCTGCTCGCCAGAGTCCAGCAGGTAGCCTTCCGCCGGTTTCAGGCTCAGGCTGCTGGTATCCACAGCCACCGGGGTGAATACCGGGCGTTCCGAGGGTGTCAACAAAAAGCTGCCCACCGGCGCAAGGCTCCAGCCGCTGCGACGCACGGGCACCGGGCGCTCTGCGGGGGAGGGTGTGGTGCCTGCGGGGCGAATATCCACCTGGGCTCCGGCCCTGGTCAGCACATCGCGGTATTTTTCCGCCGTGGCCGCGTCGAGGTTGCGCTTGAGAGGGACAGGGCGGCCGGTAAACAGCGCATCCACGCGCGCCGCATCGGTTTTGAACAACTGTTGCAGACGCTGCTTTACCTCCGCCAGGGAATGGCCAAGGATGATGTCGCCACGAAAGATGATATCGAACTCTTCTATACTCATTGATCCAGGCTCCGTTCACTGGTTTAGATAATAGCACCGGCGGGCTGCGGCAACAGGCTGATTGAGCGGGTGATAAGCCCGTGAGCACTTGTGAAGAAAGAGTCTGAAAGCTGGCTGGCAAGGTGCCCGGGCCACCGCCATACTTGGAAATCCCGGGTGTCGCGGGAATTTTCAAAGAGGCGCCACCCGGCAACGCGGCATACCGCCACCTTACGAGGGTCGAACCATGACAGGCGCGAACCAGCACACTGCTGCCATCAGCCGGGTGCCCGATACCCTTTCCGGGCGACTCAAGGTGGAAGAAGACATCGCTTTTCTGGAATCGCGGATCAGCGCCATGGAAAAGCACCCCCGCCCCAACCGCATCGTGCTCGACACCTACCGCACGATGCTCAACAGCCGCCAATCCGTCCTCAAATGGCTGCTCCACGGCAGCGACCAGGAAACCACCCGCCAGCACAACAGCGCCGACGTGCGGAACAGCGGTCAGTCCTCCAGATGATGGTCCATGTCCAGCGCCGGCTGTTCGGCGCTTGGACGCCCCACTATCCGCGCCGGAACACCCGCCACCGTCGTATGGGCGGGCACATTGTCCAGCACCAGGCTGCCCGCGCCTATTTTGGCTCCCTCGCCCACGTCGAGGTTACCCAGTATCTGGGCGCCAACCCCAATCAGCACACCCCGGCGGACGGTGGGATGACGTTTACCTGTCTGGAGGCCGCTTCCTCCCAGGGTCACCCCGTGGAGCATGGAGACGTTATCCTCCAGAACCGCCGTTTCACCGATGACGACTCCGGTGGCGTGATCGATCATGATGCCTTTGCCGATGCGCGCGGCCGGATGGATATCCACATCAAAAACGCCGGCAATCCGATGTTGCAGGAAGAGCGCGAGACTCTTGCGACCCTGTACCCACAACCAATGGGCCACACGGTAGGACTGCAATGCCTGATAACCCTTGAAAAACAGAACAGGCATCAGGTAATGACTACAGGCGGGATCGCGCTCCCGGTGGGCGAGGATATCGGCCACCATGGCGCTGACGATCCGCGGCTCCGCCTCCAGTGCGGTGTCGAACAATTCCCGGATCGTCAGCGCTGGCATGGTCTGGCTGCCCAACAGGGATGCCAGGTGATGGCTGATGGCGCCGGCGAGATCCGCATGATCCAGCAGGCTGGTGAAATAGAAACTGGCCAATACCGGCTCCGCCGCACCGGCCTCTTCGGCTTCCAGCCGCATCTGCCGCCAGATGGCCGCAGGGTCGGAAAGCAATGCCTGGGGAACATCATGCATGACCGGGACTCCCGGAGTTTCCGCGATTCTCGGCGGGATATGGAACGAACGCCAGCAGCACCAGCCCCAGCAACAGAAACACCAGCAACGCCGCCATGCCGAGCCGCGGCGACCCCGTGTAGAGCGTGAGGCTCGCCACCGACATGGGGGCCAGAAACGCCGTGACCCGTCCCGTCAAGGCATAGATGCCAAAGTAGCGCCCTGCCTCGGCAACGGAAACACTGCGCGCCAGGAAGGAGCGGGACGACGCCTGCACCGGCCCGAACGCCAGGCCGATCAGCAGGCCATAGGCAATGTAAGCCTTTTCGGCCGCCGTACCGAACAGGCCACCACTGGATTGCTCCGACAACGACACCAGTCCGAACAAGGTAAATCCGGGACCGGTGGAAATGATGCCCAGGCAGGCCAGCAGCAAACAAACCAGCCCGGCGGTGACCACCCACTTGGACCCCAGCCTTGCATCCAGCAGACTTGCCACGAAGCACCCCAGAATAGCCGTGAGCAACAACAGGATGCCATAGACCCCCATCTCCAGCGTCTGCCAGCCGAACAGTGTTGCCGCGAAGGTGCCGCCGAGAGCCAGCAGGCCATTGATACCATCCTGGTAAACCATACGCGCGATCAGAAACCGCAAGAGCCCCGCCCTGGCGCGCAGCTCGGCAAAGGTGTGCCCCAGCTCGGTGATCCCGGCACGGATTGCCTGTTTCAGTGGCCTGGCTTTGGCGATATCCGGCGTGAACAAAAACATGGGGATGATGAACAGCAGGTACCACAGCGCCGCGAAGGGACCGGTGATACGGGCGTCCTCACCCGCATGCGGGTCGAGGTTGAAAAGCGGTGGCAGGCCCGCCAGGGTTTTTCCCGTATCCGGACTGGCGGCCAGAAAAAGCAACACGCTGAACAGCACGACCAGCCCACCGACATAACCCAGCCCCCAACCCTGGTTCGACAAACGCCCCAGGTCTTTCGGATCGACGAGATGCGGCAACAGCGAATCGTTGAAGACAATGGAAAACTCCGCCGCGACCGTCGCAAGGATGATGCACAAGGCCGGCAACCAGAGCGCGGATCCCGGACTGGCCCACCACAACGCCGACAGCGCCAGGATTTTTATCACGGCAAAGCCGGCAATCCACGGCTTGCGCGCACCACTGGCATCGGCGGCGGCACCGAGCACCGGCGCCAGGAACGCAATGGCAATGCCGGACAAGGTGAGTGTATATCCCCAGGCCGCCTGGCCGGCGACCGGATCGGCCGCCAGCCGGGACACAAAGTAAGGCCCGAAAATGAAGGTGATGATGACGGTAAAAAATGGCTGGGCAGCCCAGTCGAACAACATCCAGCTCCAGATACCCGCCCGTCCGGCGGGTGCGCGTGATAATCCGGCCATCAATTCCCCGCTCCTGTCTCTGCCTGTCTCGCGGGCTCCGGCATTCGCCCTGCGGCCAGCGGGCTCAGGGGAACATGGACAAAGCGCGTCATGATCTCGGGCAAATGCGCGAGTATCGCACCCTTTAACGCAATGTCTACCGACGCCAGGGTTTGATGCAGGAAAACATCGTGCCTGACATCGGCAAACGCGTCTGCCACGGGGCCATAACTCAAATGCCAGGGTTCCGGTGCGACACCACCTCTGTCACGGTCGTAAGGCCGGTAGAAACCTTCACTGTCTCCAGACGCAATGCGCTCGCTCAACCACTGATGAAACGCCGTGAAAGGTCCACCCGCTTCACATTCCGCGCAGGTGAGTTGCAGCTGATAGTGTTCATCAACGGCCGCCGCATCATAGACGTCCACATCCGTGCCCCAATGATGGCGCGATGTCCCTGGCAAGGCTGACCAGCGCAGGATCGCCTGCACTTTTTCCCAATCGCTGAGCGCGGCCATCTCCAATGGCTGCCCCTGACTGTCGAGCACGGGCCGGTGACCGCTGGCCTTGGCGTTCCAGATGCTCAGTTGCCGGTCAAAACCGCGATAACTGCTTGCCACCGCCAGTTGAAACCCCGCGCGCTTTGCCGCGGACGCGAGCCGGGCCAAAGGCGCAATCAGTTCCGCGCGCACCCGGCAATTCAGTGGCGACAGCTCGCAAAGCAGGGACTCGTCCCTTCCCAGGAGCACATCAGGAGAAATGTCCATCTTGCGCATTATCATAAAAATCGCCTTCGGCTCCCCATGGAGTCGTTTAATCCGCCATAAACCCACACACGGCCACAAAAACGTCAAAAAATTTGCGCTTGCAGGCAAAGTATGTAATATAACGCGAGGCTATATATGGAGATTTATCCTAGCCAACACAACATAACTTTAATAATAAATTGGAGCGTGCATGTCATGACAATCAGTCATAGTGAATTACTCCAGCTCAAGAATCTGGGTATGGCGTCAGTCAACATTCTCCACGCAGTGGGAATCAACACCTGTTCAGAACTCCACCGCACCGGCGCTGTCGGCGCCTACCGCAAAATCAAAGCCCGTCACATCAATGTTTCCAAGGTCATGCTTTACGCCTTGCAGGGGGCGCTGATGAATGTGCATTGGAATGATCTGCCGCAGGATCTCAAAGCGCAACTGGTCGCCGAGGCAGAGCAGGAAACACTCAGCGAGTTCTGACACACGTCGGGAACAGCGTCCGGCACCGGAGAAACCTGTGTACAGGCGTGGAGTATTTCGTTTGTCAGCGTCTACAATGAAGGAACCCATCCGCTATCCGGGCCGATTGAGGACGCCATGCACCTGACCAGCAAACAATCCGACACACTCGGCGAACTGGCCGTCAAATGCCGGAGCCTGACCGAAATCCTGCTAGAGGGACTGGAACCCGCCGGTGAGCCGTTCGCCGTCAACCAATCAGCCGATCTTTTTGCCGGCCTGCCCGGAACCCGACTGTTATTGATTCGTGACGGACAGGTCAACTGCCGCACCCACAACAAACTGACCGGTTTCTTCGAAACCGGGGATCTGCTGGGCCTGCCCCGCTCGCTCAATCTACCCGAAGGCCAGTACGGTTGCGAGTCGCCGGTGACATTGATTCCCTACGACCGCAACAGCCTGGTTGCCCACGTCAACGCCCAGGACAAGCGGCAGAAAAACTGGGCTCACTACCTGCTGTGCCAGACCAGCTTCTATCAACAGGCACTGGCCAGCGAAATGCGCAGCGAATTCCAGCCCACCGCGGGTTTCATGCATTTCCGGGCGGGCGAGACCATCATCCACCAGGGATCGGTCGCCGACCGGGTGTATACCCTGCTCGAGGGCAGCGCGGATGCGCTCTGTGATGGTATCAAGGTGGGTGAAATCCATGCCGACGAGATTTTTGGCGCACTGGCCGTCTTTACCCGCCAGCGGCGCATCGCCTCGGTGGTCGCCACCAGCGACTGCACTGTCCTGGCGGTGCGTAAGGAGGAGTTCATCGATCTGATCGATCACCAGCCCCAGATCTGCGTCGGATTGATCGAAGAGATGGCCGCCAAGATCAATCAACTCAACAATCAGGTGCTGGCCCTGGCGGAAAAATCCTGATTTTTGGACCGATTCACATAAAAACGAGAATTATTCTCAAAAAAGCTTGACCTTTTATTGATAGTAATTATCATTAGCACCAACTGCTGCTCGCTCTCCGGTGCCGCAGTTGGATGGAAGTACCCGACTGCAAGCGGGGCCTTCGATCTTCTCCCTGAGTGAAGGGTTCATCCCCCGAGCTCTGGCTAACCACGGTTGCTTGGGCCACCCTCACGGGTGGCCATTTTTCTTTTTACGTTTCTTTAGGCGCAAAAGCTGCCTGCCCTCCATTGAAATTCTGCCCATTGCACGCATATCCCTGACAGGTTTACTGTTTGATATCTCAAACTTGCAGGAGAACAAACGTGTTGCGTATCGGACTTTTCGTGTTGACCAACCTGGCTGTACTTGTGGTGGCCGGCATAGTGATGAGTGTTTTTGGTGTCGGCCAGTACCTGGACGAGGCGGGCGGCATCGACATGGTGTCCCTGCTGGTGTTCTGTGCAATCTTCGGCTTCACCGGCTCCATCATTTCCCTGTTCATGTCGAAATTCGTGGCCAAGAAGACCATGGGTGTGCAGCTGATTACCCAGCCGCGCTCCACCGATGAGCAGTGGCTGGTCAGCACCGTGGAACAGCTGGCCCAGCAGGCCGGTATCAAGAAGCCTGAAATCGGTATCTTCCCCGCCCAGGAGGCCAATGCCTTTGCCACCGGCTGGAACCGCAACGATGCCCTGGTGGCCGTGAGCCTCGGGTTGTTGCAGCGGTTCGACCGCGACGAGGTGCGCGCGGTCCTGGCCCACGAGATTGGCCACGTGGCCAATGGCGATATGATCACCCTCAGCCTGGTGCAGGGTGTGGTCAACACCTTTGTGATTTTCTTTGCCCGCATCATCGGCCATGTGGTGGACAAGGCGGTATTCAAGACCGAGCGCGGCACGGGCCCCGGTTTTATCGTGGTGACCATCGTGGCGCAGTTGGTACTGGGTATCCTGGCCTCCATGATCGTCATGGCTTTCTCGCGTTACCGCGAATACCGCGCCGACGCGGCGGGGGCTCACCTGGCTGGCCGTGGCGCCATGATCCGCGCCCTGCAACGTTTGCAGGCGGAGGTCAAGGCCGGTGTCGAGAGCCCCATGCCCGACGGTATGAAGGCCTTTGGCATCAGCGGCGGCTTCAAGCAGCAGTTCAGCAAGCTGTTTGCCAGCCACCCGCCGCTGGAAGCCCGTATAGAAGCCCTGAGCCGCCAGGCCTGAGGCCTGGCACATGAGTGTCGCCATGAGTTGGCCACGCTGGCTGCTGATCACCCTCTGCGCCATCGCCGCGACCCCGGCGCTGGCGCAGCCGGACTTTGCCACGGATGACGAACGCAACACCATCCAGGTCTTCGAGCAGTCGCGGCCCAGTGTGGTGTTCGTCACCAACCAGCAGCTGGTACGCAATCCCCATTCACTGGACATGATGACCATCCCCCGGGGAACAGGCACCGGCTTCGTCTGGGATGCCCAGGGACACATCATCACCAACTTCCATGTGATCGAAGGTGCCCGCAAGATCCAGATCACCCTGCAAGACCAGAGCACCTGGCCCGCCGAGGTCGTGGGGCTGGCGCCGGAGCGGGATCTCGCAGTGCTGAAGATCAGTACGCCCGCGGCCCAATTGCGGCCCTTGCCCCTGGGGGATTCCAGCCGCCTGTCGGTGGGGCGCAAGGTACTGGCCATCGGCAATCCCTTCGGCCTCGATGCCACCCTGACCACGGGCGTCGTCAGCGCCCTGGGACGGGAAATCACCTCGCCCAACCAACGCAAGATCGCCAACGTCATCCAGACCGATGCCGCCATCAACCCGGGAAACTCCGGCGGCCCGCTGCTCAATTCACGCGGTGAGCTGATCGGTGTCAACACCATGATCTATAGCCCCAGCGGCGCCAGTGCCGGCATCGGTTTTGCCATTCCGGTCAACACCGTGAAGGAAGTCGTACCCCAATTGATCGCCCACGGACGCATCGTGCGGCCGATCATGGGCGTGGCGCTGGCCCCGGATCACTGGGCCCACCAGAGCGGCATCCAGGGCGTCCCCATCCTGCGCGTCGAGCCCCGCTCACCCGCGGACAGGGCCGGACTCGAGGGCGCGGCCCGCAATGCCTGGGGACAGATAGTGCTGGGCGACGTGATCGTGGGAATCGACAAGCAGGTCACTCCCAATCACGACCAGTTGATGAGCGTGCTGGAAAAACACCGGCCCGGCGATGAAGTGGAAGTCCATGTCGTGCGCCAGGGCAAAGTCATCAAGCGCAAGCTGACGCTGGCAGAGCCCCGGTCGTGAACGGCATACGCCTGTGCCGCGCCGACGAGATCACCGATCCCGGTAGCCGGGGCTTTGTTTTCAATGGCCTCAACCTGCTGGCCGTGAATATCAATGGGTGCCTCCGGCTTTATCTCAACCGGTGTCCCCATGCCGGTATACCGCTCGAATGGGTGGCGGATGCCTTCCTCGATGACAGCCGGACACTGATCCAGTGCGCCAACCACGGCGCGCTCTTTTTGCCCGAATCCGGGCTTTGCGTTGCCGGACCCTGTGCCGGCCAATCGTTGCAACCCTATCCATTTGACCTGATCGACGGTCACATAACGCTCACTGCCTGATCCCGGGAGAACAGATCATGAACAACTTCAGCTTTCACAACCCCACACGCATCGTCTTCGGCGAAGGGCAGATCAAGGAGTTGGCGCAGCTGCTGCCAGCCGATGCCCGCATCCTGCTGACCTATGGCGGCGGCTCCATCAAGAAGAACGGCGTCTACGATCAGGTGGTCAAGGCGCTGGAGGGCAGGACCTGGTTCGAATTCGGCGGTATCGAACCCAATCCCCATTACGAAACCCTGATGAAAGCGGTCGAACTGGTGAAGCAGGAAAAAATCGACTTTCTATTGCCGGTCGGTGGCGGCAGCGTGATCGATGGCACCAAGCTGATCGCCGCCGCCGTGAACTTTGACGGCGAGCCCTGGGACATCCTGGCCAGGCATGCACCCTTCCACTCTGCCCTCCCCATCGGCTGCGTGCTGACACTGCCCGCCACCGGCACCGAGAGCAACGGCAACTCCGTCGTCACCAAAGCGGCCACGCAGGAGAAATTGTCGTTCGGCAGCCCGCTGGTCTATCCGCAATTCGCCATCCTCGATCCCACCACCACCTACAGCCTGCCGCCGCGCCAGATTGCCAACGGCGCCGTGGACGCGTTTGTCCACATCATGGAGCAATACCTGACCTATCCCGTCGATGCCAAGGTGCAGGACCGCTTTGCCGAAGGGCTGCTGATGACGCTGATCGAAGAAGGTCCGCGAGCGCTTAAAGAGCCGACCAACTACGATGTGCGCGCCAACCTGATGTGGGCGGCCACCATGGCGCTCAACGGACTCATTGGCGTCGGTGTGCCACAGGACTGGGCCACCCATATGATCGGCCACGAACTGACCGCCATGCACGGCCTGGATCACGCACAGACCCTGGCCGTCGTGCTGCCCGCCGTCATGCAATACCAGCGGACGCAAAAACGCGAAAAGCTCCTGCAATACGGCCGCCGGGTATGGAATCTGAATCACGAAAGCGACGATGCCTTGATCGACGCCGCCATCGACATGACTCGCGCCTTTTTCGAATCCATGGGAACACCGACGACCTTGAGCGGGTATGGCGTAGGCCGCGATTCCATCCCCAAGCTGGTGGACATGCTGGTCAAGCACAACCTGCTGAAACTTGGTGAGCATGGCGACATCACGCCGGAAGCCTCGCGCGCGATTCTGGAGCTGGCCGCCTGAGATTCTCATCAAATGCCGGCAGCCTCCGATGGCTTGGCTATGCTTGACATGACGGCATATCCGCCGTCTCACCTATTTTGTGGAGAAACATGATTGGCCAGCCAGGGATTGTCCCGTGAGGGGTTGATACTGCTCCTTTGTCTCGCCGTTGGCTGGGGTATCAACTGGCCTATCATGAAAGTCATCGTTGCCGAGGTGCCGCCGCTCTCCTTCCGCGGCAGCTGCCTGTTCCTGGGCGGGCTGGGAATTCTCGCGCTGGCCCGCGCTTCGGGCCTGCGCACGCGCATACCGGCCGGCTACCTGCCCAAACTCCTCTGGCTTTGCCTGCTCAACATCATCGGCTGGAATCTTTTGGCCACCTATGGCCTCAGCCTGCTGCCCGCCGGGCGTGCCGCGCTCCTGGGTTACACCATGCCGCTCTGGGGTGTGGCGCTGTCCGCCTGGATACTGCGCGAGGAATTCACCCGCCGTCACGCCCTGGCCATGCTGTTGGGGATGGGTGGAATACTGGTGCTGCTGGGAGGCACGGTGAATGATCTGGTGCGGATGCCGCTTGGCGCGCTGCTGATGATCGGCGCCGCCTGGTGCTGGGCCGCCGGCATGGTGTTGATGAAACGCTGGCAGATTCCGCTCAACACCGTTGCCCTCACCGGCTGGCTGTTGCTGCTGGCCAGCCTGCCCATGCTGGCCGGTGCCCTGGTCGTGGATGGACTGCCCCGGCAATGGCCATCCACACCGGTCATCCTCGGCCTGGTGTACAACGTGGTTGTTGCGTTCATGCTGTGCTACTGGGCCTGGAACCGGCTGGTCATTCTACTGCCAGTCAGTGTATCGTCACTGTCATCGCTGCTCACGCCACTGATCGGGGTGATCTCCGGCGTCATCATGTTGAACGAACGCCTGGGTTGGCAGGAGTACCTGGCGGGAGCACTGATTCTGGGTTCCCTGGCGGTTATCAATATCAGAAGCATCCGCAGCTCCAGGGATAAACCTTTAACGCCAACTCACACTACCCACGATCACTGACAGGGAGCAGGCAAGGTCATAACAATTTTCAGATCCAGCTCGCGCACAATCCATTCCAATAACAACCAGCATCATGATCGGCAAGGTCGCATACCATAATTTTTCTAACAATTGCAAAGGACGACTTTATGTATATACGTTTATATCTTCTCCGCCCATTGATGGCCTTTCTGTTATTGGCAAGCGCCTGTGCCAAGGCACAGACCATTGACGTTCAGGCAACCAGTCCGGGCTCATTCAGCATTACCGTCGGTAATGTCTATTCCTGGTACATCCAGGAACTGGTCGGCACCAGCTGGGTACACCGGGAATCCGGTCATGCGAACAGTCCCAAGACCTTTCACTATTCCCGCTCCGCCGGTACCTATACCTTTCGGTTATACAACTGTTATCCCGTTGCCAATGGGTGCAGCTACTCGCCGTCGCGGTCAGTCCTCCTCACCGCCCCTGACCAGAATGAATTCGATACCGCATTATGGCGCCTGGCTTCCCGGGTCGACCGTTATTCACTCGGCTTCAACGCCACCAACGGGCAATTGAACGGTGGCAATTATGCGGGCCTGGACAATCAGCATTGGCGAATCCAGATACCCACGCCTTACCAGTATCAGTTTTTGCTTGAGCAAACAGGGCAATGCCTGGCGACAACCGGGAACAACGTCTACCTGGCAAACTGCTCACACGCAGAAACACGGTTTGACATCATCAAACTGCGTGCCCGTTCCGAGGCACAACCCGCCCTGTATCGCATCCGTGCAACCAATACCACCAACTGCCTTCGTTCAAACGGGCTGCAGATACCCACCACAGGTGCCTGTGACAACAATGCCAGATGGTATATAGAGCCGACAGGATTTGGAGAGAGAAACTCGGCCATCGAGTATGAAATCCATGCGTTGCTCCTGGTCAAACCACAAACGAATGTACCGGGCCTGACGCAGGGCAGCCTGCCACAAGACCTCACCAATGCCGCGCAGACCGCCTTTACCGATTATGCTGATCACTGGATGACCCGGATCACCGATGGCAGGGTCAAGTGGCGCCCGACAACCCTGGTGTCTTCATCGCCGATCACCTCTCTCACCTTGGCGGGCGGGAATTATCTACCCGCCGCGATCAATCTGACCGGCGATGTGCAAACACATATTCCCCGTGGCCTTTACGATACGGTGCAGGTATTTTTCACGCCCGGTAACAGTGTCACGGGTGGATGGGGTTGGGGGCCTGGAGCCAGCTACGCGTCAAATTACACGCTGTGGGCCACGGTCAATGGCAAAAATACCACGGCCACTCAATGGCTGATCCCCACCAACAGCGAACCTGTGGAAGTGTTTATTCACGAAGCCATGCATGGCTACGATGGTTTTGCACAACAACATGGCGTCCCGCTGCCCGATGGGCTTTTACACGCATCGACGGAAAACCGCTACACCAACAATCCGCTGCCGGACACGTCCTTTCTGCATTGGTACAGCGATTACTGGCTGGGCAAAGTCATCGCTGCCGACGATACCTATCGCGGCTATGGACCCAGGCTTTTCCGCAGG
Source organism: uncultured Cellvibrionaceae bacterium (assembly GCA_964456865.1). Classification (GTDB taxonomy): domain Bacteria; phylum Pseudomonadota; class Gammaproteobacteria; order Pseudomonadales; family Cellvibrionaceae; genus Cellvibrio. The sequence goes on from CAYWCW010000016.1 coordinate 27,870, forward strand.
CAAACGCCACGCGCTTACGCGCTGAATCCGGCACTCCAGTCATACAAGGTGGTGCAGGCAACCAGCGGCAAGTGTTTTGCGGCTCCAGGCAACCAGGTCGATCCGGCGAACAATGTTTCACTGATACTCACCAGCCAGTGCGACTCAATGGCCACCTCCTTTGTCCTGGAATCAAACGGCATGTTGAAACACATGGCCAGCGGCAAGTGCGTCCATCCCCATCAGGGAACCGCCGGTATTGGTGTCACCCTGGTCTTTTTCGGTTCCTGCGCACCGGAAGCCCGGCTGCTGTTTCAGCGGACGCCCTTCGGCAGCCTCAAGCACATTCAAACCGGACTCTGCGTTCATCCGCAGGGCGGTTCGCCTACACCCTCCGACGGAACCCCTCTGGTTTTCTGGAACAGCTGTGACGAAGCTCGCCTGAAATTCGATTTCATTCCCAAGCACTGACAACCATTGCGGCAGGCAGCATGCCTGCCGCAATCATCTATCAGGCGTTTTCCTGACAAATTTTAATAACCTTGTTTTTCAGGTATTTACCAAACATCTTCTGCTCGACACTTGTCTGTAAACACGCCCTGACGCTGCTGAAATTTGCAGAACATGGGTAACTTGGGTTTATCATGGTGGACGGCCTCCGCCAGAGCCACCCTCCATTTCAGGGCATTCAAGGTTTGAAATAGCATGTCGGCACATCTGCCATACGCTGTGAGTACCCTACAGCCGCCAACGGGTCAGCTAACCGACGGTTTTGGCCGGGCAATCCGCTATGCGCGGTTATCCATCACCGACCGTTGCGACCTGCGCTGCACCTACTGCATGGCTGACGACATGGACTTTGTTCCCCGCTCGGAACTGCTCAGCATCGAAGAACTGGTCACGCTCGCCCGCACGCTGACAGGGCTGGGGATCAGCAAGCTGCGGATCACGGGAGGCGAGCCCTTGATACGGCGCGGTGTCATCGATCTGTTGCAGCAGCTGCGCCAGTTGCCCGGCCTGGACGAGCTCTGCCTCACGACCAATGGAACCCACCTGGAAACCCACGCCCGATCATTGCGGGATGCCGGTGTCGACCGCATCAATATCAGCCTGGACAGCCTCAACCCCGACACGTTTCGCCGCCTGACACGCGTTGGGGATTTACAGAAAGTATTGCGTGGCATTGCCGCGGCCAGGGCGGTTGGCTTCCGGCGAATCAAATTGAATTGTGTGGCGCTCAGGCATTACAACGCCGCAGAAATTCCGGCGCTGGTGAGCTTTGCGCTGGAGCAGGGACTGGATATCAGTTTTATCGAGGAAATGCCCCTGGGACGCATCGACGGGCACGGCCGCGCCACCGAATTCATCAGCAGCGCGGAGTTGCGGGAACAGCTCGGCAAAACCTGGCGCCTGGTCCCCTCGGAACTGGACACCGGCGGGCCCGCGCGTTACTGGCGGATTCCCGGCCATGACAGCCGGGTGGGATTCATCTCGCCTCACAGCCAGAATTTTTGTGGCAGTTGCAATCGCATCAGAATCACCGCGACCGGACGGCTTTTATTATGCCTGGGACAGGAAGAGAGTGCCGACCTGCGCAAACCCTTGCGGGAAAGCCCCGGTGATACCACACCACTGCGTAACCGGATCATCAGCGCCATCGCGCGCAAACCCTTGCAGCATGATTTCACCCTCGCCGCCGAACCCCAGATTCTTCGCTTCATGAATGCCACCGGAGGTTGATGAACAGCCATGAGTGCCCAAACCGATTTCGTTCCTCTCAACATCTGCGTGTTGACGGTCAGCGACACGCGCGACCGGGATAACGATACCTCAGGTCAAAAACTCCAGGAATTGTTGCAGACGGAAGGGCACCAGTTGTACCAGCGAGCCCTGGTGAAGGATGACATCTATCAGATACGCGCCATTACCTCCGCCTGGATTGCCGACACCCAGGCCCAGGTGATCCTGATTACCGGCGGCACCGGTTTCGCGGGACGCGACTCGACCGTGGAAGCCATGACACCCCTGTTCGATAAAACCGTGGTGGGTTTTGGCGAGCTGTTCCGCCAGTTGTCGTTCACGGAAATCGGCACGTCCACCATTCAGTCGCGCGCGACAGCGGGGCTCGCCAACCGCACCCTGGTGTTCTGCCTGCCGGGTTCCACCGGCGCCTGCGTTACCGCGTGGCAAGGCATCATCCGCGAGCAGCTCGACAGCCGTCACCGGCCCTGTAATTTTGTGGGGCAGATCAGACTGAAGTAGATCGGTACAGCAAGCTGACACCGGATGCGGGCACTTGGCCCGCATCCGGTAATGGTGTTAATGATCGACGGCTTTATCGATGCCTATGCCGGTCTGGGCGCGCACAAACTGCTCTTCAAAAGCCTCTTGCTCTTTGCGGGCGGTTGCGGATTTATCGAGGATCGAAAACAGCCAGATACCCACGAAGGCAATCGTCACAGAAAAAATCGCCGGGTACTTGTAGGGGAAGAGCGCCTTTTCAAAACCGAAGGCATCCACCCAGACAGTCGGACCGATCAATACCAGAAAGGCCGCGGTGAACAATCCCAACGAACCACCGATCACTGCGCCACGGGTAGTGAGCCGGCGCCAGTACATGGAGAGCAGCAGAATCGGGAAGTTGGCGCTGGCCGCCACACAGAACGCCAGGCCCACCATGAACGCCACATTCTGGTTTTCAAACACAATGCCGAGCAACACCGCGATGACACCCAGCGCAACCGTTGCGATACGCGATACGCGCACTTCTTTTTTCTCGTTGTGTCCGCCTTTCAAAAACAAGGTCGCGTAAAGATCGTGGGAGATAGCGCTGGAGCCCGCCAGGGTCAGCCCCGCCACCACGGCCAGGATGGTGGCGAAGGCAACGGCGGAAATGAACCCAAGCAGGATATCGCCCCCCAGCGCATGGGACAGATGGACAGCGGCCATATTGCTGCCGCCGATCAGAATGCCCTTATCGTCGAAATAACCGGGGTTCTGCGCGAGCAGCACAATCGCGCCGAAGCCGATGATAAACGTCAGGATGTAAAAATAACCGATGAAGCCCGTCGCATAGAACACGGAACGCCGCGCCTGGACGGCATCGCGCACCGTGAAGAAGCGCATCAGAATATGCGGCAGGCCCGCCGTGCCGAACATCAAGGCAATGCCCAGGGAAATCGCCGACACGGGATCGGAAACCAGGGTGCCCGGCGCCATGATGGCCACACCGCTTTTGTGGACATCGACCGCCTCGGCAAACATGGCTTCGAAGCTGAAATTGAATCCGGCCAGCACCAGAAGCGCAATGAGGCTCGCGCCGGACAACAACAGAACCGCCTTGATGAGCTGCACCCAGGTGGTGGCCAGCATGCCACCGAAAGTCACGTAGAGTGTCATCAGGACACCCACGATGATGACGGCCACTTCGTAAGGCAGGCCGAACAGCAGCTCGATCAGCTTGCCCGCGCCCACCATCTGCGCGATCAGGTAGAAGATCACCGTTACCAGCGCGCCACTCGCCGCCAGGATGCGGATGGGTTTTTGCTGCAAGCGGAAGGAGGCCACATCGGCAAAGGTGTAGCGGCCGAGGTTGCGCAGGGGTTCGGCAATCAGCAGCAACACGATGGGCCAGCCCACCAGAAAACCGATGGCATAAATCAGCCCGTCAAAACCGGACAGGTAGACAAGCCCGGCGATGCCGAGGAAGGACGCCGCCGACATGTAATCGCCGGCGATCGCCAGGCCATTCTGGAAACCGGTGATGCCACCGCCCGCCGCGTAAAAATCCTTCGCGGTCTTGGTGCGCCGCGCGGCCCAATAGGTAATACCCAGGGTGAACACCACGAAACCGACAAACATGGCAATGGCAGACAGGTTGACGCCACCCTGGCCCTCAGGAGCGGCCAGTGCCGACGCACTGGCGGTTAAGAAAAGTAAAAATATAACAATGTTTTTCATGGTGCCTGCTCCAGTCTGCCTTTTACCGCGCGCGCCAGGGGTTCGAGTACGCGGTTGGCGTAATACACATAGCAACCGGTCACCAGGAAACAGAACAGAATGACGCCTATACCCAGCACGATCCCGATGGACGTGACACCCTGGCCAATGGGATTGCCGAGCATGTCCGGCGCAAAGGCAATGATCAGGATCAGCGCGAAATAAACCAGTATCACCGACAGGGTCAATGGCCAGATGATGCGCTGGCGGGCGCGGGTGAGCGCATGATATTCAGGCAGATGCTGGACGTGTGAGGAGTCAGGCATGTGGTTTTCCTTATTATTGTTTATGAGTTGTCGGTGTCCGCGCTTGGCAACGCCGGTTTTTTTGGAACGCTGGCTAAATTAACACAAGCACACAACAAGATTCAAAGCGGCGTTTACGGGCTTTTGCCGCCAGACGCCCGCGCGGTTCCTGACGTGGACCTCGCCACTCAGGCCAGGGGGGGCAGCACCGCACAAAAACCGTGCGCAACATCGATTCCCGCGCCCAATTTCACACCATGACGCCCCGCCCTTCAGGCATCCACTGCCCGATCTTCTACCCAAATCCCGGTTTTCGAGCCCCGGGAAGCGGCTGGCAAGCTTGTTGCACATCAGTGTTGGGATTTCACCAGTCGTGCCGGGTTTCGCCCTGCCTTCCCGCTTGCCCACCAACCCATGCCGATGTTGTCCATGAACGTTCAACTGTTGAGTCAAAACAATCTGCCGTCGCTGATGACGGCCATGGAAGCACTGACACTGGACGCCGACTTCTCGCACTTTTTCAAGAAAGCGGCCAATGCCGTCCAGCATATCCTGGGCGCCGATGGCACGGCGCTGATCATGCTGGACGACAGTGGCGATTTTTTTGAATACAAACTCTTTGAGGGCGAACGGCAAACCTTGCTCGGCCACTTCAAAGGCATGCGCTTTCCCGCGCACGAGGGTGTTTGTGGCCGCACGCTCAGGGCCAAGCACAGCATCTTTGTGCAGGACTATCCCGCCGATCCCGATGCCATGGCGGCGCTGGTGGATGCCGGATTGTGCGCCAACCTGACCATTCCGCTGATGTCCGGCGAGCAGGTCATCGGCGTGCTTGCCTCATCCTGGTTCGATCAGAGCCAACCACAGGTCAGCCCCAAGCATCTGGCACTGGCGGAACGCATCGCCAATCAGGTGGCCGTGGCCTGCCACCGCGAAAAACTTGAAACCCGGTTGCGCGCGCTGGTGGATACCGACCCACTGACCGGGCTGTACAACCGTCATGGCATCATGACCCGCCTGGATACCTTCGTGAATACATGGCACGATCAGCAACGCCCCTTTGCCGTTTTCTTCATCGATATCGACGGCCTCAAATCCGCCAATGACCACTGGGGCCACGAGCTGGGCGACTGCCTGTTGCGCGACGCGGCATGCAGGCTGATCGATGTCACACGCAAAGGCGATTGCATCGGCCGCCTCGGCGGTGACGAGTTTCTGGTCATCGCCGAGTGCACGGAAGCCTATGTGGACACGCTGGCCAAACGCTTTCTCCAGGCATTGCACATACACTTTGGCTCGGGCCGCAAGCGCGGACGCCTGAGCGGCAGCATCGGCATCGCCCTGGCACCCGGCGACGGCGACGACGCCATGTCGTTGCTGCGCAAAGCCGACGCCGCCATGTACAGCGCCAAGCTCAGCGGCGGCGACAGTTTTGAGCGCGCATCCCACCTCGGCAATACCCGTGAAGACCGGCAGGTGTCCATCGTGGATATCGAAGGCGCCCTGGACCGCGATGAGCTCCAACTCTGGTACCAACCTATCGTGAATATCACCAGCGCGGAAGTGACCGGCTTCGAGGCACTCCTGCGCTGGCACAAGAGCGATACCGAAATCATCAGCGCCGGGCCGATCATTGCCGCCATCGAAAGTGCGCGCAGCGATATCCAGAACCGTCTCGGCACCTGGGTATTGCACGCGGCGGCACGGCAGATCCTCGCCTGGTCGGCCCAGGGCATGGGCGCCGACCTGCACATCAATATTTCCGCGCGGCATTTCCTCCACCCATCCTTTTTACTGGAGTTGCAGAAAATCTGTGGCTATTCACCGCGCGTGGGCGACAGCCTGATTGTGGAGATCACCGAAACCGCCATGCTGGAAGACCTGGAGCGCGCCAAGCGCATCATGCTCGGCTGCCGCGCACTGGGGGTCCGCATGGCCATCGACGATTTCGGCACCGGCTACGCTTCGCTCACCTATCTCAAACGCCTGCCGCTGGACATCATCAAGATCGACCGCACCTTTGTAGCCGAGCTGCGCGACAACCCTGTCGATCAGGCCATCGTCCAGGGCGTGGTCTCCATCGCGCGCGCACTGGGCCTGCTGGTCGTTGCCGAGGGCGCGGAGGACAGCGCCCAATGCGAGGCACTGCGCGCCCTCGGTTGCGATCAGCTGCAAGGCTATTACATTTGCCGGCCCATGCCGATTGCCGCATTGAGCCAATGGCTGAGCCATAAATCCCAGGCCGACGGTGGTGTTGCCTGGTTCAACGCCCGGGCGCTTTAACGTTCCACCACCAGTTGTATGTCACCCGCGGGCAAGGCAACCCGCAACAGCTGTTGTTGCGCGTCGAATTGCGGCGCCTGGGCCACGCCATTAACCACGACCGACTTGGGTGCCCTGGTGAGCACCAGCGCCACCTGCGCGGCTGAACCCAGGGACGGGCTGGCAAAGGTCAGCCGGTTTTTTTCACTGGCCAGCGTCATGGTTTTGATCTGCCCCTGATCCAGCAAATCGGCGTAAAGGAATTGCGCCGTCTCGCCAGGTGCACCCGGATAGGCGTGAATGGTCAACACGGGTGTATCGTTTGACCAGAGGCGATCATTGCCCTGATACAGGTTGCCGGTGACATAGAGCGAATTGGCTTTGACATAACGCGGCAGCTTGTCGAGATCCGCCGCCACATCGAGCCAGCGGCCACCCTTGATGGCCCTCGCCGGCTGATCCAGATCGCGCCACTCCCCTTTCGGCAGGTACACGCGGCGATTGAGTCGCGCATCAAACACCGGCGCCACGAGAATCGCATCGCCCAGATAAAACTGATCCCAGATAGCGTAGGTATTTTTATCCTGCAAATGGCGGTAGGCCATGGGCTGCATCATCACACCGACCTGCGCACTGGTGTTGGCCAGTGAATAGAAATACGGCAGGAACCGCATGCGGTCTTCGTTGATGGCGCGGAAGCGCTGCTGGAATTTTTCATCGTACTGCCAGGGCATGCGGTCGCGGCCACTGCCACCCGCGCCATCGAGTTTGATTTCGAAAAGACCGGTCACACTGCCCGCCTGCATCCAGCGGATATACAGGTCTTCCGGAATGAAACCATCGCCCTGGTAGCCTCCCACATCGGTTCCCCACACCGGAAAGCCCATGAAACTGCTGCGCATGGCATTGGCGAAATTCGCCTGCAAGCCATCCCAGGTGGTGCGCGGATCACCACCCCAGATGCCGCTCAGGTAGGGTTGGGTGCGGTGGTAGGCGGTGCGGGCAAAGGCAAGGTGATCATCGCCCCAGGCTGCCTGCAAGGCATCGTGATGCACCACGGCCATCAGTTGCGCGTATTTGTTGCGCCTTTCCGCCAGGGGCGTTTCGTCGTGCCATTTTTCGAAAGCCGGGAAGCCTTCGTCGCCGCGATCTATCTTGTGCCCCCTGACACCAAACTGATACTGGTTGTCGTTGAGCGCGCGCTGATACGCTGCCACAGAGGGTGCGTGGCTCAAATCCAGATAGGTGAATTCTCCAGCCAGGTGTTTGTCAAAACGCGCGTCGCCAAAGGTGGAAGTCGCCACCCAGGTCATGAACTCCAACCCGAATTCCTCGCGCAACTTTTTGATCCACACCTGCGGATCGGCAAAATCCGCGCTGAAATTCATGTGCGACCAGGCATGGGCGCCGTCGCTGTAAGGGCGATCCACAAACCAGCTGGTAAACGGGATTTTCATGGCATTGAGGCGCTCGACATCCGCAAGGATTTCCGCCGCGCTCTCGTTGTGATCGCGCCAGCCGATGGGTCCCAGGCCCCAGGCAGGTACTGTTTTTGGTTTGCCGATCAGCGCGAAGTACGCGCGGTGGATCGCCACACCGTCATCACCGGCGAACACGTACCAGTCCAGCGTGCCGGTGTCGTGATGGATCTCGTTGCGGCCGTTGATGGCAAAACGGTATTGACCCCGGGCGTAGGTATCAAAAAAAGCGCCGTAGCCCAGGCTGCTCATGTAGAACGCCGAATAGGCAGTCGCGTAGTTCTCACGCCAGGCGGCATCCTCGCTGTTGACGTCGACGGTGATCTGGGTGCCGGTCAGATCCGGTGACAAGCGGTTATCGGGTTGCAAGGGTGCGGACAAGCCAAAAAAGTGATCGCCCAGGTGCGCGAAGGTCAAGGTAACCTGGCGCCCCCAGGCAGGGTCCGCGTGAAACCGGAAGCCGCCATCCACTGCACTGATACGAACTTCCAGCAAGCGCGATTCTTCATCGTCCTGCGTGCGGTAGAAATCGACGGATGAAGGCAGCTGGCTGCGCAGCACGAGTTGCCGGTCATCCAGGCGGCTGAGCTGCCAGTCGGTGACAGACTCGAAGTTGTAGGCCAGCCCGGTGAGCTTGAGCAGGGTTTTACCCTGCCGGCGGACTTCAATCGCCTGGCCGTCGGCGCGCAGCTGGGCATCGCCGGATTGCAGGCTGAATGGCGCCGCTGCCAGTCCCGTGGACGTCAACAGCAGCAGGCAGGAAAACCATCGGATCAGATTGGCTCGCATGGTGAGTCTCCAGTATGCGTTATTGTGTTTTGTATCTTGCCTCAACCGCTAAGGCCGGCTCAGGGAAAGGGCATAAAGCCTTCCGCCTTGATCTGCCAGCGGCCATCATCGGGAAAGCCCGGCGCGGGCCGCTCGGGAGCACCTTCCCAGCCGCCCGCCATCATGGCCACCGCTGCCAGGAGGGCGCCATTGGCCGGCAGGTAGACCCGCAGTTCGGAGCCCGGCTGGGGGCAGTGGCCGTTGGGCAGGTAGTGGTTGTGCACCGAATCCGCCAGCAGTATCTCCACCGCGGTATCCGGCCGGCCCAGGCGGGCGGCGGTCATGGCGATCATGGGGTAGTCCCAGCCCCAGATCTGCGCCTCCCAGTCCCAATCGGCCAGCACCGCGTCCAGGGTCGCATTCATGCTGGCGGCATCCACCCCCGGATCATTGAGCAGGCCGTAGGAGGCCAGCATGCTGGGGTGATCCCGGCGGCTGGCACGGTTGTCGAAGGTATCGGGAATGGATTCGATCGCCACGTATTTGCCATCCTTGACCGGCAGGGGCGCCAGCTTGTCCAGCCGCTCTTGCCAGTCCTCGCGGGGTGCCAGCCCCTGGCGCTGGCGCCAGAGCTGGGCCAGGCGCAGGCCTTCGCGCCAATAGGCCAGTTCAAAGCCGGGGTTGCGGGTTTGCCGCGGCTCGTAGATTTCCTGGGCGATCCAGATGGGTGAATCCAGGGAGTAGCGTTGCGCTTCCTCGTCCCAGACCAGCATGGTGGCCAGGGTGGCGGCCGTGTCTTCCACCAGGGTTGCATAGGTCCGCAGGATGCTGTCGTCCCCCGTTCGCCGGTACAGGAGTTCGGCCAAATGGATCGGCTGCGGCTGGTTCCAGATGATCAGGGGATTGCCACCCGGACTCTCGCGGTTGTCCGGTCCGACCATCTTGGCCCAGCGCGCGCCGTCGAGCCCGCGGTACCGGGCCAGTTCCCGCGCGGAATCCAGTTGACGCTGATACCAGTTCAGCATCCGCTCCAGTTCCTCCGGCTGATCCCAAAGCGCCCAGTGAGCGGCATGCCACCAGGCCATCTCGCTGTGATGTTTGCCATACCAGGAACTGTTGGTGAGCCCGGTTTCCTGGGCCGGCTGGTCCGTCCTGGCCTGGATGGCCATCAGGTAGCGGGACAGCACCAGGCGCCGCTCCAACTCCGCTGCCCGGGGATGGCTGCTGCCTCCCAGATCGAGCGCCGCGCCAGATTGCCAGAAATCCCGCCAGTGGTTCGCCACTTGCGCCTGGAGCACCGCAAAATCCGGGGCCGCTTCCCGGCTGACAGCATCCACAGAAAAATGCAGGTACACACGCAGTTGTTCGCCACCGGCAGGCAACAGGTGATACCGATGCCGGGCGGCCTCGACCAGCTCTGCCTCGCCGGACCATTGGAGCAAGGCATAGTGCTCGCTGTCATCCACACGGCGGTGGAACAACGCCACGCCATCGGCCTGCCGCACCAGCGTCGTCTCGTGCTCCCCGTCGGCATCCCACAGGATGGGCGGGGTATTTTTTACCGCGGGGTCGTAGCCGCGCGGAAAGGCCACCACCACCCCTAATCGCTGCTCAGCCAGCAGGGGCGATGCCAGTTCCACCGCCAACTGATCCACTTCACTGTTGACCAGTGTCGTTACACTCACTGGCTCACCGGCAAGGTGGAAACGGCTGAACAGTTGGCCCTTCCAGAGATCCAGTTGCTGGTCGATATCCGTCAGTACGCTGGCATCCAGGGCGGCCCTGTCGAGTATCAGGCCCAGGCGGGCCAGGGGAAGGTCATGGGGATTCTCCCGCAGCCATTGGCCGGCGAGGGTGTCCATGCGGGTCGGGAATTTCACCTCCCGGCCATAGGCAGGGTAGGATTCCATGGCATCCTCAAGCGTATGGCCCTCGGGATTGGCACGCGTGTGCCAGGCCCAGCGCGCCTTGGTTTCCAATGGAATTCCCCGGGCAAAATAAAGCTCTGGCAAACTCTGTAAACCCGTCACATCCGCCGTGAATGCAAAACGGCCGTTGCCCAGGCTGAAAGGCGATTGCGGGTCGATGGCGTGCAGACGCGGATGATGGCGGGCAACCCATGCCTGGCGATCTATCGCATGATGATGGACCGCCGTCGATTGCGTGGATGACAACCTGTCGGAAGGCACGGGGTCACAGGCAGGTAACAGCAACGCGAGGGCAAACACGCCCAGGCTGGTACGCGGGGACTTGAACATAAGCATGGGCCAGCTGTTGTTATATGTACCGGGAGTCTAACAGCGCATCCAGGTGCAAACAACAACTGGTATACAAGTGCAGCGGGCGATTATCGGCAATGCTTGCGACAATCCTTCTGATGGATCAATAGCGCTGCGGGAGCCGATCGAGCATTTCGCGGCGAGCGTGAATCAGCTCTTTGTAGGTTTGAATCATGCTGAAATTGACTTGATTGCCATTGAGTTTCAGCGCGGCCTGCTGACGCTCATACTCGGTGATTTCAGCAATCAGTTTGTCGCGCAGTTGTTGTGTGCGTTCAAGGTTTACATCGACGCCCACTGCCATGGCTTTGGATGGTCTGCCCATGGTATTTCCTCCTTATCAATGAATCCATGCGTGTAAAGAATAGCGCAAAGCCCCGGGGGCTTTTGTGGATTGGCGCAGAATTCCTAGACTTTTTCGTTGTGGATGTTGCTCAAAAAGGCATTTATTAAAACCCGCGGCAATAACGCCTGATAAATCGCTTCTTACGAATGCGAATCCGTGAAACCGGATAGCATATGCCGCCAATCAGCCGCCGCGTCCGCGACGGCAAAAAAAGATGGATTCAATAATGCCTCGCGCGTGTTGTAACGCAAGGGTATCCACGGTTGCCGCAAGGCATCAGGCGAGGATTCAAACCGCCAGACAGCACCGCCCGCCGCTTCCAGGACGGCCTGTGCCGCGGCGGTATCCCACTCGGACGTGGGACCCAGGCGTGGATAGATATCGGCGCTGCCCTCGGCCAGCCGGCAAAACTTGAGCGAACTGCCAGCCGGTTCCGTCACCAGCCCTGCCGGCCAGGATTGCCCGAGGTGTGCGATCAGGCCGGATTGCTGGTCACTGCGCTGGCGATGACTGACCAGGCAGACAATGGACCTGCCCGGTTCCAGCGCCCGCGCCCGGATGGGATGCGGCTCCCGGTTGCCGGCCAGATACCTGGCAGCGACCGGTTGTTCCCCGGCGGTCCGGGAATTGATCCCCAGGTAGGTCACGCCGGTCACCGGCAGGTGCACCAAACCCAACACCGGCTGTCCCTGGTCAACCAGCGCCACGTTGACGGTGAATTCGCCATTGCGGTCAATGAACTCCCGCGTGCCATCCAGGGGATCTATCAACCAGTAGCGCGACCAGAGGCGGCGCTGGTCGAAACCTGGCGGTTCCTCCTCTTCGGACAGTATCGGCAGGTCGAGGATGGCGGGCAGCCCAGCCGCCAGGCAGCGATGCGCGGCCAGATCGGCCGCCGTCAGGGGCGAGGCATCGGCCTTCTCCACGAGGCCGATGGGAGCGCCGCCGGTGTAGATCGCCATGATGGCCTCGCCCGCACGGCGCACCAGGTCTACCAGCGGCCCGGCACCTCGCAAGGACAACAGCGGCTCAGCCATGATTCTTGAGCCATTCGCGGGCCATGAAGAGCGCGGCGATACTGCGGCCCTCGCACATATCATCGCGCGCGATCAAGGTGCTGATTTCCGACAGGGGATAGGGCACCACCTCGATGGGCTCGGGCTCGTCGCCGGGCAGGCGCTCGGGGTAGAGTCCCCGGGCGATAAAAATATTGATGCCGTGCTCCATATAAGCCGGCGACAGGTGAACCCGCTTGAGGAAAATCAGTTCGCGGGCGCCATAACCCACCTCCTCCTTGAGTTCACGGTTAGCGGCTGCCAACAACTCCTCGCCGCGATCCACCGCGCCCTTGGGCAGCGCCAGATGATAATCCTCGATGCCGGCGGCGTATTCGCGCACCAGCAATACCGTATCCTCGTCCAGCAGCGGCACGATCAGCACGGCGCCGGGGCCGCCGCTGCACAGCTTTTCGTAGATGCGCTCCTCACCGTTACTAAAGCGCAGGTGCAGCTCGTCGGCCCGGAAGAGACGGCTGCGGGCAACGGTCTGGCGCTTTAATATCTCCGGTTTTGTCGGCATACTGCCCTCCTGTTACACAATCGACCCCGGCTGATGATCGACTGGAATACTATAGATACGGTGATGCTGGATATGGATGGTACCCTGCTGGACCTCCATTTCGACAACTATTTCTGGCTCCACCACCTGCCCCGCCGCTACGCGGAAATCCATCGCCTGGACCTGGAGACGGCGACCGACAATCTCTATCGCCATATCCGCGCCCATGAGGGCACGCTGCAATGGTATTGCCTGGACTTCTGGTCCGAGGCGCTCAAGCTGGATATCCGCAGCCTCAAGGAGGAAGTGCGCCACAAGATCCAGGTGCGGCCCCATGTGGAAATCTTTCTGCAGCGGCTGCGCGAGCACAACAAAAAACTGCTGCTGGTCACCAACGCCCACCCCAAAAGCCTGTCGCTGAAACTGGAAGTCACCGCCATCGACCGCTGGCTGGACATTGTGGTGTCCTCCCATGAATTCCATCAACCCAAGGAAGCCCAATCCTTCTGGCGCGAACTCCAGGCTCGCGAGCAGTTTGACCCGGCCCGCACCCTGTTCGTGGACGATACCGTGCGCATCCTCGAATCGGCGCGCGAATTCGGCATCGCCCATGTGTTGTGTATTCACCAGCCGGACAGCCAACAAGCAAGATACGTGCAAGATTACCCGGCAATCCACCATTTTGACGAAATCATGCCGCCGCAACTGAAAGCCCATGGATAAATCACCCCGGGATGCCGCACCCGACAAAGTGCGCATCGACAAATGGCTGTGGGCCGCGCGCTTTTTCAAAACGCGCAGCCTGGCCAAGCAGGCCATCGACGGCGGCAAGATCCACTGCGATGGCCAACGCATCAAAGCCGGCAAGGAAATCACCTTGGGGCTGACACTGAGCATCCGCCAGGGCTTCGATGAAAAAACCGTTGTGGTCACCGGCCTGTCGGAACAGCGCCGGGGTGCTCCCGAGGCCGCCCTGCTCTACCGCGAAACCGATGAAAGCCTGGCCCTGCGCGAGAAGCGCGCCACTGAGCGTAAAGCAGGACTGGCCAATTACATCATCAGCGACCACCGGCCCAACAAAAAAGAACGGCGGCAGATCCACCGTTTCCAGCGCCAGATAGACGATGACTAGCGCCCATCAGCGCTATCCTGTTAGCGAATACACCGCATTTGACCGAGAGCCCCATGTCCGATACCGATTTACTGCACCGCTTTATTTTTGATGACTGCGACATTCGCGGCCAGATCGTCAGCCTGCGTGACAGCCACCGCGAAGTACTCAGCAACAACCCCTATCCACCGGCACTGCAAAAGCTGCTGGGCGAATTCCTCGCAGCCGTCAGCCTGCTATCCAGCACCCTCAAGTTCGACGGCATGATCGTCTTACAGGCCCGGGGCGAAGGTGCCATTTCCACCATCATGGCCGAATGCAATCACCATCAGGACCTGCGCGGCATCATCAGGCTCAATCCGCATACAACCTTGAGCGATGACCAGGCCGAACAGGGCAGCTTCCGCGAACTGCTGGGACAAGGTGTACTGGTGATCAGCATCGAACCCAAACACACTGAAAACTTCAGCGGCCGCTTGGAACGCTACCAGGGCATAGTGCCCCTGGAAAAAGAAACCCTGGCCGGATGCCTGGAAGACTACTTTACCCAATCCGAACAACTCCCCACCCGCATCTGGCTCGCCGCCGATGAGCAGCACGCGGGCGGCTTGTTTGTGCAGGCCCTGCCACAACAGCTCGCCGCCAATGCCGAGGATAACCGGGACCAGTGGGAAACCATCACCACCCTGGCCAGCACGATCACCACCGAAGAACTGCTGGACCTGGACCACGCCACACTGCTGCACCGCCTCTTCCATGAGCACCCGGTGCGCCTGTTTGACCCGCAGCCGCTGGCATTCTCCTGTAGCTGCTCACGCGAGCGCAGCGCCGACGCGCTCCTGACACTCGGGAAGGATGATGTGGAAGCCTTATTGCTGGAACAGAAAGGCATTGATATCGACTGCCAGTTCTGTAACCAGCATTATCATTTCAGCGCGGCGGATGTGCGGGAGTTGCTGGGGGGTGGAACCCTGCATTGATACCTGGCCTCCTATTAGGAGGTCAACAGCCGTGCACGGAATTTTCTTCCTTTTAGTTTCCCGTTCTGCAAATGCTGCAATGCTTTTTTGGCGGAAGAGCGGCGTACTGCCACATAAGCACTCGTATCAAACATGTCAATCTTGCCGATATCCGCTCCGGGCAATCCCGCATCCTTGGTGAGTGCGCCAAGGATATCGCCGGGGCGCAGCTTGTCTTTTTTTCCGCCGTCGAGATTCAGCGTAACCATCTCCGGCTCCAGATCATAAACTGCCTGCACGCGCGGCAATGGTTCCAGCGTCAGGCGTGTTTGCAGGTAATCCTCCAGGCGATTGAGGCGCCCCGCTTCCCGCGGCGCGACCAGTGTCAACGCCAGACCGGTTTCTCCCGCCCGGCCTGTGCGTCCGATACGATGCACATGCACCTCGGGATCATGAGCCAGTTCCAGGTTGATCACCGCATTCAGATTCTTGATATCCAGCCCCCGCGCCGCCACGTCGGTGGCAATCAGAAGGCGGCAGCTGTTGTTGGCAAATTGCACCAGCACCCTGTCCCGCTCTTTCTGATCGAGATCACCGTGCAACACCCGTACGCTGATGCGCTGCTCACGCAACCCCTGATAGAGGTCATCACAGGCCTGCTTGGTGTTGCAGAACAGGATCGCCGACGCCGGTTTGAATCTGGCAAGCAGTGTCTGCACAGCGGTAATACGCGAATCCGTTTCACCCAGTTCATAAAAATGCTGCGCCAGCTGTTGGGCCTGGTGCAGAGTTTCCACCTGGACAGATTCGGCGTTGTGTTGATAACGGGCGCTGATCTGCTGGATTTCGGGTGGGTAGGTGGCGGAAAACAAAAGGGTTTGGCGCTCCAGGGGACAGGCAGCCAGGATATTGTCCACGGCGTCGGCAAAGCCCATATCCAGCATGCGGTCGGCCTCGTCCAGCACAAGCTGTTGCAGGTTATCCAGATTGAGCGAGCCTTTGCGCAGGTGATCCTGTATTCGTCCCGGCGTACCCACCACGATGTGCGCGCCATGCTCCAGCGAGCCCAGTTGCGGGCCTATGGCTACGCCACCGCACAGTGTCAGCACCTTGATGTTGTGCTGGGCACGCGCAAGGCGGCGGATTTCCTTTGCCACCTGGTCAGCCAGTTCGCGTGTGGGGCACAGCACCATCGCCTGAATGGCAAAGCGTTTTACGTCCAGCCGCGACAATATGCCGAGTCCGAACGCGGCCGTCTTGCCACTGCCGGTTTTCGCCTGGGCGATGACATCCTTGCCCGCCAGGATCAATGGCAGGGCTTGCGCCTGAATCGGCGTCATCCGGGTGTAGCCCAGGCTGTCGAGGTTGGTCAGCAGGGCATTGTCGAGCGGCAAGGCTGTGAAAGAGGTATTCATATTGGTCCGGCGTTTGTGCGACTATGGCGGATAGTGGACAGGCCGCCGCAGGGTACCACTCTTCGCCTTCCCGGCTCCAGCCTGCTCACAGGATGAGTACCGTTTCAACCAACATTCAGTGGACTGGAAGTGTCATGTTGTCTAAGCGATTTGTGGGATTGTTTGGTTTTTGGGTGAGCGCGCTCGCCGCCTTGCCGGGTCATACGCAGGAAGCAGCCAGGACCTGGGAACTGGGACTGGGTGTTGGCGCGGTGGCCGGGCCGGATTACCGCGGCTCAAAAGAAGACCGCGGTTATATTGCGCCCATCCCCTACGTGGTTTACCGCGGAAAATTTATTCAATCGGATCGCGATGGCGTGCGTGGCCAGTTCATCAAGCGCGACAATTTTGATTTCAACCTCAGCCTGAGCGCGAACATCACGCCAGAAAGCCATAAGAACAGCCTGCGCCGTTCACTGGATTTACCCGAACTGGGCTCCACGCTGGAATTGGGACCTGCCTGGAATATCAACCTGACAGGCAACAGCCTGCGTGAAGGCTGGCTGCTCAGCCTGCCGCTGCGGGCGGTCTTTACCATTGGCGGCGATGAGCAGGGTTACATAGGCTATGTCGTGCAACCGCAACTGGTTTACCTGCATCGCATCAATCACTGGGGATTCAGTTATCGAACCAGCCTGAGCTATGCCAGCAGGGATTATCATCGCCATTACTATGCCCTGCCCGCTGACAAGGCAACAGCCGACCACGCATCCTTTGACGTGGGTGGCGGCTACAGTGGCTGGGCCAACCAGGTTGCCGTCACGCGCCAGTTCGACGACTGGCGGCTGGCGCTGTTCATTCGCCACGATTACCTTGCCAATACCGCATTCATCGACAGCCCGCTGATCGAGACACAGTCATCCCTGCGGGGTGGATTGGCGCTTATCCGGGTATTTCGCTGAATCCGGCATCACATTATCCACACAGACACATTATCCATAACAGCACTATCCACGAATCCGGAATTGCTCATGCATCCCAGACCCGCCCATCCATTGAACTGGCTTTTCCATCAGCCGTTATTGTGGCTGGTGCTGTTCCAGGCGCTCATCACCCTCATCGTGGTGCCCTTTGGCAATTTTCCGCTGAATGATGACTGGGCGTATAGCCACAGCGTGTTGTGGCTGCTGGAAGAACACCGGATACGCCTGAGCAACTGGATTGCCATGAACCTGCTTCCCCAAACGGTATTGGGTGGCATGGCGAGCAGTGTCTTCGGTTTTTCTCACGCCGTATTGAAGGGCGTAACCCAGGTGCTCGCCTTCGCAACCAGCCTCGCCGCCTATCGCTTTTTTGTTGTCTGTGGCATGGAGCGCTGGCACGCGCTGGCCGCCGTGTGCTTGCTGGTGAGCAATCCCTGGTGGCTGTTGATCGCCAATTCGTTCATGAGTGATATCTACTGCATGTTCTTCAGTGTGCTGGCGGCCACGGCTTTCGTGCGCTGCCTGCAAGGTGCCGGCCCGGGAGTCCTGGCCATAGCGATAGTGATGAGCATCCTGGCCGTCTTGCAGCGGCAGGTTGCCATGGTATTGCCACTTGCCTTTTTGCTGGCGGCGTTATTCCAGGAACGATCACTGCGCATAAACCGGGTAGCGCTGCTGTCGCTTCCCCTGGTGCTGACAGGGCTGGCCGGCTGGGTATACCAGCAGTACCTGCTCGCCGGGCCAGGCATACCGGCAGCGCAGCAGATGACTCACGGACGCCTGGCCGAGATGCTCTGGGCCACCGTGCAGCTCGACACGCGGCAGCTGCAATGGTTCTTCTCGAACATGCGGGATATATCCGGTTACGTCGCCCTGGCGGTGTCGGCCTGGGGTTTGGCCATGCTGGGCGCCTGGCAGGGCTGGCGGAAGTATTGGATTGGGTTGGTGTTGTTGGTGGCCGCCATCATCATCGGCAGTCTTGCATGGGACTGGACTCTGCCCTACCGGTCGAACAACCTGATCGATGCGGCCGGCCTGGGGCCCTTTACCCTGGAGGATGGCCTCCACGAACGTACCGGAGGCATCGACCGGGAGCAGCCAGGCTTCTGGAGAGCCATGAGCCTTGCCGTCGCCATCGGGCTGGCGGCGCTGTTGATATGCCTGTCCAGGCTCCCCGCATTGATCAGCAGGGAATTCCGGCAGCGCCATGGCGTGGGTGTTTTCCTGACGCTGATCCTGGGTGGTTACTTCATACCCTTTGCCGTCACCGACTTTTTTGATCGCTATATCATTTATGCACTGCCCTTCCTGCTCGCCTGGATGTACGTCGTTCTCCACGATGGCGCAAAAAACATTATTCCTGAACGTCTGGCCGTGGTGCTCGCCGCTGTCTGCATGATCATCAGCGTCTGCGCCGCGCACGACTATTTCGCGTGGAACAAGGCGCGCTGGTCCGCCATAGAAATCGCGGAGAACCTCCATGGCGCCAACCCGGGCAATATGGATGCAGGCTTTGAATACAACGGTTTTTACAATCACCCGGGTTTTTCCGGCGGGGCGCTAGGCAAGCGCTGGTGGTGGGTGGTGGATGATGAGTTCCTGGTGAGCTTTTCGATGAAGGATGGTTATCACCTGCTGGAATCCGTGCCCACCGGCGCCTGGCTGCCATCAAATCCGCAACACATCCTGCTGTTGCGGAGGGTCGATGACGGGAATTGACGAGTACAAAATTTCACATCCTCCGACTGGCCTTCTCCCGCGGCTGATGTTAGCTTGATCCGTCATCCCGCAAGGTGATGTGAGCCTGTTTCCCTCCCGAAATCGACAGGTGTCATGTTAATACCCGGCCATCAGCGGAAGACCAGGCAGGTCGTCCTATGCGGGTGGCCAATATCCATGGACCCCGCCCCGTTATGTACAAGCAAAAAAAGGTCATCGTTGTTTTACCCGCCTATAATGCCAGCAAGACCCTTGTCAAAACCTATGGCGAAATACCCTTTGATCTGGTCGACGAGGTGGTACTGGTCGATGATGCCAGCAGTGACGATACCGATAAATTGGCGCGTGAAATCGGTATTCGGCATGTTATCGTACACAAGCAAAACCGGGGTTATGGCGCCAACCAGAAAACCTGCTACCGCGAAGCCCTGAAGCTGGGCGCCGACATCATTGTTATGCTGCACCCTGACTACCAGTACACCCCCAAGTTGATCACGGCCATGGTGTCGTTGATCGGTGAAGACCTCTACCCGGTCGTGCTGGGCTCCCGCATCCTGAGCGGTGGAGCCTTGGCGGGCGGCATGCCGCTTTACAAATATATCGCCAACCGTTTTCTTACGGCTTTTCAAAACCTGTGCACCGGCGCCAAGCTGTCGGAATACCACACAGGCTACAGGGCCTTTTCGCGTGAGATTTTTGACCGGATCGACCTGCAGGACAACAGCGATGGCTTTATCTTCGACAACGAAATGCTGTCGCAGATCATACTCAACCGTTTTGCCATCGCCGAGGTGACATGCCCGACCAAGTACTTCGCCGAGGCATCATCCATCAAGCTGATACCCAGCATCATTTACGGACTCGGTGTGCTGAGGGTATCGGTTGCGCATCTGCTGGCAAGGATCAGCCAAAAACATGCCCCCTGAATATCCACCCACCCGCCATAACCGCTTCAGCCATCGCGTCGATTGGCATTACCTTCTGGCATGGGCTGTCATTATTTTTGCAGCCATCGTCCTCAGGGTTTGGCAATTTCCCTCGCAGCTGCTGGCTGATGACGAATGGCATGCCTTGAATAAACTGCAAGCAACCAGCCTTACCGGGATATTTACTTCTTTTGGCATGGCGGACCACAGCATACCGCTGACCCTGCTCTACGCAACACTCGCCAAACTCCATCCGCTGAATGAGGTTGCCATGCGGCTTCCCATGCTGATAGCGGGTTGCCTGACCGTTATTGTGGCGCCCTGGATGCTGCGGCATTACCTGAACAAACAGGAGCTCTTCTGGTTTGGCGGCCTGTTGTGTTTTTCGCCCATCCTGATTTATTTCTCCCGCACCGCAAGACCCTATGCCATCACGACTCTGCTGGCCTTTCTGGCCATCCTGTTTTTTTTCCGGTGGTATCGTGAGCGGCAACACCGGTATGGCGTCGCCTATGTGGTTTTCACGACCCTGTGCGCCTGGCTTCAGCCAATAACACTCAGTGTCCTGCTTGCGCCTTTCCTGTTCTTCGGTATTCATGCGTGTTACCAATCCATTCGTTACCGGCATGTCCACCACCTGATCGACCTTGTCATCCTGGGATCTTGCCTGATGGTGCCCTTGGTGGCGCTGCTCCTGCCCCCTCTCCTGCATGACTACGCCTCCTTGTCAGTCAAGGCCGGAGTCGACTCGGTCAGTATCAGCAGTCTGTATATCAGCCTGCAACTCCTGCTGGGCAGCACCGCGGGAATCTACCTGGCTACTCTGACTGCCCTGGCTTTAGCCGGTGCATGGATACTGTTCAACAGGCAGGCATTGCTGTGCGCTTACCTGGTGTTTATCTCGCTGATTTCCATTCTGCTGATCATTGCCAGCCAGGCAGCGTGGATTCATCACCCATTGGTGACTGCACGTTATGCCCTGCCGGTGCTGCCGCTGTTTCTGCTGCTGGTCGCCGTTGGATTTGGCAGCCTTGCAGGCCGGCTCATGAAAACCTCGACCCGGTACCTGGCCCTGGTTGGCGTGGTGGTGTTCTCTATCGTCTATGCCGCAGGTCCCCTGTACCGCCAGTATCATGCTCCGATCAACCAGTTCACCGGACACATGGCGTATCAGTTCGATTACAACTGGCAGCGGAACATCTACAATCGCGCACTGGACAATCGGGCGGTTTCACCCTTTTTCCAAACGCTGGCCGATGATGGTCCAAAACGCTACCATCTCGTCGCTGCGCCCTGGCTCATGGAGTGGCACTGGAATCGCTGGTATCTGGACCAGGCTGTCCACCAGCAGCGCATCAGCGCTGGATTCCTGACCGGGTTCTGCCTGGAAAATCATTACGGCGAATATCCACCAGGTTCCCGTCAGGTCGCGTTGACCCATATCAGGCATCTGAGCGATCTCCCGCCGGCGGGCGGCGGTGCAAACGCCTGGGAAGATGTGGATTTTGTGGTTTTCTATAAAACCAAACCGCGGCCGGAGCTGGATATCACCATTCCCGCATCCTGCCTGCAACAGCTCAGGGACATTTTTGGTGAGAGTTATTATGAAGATGGCGACCTTGCAGTCTTTCGGATATCGTCACAATGAATATTAAACGCCTGGCCTCACGCGTTGTCATCGCCGTTATTTTTGTGATTTTCATCCTGGGTCTGGCGTTTGCGGACAGGTTGTCCGGCTTTGCCATGGACAACCTGATTTCACTCCAATCCTCCCTGACGGACAATTTCTATACCTTTCTCTGCCTGTTCATCCTAATCTATGCCTTGCTTGTCGTGCTCGCCTTGCCTGGCGGTGCGCTCATGTCGCTGCTGTCGGGTTATTTCTTTGGCCTTGTGCCGGGATTTTTTGCCGTGATGATCGGCGCCTCGGGCGGCGCACTGGCTACCTGGGCATTGATCAACAGCGCCGGGATCAGCTTTGACAGAGGATTCATGGGGAGGCTCTACGACAGGTTCAGGAATTACATTGCCGTCGCTCCCTTCCAATCCTTATTACTGCTGAGATTGATTCCGGTCCTGCCGTTCTATCTGATGAATGTCATTGCGGCAACCTCGGGCGTCAGGCTGAAGACATTTACAGTCACCCTGGTTCTGGGCCTGATTCCATCAACACTGGCGTTCGTCTCCATCGGTCAGCAGGTGGGTATACAGATAGCATCCCGCAGCCTGTCGCTGGCCAACCTGATGAGCGATCCGATGATCACCATTCCCCTGTTGATTCTCATCCTGCCGTTATTGCTGGCCATGTATATCAACATCAAGGGCAGGCTGTCGTGATGCCGGGCGCAGGTAACGCCTGATCGCGTTTTCGTTCTGCTCCGCGTCACACCCGCACAAGCACGCCGAGGCTTTTTACCAGGGGCAGGGCTTCAAACAAACCGGATGCCTGTGCCAACCGCCATATCTCGAACGGCGGACGGCCGCCATCGGCCGGATCGGGAAAGACGTCGTGAATCGCCAGCATACCGCCGAGCTGTACATGACCCGCCCAGCAACGATAGTCAGCCAGCGCGGTTTCCATCGCATGGCCGCCGTCGATGAACACCAGGCTCAAGGGTGTTTGCCAATGCAGCGCAACCAGGGCCGAGGGTGCCACTATGGGCACGACGGTTTCTTCCAATCCCGCACGCGCCAGGGTTTTACGAAACGTGGAAAAGGAGTCCATCCGCGCCTGATCGGAATCAAACAACGCGGGGTCATGGTATTCCTCACCGGGCTGGTGTTCTTCGGAGCCGCGGTGATGGTCCACCGCATACAGCAGCTGCTGACGCCGCTGACAGGCTGTACCCAGATACACCGTGGATCTGCCGCAATAGCTGCCGATTTCCAGCACAGGCCCGCGCTGTGCCGCCTGGAGTGCATGCGCATAAAGCGCTTCACCTTCTGCCGGGTCCAAAAAGCCTTTAATGGATTGCGGGTCTATTGGCAGCATCTCAGCCCTCACTCATAATGCCGGCAGTCGAACACTGCCGCTGGATGGTCACTTGCGCCGCAATAATACACCCTACAGCCTGCATCGTTGGCTCAAAGGACTGAATCGCTTTTATGTCCGGCGATTCATCGCACCCCAGTTCGATGCGCTGGGCAGCCTGCCCGAGATCGCGCATCCACGCCACCTGGTGATCTTCGGGCGTTGTATTTCCCTCGGCGCCTGCGCGCAGATCATTTGCACACCGGACAACAAGGTGCGCCTGACCACCTGGCCGGGCCGCCATCGCCAGGGGCAAATCAGCATCGGGGATTATTGCCTGATTTCACCCGGCGTCCGCATTTCCGCAGAGACCTCCATCCGCATCGGCCACAACGTGATGTTGGCGGCCAACGTCTATATCAGCGACAGCGACTGGCACGGCATCTACAACCGCATCCGCCCCTTTCGTTGCAGCAGACCCGTGGTGCTGGAAGACAACACCTGGCTGGGTGAGGGTGTGATCGTCAACAAGGGAGTGACCATTGGCGAAAATTCGGTGATAGGCGCCGGCTCCGTGGTCACGCGCGATATTCCACCCAACAGCATCGCCGCCGGTAATCCCGCGCGGGTCATCAACACCATCAATCCCCGGCGGCGGATGCTCAAGCGCGAGCGCCTGTTCAGTCACAGTAAGGATGCTTCACGTCAGGAGGGCAGGCAGGATCAACAGGACCTGCTCGACCAGCTGACCCTGGCGGACAACACCTGGCGCAACTGGTTACGAAGCCTGGTCAAACCAAACCGGGAGGATTAGTCGCCCAAAGACGGCTGATCCGCCCCGAGACGCAACAGGGCGGCAACCGAAATAGCATCGGTGATCTCGCCACGCCTGACCATGGCGATGGCATCCGCCAGGGGAAGCTGCCTGACGACGATATCTTCCGTCGCCTCCAGCTGCTGCTGCCCTGCACGCAGTTGCCGCGCCACGAAAACCACGCAGAATTCGTCGCTGACCGAATTGGACAAATGCAACTCCAGCAGCGGCTGCCAGTCGTCAGCCAGCAATCCCACCTCTTCCTCGAGTTCGCGGCGGGCAGCATCCAGCGGGCTCTCACCCGAGGGACATCCACCTTCGGGAATTTCCCAGGTGTACTGGTCGAGCGTGTAGCGGCTTTGCCGGACCAGCCAGGTATTGCCCTGCTCATCGATGGGTACTATGCCGACGGCGGTGTTCTTGAAGTGCACGACGCCGTAGATACCCGGCGTGCCCTTGGGCGTTATCACCTCGTCATGGGATACCCGTATCCACGGGTTTTCGTAGACGCATCGTGAGTTAAGTGTTTTCCAGCCACCGACCTTGTCGTTCATGGTGCTCCCGCTCAGTGAATGCGATGGGTTTCCAGTTGTACTGCCGTAACGCGACCGCCCAACATGATGACACGGCCGAGATAACGCTCATCCCCCAGGGCGGTGAATTCGAAATAGAAGGCGCGCCAGAGGCAAAGCCGCCCGCGATCATCGCGCTTGAGCCAGAGACGCCTCAGGTAAACATTCTGATCCAGCAATTGCACCTGCATCTCCTGGCAGTGGCGCAGGGCTGCGGCATAGGCGCGTTCCTTGGCAATCAGCGCCCGGCGCCAATACACCACGACAACGGCCAGAAGCATCAGCCAGAACAGCGCTTGGAGATCAAACATGGGCATTAAAAGAGGAAAGGCCAATCCCGAAAGGGATCAGCGATAGACTGGCGCCGGCTAGCCGGTGCCGGATAAGCGACGGGTAAAAACAACAAAGGGCGATCACCCTGTGTCGCCCTCTGATTTCACTGCTCTTAGAGAGGAGTGACGTTTTCCGCTTGCGGGCCTTTTTGACCTTGAGTTACTTCGAAAGTCACTTTTTGACCTTCTTTCAAGGTTTTGCGGCCGGTGCCGTTGATAGCACGGAAGTGAACGAATACATCTGCTCCACCTTCGCGCTCAATGAAACCATAACCCTTGTCGTCGTTAAACCATTTAACAACACCAGAGACCAGATCTGACATACTTTCCTCGTCTTGCTGTAACAAAGTCAGCGCGGCTGACCGAACATAAAAACCGACTTTAATTTAAAAGCCAGGGGTGAAATAGCTTTTAAATAAAGCTATTGCTAAGGTCGCGGTGCGTACCAAGGGGGCTGGAGCAAAGGCAGGAACCTTACACAAGCTGAATCTTTGGCCGAATCTCAATCTGTAGCAGGTCAAAATTAAAGCACTTCGCCTAAGCGAGTTCAAGCATCCTGCCGTGAATTTTAGAGACTATCTTCGCTTTTCAGCCCGTTATTTGCCATCGCCGGGCGATTGGGCATCAATATCCGCCGAGCGCTTTTTCCCCAGGGTTTCATGCAGGATGATGGCGGTAACCACCACCAGCACGCCCAACAGCATGACCGTGGATTTATAGGCGGCAAATTCGTAACCCTGTTTTGCCAATTGATAGCAGGCCAATCCCCAGGCGGCAGCGGCAAAATAACCCCATCGCGCGCGGCGGTAGACACCCCAGGCGATCCCCAGGGTGACCAGCAGCAGAAAGATGCCGTAAAGGTTCATGAAACCGATAAACAGCAATCCGAAGCCGAGCAACACCAGCAGCAGAAACCACTCCAATACGATCCACAATTTTTTCACGTATCTCACCTTATCGACAAACTGTTACCCTTTTACACACCCGCACTGTTTAAAGGCACAAAATTCGCTATTTGCTGCTTTTTGCACAAGAAAATCCAATCATTGCCTGCACCGATTCAGCCACTGAAAATGACATGCACACAACAGGTGCATGCATCGAGGCAAGGCGTATCCGCCCACACGCCTCAGCTTTTGATATTCAAGCGCGACTTTTCACGCCATCCGCGGTACCGGCGATGAACGCCGCGGGTGAGCACCTGGAAAGAATCTTCCAGCAAGTCCACCCCCACGAGCACGAAAACGACAACTAGGGATAATTTGATCGCCGTCAGCTCGTAGCCGATGGCGATGCAGACACCGATGGCCGCCAAGGCCCAAATGGTCGCCGCCGAGGTCACCCCCACCACCATGCCTTCGCGCGCCAGCATGACGCCTGCCCCCAGGAAGCCTATGCCGGTAATCACCTGGCCAATGATCCGCGAGGGATCGGTAACATCTGTCTGCACCTGACCGGCGGCGGCGATGAACATGTAGGTACCCAGGGTGATCAGAGCCGAGGTGCGGATCCCCACAGGCTTACCGCGCAGTTGCCGCTCGAGCCCCACGATAAAACCGCACAGCAGGGCCACTCCCACGGAGTGCCAGGCAAAGGGTGTGATCGTCAGCCATTCCGTCAATGTCATGTCGTTATCCCATAACCTGTTTAAGGATCATCTGCTTGAGCGCGGCCGCGTCATTCACGCCCTGCATGCCCCGGTTACGCAGCCAGGTCAGCGCCGGGGACGCGTTGCCGAACAGGTGTTTGAAGCCTTCCATCGCCGCCATCATGGTGAGGTTGCTGCCAAGGCGCTGGCGCTGGTAGCGCCGCAGGAGTGAATAATCGCCCAGGGGCAGTTGCCGCGCCATCGCGCGGAGAATTTCCCCGGTCAATACCTCGGCATCCTGCAATCCCAGGTTGACTCCCTGGCCGGCCAGCGGATGGATGTTGTGCGCGGCATCGCCCACCAGGGCAATGCCCGGCTGAATATAGTCGCGCGCGTGGCGCTGCCGCAATGGCAGGCAGAAGCGTTCGGCGGGCGCTTCGATCCGGCCCAGGCGATATTCGAACGCAGTTTCCAGACGCTCCGCAAAAGCCTCGGCATCCAGGGCCATGAGCGACTCGGCAAAGGGTGTATCGGCGGACCAGACGATCGAACACCAGTGATCGTCGTCCGCTTCCAGCAAGGGCAGGAAAGCCAAGGGACCGGTCCGCATGAAACGCTGCCAGGCGGTGAAGGCGTGGGGTTTTTCGCAACGCACGCTAGTCACGATGGCCGCCTGCCCGTAATCCCACTCGCGGGTGACAAAGCCTGCCAGCTCACGAATCATTGACCGGGCGCCATCGGCGGCGACCACCAGGGGAGCGGCCAGGGTGAGATCATTTTCGAGAGCCACACCCGTGGTCTGATTCGTATCGCGAACCAATCCGGTAACCCGCGAGGGTTGATAGCGGGCCAGGCCAGGCAACAATGCCAGCTCCGCCTCCATCGCGCGCAGGACAACAGAGTTTTCGACGATATGCCCGAGACAGGACTGGTGCACATCGGCCGCACTGAAATGAATCTGCCCTGTCCCTTCCCCATCCCAGACATGCATGTCCTCGAACGGGCAGAGGCGATCCAATCGCTGCCAGACGCCGATACGCGCAAGAAAGCGTTGCGAGGCCGGCGTCAGGGCGACGACCCGCGGATCAAAGGAAAGCCCCTGATAGCACTCAGGCCCGGAGCCCGCCTCGACGAGCGCCAGGCGCAGCCCCGGATGCTCGCGCCCCAGCGCCAGCGCCAGCGCCGAACCCACCAGGCCGCCACCGACAATGATCAGATCGAACCGGGTGTGGCCAGTCATGGATGTTTTCCCGTGCCGACGCCGGTATCACGGCGGTTGTCATTGCAGTGGTTGGCGTCCCAACGATAATCACGTCCCGCCTGTCCCAGGGTCTGCCGGGCCAGCCAATGCTTCAGCGGCGGCAGATAGTCGAGGCTCAACAATCCCAGGTGGCGCAAGGCGATCAACGGCAGCCGGGACGAAGAGAAGAGGCGCACCAGGCGATCACTGAAGGCGATGGTCAAATCCTGGTCCAGTTGCTGGTTATCGAGGTACTGCTGCAATACCCGCAGATCGCCCGGTGAACGGCCCTGGCGCGCGGCATCGGCCAGGGTTTCCGCCAGGGCCGCGCAGTCGCGCAGCGCCAGGTTGAAACCCTGGCCTGCCACCGGGTGGAGGAAGTGAGCGGCATTCCCCAGCAGAACAAGCCCCGAACGTATCTGCTCCCCGGCGGTGACCAACTGCAACGGATAGGCCTGGCGCTCACCCACCGCGATGAAACGGCCGAGGCGCTGGCCAAAACGGGCTTGCAGCCGGGCAAGAAATTCCGCGTCGGAAACGGCCACCAGCTCCTTCGCGCTGTCATGGCTCCGGGTCCAGACCAGGGCCATGCGTTTTGCCGCCGGGGAATCACCCAGGGGCAACAAGGCTAGAGGTCCATGGTCGGTAAAGCGCTCGTAGGCGGTGCCGCCGTGGGCCTTGGTGCAGTCAACATTCGCGATGATGGCCGTCTGATCATAATCCTGCATCCGCGCATCTATGCCCAGGCGGCGGCGCAGCGGCGAATCGCCACCGTCAGCGATCACGGTCAGGCTTGCATCCAGGTAAAAAGTGCCCGCCTGATCGGCTACATCCAGCCGCGAACCTCCCGGCTGCGGCTCGCAGGCTTCCACCCGGGCGGGCGCCAGACAGGTGATGCGGGGATGATCCTGCAATGCCAGGGCGAGCTGCCGGCCGAGCCAGGGATTTTCCACCACATAGCCAAGCGCCGGCACACCTTCGCGGGAAGCCTCGATGAGACTGCCCGCCAGATGTCCGCGGTCGGAGACATGCACCCGGGTAATGGGTGTGGCATGGGAGGTCAGCGCATCCCAGATTCCCAGGCGCGCCAGAATGCGGGACGAACCGTAAGACAAGGCGGTGGAACGGGCATCGGCCCGCGCCGGATACTCGCCAGATGCCGGTGCCAGGGGGCGGGCTTCGATCAGGGCGATACGCCAGTCCGGCAGGCTGCGGGCCAGCAGGAGCGCCAGGCTGGCGCCCACCATGCCGCCGCCAATGATGGCGATATCCACCTGCCTGTCACGGATTGTCATGGCATGCTCAAAGGCCGGATCAACCGGCCATCAGGGCCTCTATCTCGGCGACGCCCTTGGGGACGCCGCCGGTCAATATCTCACAGCCATCTTTGGTCACGACGACATCATCTTCGATACGGATACCGATGCCGCGCCATTTCCTGGCCACCTGTTCATTGTCGGGAGCGACATAAATACCCGGTTCCACGGTCAGCACCATGCCGGGCTCGAGCACCCGCCACTCGCCACCCACCTTGTAGTCGCCCACATCGTGCACATCCATACCCAGCCAATGGCCGGCACGGTGCATGTAAAACGGCTTGTAGGCTTCCTGCTCGATGAGCGCGGGCACACTGCCCTCCAACAATCCAAGTTCCACCAACCCCTGGGTGATGACCTGTACCGTGGCATTGTGGGGGTCGTTCCAGTGGCGGCCCGGCCTGACGCAGGCGATGGCGGCCTCCTGGGCACGCAGAACGATATCGTAGAGCGCTTTCTGCTCGGGACTGAATGTACCGCTGACCGGGAAAGTGCGCGTGATGTCCGCCGCGTAGTATTCCAGCTCACAGCCAGCATCGATCAATACCAGATCGCCGCTTTTCAGAGGGGCATCATTCTCGATGTAGTGCAGGATGCAGCCGTTTTCCCCCCCGCCCACGATGGAATTGTAGGCCGGGGCGCGGGCGCCGCTCATGCCGAATTCGTGCAGTATTTCAGCTTCCAGCTGGTACTCCATGAGGCCGGGCTTGCAGAGTTTCATGGCACGCACATGGGCGCGGGCGGAAATCTTGCCCGCCTCGCGCATCACGCGCAGCTCAGCGGCGCTCTTGAACAGGCGCATATCGTGCAGGAAGTGGCTGAGATCGAGGAATTCGCCCGGCGGCGTGGCCCCGGAACGCACCTTGGCGCGGATGCTGTTGATCCAGTCCATGACCTGGCGGTCAAATTCGCTGTCCTTGCCCATGGCGTAGTAGACACGCTCGCGGCCTTCGATCAAACCGGGCAGGATGTCGTCGATGTCGTCGATGGGAAAGGCATCGCCGGCATCATAGTCATTGCAGGCACCTTCGGGACCGGCGCGGTAGCCATCCCATATTTCGCGCTCACGATCGCGCTCGCGCACAAACATGACGAATTCCCCATGGGGGCGCCCGGGAATCAACGCCAGCACCGCCCGGGGCTCGGCAAAGCCGGAGAGGTAGTAGAAATCGCTATCGGGGCGGTAGGGATACTCGGTATCGCGGCTGCGGTGCCGCTCGGGGGCGGACGCCACGATGGCGATGCTGTTGGGCTCCATCTGGGCCATCAGCTTTTTACGGCGGCGCGCAAACTCCTGCTTGCTGATTCTCGTCATTCGGGTATCTCGGCACAGGCTCAGTGAAGGGTTGCCGGAGGCTCGGACTCGCCGGCGAGCGGCGATTCCTGGTACAGGGTGGCGGCCAGTACCCGCACATATTCCACCACCTCCATGTAATCCGCCTCTTCATCCGCATCGTCCTCGTCGGCGCTGATGTGCACGATGGCCGCGAGGTCTTGCAGGATGGAAAGGGCCTCCTCGGTCAGGGCTTCCTCACGGCTGACACTGCCGAAACCGCTCAGGAAACCATGGCACCACTCGCTGAGGGCGCGAAGGCGTTCAGCCATCTCGGCGTCATCGTCCGGCAACATGAGCACCGGGGAAAAATCCTCGTGCAGCTGCGCACGCGACTGGTGGTAGAGCCGGCTGAGCGCATCGCGCACCCGCTCATCGGGCGCCTGGGTAAAGTCGAGGAATTCCACAGCCTCGAGCAGCCAGCGGGTCTCGCTGAGGGCGGTACCGGCGCAGAGCTTGCCACACAGGAGCCCATGGAGTTCGGAAGGGCTGTTGATGGTGCCAAGCGGCAGAAGCAGCCTGGCCAGTTCGTCAAAACCGAGACCGGGAGTCTGTATCATGAATACCTCGCTGTTAACCCGGCAATGCTCAGGCCCAGACCAATAAAACCTGCGCATGCTATCACGATTGCCCGCACAGGTTTTATTGGCTCGGCCGCCGGACCGGAGGGCGGCTCACAGGGATTTATTCCATGTCGCAAAAAACTGCTTTCAATACGGGCAGATAAGCGCGTTTTTCTCGAAACTACTTGAATTCGGCTGCACAATCATTGACCCCCTGCGGAGGGCACAATATAGTAGCCGCTGCTCTGTCACACGGCCATCCGCCCTATGTCTGATGATCTGCTACTCGCACTGGAAACCAAGCTGGACCGGCTGATTCTGCTGTGCAACCGCCTGCAGCAGGAAAATGCCGAGCTCAAATCCCGCGAATCCCAGTGGAAGGAAGAGCGCACACGCCTCATCGAAAAGAACGAACTGGCCCGCAGCCGGGTGGAAGCCATGATCGCCCATCTCAAAAGCCTGGATAACTAGCGGGGAGCCCGCCACCTGCCATGACCAACGAAACCGTCTTTGTGAAAATCCTCGACAAGGAATACCAGGTCGCCTGTCCCCGCGAGGAACGCCAGGCTTTGCAGGAATCCGCACACCTGCTCGATGAGCGCATGAAATCCATCAAAAACACCGGGGCGGTGATCGGCCTGGAACGTATCGCCGTGATGGCGGCGCTCAACCTCAGCCACGAATTGCTGCAAGCCCGCGCCACCGGCAAGGCGGACCAGCAGGATCACCCCGCCGAGCTTCACCGCCTGCACGACAAACTGGAACGGGCACTGGCTAATTTACGTTGAGCTTGGGCCGCCGCCGCTTATCGCGCTATAATGATTCCTGCCCTGGGATGTTTGCCAGCCGACAACGTCCTTGAGCCGATAAATGTGTACCCGGCGATGTCTCGTTGTGTTTGGTGTGCATGTCCGCCTGACGGAAAGCCTAAAAAACCACAGGTGTCGCCACCTTGAGCCTTTGGGTTCAAGGCTCGCTTGGCAGCGGCATTTCCGGGGCTTCTTCTTATTTTTTTCACCCTTGGCACACCATGACCCAGTCTTCGGTCGCCGACCGCGAACGATCCCGGCTTCGCCAGCAACTCCGCGCCGCCCGCCGCTCGCTCACTCCCCAGCAGCAACGCCAAGCTTCCCTCGGCTGTTTGCGCCAGTTGATGCAATTGCCCCGCTTCGTACGCAGCCAGCATCTTGCCCTTTACCTGGCCAATGACGGTGAACTGGACCCGGCACCCATAGCCCGGCAACTCTGGAACATGAACAAGCATTGCTACCTGCCGCTGCTCCATCCCACGCGCCCGCGCGAGCTATGGTTCGTGCGCTTTACACCGGATACACCACTCAAACCCAACCGCTTTGGCATAGGCGAGCCGGATCCCTTCAAGCAGCATCGCCTGCCCGCCCGATTACTGGATGTGGTGTTGTTACCCCTGGTGGGGTTTGATCGCCAGGGTGGACGCCTGGGTATGGGCGGAGGGTTTTATGACAAGACCTTCGCGTTCAAACAAGCCAACCCCCAGGGCAAACCCCATTTGATCGGCCTGGCGCACAGCCTCCAGGAAACCCCTCAACTGGGACTGGCGAATTGGGATATCCCGCTCGACGGGATTGCCACCGAGCGGGAATTGATCCTGCCACGCCGACTCGCCGGTCAATGAAAGGACGGAATAAAAAAAGGGTGCCCTGAGACACCCAAAAGAGGGAGACAACCCTTGAGAGAATTTACCCGTTATCGCTTGACTCAGAAGCTGGTGATGTCTGAAGGCGAGATATCACAAGCGGGTGTGTTCCAGGCCTCACCCAGTCTTTTTGAGGATATCTTTTCAGATTTCTCATAACCCAGCCACTCTGCACAGACTTCCTGCTCACCCGGTTTGTAGTCCTTGATGAACAGATTGCGCACGGTTGCCACATCACCATAGTTGACATTGGGGCCGACGATTTCTTCCAGGAGTTTGCCCTCGATGCGGACATTATCCAGAATCAGGCGCTTGGGTCCGCCATTGTCCACGCAGTTGCCGCAGGCGCGCAGCAGCTTGGCGTTCTGGCCTTTCATCGTAAAGCCACCGGTGACGATCACGGTGGTTTCCTTGGCGTTGTGCTGAATAATTTTTCCGCCGCCGTTATTCCATGTCCAGCCACCGATGATGGTCATGGTGCTTCCGGACGTGGATTTCTGGGTGGCGGCATCTTCACACACATCTTCCCAGATCACGTTTTCCAGGGTGCAGTCACCTTTGGTGCACCAGATACCATCAGAACCACCGTCAGCGGCGATGCGCAGATTTTTGACCGTCGCATTTTCAAGCGTAATGACGGGGGGCTGATCTTCACCCCTGCCACATGACAGGCCTACACGGGCACCACCACAATCCACCACTTCATCGGTAAATGTGGAACCGGCCACACAGCGTGGATTGGGGTTGTAGGGCGGGACCGGTGTGCCATCACAATTGACGGCTGCAATAGCCTTGCCGGTGACAGTCAGTGAATCAACATAGGGAAAGCCTTTGTCAGTGGCTGCGGTCAGCACGATATCATTCAGTCCCTTGTCGAGCTTCAGATTGACATACACCGTCTTCCACTGATCCCAGCCACCGGTTGCCGGAAAAGTCAGCGTAGTGTTGCGGCGACCATTGGCAGAGACCGTTGCTTTCAGGTCTTCTGCTGCCGAGTAGCGCCATTCCAGGGTGTAGCTGTTGCTGTCTCCTGCATCTACTTTCCATTGAACACCTTTGCCGATGCCAGCATCGACCATGGCATAGCCACTGGCGACATAGCCTTTGAATTTATCGAAAACCTTGCCATCGATATGGCAGAAGCCGGGATAGTTTTCTTCCAGAGTCACCCACTGGGATTCTTTCGGTTGATGGGTATCGGAGTGACCTGATGAGCAGTTGGCAAGCATCATTGCCAGCATCAGGATGGCGAGTGGTTTAAAAAAAGCCATTGGTGATTACCTCATGGTTATTGTCGAAAAATTGTGTGGCTAGAAGGTGCCACGTTGAATAAAAGGCACTTGTGCGTAGAACTTCCGTTCGGCGCCACGCGGATCGTTTCCCAAGGTGGGAGCCATATCGAAGATCAGGGTTTCCCGGTTTTCCAGGCTGTAGGGTTTCCACGGTGGAATCTTTGAGTGGCTGGGGTTGCCGGTTTTTGCCATGGCAATCAGTGCACCGCTCATCTGGTCAGCGATTCTCTGTGCTTCCGTATGGGCAGTGCGGGGCAGACTGCTGCGCAGAACATTGTCAAACATCAGCGGAACATCCGAACCGTGACCGGCACCGTACCTGCCTCCATCGGCTGGAGAACCCCAATCGAGCTGATAAACAAACGCCGGTGCGTTTTGTTTGGCCCGTTCTTCCGCCTGGATAATGGCCCCGCGCCAGGAGCGTCCGGCCGTGGTAGCGGCAAAGTAGATATCCGAAGCCGAGTAATCGGGATAGAGACGGCGATATTCAGCAATGACAGCGTTGGGATGGATGTCCACATACTGGCTATTGCGGATTCTTTCCGGCAGGTCTTTCCAATCGAGGTCGTAATCTTCCGGCATGCTCCTGGAAAAGGCCCGGGTTTCATCCCGCGTATTGCCGATGATCATGGGAATATGGGCGGATTGTGCAGGCGCATCCGGATAGAACGGATGCCGTGGCAAAGCCAGCGAATCCATCACCGGGAGAAATTCCAAGCCCCGGTTTTCAATGCGTGAAAAATCCCTGATCTGGGTGGCCTCGATCAATTGCTCCATCGGCAGTGTCAGTAACTGCTGAACATCGGAGGGCTTCAGGTTCAGGGCCGACAGAAACAGCTCGGCCCTCTGGGTGGCCGCGCGAGGACCGGCAGCCGTCACCTGTTGTCCGCTCATGGTGACAGCCTTGTGGAACAGGCCGTGCGCAGCGGGCATGGCCATGAGCGTGGAAATCTTGGCACCGCCGCCAGACTGACCGGCCAGGGTGATATTGTCCGGATTGCCACCAAACTCCGCCGCATGATCACGAATCCATTGCAGCGCCATGATTATATCCAGCTGTCCAGTGTTGCCGGAGTAGGCAAACTCCTTTCCGCCCAGATCGGCCAGGTAGAGATAGCCGAAGGCATTGATGCGGTGATTGAGCGTAACGACAACCACATCGCCCTGAAGGCAGAGGTTGATGCCATCGGTTCCCTTGCCGGAGCCGGAACCATTGGTGTAACCGCCACCATGAATGTACACAATGACAGGCCGCGATCCCTGGTCTCTCAGTCCGGGAGTCCACACATTCAGAAACAGGCATTCTTCACTGAGGGGCTCGTTGGGGCGCGTCTGGGGTGCGGAAGAGCCATACTGGGTGGTCGGACGAACACCTCGCCATTGAGGCGCGGCAGCAGCCGGTTGAAAGCGCCTGTGCCGGGTATCCGCGGCATAGGGAATGCCCTTGAAAATATGCACGCCCGCTTCGCGGTAGCCGCGAATTTTTCCAGTGCGTGTCGTGGCAACCGGATCAGTGTACGCAGAGGCCAGGAGTTCCGGTGCGCTGCCCAGTGCCGAAAAGCCGCCGGCACTGACCAATGCGCCTTTCAGAATCTGTCGCCGGGATAATCCCGTTGTTGGATTGGATGTATCGTGAGACATGGTCTATCCCCTTTTTCTCTAGGACCCGTTCGGGTCATCGGTTTTATCCTGTCCTGCCGGACGGGATTGAAAAAGCCGGGGCGCCGCGCGCCCCGGAAAGCTAGGGAGAGATCAATAGGTGTACTGAACGCCCACGAAGTACTGCGTACCGAAGTGACTGGTTGTGCCCGGCAGGCGGCGGGCACTTTGCAGGTCAGCGCGATACTCATCGGTCAGGTTGAGAGCTTCGAAGGAGAGACGCAGGTT
Source organism: uncultured Cellvibrionaceae bacterium (assembly GCA_964456865.1). Taxonomy (GTDB): domain Bacteria; phylum Pseudomonadota; class Gammaproteobacteria; order Pseudomonadales; family Cellvibrionaceae; genus Cellvibrio. The sequence continues at coordinate 63,458 of CAYWCW010000016.1, forward strand.
CTCGTTCAGATCGTAGCTTGCGGAAAAGTCGACATAGGTTTGTTCATCGATGAAATCCATACCGTCAAGCTTGGTACGGCTGTTGGGGAAACGCTGGTACTTGCTGCGATAACTCCACGAGATCCGTGCATTGAAGCCGCTTTGGTTTTCATACCAGAGCGTGGCGTTCCAGGAGTTTTTCGACGTGCCATCCAGTGTGCCGTAGATGGGATTGCCCGCCGTGTCCGTACCAAATGCTACCCTGGAGTCGATGATGGTGTAGTTGGCCTTGATGCCCGTGTTGCCCAGGAAACCTGGCAGGAAGCTGAAGGCTTGCTGGTATTGCAGCTCCCAGCCATCCAGTATTCCACCACCGCCATTGATTTTACTGGAAACATCAAAGGTATCCTGGGGTGTTGCCGGCTGCTTGTCGAGCAGGCTGTCCGGAAGCCCCAGGTCCGACCACAAACGGGGACGGGTATCACTGACAATGAAGGAGTCGATTTCCTTGCGGAAATACGCCAGTGACAACAGGGCCTCATCTGTAAAATACCACTCGGCCGATACGTCGTAAGCGTCCGCCCGGAAAGGATCCAGCTGTGGATTACCAAAGCTGACCTTGCGGTTGAAACCATCGACATTACCGCCGGGTGTCAGATCAGACAGGGTGGGACGGGACATGACCTCTGACCAGGAAGCGCGCAGCAGAAGATTGTCGACAGGCTCCAGCACCAGGTTGATGGAGGGCAGAACATCACTGTAGTCACGGTCAACCGTGACCCATATCGGAGTCCCCCCTACGGTTTGCCAGGCACTGGCCTCCTGATTGGTTTTGGCATAGCGGACACCGACATTACCACTGAAAGGAATGCCGGCAATATCGGAGTGCCATTCCAGCTGAACAAAACCACCGTAATCTTCCTCTGTCACCTCATGATGGCTGCCGATATTGCTGGTGAGCGGGAAGCAGGCATCGTTGTTGTAGAAATTGATGTGACGATCAACAGCGCCTACATCGCCGACAAAATGCCGGTTTTGAGTCATGCCGGTGGGAATATCCAGATTTTTGCCAAACTGGGAAATGTATCCCAGGGAGGAATCAACAGTGAGATCCGCCAGTGTCAGGTTGCAGTCGGCAGGTAGAGAGGCAATATCACCATCATCGATGACACCATCCGTATTGGGTTTTATCAGCTCGCGGTCCCGGCGGAACTGTTCACGATAGTAGCTGAATTCTTTATAGGCAAGGCCGCCCTTCACGGAATAGGCGTCATTGATATCATATTCCAGATCGACCTTGACGGTATCGAACTCGTTGTCGATAAAATTGGGGCGGTCGCGCAGTTCAGAAATGTAATAGTTGGACGGGTCGGTCAAGTCAAAATCAAAATTCAAGAGAGGTGTCTGGTCACGCTCATTTTCATAGGCATAGCTCATGCCCCGATTGAATGCTTCGAGAATGATGGTGGTTTCCCGGGATCGGCGGTTCTCAGATTTCGATGTGCCGATCAGGGCATTGAGCCGCAGATCATCGGAGAATTCATGCTCCAGGTTGACTGTCAGCTGGGTGAATTCGGTTTCGTATTCTTTCAGGAAGGTTTCTGAACGGAAATCCACACCATCCAGGTCTGCCGCGATCATCACGCCATCAACCACAACAGGGTTTCTGACCACGGTTTCCATACGACCAGTATTGGTTGTGCGAGACAGTGAAATAGGGGTCAGCCCCGGGAAATACTGGCTGGCATCCATTTTGGAATAGAGCAGGTCGGTGGTGATCAAGGTGCGGTCAGCCGGGCGCCATTGTAAGGATCCGGTCACCCCCAGGCGCTTCTGTTCGTTGGTGTAGCTTCTGTAGCGCGGGAAGCGAGGATGAAGCGCCGTGTCATAATCCTGCAAATTGTCGGCACCACCCCAGTTGGCCCAGTGGTTGGCGCCTGTATTGGTGTTGGCCTCCCAGACATCGGTGTTGTAGCCTTCGTCGAAAATGGTGCGATCACTGTAGGCGACAGAAAAACTGGCCCCCAATGTACTGTCTTCATTGCGCACGCTGATCAATGCGGTAGCCCTGGGATCCCAGGATTTGCTCAGGTCGTTGTAGCCTTGCTGATAGGCAGTTACAAACTGGAATTCATCGTAATCAAAAGGCCGTCCGGTATAGAGATGAACGGTAGCGCCCAGGGAGCCTTCATCCACATCCGCCGTTTGCGACTTCTGCACATCGATGCGGTTGAACAGTTCAGAGGCGAACATGTTGAAGTCAAAAGCCCGGCTGGTGTTGTCATCGCCGGCGGACATGGTTTCCATGCCGTTGATCTGAACGCGGGTAAAATCGGCAGACAGGCCGCGCACGCTGATCTGTTTACCTTCGCCGCCCGCCCGGTCGATGTTGACACCGGGAATCCTGGCCATGGAATCGGCAAGATTGAGGTCGGGAAAGTCGGCAATGTCTTCTGCCACAATGGAATCTATGAATGCGGTGGATTCACGCTTTGCAGCCAGCGCCTGGGTGAGACTGCTGCGATAGCCGGTGACGATGACTTCTTCCATGGTATGGGATGAGTCCATGGTCTGGGCGTGGGCATTGATACTGAGAACAGATGCCATGGTGGCGATTGTTGCGGTTGATAATTTATTTTTCTTAAACATTCTGCGTGATCCTCCAGGAGAAGGTTTGGTAATAATGGTGAGCTGGTTGTCTTCGCTCACGAATGCCTCCAAACCCGTATCCTTTAAAAGAAGACCAATGGCTTTTTTTATGGAATAGCGTCCGACAACCCGGTTGGTCGATTTTCCCTGCACTTCGTCAAAGGGAAAAATGAGTGTCAGATCGGCTTGCTCAGCAAAATCAGTGAGCGCAGAGTCCGCTCGTTGCTGAGGAATGTGAAAAGGTATTTTTCGTTTATCCTGGATGGAATCTGCCTGGCAATGAATTGCCATGATGAAAGCGCAGACCAGACATGCAAGATGGCGGACGATGGCCTTTTTATTATCCTCATGCACGCGCATTAACGTCGCGTATCTGTAGGACGAGCCAGGAATGATTTTCCACCATCTGTTTTTATGCATTTTTATTTATTCGTATGATTGTCGGCCTGATCCGGGCTCTCTTCCTGAGCAAGACGGACCGGGCGGGTATCAGAAATCGGCGTAACTGAGCAATACCTTGTTTTCTCCAATGCGGACATACTGAATGTCAAAATTTCGATTGAGCGTCGTCAGAAGGCCATTGACATCACCTGCCTTGAACAAGCCCGCGATACGAATATCGCCAATATGTTCGTCCGTGAATTCAAATTTAACATCGGTGTAACGGCTGATTTCCGCAACAGCATCCGATAAGGGTTCACCGCGAAAAATGATATTGCCCTGGCGCCATGACAGCGTAGCCTCAATATCGGATTCGGCAATCTTCTGAACGGTTTCTGTCTTGTCGCCAAGGATGACAGCTTCTCCCTTGGAGACGGCAATCGACCTGTCAGTGATATCGGTTGGCCGGATCCTGGCTGGCTCTGTTTCCCGGGACGTGCGGTCGGCCACCAGGACCTTGCCGTCTGTCACGATCAGTTTGACGTTTTTGTTGGCGTTGATTTTGACGTTGAAAGCGGTTCCAACCGCCTGAACGATCTTGTCTTCCGCATAGACCCTCAATGGCCGGTCCGTATCCCTGGCCACGCGAATATGGATTTCTCCCTGTTCCAGCACGAATATCCGGTAGTCAGCACTGTAGTTCACCCGCAGGCGGCTGTTGGTGTTCAGTGTTACGTCGGTGCCATCCGGCAGGGTAACCGTTGATTGTTCACCAATGCTGGTTTCGTAATTGCCATTGTGCATGGCAACCACCTGGGCAGGTTCCCGGGGTATCTCAACGGGCAGGATAAACACCAGCCCGGCAGCAACCGCGATCAGTAATGAGGCGGCAATTGCCACAGGCCAGGAGCGTGAGGGATGGCGCTTTTCCTGAGGATCGGGAAACAGGTCCGACAGTCTCGACAGAAGAGACATCCGGTCCCAGAGCTCAGCCATTTTGAAAAGAAGCTGGCGATTTTCATCGTCGGCCTGCATCCACAGTTTCAGCTTGCGCTCCTCGTCGGCAGACAGGCCACGATCAAGCCTGGCTATCCACCGGCTTGCTTCCTCATACCTGTCATCCTGGGAGTAAAAGGGATAGATATTACTCATGGTCAATCACCGATTTGAATTTGACGGAGGCCTTTCCCGACCCCGGTAGTGGGGCCTTTTCTCTGTTTTCCATGAAATACATACAGCGCTTGATGCCTTGCGCAATGTGTTTTTCGACGGTGCTTTCACTGATACCCAGCTCGGCTGCGATAGCCTTTTGTGAATAGCCGTAAACTTTTTTCAGGATAAAGGCTCTTCGGCACTGAATGGGCAGCAGGCGAACGGCTTCACAGAAGTGGGCAAATTCCTGATTGGCTGCCACCCGGTCGAAGGTTTCATCGGTTCCCGGTTTTTTGCCGGAAAAGGACTCTTCAAACTCGTCATCCAGGGATGACGTCAGCTGGGTTTCGGCTCGCTTGAGATAATCAAACGCCAGATTCTGTGCCGTTTTCAGCAGGAAAGAGCGAGGGTGCTGGATGCGCTCGGGATTATCCATCTGACAGACCCGCACATAGGTTTCCTGCACAATGTCTTCAATTTCCTTGGATGGCGCAATCTTGGCCACTACCCGGATCAGGCGGGAACGCAGGGACAGGTAGATATCCGTCAGATGATCGTTATTAAACATAGGTGTACGCCTTGATCTATAAAAACAGGCCAATTCGTACAGACGACTGAGCGAGGATTTTCCGCTATAGCAATGCCACTTTTTTTATTCCCTGTTGGGGGTCAGGCTCGGTATGGTCTGCGGGCTTATCTCCCGGATCGATGACGATCCGGGGGTTTTTCTTACATATCAATCAGTTAAAGGCTGTTCTACGCCGCGACATACAACCTTTCAACATTTTGGCCGGTACAGCCGACTACCCGGAGTATCCACTAGAACAGGCAAAGCCCAAAGGATATTGGACTTGCCATGGTAACAAGTGAACGACCGGGCGGGATCAATCAAGTTCAGCCGCACGGCTGACCTTATCGCCGAGGCGGCTGCGCAACAGCAGAGAGCCTTCCACAGATACCGGCCCCGTATAGGTTTGCCAGCTTTCGCCCTGATCGCGACTGAACTCGATTCCCAGCCCCGGCCAGGCCGCATTGGCTTCCAGCCGGCCCTGCTCACGGCGCGCGCCGGGTGGTGGCAGGTAGAACTCGGCGCCTGTGGCGGCCAGGCGTGGCAATTCACGCTCGACGACCACACGGGCGAATGCCAGCCATTCGGCCTGGCGCCGGTCCGCGCGGGGTTTGTCGCCCTCCCAGTCGGCCTTGTGCCAGGCCCGCTCGGCCAGCGCCAGCAACCGGGGATAGACCATCTGCTCCAGCTGTTCCGGCGTGCGGATGGTTTCTGTCCATACCTGTCCCTGGATGCCCAGCAGGTTTTCGGGCTTTTGCAGTGTCGGCAGCTCCCGGCCGACCATGGCCTCCAGATTCTCGATAGGCGCGCCCGCCAGGGTGAAATCCGCATTGGCGTAGAGATTGTCCGGCATGAAGCCGAACACCTTCGCCAGATCCGTATAGCGTGCCGCCCAATAGTAGCCGCGCTCATCGGGATGAGCTTCGTAAGGGTGATCGAAATAGAGGTGCGTCGCCGCTGAAATGATGACCTCATAACCGGCGTTGGCCAGGCGGTAGGCGCGATCCGCCACACCCCACTCCCAGATGTTATCCCAGGCGTTGGCCAATACCCGGCTGTTGGCAAACTCGCTGCGGTTGAACGGTGTCATGGCATCGTACATCAGGCCATCTTCCCAACCGGCCAGTGCCAGGCCGCGCTTGTACGTCAGTTCGGCGACCCGGCTGACAAAGTAGGGTTTCAGATCCGCGACGCCGGCAACGCCTTTTTCACGCTTGATCAGGTCCGCACAGGCCGGAGACTGGGCCCAGGAGCCCGCCCCCACTTCGTCACCACCCATATGGAACGTCTCCAGGCGCTGGCCGGCCCGGCGATACAACTGCTGTAATTCATAAACCACTTTATCCACGAACCGGTAGGTGGAGTCGAGGCAGACGTTGATGGAATTGTCGGTGTAGTTCTGTACCGTCAGATAGGCTGACGTGTCGCGGGGATCGGAGAGCAGGTACTGCCCGGCACCGGCCTCATCGCCCGCCGCCGACAGACGCCGGTAGCGCGCTTCCATGGCTTTCACCGCCGCGCGCGCATGCCCCGGCATGTCGATTTCAGGGATCACCTCGATATGCCGCTCGGCGGCGTACTTGAGAATCTCCACAAAATCCTCGGCCGTGTAATAGCCATTGCCCGAACCATTCACATGGGGGCCGGTTCCCAGTTGGGTCAGGAGGCAGCGGTCTTCCGCCAGGTCGAAACAGCGCTGGCCGCCGATGTCCGTCAATTCCGGTAGACCGGGGATCTCCAGCCGCCAGCCTTCATCTTCCGTCAGGTGCAGGTGCAGGCGGTTGAGTTTATAGCGGCCCATCTGCTCGATAAGCCGCAAGGTGACATCCTTGCCGTGGAAATTACGGCCCATGTCGTAGTGCATGCCGCGCCAGGTGTAGCGCGGGCTGTCTTCCACGTGCAGCTGCGGCAACTCATAGCGGGCAGCAGGCTTGGCGGGCAGGAGTTGCAACAGGCTTTGCACCCCATAGAACACCCCGGCATTGCCACCGCCCTCGATGAGTATCTGCTCGCGGCCCAGTTGCAGGCGATAGGCTTCCGGTCCCAGGGCTGCGGCGGATTTGCCATCCGGAGCCGACACCACCCTCATCAGGATCCGCGGCCCTTTGGCAGGCAGGTGGTCCGGCTGTGTGTCGAGGCTGCCGCCAAGCTGCGCCGCCAGCTGCCGTTGGAGATAGCGGGCTTCGCCCGCCAGGCGCCCGGCATAACGAATCTGCCAGCCCGCGTCCAGTGTCAGGCTTCCCTTGTGCACTTGCAGGCTGCGGGGCTGGGGAATGATGCGCGTGCGCAGCAACGCCTCATCCGACTTGAGCGACGCCTGCGCGGCGTTGGCCTCGAAACGCGAGGCCGCCGTTGCGATGGGGAAAAGATCGGGCCCGTCGTGGCGCAGCAACTGCTCGGGACGCTCCATGGGTGCGACGAAGCGGTACAGGTCCTCGGTATCGGTATTGGCAAATACCGCCGGCTCGAGTCCCGGACGGGCAATAAAGGCGCGCGGCATGAGATCGCTATAGCTCACCAGGGAATATCCCGGTTGATACACCAGGGACAGGCTGGCGCCGGAAGCCAGACCGGCAAAACCGGCCTCTGGCGCCAGCTCGTGGAGATCGCCCTGGACATGGCGAAGCACCAGGCCATCGGCCCGCGTGTCCGGGATCTTGCGGATCGAATGGAAGTAGATCCGCCAATCGCCCGCACCGGCGGGCAACGCCTGGCTGGACTGGTTGATCAGGCTCACGCGGGCCTGACGGCCCTGCTCTCCGAAGTTACTGAGCACTTCGAAGCGGAATTCGGTCCCGGCGGCGAACCGGGCCAGTTGGGCCTGGGTCTGCACCTGGGCAACAGCAGGGCTGCTGGCCAGCCAGAGCACCGACCAGAGCATAAGACTCGCGACATATTTCATGGTATCTCCCAAGGCCGCCGGAAGCCGGATGACGCACCCGTGGCCGTTCATACGATTGACTCGAATTGACAACGTTGTCCAGCTTACACCAGTCACCCGGGGGATGCCAGCGCCCCAGCGGGAAAGTCCGTCCTGGTTGATCCGGCTGACAAGGAGTCCCCTGCCACTGACCGCCCGTCCAGACCGTGCGACCGTTCGTGCCCATGAGAGCAGAATTCCGCGGGACAGTCATTGCATCCTTGGCACCTCGTTGCTGCACCCAAGCATCTTTACCCACTCAAGCCCGGTAAAAAGGGAGATTTTTCATGCGTCTGTTCACTCACATGGCACTTGTGCTGACATTGGGTTTTCTGACCGCCTGCGGCGGCAGTGGCGACACCAATACCAGCTCGTCGTCCGCGGGCTTCTCCAGCAACAATGCTGCGAGCAGCAGCGCGGGCAATAACAGCAGTACTGGAAACGATAGCAGCAGTGCCAACTCGGTGAGCACGAGTTCCAGCAGCGTTCAACAAAGCAGCGACACACATGACAGCAGCACATCGAGCAGCCACGCCACCACCAGCAGCAGCCTTGCGAACAGCAGCAGTGCCGCAAGCAGCCTTGGCAACAGCAGCAATACAGGAAATCCTGGCAGTGCCAGCAGCTCGGTAAATAGCAGCAGCACCGTCAGTTCCATTGTTTCCAGCAGTAGCGCTGATAACAGCAGTCACGAAAGCAGCAGCACGCCGAATAACAGCAGCAGTAGTCATGACTCAAGCAGCAGTGACGTGAGCAGCAGCGCCAGCAGTGAAACCAGCAGTCATGATGGAAGCAGCAGCGAAGCAAATAGCAGTAGCAGTAGCAGTAGCAGTAGCAGTAGCAGTAGCAGTAGCAGTAGCAGTAGCAGTAGCAGTAGCA
>CAYWCW010000017.1:0-71708 GCA_964456865.1 uncultured Cellvibrionaceae bacterium
CCACTCACCTGGAAGGCAAAGAGCTCGAATTCAAGGTCATCAAGCTGGACCAGAAGCGCAACAACGTCGTGGTTTCACGCCGTGCCGTGCTGGAACAGGCCAACTCCGTTGAACGCGATGAACTCCTGGCTACACTGCAGGAAGGTCAAGCTGTCAAGGGTATCGTCAAGAACCTCACCGATTACGGCGCCTTCGTTGACCTGGGCGGCGTGGACGGCCTGCTGCACATCACCGACATGGCCTGGAAGCGCATCAAGCATCCGGGCGAGATCGTGAATGTCGGCGACGAAATCGACGTGAAAGTGCTCAAGTTCGACCGCGAGCGCAACCGTGTTTCCCTGGGCCTGAAGCAACTGGGTGAAGATCCCTGGGTTGCCATCACCAAGCGTTACCCGGAAGGTGCCCGCGTCAAGGCCAAGGTTACCAACCTGACCGACTACGGCTGCTTCGCCGAGCTGGAAGAGGGTGTTGAAGGCCTGATCCACGTATCCGAAATGGATTGGACCAACAAAAACATTCACCCGTCCAAAGTGGTTCAACTGGGCGACGAAATCGAAGTGATGGTGCTGGATATCGACGAAGAACGCCGTCGTATTTCCCTGGGCCTGAAACAATGCCAGGAAAACCCCTGGGATGCATTTGCCCGTACTTGCGCCAAAGGCGACAAGATCACCGGCAAGATCAAGTCCATCACTGACTTCGGTATCTTTATCGGCCTGGATGGTGGTATCGATGGCCTGGTTCACCTGTCCGACATCTCCTGGCATGAAGCTGGCGAAGAGGCCGTGCGCAAGTACAAGAAAGGTGACGAGATCGAAACCGTTGTACTGGCCATCGACCCGGAGCGCGAGCGTATCTCCCTGGGCATCAAGCAACTCGAAGCCGATCCTTTCTCTGAATACCTGGCAACCAATGACAAGGGTGCAGTGGTCAAGGGTGTTGTGAAAGAGGTTGAAGCCAAGGCTGCCATCGTTACCCTGGCGGATGATGTCGAAGCGGTACTGAAAGCCTCCGAGCTGAGCCGCGAGAAAGTGGAAGATGCCCGTAACCTGCTCAAGGTAGGTGACGAGGTTGAAGCCAAGATCATCGCCGTGGACCGCAAGAACCGCAGCATCAGCCTGTCTGTCAAATCCAAGGATGTTGACGATGAGAAATCTGCCGTCAAGGAGCACAACAAGCAGTCCGATCAGGCCGCCCCGGCTACCCTGGGTGACCTGATCAAGGCCCAGATGGCCAGCAAGGAATAAGGCAACTGGCGACACAATGGCTACCCCCGGGTAGCCATTGTTGTTTTTGAGGGCTAAAAAACTGTTAAATTTTATAGAGTTAGCGCCATTTTTGCGCTATAACTGCATAGGTAATAACCCTGCTTGCCTGATATCGACTAACCGCTAAGAACAGAGTCCAGGCCATGACAAAATCCGAGCTGATTGAATACATCACTGAAAAACAGAACCAGTTGCCCATGCGCGACGTGGAACTGGCGGTCAAGCTGCTGCTTGACTACATGTCTGAGATTCTTGCCGCCGGTGAGCGTATCGAGATCCGTGGCTTTGGCAGTTTCTCCCTGCATTACCGTGCCCCGCGCATAGGACGCAATCCCAAGACGGGTGAAAACGTTGAGCTGGAAGGTAAGTATGTGCCCCACTTCAAGCCCGGCAAGGAGATGCGTGACCGGGTCAACGAAAGCCTGCATCATCATTGATCCTGATTCCCTGAGGGCTGGCCTCCAGGCCAGCCCTGTCTTCTGCCCGTGGGCAATGGCCAACGGGCCCTTGCGAGAAGCCCTATGCCGGATAGCCTGATCATTGGTTTTGTCTGCCTGACAGCGCTTGTGCTTTCCTTTGCCGGTGGGGCCTGCTATTGGGCCAGGCGCCAGGGGCTGCTGGGGTTCTCCAACAATACCTACTATCAAAGTCTCCGCTACATCCTCAATGAACAAACGGATGCGTCGCTGGATGCGTTCGTCGACTCCCTGCCGGTGACCGGCGATACCCTGGAAATCCATCTGGCGCTGGGCAGCCTGATGCGCCGGCGAGGGGAGGTGAGCCGTGCCATCCGCATCCATGAGCATTTGCTCCATGCCACGCAGCTGGCGCCTTTGCAGCGACAACAGGCCCAATTGGAATTGGCGCTCGATTTTGTCGGCGCGGGTCTGTTGGATCGCGCTGAAAACCTGTTTGCGGAGCTGGCCAGGGTCGAGTCCAGCCTGACACCGGACGCCTTGCAGCAACTGGTGCTGATCTACCAGAGCGAGCGCGATTGGTCCAAGGCCATAGCCGTCGCGGATCGCCTGGGCGCCTTTCCAAAACAGCTGGGCGATAACGAACTGGCCTTGATGAAATCGCATTACTGCTGCGAGCTGGCGCAACAGGCGATGGATGCCAACCAGCCGGATAAGGCCCGTGATTACCTGAACGATGCGTTCCGTTATTCCCGTCAGTCGGTGAGGGCCAGCCTGCTGCTGGCACGCCTGGCCATGGCATCCGGCAATCATGCGGAAGCCCTGGAGTCCTTGAAAAAGATTCCCCGCCAGGATGCGGACCTGATCAGCCAGTCATTGGTCCAGGTGCGTAGCTGCTATGAGGCCATGGGCGATCGCGGTGGCTTGAGAAATTATTTTTTTGAGCTGCTGACCCGCCATCCCGGCAGCAGCCTGATACTGTCCCTGGCGGAGGTTCTCCGCGATACCGAGGGCGAGGATGCCGCGATGGAGTTCATGGCCGCGCAATTGCGTTTGCGTCCATCGGTGCGTGTTCTCGGGCGTTTGATCGAGCTTTACCAGGAGCGTATCGACGATACGATGAAAGAGAACCTGCTGCTCCTGAAGCAGGTGCTTGATAAGGTCGTCGCAGAAAAACCCGCCTATGTCTGCCATCGTTGTGGCTTTGGCGGGCAGAGCCTGCATTGGCTGTGTCCCAGTTGCAAATCCTGGAGCAGCATCAAGCCTGTTCGCGGCGTCGCCGGAGAGTAGTGTTTCACATGGCCTTGCTCAACACCATCAAACAGCTTTTCTGGCAATGGATCAGCCGCCGCGCACCCCGCGCCGAGCGGGTGAAGTTGCGGCACAAGTCCATTTACGTACTGCCTTCCCGCCAGGGCTGGTTGTTTTTGCTGGTATTGCTGATCATGTGGCTGCTGGGGAGCAACTACCAGAACAACCTGATATTGGCCATCGTTTTTCTGTTGTTCAGCCTGATGGTGGTGTCCATCCTGCACACCTTCCGCAATCTCTCCGGGCTGAATATCGAAGCCTTGAATGCCCGCCCTGTTTTTGCCGGCGAAGAGGCAGAGTTTTTGCTGCGGGTGACAGCCAGTCACCGGTCACACCATGAATCCGTTCACATATCATTGGACCCGCGTTTGGTGGTAGCTGTGAATGTGAAGCCGGGTGAATCACACGAGCTGACGTTGACACAGGCCAGCCACAGGCGCGGCTGGATGAGTGCCGGGCGCATACTGGTGGAGAGCAGCTTTCCATTCGGCTTCATGCGTGCCTGGTCGTGGATACAACTCGAGATGCAGGTGCTGGTCTATCCCCGGCCATTGGCCAGCGAAGAACCGCCCCTGGGCCAGGCCAGTGAAGGCGAAGGTGAGCAGATTACGCATGAAAACCCCGAGGATTTTTACGGTTTCCAACCCTACCGTCCGGGTGTCGGGCTGTCCCAGGTTGCCTGGAAACAATTTGCGCGGGGCGCGGGATTGCATTTGAAAGAATACGTCGGCTATCAGAGCCAGCATGTCTGGCTCGACTGGCATGCCCTGGGCGGGCTGGATACCGAAACCCGTTTGTCGCGCCTTTGCTACTGGGTGCTGCAACTGGGCAGGACCCAGGCGTTTTACGGGTTGCGCCTGCCGGGATTGACCCTGGCACTGGGGCAGGGCGACATCCACCAGGCGGCGCTTCTGCGTGCCCTGGCGCTTTACTCGGATGGAGGTGGTGCATGAGCGCGGCTGTCCATGATGAGCAGATATCCCGCCGTGGCCTGGCCTGGTTGCTGATTGCCCAGGCGTTTATCCTGGCTCCCCATGCCTATCACGCGCCCCTGTGGTTGTGGGGCGTGTGGCTGCCGGTGGTCATCTGGCGCTGGCAGATATTTCGCGGCGCCTGGAGTTATCCCGGCTTCTGGCTGCGCCTGATGCTGGTATCCATCTGTGCTGTCGGTCTGTACCTGGCGCTGCGTGGGAAATTCGGTATGCAGGCGATGGTATGCCTGCTGCTGGTGGGGTTTATCCTGAAACTGCTCGAGATGCGCCGCAAGCGGGATTTCCTGGTGTTGTGCTATCTCGGCTATTTTGTCATCGCGACGCAGCTGCTGTTTTTTTCCGAAGTCTATGCGGCGCTGTATGCGCTGCTGTGTTTGTTCCTGCTGACGACGGCCTTGCTGGCCGTCAACCAGTCCTCGCAATCCCAGGGCAACTGGCGCAGTGCCGGCCTGGCTGGTGGTTTGTTGTTGCAGGCTGTGCCCCTCATGTTGCTGCTTTTTCTCGCCTTGCCACGCTTCGGTCCTTTTTGGGCCGTGCCGCTGAATACCGCAGCGGCGATAACCGGCATGAGCGATTCCATGTCGCCCGGTGACATCTCCGACCTGATGCAATCGGATCAGGTCGCGTTTCGCGTTACCTTCTCCGGCGAGAATCCCCGCCAGTCCCAACTCTATTGGCGCGGCCTGGTGTTTTCCCACTTTGATGGCCGGCGCTGGACCCAGACGTTGCAGCAGCGCAGTTGGGGAGAACTGGGGTGGGCCGCCGATTCAACGACCAGGGAATGGATGGCCAATGTGGACTACCAGGGCGAAGCGGTGGATTACGATGTGATCATGGAGCCCAGCAACCAGCCCTGGCTTTTTTCACTGGCGGCGCCGCGAAGCTGGAGCAGCCAGATTGGTCTGGGGCGGGATTTGTGGCTGCAACGTAACAGGCCGGTCAATCAGCGTATCCAATACAGCGTCACCTCGCATCCGACCTATCTTTTCGCCCGCCAGGGATTGAGTGAACAGCAGTTGCGCCAGGAGTTGAGTCTGCCCGCGGATATCAACCCGCGCACGCTCGAAACAGCGCGTGCATGGATGGCCGAGGCGGGAAGTGTGGATGCATTGATCAATCGCCTGCTGGCCTACTTCAACCGTGAATTCACCTACACACTCAAGCCCGGTGTACTGGGTGAGCATGGCATCGATGAATTTTTGTGGGAAAACCGCCGCGGCTTTTGCGAGCATTTCTCCAGCAGTTTCGCTGTGTTCATGCGTGCCGCGGGCGTGCCGGCCCGGGTGGTCGTGGGATACCAGGGAGGTGGATTCAACGCGCGTGAAAATTACTGGGTGGTGCGGCAGCGCGATGCGCACGCCTGGACGGAAGTCTGGCTGGCGGGGCGCGGCTGGGTCATGATCGATCCCACCGCCGCCGTGGCGCCCGAGCGTATCGAGCGGGGTATAGATTATTCACTCAGCGATGAGGATGCCGAACTGTTGGGTAATTCCCTGGCGCGCAGTTCCAGCTTCATCGGCGATCTGGCGTTGCGCTGGGATGCGCTCAATTACCAGTGGGCGCGCTGGGTGCTCAACTATGATGCCGGCCGCCGGCAGCATCTGCTGGGGCGTTGGTTGGGCAATACCGATGCCTGGCGAGTGACCTTGATGCTGTTGGGTGCGGGAGGTGTGATCATACTGGGGTTGGCGCTCTACCTGCTTCGCCAGCCGACGGCACCCCTCTCGCCCTGGGATCGCCAATACAGATATTTTCAGCGAAAGCTGGCCCGCGTCGGTTTGGTCCGCGCGGCGGGTGAGGCTCCCCGTGACTTCGCGCACCGGGTTGCCAGCCTGCATCCGCAATTGGCACCTGAGCTGGAACGAATCACTCGTCTATACGAACTGGCCGCCTACAGTGGCAATCCCCAGGTGGTGCCTGATTTGACACGCGCTGTCCAGGCTTTCAAACCGGTGGCGTGAGTCACAGGTATTCATCATCAACGAAATGCAATCAATGCCGCGGTGACCGCCACGTTGAGGGATTCGACACCATTGTTCATGGGGATGCGCACCTGGGTGGTGCAGAGATGGGAAACCTCCGGTGATACGCCGCGCGTTTCGTTGCCCAGCACATAAATACAGGGGCCATCCGGCTCAAACGCTTTGAGTGTCTGGTGCGCGTGGGATGATAATCCGCAGATGCTGACTCCCGCTGCGCGGAAATCTTCCAGTGCCTGAACGAGTTTTTCGCAACGGAGGATCGGCGCGCGAAAAAGCGTGCCTGCGCTGGCTTTGATCACCAGCGGATCTATTTGCGCATTGCCCGCCTGCGGCAGCAGGATGCCTTGCACGTTTCCGGCGCAGGCCGAACGGATGATCATGCCCAGGTTCTGGGGATTGGTGATGCCATCCAGTGCCAGGATACAGCTGTCGGGTGCGATGGGGGCTTCGAGGTATTCCCGGTAATGGCGGTAGCCACTGCAGATGAGATCCGCTGCCACGCCCTGATCCTGACGCGCATTCCTGGATATGCGTGAGAGTCCTAGCCGGTCGTGCTCAACCACCTCGGCGCCCTTGCTGCGCGCCAGGCGAAGGATATCGTCAAGCACCGCAGCGGGCTTGTTGCTTTTCGCCAGGTGCAAACGGTAGATGCGGCTGCTGGGGTCCTGCAAGGCCTCCAGGACGGGATTGCGGCCATAGATGGTGAGCAGGTTGTCAAAAAAGCGTTTTTTTTCGAGGTAGGCGGCGCTGTCGGTTGGTTTCATGAAGTCTATGCGGATGAGCGCCGCATTCGCGGCGCTGGGGTCGGGTGGATGATATCAATTGGGGCAGCTGAACCAGCCGCCGTCATTTTTCAGTAATGCTTCCAGGACGTGTTTGCGGTTGATGAGACCGACCAGTTGGCCGCTGGCAGACACCACCGGGTAATTTTTGGGTTTGTGCTGGGTCATGATTTCAGCCACTTCCAGGACAGAGGTTTCCGGCGAGACTGTCAGTACCACGCGGCTCATGATCTTCGTCACGGGAGATGATTCCTCGGCGTAGAAGGCGCTGTTGAGCATTTCCTTGATGCAGTCCTGTTCGGATACGAAACCCACGACTTCACAGGCGTCGTTGATCACCGCCACGCCGGTGAGTTGTTGGCTCAGCAAATGCTCGATCACCTCGCGGACGCTGAGGCTCGAGGGTACCGCCTGTGAGCAGGTCTGCATGTAGTCTTTTACAAGTATGGATGCCATGGTCTGTTCCTCGTTATTGTCTCTCCCTGACTAAGACTAGGAAAAACCCGGTCCGTTCGCCCGGGATTTTTTAGATTTCCTGGGCCTGTGAACAGCATCGCTTATAAGCGCGCACGGCTTCCGCCAGGCCCATCTGCAAAGCATCCACGGTGAGCGCATGGCCGATCGAGACTTCCAGCAATGCGGGCACCTGGCAGAAATGGGCCAGGTTATCCAGGTTGAGATCGTGCCCCGCGTTGAGCCCCAGATCCAATGCCCGGGCGAGTTCGGCAGCGGCAACATAATGATCAAACAGCTGGGTGAAGATGTCGTCCTGATGCTTGAAGGCGAGGGCATAGGGACCGGTATAGAGTTCGACGCGGTCCGCGCCCAGCTCCTTTGCCAGCTCGATCTGCTCGAGGTCCGGTTCCATGAAGAGGCTGACCCTTACGCCCCAATCCTGCAATTGACGGATGACGGGCTGCAATGTCTTGCCGGATGAGGTGAGATCGAAGCCATGATCCGATGTCAGCTGGTCCGAGGCGTCGGGCACCAGGGTGCATTGGTCGGGCAGGGTGTCCGCCACCAGCTTCATGAAACCGGGAAATCCGTTGCCGGATTCGGCGAAGGGATTGCCCTCGATATTGAATTCAAGGTTTGGGCGATCGCGCACCAGTTCCGCCAGCGCATAAACATCGCCCGGGCGTATATGCCGCTGGTCGGGACGGGGATGCACAGTGAGCCCGTCGGCACCCGCTTTCAGGCAGATCTCACCGTGTTTCACCACGTCGGGATAATTGCCCGGCCGCGAATTGCGCAGCAGGGCGATTTTGTTGAGATTGACACTCAGCGCGGTTTTGTGGCTCATGGCTTGACCAGTGCGTCGCTGACATTGCTGTTTTTCATGGCAGGTTGCGCAGTCTTCTGGAAGCTGGAATTGTCGGGCGTGAACTGGGCATCCACGCGTGTCGCACTCAGGATGCGAACCGCATAGTTCGGTGCTTCGGGAAATGCACGATACATGCCCCTGGGCTCCTCGGCAATGCGCTCCACGACATCCCAGCCCAGGACCACTTTACCGAACACCGCATAGCCAGGCTTGCCGCCGCTGGCATCGAGAGGGTTGTTGTCCTTGAGATTGAAATAGAACTGCGAGGTAGCCGAATCAGGGCGTGCCGTGCGCGCCATGGCAAGGGTTTTGAAATCGTTGCGCAAGCCGTTGTCGGATTCATTCTTGATCGGATCACGGGTTTCCTTGGCTGCGAAATCGAATGTCATGCCGCCACCTTGCACCACGAATCCGGGCACGACCCGATGGAAGATGGTGCCGTCATAGAATTTGCTGTCAACGTATTCCAGGAAGTTGGCGACTGAAACGGGTGCTTCCTTGGGATAGAGCTCGATCACCACTGTCCCGTGATCTGTTTTCAACGCAACGCGGGGATTTTGCTCGGCGTGAAGCGGCATGGCGGCAGCGATCAGCAGCAGGGCAAGCGCCCGGTGGCCGGAGAACAGCTTGCGCAGGATGTGGATCATATGAGACAGCATCGACGATCTCCTGGATATCAACAATGGGTTTATCGCCAGTCTGACTGACGGCGACGGCGGCCAAAGGCCTGGAGTATGAAGGACAGCAGGACACCAACCAGCAACAATCCGCCTCCGTATATCCATTGGCTGTAGCGGTCGGAATTTTTCAGCTGGTCGTTTTCTGCTTGCAGGAAATCAGCCCGGGTTTGCAACAGCTGGTAGCTCTCATGCACACGCTGGTGCTCGGCTTCGAGGTCCTGGGCGCGGTTGCGCGCTTGCCGCAGGGTTTCCAGTTCCTGAAGCGTGGCGGCATGGGTTTCCTCAAGTTCAGCCAGTTTCAAGGCGGCTGTGGGCTCGCTCAGCAGGTGCTGGCTGCGGGCCCATCCGCTCACACCGTTCTCGGTTCGCACCAGCGACCACTTGTTACGGTTTGCGTCGGTTTCTTCACGGACGAAAACGAGTTTGGTGCCGCTGGGCAAATTGTTGACCACGATGTCCTGCTGGTTTCCGGGCGCGCGGCGCAGGGGGATGATCAGGGTGTCCGCGACATAGCGGACTTCCTCCTCAGCGGCGGCGTGCGGCGCAAGCGGCGAGGCAACAGTGAGCAGCACGATCAATGGCAGGGCGGGGAATGTTTTCACAATGAAGTGTGTCCTGTTGATTATCGGAGTTACGGAAGAACTTTCTTGAAGGGTTTGACCTCAACCCGCGCATAAACGCCTGCCGCCACATAGGGGTCTTCCGCTGCCCAGGCGCGCGCGGCATCCAGTGAGGGGAATTCTGCCACAACCAGGCTGCCTGTGAAGCCGGCATCGCCCGGATCTTCATTATCGATTGCCGGGTGAGGCCCGGCCAATAATAACCGGCCCGCATCGCGCAATGCCTGGAGCCTCGCCAGATGCGCGGGACGGGCCTCCTTGCGCAGGGGCAGGCTGTTGGTTACATCTTCGCTGATGATCGCATAGAACATGGTGCTTACCTGTTGGCTGTCATTCAATCGCCACTGCCGTCATTGATGACCTCTTCCAGTGTGAGGTGTGTCAGCAGGCGAATCTGGCGGAAGAGGTAGAACATGGTGGCAATCATCACCAGCATGGCCGGCAGGGCAATGACCGGGTAGCTGAGCGCGGTCATTTTGCCCAGCTCGGCGTTGAAGGCTTCGGTTCCCGGGGGACTGACCAGCAATATCTTGGCTAATACGTAGTTCAAAAAAGACGAGAGGAAAAATGACGCCGCCACCAGGTAGGAGGTGTTGCGCAGCACGGTTTCAAACCGCGCCTCGTTCCCATGCTGGCGGAGCGCCGCCGCAACCTTGTCAATCTTGAGTACCTTGTCGTTGTATAAAAAGGTTTTTACCAGGGGAAAACGTGTTCTGACGGAAATCAGCGTGGCCAGGCCTATGAGGCCGGGGATCGCGGCTTCCTTGATGGCAATGTAGGCGGGATCGAGTTTCAGCAGGCTGATGCCACCGGTCAACAGGATGCTGATGAATCCCAGGGCGGAAAACACATTGAGCTTGCGGGTCAACGCGAATTCGCGCAGGCCGTAGACCAGGGGAAACGCCAGGGCGACGACGAGCGCCCAGGTCGGGCCGAGGTGTTGCTCGCCACTCAGCTTGGACAGAATCAGCACCGGGATGATGATATTGAGCAACAGGTTGACGAGGAAGCTTTCCTTGCGTTCCCTGGGCCGGGCAGTGGGTACCGGGTTTTTGTCGATAGAGTCGGACATGTGTGTGAATTCGGGCCTGGAGTGGGTTTCGCCGTGTCATAATGGCGCACCAGGCGCCGGCGCGCTGCCATCTCATCAGGAAACCTGAGTGATATTTGACCTGCACAGCCACAGCAATCGATCGGACGGTATTTTAAGCCCTGGCGCGCTGATGTCGAGGGCTAAAGCACAGGGTGTGGATGTTATTGCCTTGACCGACCACGATACCCTGGCCGGTTTGGCCGAGGCGCGGCAGGCGGCGGATGCGGAAGGCATAGTGCTGGTGCCGGGCATCGAGCTCTCCTGCCATTGGGGCCGCATCGGGGTGCATATCCTTGGATTGGGTGTGGATCCGAATGACACCACGCTGCTCGATGCGCTCGATGAGCAGCGCCAGGCGCGCCTCGCCCGCGCCGAGGCCATTGGTGAAAAGCTCGCCCGCCTGGGATTTCCCGGAGCCATGGCGGGCGCCCGGGCACTGGCCGGCGAGGCCATGGTTGGCCGCCCGCATTTTGCCCGCTACCTGGTGGAGCAGGGCGCCGTCCGCAACATCCAGGCCGCCTTCAAAAAATACCTGGGCACGGGCAAGCCCGCTGACGTCAAACACCCCTGGCCCGCCATGGAAACGGCTATCGGCTGGATCCATCAGGCTCGGGGCCAGGCCGTCCTGGCTCATCCGCTCAAATATGAGCTGACGCGGACACGCATGTGCGCGCTCATCGGAGACTTTGCCGCCCTGGGGGGCGACGCCATGGAAGTCATTTCGGGGCAGCAGCCAGCCTCGGCAACGGCGGACCTGGCCCGCATCGCCGCCGCCAACGGACTGCTGGCGTCCTGTGGCAGCGATTTCCATGTCCCTGACCAGCCCTGGCAGGAACTGGGCCGCTTCGAGGCCCTGCCGCCGACCAGCGAACCGGTATGGCGCCGCCTGGGCTTTGATGCATAATGCGCGCGAGATTGTGTTTTCCCCAGTACATCAAGGAGTTGGCTCTTGGCTCAGTTTTTTCAGATACACCCCGACAACCCCCAGTCCCGCCTGATCACCCAGGCGGTGGACATCATTCGCCGCGGCGGCCTGGTGGTTTATCCCACGGATTCAGCCTATGCCGTGGGCTGCCACATCGGCGACAAGATGGCACTGGATCGTATTCGGGCCCTGCGCCAGTTGGACAAGCACCACAACTTCACCCTTATGTGCCGCGACCTCTCGGAACTGGCAACCTATGCCAGGGTAAACAACCAGGTATTCCGGCTGCTGAAAAACCACACGCCGGGGCCTTACACCTTCATCCTCGAGGGAACCGCCGAGGTACCCCGCCGGCTGATGCATCCCAAGCGCAAGACCATAGGTCTGCGCGTGCCCGACAACGCGGTCGCCCTGGCCCTGATGCAGGAACTGGGAGAGCCCCTGATGACCAGCAGTCTGTTGCTGCCGGGTGACGAGTTTCCCCTGAGCGATCCTTACGATATCCGCGACACGCTCGAGCACCATGTGGAGCTGGTCATCGACGGAGGATATTGCGGTGTGGAGCCCACCACGGTGATCGATCTGACGGAGGATGCCCCGGTACTGGTGCGCCAGGGGCGGGGCGATTTCTCAAGTTTTGAATCTAACTGATTGATAAATAAAACAAAATCAAGATCATTGCCGGCCTGTCACCGGCTTGCATTAATCGCTATAATGCCCGGCTTGTCCGAACCGCCCCCAGCCGGGCCGCAATCAACCTGGAAGCTGCTGTGAGCCAGATCCTAGAGGAAACATCCCACCAAGAGGCCGCCGAGGCAGACTTGCCCGCGCCCGAGCGGGATGCCGAGGACACCGGCAACCGCCCGCTCCAGGGTGAGATGCCTTTTGCGGTCGTGCACGGCAAGGCCTTCACCCAGTTGCCCCAGGACCTGTATATCCCGCCGGATGCGCTGGAGGTCTTCCTGGAAGCCTTCGAGGGCCCGCTGGACCTGCTCCTGTACCTTATACGCCGCCAGAATATCGACATCCTGGAAATCAACGTTTCCGAGATCACCAGCCAATACATGGCCTACGTGGACCTGATGCAGGCGCACCAGTTCGAGCTGGCGGCGGAGTACCTGGTCATGGCCGCCATGCTGGCCGAGATCAAATCCCGCATGCTGCTGCCGCGTTCGAGCGAGGAGCAGGAAGAGGAAGACGATCCCCGCGCGTCGCTGATCCGGCGCTTGCAGGAGTACGAACGCTTCAAGCAGGCGGCCGAGGATATCGACAGCCTGCCGCGGATAGCGCGCAACATCTTCCCGGCGTCCGCACAGGCGCCGGACCGCAGCCTGACCCGTCCCGACCCGGATGTGGAGTTGCAGGAAATACTGCTCGCGCTGGCGGAAGTCCTGCGCCGTGCCGATATGTTCGAAAGCCACCATGTATCGCGCGAAAAACTGTCCACCCGCGAGCGCATGGCGCAGGTGCTGGATCGTTTGTCGGCGGGCCAGTTCGTGCCTTTCGTCAGCCTGTTCCGCATCGACGAAGGGCGGCTGGGCGTGGTGGTGACCTTTCTTGCGGTGATGGAGCTGATCAAGGAGTCCCTGGTGGAAATCGTCCAGAGCGAAGCCTTCGGTCCTATTCATGTCAAAGCCCGAATTCAGTAGTGGATGCCATTGATGGAAGAGACAGACGATATCACGCTCGAACAGGACGACATCCTGCCCGAGCCGGCCGTTGAACTGAATCCCGCGTTTCTGCGCCGGATCATCGAGGGCGCGATCCTTGCCGCTGCCCAGCCGTTGACGGTAGCGCGCCTGCAAGAGTTGTTCGACGAGGAGCAGGTGCCGTCAAAAGAGGATGTGCTGGCGGCGCTGGCGGCCATTCAGGCCGATTGCACCGAGCGCGGTTTCGAACTCAAGGAAGTCGCCTCCGGCTGGCGCTTCCAGGTGCGCGACGACCTGGCGCCCTGGGTCAATCGCCTGTGGGAGGAAAAACCCCAGAAATATTCCCGCGCCTTGCTGGAAACCCTGGCGCTGATCGCCTATCGCCAGCCGATTACCCGGGGCGATATCGAGGAAATCCGCGGCGTGGCCGTCAGTTCCCACATCATGAAAACCTTGATGGAGCGCGACTGGGTCAAGGTCGTGGGGCACCGCGATGTTCCGGGACGGCCATCGCTCTATGCCACCACCCGGCAGTTTCTGGATTACTTCAATCTCAAGAGCCTGGATGAGTTGCCCTCGCTGAGTGAAATCCGTGACCTGGATGAACTCAACCCGGTGCTCGAGTTGAATGTGGATGACGAAGGTCTGGGTGAGCCCGATACGGATGTCGTTGTGACCGATGAAACCGGTTCCCAGGTTTCCGATATTCCGCATGAGGAATCCGTGGATGGTGGTGGCGAAGTTCAGGCCGAGTTGCCGCCAGAGGAGTTTGTCGATGGCGAATCCGCCTTTGAGGATGTGGAAGGCGATGATGAACAACAGATTCCCAGGGATGAGATACCCCAGTAATCACTATTGACCGCACAACGCGTGAGGCGTCTGCAGATGAGCAAGTACACAGGTCCGGAACAACCCGGCAAAAAAACGGCGAAATCTTCCCGTTCACCACACAAATCCGATAGCGCGCCAGCGGCTGACGCCGGCAAAGCCCCGGGTGCACCTGGCGATGAAAAACTGCAAAAAGTACTGGCCCGCGCCGGGCTGGGTTCACGCCGCGAAATGGAGCGTGCCATTGAAGCGGGTGCTGTCCGTGTCAATGACCACCTGGCCAAGCTGGGTGACAGGGTAGGGCCAACCGACAAGGTGTTTTTCAATGGCCAGCGGGTATTGGCCAGTCCGGGTGTCAGCCGCCGCCGCGTCATTCTCTACAACAAACCTGAAGGTGAAATCTGTTCCCGCTCCGACCCGGAAGGCAGACGCACCGTCTATGACAGCCTGCCACCGCTCAAAGGCGAGCGCTGGATTTCGGTCGGGCGTCTGGATTTCAATACCTCTGGCTTGTTGCTGTTTACCAACGACGGTGAACTTGCCAACAAGCTGATGCATCCCTCGTCAGTCATCGACCGTGAATACCTGGTGCGCATCCAGGGTGACGTGGATGATGATATGAAACAAAGCCTGCTGGAAGGTGTGTTGCTGGACGATGGCGTCGCCCGCTTCACCGATATTGTCGAAGGTGCGGGTGAAGGGCGTAACCGCTGGTTTTACTGCGTGGTGATGGAAGGCCGCAATCGCGAAGTACGCCGCCTGTGGGAATCCCAGGGTGTGAAGGTCAGCCGTCTCAAGCGGGTGCGTTACGGCAATATTTTCATTCCGTCCCACGTGCGGGTGGGACAGTGGCTGGAATTGAGCGAGCGTGAAATCGCCGACCTTTGCCTCACGGCGGGTTTTGAGCCGCGCGACATTTCACAGCAGGCACAAAACGCGCGTCCCACACGCGATGAAAAAATCAAATTTCACCGGCACGAGCAGCGTCTGCGCTCGCAGGGGAAGGGCAAGCGTCCTTTCGTGCCCAAAAAGCCCCGGCCGGTTTAACCTTCTGAATAGCCGGGTGCTGCGCGCACCCGGCTATGTTTATTCTCCCTTCGCGCAACCTTTCTCGCCTTCCGGCAGCCTTTCCAGATGGATGTTCGCAATGGTTACCTTGAAGCGTCCATCGGTGGACATGGAGAAGATGCCGGATATCTTGCTCAGGTCAAAATTTTCACCCTCGAAACAATTGAGCGGTATCGGCAGGGAAAACCATTCGCCGCGCGGTGATTTACGCAAAATACTGTTCAGGGGAATGTCGGCACGGCAGGGGTAGCCGCAATCGAGTCCCAGGCGCACCTCTTTGTCCGGGCGGGTATCGACGCGCATATCCAGGGTGATCGATGCCTGGTCGCGATACGCAGAAAGATCCATGGCCTCGCCATAGATGCCTATGTTGCCCGCCATTTTTTTACGGGGATCCCAGCTGATTTCGATAGCATCGCCAGTGCCCCGGAAGTCGGCGGGCGCCACGGACACTTTACCGCTGGCCGACTTGCCTTCACGCCCCGGAAGCTGTGAAGACCAGTTGCCGGGATCACCCACAGAGATGCTTCTGTATCCCGTCAGTTCTCCCTGATGAAGATAGACGAAGTTGGGATTGACCTCTTCGGCCTGGACGATCGAGCTCAACCAGATGGCAAAGAAAACCGTCAGTCCGGAATGACCGACTTTCTGAAAAGACTGGCGCATACCATGTACCTTGCGTTTGACGTTATTAGTTATTGGATAGGGTGCTCCACCCCTGCCGGATTCTGGCGAAGATGGCAGAGGGGGCGGCAATACTATTTACCCGTTCATGAGTAAAAGTCAATTTACCAATAGATAAAAAATCCGGCGCCCAACCATTTCCGGTGTTCAAAAGCCCCGGATAGTTACCTCGGTCACTGTGTCGCGGGCAGGTGATGGGGCACAGGTACAACATGGTAGCGGTCAGCTCAGGTACCCAGCATATGGGTCGAGGAAGTGTGTTTTTTCACAAGGGGGGATGAAAGA
The DNA here is from genome assembly GCA_964456865.1 of uncultured Cellvibrionaceae bacterium. Classification (GTDB taxonomy): domain Bacteria; phylum Pseudomonadota; class Gammaproteobacteria; order Pseudomonadales; family Cellvibrionaceae; genus Cellvibrio. The sequence goes on from CAYWCW010000017.1 coordinate 15,908, forward strand.
TATTGACGTATTCTGATTCGTTATCGTAGTTTAACTTCATATTAGTTGTGACTGAATTTATTCTTCGTACCTTCTGCCTAGAGGCGATTATGCGAGTTGCAATGAGTAAATTTAAAGTGATCGTGGTAGTTGGTGTGGTAACTGCCGTCTTCTTGATGGGTTATCCACACTTGTCAGATTCGCTATCGCAACCACCAGCACCGCATATAAAACCCCCGCTGATTGAAAAGACCGATTCAAAAACTGAAACGACGTTGAGTCTGGCTGATCAGCCTGGTCATGCTGTGCCTTATATAAGCGATGACATTGATCTACATGAGCCAGACCCGTCGGATCCCATGACAGATCCAATATTACGTAAGGAAATAATCGCATGGTACACGAGTCGAGGTTATGAATACGATCTTCATTTTGATGCGCAGGGGCATCTATTGCCGACGCTTTATGAGACCTATGATAAAGAGGCTCTGGAACTGCTTGGTGAGGGGGGAGACATAAGAGCGCTGCAGGCATTGGCGGGAAAAGCTGATAATTTGGACGAGGCAGATTATTTTTTAGAGAAAGCAGCAATTTATAATTCGACGGCTGCACTTGGCCGAATAGGTTCGGGGCATAGTACCCATGCAAGTCTCCGTGCTCATTCAATGCCTCTGGAAGAACAAAAATCACTGTATATCGAGGCCATGGCTTACTATGAAGCTTCTCAGATTCGCGGTGACTGGAAACCTCTCCTGGATATTGGAGACCATACCCGGAAGCTGGCCGGAGGGCTGTTGACCGAGGCGGATAAGCCACATATTCAAAAACGGGCCAGGGAAATTTATGATGATCTTCAAGCCAGGAGATACGAACTGGGTTTGGGTGATTTTGATAATACTGTTCCAGAAGCTGTGATGCGGGACTATGAGGCGACCTTAAGGGCCAAGGCCCGAAACGACAGGCGGCAATAGAATCCCTGACCGGATTTTTCTGAAACCTTGGACAAAAATGATGGCGTGGCTCGGTTGAGCTGATATTGGCGCCTTGATGGAAGGTCAGCCAGCCTGGATGCGATTGCGTCCATTGTGCTTGGCACCGTAGAGAGCCTGATCGGCCCGGTCAAACAGTTGGTCTGCGCTTTCGGCGTTGCCGGCCACGCAAGTGCCTATGCCAATACTGACGGTTGGATTGATTTTTCCCTCGAGTGTCTGCAACGCGACCTGACGGCGGATGCGCTCGGCGATGATACGGGCACCGCTGCTGTCGGTGTTGCGCAACAGCACAACGAATTCCTCACCACCGTAGCGAAAACTGATGTCCGAACTGCGACAGACGCTGCTGATGGTTTCAGCAATCGCTTGCAACACCCGGTCCCCGGTACTGTGGCCCCAGGTATCGTTGATGAGCTTGAAATGATCCAGGTCGATCAACAGCAGGGAGACGGTAAACTCGTGGCGATGCGCCAGTTGCAGTTCATGTTTGAGGGCGGCATCCAGCGCCGCGCGGTTCCCGAGTCCGGTCAACGAATCCCGGAGGCTCAAGCGCGCCAGCAACTGGTATTGGATCGCATTGCGCAGCGGATAAACCAGCAGGCCCAGCAATTCTTCAAGGTGGCTCAGTTCGTCCGCGGTAAAGCGTTTGCTGCGTGAAAAACTGATTTCTCCCAACTCCCCCTGGTCACCTTTCAGGTTGTAATGGCACTGGTGAAGCCCTTTGTGCCCCAGGTGGATGGTATCGCCGTTGCGGGGAACCAGGCGTAAACCACCCAGGGGGACGAGGATTTGGCAATGCTGCCAGAAGCGTTCCAGTAACTCGCGGGGCTCGAGTGTGGTCTGCAAGGATTGCAGCAGCCGCATGCGGGCGGCCAGCTCCTGGTCCGGAGTCGGAGGCAGGGGGCCGCGAACCAGCTTGCCGGAACTTTCCCGGGTGTTGGACACGATATTCATATCCCGCATAGTCGGTACCTGTCTGGGTATGGCCACTAAATACCGTGGCTGAATTATCCGGCTTGAAGCGAAAACTATGCCATGCGCACACAGGATTTAAATAGCTATATAAATCAGTTGGTTATGGATATGTTCTAAAATGTTCATCACTATTCTTGCCTGCCAAATGGACAATTTGGCGACAGCATCTGCCGTACCTCCGGCAAATACTTACCGCGTGTCAATTATTTGGCTGCTTTGGCAGGGTGGGTCAGGGGTTGTCGGTGAAAGAAACGCAGGGCAGGGTGATGTTGATGCACAGTCCACCTTCAGGACGGTTGCTGGCATGAATCTCACCGCCATGAAGGGCGACGCTGCGCTGGGCAATGGCCAGTCCCAGGCCGTAGCCGCCACTCTCCCGGGCGCGGGCTTCATCGGTGCGGTAAAAGGGTTCGAAGATGTCCTGCAAGTGGATTTCCTCCACGCCGGGTCCTGTGTCGCAGATACGGATCAGGTAAGCCGGAGGAGCCGTCTGCCGCTCGACCTGGACGCTGACCTCGCCGGGGTTGGAGGTGTAATGGAGTGCGTTGCGCAGGATGTTCTCGAACACGCCCACCAGCATGTTGCCGTGGGTGGGGACCAGGGCTTCATCATAGGGGCAGTCGAGGATCAGCTGAACACCATGGGATTCCGCTTCGGGCCGGTAATTGTCGATCAAGGTAGCCAGGAGGCTGCGCAGGTCCAGGGTGTCGTCGAGTTCCCAACTGCCTTGCTCGTGGACCGGCAGGGCAAGTATGTCGGTGATGATATTGTTGAGGTAGTCCGCGGCCTGCTTGATGCGTTCGAGCTCCCGGTCGACGCTGCCCTGGCTGCGTTGCTGGGCCAATCCCAGCGCCAGCTGCAATCGCGCCAGGGGTGAGCGCAGTTCGTGGGAAACATCCTTGATCAACCGCTTCTGTTCCAGCATGGCCTTTTGCAGGCGTTCGGTCATATGGTCGAAATCCCGTCCCAGTGCGGCGATTTCGTCCCGGCGGCCAATGAACTGCGGGCTGACCCTGACGCTCAGGTCGCCCTGGGCAATGCGGCGCGTGGCGTTTTGCAGGGTGTTGATGCTGCGGGTGAAGTGCCGCGCCAGGATAAAGCAGGCGGTGCCGCTGATCAGGATGGATACCAGCAGCAGCGGCCAGATATTGTTGATGAAGATTTCCCACAGCAGGTCGCGTTCATTCTCGCTTTCGAGGCCCGTGGTGATGGTGATGAGTTTGACGCTGTTGCCGTCATTGAGGGTGATATAACGGCCGAACAGCTTGCGGCTGCGATCCTGAATCATGTCGTAAGGCTGGCGGCTGGTGAGGCGGGGCAGCAGCACGGTGATGCCGGGTGGCAAGGGCCGGTCCAGCAGGTCGCGGTTGTTTTTGTCGATGACGTAGAAATAGCGCAGGGACCAGGCAGGCATGGCATCCATTTCAGTCTTGAGGCCATCTGTATCGCGGTTTACGGCCGTGCCTACCATCTGGTGGAGCAGGCGCTTGGCGGGATCTTCGCCTTTATCCGCGGCAGGGGCTCTATCCAGTTCCCGCCAGTGGACCACCAGGTTGGTGGTCACGATGATCATGGCGGTGATAAGCCAGAAGGTGAAAAAAATTCTGAGGTAAAGGCGGGTCATCATCTCAAAGGCAGTCAGGACTGGTCGCTGAGGGTCAGCATATAACCTGCGCCGCGTACGTTGATGATCAGTTCCTTGCTGGCACCGGCCTGGGTCAGTTTTTTACGGATGTTGCTGACGTGGACGTCGATGCTGCGGTCGTAGGGTGTGAGTTTGCGGTTCAAGGCCTGTTCGGTCATTTCATCTTTGCTGATGACTTGACCCGCGCTGCGCACCAGAAGTTCCAGCACGCTGAATTCTGTGCCAGTCAAGGGCACGTCGACCTCGTCCCAGGTCGCGCTGCGGCTGCCGAGGTGCAGCACCAGCTTTTCTGCGCTGAGTTTCTCGATATTGTGCTGGGGAACCGGTTTGGCACGGCGCAGGACAGCGCGGATACGGGCGACCAGCTCGCGCGGGTCGCAGGGCTTGGGCAGGTAATCATCCGCGCCGATTTCCAGGCCGATGACCCGATCTATGGTATCGCCCTTGGCTGTCAGCATCAGCACGGGCGTCTGGCATTTCTGGCGCAGGAGTTTGAGGACTTCAAAACCGCTGCGAACGGGCAGCATCACGTCCAGGACGATGGCCGCGTATTGGTCGTAGTTGCCCAGCTCCAACGCCTGCTGTCCATCGTGCACCATATCCACCTCGAACCCCTCGGTGGTCAAATATTCCTTGATCAGCTGGGTCAGCTCTTTGTCGTCGTCAATCAGGAGAATTTTGCTCATGGGAAGTCCTTGAAGATGCGGGCGCGGCTAGTGTGCAGTAGGTGGAAAATGCTGTCATGGTGACAGCCGGGCGTTTAACCCTTCTTAACATAGGTCCGAGTGCCTCAGAGTGCAAGTCCGGCCCCTTGCACCCCGGAGACAGACTTGGGAAAATCCGCACTCTTTTTTGGTCTGACCGAGGTGCATGTGAGCAAGATTGGCCTGTTTTTTGGCAGTGACGAGGGTAATACCGAAAAGGTGGCTTATCGCATTCAGGCGCGGCTGGGTGAGGATGTGGTGGATGTGAAGGATATTGCCGACGCCACGCAGTTGGACTTTGCCGATTACGACATGATCATCCTGGGTATTCCGACCTGGGATTTCGGCCAGATCCAATCGGATTGGGAGGAGTTTTGGGAGGATATCGCGGCGGTGGATTTTGCCGGCAAGCAGGTGGCCCTGTTTGGCCTGGGGGATCAGTTCGGTTATGGCGATTATTTTCTCGATGCCATGGGGATGCTGCACGATGTGATCATCCAGTCGGGGCCGGAGATCGTGGGGCATTGGCCGACCGAGGGGTATGAGTTTGATGCGTCCAAGGCGGAGATTCCGGGCAAGGGGTTGTTTGTCGGGCTCGCGATCGATGAGGATCAGCAGGAGCATTTGACGGCGGATCGGTTGAACCGGTGGTGTGCGCAGATTCATGTGGAGTTTGGGCTGGATTCGCCGTTGTTGACGGTGGAGGATTGATGGAGGTGAGCCGATACCTCGCATGAGACCGTGCACGGCAGGGATGCCGTGCCCGAGCCTACAAGGACGTATCCACGGCGAGTCTCATGCGAGGTATCGGCTCACCTCTTGCAGGTTTGTGCAAATTTCAGCGTATTTCTTTCAGGTTTCGGCCAGGAAGACGGCGCGTATGGGGGCGGGGTGGCCTTCGGCGGTGAGGTTGGGGTCTTCGGGGTCGAGGAAGTCCGCCAGGGAGTGGAAGCGCATCCAGTGGGTTGAGCGTTGTTCTTCAACCGTGGTTTTGTTGATGTCGACCAGCCGCGGGTTTTTGAAGCCGGTTTTTCGCAACCAGGAGATGAGCGTGTCGCTGCTGGGCAGGAACCAGACGTTGTTCATCATGGCGTAGCGTCCTGCGGGGACAAGTACGTCGCCCGATTTTCCTTCAATGACCAGGGTTTCCAGCACCAGTTGTCCACCGGGGCGCAGCGCGTGTTTGAGTTCCAGCAGATGGTCCATGGGAGAGCGGCGGTGGTAGAACACGCCCATGGAAAAAACCGTGTCGAATGCCTGGAGTTTTTCCGGCAACTCTTCTATGCCAACCGGCAGCACATCTATCGGGTGATGAGTTCCCGCCAGTTGCTTGATCATATGAAACTGCACGACGAATCGCGGTGAGGGATCTATGCCGATCACCCGCCGCGCGCCCGCGCCCAGCATGCGCCAGCAGTGGTAGCCATTGCCGCAGCCGACATCCAGTATCAAACGGTCTTTGAGTGGTGCGAGGTGGGGCAGCACCCTGTCCCATTTCCAGTCTGAACGCCATTCGGTATCGAGATGGATGCCGTGAATATGGTAGGGGCCCTTGCGCCAGGGAATGAGTTTTTCCAATACGTCGCGCAGGCGCGCGCGCGTGGGTTCATCGCAGTCTGCGGGACTGCCAAGGGTGACGGAGTGCTCGAGATCCAACTGGGTACAGGGTATGTGCGGCAGGGCGGCGAGTGCATCCAGCCAGGCGGGCAGGTCACCGAAGCGGATGGTGTTCAGCCCATCAGCGATTTGCCGGGGCAGTTGTTCACACCAGGGCGCGAGTGGGGTATCTGCCAGCGCGTCGAGCAGATGTCGATAATCGATCATGGCTGCTTGATGGCAATGAGTGATGCGAAGTTGAAACATTGGAACCACACATCCACACTGGCGAAACCCGCTTGACGCAGGCGGGTGCGGTGAGTGTCCAGGGTTTCGGGAACGAGGACTTTCTCGATGGCACTGCGTTTTTGGGCGATTTCGAGGTCGCTGTAGCCGTTGGCCCGTTTGAAGTGATGGTGCAGGTCGATCATCAGCTGGTGGTGGGGCTCATCGTCGAAGGCCAGTTTTTCCGACAGGATCAACACGCCGCCGGGGAGCAGTCCGTGGTGGATTTTTTCCAGGCAGGCCAGCCTCTCGGCGACGGGAATGAACTGCAGGGTAAAGTTGAGTACCGCCATGGACGCCTGCTCGATATCCACCGCCTGCAACGGCGCGCAGACCAGGTCAACGGGCACCTCGCCCGAATCGGCCGCGATGACCTGGCGGCAGCGTTCGATCATGGCTGGCGATGAATCCACACCAATGAGGCGGCAGTTGGCTGCGCGTATCCGGTGGCGCATGGCCAGGGTTGCCGCACCCAGGGAACAACCCAGGTCATAACAGCGGCTGTCGCTGCGCGTATAGCGTTCCGCCAGATCGCCAATCATGGTGATGATGGTGGCGTAACCGGGCACCGAGCGTTTGATCATATCCGGAAATACATCAACCACCCGCTGGTCGAAAACAAAATCGTCGACCTGGGTCAGCGGATTGGCGTAAAGGCGATCACTGTGTCGGGACATGGTCTTTGCCGGTAAGGGTGTGACGGAAAATAGCGCTATTTTACCCCTGCCGCCCGGTGTCGACAAAGTGGTTTTCATCAAACTGTCATCTGGAGAATTCAGGATGACAGTTTGACTACTCCTTTTCATGCCTCGATGCGCCGACCTCATGACCCATGACGCAAACCTGCGGGCGGAACTGCAAAACCTCCTGGCGAGCCGTTCCCTGACGCCCTTGTTTCAGCCGATTGTGGCGGTGGAAAACCCCGCGATTCTCGGTTATGAAGCATTGATTCGCGGGCCTGAACAGAGTCCTTTGCACATGCCGGATCGCCTCTTCGCGGTTGCCCAGACGGCCGGATTGCTGGCATCACTGGAGTTTGCCTGCCGCGAGGCCGCCTGTGAATCCTTTGTCCGGCTGCAATTGCCTGGAAAGCTGTTTCTCAATATGTCCCCGCGCAGTTTTATCGATCCCCATTATCGCGACGGAGTGACGCGTGAAATTCTGCAACGGGTCGGCCTGAACGCCGAGCGGGTGGTTTTTGAGTTGACCGAGAGCCAGCCGGTGGACGAATTCGATGTGTTGAGGGCGGCATCGGACCACTTCAAGCGCCAGGGCTTCGTCGTGGCCTTGGATGACCTGGGCGCAGGCTATGCGGGCCTGAGGGTCTGGAGCGAATTGCGGCCCGATTATGTCAAAATCGATCGCCATTTCATCAAGGGCATCGACACTGACGCGGTCAAGCGTGAATTTGTGAGGGCCATGCTGGACATCGCTCACCGTATAGGCAACAAAGTGATTGCCGAGGGCATTGAAACCGATGCGGAACTTTCCACGTTGATGGCGCTGGGTGTGGAATATGTCCAGGGCTATTTCATCGCGCGTCCCGTTGCCGATCCTATGCGGAAACTACCCCCGGATTTCCTGCCAGTGCAGTTCCAGCGGCGTCCCCGCCATCAGGATGTCTTCCGTCGTACCGTGAGGGAGATCATGGTGGATGCGGAAACGGTTGCACCCTATACGTTGGCGGAGCAGGTGGTCAAGTTATTCCGCGCCGATGTGCGCCTGAGCGGCATCCCTGTCGTCGCGGGCAATCAACCGGTGGGCATGGTCAGCCGGGTGGAATTGCTCAATATCTTTGCGCACCGCTATGCCCACGAACTCTATGCCAACAAGCCCATTACCGACTTCATCAGTCCCTTGTCCATTCAGGTTGATATCAATGCGGAATTGAAGGAAGTCGGGCAGTTGATCACGGAAGACCCGCAGCAGAATCTCAGCATTGATTTTATTGTCTGTGAAGCAGGCAGTTACCGTGGTGTGGGCAAGGTGCGCAGCCTGCTGCGGTGCATCACCGAAGAAAAGCTGCGGGTAGCGCGCCACAGCAATCCGCTCACCCAGTTGCCGGGCAATGTTCCCTTGTATGAATGGATCGACCATCTTTTGCAGAACGGGGAGCCCTTTATTGCCGCCTACTGCGACATCAATCATTTCAAGCCATTCAACGACACTTTCGGCTACAGCTACGGTGACGAAATCATTCTGCGCCTGGGAGAGCTTCTCTGCACCCATATAGAGCCGGAGCTGGATTTTGTCGGACATGTTGGCGGGGACGATTTCATCCTGGTGATGCGCAGTGATGATTGGCGCCGCCGTTGTGAGGATATCCTGCGTGATTTTGCCGGCATATCCCACAGTATCCTGCCGGACAAGCAGGCGAGTTACTGGAGCCTCGATCGCCACGGCCAGCGCCGCCGCTTAGGTCCCCTGACCCTGGCAATCGGTTGTGTGAAGCCCGATCTCCTGTCCTGCACCACTCACCATCAGATATCCCTGCTGCTTGCCGATGCCAAGCATACAGCCAAGCAAGCGGGTGGTGATCAGCTATTCGAATCGCGGCGGCGGTCGCCACAGTCCTTGCCTCTGGAAGAGTGAGATTTTCCATACCAGCCGGCATTTTGGTCTATCCTCCATGAATGTAGCTTGGGGGGAGCCGGGACAGCGCAGTATGGCGGAAATCAATTTCAGCAGACTTCATGCCCTGATCGTTGACGATTTTGACAGTTTTCGCATGGCTGTCGGCAAGATGTTGCATGATCTGGGTTTTGTCCAGGTGGACAACGCGGTAAACGGCAAAGAGGCCCTGCGGCTATGCCGAACCAATGCCTATGATCTCATCTTGTGTGATCATAATTTAGGCAAGGGCAAGAGTGGCCAGCAGGTGCTGGAGGAGTTGCGCCACACCGACATGCCCAGCAGCCAGGCGCTGTTCGTGCTGATTTCCGCCGAGTCCAGCAAAAGCATCATCATGGCCGCCTATGATTACGAGCCGGATGCCTACCTCACCAAACCCATCACCAACAAAATCCTTGAGCAGCGCCTGGTTCGCCTGTTGTCACAACGGACTTATCTCGCCCCTATCCACAACGCCATCAGCCAGCACCGCGTGGAAGATGCCATCGCTTTATGCCAGCGGGAAATTGCCAGTGAAGGGCGCTATACCAACCATTGCCAGAAATTGCTGGGACAGCTCTACCTGCAATTGGGCGATCACACCCGGGCAGAGGCACTTTACCGCGATGTGCTGGAAATGCGTCAGCTGGACTGGGCGCAACTCGGCATGGCCCGTGTGAAGAAAATGCAGGGGGATTTGATTGGCGCGCAGCAATGGCTCGAGGAAGTGATTGACAACAACCCGCTCTTCATGAAGGCCTATGACCTGCAAGCCGATATCTACCGCGAGCAGCAAGCCAACGAACAGTTGCAGCGGATACTGGCCAAGGCGGTGGATATCTCGCCCCTGTCCATTCTCCGCCAGCAGCGATTGGGCGATGTTGCCATGGAAAACAATGATCTCCAGGTTGCCGCCAGCGCTTACCGGCGCACCGTCAAGCTCGGTGAAAACTCCTGTTTTGACCGCGTGGCGAATCACCTGGGTTTTGCCCGCGCGACCCTGGCGCTTTTCAACGATGACAAGGCCGCGGCCAAACCCCTGCTGCGAGACGTTGCCAAGGTGATGGGCGATATCGAGCTGCGTTTTGGCAAGACGCCTGAACAGCATCTCGAAACCAACCTTCTTGACATCCAGTTGCTGTCACACCTGGGCGAACAGAAAAAGGCCGAAGACCTGCTGGCTGCCACCCGGCAACTCGTCGCATCTGCGGAATTGGGTCTTGAGAACCGTATAGACTGGGTGCGTGCGCTCCAAAGCATGGGCAAAACAGATGAGGCCAATGCGGTGATTCAACAGCTGCTGGCCGACAACCAGGGACAGCAGGCCGCGCTGGAAAAAATCGATGGCTTGCTGGAGGAACCCGTCAGCGACAAAAACCGCGCGCGGGTCGCGGCCATCAATAAAAAAGGCATCAGTTTTTATGACGCGGGCAATTACACCGAAGCTGTTGCCTGCTTTGAGCAGGCGGCCCAGGTATTTCCCAACCATGTGGGCATTCGTTTGAATCTGGCGCAGGCGCTGCTCGACAGGATTCGCCAGGATAAGCGCGCAAAAGATCACGAGTTGGCAACCCAGACCCTGGAGCGGGTAGGGCAGATGATCAATTCCGGCCATGAACAGTTTCGCCGCTTCCGACAGTTGCAGGACATGCTGCGTGCCTGCGAAATCAGTAAGCTGAATTAATTCCTGGATAGCGATATGAATGACAAAGAAACCCAACTCGACTTTGCCATGGTGCTTGCCGCCAGCGTCCACGATATGAAAAATTCGCTGGGGATGCTGCTGAACACCCTGGCTGACATGATGGAGGCCGAGCCTCCCCGGACCGAGACCCAGGCCAAAACTTATGCAGTCCTTGAATACGAGGCGGCGCGCATCAACAGCGAACTGATTCAGTTGCTGGCTCTGTATCGCATGCAGGAACAGCGCTTGCTGGTGCAGATCGATGAACATTATCTGGTGGATATCCTCGAGGAGCAGCTCGCCCGCAACCATATGTTGTTCCAGACCCGCGGCATCACCGTCGACCTGGATTGCGACCCCGACCTGCACTGGTTCCTGGATGGTGAACTGCTTGGCGGGGTTATCAATACCATACTGGTAAACTGTTCACGCTATTGCCGGCAGGCATTGCAGGTTTCCGCGTATCGCGATGCGGAAGGGCTGTGTATCAGTATTGCCGATGATGGGCAGGGCTATCCGGCGGCGATGCTGGATGTCCCCTTGCAGGCGCAGGGCGGGGTATCTTTCTCATCCGGCAGCACCAACCTGGGCCTGTTCTTCGCGTCGGCGGTGGCCGATCTGCACCGCGCCCATGGCCGCCACGGCCGTATTGCCTTGGGCAATGGCGGCCCCTTGGGTGGCGGGGTGTTCAACCTCTACCTGCCCTGATGGATTTTGTGGGTGTGTCGGTTGAATTCCTGTCGGCCATATAGCATGATCACGCAAGTTTCACAGATTGGGAAAGAGGCAGAAAACGATGCTGAAAATCCGCTTTAAAAATAATAAATACAATGCGGTCTGGTTGGTTGAACCCAAGGTCACCATAGGTCGCCACACCAGCAATGATCTTGTGGTTGATGATCCCGCGGTGGCCGACCATCACCTGGAGGTGCTCGTCGATCACGAAAACCTCACCCTCAAGAACCTGGTCCCCGATCAGCCTGTCAAGGTAAACCAGGAGCCGGTATCGGGCCAATGCAGCCTGCGGCCTGAAGACATCATTGCGTTGGGCGGATTTGAACTACAGGTCATCGACCCCAAGCGTGAACCCCGCCCGGCGGCGCCTGTTGCCGAGGATAACGGCAATGTCACCCAGCTGCGCTCCGCCAAAACCACGGGCTGGGCGCTCAAAGCCAACCATGCGGCCCTGGCCAGCCGGGTTTTTCCCCTGGGGGAGACCATGGTGATCGGGCGTTCCAGTGATTGTGACATCAGCCTCTCCGCTGCCCATCTTTCCCGCCGCCATGCCCAGTTGCAGGTGTTGGATGGCCTCCTGTTCGTGCGTGACCTTGGCTCTGCCAATGGCACCTTCCTCAACGGTAAACCGGTGGTCGAGGCCAGGGTCAAGCGGGGTGACGAGCTGCGTTTCGATACCCTGAGTTTTGGTGTCATAGGACCGGCGGACGATCTGGCGAAAACCAGTGTCAGGGCCAGTCGGCCGGCAGCCGCTGCCTCGGCAACGCTCAAAGCTGCCGCAAAGCCCCAGAAATCCGAGCGTCCGGCGGCCGCGGCCGCCAGCACGGCATTCAGCGCGCCTCCCAAAGCCGAAGAGCCGGTTCACTATGGCAGGCATAGCATGGCCATACTGGTCGTGCTGGTTGTCATTGTCGTCGCTGCGCTTTATCTCAAAGGCTGATCTCAGGCTGATTTTTTCAAAAAGCGGCTAAAGTTGGTCAATTTCTGGTCGATAACCCGGTAAAGCCGAGTCTTATGGGGTTGTCATGACTATTTCTTCTGTTTCAGGTGTCCTTCCTTCAACCCAGGGTCAGCGACTGACCTCCCTGCCGACCGCGGATGCGGGCCGCCAGCGTGCCACATCCGGTGAGCATCTCCCCAATACTTCGCATACACCATCGCCCTCGGCGTTGGAGCTCGTCGAGCAAACCCTGGCCAAGGCCTATGAGAAACTGGGCCTGAAACTGGATACAGGCAATGGGGGATACGCTGGTTTCGAGCCCCTGACGGCGGAAAAAGTGGCCGGAAACATCCTCGGGTTTATCGAACGCCGTCTGCGGATGGACGTGGCCGAGGGCGCGACAGCCGAGCAACTGGCGTCCCGTCTCGAGGCAGGCCTGGAGGGGTTCAAGAAGGGCTTTGCTGAAGCCAGCGACAAGTTGAAAGCGCTGAACATGCTGTCTCCAGCCGTGGCGCAAGATATCGGCCGTACCTATGACCTGGTGCTGGATGGCATAGAGCAGCTGCGTAAATCCTTTATTCCTTCTCTGCTTCCTGAGACCACCCCACATCCTTCATCAACCGTGCTGGCGGCCAGCGCTTCCTATTCCTATGCCGCCGCGAGCAGTTTCGAGTTTTCCCTGTTGACGGCAGAGGGCGACAGAATCAGGATTCGTGCCGCCAGTCAGGAGCAACACAGCCTGGGCTATGCGGGCATCGCCGTTGGTGGTAACTACGCTGTTGGTATCCATGCATCCAGCTCGCGCAGCGAGAGTATGAGTTGGGTTGTGGAGGGCGACCTCAACGAACAGGAAACGGCTGCCATCCAGAATCTCCTGTCGCAGATCAACCAACTGGCTGGCGAGTTTTTCCGCGGTAATCTCGATCAGGCCTTCGAGCGCGCACTGGCCCTGGGTTATGACCGTGATCAGATCGCCAGCTTTTCATTGACCCTGACCCAGGTCGACGTCCAGCGGGCCACAACGGCTTACCAGGCGCTGGAACCGCTTCCTCGCGGTGGTGTTGCCGCTGAGTTGCAGCCCCTGGGCAGTTTTGTGCGGCACCTGCTGGAAGGCTTGGAGACGGCAAGGGCATTTCCTGAAGCCGAATCACTGCTGCTCACCCTGGCCCGCGAGATACCAGCTGCCGACGACACACAGACTGAAGCGCCGGGTGAACGGTTCAGCCGTTTTCTGGAACAGTTGCTGTCCGGTTTGCCGGAACAGGAGAGCGCCCGCTGATCTTTGGCTCCGGGCTTGCTACTTGCTATAGTGGCCAGCCCGATACCAAGGTTTATTTCATTATGCAGTTTATCCTCTATGGAACCCAGGCTTGTCATCTGTGCGAACAAGCCAGAGATCTCATCTGGCCCTTGTTGCGTGAAGGGGATGTACTACAGGAAGTGGATATTGTGGAGGACGATGGGCTGGTGGCGCTTTATGGCATCCGGATTCCCGTTCTCAAGGCCGAGCATTCCGGTGTTGAGTTGAATTGGCCGTTTTCTTCCGAGGATATCCAGGCGCTGGCTGATGCCTGACTGTCATGCGCTGACTTTGATTCCCGCGCTCTCCGCGGTGGTGGCCACCCAGCGTAGCGACTCCAGATAGATCTGCGACAGGGATTGGCTGCTGATGTGCCGGTCCTGCAAAAAACGCCAGTCGATGGCATCCCACTCGGCGCGTTCATAGTGTTCGACAATATCCAGCACCTTGCCCTCCTCGCCCAGATGCGCGAGCAACGCCTTCTTGAGCTGGTCACTGAGCGACAGGTTTTCCAGAAGCTCTATCAAGGGCGCGTCCATGAACGCATCCAGTGTCGAGAGCAACCCCACCGTAAAAAACGTATCCTGGCGCTGCCGTTGGTTGATATGGTGCGCGATCATCTCGCACATGCGTGCCCGGGTGAGGGCGGCGATGCTGAGTTCCATGGGTTTGTCACCCAGGTTGGCCATGGCCAGCAGATTGACCCAGTTTTTGATGATGTTGAGTCCCAGCAGGGTTACCGCCTGGCGCAGGGATTCCACGGTACGCGGCAGAGCAAAGGCGGCGGAGTTCACCAGCCGCAGTAATTTGTAACTGAGCGCGGGATCGCGCGCGATCAGTTTTTCTATCTGTTCCATGGGCACATCCGGATTATGGAGCGCGGACACCAGCTGCAATACGGCCTGCTTGTTTTCCGCAACCCGCCTGCCGCGAATGATTTTAGGCTGGGCAAGAAAATAACCTTGAAAAAGATCGCAGCCCGCATCCATGCAGAACTCGAGCATTTCATAGGTTTCTACTTTTTCAGCCAGCAGGCGAATGCCGAAGGATTTGATGTAATCGATGTGATAAAGCAGTTGTTCCCGGCTGAGTGCCAGCACGTCGAGCTTCACAATATCGGCATAGGCGAGCAGGCATTCTGTTTCATCGCTCAGCACAAAATCGTCCAGCGCGATGGTGTAACCCTGGTCATGCAACCGGCGCAGGCTGTGCAGCAGCTTGCCATCGACCTGCTGGCCTTCGAGTACTTCGATAACCAGTTGTTCGCGATTGAAAGGCGGCGGGTTGATCAGCAGGGTGCGGGTGAAATTGATAAAGGCCTGCTGCCTGCCGATGAGTGTTTCAATGGAGGAATCCGTAAAACTGTTCAGCAGTACCTGCGAACTGGCACGGTCGCCCAGGGCATCATCTCCGGTCTCCAGGGGGCTGGAGCGACACAACAGCTCATAGGCAACCACTTGCATCTTTCGGTTGAAAATGGGTTGTCGCGCCAGGAGAGGTATCAAATCCGGCATGGTGCGCTCATCTGCTTCCGGGGCTCTTATGTATTCTAGTCCCGCAGGTCGTGAAGTAAAGCAACGGGTGCGAAAACCAGGCCTGTATCAGGCCTGATTCTTGACGGGGCAGGGGAGGCTTACAGGCCGCTCTCGGCTTCCTTGGGAGTAATCAGCGGCTGCTTGGTGCCGGTGCGGTAGGCATAGATCACCGAGAACGACAGCACGTTCTGTACATAACCGCGGGTTTCCTGGAAGGGAATGGTTTCTATCCAGATGTCATAGGGCAGCTTGGCGTTATCCTCTTTGGTCAGCCATTGGCGCACGCGGCTGGGGCCGGCGTTATAAGCGGCGGCGGCCAGTATCCGGTTGCCGTTGAACTGGTCGAGTAACTGATTGAGGTAGCGGCTGCCAAGTGCGATGTTCTTTTCCGGTTGGAGCAGGTCCTGGGGAGAATAGGCAAGGCCGGCGCGCTTGGCGGTTTGCTGGGCCGTCGCCGGCATCAATTGCATCAGCCCGGTAGCGCCCACGGGCGAGCGGGCATCCGGCATGAAAGCACTTTCCTGGCGGGTAATGGCGTAGAGGAACAGCGGGTTGACGGAGCTGCTCTTGGCGGCCTGGTTCAACTGCTCCTGGTAGGCAAGGGGGAAGCGAACCTGCAAGTCATCCCAGTGCTGGGCATCGACCATGGCCTGGATACCCTGGCGGTGCCAGCCCCAGCGATTTGCCAGGCGGCCCGCGGCGACGACTTCCGCGGTGGGCATGCGGCGGGTGGTGTGGTACCACTCGCGATTGGCGGCGGATACCTGCCCCAGGATGTAAAACTCCCGCGCGCGCTGCACACCGGGCAGTTGTTCGATCCGGGTAATGGTGTCCTCGGAGATAGCCATGGGCCTGTCCATCAGGCCATAGTCATAACCCAGTTTATCGGCGGACAGGAACCCGTAGAAACTCCGCGAGGGGGCCAGGCTGGCGTAGATATCGGCAGGGGTGCGGCCGTTGTATTCCCGGATGCTGAGCGCCTCCAGGGTGCGGGCCCGCCAGTAGCTCCAGCGCTCCTGCTCTTGTTGTTCCGCGGGAAGGCGCGCCATCCACTCGAATACCTTTTCCCAATCCTGGCGCCTGAGGGCGTCGCGGATCATACGTTCGGTCAGGTCAGTGCGGGTGATGTCCGACATGCTTACCAACAGCTGTTCGGCCTGTGCCTGATGGTTTTGGCGGATCAGGCGTGACGCCAACTGGTAATGCATTTCGCGCCGGTCGGCGTCGCTGAACAGCTGCTGGGCATCGTAGCCACGCCACAACTTGAGCGCCAGGGGCGCATCCTGCCGCGCCAGTTTGTGCAGTCCGTAAAGGAGCAGATCCCGCATACGGACGGATTGGGCGGAAAAGCGCGAGCTCTGGTTGAGCAGGCGGGGATTGGCATCCACTTCGCGCATCAGGGCACTGAGCTGCTGATCATTGGCGGGCATCTGGCGTCCCAGCCAACTGGCCAGGGAACGGTTTCCCTTGTCCAGGGCTTTGCGGTGCCTGTCCCAGAGCAAATCCGGCGTCAAGCGGCCGGCGGCGGTCCAGCGGGTAAACACCGGATCGCATGCCTTGGACTGGGACTTGTCGATATTCCACAGGGGCACCACATCATCCAGAGCCGACTCATCCCCCAGCGCGAGACGCGCCTGGAGCGCGTGGCAGGCCAGCTCAGGATCGGAACCCAGGCGGGGATCGTAAAAATGGTGGTAATCCGCCCATTTCTGCTGGCTGGCCAGGGTACGCAGCCACCGGTGGGCAAGACGGTCGGCGAGGTAGGAGTCGGGGTAGCGGCTGAAAAAGTCGCTGACATCTTTTTTGGGCAGGCTGTTGAGGCGCCGCCCCAGTTCCTCGTATTCGAGGTAAGGCAGCAGGGGATAGGACTGGAGCCGGGGCAGCAGTTTCCGGTAGGCGGACAACTGGTTGTCTTTCAACGCCTTATGGGCGGCAGCATAGTCCTTGCGCTCTTGCGACCTGTCGGAAGCGCTGGCGAAGCTATAAGGGGAGATGGCCAGGAATGATCCCAGCACCAAGGTAAAACACAGCGTAACGGTGGTAAATCTGACTGCACCCATGGGAACCTCTACGACATACGTCAGGCGCGGAAAATTTTATTCTTGTGCCATTGCTTCACCAGACCGGGTCTGGTGGGAGCGATTGGGTAAACGGGGTATGATGCGCGCCCTGACAAATACTGTGAAAGAGCATAGCAGCCGCCACTAGAGGCCGCCAGTCTTTTGACACCTGAACCACTACGTGAATTCCATAATTTATGTCGTTGATAAAAATTGAAAAAGCATCGTTGAGTTACGGGTTGCAGGTGCTGCTCGACAAGGTCGATCTCACGATTGATCGAGGGCAGCGCCTGTGCCTGATCGGACGCAATGGAGCAGGCAAATCGAGCCTGCTGAAAGTCCTGGCGGATGAGGTTGATCTGGATGGCGGCGAATGCATCCGCCAATCGGGACTGCGGGTGGCGCGGCTCGAACAGGACCTGCCCGAGGCCGATGACCGCCGGGTGTTCGATGTGGTCGCGGGAGGCCTGGGGGAAACCGGCAAGCTGCTGGCGGCGTTCCATGAACTGGCTGCCCGGGAAGCGCCGGACGCCGGAGCCCTGGCACGCCTGCAGCAGGATATCGAGCACAGGGACGGTTGGCAGATGCAGCAGCAGGTGGAGGAAACCCTGTCCCGCCTGGAATTATCCGGCGACCGTTATATGCGTGAGTTGTCCGGTGGTTGGCGGCGGCGTGTGGCCCTGGCCAAGGCTTTGGTGGTGAATCCCGATCTGCTCTTGCTGGATGAGCCCACCAACCACCTGGATATCGCCGCGATCGATTGGCTGGAAAAACAGTTGCTGAATTTCCGTGGTGCCCTGGTTTTCATCACCCATGACCGCGCCTTGCTGCAAGCATTGGCGACGCATATCGCTGAGCTCGATCGCGGGCATCTGCGTTACTGGGCCGGCGATTACACGTCGTATCTGGAATACCGCGAGCAGGCCTTGGCGGAGGAGGCGCGCCATAACGCCCTGTTCGATAAAAAACTTGCCGAAGAGGAAACCTGGATTCGGCAGGGCATAAAGGCCAGGCGCACGCGCAACGAAGGGCGGGTCAGGGCGCTCAAGGCATTGCGCCGTGAGAGGAGTGAGCGCCGCGACGTGATCGGCAAGGCCAGCTTCACCCTCGCCGGTGGCGACGCCTCCGGCAAGCTGGTGGCCGAGTTGGACAGTGTTTCTTACGGTTATGGCGATAAGCCTTTGGTCAGGGATTTTTCCACGCGGATCATGCGTGGTGATCGCATCGGCCTCGTCGGCGCCAATGGCGCCGGCAAGACAACCCTGCTCAAGCTGATCCTTGGACAGCTTGTTCCCCAGGCAGGACAGATACGCCTGGGTACCCAATTGCAGGTGGCTTATTTCGATCAACTGCGGGATCAATTGGATCTCGACAAGAATGCTGTTGACAATATTGCCGAAGGGCGTGACTTCATCGACCTCAATGGTAAAAGCAAACACATATATTCTTACCTGAGTGATTTTTTGTTTACGGGAGAGCGGGCGCGCACGCCTCTCAGGGCCTTATCCGGTGGCGAACGCAACCGCGTGCTCCTGGCCAAGCTGTTCAGCAAACCCGCCAATCTCTTGGTGCTGGATGAGCCGACCAACGACCTGGATGTCGAAACCCTGGAGTTGCTCGAAGAACTCTTGACGGACTATGAAGGCACAGTGCTGCTGGTAAGCCACGACCGCGCCTTTCTCAACAATCTGGTCACCAGTGTGATTGCCTTTGAAGGCAGGGGTGATGTACGCGAGTATGTGGGAGGCTACGACGACTGGTTGCGCCAGGGCGGCCGCTGGACCCAGCCCGATGCACCGGTGGCATTCGAAAACACGGACAAGGCGCCGCGCCAGGCGCCCGACGAAAAGCGAAGCGCACGATCAAAAAAACTCAGCTATAAATTACAGAAGGAATTCGACGAGCTGCCCGTTTTGATCGAATCACTGGAAGCGCGCGTGGCTGAGCTGGAATCGGTGGTCAATGCTGACGGGTTTTACCAGCGATTCCCCGCAGATATTGACCAGGGACTGCAAGCCCTGGCCCGTGCCCAGGCGGATCTGGACGCTGCCTTTGAACGCTGGGCGGAACTGGAAAGCTTGCAGGTGGATTGAAAAAGCCGCGTGAAAGCGGCTTTCGTTTTACGATTTTTTTTCATTGGTTTCCGGTGGCGGATTGACGCGCACCGCCAGAACATCGCAAAGGGCGCCGTGGAGCATGCTGTTGGAGGTCGATCCCAGCAACAAGGCAAAACCCTTGCGGCCATGGCTGCCAACGATGATCAGGTCGGCATCCTGTTGCTTGGCGAGGTAATGGAGTTCGGTGGCTGGTTGGCCCACCAGGATGTGTTCCTGCTGGATGGGAAATCCGGCGTCCTTCGCCAGCCGCTGGAGTTCCGCCTGCGCTTTCTGCTGGAGCTGTTCCTGCACCTCGGACAAGTCCACCGGCATGTCGCCGCCGTAAGCAAAGGTGATGGGTTCAATCACGTGGGCGATACTGAGTTTGGCGCCACAGACCCGCGCGAGGGCGGCTGCCCGGCAGAGCACCTGGGGTGACTCCTCGGACAAATCGAGGCCAACGAGAATATGGCTGTAGACGGGCATCTTGGGGTTTGTCATGGTGCTCTCCCTGATGAAATGATTATTGCCGCCATACTAGACACATTTTTACACCCTGGCCAGAGAGGGATACTGAAATGAACCTGTGGTTGATCCTTTTATTGATTGGTGTCGCGGCCATGGTCCTCGGCCCCATCATGCTGCTCCAGCCCAACTCCACCCAACGCTATCAGGAACGCCTGCGCAAGAGAGCCATGGAGTTGGGTCTGAGGGTAGGGATGCAATCCCTGCCTCGCCAGGCAACGGATACCGAGCAACCGCAGGTCATGCCGGTTTACTCGCTGCCGCCCCGCAAGAAGCCGGAAGGCGGTGACTGGCTGCTGGTGCGCTCGCCCTACGCGCACGAGTCCCACTTTCTTGAGTTCTGGGTGTGGCAGGGGCAAGGCCGTGCAACTGAACAGTCACTCGCCTGGTTGCGGCAGCAGCTGCCCTCATTGCCGCCCTCGGTGGCGGGAGTGGAACACTCATCACAGGGAATCGGGTTTTACTGGTCGGAAGCCGGTGGTGAAAAGATCCTGCTGAATCTGGCTGATATCCTCAAAGCCTATCCCCAGGGTGATTGACCGCCGGTGGCTCCGGCATCAGGTCGGGGCTCAGGCGCTGGCGACTGCCACTGAGCAATTCGCCGATCTCCTTGATCAGCCTCATGCGCCGTGGATCGGGGTGCATGGACTCCATCAGCAGATGCTGGCCTTTCTGGAAGAAGGCATGGGCGGCAAATACGTCGCCCCGGGCACTGGCTTTATGGCCCTGGCCGACATAAGAGAGGGCGCCAACCATCAGGCGGGCCCAGCTGAGTTCGCCCAGATAGGCATCCAGCTCTTCTTCCGTCAGCCGCCCCTGGTTGAAGCGGTGGCGCAATACCCTTACTGCTTCATTTATAGCGTGCTGGGTTTGGGCAATCTGCAGGTCCGTATCCTTCTGGTAATGGGGTTGCGGGCGGTCCCGGGCACTGGTGAGTTCTTCTCCCCGGGCCTCCACATTGCGCAGGCTGGTTTCCAGGTGTTCGGTGTTGCCGGTCTCCAGGCTGAGGATGGCTTGCAGCACGTCCAGGACTTCATCGTTGACGTGCTTGATGATCAACCGGTTTGGCAGGGTCTGCTCGAGGCAGGTGATCACGTCTTCCAGATTGCCGACCTGAACCCGCAGGCGCTGGCGTTGCAGCCGCCTGCGCCGCCCCCGTTCCTGGGCGCGGTTGATCAGGCTGACCAGAATCAGCGCTGCGAGCAGTAAAAGGCCCAGTCCGAAAATCGGGTTCATGAAGCGAAAGTCCTCCGCTCGGGGCCGGGTGCCGGGCAACGCAATGCCGGTATTACAAAACCAATGTAAATCATGGAGATAGCGCTGCTTATTAAAGTTTGTTTTTGTGCCATGTCGAGTCTTTCACCTGCCTGAAATCACGGCGCGGGGGCCGGGTTCCCGTCAAACAATGACTTGACCCTGAATAATTCCCGACTTATATATGCGCACCTTAATTGGCATTTTAGCCTCTTTCATGGCGCATTTTATGAAATTCCCGCCGCCAGTCGGGCCATCCAGTCGCCGCCCCTGCCAGCGGTTCCCAGCCACAGAGTCAGTGAGTCACTCATGGGTAAATCCTTAGTTATAGTCGAATCGCCCGCCAAGGCCAAAACCATCAACAAGTACCTGGGCAGTGATTTCATTGTCAAATCCAGTATTGGCCATATCCGCGATCTGCCCGCCAGTGGCGGCACCAAGCCGGTGGATGCCAAGGCCCGCGCTCAGCAGGCGGCGGTAACGCGCAAGTTGTCGGCGGAAGATAAAGCCCGACACCAGGCGGAAAAAAGCCGCCAGCAGCTGATCAACCGCATGGGGATAGATCCCGACAAGGATTGGGAAGCGCATTACGAAATCCTCCCCGGCAAAGAAAAAGTCGTGGACGAGCTCAAAAAGCTCGCCGAAAAGGCTGATACCGTCTATCTGGCAACGGACCTCGACCGCGAAGGGGAGGCCATTGCCTGGCATCTGCGCGAAGCCATTGGCGGTGATGCCGCGAACTATCGCCGGGTGGTGTTCAACGAGATCACCAAGGCCGCCATTCAAAACGCCTTCAAAAGTCCCGGCACCATCGACCAGCATCGTGTGGATGCGCAGCAGGCGCGCCGCTTCCTCGACCGGGTAGTGGGGTACATGGTTTCGCCCCTGTTGTGGGAAAAGGTCGCCCGCGGCCTGTCGGCGGGCCGGGTGCAGTCCGTGGCGGTGCGCCTGGTGGTTGAACGGGAACAGGAAATCCGCGCCTTTGTCCCGGAAGAATTCTGGACCATTCACGCCGACCTCAAATCATCCAAGGGTGAGGCCGTCAGCTTCGAGGTTAAAAAGCAGGGCGACGAGGCTTTCAAGCCTCTCAATGAAACCCAGGCCATGGCAGCCTGCACACTCTTGCAGCAGGCCGCTTATGAAGTGATAAGCCGGGAGGATAAACCCACCCAGTCCAAACCCTCGGCTCCCTTCATCACCTCGACATTGCAACAGGCGGCCAGCACCCGCCTTGGCTTTGGTGTGAAAAAAACCATGATGATGGCCCAGCGCCTTTACGAAGCGGGTTACATCACCTACATGCGTACGGATTCGACCAATCTCAGCCAGGAGGCGGTCGAATCCTGCCGGGAACATATCCTGTCCAACTTCGGCAAGCGCTATCTGCCTACAGAGGCGCCGGTGTATTCCAGCAAGGAAGGCGCGCAGGAAGCGCACGAGGCCATACGGCCGTCAAACGTGGAGTCATTGCCCAATCAGCTGTCGGGCATGGAGCGGGATGCCGAGCGTTTGTACACGCTGATCTGGCAGCAATTCGTTGCCTGCCAGATGACGCCGGCGGAATACACCAGTACGTCCGTCGTGGTGAAAGCCGGCGATTTTGAATTGCGCACGCGCGGACGGGTGATTCGTTTTGATGGCTTTACCCGTGTACTGCCACAACAGGCGAAGAAAGACGAGGATGTGGTGCTGCCGGAGATGAAAGTCGGCGAGCGCCTGCCCTTGATCAAACTCAATCCCGCGCAGCATTTCACCAAGCCTCCGGCACGTTACAGCGAGGCCAGCCTGGTCAAGGAATTGGAAAAACGCGGCATAGGCCGCCCCTCGACCTATGCGTCGATTATTTCCACCATCCAGGAGCGCGGATATGTCCGTTTGGAAAACCGTCGCTTCTATGCGGAGAAAATGGGCGATATCGTCACCGAGCGCCTGGTGGAAAGTTTTGATGACCTGATGGATTACGGTTTCACCGCCAACATGGAAGAAGCACTGGATGTCGTGGCCCAGGGCGGCCAGGACTGGCGCGATCTGCTCAACCGTTTCTATGCGGGGTTCAGTAAAAAACTGCAACAGGCGCAAAGCAAAACGCGCGGCATGCGCGACAACAGTCCCACCGATACCAATATCCCCTGTAGCGTCTGCGGTCGTCACATGCAGATACGCACGGGCAGTACCGGCGTCTTCCTCGGCTGTTCAGGTTACAGCCTGCCACCCAAGGAGCGCTGCAAAAACACCATGAACCTGGTATCGGGCCATGAGGTCATCGATGCCGACCTGGACGAAGAAGCCGAATCCCGCCAACTCCGTGCCAAGCACCGTTGCAAATTGTGCAACGCGGCCATGGACAGTTATCTGCTCGATGAAAAACGCAAGCTGCATATTTGCGGTAATAATCCTGATTGCCCCGGCTATGAAGTGGAGGAGGGCAGTTTCAAACTGAAAGGTTATGAGGGCCCGACACTCGAATGCGACAAGTGCGGCAGCGAGATGCAATTGAAGACCGGCCGCTTCGGCAAATATTTCGGCTGCACCAACAGCGAGTGTAAAAATACCCGCAAACTGCTCAAGAACGGCGAGGCGGCACCACCCAAAGTGGACCCTGTACCCATGCCGGAACTGCGCTGCGACAAAGTGGATGATCACTATGTGCTGCGCGACGGTGCGTCGGGGTTGTTCCTCGCCGCCAGCCAGTTTCCGAAAAACCGTGAAACCCGCGCGCCCCTGGTGGAGGAACTCTTGCCTTATAAGGACAAGATAGACCCCAAATATCACTTCCTGCTGTCGGCGCCCGTTAAAGATCCCGATGGTAACAAGGCCATCATCCGTTTCAGCCGCAAGACCAAGGAGCAGTACGTGCAAACCGAAGTCAACGGCAAGGCCACAGGATGGAAGGCGTTTTACCAGGGCGGTAAATGGGTTGCCAAGGGTTGAGCCATGGCGACGACCAGCCTGTCTCTGGTTAACCAGAAACTCACCCAGGCGCGCCTGCTGTTGCACATGGCCGGCCAGGCTGATGATGCCGTGGAACACAGGGCCTTGCTGGATGGCGCCCTGGAGTTGCTGGCTTGCGGCTATGCACACTATTTGCGTGAGATCGCTGAAAGCTACCGCGTCCAATCCCTGCCATCCATCCGGGATGAGCAATCGCTGCTGTCGGCGCTCGCCGACAGTGGTAAGTCACCTTCCGAGGCACAGGAGCTTGCGCAACTGAGCAGCCTCAAGGGCTCCTGGGTATCCGATCTCCATATCGCCAGGGCCCGCCACTGGTCGCCGCCGGTTCCCGCCAGGGATACCAAGCCGGGATTGATCAATGTTGTCGATCTCGATGCCGCGTCGTCACCCCCGACCCTCGATACGCTGAATGGCTGGTATCGGGCGTTCAATGACCTGATTTTGCGGCAGCGGGAAACCAGTGCCGAATATTGACGGCGAATCAAGAGCCCCGGTGATTTGTTGAACCCCCGGAGGGTCTGTGGCACAATCAGCACCCTTCGCGCGTTCGAGCTGCCTGATATTTTTATTTTGTTTATAAAAATCAAATAGTTAGCGCGAAAACTTGATGCTGGAATCCCGAGTGGATTACGCAGCGGTCGTGGTGGAATTGGTAGACACACCAGGTTTAGGTTCTGGCGCCGCAAGGTGTGAGAGTTCGAGTCTCTCCGACCGCACCACGTAATGAATTTTAGCCAGGGCAGCCCCGGGCTCCCTTTTCGATGTTGCTACATCGTTTTGATTTCACGAGGAACATATGCAGGTTTCAATTGAAACGACTTCTGGTCTTGAACGCCGTCTCACCATTGGCGTGCCCGCCGAGCAGGTGGAAAACGAAGTAGAACAACGCCTTAAGCAAGCTGCCCAGAATGTGCGCATCAATGGATTCCGCAAAGGCAAAGTCCCCATGACTGTGGTCCGTCAGCGTTTTGGCGCCGGTGTGCGCCAGGAAGTGGTCGGCGATGTCATCAACCGCACGTTCTTTGAAGCGGTCCAGAAGGAGAACGTCAAGCCCGCTGGCCAGCCGTCGATCCAGCCCAAGCAGCTGGCTCCGGGTAAGGACCTGGAATATGTGGCCACTTTTGAGGTGTACCCAACGGTTACCCTCAATGATATGAGCAGCTACGAATTCACCAGGACTTCCGCGAGCGTGACGGAAGCCGATATCGACAACATGATCGAAGTGCTGCGTAAGCATCAGGCCACCTGGTCTCCGGTGGATCGCGCTGCGGCGGATGGCGACCAGGTTGACATCGATTTTGTCGGCACCAAAGATGGTGTGGAGTTTGCCGGTGGCAAGGCGGAAGGCCACAAACTGGTGCTGGGTTCCAATTCCATGATCCCCGGTTTTGAAGAAGGGATCCTGGGATTGAAAGCCGGTGACGAAAAAACGATCGCGGTCACCTTCCCCGAAGATTACCAGTCCGAAGAGCTGAAAGGCGCGGCCGCTGAATTCAAGATCAACGTCAATTCAGTCGCCGAGACGGTGCTGCCCGAATTGAAGAAAGACTTCTTCGTAAAATTTGGTGTGGAAAAGGGCGGCGAAAAACAATTCCGCAAGGAAGTCAAAGCCAATATGGAGCGTGAGCTGGCCAACGCGCTCAAAGCCAAGACCAAAAAACAGGTGATGGATGCGCTCCTGGCTTCCCATACCACCGAACTGCCCAAGGCATTGGTTGCCAGTGAAATCCAGGTTCTGCGCCAGCAGATGCTGCAACGCTTTGGCGGACAGCAGCAGAATTTCGATGTCAAATCCCTGCTGCCCGACACCATGTTCCAGGACGAGGCAGAACGCCGTGTTTCACTCGGGCTGATCGTGGGTGAGATCATCAAGACCGCGAAACTGAAGCCCGAAGCCAAGCGCGTCAAGGCTATGATCGACGATGTGGCATCGACTTACCAGGATCCGCAGGAAGTCGTGGATTATTACAACAGCAACCGTGAACTCCTGGCTGGTATCGAGTCCGCCGTGCTGGAAGACCAGGTGGTTGATTATATTCTGGCCAAGGCCAAGGTGGCGGAAGAAGAGTCCACCTATGATGAGGTCATCAAGGCCAACAATCCGCAAGTCCGCGCCTGATCCGCTGTACAAAAAAGCCGCAAACCTCGCCGGTTTGCGGCTTCCTCCCTGCAAATTCGCAATCCCAGACTGGCATATCCGCCCACCACAGGTTAAGCTCCTCAATAAACGATTTTCCTTTATGCCAGCCTGTTTGGCGCCTGCAACCCAGCACAAGGATATAAAAAGCACGATGTCCCATATCCAGTTTCCCTCTGTATCTCCGGTGGTCAACAGCGGCCTCGTCCCGATGGTGGTTGAGCAGACTGCCCGGGGTGAGCGCTCCTATGATATCTATTCCCGTTTGCTCAAAGAGCGGGTTATTTTTCTGGTGGGGCCTGTCGAGGATTACATGGCCAATCTGGTGGTGGCTCAGTTGTTGTTCCTTGAAGCCGAAAACCCGGACAAAGACATTCACCTGTATATCAATTCACCGGGTGGATCAGTGACGGCCGGTCTGTCTATCTATGACACCATGCAATTCATCAAGCCGGATGTCAGCACCATGTGCATTGGTCAGGCGTGCAGCATGGGGGCTTTTCTGTTGACGGCTGGCGCCAAGGGCAAGCGTTTCTGCCTGCCCAACTCCCGGGTCATGATTCACCAGCCCAGTGGCGGCGCCCAGGGCCAGGCATCGGATATCCATATCCAGGCACAGGAAATCCTCAAGATCCGCGCCCGGCTCAATGAGCTCATGGCTTACCACACCGGCCAGACGGTGGAAAAGATTGCTATAGACACCGAGCGGGATAACTTTATGTCAGCCAATCAGTCCAAGGATTATGGCTTGATTGACGAGGTGATTGAAAAGCGTGGACTGCTGAGTGGTGCCAAGTAACAGAATCCTATAAAGCCAAGGCATCTATGTAACTTTTTGTTCTGTCAAACCAACAAGTACTTGCATTATCGGGTAAGTGCGTAAATATTTACCCCTGAATTGTTAACGGAGCGGCTTCAATGACTGATCACACCAAAGATGCAGGCGATAAGGCAGGTAAGCTCCTCTATTGCTCCTTTTGTGGCAAAAGTCAGCACGAGGTCCGCAAGCTGATTGCGGGTCCGTCGGTGTTTATTTGTGACGAATGTGTGGACCTCTGCAACGACATCATTCGTGAGGAAATCCAGGAGAGCGCCATCGAGGGTGCCTCCGACAAGCTGCCCAAACCCCATGAAATAGCCGCGATCCTCGATCAGTATGTCATTGGCCAGAAGCGTGCCAAAAAAGTGCTGGCCGTTGCTGTCTACAACCATTACAAACGTTTGCGCCTGGGTGACAAGGGCGGCAAAGACAAAGAGCAGGTCGAACTGGGCAAGAGCAACATTTTGATGGTAGGCCCGACGGGATCGGGTAAAACCCTGCTGGCCGAGACCCTGGCCCGCCTTCTCGATGTGCCTTTCACCATCGCCGATGCCACCACACTGACCGAAGCCGGCTATGTGGGTGAGGATGTTGAAAATATTATCCAGAAACTGTTGCAGAAGTGTGACTACGATGTCGAAAAGGCCCAGCAGGGTATTGTTTATATCGACGAGATCGACAAGATTTCACGCAAGTCCGACAACCCCTCCATTACCCGCGATGTATCGGGCGAGGGCGTGCAGCAGGCATTGCTCAAGCTGATCGAAGGTACTGTTGCTTCCGTACCTCCCCAGGGAGGACGCAAGCATCCCCAGCAGGAGTTCCTCCAGGTCGACACGTCCAACATTCTGTTTATCTGCGGTGGTGCCTTCGCCGGTTTGGACAAGGTCATCCGTGAACGCTCCGAAAAAGGCGGCATAGGTTTCAGCGCCGAAGTGAAAAGCAAGGACGACAAGCGTAATTTCGGTGAGACCCTCCATGATCTGGAGCCAGAGGACTTGGTGCGTTACGGTTTGATTCCGGAGTTTGTCGGTCGTTTGCCGGTGATCGCCACGCTGGATGAATTGGACAAGCCCGCCTTGGTGCAAATCCTGACAGAGCCGCGCAACGCGCTGACCAAGCAGTATGGCAAGCTGTTTGAAATGGAGGGGGTGACACTGGATTTCCGCCCGGATGCGCTTGAGGCTGTCGCCGAACGCGCCATGGAGCGTAAGACGGGTGCCCGCGGTTTGAGATCGATCATGGAGTCCGTGCTGCTGGACACCATGTTCCGGATTCCCTCCGAGGAAGACGTGGTCAAGGTCGTTGTCGATGAGTCGGTCATCAAGGGGGAGGCAGAGCCCTTGCTGGTCTACGAAAACCTCGATAAGCCGGCCCGTATGGCCAAAGAAGACTGATTTTCCTGCGTTTTTACCTTACCGGGCGCCATCAGGCGCCCGGTTCGTTTTTTTAGGCCCCTGGCTTGTAATTCCCCTGCTTTGCCCCCACTCTTAGTGCATCCAGCCCACAATTGTCAGTGGGCTCCTGTCAGATGAGGTCCCGATTTATGGATCACCCAGAGCACACGTCTTCCGAGTTCCAGATACTGCCTTTATTACCGCTGCGCGATGTGGTGGTTTATCCCCATATGGTCACTCCCTTGTTTGTGGGGCGCGGCAAATCCATCGAGGCCCTGGAGCAGGCCATGGCCAGCGACAAGCAGGTGTTGCTGGTCGCGCAAAAGAATCCTTCCGATGACAATCCCCAGCGCGAGGATGTCTATTCACTCGGTACGGTCGCGTCCATCCTGCAATTGCTGAAACTGCCGGACGGAACGGTCAAGGTACTGGTGGAGGGGGGCGAGCGTGCCCGCATCCACGAAATTGAAGACCTTGAAAATTACTTCCGTGCCAAGGTTTCCACACTCACCGAAAACACACTTGCCGGGCCTGAGGCGGACGCTCTCATCCGCACCACCATCAGCCAATTTGAACAGTATGTCGGCCTCAGCAAAAAAGTGCCTGCCGAGGTGATTACCTCGCTGTCGGGCATCGATGACATTGGCCGCCTGGCGGATACCGTTGCGGCGCACATGGCGCTCGAGTTACCGCAGAAGCAGGCCATTCTCGAAATGGCGGATGTCCGTGAAAGAGTGGAGCATCTGCTCGGCCTCATGGATGCCGAAATGGATGTGTTCCAGGTCGAGAAAAAAATTCGCGGCCGCGTCAAAAAGCAGATGGAAAAAAGTCAGCGCGAGTATTACCTCAACGAACAGATGAAAGCCATCCAGAAAGAGCTGGGTGAGCTGGGCGAGGATGTCAGTGAAATTGATGAACTGGACAAGCGCATCATCGTCGCCGGCATGCCCAAGGACGCGGAAGAAAAAGCCCGCGCGGAATTGCACAAACTCAAGATGATGTCACCCATGTCTGCCGAGGCATCAGTGCTTCGCGCCTACATCGACTGGATGCTCAAGGTACCTTGGAAAAAACGCAGCAAGGTACGCCATGACCTCGAACGCGCCGAAGAAGTCCTGGAAAAGGATCACTTTGGTTTGGAAGAGGTAAAAGAGCGTATTCTCGAATACCTGGCTGTGCAGCAGCGGGTCAAGAAAATTAAAGGTCCCATCCTGTGCCTGGTTGGCCCGCCGGGTGTCGGTAAGACGTCGCTGGGTGAATCCATCGCGCGGGCAACTAATCGTGAATTCGTGCGCATGGCCTTGGGTGGTGTGCGCGATGAGGCTGAAATACGCGGGCACAGGCGTACCTACATAGGCTCATTGCCCGGCAAGCTGATTCAGAAAATGGCAAAAGTCGGTGTCAAGAACCCGCTGTTTCTGTTGGATGAAATCGACAAGATGGGCATGGATAACCGCGGCGATCCCGCCTCGGCATTGCTCGAGGTGCTGGACCCGGAGCAGAACAACCACTTCAATGATCACTACCTTGAAGTGGATTACGACCTCTCGGATGTGATGTTCGTCTGTACCTCCAACTCCATGAATATTCCGGGTCCCTTGCTGGACCGTATGGAGGTCATCCGGATTCCCGGTTACACCGAGGATGAGAAGCTCAGTATTGCCCAGCGTTACCTGATTCCCAAGCAGATGAAGGCAAATGGGTTGAATGAAAACGAGTTTTCCATCAAGCCGGAAGCGATCCGCGATGTGATCCGCTATTACACCCGTGAGGCGGGTGTGCGGGGGCTAGAGCGGGAAATCGCCAAGCTCTGCCGCAAGATCGTTACCCGCCATGTGAAGGAAAAACGCTTGACCGCCGATGTGGTCGATCCGGCGTCACTCGAAGATTTGCTGGGCGTTCGCAAGTTTGATTTTGGCCGCGCTGAGGATAAGGACCAGATAGGGCAGGTGACCGGCCTGGCCTGGACCCAGGTGGGGGGTGAACTGCTGACCATCGAAGCCTCGGCGATGAGCGGCAAGGGCCGGATGATCAAGACCGGCTCCCTGGGCGACGTGATGCAGGAATCCATCCAGGCGGCCCTGACAGTGGTCAGATCCCGGGCACAAAGCCTGGGTATCGCGCCCGATTACCATGAGAAGGTGGATATCCACATCCACGTTCCCGAGGGGGCCACACCCAAGGATGGCCCCAGCGCCGGTGTGGGCATGTGCACGGCGCTGGTCTCGGTCCTTACGGGCATCCCCGTCAAGGCCGATGTGGCCATGACCGGGGAAATTACCCTGCGCGGTGAGGTATTGCGCATCGGCGGGCTCAAGGAAAAGCTGCTGGCGGCCCACCGGGGCGGCATACGCACCGTCGTGATTCCGGCGGAAAACGAGCGAGACCTCAAGGAGATACCTGACAACATCAAAGAGGATTTGACTATCAAACCGGTCCAATGGATTGACGAAGTATTACAGATTGCGCTCCAGCATATGCCCAAACCCCTATCCGACGAGGAATACCAGGCGCTGCAAAAGGAGGCACAGAAGACGGATGCCAGCAACCGTATCAGTACCCACTGACTTGCTGGGGTGAGCGCTTTTTGACCAGTAATTCTCTCGTGGAATTCAGGCTTATCGTACAGCCTTTGATCAGGGTGGATCAAAAACCGGTCAAATAGCGCGACACCACCCGACAATCCTTGAATGTCTCCTTGACCCACTTAAAGGAGGTTGGTATAAATCGCAGTTCATTTGCTGCGCGGGGCGGTGCGGGGCGAGAGCCCAGGTAACAAGCGCTCGCACTGATAATTGTTTCTGCAACCTATAATCAAAAAGGGGTTAAGTGTGAATAAAACTGAGCTGATTGAAGCCATTGCCGCGTCTGCGGACATTCCTAAGGCGGCTGCGGGGCGCGCATTGGATGCAGTGGTCGATAGCATCACCGATGCCCTGAAAAAAGGTGATTCTGTTGTTTTGGTGGGTTTTGGTACTTTTGCCGTTAAGGAGCGCGCTGCCCGGACTGGCCGCAATCCTCAAACCGGCGCCGAGATCCAGATTGCTGCATCCAAAGTGCCAGGTTTCAAACCCGGTAAAGCACTGAAAGACGCCGTCAACTAAGGTATCCGGGTCGCGTTCAGTGAGCATCTGCTGGATGTAAAAAGGCGCATCGAGATGCGCCTTTTTTTTATGGTGTGCCGAATCGTTATCAACCATAGCCTATAAGAATACAGAGGTCGCGCCCCAAGCGGCCAGGATCCGATGGATCCCTTGTATGTCAGGAGTCAATCATGCTGCAATCCCTTCGAGACAATTCCAAAGGACTTGTATCGGGCATTCTCATTGGATTTTTGGTGCTTATTTTCGCCATATCCGGATCTGAGTCACTGTTCAATCGCGACCCCAATGCTCAGGTCACGATCAAGGTGAATGGTGAAACCATCAGCCGTCTGGAAGTGGAGCGCGCGATCAGCAATCGCCGGCTGCAAATGCAGGACAGGTTTGGCGATTCCATTCCCGCTGAATTTCTGAGCGACGAGCATTTGCGTGGCCCGGCGATCGACAGCCTGATCGAGCGGGCGCTACTCGTGCAGGCGGCCCGTGATGCCGGATTGACGGTGCCTGACGATTTCCTCAACACCCAGATTCTGGAAACCCAGGTGTTCCACGACGAGACGGGGGTTTTCAACCCGCGCCGTTATCAAATGGTGTTGAGCAATTACGGATACACGCCCACGACCTATAAAAAGGTCATCGGCGAAGACGTCACCATCAATCAGCTGAGCGCAGGTATCGTTGATACCGGTTTTGTCACGCCAGCCGAAGTCGACGCCATCGTGGCGCTGAATTTCCAGAACCGTGATTTCTCCTATCTGGTGCTGCCAGCCGCCTCGGTCCGCGATTCAGTGGAAATCTCCGAGGGCGACATCCAGACCTATTATGAAGCGAATCCGGAATCCTTTACGCATCCGGAAGAGGTTGCCGTCGACTATATCGAGCTGAGTGTCGATAAGCTCATGGCCGGTGTCGATGTCAGTGAAGACGATCTGCGCCAGCAATACCAGCAGAATCTGGCCCGCTTCAACGCCGAGCCCGAGTATGAGGTTGCGCATATCCTGATCGAGTCCGGTGACGCAGCGCAGGTTGCCGCCGTGAGTGAAAAGCTGGCCGCTGGCGAAAGTTTCGAGTCGCTTGCCAAAACCTATTCAGATGACCTTGGCTCCCGTGAGTCCGGTGGTGACCTGGGCTTTACCTCGGGTAATACCTTCCCGGAAGCCTTTGAAGCAGCCCTTGCGCCTCTGGCCGTTGGCGAGGTTTCCGGCCCGATCACAACGGATGCCGGGGTGCATTTCATCAAGAAACTGTCCGAACGCGGTGTTGAGCCGCCGAGTTTCGAGGAAGAGCGTGATCGTATCGCCAACCAGTTGCAGCGTGCCCGGGCTGAAAGTGAATACGGTGGTTTGCTGGTCCGGTTGCGCGATCTTTCCTACAACGCAGAAAACCTTGGCGAAGTGGCTGAGCAACTCGGACTGGATGTCGTCAATACCGGTCGTTTTTCACGGTTTGGTGGCCAGGGTATCGCGGGTGAGCGTATTTTTGTCGAAGCCGCGTTCGGTGAAGACGTCATACAGGACAACCTGGCCAGCGAAGTGCTCGAACTGAGTTCAAACCGTGTTTTTGTGCTGAAGAAGACCGAACATCAACCCAGCTTTGTGCGCCCGTTGGCCGATGTGCGGGAAACCATCGAAACACAGCTGCGCAACACCCGCACACAGGAGCTGCTGGCGCAGCAGGCTGCCGATATCAAGGCACGGGTCGCCGCGGGGGAATCGCTGGAGTCCATCGCCGCCGAGCTGGAATTGACACTTGAGGTTGCCCAAGGCGTAAACCGTAACGATCCAGATCATGATCGCCAGATTGTTGGCCATGTGTTCACCATGGCAAAACCCGCTGAGGGCAGCCTCCAGGTCGATAGCCTGCCCCTGCCTCAGGGAGACTATGCAGTCGTATCCTTGACGGCTGTCAATCCTGGCGGACAGGATATCCCTGCCGAGCAAAAACGTGTGATCGCCGAGCAGTTGAGTGGCATCAACGGGCAGAACGAATTCCGTCGCTTCCAGGCCTATTTGAAGGACAGCGCCAAGATCAAGCGCTGAGAAACATAGATCCGGATGTTTCAGTAAAAAGGCGAACCTGGGTTCGCCTTTTTACTGTCTGCTTATCACACAAACTGTTTATTACACACTTCCCCGAACTCCGGCGTTATCATGGCCAAGGGATTGGGTTCCTACAGTCCCGCGACCATTGAATCTAGTGAGGATTTGTTCCATGCCTTCAGGTTTTGGCAACAAGTTGGTGATTGCCATCTCGTCCCGTGCGCTTTTCAACCTGGACGAGAGCCACGGTGTTTACACGGAGCAGGGATTGGAGGCCTACGCCAGCTACCAGATCGCCCATGAGGATGAAGTGCTTCCACCCGGGGATGCCTTTCCCATGGTGCAGAAGCTGTTGCGGCTCAATGAGCGGTTGGGGGGCGACCCGCGTGTCGAGGTCATCATGCTCTCGCGCAATAGCGCGGACACAGGATTGCGGATATTCAATTCCATCGAACACTATGGCCTGCATATCACGCGGGCTGCCTTTTGCGGGGGCAACTCCCCGTACCGCTATGCCTCGGCTTTTGGATGCCACCTGTTTCTCTCGACGGAAGGGGAGGATGTGCGTCAGGCCCTGCAACATGGCATAGCGGCGGCAACGCTGGTTGCTTCCAAGAATCGCGCCGATCATGAGGATCAACTGCGGTTCGCCTTCGACGGGGATGCTGTCCTCTTCTCGGATGAAGCAGAGAAAATATATAAAAAACAAGGTCTTGAAGCATTTACTGAAAGTGAAAAGGCAGCTGCGAAAGAGCCGCTCAGCGGAGGGCCTTTCAAGGAATTCCTGGCAGCCTTGCACGGCCTCCAGGCCGAATTCGGCGATCGGGAATGCCCCATTCGCACGGCCCTGGTGACTGCCCGGTCCGCGCCTGCCCATGAGCGGGTCATCCGTACACTCCGTGCCTGGAAGATCCGGATTGACGAGTCACTCTTTTTGGGGGGGCTGTCCAAGGGTACTTTCCTGAAAGCCTATGGCGCGGATGTGTTCTTTGATGACCAGCGCACCCATTGCGATTCGGCCAGTGAGCACGTCGCCACCGGCCATGTTCCCCATGGTATCGCCAACGAGGCTTCCTGATAACCCGGGGTACCGGTTTTCCCATGCCTGGATAGGCAAGGATATTTATGTAAAAACTATTAAATTTCTGGATATAGTCTAAAGTTATAGCAGTCTCCGGGTTTTAGCCGCCATTGTTGAAGATTGGCAAAAATGCCAACCCGGTCTATTGTTAAAGCACATAAACCACATTAGTTTTTATAACGTGTTCGTTAAAGGTTTGGTCGTCCACCCAAGCCTTTGATGAGAATATAAGACGGTATAAAACCAGCGATGAGCCATTCGGAGGGCTTATGAAGCTGCAACAATTGCGTTATATCTGGGAAGTTGCTCACCACGACCTGAACGTCTCGGCAACCGCCCAGAGCCTGTACACCTCCCAGCCGGGTATCAGCAAGCAGATCCGCTTGCTGGAAGACGAGCTGGGTGTAGAGATTTTTTCCCGCAGTGGCAAGCACCTTACCCGCATCACGCCGGCAGGCGAGGCGATCCTCAAGACGGCTGGCGAGATACTGCGCAAGGTCGAAAGCATCAAGCAGGTTGCCCAGGAGTTCAGCAATGAGCGCAAGGGCAGCCTTTCCATTGCCACGACGCACACCCAGGCCCGCTACGCCTTGCCCCCGGTGATCGGGGCGTTTATCCGCCAGTATCCCGAGGTTTCCCTGCATATGCACCAGGGAACACCCATGCAGATCTCCGAGATGGCGGCTGACGGCACCGTGGATTTCGCCATTGCCACCGAAGCCATGGAGCTGTTCAGCGATCTCATCATGATGCCGTGCTACCGGTGGAACCGCTGTATCGTGGTGCCCAAAGGCCATGCATTGACCCAGGTATCCCATCTGACGCTGGAGGATGTGGCCAAGCATCCCATCGTGACCTATGTGTTTGGTTTTACCGGCCGCTCCAAACTGGATGAGGCATTCATCAATCGCGGGCTGGCACCCAAGGTGGTGTTCACGGCCGCGGATGCGGACGTCATCAAGACCTATGTCCGCCTGGGACTGGGTATCGGTATTATCGCCCGTATGGCTTACGATGAGGTTACAGACCATGATCTCGTGGCAATGGATGCCAGCCACCTGTTCGAGCCCAGCGTGACCAAGATCGGGTTCCGCCGCGGCACTTTCCTGCGGGGGTTCATGTATGACTTCATCGAGAAGTTTGCCCCCCACCTGACCAAGGATCTGGTCAATGAAGCCTTTAACAGGCATTCCCGCGCCGAGCTCGATGAGCTGTTCCAGGATATCAAGCTGCCATCCTACTAGTGGCACTCCGTTTCCTGGATGGTCAAAAAACCGCCTCTCATGGCGGTTTTTTTATGGGGGAAGGGGAGAAGTGCGAGCTCTTACGCGGTCAAGATACCTGAGTACCCAAAGCCTGCGGGTTCTATACTGGAATAAGTTGTACAAAAGTCTTGTATTGTATAGATTTTGCCTGTACAAATTAGACAGTTTTCATTTTTTGTACAAGATTTGCCATGAGCAAAATACCTCTGGGTGTCAGTCAATGCCTGCTGGGTGATCCCGTCCGCTTCGATGGGGGCCACAAGCGCAATACCTACCTTACCGATGTCCTGAGTGAGTATTTCAGCTATCACCCTGTCTGTCCGGAAGTGGCCATTGGCCTTGGTGTTCCGCGCAAACCCATCCGGATGGTGGTGCGCGATCAACGCAACCGTGTTGTGGGGATCGATGACAGGTCGCTGGATGTGACCGATGATCTGGCCGCCCAGGCAGACCTGGTGGCTGACCAGATGCCGGACATCTGTGGCTATGTATTCATGCAGAGTTCACCAAGCTGCGCGCTGTTCAGCCTCAAGCGCTACGACGAACAGGGCAAACTCCTGGATAAAAAGGGCCGAGGTGCCTATGCGGAGCGGTTGGTGGCGCTCATGCCGCTGCTGCCGGTGGAGGAGGCGGGCCGCCTGAGCGATCCGGCGTTGCGCGATAATTTCATCACCCGTGTTTTTGCCTATCACGAATGGAAAACCCGGGTGGCTTCGGCACCCAGTGCCAAGGCGCTGCTCGATTTTTATTCCCGCTACAAATATCAGGTCATGGCCCATCATGTGCCAGGTTACTTCGCCATAGGTCGTCTGCTCGCAAATCTTGCGGATAAAACGATCGAGGCGAGTTGTGATGCCTTTATTCATGAGTTCATGTCGGCCCTTGCGCATCCGGCTACCCGCAAAGGCAACACCAACGTGCTTATGCATCTGCGCGGTTACCTCAAACGGCAATTGAGTAAAGTGGAACAGGCGGAGCTGAGCCAGTTGATCGAATCCTATCGTTTGGGCCATGTGCCCCTGGTGGTTCCGTTGACATTGCTCAAACATCACTTGTTGTCGCTCGATGACGACTATCTCAAACAGCAGCGCTATTGGGCGCCGCACCCCGAGAAACTCGGGTTGCGTAATTTCGTCATGGATTAATGCAATGGTATCCGCAGTCTCCACCAAAGCTGAGGCCCTGGTACCCATTCGTGAAATATCACGGTTGACGGGAGTGAACACGGTCACCCTGCGAGCCTGGGAGCGGCGTTATGGGTTGTTGATACCGCAGCGTACGGAGAAGGGGCACCGGCTTTATTCCCATGGAGATATCGAGCGTGTCAGGCGCATTCAATCCTGGCTGATGCGCGGTTTGTCCATCAGCAAGGTCCGCGACTTGTTGTTCCAGCCGGACATGGAGATTGCCTCCGAGTCCAGCGTCGAGGACGTCTGGCAGGCGCACAGACAACAATTATCGGTGTGCTTGCAGTCTTTCCATCGCCGCAAGCTGGAAGGGCTGCTGGCCGAATGGTTCGCGCTTTACCCGCCGGAAATCATTGCCGATCAATGCCTGGCTCCGATGTTGGAACAACTGTTATTGCCGGGCTACACCAATGCGAGCCGCCGGGCTTTTCTGGGCCAGATACTGGGTGAATTCATTTACTCCGCTGTTTATCGCCAACGCCAGAGCCTGGGTGGTCGTCCGGTGTTGATCATCCAATGGGATACTGCGGAACCCGATTGCCAGCCGTTGATGCTCAGCTATGGCCTGATCGTCAAAGGATACCCAACCGAACTCCTGAAGGGCGTACCGCCTGAAGAATGGTTGCCCCTGGTGGAACATTGGGAGGCCGCCGCGCTCATCGTCTGTGCTGATACGGCGGTGCGCTTGACCGGGCTTCAGGAGTTCCTGGCGAACATGAGCCAGCATTTTCCCTGTCCGCTCAGAGTCCTGGGCCGTGCTTCCCGGTTGCTGGCAGCGCAATCCCTGAACCCGGCCTTGTTATTGGGCGATCGCTTGCAATCGGCGATGGATCGTGTGGTCAGTGAATTATCCGAGGGGGAAACGCCCGTATGAGCACTGACATGAAGACCCTGGTGTGGCTGCGCAACGATTTACGGTTGAGTGATAATCCGGCGCTCCATCGCGCCATGGAAGCAGATGGCGGTTGTGTGGCTGTATTTGTGTGGTGTGCGGAATTCGTAAGCCGCCACAGTATCGCGCCTGTCAGGATCGATTTTGTGCGGCGCCACCTGCAGGAGCTTGCTCCGCGTCTGGCTTCGCTTGGAGTACCCTTGCAGATGTTGGGCGTTGACAATGCCAGAGATATTCCCGCGGCTCTTGTACAACTTGCTCAGGCACATCAATGCCGGCAATTGTTTTTCAATGCGGAATATCCACTGGATGAGCTTGCACGCGATAAAGCTGCCGTTGCCGCCTTCCGCGCCCTCGGCTTCGAGACGAAGCGTTTCCATGACCGGGTCATGGTGCCGCCGGGCATGATCCGAAACGGTCAGGGTGACCCCTACAAGGTTTTCACGGCATTCAAACGCAAATGGCTCGAGGTCATGGCGCCGGTTGATCCCAGGCCATTGCCTGTTCCCAAAATCCGTTCCCGAACGTCCGTTCCGGCTCCGCAACCTGCCGGGATAGATGCGCTTTTCGCTTCCTTCGAACAGCGGGAGCTGGCATCTCTCTGGCCTGCGGGTGAGGCTGAAGCCCAGGCGCGGCTGGATGCGTTTATCCGGGATGGGCTGCACGGTTATCAGGACCGGCGGGATTTCCCCGCGCAGGCCGCCACATCGCAGCTTTCTCCCTACCTGGCGGTGGGTGCCATTTCTGTCCGGCAATGCCTGCATGCGGCCCTGGCCGCGAATGGCGGGCGCTGGCAAGGGGGCAGCGAGGGCGCGAGCTGCTGGATCACCGAATTGATCTGGCGTGAGTTCTACCAGCATGTGGTGGTGGATTTTCCCCAGGTTTGCATGCACAAGGCCATGCAGACGCATACGGAAACTTTTCCCTGGCGCCATGATCAATCACGTTTTGAGCGGTGGTGCGAAGGGGATACCGGAATACCCATCGTGGATGCGGCCATGCGCCAGTTGCGCGATACGGGCTGGATGCACAATCGCCTGCGTATGGTCGTGGCCATGTTCCTCAGCAAGAATCTGCAAATCGACTGGCGCCGGGGTGAGGATTTCTTCATGCGCAATTTGATCGACGGTGACTTTGCGGCCAACAACGGAGGGTGGCAATGGAGTGCGTCCACGGGCACCGATGCCGCGCCTTACTTCCGGATTTTCAATCCGGTGAGCCAGTCGCAACGCTTTGATCCCGAGGGTGAGTTCATCCGCGGTTATGTGCCGGAGCTCGCCGGTTTACCGGCCAGGGCGATTCATTCGCCGCCGCCTGTACCGGGTTATCCGACACCCATGGTGGACCTGGCGGCCAGCCGCAAGGAGACGATTGCTCTCTTTGCCCGATTGGGAGGATGATGGCGTTTTCCTACCAGACTATTTGCCGGTTTTGGTACGCCGCTGGCAGCATTGTCCGGTGCTTTGTGTTACCTTTTCACAGAACTTTTTTGTCGCAGGTGGACTATGTACACAAAAAAAATCTGCTTCACGATCATCGCCGGTGTGTTTGCCGGCCTGGCAACCGCTGTGATGGCGGATGATATTTCCGGCAACCAATACGCGGTGTCCGGCAGTGCCTACCAGTTGGATACCAACAAGCTCCTGTATCGCGAATTTTTTACGCCCATGGATGAAAACCGCGAGGTGCGTGTGGATTATGCCCGCCCTGATGGCAAGATATTTGCGACCAAGGTGCTCAGCTACCGCGGCGAAGTGACCCAGCCGGAATTCGAGCATCACGACCAGCGCGATAACGAGCGGCTGGCGGCCCGGTTTGACACCGGCCGGCTGATGCTGGCTTATGACCAGGAAGGTTATCGCCAGGAAAAAGCGATCATGGATACCGCCGACCTCGTGATCGACGCCGGGCTCGATGCATTCATCCAGCAGCAGTGGGACGCGCTGACCTCGGGCAAGCGGGTGCGTTTCACCTACACCTTTCCCTATCGCCTGTCCACGGGGCGCTTGCAGGTGCGTGAGATCACCGTCGACCGCTCCCCCTTGGCACATGCGTCCAATCCCGCCAGTTGGCGTTATTTCATGATCGAACCGGCCAATCGTTTTTCCGCCATCTTTTCTGATCCCATTCACCTGGCCTACGAGAATGATGGCCGTTACCTGATGCGTTATTACGGACGCTCGAATCTCGATAGTGATGATAAGAAGCACTGGAATGTGCGCATCGAATACGAATACTGGTAGGGAATCAATCGCAGCCGTCAATGACGGTTTTTTTCAGCGGTTATCGTGTTTTTACCAGATAGGAACACCAGTCACTCCAACTGCCCGGATAGAGCCGGGCAGGGATTCCGGCAGCCTCCAGGGACAGGAGGTTGACACAGGCGGTCACGCCTGAGCCGCAGTAGACCACCACCTCTTCCTTATCTTTTATGTCTGCCCAGTGATCCTGGTGCCAGCTTCCGGGTTTGAAATATCCCCGTTCATCCACCACAGCCTGCCAGGGAACATTCAAGGCACCTGGGATGTGGCCCGCCACCGGATCGAGTGGTTCTTCCAGCCCCTGGTAGCGGCGGGCATCCCGGGAGTCGATCAGGGTGATCTGTCCGTCCTGCCGGGAAAGGGCATTGCTGATGAAGTGGTAATCCCGCGTCCAGTCACCGGCCGGTTCGGGCTGAAAACGTCCCATGCGCGGTGCGGGTTCCCGCCTGTCCGTGGCGCCGCCTGACGCCAGCCAGGCCTGATAACCGCCATCCAGTATCCATACGAATCTGTGCCCCAGATAACGCAGCAGCCATCGCGCGCGGGCCGCGTAGGCCATGCGCTGATCATCATAGACAACAACCGCTTGGCCCGGCATCAGGCCCATGCTGCGCAGGCGGCGGGCCAGGGTATCCGGGTCGGGCAGGGGATGGCGGCCGCCGTGTTCCGCAACCGGGCCGGAAAGATCGTGTTCCAGATGCAGGTAATAGGCGCCGGGAATGTGGCCCTTGCGGTAATCCGCATAGCCTTGTTCGGGATCGGCAAGGTTGAAACGGCAATCCAGCACCAGGGGCCGATGCAGGGCCTTGAAGTCGTCAACCGAAATAACCGGACTGTCAGTGGTAACGGACATAGCGGGATCACGCTGATTTAAAAGAGTTATGTGCCATCTTGGCACCAATTAGGGTGTCTTGGAAGCAGGAAACCTTGCTGCTGAGCGGGTTTTTCATCGAAATTGTGATGAGCCTTGAGCGGTTATCAGCGGCCACCCCAGGAATCGGGCTCCTTACCTTGCAGCTGGTAGGCAAAGGCAATGATGTAGGCCACTGCGCGGTAGAGTGATTCGGGAATCTGGTCGCCCAGCTCCAGTGTGACCAGCAAGTCGACCAGGGCGCTGTTATCGCACAAGGGAACACCGTGTTCTTCCGCAATCGCGATGATCTGCCGGGCAACGTCCCCGGTGCCCTTGGCACTGATATGGGGCGTGCTTTTCCCGTCGTAGTAGAGGGCGACGGCTTTCTGGATGTCCTCGTGGCTGAATGTCTGACTCATGCTTGGTTCCGGTATCAGGTGGTGACATCCACCAGGGAATAATTCAGGCTGATGCGATGGCCCGGTGGCGTGCCATCGAGGCACTGCAATTGCTGGACTACCAAGCCCTCGGCTTCCAGCTGCTCGCGCAGGTTGTCGAGCCTGGAGCGGGTTTCGCGCAAGGTGGCTTCGCGTTCAGCCCAGAATTTTGCGGAAACCGTCTGGTCGATCAGTTGCAACTGCGCGTAAAACGCGCCGGCATCCGGCAGATCAAAATGCAGGGTAACCGACCATTGACGCGTCCTGGCATTGGATTGGCTGTCATCATCGGCATCTTTGTCATCGATCCAGGTTTGTTCCAGACGCAGTTCCAGGTGATGGATATCGTGCCCTTGCCGTACAGGGATATCAAATACCCAGGATTGGCTGGGCTGGTTGGTATCCGCCTGGCCCTGCTGGTGATTGAGCGGGTGCAGCTGCTGCAATTGCACACGCGCCAGGCTGATGAGGGTGTGCTGGTGCAGAAGCAGCAGTAACTGGGTGCGCAGCTGCTTGCTGCTGAGTTCGGGAGCCTGTCGCTGCGGCAGTTGCTGCAAGAGTTGAAGCAAGCCGGGAAATCCGGCCGGTAAACGCAGATCCGCGGGGAGTCCGGGAATCGTTGTCAGGGGTGTGGTCGCGTTTTGGGTGGTCTGCCCGGTTCTGGCATCCGGCAGCACAGGTGATTGCCCGAGGGCCTGGCGTGTCTGGGCCAGGAGTTGGAGCAGGGCGCCTTTGAGGTCCTGGGTTGTCAGGCGATTGGTGATGATTCGAGCGTCTTCCGGTGGATTCGCGGTTTGCTGCGCGGCCTGGGTGGTGTTGCCTGGCAGAGTGGATGCCAGTTTGTGTTCAAAAAAAACGCCGCTGTTTTTCAACACCATGGGCAGCAGGCGGGCGTTGGCCAGTTGATCGACGCTGCGCAACTGGTCAGCCGCCGTCTTCAAGGCTTGTTGCAGGCTCTGTGGCAGCAGTTCATGCCGCTGGCTGGCGGGAAGCTGTTGCAGTTGTGGCAGCGCTGCGTAGAGTTCGCGCGGCTGGTCCTGTTGCGGCAGGAGGGTGCGCAGGGCATCGGCCAGCAGCTGGCGCACCTGTGGCTGAGCGCCGGGCGTTTCCGTCAGTGGCGGCTTCTGTCCCTGCTGGATATCCAGCAGCGTCTGTAATGGACCGGACTGGAAAGTGCTGGATTGGCGGCTGAGGTTGACGCGCAGGTCAGGCGACTGGTTTGCCGGATTCGGTGAGGTCATTTTTGCTTCAGCAGAAGCCGTGGGAGAAGCAGTAGCGGCCTGGCCAAGCAACTTCTGGAGGACGTCCGGCCCCATCATCACCAGGCGCTGGCCCTCTGCGAGCTGGACCGGCACTGGCTGGCCCGGCTGCAAAGGGCGATCTGTGTAGGTGAGCAGCGGGCGTCCATCGACCAGTAGTTGCGCGAGCTTGAGTTGCGGAGACTGCAACAACTGCTGCTGGTCAACCAATTGCTGGATCTGGGCTTTGACAGCCGGCGTCAAGGGCGCCCGCTGGAGTTGCAGCAACATATCCTGGGTTTGCTTGAGCAATTGTTCGCGGGCCTGCGGATCTATGGCCTCGACACGCTCCACGCTGGCCAGTACCGAATTTCCCACGGTCAGACCGACCAGGCGGGCGAGGGTGGCGATTTTTTCCGCACGGGCCTGCTCCACACCTGTCACCAGCTGCGGAACCGGCGAGGTCATTTTGTTGACGGGGGGCAGGTTGTTGACGGACATGGCCAGCCTATTTT
Source organism: uncultured Cellvibrionaceae bacterium (assembly GCA_964456865.1). Taxonomy (GTDB): domain Bacteria; phylum Pseudomonadota; class Gammaproteobacteria; order Pseudomonadales; family Cellvibrionaceae; genus Cellvibrio. The sequence goes on from CAYWCW010000017.1 coordinate 58,998, forward strand.
GTGATGGCGGGTGAAAAAGACAGGCCAGGATCGCTATAATCCCCGGGCCCGCCGCTCAATCAGTATAGCGGCAGAGGCTTGCAAACTCTGAGCCGCAATCCCGAATTCAAGCGAGTCCGACATTGACGCCACCGCACCTGGAACTCCGCCAACTCCGCTGTGAACGGGATGAGCGCCTGCTGTTCAGCCAACTGGATGCCGCCTGGCAGGGGGGGCAACTGGTCCAATTGCTGGGCCCCAATGGCTGTGGCAAGACCAGCCTGCTGCGCATCCTCGCCGGCATCAGCCGCGATTACGAGGGTGAAGTGTTCTGGCTCGGCCAGCCAATCACCGGCCATGGCTGGGAACTGGCGCGCGACCTGCTGTACCTGGGGCACCAGCCGGGCATCAAGAAATCACTCACGCCCCTGGAAAACCTGCACTGGTATTCCGCCCTGGGAGAGGTGGTTGCCGAGTCATCCCTGCTTGAAGCCCTGGCCCAGTTGGGTATGGCGGCCTACCGGGACACGCCTTGTTACCAGTTATCCGCCGGTCAGTTGCGCCGTGTTGCGCTGGCGCGGCTTTTTTTCAGCACCACCCCACTATGGATTCTGGATGAGCCTTTTACCGCTATCGACAAGGCGGGTGTCACCCGGCTGGAAGCCAGGTTGACGGCTCATGTGCAAACCGGTGGGCTGGTTGTACTGACATCCCACCAGGACCTGTCGCTGCCGCAGGTGACCCGCCTGCAACTGGTGGACTACGCGCCCGCGAGACCGGTATGGCGGGAGGTGTCGTGAGCCAGGCCTCCCATTTGAGCGTCCTGCGTGCGTGCCTGTCGCGGGATCTGCTGCTGGCCCTGCGCCATCGTGGTGAACTGATCAATCCGCTGGTGTTTTTCGTGATCGCCATCAGCCTGGTTCCCCTGGGCGTGGGGCCAGAGGCTTCCTTCCTGGCGCGGATGGCGCCGGGGCTGATCTGGGTCATGGCCCTGCTGGCCTGCCTGCTGTCGCTGGATGGGCTGTTTCGCAGCGACTTTGAGGACGGTACCCTGGAGCAGATGCTGAGCCATCCCCAGCCGCTCTACCTGATGGTGCTGGCCAAGGTGCTGGCCCATTGGCTGGTCACCGGCCTGCCGCTGACCCTCCTGTCCCCCTTGCTGGGGCTGATGTTGAGCCTGCCTGCCCAGGCCTATCCGGTATTGCTGGTGTCCCTGTTGATGGGGACGGCCTGCATGAGCCTGGTGGGTGCCATCGGGGCCGCGCTCACCGTCAGTCTGCGCCGTGGAGGATTATTGTTGTCCTTGATTGTGATGCCCCTGTATATTCCCGTGCTGATTTTCGGGGCCAGTGCGGTGAGCTATGCCCTGGAGGCGAGTCCCCAGTCCGTCCCCCTGGCGGTGTTGGGGGCCTTGCTGGCGTTATCGCTGGCATTTGCGCCCCTGGCAACAGCCGCCGCCCTGCGAATGTCCGGCAATGCTTGAGTGAGGTGATCCGTGGTCTGGCAGTGGCTGCACAAATGGGGTTCTCCGCGCTGGTTCTATGAAAAGACCGGCCCCTGGGTACCCTGGCTGAGTCTGGTAACCCTGATACTGCTGGTATGGGGGAGCATCTGGGCCCTGGGCTATGCGCCCGTGGAACACAAGCAGGGCAACAGCTACCGTATTATTTTCATCCATGTGCCGTCAGCCTTCCTGGCCCAGGCGGTGTACCTACTCATGGCCTTCTGCGGCCTTGTCGGGCTGGTGTGGCGCATCAAGCTGGCCTTCATGACCCTCAAGGCGGCGGCCTTCATCGGCGCGGCCCTGACATTCCTTGCCCTGGTCACGGGCTCCATCTGGGGCAAGCCCACCTGGGGCACCTGGTGGGACTGGGACGCGCGCATCACCTTCATGCTCATCCTGTTTTTTCTTTACCTCGGCATCATTGCCCTGCAACAGGCTCTGCCCGGCAGGGACACCGCCGATAAGGCCAGCGCCATCCTGGCTTTGGTGGGTGTGGTAAATATCCCGCTCATCAAATGGTCGGTGGACTGGTGGTACACTCTGCACCAGCCCGCGACCCTGAAAATCATCGGCAAATCCGCCATGCATGAATCCATGCTCTATCCGTTGCTGCTGATGATCCTGGCGTTCTACTGCCTGATGCTGCTGGCCCTGCTGTTGCACACGCGGGTTGAGATTTTGCGGCGCGAAAGCCGCACACAGTGGGTCAGGGACCTGCTGGCGGGCCGTGAACGTGAGGGACAGTCATGAATTTTCAGTTCGATTCCCTCGCGGCATTCCTGCATATGGATGGCCACGGTTTTTATGTGTGGCTGGCCTACGGCATCGCCCTGGCGGTGCTGTTACTGATATTGCTCGCGCCCTGGTGGCAATTGCGGTCGTTGCGTCGCAGCGCGCGTCGTGCGCGCGCATTGGAAGAGGCGTTGCTCCGGGAAGGACAGCGCGAAGCCGAGCCTGGCAGTACCCGGACATGAGGTTTGTTGTCCGCCGGGCTCCTGATGATGAGTAACCAATAGTATGCATCCGGTTCGCAAACAGCGTTTGATCCTGTTTACCTCCATCCTGGTGTTTTCATCGCTCGCGGTGGGCCTGCTGGTCTACGCCCTGCGTGAAAACATCAACATGTTCTACTCCCCGGGCAAGATTGCATCCGGCGAGGTGCCGGTCCAGGTGCGTATCCGCGGTGGCGGCTGCGTCAAGCCCGGCAGTGTGACACGCGCGTCGGACAGTTTGCAGGTGCGTTTCATCATTACCGATGGCCGCGCCGAAGTGCCGGTGACTTACACGGGCATACTGCCCGACCTGTTTGCCGAAGGTGAAGCCGCGGTGGTCAATGGCATGCTGGACGAGCAGGGTGTCTTCCAGGCCACTCAGGTCCTGGCCAAACACGACGAAAACTACATGCCGCCGGAAGTGGCCGAAGCCATGCAGGATGCCGGCGACTATTCCGCCACCTGCAAGGAGACCGATTATGGTGCCTGAGTGGGGACATTTTGCGCTGATACTCGCGCTTTGCCTGAGTATCGCGCTGACCATCCTGCCATTGATCGGTGCGTGGAAGGGCAACCTGGTGCTGATGCATTCAGCGCGATCGCTGGCGACCGGTTTTCTGGTGATGGTTGTGATCGCTTTTGCCTGCCTGGTGCATGCGTTTTTGCAGGATGATTTTTCAGTGGCCTATGTGGCCAGCAATTCCAACAGCTTGCTGCCTGTCTACTACAAAGTCAGCGCTGTGTGGGGCGGGCACGAAGGATCATTGTTGCTCTGGGCGTTGATGCTGGCGGGGTGGACCTGGGCGATTGCGCTGTTCAGCAAAAGCCTGCCACTGGACATGCAGGCCAGGGTGCTGGCCGTGATGGGATTTGTCGCTGTCGGTTTCTTGATGTTCATGCTGCTGACTTCCAATCCCTTCGATCGCATCCTGCCCTTTGCGCCCTCGGAAGGCAGTGACCTGAATCCCCTGTTGCAGGATATCGGTTTGATTGTCCATCCACCGATCCTCTACATGGGCTACGTCGGTTTCAGTACCAGTTTTGCATTTGCCATAGCGGCCTTGCTCACCGGCAGGCTCGACAGTGCCTGGGCGCGCTGGTCCCGTCCCTGGGCCAATCTTGCCTGGGGATTTTTGACCCTGGGCATTGCCCTGGGCAGCTGGTGGGCGTATTACGAGCTGGGCTGGGGCGGCTGGTGGTTCTGGGACCCGGTGGAAAATGCTTCCTTCCTGCCCTGGCTGGTGGGTACCGCCCTGATCCATTCCCTGGCGGTAACGGAGAAGCGCGGACTGTTCAAAAGCTGGACGTTGCTGCTGGCCATTTTTACGTTTTCCCTGAGCCTGCTCGGTACCTTCCTGGTGCGCTCCGGCGTGCTCACGTCTGTGCACGCCTTTGCCAATGATCCCGAGCGGGGTGTTTTTATTTTGTTCTTCCTGCTGCTGGTAGTGGGCGGTTCCTTGACACTTTTCGCGTTGCGGGCGCCCGTGATCAAAATATCTCCCGGTTTCAGTTGGCTATCGCGGGAAACCCTGCTGCTGGGTAACAACATCCTGCTGGTGATCATCATGATCACCGTATTGCTGGGGACGCTCTATCCGTTGATCGCCGATGCCTTGGGTTGGGGCAAGATTTCCGTGGGACCGCCTTATTTCAATTTCTTTTTCATCCCGTTGATGGGGCTGTTATGCCTGATCATGGCCTTCGGGCCTTTGGCGAACTGGAAGCGCAGCGATCCAAGGCAGTTGCTCGCCTGGCTATACAAACCCTGGTTTATCAGTCTGGCCATAGGTCTGGTTTTCCCCTGGCTCTATGCGGATGAATACTCCTGGCAAGCGGCGCTTGCGGTATTCGTTGCCTGCTGGATAGTGTCTTCGTTACTGGTGGATGTCATCAACAAGCTGCGGCATGCCGACAGTGTGAGGCAGGGGCTGCGCAGGCTCTCGCTCAGCTACTACGCCATGCTGCTGGCCCACACCGGCATCGCGGTCACGGTGATTGGCGTGAGCTTGACCAGCATCTACAACGAGCTGCGCGATGTGCGCATGGATGTCGGCCGCGCGGTGCAGGTGGGCGATTATGAATTCATCCTGCAGGATGTGTATCGCGTGCGCGGTCCCAACTATATTGCCGATGAAGCGCTGATCCGGGTGAATTACCAGGAACGCTTCTTGCGGGATATGAAACCGCAAAAGCGCCGCTATATGGCCGGCGGTAACATCATGACCGAAGTGGCCCTGGACCCGGGTTTGTTCCGCGACCTGTATGTCGCCATGGGAGAACCGCTGGATGACAAGGCCTGGGCCATGCGCGTACACCTCAAGCCCTTTGTGCGCTGGATCTGGTTCGGTGCCATCATGATGGCATTGGGTGCGTCACTGGCCGTCGCGGACAAGCGGTACCGCCGTGTAAAAATTGCAAAAACACCGGCTGTTGCATCACCTTTGGCCGTGAGTGATTCCTGATGCAACGACTGAAGCTGTTCATTCCCCTGGTGGTTTTCGCATTGCTGGCCGTGCTTTTCTGGCGCGGCCTGGACCTCGATCCCAACGCCATGCCTTCCGCACTGATCGACAAGCCGGTGCCGGCCTTTGATCTGCCCAGCCTGGAAAAACCGGATGAACGCGTGACCCAGGCTATTTTCCAGGGTGAGATCAGCCTGCTGAATGTCTGGGCGACCTGGTGCCCGACCTGTTATGCCGAGCATACCTTTCTGGTGACATTGGCGGAGCAGGGCGTGAGGATTATCGGTATCAATTACAAGGATGATCCGACAGCAGCGCAAAAATGGCTTCGTGATCTGCACAATCCTTATGTGGTCAGCGTGCTGGATCAGGACGGCCGGCTGGGCCTGAACCTGGGTGTCTTCGGCGCGCCGGAAACCTACGTGGTCGATCGCCAGGGCATCATTCGCTATAAACATATCGGTGCGGTTGATGAGCGGGTTTGGCAAGGCACCTTGGAGCCTTTGCTGAAATCACTCAAGTAAAGAACACAAGGTATCAAGACAATAACATTCAATTCTCTATCCGGGAGCCAATCATGAATCTGTCCGCACTGGGCGTTTTTTTGCGGTTTGTTTTTGCGTTGTTGCTGGTGTTGCTCACCTATAACCCGTCAGGCTATTCCTTTTTTCATTGGGCTTACGACAGCTGGAACCAGATCACGCCCTATTTGGCGATTGCCGGTTTGCTGCTGATCATCGGATGGGGTTTCTATCTCAATGCCACTTTCAATTCCCTGGGGGTTGTCGGTGTCATCCTGTTTGTGGCGTTGTTTGCCTGCCTGATCTGGCTGCTGATTTACTGGGGGCTGCTCAGTCTCGAGGATGTGTCTGCGATGACCTGGGTCATCGAGGTTTTCCTGGCGATGTTCCTTACTGTGGGCATGTGCTGGTCCCACTTCACTCGCCGCATGAGCGGACAACTGGATGTGGATGAGATAGAGAATTAAACGTGCCGGGTTGATGCAGGGAGGAAAGGGCGCCTCGTTTATGCGGCGCCCTTCATAAGATATCAAGGTATCAGGAGTCGGCTTTCAGATTCGTGCCGTGCAGGCCGCATTCCTTCTTGGTTGCCTCTTCCCACCACCAGCGGCCCTCGCGCTCATGCTGACCGGGGCCCACGGGTTTGGTACAGGGCTCGCAACCGATGGAGGCATAGCCCCGGTCGTGCAGCTCGTTGTAGGGCAGGCCATTGCCGCGGATATAGTCCCAGACATCCTGTGAGGTCCAGTTCGCCAGCGGATTGAATTTGACCAGGCTGGCGCCGGGACGGGCAAAGGCCGTGTCCTGCTGAATGACGGGAATCCCGGCCCGGGTGCCAGGGCTTTGGTCCTTGCGCTGGCCGGTAACCCAGGCGTCCAGCTCGTGCAGTTTTTTGCGCAGGGGGGCTATCTTGCGGATACCGCAGCATTCGCCGTGGTTGTCCTGGTAAAAGCTGAACAGCCCTTTTTCGCGCACCAGTTGGCGCACGGCTTCGCCATCGGGTGAGAGCACATCGATGGCGATGTCATAGTGATTGCGCACCTTGTCGATAAAACGGTAGGTTTCCGGGTGAAGGCGGCCGGTGTCCAGGGTGAACACCTGTATGTCCTTGCGCAGGCTGTGGGCCATGTCGATCAGCACCACGTCCTCGGCACCACTGAAGGACACGGCGATATTGTCAAATTGTTCCAGGGCATATTTAAGGATCTTGCGGGGGGACGCCTGCTGCAATTGGGCGTCCACATCCACCAGATCGATCAGCGCTTGGCTCATGCTCTTCTCCGGGTACGGATGGCTTCACGGGCTGCGAAGCATAGCATAAGCAGGCGGCCGCCGGCCGTTTGCGTTTGGGGCCCAAAACGGGTAGATTGCCGCCAATTTTTGGCTTTTACGCCCGGCGGGGCGTCCAACCGGTGGAGGTGTGTGTGGAAATCGCGTGTCTTGATCTCGAAGGGGTACTGGTTCCGGAAATCTGGATCGAATTCGCCAAGGCGACCGGTATCGATTCTCTCAAAGCGACCACCCGCGATATCCCGGACTACGATGTGCTGATGAAACAGCGCCTGCGTATCCTGGAAGAAAACAACCTCGGCCTCAAGGAAATCCAGGCCGTGATCGCCACGCTCAAGCCGCTGGATGGCGCCGTGGAATTTGTCGACTGGCTGCGCGAGCGCTTCCAGGTGATCATCCTCTCCGACACCTTTTACGAATTCTCCCAGCCGCTGATGCGCCAACTGGGCTTTCCGACTCTCTGGTGCCACCGCCTGAACATCGACGAGCGCGACAGGGTAGTGGGCTACACCCTGCGCCAGAAAGATCCCAAGCGGCAATCAGTGCTGGCCCTCAAGACACTGTATTACCGCGTGATCGCCGCTGGCGACTCCTACAATGACACCACCATGCTGGGCGAGGCCGATGCCGGAATCCTGTTCCATGCGCCCCGGAATGTGATTGATGAATTCCCGCAGTTCCCGGCGGTGCATACCTACGAGGATCTCAAGAAGGAATTTATCAAGGCCAGCAACAGAAGCCTGAGCCTGTAACTATAACGCCGCTGCCAGCGGCGTTTTTTTTAGCAACGATCCAGAGGACATCCATGCCTGATATCGTGGTGATGTTTTTCCTGCTCGGTCTGGTGGCCGGCCTCCTGCGTTCAGACCTGAGCATTCCTAAAGCCACCTACGACACCCTCAGCCTGCTGCTGATGCTGACCATCGGCCTCAAGGGTGGCATGTCGCTGCACGGCAACCTCAGTTGGGGACTGCTGCCGGAGCTCCTGGGTGTGGTGTTGCTGGGCGCGTTGATTCCATTGTTGTTGTTCCCCTTGCTGCGCCGGGCAGTGGGTTTGTCGCTGGCGGACAGCGCCAGTATCGCTGCCCACTATGGTTCGGTGAGCGCCGGTACCTTCGCCGTGGCCTTGGCCTATGTGGAGGCGCGCAGCCTCGTGATGGGTGCGGAAGTCACCTTGTACCTGGTACTGATGGAGCTGCCCGCCATCATCGTCGGCCTGTTGTTGTACCGCCGCTACCAGACCCAGGGACCTGTGGTGTCCCTGGGCGCGCTCTGGCACGAGGCGCTGACCAACAAGGGCGTGATCCTGCTGGTGGGTGGTGTGATTATCGGCTGGATGTACGGTCCCCTGGATGGCGCTTCGGTTACGGATTTGTTTACCGGCGCCTTCAAGGCGGTGCTTGCGTTGTTTTTGCTGGAAATGGGCATGGTGGCAGCGGACACCCTACGGCCTTTCCCGCGCAGCCAATGGCGCCTGTTGGTATTTGCCTTGCTCGCACCACCGTGCCTCGCGCTCCTGGGGATTATCGCGGGCAAGCTGCTGGGGCTGTCGGAGGGATCGCTGGTGATACTGGCAAGCCTCACCGCCAGCGCCTCCTACATTGCTGCGCCGGTCGCCATCAAAGGCGCGATCCCTGAAGCCAATATCGGCCTGGCCATGCTCGCGGCGCTGGGTTTGACCTTCCCCTTGAATGTGATCATCGGGATAGGCCTGTATCACCAGATCATCCTGCTTTGATGAGATCAGGCATGGTCTGGTGGTTAATCAGTTCGCGACGTAAAGCCTGCGCCGGAATAGGCCAATGGCCATCTGGTAACCCAGCAGCTGCAATTCAGCATCGTAACGTTCACCTTCGTCGCGCATGAAGGCGTGGACGCCGTTGAATTCATGCCAGGTGAAATTCACCTGTTTGTCCACCAGGTTTTTGTGGATCAAGGCGCGGCCCTCCAGTGGAATATGCGGGTCCTGCTTGCCCCAGATCATTTGCAGTTCACCGCGAATCTCACCGGTGCGCGCCAGGCTTTCGTTGCCGGGTTGCGACGGTGTCAGGCCCGAGTGAATATCCGTGGCATAGAAGCAACTGGTGGCGCTGATGGCAGGGTTGAGTGCCGCGCGATAGGCCAGTCCACCGCCCAGGCAAAAGCCCATGGCGCCGATGCGGCCCGAGAAATAATCCAGGCCCTGGAGATGGTCAATCATCGCCTTGGTATCCGTGTCGTGGGCTTCCAATGTCTTGGCGACTTTATCGGCATTGCCCTTGTCCCGCCCGGCATCGTCGTAACCCAACACCGTGCCAATCGGATTCAGCTCGTGAAAGACTTCCGGCACCAGTACGATAAAACCGTGGCCGGCCATGATCTGGGCACTGCGGCGGATGGGACCGGTCTGTTGGAAAATCTCGGAGTAAAGAAGAATGGCGGGATATTTACCGGCGTCTACCGGGCGGTAGACGTAAACCCGCATAGGGCCGGTGGGTGTGTTCAGATCAGTGGTGTGGTGTTGAATCAGCATGGCGATCTCCTGAGGCTTGTTTGATGCTGTGCATTATATCGATAGATATCGATAGTCATGGCTGGTATCTGCCAGAGTCGCTGGTTTGCCTCTTGCCGGTACCTGTCTCGTATTTGCCAAAAGTGGCTGCTATGATGCGGTACAAAAAATATACACATGTAGGCGACAATAACACGGGGGTGAAGGATGCTGAACCAATCACGAAATCTTGCGCTGTTAGTATTTTTGAGCTGTGTGTTGTCAGCGTGTGGCGGCGGTAGCAGTGGTGGTGGAGGTGCCAGCAGCAGCAGCGCTATTGTCAGTAGCAGTTCCAGTAGCACCAGCAGCAGTGCCAGTAGCCAATCATCATCAGTTGACAACCTGATCGTGAGACCTGTCTATCAGCAGGTGAGTGGCATGGACCTGCCGCTCCCATGGAAAGACACCCTCCTGACCACTCTCAATGATGCTGCCGTGGCGCTGGCGGGTGGCGATGCCTGTACAGCCTCCAACAGCGTGCTGGATGCCCTCGAGGATGTAGCCGCCTGGCAAGAGGAGAGCATGACGGAATCCCGGGCAAACACCCTGGAAGCGCTATATGAGGAGCTACTGCGGCTGCGGCGGCCAGTACTGGCGGAACGCCCTGTCGGAGAGGGTTGCGGAGGAGGGGCCAGTGTAGCGCTGGATACTTCCATTGCTCCCTTGAATCCGAGCCTGGAGGCGTTGGATGGTAATGGGGAGCGGCCAGTGGCAGCCATGGTGGATTCCCGTGGCGTGCAGACAGACTTTGTGGAAAACGAATTGTTGCTGGTCAGTGATAGTCCCGATGCAGGCCCAGCCTTTGCCGCCCGCTGGGGTGGCAGCGTAGTGGATGTGGAAGTGGATGACCAAGGGCAATTCCACACACTGGTACGGGTAGGTGAGCTGGATATAGATCCGCACCAGCTACCAGCGCTGCTGGCTAGCCTGCGCCCTGGCATTACCGAAGCAGTTGCCGTTTCCAGCAAGCAGGCCCGTAATCTGCTGGCAGTGGCGGCTCTTGAAGCGGCCAACGGCATCCTGGTCGGTTTCAATCCGGTAGGGGCAGGCGAAGCTGTGGCAGACGGTGTAACCTCAGATGCACCTGTTTACAACGGCAACCCCGCTTTCGGCTGGACGCCCGATGGCACCTGGAGCTCCAATGCCTTTGACTGGGTTCACTACCGCGCGGATTCCGTGCAAGGCATAGGTGTTCCCCAAGCCTGGCAGTTCATGGAGTCCCTGGGTCTGTTGACACCAAATAGTGTGACCATCGGTATCGTGGACATGGGATTCCTGAATATCGATATGCCTCCCGGGCAACAATTCCTGTCCATGGCACGGCACCATGGCTGCCCAGGCAGCGGGCGGTCAATTGGATAATAACTTTGGTGCAGCAGGTACCGGGGCACCAGTAGCCCGGCTGGTGAATGTATACACCCTTTATGACGCCTGGAGCGCCACCATTGGTATCACAACCGCCCGTAACAACGGCGCCAGTGTCATTAACATGAGCTTTAGCAGCCGTGTGCCGTCCATTTTTGATTGGGGTGTGGGTCCTTCCCGTATCTACACAGAGAATCTTGAGGGGCCCGTATTGCTGGCCGCCGCCGGGAATAGCGGGGAAAATGTGGACGATATGGAGTGTTTTCTCGGCAGTTGCTGGGAATCACACCTGCTTTGGCCCTGTGAAAGCGAGCGGGTTATCTGCGTGGGCGGGCTGGCCCACAATTCGCTGGGCAGGGATGGTGGCTCCAACTATGGCAGGATCACCGAACGGGACAATACCGTAGATATTTTCGCGCCCTATATGGGGTTGGTAGCCGGTGAAGCTGCATCCACGAATCAGGCAGTGGTAGGCAGTGGTACCAGCTATGCGTCACCTTATGCGGCGGGTGTTGTTGCACTGATACGGGCAATGCTGCCCGCGTTATCAAAGGATGAGGTCACCCGGATACTGCTGGAATCCGCTCACGTCGGCAGTTCGCCGGAGGTACACCGGGTGGTCAATGCCCTGGAAGCCGTCAAATACACACCCCATATCCGCATCCAAAGTTCGGTGCTGAATAATCCTGATGCTGCACCACTTAACCGCAACATCGTGCTGGTGCCTGCCGTGTATCTCGATGGCCGAATCTGCCCACCAAACCAATGTCCGGTTAGTTGGAGCCCGGCACCTCCATCGCCAACCACTGGCAGCGCCACTTACCGGTTCAACTCCACAGGTCCCCGTACCATTACCGCCACAGCGACCTTGCCTTCGGGTATCACTATCAGTCATTCCGTTACCTTCAATGTCACCAACCAACCTCCGGTGGCTGTTATCCAAACCGCTCCGGGTACTTTTTACCGGGGGCAGTCGGTCACCTTTTCCGGCTACGGGCTGGATCCCAACGAGGGGCAAGGCCCTGGTGATGGCACGCTGAACACCGGTTGCCAGTGGCAATCCAGCCCTGTCAGTGGTGGCAGTGATGCCGACAGCATTACCCTGACGGGCTGTAACGCAAGCCAGGTATTCACCATTCCCGGTAACCGCAGGGTAACCCTGCGAGTGACCGATTCCCAGGGAGCGGTCTCGTCGCCGGTGTCCATCAACATATCCGTGCAGGAGCCTCCAGCGATTCCCGGCCCCAATGCCACACTTGGCATATCTGCCCCCAATTATGTGGATGACACCTACAGTCGCATGAGGCTGATCACCTTTACAATGGGTACGCCGGGTAATGGCAATCCACCCTATTTCTTTTCCTTAAGGGCCATCAGTTACCAGGCAGGCAGTACCACAGAAATTTATCGCGAAAGAATGTTATTCGAATCCGTCAATCCAGTTTACCCATTCACCTGGACATGGATGCCATCTGCCTCGCTCTTGCTTCCCCACAACGAGCACGACTGCTATGTTGCCGGGCAATGGATTCGCGTCATCCTGACGGTATATGACGATGACGGAAATGCCGGCAGCTCAGCCAATGTCATGTTCCGCATTCTTTGCGAGCTTATATGACGCAAGGGCTGGACGCGGGAAGGGAATCCCGTTTGATGGTTTTATATAAGACAAAATTCTGTCCATGCGGCATAAACAATTCAACTATGTATTGGGAAATCAACATGAATACGGGCAGTAAAACCAAGCCTGGAGTAACTGCAAAAACTATAATTCCTGAACGATTACTCATAACTTGAAGTCTTATGATTAAAGAATTTCCAGGATAGTACTTGCCAATTAATATTTTTTCTGGGTACAGCACAAGGGGTATTGGTTGGCGTAGAAGGGATATCAACTAAACCGTAACAGCTCGGGTCATACAGGGCTGTCTGGTGTTGGCGGTAGCAACATATTAGTGAATCGCAGAACGATAAAGTTAGGTTTTTGGTCGGGCTTCATCGTCTATGTTACTCCCGAGGCTGTTCATAACTCTGTGTCATCCACTGAGCTACAAGCTGATGTGTTTGT